>CAKRJY010000005.1 GCA_934352055.1 uncultured Lachnospiraceae bacterium
ATGAATACTTGTGGGACTCTCATTGGATTTTTGATGGGATGCTTGTTACTTCGCATAACCACAAGTAAAAAATAAATCCCAGTTTGGTGAAATAAACAAGAAAAGGACAGATATATGCAAAACACATGGTATATATGGTTGGTGGTGCTTGTGTGGATATTCTTGTTTTACCTACATCGTAAGAGAAGACAAAAATCCGCAGCTATCAGACATGTAAAATACAGAAAAAATTCAGAGCAAAGAAGAAAGGATATTGCAATCATGAAAGAATTGTTAAGTCGATTTATGGGAAAAGATGTATATATTAAATTATTGGATGGTCATGCGGATGGCGTGGTAAAAGAAGTGAGCGACAATGGAGTTGTGCTTGAGAACAAAGAGGGAATGCAGATTGTAAATTTGGAATATGTATTGAAGGTTCGTGAGTATCCGTATAAAAATGGGAAACGAGTACTTATCTTAGATGAGTAACATAGGAGATATTTTTTTCCTTTTCCCAAAAGGTACGCTCTGGTGAAACGGTAAGAATTTCAGTATTTTCTGCTCGAATATTTTGGGGTAGTGAAGTGCTATACTTTATACTATGGATAATGTTCTTTTGACACCCCATATGGGATGGAAAGGTCTTGAAACAAGACAACGGTTGGTTTCTATTCTGGCTGATAATATAAAGAAGTACATGGAGGGAAATCCAATTAATGTTGTATCAAGTCTATAGTGTTTGTCGCAATACGTAAAAAATCTGTAAATCAGTATGTAGGAACGGAAAAAGTGACCACCAGATATTTGATAATAATATGGAATCAGCGTATGAAACGGAGGGCGGTAAGTTATGTTAGAGACAATCGTATATGCAATAGGATTTTTTATATTTTCTATTTTCCTTCAGTGGCTGTTACATAAGGTTAGGAAAAGCCATAATCAGGGAAATTCTGCATCATGGGTAGGAAATGAAGTGATTATTGCTGTTTGTTTATTAGGATTGATAACTAAGAATGTCAATTATTTCTCTGCATTACTTGGATTTGCCGTTGGCAATGAAGTTGGCAAAAAGATAAGCTGGCAATAGAATATGCATGAAAGGAAAAGAGGGAACATCATGGAAGAAACAAAAGTATATTTTACATCGTTTAAAACATCAGAACACGAGAATTTAATCCAGAAACTGCATCGTTTGATGAAACAGGCAGGTTTTGAATCGATTGATTTCAATGAAAAATACGCGGCAATCAAAATTCATTTTGGCGAGTATGGAAATCTGGCATTTCTTCGTCCCAATTACGCGAAAGTGGTGGCGGATTATGTAAAGGAGCTTGGAGGAAAAGCTTTTCTTACAGATTGTAATACCCTTTATGTGGGAAGCAGAAAGAATGCGCTTGATCATTTGGATACGGCATATGTGAATGGTTTTTCTCCGCTGCAGACAGGCTGTCATGTGTTAATCGGCGATGGTTTAAAAGGGACAGATGAGACGATTGTTCCTATTGATGGAGAATATGTAAAAGAAGCTAAAATTGGTCATGCAATCATGGATGCAGACGTATTTATTTCTTTGACGCATTTTAAGGGACATGAGACTGTTGGTTTTGGTGGTTCTATCAAAAATATTGGTATGGGTTGTGGCTCTCGCGCAGGTAAGATGGAACAACACTGCGAAGGAAAACCAAGTGCGAATCAGAAGCTTTGTGTGGGATGTGGCGCATGCAGTCGTATTTGTGCACATGGAGCACCCGTTATTACAGATGGCAAAGCGACGATTGATCATGACAGATGTGTGGGATGTGGAAGATGTCTGGCTGTTTGTCCAAAGGATGCGATTACAGCGGATTTTGCAGATTCTGTTTCCATGTTGAATTGTAAAATGGCAGAATATGCATATGCAGTCTGCAAAGACAGACCATGTTTTCATATTTCACTGATTTGTGATGTGTCGCCAAACTGTGATTGCCATGCAGAAAATGATATTCCAATTATTCCAAATATCGGAATGCTTGCATCTTTTGACCCGGTAGCATTAGACCAGGCATGTGCTGACCTTTGCAATAAAATGCCTGCGATGTCAGGAAGCCTGTTAGATGAAAATGAAAAGAATTTACCAGAAGAAGTGCATGCGCATTGTGGACACGATCATTTTAAGATGACGCACCCGGATACAGAATGGGAATCTTGTCTTGATCATGCACAAAAGATGGGGCTTGGAACGAGAACGTATGAATTAGTACAGATATAGAAGGATGAAAAACATATGAGTTATTTGATTGCAGAAACAACAAAGGAAGAACGGGAGAAAATCGTTGCAGATGCACTTGGAAATATAGAAGCAAGTTGTGACGGCTGTATGCCGGGTTTAGCAGAAATGTATCAGGATTATATTGACGGTAAGAAGGAACTTCGACAAATCAATATGGAATTCAATGCCCGTTATGTAAAAGGTGATGATATGCCGGGAAGATCCGGGTGTATGTACTTATAGGGAGCAAAAGGAGAAAGCATGAACGAGATCATAAAAAGCCTTTATGACAGAAAGTCTGTACGTGTGTTTGAGGACAGACCGATCCCGGCAGACATGAAAAAGACAATCTTAGAGACGGCTGCGCAGGCACCTTCTGCCGGATGTCAGCAGTTATATACGATCATTGATGTGACGGATCAGGCGATCAAGGATGCACTGGCAGATTTTTGCGACCATCAGCCGTTTATCGCAAAGGCAGACATGGTAGAGGTATTTTGTGCAGATTGCAAGAAATGGCATGATGCCTATATAGAGGCAGGCAGCAGCCCAAGACATCCCGGTGTGGGAGATCTCATGCTTGCGGTCACGGATGCGACAATCGCAGCGCAAAATACGGTTGTGGCGGCAGAAAGCCTTGGCATTGGATCCTGCTATATTGGCGATATCATGGAAAATCAGAAAGACGTCGCAAAACTTTTGCATTTGCCGGACTATGTGTTCCCGGCTGCCATGTTGGTCTACGGATGGCCGACCGACCAGCAAAAGATGCGCAAGAAACCGGAACGCTGTCCACAGGAATATATTGTGCATGAAAACACATATCGCAGTATGGATGGGGCAGAATTGCGTGGTATGTTGGCACACCATTGTAAGCAAAGATCTTTTGATGATTGGTGCGCAGCATTCTGCGAGCGCAAATACAATTCAGAATTTGCTAAGGAAATGACAAGGTCAGTGGAAGCATATTTAAAGCAGTATCATTAAAAAAGAAAAAGTGCTAGAGTAGAGGATAAGATTTTTGACAAAGGAGAATACAAATGACTTTAGAAGAAGCAGTAGCATATTTAAAAGAACAGGATTTAGCCGCTATGGAAGTCGGCACTTATGAAGTGGATGGAGATTTCTACTTTATGATTCAGGAGTATGAGACAAAGGAACCGGCTGTTTGTCGTCTGGAAACACACAAGAATTATATAGACATTCAGTGGATTATTTCTGGAGAGGAAGCCATTGATACGGTAAATGCGGCAGGACTTATTGTAGAGGAAGCGTATGATGCCAATCGCGATGTGGCGTTCTGGAAAGAACCAAAGGAAATATGTCACATGGTATTATCCAATGGTTCTTACGCTATTTTGCCACCAAGCATCGCACATAAACCGGGCATGCGCGCTGGTGAAAAGGGAATGATGATAAAAAAATGTGTAGCGAAAGTACGCGTACAGTAATTACATCAACATAAAAGGCTATATCGGATTGTGGATTTTTATTCCAGGATTTCGATATAGCCTTTTTTGTATGAATCAGGGGACTTTTGGAAACATTGTTTTTTTGTGATTTTTAAAGCATAAGTGAAAATAGGATGCAAGGGCATACAAACATGCGATATAATATAAAAGCTGGTCTTGTCTGAGAAAAAGGAAAGAGACAATGCGATAGATTAGAAAAAAGTAAAAGGATAAGAATATGAGTCGATATAGAAAAACAAAAAGAAGCAAAACGATGACAGCGGCAATGGCACTCGTTGCCCTTTTTATGGGCATGTCTGTGGGGCGTGTGGGGCAGAATATAGAAACGCAGCCAAAAGATACAAAGTATCAGGCAGAAGAACAGACGCAACAGGAAGATACCCTGCAACTGACAGACGATCTGGAGATTCCTGTCTATGCCGGTCAGCCTTATACAGTGATCAAAGATAATGTGCCTGACTTTACGGAGGAGGAAAAGAGCTGTACAGATGCTTTTGAATATTATGGAGATCTGGATACACTGGGCAGATGCACAGTGACGTTTGCCAATGTGTGCCCACAAACGCAGCCGGCAGAAAAAAGAGGAGCGATTGGTCAGGTGCGGCCAAGTGGCTGGCATACGGTCAAATATAATGATCTGATTGATGGAAATTATCTGTATAACCGCTGTCATTTGATTGGATATCAATTGACGGGAGAGAATGCAAATGTTTCAAATCTGATTACAGGAACACGTTATCTGAATGTAGAGGGCATGCTTCCATTTGAAGATATGGTAGACGATTATGTCGATGAGACGGGGAATCATGTGCTGTATCGCGTGACACCGATTTTCAAAGGAGATGAACTGGTGGCACGTGGCGTGCGTATGGAGGCGTGGTCAGTAGAAGATGCAGGGACAGGCATTTGTTTTGATGTTTTTTGCTATAATGTGCAGCCGGGCATTGTGATTGATTATGCGACAGGAGATAGCCAAAGAGAGTAAGGTATTGGTTGAGCCAAAGGGCATTTTTTGGTACAATAAAGCATAATTTGTTTTTCGTGGGAGAGAGTTGTAAATGCCATAGAAATGAGGAGAGACTACATGAAAAAAGACGTATTACAACCCAAAAACTTTTTGATGCTGACGATTGCAGGTATGATCAATGCCTTTGGAGTGACCTGCTTTTTATATCCGGTCAATTTGTACGACTCGGGTATTTCCGGTACTTCCATGCTGCTTGCACAGGTTACACCGGATTATTTGACATTATCTATCTTCCTTTTGATTTTAAACTTCCCATTATTCTTTTACGGTTATAAGAAGATGGGGATATCTTTTACGGTTTATTCCATCTACGCTGTTTTTATTTATTCTATGGGCACATGGATGATTACAGATATTTTGCCGGTGGATGTGACCATTGCATCGCCTTTGGCAGAACAGGATCTTTTGCTCTGTGCGATTTTTGGCGGCTTGATTTCCGGTATTGGAAGCGGTCTGACGATTCGCTATGGCGGCGCAATTGATGGTGTGGAAATATTGGCAATTCTGTTTTCAAAGAAGCTGGGCGTGACCGTAGGAACCTTTGTTATGGGCTATAACGTTATCCTGTATGTATTTGCCGGCATGGTGATGGACAGCTGGATTTTGCCGTTGTATTCGATTATCACCTATGCAGTTGCCTTAAAAGCAGTGGACTTTATAGCGGAAGGTCTTGATAAGGCAAAATCTGTCATGATCATCACGAATCATCCGGATAATATCTGTGAAGCACTGTCAACAGAATTTGGCAATGGTATCACATTACTAGGAGCAAAAGGATACTACTCAGATAAGGAA
This sequence comes from uncultured Lachnospiraceae bacterium, assembly GCA_934352055.1. Lineage (GTDB taxonomy): Bacteria > Bacillota > Clostridia > Lachnospirales > Lachnospiraceae > Pararoseburia. Next base: position 5,525 of record CAKRJY010000005.1, read on the forward strand.
AAGACGATGATTTATTTTGTTGTCAATCGTTTTCAAATTAATAAAGTGCGCCAGATTGTACAAAGAGAGGATCGTCATGCGTATGTCACCATCACGGAAGTGTCGGATGTTCTGACACATGAGGATGCATAAGACCGGCAGCAGAATGGTATCTGTGTGAGAGGAAAGAATAGGAAAGACGAGGAAAAGAAGCAAATGAAGCAATTTCGTGTACATCATATCATGTGTACTGATTTGTATCAGGGCTATGGTTATAGCGGGGCATTTTGTGAAAATATGACGGAGATGGTAACCTGGCTCAAAGAACATGCAGATGAAAAACTGTTACTGGTGAGTGACCCGGATGAGATTTGTAAAAAATGTCCCAATTTAAAAGACGATATATTTTGCGTGGATGAAATGAACCATGTGAAAAGCAAGGATCAACAACTGTTAGAACCATTACATTTGCATGAAAAAGAGACCTATTCCTATGAGGAATTGCGGCAGCATGCAAAACAATATCTGACAAAAGAGGTTTTTGAGAAAAGTTGCAAAAATTGTCAGTGGTATAAAAAGGGCTTATGTCGTTATGAAGATTTTAAATTTTGCTAAAGTACGTGTAGCACCGATTCTGGAGATAAAAACGCAGGCTGAGCAGGAAGCTGTGGAAAAGGCATACCAGGCGTTAAGTGTTATGCGAAAGCAAAAAGCAGATGCACGAAAAAATGATAAAGCACGCAAGGAGAGTATTTTTGCGGGCTTTTTGCTGGAAGAAATGCTTAAGGAAAAAGGTGTGGAAACACCGATTGTGTATGCTTATTCCAAACGGGGAAAACCAGAGGTTTCCGGCGTGGAATTTTCTTTGTCACATTGTAAAAAATGGTGCGCCTGTATTGTGTCGGATATGCGTGTCGGTATTGACGTTGAAATGCTGGGACGCTATCGAAAGAGTGTCGTAGAGCGTTTTTTTACGGAGCAGGAGCAAACTTTTTTGGAGAGAGAAAAGGAAGATGTCGATTTTTATTTTACGGTCTTGTGGACCTGCAAAGAGGCATTGGCAAAGTGCCTGGATCTGCCACTGCCGGAGGTGTGCATACAGTTTGATATGCACATCTTTTTAGAAAATGTAAAAAAAGACACAGGCGTACAGCCGGTGGAACTGGGTGTGCTTTTTTATCGGGAAAAGCCGGTAGCGTTTGCGATGCAGCAGTGTACGCAGGCTGTTGCTAGTTATTGTATAGAAATTGAGAAAGAGAAATAAAAATGAAAAAGATATGTATGATCGCGGTGGGAGGCACAATTGCCTCCGTAGAAACGAAGGAAGGATTGCAGCCGGAAATATCATCAGAAGAAATTTTGACCTATATTCCGGAAGTATCCAAAATCTGTCAGATTGATACCATACAATTGTTCAATATTGATAGTACCAACCTTTATGCAAAGCACTGGAAAGCACTTGTAGAGTGTATTGAAGAAAACTATGAAGCATATGATGGCTTTGTGGTGACACATGGCACAGATACAATGGCTTATACAGCAGCAGCATTGTCTTATTTTATTCAAAACAGCAGAAAGCCGGTTGTGATTACGGGTTCACAGATTACGATTGCTGCAGAGAATACGGACGCAAGAGATAATCTTTTGAATGCGTTTATTTATGCAGCAGACGATCATGCGTGTGGCGTCCATGTGATTTTTGATAACAAGGTGATTTTGGGAACGCGTGCCAGAAAATCGAGAACAAAAAGTTATAATGCATTTTCCAGTATTGATTATCCGGAAATTGCAATTTTTAAAAATCATCGACTTGTTTTTTATATCGAGGAACAAAAACCGGTGGGAGAACCGCTGTTTTATCATGACTTTTCAGCACGTGTGTTTGTTTTGAAAATGATACCCGGCATTAATCCGGAGATTTTTGATTATCTGGAAGAGCATTATGATGCGATTGTCTTAGAAAGCTTTGGTGTCGGTGGTGTTCCATATTATGATGCCTACGATTTTGAAGCGGCGATCAGCAGATGGACTGCAAAGGGAAAAGTACTGATTGTAACGACACAGGTTGCGCATGAAGGCAGCGATATGGAAGTTTATGCTGTCGGGCAATCTATCAAGCAAAAGCTGTCTTTGATTGAAGCTTTTGATATGACAACAGAGGCAATTGTGACGAAACTGATATGGATTTTGGGGATTACCAGAGAACCTAAAAAGATCGCTGAGATGTTTTATACACCGGTGGAAAAAGATATTTTGTTGTAATATTGCACAATTTTGATGATAAAAATTCGTTGACAAAATCAAGTGTTGTGCTAGAATAATTTTTAAGCGTGAGACGGACAGTTGTCTGTCAGCAAATGACAGAGGAGAGATTTTAGCTTATGAGAAGTCAGGTAATGTCAATTTTGGTAGAAAATACACCGGGGCTTTTGAGCCATGTATCAGGGCTTTTTAGTCGAAGAAGCTATAATATTGACAGTTTTTCTGCTGGTGTGACAGCGGATCCGAGATTTACCAGAATCACAATTGTAGCAAGTGGAGATGAACTCATCTTAGAGCAGATTGAAAAACAGCTTGCGAAGTTAGAAGATGTGGTAGATGTTAAGATTTTAGAACCGGGCGCATCGGTAACGAGAGAACTCATGATTGTAAAAATCTCTGCAAAAGCTGAGGAGCGACAATCTGTACTTACCATTACAGAAATCTTTCATGGCAAGGTAGTGGATGTGACACATGATTCCATGGTTATTGAAGTTACCGGTCATCAGGAGAAGCTACAATCATTCTTAGATATGCTGGCTGATTACGAAATTTTGGAATTGGCAAGGACGGGGCTTACAGGCCTGACCAGAGGAACTAAGGATGTTGTTATAATTGAGTGATATTAAAGGAGGATAAAAGGATGTCACAGGAAGCAAGAATTTTTTATCAGGAAGATTGTAATTTATCATTGTTAGATGGTAAGACAATCGCAGTCATTGGTTATGGTAGCCAGGGACATGCTCATGCATTGAATGCAAAAGAGTCAGGATGCAACGTGATTATCGGATTGTATGAAGGTTCTAAGTCTTGGGCAAAGGCTGAAAAGCAGGGATTTGAAGTATATACAGCAGCAGAAGCTGCAAAGAAGGCTGACATCATTATGATTTTGATCAATGATGAATTACAGGCTGATATGTACAAAAAGGATATCGAGCCAAACCTGGAAGAAGGCAACATGCTTATGTTTGCACATGGTTTCAACATCCACTTTGGATGCATTAAGCCACCAAAGAATGTAGACGTTACTATGATTGCACCAAAAGCTCCGGGACATACTGTTCGTTCTGAATATCAGGCTGGAAAGGGAACTCCTTGTTTGGTTGCTGTAGAGCAGGATTACACAGGTAAGGCTTTAGATATGGCACTTGCATATGGTCTTGCAATCGGTGGTGCCAGAGCTGGACTTTTGGAGACAACCTTTAGAACAGAGACAGAGACAGACCTCTTCGGTGAGCAGGCAGTTCTTTGTGGTGGTGTTTGTGCATTGATGCAGGCTGGTTTTGAAACACTTTGCGAAGCTGGATATGATCCAAGAAATGCATATTTCGAGTGTATCCACGAGATGAAGTTGATCGTTGATTTGATTTACCAGTCAGGTTTTGCAGGTATGAGATATTCTATTTCTAATACAGCAGAGTATGGTGATTACATCACAGGACCTAAGATTGTAACAGAAGATACAAAGAAGGCTATGAAGCAGATACTTTCTGACATCCAGGATGGTTCTTTTGCAAAAGAATTCTTATTGGATATGTCACCAGCAGGTCGTCAGGTACACTTCAAGGCTATGAGAAAATTGGCTTCTGAGCATCCATCAGAGAAGGTTGGCGAAGAAATTCGTAAGCTTTACAGCTGGAACAATGAGGAAGACAAGTTGGTTAACAACTAAATCAAAGCTACTTACAGGACAGTGCATTGTGCACTGTCCTTTTTTCGTCCTCAAAGGAAGTTCGCCCGGCGCAGCATCGCCCCACGCACACAGCCTACCCCCCCACCGGTGCCACGACGGACAGGCGCATAAACTTTGGAGCAGGTTAAAGATGTCTCTGCAAGTGTTCCTTACGTTTTATAAACTGTCTTTGCACAGCTTCGACAACCGGCCGGATGTGTCCGCCTGTGGCAGATATTCAGGACAATCCGCATAAGAGATTCTAAGGACTCGCATTCTAGAATATATTCTTGTGTGGCAACCGGCGTAAACGAACATCCATGTGCGGTTACGCCTCTCGGGCACGTCCATGTGCCCTCGTTGCCGGTTGTATGGCGAGTCCTAAGAATCTCTAATTTGTCTTGTGTTCATATCTGCCCACAGGCGAACATCATCCTAGCCGATTGTCTAACTTTGCAAAGATAGTTTATGTTCAAAACGTAAGGTCGCTTGCCTAGAGACATTTTGTTCTGCGACAGTTTATGCGCCTGTCCGTCGTGGCACTGGTGGGGGTAGACTGTGTGCGTGGGGCGATGCTGCGCCGGGCAAAGTGACCCTACTGGCGGCAGAAAGCAAGGAAACTTTCCAATGCACTGTTCTGTAAGTGCGTTTTCTTATAAGCGAAACCAACGTTGCGCTTATGGATGGGAATGTCGAGCGGAATTTGCTGCAACTGACCGCTTCTTAGCTCATCCTGCACAAAATTTTTGATGACGCAGGCGACACCGACACCAATTTTTGCGAACTCAATCAAAAGATCCATGTTGGAAATCTCAATATAATCCTTTGTCTGAATCTGATTTTTAGAGAGATAGTCATCAATATATTGCCGCGTCATATTATTTTTATCCAAAAGCATCAGCGTAGAAGATTCTAAAATATCCTGCGTGGAGGTGATATCCTTTGGAAGATGATCCATATAGGCAGCAGTCGCAACGAAAATATCTTCTATCTGCACCAGATTTTCATAAATAAACTGTGTCTGGTGCTCCGGCATACCAACAAGACCGATATCAATGGTATCGTCAGCAAGCATTTTTAATGTCTCATTGGAAGACTGGCAACGGATACGGATACTGATCTTTGGATGTTCGCGAATAAAAGCGGATAAGTAGGGAAGGAGCAGATACTTGCACAGGGTTGTACTCACACCGATATGCAGGGTTCCACCATCGTTTTGTGCTAAGGATTCCAGTTTTGCTTCTGCACTGCCGATGGAAGAAAAAGCCGTTTCCAAATGGTGATATAATAATTCACCTTCCGGTGTTAAGCGCACCCCTTTGGAATTACGTAAAAATAACCGGGTGTGTAAAGACTCTTCCAGCTTTTGGATGGATTTGCTGATTGCCGGCTGACTGATATACAGCTGGCTTGTCGCTTTTGAAAAACTTCCTGCCTTGGCTACTTCGTAAAAAATATGGTATGAAGAGAGTGGATTGTTCATATGACCTCCTAATGTGTAACAATATAACCTGTAGTTATAATAAATATATTTAATATGTATTTCTATTATATTATGTTTCGTGTTAAAATCAATATTGTAAAAGAAAATTGCCCGGAATAACAGATATGGCTGCAAACGTATGCTGATTCCCGGGCAAAAAAAGAAAGTAATGCATATAAATATAAATCAGAGTGATAAGGAGGAAATGTCATGGGAATGACGATGACACAAAAAATTCTTGCAGCACATGCCGGCTTAGATACGGTTGTGGCGGGACAGTTAATTGAGGCTGATCTGGATCTGGTTCTTGGAAATGATATTACATCGCCGGTAGCGATTCATGAAATTGAAAAAATGAAAGTGGATGGTGTATTCCACAAGGATAAGATTGCACTTGTTATGGATCATTTTGTACCAAACAAGGACATCAAATCTGCAGAGCATTGCAAATGTGTTCGCGAGTTTGCCTGCAAACATGAGATTAGCAATTATTTTGATGTTGGAGAGATGGGAATTGAACATGCACTTCTTCCGGAAAAAGGATTGACTGTAGCAGGAGATGTGATTATCGGTGCTGATTCACATACTTGTACCTACGGTGCACTCGGTGCTTTTTCTACCGGTGTGGGAAGCACGGATATGGCAGCTGGTATGGCAACAGGAAAAGCATGGTTTAAAGTGCCATCAGCAATTAAGTTTCGTCTGGTTGGTAAACCAGGAAAATACATCAGCGGTAAAGATGTGATCTTACATATCATCGGTATGATTGGTGTGGATGGAGCGCTTTACAAATCCATGGAATTTGTGGGTGAGGGCATCAAGTATTTGTCTATGGATGATCGTTTTACCATCGCTAACATGGCAATCGAAGCTGGCGGAAAAAATGGAATCTTTCCGGTAGATGATCTTGCAAAGCAGTATATGGCAGAACATTCAAAAAGGGATTATAAAGTATACGAAGCCGATGAAGATGCTGTGTATGATGAGGAATATACGATAGATCTTTCTACTTTGAAAGCAACAGTTGCTTTTCCACATTTGCCGGAGAATACAAAGACGATTGATGAAGTCGGTGATGTTGCGATTGATCAGGTAGTGATTGGTTCTTGTACCAATGGCCGTTTTGAAGATTTAAAAACTGCCGCTGAGATTTTAAAAGGGAAAAAAGTGAAAAAAGGTGTGCGCGTGATTGTAATTCCGGCAACACAGCAGATTTATCTGGATGCAATGGAAGCTGGATTTATTCGTACGTTTATTGAAGCAGGAGCGATTGTCAGTACACCGACCTGTGGACCTTGCCTTGGTGGTTATATGGGAATTTTAGCCGCAGGAGAACGTTGTGTTTCTACAACAAACCGTAACTTTGTAGGTCGTATGGGACATGTAGATTCTGAGGTTTATCTGGCAAGTCCGGCTGTGGCAGCAGCCAGTGCTATTACCGGAAAAATCAGTGGACCGGAACAGATATAAGAGGTGATGAAATGAAAGCAGCAGAAGGAAAAGTATTTAAATTTGGTGATAATGTAGATACCGATGTTATTATTCCGGCAAGATATTTAAATTCGTCAGATCCAAAAGAACTGGCAACACATTGCATGGAAGATATTGATGCAGACTTTGTTCATAAAGTGACACCGGGAGATATTATTGTAGCTACAAAGAATTTTGGATGTGGTTCATCGAGAGAGCATGCACCAATTGCTATTAAAGCAGCGGGTGTGAGTTGTGTTATCGCAGAGACATTTGCCAGAATTTTCTATCGAAATGCGATTAACATCGGACTTCCGATTGTAGAGTGTCCGGAGGCGGCAAAAAATATCGCGGAAGGCGATGAAGTTCATGTGGATTTTGACAGTGGACTGATTACAAACAAAACAAAAGGTGAGACGTATCAGGGACAGGCATTCCCACCATTTATGCAAAAAATCATAGATTGTGAAGGGCTTGTCAATTACATCAATCAACAATAAGAAAAAGACCCGGTTCTGATGAGAATCGGGTCATATTATATCTTTTTATTCTGTGTTATAGGAAAATGGTCAATATAATCCAGATACGTCTGTGACAAATGCAGCGATGCATACAAATCGGCGTATTCACGCGCAGATAAATCCGGAATATAGTTCTCAATAAAGTTTTTTTGAATACCATGATCTCTGGCGTAGTCAACCGCTTTATTATAGGCGATGGCAGCCTTCGTTTCGGATGAATATCTGCCAATAATGACATCACCATTCAGATGCATTTTTGCAAGAAAACAGCACTTGCCATTTTTAAAGGTCTGCGTGATGCCATGATAGGTGTTGAGAATACGGATGTTCGCATAGCGGTAATCCGAGGCATCTCCATTGACAAACAGATAGTCGCGATTTATAACGGCATAGTTTTTGATGCCATAGCGGCTGGCAATGTTATATTGCATGCCATAATCGTTAACGAATAAATGATTCCCGCGGCAAATGATTTTGTGACTGGAGTAATAAAAGAGATCATCATTATCAAATTTGAGATTATAATCCGGCTTTAAATAATAAGAAAAAAATCCATTTTTCAAGTAAATGGGCGTCTTGATGTATATGCCGTGATCACGATAATTCAGAAGACTGATTGCTTTCTCAAAAGATAGATGATGGATGTGGGAAATGTAGTTGTCGATGGTAATGCCGGTATCAGAAAGAATGTGCATGGCTTCCTGATAGAGAGCATCGGCAGTTGCCTCATCGTCAGCACTGCCAAGGCTGATATGCTTGGAGCGGTAAGTCAGACTTGCGCGATAGTAGATAGAGCCATTTTTTTTGCAGGCTGGATAGACACCGATGGACATAATGTTTTCCCTTCTTTATATATAGTCATTTTGATGAAAAACATTATAACATAAGGAAAGAGTTTTGAAAAATCCTACGTTGACATGGCTTTTGCATATAACGTATAATTGAGATTAACGTAGTGATGTGTGAAAGTTAAACAAAAGTGAGTGAAAAGGAAGAGGTAAGGAAATGGAATTACAGTACGTAAGCACAAGAGATGCATCTGAAGTTGTGAGCGCTTCACAGGCGATCTTAAAAGGTTTGGCGAATGGTGGTGGATTATTTGTTCCAACCTGCATTCCAAAATTAGATGTCAGTTTAGAAGAATTGAGTCAGATGACATATCAGGAGACAGCTTATGAAGTGATGAAGCTGTTTTTGACAGATTTTACAAAAGAAGAATTGGAAAACTGTATCAATCGTGCTTATGATGCCAAGTTTGATACAGAGGAAATTGCACCATTAGTTTATGCAGACGGTGCTTACTATTTAGAATTGTTCCATGGATCTACGATTGCTTTTAAAGATATGGCATTATCTATTTTGCCGCATTTGATGATTACATCCGCAAGGAAGAATCAGATCAAAAACGATATCGTTATTTTGACAGCTACAAGTGGAGATACCGGAAAAGCTGCGCTTGCCGGATTCGCCGGAGTAGAAGGTACAAAGATTATTGTCTTTTATCCGAAGGACGGTGTCAGCCCAATCCAAAAACAGCAGATGGTGACACAGGTTGGAGATAATACATTAGTTGTCGGAATCGATGGCAATTTCGATCAGGCGCAGACAGGTGTGAAAAAGATGTTTGCAGACGAAGCACTTGCAAAAGAGTTAGATGCTGCCGGATACCAGTTTTCATCTGCCAATTCGATTAACATTGGTCGTCTGGTTCCACAGATTGTCTATTATGTATATGCATACAGCCGTTTACTTGCAAACGACAAAATAAAAGAAAATGAACCGATCAATGTGGTTGTTCCAACCGGTAATTTTGGTAATATTCTGGCTGCATTTTATGCAAAAAATATGGGTATTCCGATTGCAAAATTGATCTGTGCTTCCAATGAAAATAAAGTCCTGTTCGACTTTTTCCGTACAGGTGTGTATGACAGAAACAGAGAGTTTGTGTTGACCAATTCACCATCTATGGATATTTTGATTTCCAGCAACTTAGAGCGTCTGATTTATCGTATTGCCGGAGAAGATGCAAAAGCCAATGCGGCTCTGATGCAGGATTTGACAAGCGAAGGCCGATATGAAATCACACCGCAGATGCGGGAAGCTTTGCAGGATTTCTATGGCAATTATACAAGCGAGGAAGAGACGGCACAGGTCATTCATGATTTATATGAAAAGACAGGATATGTCATTGATACCCATACAGCAGTTGCCAGTGGGGTATATGCAAAGTATAAAGAAGAGACAAAGGATGAAACACCGACCGTCATCGCATCGACAGCAAGCCCATTTAAGTTTGCAAAGAGCGTTATGAGTGCGATTGACCCTGCATATGCAGATGTGGATGATTTCGCTTTGATTGATAAATTAAGTGAAATTTCTCGCGTGGCAGTACCAAAGGCAGTGGAAGAAATTCGAAGTGCGCCAGTTCGTCATAAGACAATTTGCGCAGTAGAGGAAATGCCACAGGTTGTAAGAGATTTTCTTAAATAAAGCGGCAGAATAGAGAGATAAGAAAAAGAACTAAGTAAATTGTGAAGGATTTACTTAGTTCTTTCTTATTGTAATTATAAATTGTTGTGCAAACTGATAATGAAATGTATCGCACCAAATGGATAAATGATTGGCAGAACAAAAGAGTTCGGTGATAATGCTAATGTCTCATCATCAGATACACATGGTGGTTCAAGTGATAACTCAATCGCATGATCGTTGGACATGTTAACCATAAACAGACCATTATGTAAATTGATAAAATCCTCAATGGAAGCTTGTACATATTCATCAAATGAAGTGAATTCCATTTTTGCAAAGCGTGAAGCAAATGCAATGGCAACATCCTGTTCCATATCAATACGGGAGGAACAATCGGTCTTGCCATGGATATTCTGTGATACGCAATAATTCACAGGATATTCGGTACAAGGAATAGGTGTGAGCGGTGTAAAATCATCACCGATAAAACGTACTAGGTTGTTGAATAGTAATTCCATATACATCGTACTGTATGCGTTGACAGGAATTTCAGCAACAAGGAAAAAACGTTCAATCAGATGAGAGATTTTTTCCCGGTTCTCCAAATCAAGATCCAAATCGATGTCACACAGCTCATTTTCTGTTTCATAATCTAAAATAAGTGTCTGAAGTTCACTATAGGTGATAGCTCCATCATCGACCAGACATTGTCCGAAGAGTAGAAAACCAGGTGTCTGCGTTTTTAAAAGATCACCCACCTGCTCTTCTGTCAAATAGCCGCGTTCTATGGCGATTTCACCAAAACGACGATCTTCACGTGTCTGCAAGTAACATACTTCATCCACTTCTGATGCAACCATATAGCCTTTGTGTATGGCAAGTGTGCCTAATTTGATGTGTGCAGCAGATGACTGTGAGATGGCATGTGTCAATTGTTCAGGCGTGATAGCCTCTCTTCGAAGCAGATAACTGCCGAAAAACTGTGAATACATTCTATGATTCTCCCCCTAAATGTATGTTGATGAGTCGGTCAATCTGTGCCTGGTTGATTGGCTTTTGGATAAAGTCTTTTGCGCCGGCTTCGATAGCTTTCTTTAACTGTAATTGTGTTCCTACAGAGGATACAATGATAATCGTAGCATCTGCGTTTTCCTTGATGATTTCTTTGGTTGCAGAAATACCGTCTTTCAGTGGCATGACAATGTCAAGAAGTACCATATCCGGATGGTGCTCCTTATATAAGGAAACAGACTGCTCTCCGTTGGTTGCCTCATAAAAAGTAGCGCCGGAAGCACAGCTGTTGATGGCATCTTTCAGACGTTTCCTTGCAAGTATTGAATCGTCGCAGATCAATATACTTTTATTTGATAAATCCATAATTCTATTGCTCCTTGAAAATGTGCTTAACGAATGTAATAAATATATACTAATAGTACATCAAACGCCCTGATTATTCAAATAATTTGTGCAAAACACTAGATTTTATTGAAAGAAAAAATGGATATCGGTATAATAAACAAAAAGATGAAGAAAGAGGTGCAGATATGACAAATGCAGATATGATGGTTGTATTTGATGCAATCATGACAATTTTAGGAGTGTATATTGTATTTAGTACAATTAAAATGAAAAAGGAAAGTCTGGTACCGACCTTGTTTGTACCGGTGGAAGAAATGACACGTTGTAAAGATGTGGAAGGTTTTATTGCTTATCTTTTTCCAAAGGGAATGGTGATTGGTCTGATTGGAACAGGCTTTGGTATTGTAGGTATTTGTAACGATGCGTTCGCTAATCTGGGACAAATTGTAAATGTGATCGCACTTGTTATTTTTATTGCAGCATGGGTTTGGTTTTCCGTACAGTTTCGTAAAGGGAAGGAGAAATTCTTTTGATTGGGTTTGTATATGGTGTGAAAACTTTTTCGCCAAAAGAAGTAAAGTGTAATAGCAAAGTTATTTGATTTTTTAAAAATCGAAATTTAAAAACGGATACTTTTCCAATGGAGGGAAACCTCATTGTGAAAAGTATCCGTTTTTTCAATTATTCACGTTCATCGATTGGGATGACCTCTTTGTGAGGACATACTGTCATGTAAGCAGGACGCATAATCTTGCCCTTATGACATACTTCTTCCATACGGTGTGCGCTCCATCCTGCAATACGAGCGATTGCAAAGATTGGCGTATAAAGCTCTAATGGAAGACCGAGCATCTGATAAACAAATCCGCTGTAAAAATCGACGTTTGGACTAACACCTTTGTAGATTTTTCGCTTTTCAGCAATGATTTCCGGTGCCAGACGTTCTACAAGTGTGTAGAGTGCGAATTCTTTGTCATATCCTTTTTCATGAGACAGACGTTCCACGAAAGAGTGGAAAGTCAGGGCTCTCGGGTCAGACAAGGAATATACAGCATGTCCCATACCATAGATGAGACCGGCCTGGTCAAAGGCTTTTTTGTCGAGCAGATCGCGAAGGTAATTTCCGACTTCTTCCTCGCTGGTCCAATCTTTTACTTTTTCTTTCATATCTGCGAACATTTTGACAACCTTGATATTGGCGCCACCATGCTTTGGTCCCTTAAGAGAACCGATAGCAGCTGCAATAGCAGAGTATGTATCTGTTCCGGAAGAGGATACCAGGTGTGTTGTGAAGGTCGAGTTGTTACCACCACCGTGTTCCATATGAAGAATGAGTGCTACGTCTAATAGTTTGGCCTCCAGTGGCGTGAATTTGCTGTCGTCACGCAGACAATGCAAAATGTTTTCTGCGGTTGAATATTCTCTCTTTGGCGGATGAATGATCAGACTTTCGTTATTATAATAATGACGATAGGTCTGATAACTGTAGACCGAAAGGAGAGGGAACATACTGATCAATTGCAAACACTGACGCAATACGTTCGCTTCTGAAGTGTCATCCGGCTTTTCGTCGTAAGAGTAAAGTGTCAAGACACCACGCGCTAAAGCGTTCATCATATCTTTGCTTGGCTTTTTCATTATAACATCGCGGACAAAATTCTGCGGAAGTGAACGATAGTTGCTAAGTAATTCACAGAAATCATGAAGTTCCTGTTTGTTTGGTAACTTGCCGAAAAGAAGCAGATAGGTGCACTCTTCAAAACCGAAGAAGCAGTCATCTGAAAGGTCGGCAATCAGATCTTGTACATTATAGCCACGATAGAACAGCTGCCCGTCACAAGGAACCGATTTGCCGTCTACGATTTTGGTGGAATTAACTTCAGAAATCTCTGTAATTCCTACCAAAACACCTTTTCCGTTTAGATCACGAAGACCTCTTTTTACATCGTATTTGGTATAAAGCTCCGGATCGATGTAAGAAGATTTCTTGGATAACTCGGATAAATGCACTAGCTGAGGCGTAATTTCGCTAAATGAATGATTTGTCACAATAGTTACCTCCTTTTGCGTATATACAATATATAATATCACGATTTTACGCAGAAAAGCAAGAAATTGTTATGTGTACAAAAAACCATAAAATTCTTATGGTAATTTACAGAGAGTTATCATATAATAGCAATAGAAAAATTCAACCTGGAATGTGCGATTCAACCTGTTGTTTTGAACCTACATTTACTTTAAAAGGGATTCTTATATTGTCTGATGGATGTCAGGCCTCCGTTCGCAGTGGAAGGCAGAAGTCAGATTGCGGTTACCCACCTAGCATTGCTAGGAGTCAAAATATCAGGCCCGGCATTTTGGGGATACAAAAAGATAAAAACACATAAGACAAGGAAGTTACCGTCGGTGACTTCCTTTCTTGTGTTTTCTGTCGCTGTGTAGAGAAGGAGGGAGAACAGAGTGAAAAAGCGGACACGTTATACCATACGAAAGCCGAAGGACTATCGCATGATTATATTTCTTGTGGTGATATGCATTTTTTTGATTCTTCTGATTCTCTATACGCAGGGGAAAATACAAGGTCTGGAGGATTTTATTGCCAGAGGCAGTGCGGTAACGCAGGAATCGGATTCTGCCGAACAAGAACAGCAGGTGCCGCAAGCCATGCCATATTCTTCGGAATTACGCATTGTTTTGATGGATCGGGATCAGGATATTTACCGGGGAAAAGTTACCGTGTATGGAGATGGGGATTTAACCATTACGCAGAATGGGCAGACGCAGAATGTTGCGCCACAGACGCAAACCGTAGTTGCGGCGGAACAATGTCAGAATGGAAATGTGATGACGATTTCCTGCAATCCGGGAAATCAGTGGTATCTTGTAAATGAAGATGGTGTGACATCAATTGGTTATGAGGGTACGCTTGAAATATGGGGAGAGCAGCAAGGACTTGTACTGGTTAATGATATTCCAATGGAATATTATCTCAAGCGTGTTGTTCCAAGCGAAATGCCAAGAACCTATGGCGCAGAAGCATTGAAAGCGCAGGCGATTTGCGCGAGAACATATGCTTATGGGCATAGCAACCGCTATGCATATCCGGAAGTGAAGGGGAATATGGATGACACCGTGTCTTTTCAGGTGTATAATCAGGGAATGGAATCCGCAGAGACGAATGAAGCAATTCTTGCTACGACGGGTCAGATTCTGATGAAAGACGATGCTGTGGTAGATACGTTATATTACTCGACATCATGTGGCTATATGCAGGATGGAACGTTATTTGGGGATATGGATGCTACGATTTTCCAGGCAGGATATCTTGGCGTACAGCAGGCAACACAGGATTTTGATACCTATTTACGCAATCCGGATGAACAGGCATATGAAGCAGGAGAGAGGTATTTTCGCTGGCAGGCATCTTTGACAGCAAATGATTTTTCAAAGATCCGTGCACATTTGTGCAACTATCTGCAGACAGATGATACAGTATCCTGTGATAAAAAGCTAAAAAAGAAAATCATGGATGCTGGTATTGCAGATGCGGATGTGTTTGGCAGTTTAAAAAATATAACCGTGAAAAAAAGAAACCCGGGCGGCGTTGCAATGACGATTGTACTTGCTTTTTCGGGTGGAAATATAACGGTAGACGACCAGTTACATATACGTCAGATTTTAGGAGATCTTACGGATTATGTGGTTTTACAGAATCAGGAAACAATAAAAAATACGACGACATTGCCGAGCGCGGCAATTACAGTTGAAAAGCAAAAGGACGGACAGTTTTTGATCTATGGCGGAGGCTTTGGTCATGGCGTCGGTATGAGTCAGAATGGCGCAAAAGCACTTGCGGCATCCGGCTTTGCATATACAGATATTTTGCAGTATTTTTACCATGGAACAGCCATACAAAAGCTGTATTAAAAGGATAGAGGAAACAATATGATATGGATGGTCATAGGATATGTCAAAACATATCTGGATAAATGTAAAAGGGATAACATAGGAGCATTTGCAGCGCAGGCAGCATTTTTTATTATTATGTCTGCAATCCCTTTTTTGATGGTATTTACTTCCTTATTACAATACACGAATATTTCGCAGGAATATGTGACGGATCTG
Source organism: uncultured Lachnospiraceae bacterium (assembly GCA_934352055.1). GTDB lineage: Bacteria > Bacillota > Clostridia > Lachnospirales > Lachnospiraceae > Pararoseburia. The sequence goes on from CAKRJY010000005.1 coordinate 20,868, forward strand.
TTGTGCCGGGCGATGCCAAAATATATAGAGCCTATTTTGCAGCCGATATTAAACGAAGTGTATTCGCGTTCCGTGGGTATTATTTCCATTACAGCGATCATCGCGTTGTGGGCTGCCGGAAAAGCTTTGCAGTATATGACCGCCGGTTTGAATGTATTAAATGGCATTGATGAGACGAGAAACTGGTTTGTGGTTCGCTTCTGGTCAATTGTCTATACCGTTGTGTTTATTTTTGCAATTATTATTGTGCTGATTCTTATGGTATTTACGGAATATATTCAGGGGCTTCTGGATCAGGCGTTTGGCGTCTGGGGGCTATTGGTAGCGATTGTAAGCGTAAGACCATTGATTCGTGGACTTGTGGTCTTTGCCATATTGACAGGCTTATTTGTGTGGCTTTTCACACAGTTGCCCAATAAAAAGGTAAAGGCACTTTCGCAGATTCCCGGAGCACTTTTATGTGCGCTGATCTGGTATGTATTTTCGATTTTTCTATCGATTTATGTTAATTTTTACAATGGATTTTCCATTTATGGCAGTATGTCAACCATCGTGTTGATGATGTTCTGGTTATACTCCTGTATGTACATTATGTTTATGTGTGCGGAGGCAAATGTTTTCTTTGCGGAAGTGCTTGGACGTTTTATGAAAAAAAAGATGCAAGAATTACGCCAGAAATGGAAATCGTTCTGGAAAAGAAATAAATCTTGATGTTTTTTGGGGGCTATGCTAAAATGTCAAATGTTAAAGGCAATGAATGCGTATAGTAGCAGGCTATACTTTTTACAGAGAGGGACGATCATCGGCTGGAAGTCGTTCTAAGGTAAGGTAGTATGTGAATTTCCCGCAGGAGCTGCGCGATTGAACGAGAAGTAGATTGCGACGGTTAGTGCACGTTAAGCATATGAGAGTCAGAGAAATCTGGAATCAGGGTGGTAACGCGGAGTCACTTCGTCCCTATGGGATGAGGACTCCGCTTTTTTTATGTTATTGCGATGAGAAAAATAAAGAAAAGGAGATAGAAATGAAGGATAAGTTACAGGAAATCACAAAAAGAGCCATGGAACAAATTGAAGCTGCAGATGAAATGACAGCACTCAATGATGTACGTGTGGCTATACTTGGAAAAAAAGGTGAGTTGACCGCCGTCTTGAAATCAATGAAGGATGTAAAACCGGAAGATCGTCCGGCAGTAGGACAACTTGTAAACGAGACAAGAAGTGCCATTGAGGAAAAACTTGCAGAGGCAAAAGAGCGTCTGGAAGGAGCCGAGATGGAAATGCGTTTGAAATCAGAAGTCATTGATGTAACGCTTCCGGCAAAGAAAGCAAAAATCGGACATTTACATCCGAATACAAATGTTTTGCAGGAAGTAGAAGATATCTTTGTTGGTATGGGATATGAAGTGGTAGAAGGTCCGGAAGTAGAATACGACTATTACAATTTTGAGGCATTAAATATTCCTGCAAATCATCCGGCAAAGGATGAACAGGATACCTTTTATATTAATAAGGATATTTTGCTTCGTACACAGACTTCTCCTGTACAGGTGCGTGTGATGGAAAAAGGCAAGCTGCCAATCCGTATGATTGCACCGGGAAGAGTGTTCCGTTCAGATGAAGTGGATGCAACACATTCACCATCTTTCCATCAGATTGAAGGTATGGTGATTGATAAGAATATTACATTTGCTGATTTAAAAGGTACGTTACAGGAATTCGTAAAACAGTTGTTTGGAGCAGATACCAAGGTGAAATTCCGTCCACATCATTTCCCATTTACAGAACCAAGTGCAGAGATGGATGTTTCCTGCTTTAAATGCGGTGGAAAGGGCTGTCGCTTCTGCAAGGGCGAGGGTTGGATTGAGATTTTGGGATGCGGCATGGTACATCCAAAGGTGTTGAAGATGAGTGGTATTGATCCAAATGAATATCAGGGATTTGCTTTTGGTCTTGGTCTGGAAAGAATCACACTTTTGAAGTATGAAATTGACGATATGAGAATGCTGTACGAGAACGATGATCGTTTCTTGAAACAGTTCTAGGAGTAGGAGGAAGAAATAGCATGAGAACATCATTGAAATGGATTGAAGATTTAGTACCGGGGCTTTCTGTTACGCCTCAGGAATTTATGGATGCTATGACTTTGTCAGGCTCCAAAGTAGAGTTTTATGAATGCATGAACAAAGACCTCGACAAGATTGTTGTGGGTCAGATTGAAAAAATAGAAAAACATCCAGATGCAGATAAGCTGGTTGTTTGCCAGGTGTGTGTTGGTGATGAGACAATTCAGATTGTTACCGGAGCACCAAATGTATACGAAGGCGCCAAAATTCCGGTCGTATTAGACGGCGGTAATGTAGCCGGTGGTCATGATGGCGAAAAGACAGAAGGCGGTATCAAAATCAAAAAGGGCAAACTCCGTGGTGTAGAGTCATATGGTATGATGTGCTCCATTGAAGAACTTGGTTCAGACCGCAATATGTTCCCGGAAGCACCGGAATATGGTATTTATATTTTCCCGGAAGATACCGAAGTGGGCGCAGATGCAGTAGCAGTTTTAGGACTGGACGATACCGCAATCGAATATGAAATCACATCGAACCGTGTAGATTGTTTTGCTGTATTAGGACTTGCAAGAGAAGCAGCAGCAACATTTAAAAAGGAATTTGTACCACCGGTTGTCACAGAAACAGGAAATGATGAGGATGTCAACGATTATATTAAAGTAAGCGTAGAGGCAACCGATCTTTGTCCTCGTTATACCGCAAGAGTGGTAAAAAATATCAAAATTGCACCTTCTCCGGAATGGATGCAGCAGAGATTACGTACGCAGGGAATTCGCCCGATCAACAATATCGTAGATATCACAAACTATGTGATGGAAGAATACGGACAGCCGATGCATGCGTATGACATGGATACCATTGAAGGTAAGGAAATTGTGGTTCGCCGCGCAAATGCAGGAGAAACATTTGTAACACTGGATGGTCAGGAAAGAAACGTTGATGAAAATGTTTTGATGATCTGTGACGGCAAGAAAGCAATCGGTATTGCTGGCATCATGGGTGGTGAAAATTCCATGATTACAGACAACGTATCTACTATGTTATTTGAAGCAGCTTGTTTCGATGGAACGAATATTCGTCTGTCATCAAAGCGTGTGGGATTGCGTACAGATGCTTCCGGAAAATTTGAAAAGGGACTGGATCCAAACAATGCGATGGAAGCTATGAACCGTGCCTGCCAGCTGATCGAGGAATTGGGAGCCGGTGAAGTTGTCGGTGGCGCCATTGATGTGTATACAACGAAAATGGAAGGCAGACGTTTGCCATTTGAACCGGAGAAGTACAATCATATGTTAGGTACTGACATTGCAGAAGAAGAAATGCTTGCGTACTTCAAACGTCTGGATTTGGGATATGATGAACAAACACGCGAGGTGCTTGTGCCATCATGGAGACAGGATCTGGAAAGCTATGCAGATTTAGCTGAGGAGGTAGCCCGTTTCTATGGTTATGATAAGATACCAACCTCACTTCCAAGTGGCGAAGCAACCACAGGACGTCTTTCTGAAAAGTTAAAGGTTGAAAAAATTGTACGTAACGTAGCACAGTTCTGCGGATTTTCCCAGGGTATGACCTATTCGTTCGAAAGTCCAAAGGTATTTGATAAGCTGCTTTTGGATAAAGAGGATGCGCTTCGTCAGGCGATTGTTATTTCAAATCCGCTTGGAGAAGATTTCAGTATCATGCGTACAGTGCCACTCAATGGTATGATGACATCTTTGGCAACCAACGCAAATCGTCGTAACAAAGACGTCCGTCTGTTTGAAATGGGCAACATTTACCTGCCAAAGCAGCTGCCATTGACAGAACTTCCGGAAGAAAGAATGCAGTTGACACTTGGTATGTACGGCGAAGGTGATTTCTTTACAATGAAGGGCGTGATGGAAGAAATCACATCACAGCTTGGTATGGATGCAAAACTTACCTATGACCCAGCGGCAGGAAAGAAATTCTTACATCCGGGCAGACAGGCAAATGTATTATATCAGGATACCGTCATCGGCTATTTGGGAGAGGTACATCCAAAGGTGTGTGCAAACTATGGTATGAAAGAGCGCACGTATATTGCAGTGATGGATATGCCGGCAGTCATGGAATTTGTTTCTTTTGACAAAAAGTATGAAGGTATTGCAAAATTCCCGGCTGCAACAAGAGATATCAGTATGGTTGTGCCAAAGGATATTCTGGTTGGACAGATTGAAGATGTCTTTGAACAAAAAGGCGGCAGCTATTTAGAGTCTTATGAACTCTTTGATATTTACGAAGGAAATCAGATTTTGAAGGGCCATAAGTCAGTTGCATATTCTCTGACCTTTAGAGCAAAGGATAAGAACTTAGAGGAAGAAGATATTGCATCTGCTATGAATCGTATTTTAAAGGCACTAGAAGCAATGGGCATACAGCTTAGAAAGTAATTGAGGAAAATCATGGATGTAAAAGATTTTTATTATGATCTGCCAGAGGAACTGATTGCACAGGATCCTCTGGAAAAAAGATCTAATTCAAGACTTATGATCCTTGATAAAAAAAGTGGCGATGTAACGCATCGCCATTTTTATGATATTAAGGATTATCTGAAACCGGGCGATTGCCTTGTAATTAACAATACAAAAGTGATTCCGGCAAGATTATACGGAGCACGTGAAGAGACAGGCGGTAAGGTGGAAATTCTGCTTTTGAAACGCAAAAGCGATGATGTATGGGAAACTTTAGTCAGACCTGGAAAGAAAGTGCGTGTTGGCACCAGACTTACATTTGGAGATGGTCTTTTAAAAGGTGAAGTGATTGATATTGTAGACGAAGGAAATCGTCTGATTCGTTTTACGTATGACGGGATTTTCGAAGAAATCTTAGATCAGCTGGGTCAGATGCCACTGCCACCTTATATTACCCATGAATTGAAAGATAAAAACCGCTATCAGACGGTTTATGCGAAATATGATGGGTCTGCAGCAGCGCCAACCGCCGGATTGCATTTTACAGAAGAATTGCTGGATGAAATCAGGCAAATGGGCGTTTCGATTGCGGAAGTAACGCTGCATGTTGGTCTGGGTACGTTCCGCCCTGTGAAAGTGGACAATGTGCTGGATCATCATATGCACTCTGAATTTTTCCGGATTTCAGAAGAAGCGGCGGAGATGATTAACACAACAAAGAAAAATGGTGGCCGCGTGATTTCTGTGGGAACAACAAGCACGCGAACGTTGGAATCTGCAGCAGAAGCAGATGGAACGTTACATGAAAAGAGTGGCTGGACAGATATTTTTATTTATCCGGGCTATTCTTTTAAAGTAATTGATGGTTTGATTACAAACTTCCATTTGCCGGAATCCACCCTTGTGATGCTTGTCAGTGCACTCGCTGGCAGAGAGCATGTTATGGCAGCATATGAAGAAGCCGTTCGGGAACGTTATCGATTCTTTAGTTTCGGGGATGCTATGTTAATCATTTAAAATGTAAAAAAATACAGGAAAGATATGTGTATAGCACAGAGACTTCCGGACATAATAGTATAGTGGCTTGCATAAGTGCAGGCTGCTATTTTTTTATTTGCAACAGGCAAAAGGAAGGAGTTTTGATATGACACAATTGGATTGTAAAGCAACAGAATGCCGCTACAATGAGAAAAAGATGTGTGCGAGAGCAGGAATCACGGTAGAGGGGAAAAGCGCGAAAAAGAGTGAGGACACCTACTGTGGTAACTATGAAATTGGTTTGGACGGAAGTGCCATCAATAAGGCAGGAGAACCGGATGGAGTGACAGCGATTACCTGTGACGCCAAGAATTGCCAGTATAATGCATGTGGTAAATGTGAGGCAGGCAGTGTTGATATTGCAGATAGTAATGGTGTAGGCCAGACAATGTGTGCAAGTTTTTCTTTGAAATAAGAAAAGGAGAAAGACCCGTGATACAAAGCGGGTCTTTTGCTATGGATAAAAATGTGCTACAGTAGGAAACAGAAAATGAAAGGTGGAAAAAATAATGAATATGGATATTAATTTTCCAAATCTACATATATATCTGAAACATGTAGGTAAAGGTGTGGAAATATTTGGCTTCCCGATTGCATTTTATGGCATGGTAATCGCGTTGGGGATGGTGCTCGGGGTGTCGTTGATTTTGCATCGTGCAAAAAAGGATGGACTGGATCCGGATCAATGCCTTGATATATGTATTTTTACCATTATTTTTGCAGTGATTGGCGCAAGAATTTATTATGTTGCATTTGCATGGGATTACTATAAGGATAATTTGCTTTCTGTTTTTAATATCAGACAGGGCGGCCTTGCGATTTATGGAGGTGTACTTGCAGGAATTCTGACGGTATATATTATGTGCCGTATCAAAAAGATTTCCTTCCTGCAATTTACAGATCTGGCTGCACCGGGACTTCTGGTTGGGCAGATTTTGGGACGTTGGGGCAACTTCTTTAACCGTGAAGCGTTTGGACAATATACAGATGGTCTGTTTGCCATGGAATTGCCACTCAATGCAATACGTTCCATGGATGACGTTACGCAGGAAATGCTTGCACATGCCCGTGTTGTGGATGGCGTCTCCTATATACAGGTACACCCGACTTTTTTGTATGAATCGTTGTGGAACCTGGCGGTGCTTGTGTTTATTTTGCTTATGACAAAGCATAAAAAATTCCACGGAGAATTTTTCTGCTTTTATTTGTTCTTTTATGGGATGGGAAGATTCTGGATCGAAGGATTGCGCACGGATCAGTTAAAAATGTGGATTACTGGATTTCCGGTTTCACAGGCACTTGCTGTTGTGCTCATGGCAATATCGGCTGTTTTATTTGTCGTAAGATATCGTTCTGAAAAAAAGAAGGGAATGTAGCAGGCAAAAAATAAAATTGCACAAAAAATATAAGTAAATCTTGTGTGAATTTTTACATAATCTTTGAAAATTGTATAGAAATGGAGAAAAACCACTAGGTCTTGTAGCTGCCAAAAATATGACACAAGAAATTGTAGTGGGACAGCCCTCCACTACTCACCACAAGCCCGAAAGCCTTGAATTTACAAGGTTTTCGGGCTTGATTTTTGCCCTTTTATACCATAGAATGTAGTTAAAAGTGGTGCGAAGTGGTACTTGGTGTCACGAAGTGGTGGATAAGTTGATAAATGTGTGGATAAACACAGCAAGGGAAAGGAGGTACAGCAGATATGTTCATGGGCGAATATAGTCATAGCGTAGATGCCAAGGGCAGACTTATTGTTCCGGCAAAATTTCGCGAACAGTTAGGCGATCAATTCGTTGTGACAAAAGGCGTGGACGGCTGCTTGTACGTATATTCCCAGGAAGAATGGAAGCGCATTGAGGAAAAGTTTCGTGAAGTGAATTTAACGACAAAGGATGCACGTAAATTCATGCGTTTTTTCTTTGCGGGTGCTGCTATGTGTGAGGTGGACAAGCAGGGACGTATCTTGATTCCATCGGTACTTCGTGATTTTGCAGGCTTGGAAAAAGACGTTGTTCTTGTGGGTGTTTTATCCAAAATTGAAATTTGGGACAAGGATCGTTATGAAGATGCAAGTTCTTATGATGATATGGATGAAATTGTAGAACATATGGCTGAGCTTGGCCTTAGTATTTAGGAGTAGAGACGTAGATGGAATTCAATCATTATTCGGTGTTGCTGCCGGAGACAATCGAACAATTACATATCAAAGAAGATGGCATCTATGTTGACGGAACACTCGGAGGCGGCGGACATTCCTTTGAGATTGCCAAGCGCCTGACAACAGGACGTCTGATCGGTATTGATCAGGATTATGATGCGCTTGAGGCTGCAGGTGAGAGATTACGACCATTTGAAGATCGCGTGACTTTTGTACATAGCAATTATGAGGCAATGGTAGAAAGAGTGCACGAACTTGGTATAGACAAGGTGGATGGCATTTTGTTAGATCTCGGCGTTTCTTCGTTCCAGCTGGATACACCGGAACGTGGATTTTCCTATATGGTGGAGGATGCTCCTTTAGATATGCGTATGAATCAGGACAACCCAATGACAGCTGCCGATATCGTGAACGACTATGCGGAAGAAGAACTTTACCGCATGATTCGTGATTATGGCGAAGACCGTTTCGCAAAGAACATTGCAAAAAACATTGTAAAAGAACGAAAGAACGGGCGCATTGAGACGGCGGGACAATTAAACCGCATCATTGAAATGTCCATCCCTAAGAAATTGCAGGTGACAGGCGGTCATCCGGCAAAACGTACGTACCAAGCGATTCGAATTGAATTGAATCGTGAATTGGATGTTTTAGCACAGAATTTAGATGCCTTCATTGATTTATTGGATGATGGCGGAAGAATCTGTATCATAACATTCCATTCCCTAGAAGATCGGATTGTTAAAAACACATTTAAAAAGAACCAGGATCCATGTACTTGTCCAAAAGATTTCCCAGTATGTGTATGCGGGAAAAAGTCAAAGGGACGCATAATTACCAGAAAACCGATTTTGCCGTCGGAAGAGGAACTGGAACAAAATACAAGATCACGAAGTGCAAAACTACGTGTATTTGAAAGACAACGTTAAGAAGACTTTTTGAAATTTAGAAAAGGAGAACGGCTATGACAGAAGTAAAGACATATTATTACACAGAAGGAAATACAGTTCGACAGGTAGCACAGCCGTTACCAGATCGTCATACAAGAGAACGTGAAATCCGAGAGGAACGCGAGAAAAGAAGACGCCAGGAAAGACGCAAAATGCAGAGAATGATGCGTAAAAAACGTATTTATTCTATGTATGTTGCAATGGTCGCTGCTGCTGTTGTAGGATTATTTGTTGGATATATTAATCTGACCAACAGTATTACAACACATATGGATAATATTTCAGCCTTAGAGCAGAATATTTCTGATCTGAAGGCATCTAACAGTGCAACCGAAAGCCGCATTGCCAGTCAGACAAATCTGGGCGAAATCAAGACGGCTGCTATCAATGAGATGGGAATGGTATATGCAAATGCAGATCAAATCGTATATTATGATATGGAAAGTAGCGATTATATGAATCAGTATCATAATATTCCGTAGAACAGGAGTTTTTTGATTGACGAGAACAATGCGCAGAACAAATAAAAAACAAATAAAACCAAAGAAACCTAAAAAATTACTTCGAAGAATGCATAATAAACTTTACCTCGTATTTGTCGTATTATGCATTCTTTTTGTGGTTCTGATCATCCGTCTGATGTACATTGAATATACGAGTGGTGAGAAGTACGAAAAGATTGTGCTTTCGCAGCAGGAATATGACAGTACGATTATTCCTTATAAGCGCGGAAACATTATGGATAGTAAAGGGACGGTTTTAGCTACGAGTGTAGATGTCTATAATGTTATTTTGGATAATAAGGTTTTACATGCAAATGAAGATAAAATAGCATCAACCATAGCGTATCTGACACAATGTTTTCCGGAGATTACGGCAGAGGAAGTGAATGCACAGATGAACGAAAATCCGGAACGAGAATATACTGTGCTGGCAAAACATGTATCTTATGAGCAGAAGGCAGCTTTTGAAGCATTGATGGAAGGGGAAGACACCAAAGGACAGATTGCGGGTGTCTGGTTTGAAAAGGAATATACAAGAACGTATCCGTATCAATCATTGGCAAGTGCGCTGATTGGTTTTTCCAATGCGACAACAGGTGTGATTGGATTGGAAAATCAGTACAATGATACATTAAACGGCACGAATGGAAGAGCTTACGGGTATCTTAACGCGGACAGCAATGTAGAACAGACCGTAATTGAGCCAGAGAATGGATATTCGCTGGTAACTACATTAGATACGAATATACAGACCATTGTAGAAAGTGCTATTTTACAAGCCAATGAGGAAATGAAGCAGGAGACAGAAGGAGCTACGACAGGTAGTGATAACACGGCGGTACTTGTAATGGATCCGAAAAATGGAGATGTGCTTGCTATGGCATCGTATCCAACGTTTGATTTGAATAATCCGAAGGATCTCAGTGCATACTTTACAGAGGAACAATTATCTGCGATGTCGGACGAAGATAAAATGAATACACTGAATAATCTCTGGCAGAACTATGCAATTTCAAAGACATTTGAGCCGGGATCTACGTTTAAACCATTTACGGAAGCCATGGGACTGGATTCCGGAACATTGCACGGAGACGAAACCTATATCTGTGATGGTGGAGAATGGGTAAGTGGTCATGAAATCGGCTGTGTGAAGCGGACAGGTCATGGAACGGAGGATTTGCGAGGCGCACTCAGGGATTCCTGTAATGATGCGCTGATGCAGATGGTACGCTCCATTGGACCGGCGAATTTTGCAAAATATAGCCGGGAGTATGGTTTCGGTCAAAAGACAGGTATTGATTTGCCGGGAGAGGCATCGACAGCTTCTTTGATTTTTAGCGAAGAACAATTGGCGCAGACAGAATCAAACCTTGCAGTTTCTTCCTTTGGTCAGGGCTTTAATGTGACGATGGTTCAGCTGGCATCATCTTTTTGCTCTCTTATCAATGGAGGAGATTTGTATCAGCCGCATGTTGTAAAAAAAGTTGTGGATGATTCCGGCAATACCGTGCAGGAAATCAACCCGGTCGTACTGAAAGAGACGGTTTCCCAGGAAGTAAGCGATACCCTTCGCGACTATATGTATACTGTTGTCAGTGAAGGAACCGGTGCAAAAGCAGCGGTAGAAGGTTATGCGATTGGCGGTAAAACCGGTACAGCAGAGAAGGTGCCGCGTGGCTCCGGAAATTATGTAGTATCGTTTATTGGCTATGCACCTGTGGAAGACCCACAGGTAGTAGTGTATGTGGTTGTTGATGTGCCGCATGTAGAAGCGCAGGATCACTGCTCACAGGCTTCTTTCATTGCAAAAAATATCTTTTCACAGATTTTGCCGTATTTGAATATTGAACGTATGGAATCTGCTGTAACAGAATAAAATGTGATAAAGCGTTTGATTGAGGCAGTTGATTTGTGGAAAGATTACGTGTATATTCCCACCGAAAAGCAAAACTAGTCGGTGGGATGTTTATTGCAGTTCTGATTTTGCTGGGGGTGCGTGTTGGATATCTGATGGTTTTTCAGGCAAATCATTATGCAGCGCTGGCAGAAGATGTAGAACAGCGGGAACGTAAGGTGAAGGCGGCACGAGGCCGTATTATAGACCGAAATGGTATCGTTCTTGCGTCAAACAAAACAGTGTGTACGATTTCTGTGATACATAGTCAGATACAGGATGAAGATGCTGTGATTGCCTGTTTGACAAAGGAATTAGGGGAGTCAGAAGAGGAGATACGAAAGAAAGTTACAAAGGTTTCTTCGATTGAAAAGATAAAGACAAATGTGCCAAAAAAAATTGGCGAGTCTATCCGGGCATATGATCTTGCCGGTGTGAAAGTGGATGATGACTATAAGCGAGATTACCCCTATCATCAAATCCTATCAAAGGTGTTAGGATTTACCGGTGGAGATAATCAGGGGATTATCGGACTGGAAAGCTATTACGATGAGGTGTTGCAGGGGCAGGATGGAAAAATTCTTACCTATACCGATGCCAGAGGGATAGAAGTGAAAGCGTTAGGCGAGGTTCGGTTAGAGCCGGAAGCAGGGGATGATCTGTATGTTTCGCTGGATTATAATATTTCACGCTATGCAACGCAGCTTGCAGAGCAGACAATGCAGCGTCATGGGGCGTCAGCGGTGGAAATGATTGTGATGAATCCGAAAAACGGAGAAATATATACGATGGTCAATGTACCGGAGTTTTCACTTTCGAAGCCGTTCGCTTTGCCGGAAGAACAAAAGGATGATACAAAAAAAGAATCCGATCTTTTAAATGAAATGTGGCGTAATGATTGTATCAGCGATACGTATGAACCCGGGTCTACCTTTAAGATTATCACAACGGCAGCAGCATTGGAGGAGGGGGTGGTAACACCCGAGGAATCCTTTTTCTGCAACGGAAGTATCATGGTGGAAGATACAAAAATACGCTGCCATAAAACAACAGGACATGGAAGTGAGGATTTTACCCATGCTATCATGAATTCCTGCAATCCGGTCTTTATTCAGTTGGGATTGCGTTTGGGTGCACAGGGTTTTTTTCACTATTTTGATCAATTTCAGATGCTGGGGACAACAGGAATTGACTTGCCGGGAGAGGCAGGAACGATTATGCACCAGCAAAAGAATGTTGGACCGGTGGAATTGGCAACGATATCATTTGGGCAATCGTTTCAGCTGACACCGATGCAGATGGCGACAACGGTATCATCGTTGATTAATGGCGGAAAACGTATTTGTCCTCACATTGCGTTGACAAGCAGAAGCAGAGATGGGGAGGTTCATAAACGTTATACCCCGGAGGATAAAGGCCGTGTGTTATCAGAAAAGACATCACAGACGTTACGCGGACTTTTGTATCAGGTAGTCGCAGAGGGAACAGGAAAAAACGGGCAGGTAGAAGGTTTTGCCGTAGGTGGAAAAACAGCTACTTCGCAGATGCTTCCGCGTGGCAGTGGCAAGTACATTGCATCTTTTATCGGATTTGCGCCGGCGGACGATCCACAGGTTCTGGCGATTGTTATCATTCATGAACCACAAGGCATATATTATGGAGGCACAATTGCAGCTCCGGTATGCAGCGAGCTGTTTGAAAATATTCTGCCATATCTTGGGGTGGAGCAAATAGAAAAAAATACGGATGGTGCGGTTGCGCAATAAATGTAAAACACTTATACTATTAAGTTGAGAAAAAATGAAAAAATTGCAAAAGAATGCATAAAAAACAAGGAGTCGTTATGGTTGAAAAAATTTTATTTCCGGTACTTATTTCATTTGGGATAGCAACATTTTTAGGTCCGATTGTTATTCCGTTTTTAAGAAGACTCAAAGTAGGGCAGACAGAACGTGAAGAACTGGAATCACATCAGATTAAGACGGGAACACCGACGATGGGTGGACTGATTATTTTGGCAGCAGTTGTGATTACATCACTGTTTTATATATCGCGCTATCCAAAGATCATTCCTATCTTATTTTTAACGGTAGGGTTTGGTGTGATTGGATTTTTAGATGATTATTTAAAAGTTGTATTGCGTCGTTCCGATGGTTTATTGGCATGGCAGAAGATGCTTCTTCAGATTGTTGTTACAACCATTTTTGCAGTATATCTGGTGCGTTATACGGATGTATCGCTTGCGATGCTGGTGCCATTTTCGGGTGGACAGTATATTGATCTGGGCTGGCTTGCGGTTCCACTATTATATTTTGCAGTGATTGGAACAGTAAATGGTGTGAATTTTACAGATGGTCTGGATGGTCTGGCATCGTCTGTTACCGTGCTTGTAGCTGTGTTCTTTACAGCTGTAGCTGTCGGTATGCACAGTGGTATTGAACCAATTACCTGCGCAGTTGTGGGAGCACTTCTGGGATTTTTATTGTTTAATGTTTATCCGGCAAGCGTTTTTATGGGAGATACCGGATCTCTGGCTCTTGGAGGTTTCGTGGCAGCAACAGCTTACATGCTGCAGATGCCACTGTTTATATTGATTGTGGGCTTGATTTATCTTGTGGAAGTTCTCTCCGTAATCATTCAGGTATCTTTCTTTAAGATTACGCATGGAAAACGAATTTTTAAGATGGCACCGATTCACCATCATTTCGAACTTTCCGGTTGGTCAGAGACAAGAGTAGTTGCTGTTTTTTCTATTATTACAGCGCTGCTTTGCCTGGTTGGTTACGCAGCATTGTAAGATATAGGATAACGATGGAGGCAGATTATGGATATTTCAAATAAGACATTTGTCGTAGTGGGGACAGGAAAAAGTGGTGTGGCAGCAGCCGAGCTTTTGCTGCGTCATGCAAAAAAAGTTTATTTATATGATGGAAACGAAGTACTTGATGTGGCAGCTTTTCGCAAGCAGCATCCTAGTCTGGAAGCAGTAGAACTGATTTTGGGAACACTCCCTGCAGAAATCGAAACGACACTTGATATCGCTGTTTTAAGCCCGGGAGTTCCACTTGATATTCCAGTTGTGGAACAGATGAAAGCCCGGGGAATTTGCATCTGGGGCGAAATAGAACTTGCCTATGTTCTTGGCAAAGGAAAGGTTGTTGCAATTACAGGAACCAATGGAAAGACCACAACAACGACGCTTGTTGGTCAGATTATGGCAAGACATTTTGCAAAGGTGCAGGTTGTAGGAAATATTGGTATTCCTTACACCAGTGTGGTGGAAGATACGACGGAGGATACCGTTGTGGTTGCGGAAATCAGCAGCTTTCAGCTAGAGACAATTCAGACATTTGCACCGAAAGCGGCAGCAATTTTAAATATCACACCGGATCATTTGAACCGTCATCACACGATGGAGAATTATATTGCTGCAAAAGAGAGCATTGTGAAAAACCAAAGCAAAGAGGATGTCTGTGTACTGAATTATAATGACGAAGTGCTGCGTGACTTTGGTAAAACTCTGGAACAAAACGTTATTTATTTTTCAAGTACAGAGGTTTTAGAGGAAGGCCTTTATCTGGATGGCAACGAAATTATGTGGGCAAGAAACGGCAGCAGGGAGTCAATTATTTCTGTAGAAGAACTGCATATTCTGGGGGCACATAATTATGAAAATGCGATGGCTGCGATTGCACTATGTGACGGCATGGGTGTGCCAATGCAAACAATCTGCGATGGACTTCGCGCATTCCATGCGGTAGAACATCGTATTGAGTTTGTCTGCAAAAAGAACGATATTGCGTTTTATAATGATTCTAAGGGAACCAATCCGGATGCGGCAATCAAGGGAATCTGTGCAATGAACCGAAGAACAGTTCTGATTGGTGGAGGATATGATAAGGAATCTACCTATGATGAATGGATTGACAGTTTTCAGGGGAAAGTCAAAAAATTGATTTTGATTGGTCAGACAGCACAAAAGATTGCGGCATGTGCCGAGGCACATGGATTTACGGATTATGTGTTTGCAGATTCCTTGGAAGAAGCTATTACAATAGCATACGAGACAGCAGAACCGGGCGAAGCTGTGCTGTTGTCACCGGCTTGTGCCAGCTGGGGTATGTTTGATAATTATGAACAACGTGGAGATATCTTTAAGGAATATGTCAGAAATCTAAAGGAGTAGTATATGGAAAGAACCGTCACCGCGCAAAAGAAAAAAAAGAAGCGAAGCGGATCAAAGAAATTTATAGATTATACATTACTTCTGATCATCGTGTGTATTCTGGGATTTGGGCTGGTTATGTTATATAGTACAAGTGCCTACAACGCAACCCTGAAGTACGGAAATTCTATTTATTATTTGAAAAAACAGGTAATAGCAGCTTGTATGGGATTTGCAGTGATGTATTTCTGTATTAAAGTGGATTACCATTTTTTTGCCCGTTTTGCAGGCATAGCTTATCTTGCGGCAACCATTCTTTGTCTGGCGGTTAACTTTGTCGGAAGCAGTAGCCATGGTTCGTCCCGTTGGCTCAATATCTTTGGCGTTTCCTTTCAGCCATCAGAGTTGGCAAAGATTGCGGTGATATTGTATCTTGCAGTGGTGATTAGCAAACGACCTATGGCAATGCGTACATTTCAGGGAAATGTAAAGCTGTTGGCAACGATTTTGCCGATTTTTTTGGTGGTAGCATACAATAACCTGAGTACGGCGATCATTATTGCCGGTATCGCATTTATTATGGTTTTTATTTCCAGCCCGAAAACAGCACCGTTCCTTCTTGGGGTGTTGGGGCTTGCAGCACTTGCACTGGTTTTTGTTTTTGGTACATATCGTCAGGAACGTTTACAGATCTGGCTGCATCCGGAAGATTTTGATAAAGGCTACCAGACATTACAAGGTCTTTATGCAATCGGATCAGGAGGCTTATTTGGCAAAGGACTAGGGGAGAGTATTCAAAAACTGGGTTTTGTACCGGAGGCACAGAATGATATGATCTTCTCAATCATATGCGAAGAGCTTGGTCTTTTTGGGGCAATCTGTGTGATTCTTATGTATATTATGCTGCTTTGGCGATTGCTTTTGATTGCAACAAATGCAAAGGATATGTTTGGTTCGTATCTGGTAATTGGCATCATGATTCATATTGCATTACAGGTCATCTTAAATATTGCCGTTGTAACAAATTCCATGCCAAACACCGGTGTGACGCTTCCGTTTATCAGTTATGGTGGTACGTCAATTATGTTTTTGATCGCAGAAATGGGCGTTGCGCTGAGTGTATCAAAGGATGCACATGTGGAAACATAGAGGGGTAATATGGAATGAAGAAAAAGCATGAGGAACAAAAAAGACCGCAAAAGAAAAAAAGAAGATTTTCCAAATTTCGATTTTATTTTTTAAATATATTTCTGGCAGTTGTTATCATATGCATCATCGCAGCAATGGCGATTTATGCTTTTTGTACGGTTCATACGGTGAAAGTAAAAGGAAATACCATTTGTTCGGAGGATGAAATCAAGCAGCAGGTGTTGGATGATTCGTATTCCAAGAACACGGTATATGCTTTCGTAAAAAATCTTGTAAAACCGAAAACAGACATTCCGTTTGTGGAAAAAGTGAATGTCAAATTAAAAGGATACGATGCACTTGAGATTGATGTCACAGAAAAGAAACTGTTTGGCTGTATTTTACTTGCAGATAACCAAATGGCATATTTTGATGAGAATGGACAAGTTGTTGAAATCTCAGACCGCGTCGTTGAAAATGTGATGCAGGTGTCCGGCGTGACGCTGGAAAAAGCAAACGTTGGCAGTAAAGTGGGACTCAAAAAAGATCAGTTGTCGTTTATGCTGAACCTGTTGAAAATATTGAAAAAATATGAGATTGGAATCAGTAGTCTCAGCTTTGATGAACGAGGGCGGATTTTGGTTGCATATGGAGGAATTGTCATTAATGTAGGAGACAAATCCTATCTGGAAGAAAAAATTATGCGTCTGCCACATATTCTGCCGAATATAGAGGGACAGTCAGGAATACTACATTTAGAAAACTGGACACCGGATAACACAGATATTGTGTTTGAAAGAGCCAAAGAGTAGTGTGGATAAATTTCAATTTTTTTGAAAAATAGGTTGATAAATTATAGGAAAATAGATATTATAGACTATATGGATTTGTAGAATAGGCTTTATGGGTCAGACCATAAGCTGTTTTGAGATAGGAAATAGAAGGAGGATCAAGACCTTGCTTGAAATTATGACGAATGAAGCAGATACCAGCGCTAAGATAATCGTAATCGGTGTAGGTGGTGCAGGTAATAATGCTGTAAATAGAATGATTGATGAAAATATTGCGGGTGTGGAGTTTATCGGAATTAATACCGATAAGCAGGCATTAGCACTTTGCAAAGCGCCAACATTGATTCAGATTGGTGAGAAATTGACAAAAGGGTTAGGTGCAGGAGCACAACCTGAGATTGGACAGAAGGCAGCAGAAGAGACAGCAGAAGAAATCGCTGCGAATGTCAAGGGCGCTGATATGGTATTTGTTACTTGTGGTATGGGAGGCGGAACCGGAACAGGTGCTGCACCTGTTGTTGCTAAGATCGCTAAAGAACAGGGAATCCTTACCGTTGGTGTTGTAACAAAGCCTTTCAAATTCGAAGCAAAGACACGTATGGTGAACGCAGAGTCTGGTATTGAGAGACTCAAAGAAAACGTAGACACCTTAATCGTTATTCCAAATGATAAACTGTTAGAGATTGTGGATCGTAGAACCACAATGCCGGAAGCATTAAAGAAGGCGGATGAAGTTTTACAGCAGGCAGTACAGGGAATTACAGACTTGATTAATCTGCCAGCATTGATCAATCTGGATTTTGCAGATGTACAGACCGTTATGAAGGACAAGGGTCTTGCACATATCGGTATCGGTACAGCTAAGGGTGATGAGAAAGCAACAGAAGCCGTTCGTATGGCAGTGGAAAGTCCACTTTTGGATACAACAATCAATGGTGCATCCCATGTCATCATCAATATTTCCGGAGATATTTCTCTTATGGATGCTAATGCAGCATCTACATATGTTAAGGATCTTGCAGGAGATTCTGTTAATATTATCTTTGGTGCCAAATACGATGAATCTATGCCGGATGAAGCAACCATTACAGTTATTGCAACCGGTTTGGAAGAGGCTACAGCTACAGCTCCAAAGCCATCCATGGGAAGTTCTATTTTGAACAATATGCAGTATGCAGGCAGTGTTACGACACCAAAGCCATCGGTATCCGGTTTTGGCGCAGGCGTACACACACAGTCAAATGTAACACCAACACCTAGACCAGCTGTGACATCACAGACTACAGGTGCTACATCAAATCCAATGACAGGATTTTCATCTTTAACAAAGCCACAGACACCGACAAGTACGGTAAAGCAGGAAGATATCAAAATTCCTGAATTTTTAAAGAATACAAGAAAATAATATAGCGGGCTTGTTTCGACATATTATATAAAGCCACTTCCTTATAATGATATTATCAAAAAGGAGGTGGCTTTTTATTTATGTCGTTTATTTGGATGTTTTGGTATTACAAAACCTGCTGCTTGACTTAGCAAGTCTGCTGGCACTTGGAATCTGGCAGAAAAAAAGTGTGTGCTGGTATCGTATTTTTTCGGCAGCAATCGTAGGGTGTGTTTTGGGAAGCGTGATGTATCTTTTTGTGCATCATTTTTACATCTATGTGATGGGGATTGTTTTGGTTGTGAATCCCTGCATGCTCTGGATTGCCTATGGAAAAAAGAAGCCAAAAGAATGTTTTGTCTGCTATTTTTATCTGGTCATCATCTATTGGGTGCTTGGAGGGATTGCATCGCTGCTTCTTTTATATCTTCCAAAACGAATGGATAGCATTTGTTTGCCGCTTGGCTGTGTTGTTTTATGCATCACAACGGTATGGGCATCATGGCATCAAAAAAAGCAGCGTCATCTGCGGCAGGTGGCATTTTTCGTTTGTGGTCATGTAGAAAAGATGGTTGCACTTGTGGATACAGGAAATTTGTTGCAGGATCCATATAGTGGTATGCCGGTCTGTGTGATTTCAGAGAAGTATCGGGATGTGTGGGAAATACCACAGGAAAAGGTGCGCTATGTTCCTTATGAGACAGTGGCAGGCAGAGCACTTATGGAAGCGGTTGTCGCGGATCGTTTTTTGATACAGGAGCAAGGAGATATGGTTTGTCAAAAAAAGGTGATGATTGGATTTGGTAAAGACTTGCTGTTTCAGGGGAAAAAATATCAGATGATATTACATAAAGATTTTTGTTGGGAGTAAGAAAATGCATATATTGTTTCGATGGCTTACACGGGAAAAAATGGAACTGCTTTACATTGGCGGATGCGATGTGCTGCCGGAACCATTAGATGCGAAAGAGGAACAACGCTGTATTGAAGCAATGAAGGAACAAAAGGACAAGGAGGCAAAGGAAAAGTTAATTGCGCATAATTTGCGTCTGGTTGTTTATATTGCAAAGAAATTTGATAACACCAAGGTGGGGGCGGAAGATTTGATTTCGATTGGAACCATTGGCTTGATGAAAGCAATTAATACTTTTGATACCTCAAAAAGTATCAAGTTGGCGACATATGCATCTCGCTGTATAGAAAATGAAATCCTGATGTATTTACGAAAAAATAATAAGCAAAAACTGGAGGTATCGATTGATGAACCTTTGAATGTTGACTGGGACGGAAATGAATTGCTTCTGTCCGATATTTTAGGAACAGATGAAGATGTCATCTATCGGGATCTGGAGACGCAGGCGGATTTGAAGCTATTGCATCAGGCATTAAAGACCTTAAACGGACGGGAAAAAATGATCATAGAGTTACGTTTTGGATTACATAATAAAGATGGTGAAGAATTGACACAAAAAGAAGTGGCTGATTTACTGGGGATTTCGCAGTCGTATATTTCTCGGCTGGAAAAGAAAATTATGAAGCGCTTGCAGCGGGAGATGATACGTCAGGAGAATAGTTGGAAAATGGTATAAAATAGATGAAAAATGTTGTATAATAAGAAAAACATAAGTAACGTTTTCTGACGATTGGAGGGCATATGATTATTGAATTTTTGGGGGCCGCACATGAGGTGACGGGAAGTTGCCATTATGTCGAGGTAGGAGACAAGAAGTTTCTTGTTGATTGTGGTATGGAACAAGGACCGGATATTTATGAGAATCAGGAGATCCCGGTGCAGGCAAGCAGTATAGATTATGTGTTTGTGACACATGCACATATCGATCATTCCGGTTTGCTGCCACTGCTGTATGCGCATGGATTTCGTGGTCAGATTTATGCGACTGAGGCAACCACGGAATTGTGTAATATTATGTTAAAGGATAGTGCGCACATACAGACGTTTGAAGCAGAGTGGAAAAACAGAAAGGCAAGACGTGCAGGCAGACCGGAAATTACTCCACTGTACACCGTTGAGGATGCAGCTGGCGTTATGGAGTTGTTTGTGCCAATGCATTATCATGAAAAGCTTCAGGTGTGTGATGAAATCAGTGTACGCTTTGTGGATGCAGGACATTTGCTTGGTTCGTCATCCATTGAAATCTGGCTGACAGAAGAGGGAGAACAGAAAAAAATTGTCTTTTCCGGTGATATTGGACAGGGAAATAAGCCGCTGATCAAGGCTCCGGAATATATTGAAGAGGCAGATTATGTGTTGGTGGAATCTACGTATGGGGATCGTGTACATGAAGCACCAATTGATTTTGCAAAAGCGCTTGCAGATGTGATGCGTCAGACTTTCCAGGCAGGAGGAAATCTGGTTATCCCGGCGTTTTCCGTTGGCAGAACGCAGGAAATGCTCTATTTCATCCGCAGAATTAAGGAAGAGGGCATGCTCTCAGATTTAGAGGATTTTGAGGTGTATATGGACAGTCCGCTTGCAGTGGAAGCGACTGCAGTTTTTCATAGCAATGTGGCAGAATGCTTTAGT
This sequence comes from uncultured Lachnospiraceae bacterium, assembly GCA_934352055.1. Lineage (GTDB taxonomy): Bacteria > Bacillota > Clostridia > Lachnospirales > Lachnospiraceae > Pararoseburia. The sequence goes on from CAKRJY010000005.1 coordinate 41,930, forward strand.
GAGGAAGCAAAAGAAATCATCGCGGCAGGAAAAAATCCGATTCGTTTTCCGGGACTGAAAATGGCAGTTACAAGTGATGAATCTAAAATGATTAATTTTGATATGAAACCAAAAGTTATCATTTCCGCTTCCGGAATGTGTGAGGCGGGTCGTATCCGTCATCATCTGAAACATAACTTATGGCGTCCGGAATGTACCATTCTCTTTGTGGGATATCAAGTGCCGGGTACTTTAGGTTTTCATCTGCTAAATGGTGCTAAGGAAGTAAAGCTTTTTGGCGAGACCGTACATGTAGAAGCACGTATTGAAAATTTGCCGGGAATCAGCGGACATGCGGACCGGAATCAGCTGCTTACCTGGATAGGTCATTACACCTCAGCTCCGGAAAAAGTCTTTGTTGTACATGGGGAGGATGCAGTATGTGACTCGTTTGCAAGAGCCATCCATGAGCAGTATGGATACGATGCACTTGCACCATATTCGGGAGACCGCTTTGATCTTGTTACAGGTATGTGTATTGAGGAAGGCAATCGCAAACTTATTCAGAAAAAGAAAGAATCTTCCAAAGCGTCCACAAATGTCTTTGCAAGGCTTTTGGCAGCGGGAGAACGTTTGCTTCGCGTTATACATGGATGCGAGGGAATGCCAAACAAAGAACTTGCAAAGTTTGCAGACCAGATCAATGCACTGAGTGACAAGTGGAGCAAGTAAGATAGCGTTCCATAGATTTTAATGCGTTTTTTTCGAGGCGGGACACCTGGGCTTGTGAAATCTGGATTTCAGAAGCCACTTCCATCTGGGTCTTGCCTTCGAAAAAACGCAATTTTATGATGTGTGACTCGCGCGGCGAGAGTGTATCAAGAGCATCATTTAGGGAGAGATACTCAATCCAGTTCTCTTCCTTATTTTTTTTGTCACTGATCTGATCCATGACATATAAGGTGTCACCGCCATCGTTGTAAATCGGGTCATAAAGAGATAGCGGACTTTGCATGGCATCCAGTGCGTAAATCATATCATCAAGTGGGATTCCGGCGGCGTCTGCAATTTCAGCCATAGTCGGTTCTGTCGTACAGTTTCTTAGAAGTGTCTCCTTGGCAACGATTGCCTTGTAAGCGGTGTCGCGCAGGGAGCGGGAGACACGGATACTGCTTGAGGTATCGCGCAGATAACGGCGCAGTTCACCGATGATCATGGGTACAGCATATGTGGAAAACTTTACATTCATCGTAGGATCAAAGTTATCGATGGATTTGATCAGGCCGATACAACCAATTTGAAAAAGATCATCCAGATTTTCTCCATGATTGGAAAAACGTTTTAAAACACTGAGAACCAGACGAAGGTTTCCTTTGATATACGTTTCGCGTGCTTCGGTATCGCCTGCTTTGATTTTTTTCCAGAGTTCCTCTTTTTCTTCTTCGGAAAGTAATGGTAATTTGGCAGTATTCACGCCACAAATCTCAACTTTATATGTGCTCAAGAAAAATGCCCTCCTACTTATGTTATCTAATGATAGTGTTAGCAGGTTGCACTTTTTTATTCGCACTTTTTTACCGGAAAGGATTGGAGTTCCCTGCAATTAGAGGTATAATATAGATATTACACGGATTGGGAAAATGAACATTCCGCTTAAAAAAGCGAAAAAATACAGGAGTGAATCATGAAAAAGAACATTACAAAAGAAAAGGGGGACAATGGAAAATGAAGAACAATAAGAAAAAAAGGGGAACACTTGCCGTCAAGATTGATTTGTTTGTTGTCATACTGATTATTGTTTCCAATGTGATCTGTATGGGGATTCTGGTGACAAACAGCCGCAAATACATCAGTGAAGCGGTGCAGGATAGTATGCTCGATATGGTGCATTGCTATTCACAGATGATTGATGCAGAGGTAGAGAAGCAAGGTGGTAAGAATCTAAGCTACGGCAGCTATGCAGAGATCTTAGACGGTGTGGGTGTCAATGGAATGGCAAGCTCATATGTCTATGTTGTTGACGAGGATGGAACGATGTTATATCATCCGACAAAAGAAAAAGTTGGAAACTCTGTAGAAAACTCTGTAGTAAAAGGTCTGGTCAGCCAGATTGCAGATGGTGATATACCGGAAGACAGTGTCACCAGATATGATTTTAATGGAGTTGCAAAATATGCAAGTTATTCCGTGATCAGTAATCATAGTATTGTTGTGATCAGTGCAGATGAGGATGATGCTTTAGCCGGTGTGAATAAGACAACGCGTGAAGCTGTGATAGCACTTCTTGTTATTATCGTGGGATCCATTTTAATTGCGTATGTGCTTGCGAAAAAATTAGTAAAACCGCTTGTGAAACTGAGCGATATTATTGAGGATGTTGCAGGTGGAAATATGCATGCAGACTTTTCCAGTGTTAAGATGACGAACGACGAGCTTGGCCTGATTGCTACCAGTGTAAAGGATATGACAACATCACTGGGCGGCATTGTAGAGCAGATCCGTGAGACAAGCAATGCTATGTCAGAGCATAGTAATAAACTAAGTGATACCAGTGAACAGACGTTAGCAGCCAATGGAGAAATCAGTAAAGCAGTAGAAGACGTTGCTTTAGGGTCTACAAATATGGCAAATTCTATCTCTGATATCAATACAGATCTTGGCAGTATGAACGAAGAGACACAGACGATAGATTCTTCCGTATCCGATATCGAAAAGCAGACACATGCTGTTTTAGAGAGTAGTGCGATGATGAGCGACAGAATGCATCATATGCAGGAGAGCAGCGATAAGATGGAAAGCGGTATTTCCGTGATCTCAGAACGTATCCAGAAAGTAAATGCGGTTGTTGAGAAGGTAAGTGATATCATTGGTGTAATCGAAGACATTTCCGGACAGACGAATCTGTTATCACTCAATGCTTCTATTGAAGCGGCACGTGCAGGTGAGGCAGGACGAGGATTTGCGGTAGTTGCGGAAGAAATTCGCGTACTTTCTGACAATACCAGTAACGAATTGAACAGCATAAAAGAAATCATTGCAGAGCTTGTACAGGAATGCGAAGCCTGCGTGAAGGCATCCGATGAGGTCGTTTCAGATAATGCTGCACAAAAAGAAGAAATAAAAGTAGTACTGGAATCTTTTGATAATCTGGATGGACAGATTGGCATGACCGCACAGAAGGCAGAAGAGATTAAGCAGATGGTAGATCAGATGGTAAACCTGAATCAGAATATTACCACAAACAGTTATGGGCTTACCGATGTTAGTTCTTCGAATGCGGCTGCAACAGAAGAGATGACAGCAAATATTCAGGAATTGAATGCGATGATGAATGGAGTGGCAGAGATGGCAGGACAAATGAACGACCAGGCCAGCTATTTGGATCAGGCATTATCCTATTTTAAGTCATAACATCATTCACAGATTTAGTCGCATTGTGAAAGGATCGGTAAGACATGAAAACGTTGACGCATAAGTATCTGGCAGAACATATTGCAGAACAATATTTGCGAGGCTTTTCCCCTCTGGAAAAAAGTGCATATATTTATGGTTCGATTGCACCGGATGTGAACAAAATTACATATTTACATGGCTGGGTAGGACACAAGAAGTTCTTTGGTCACAATTATGAGAATATACAAAGAACGATGGATCATTTAATTGCAAAGTTAGAATCTTCCAGATTGGGTGGATGGGTATATTTCTACCGGTTAGGTAAGCTGACGCATTATATTGCAGATAGTTTTACGCATGTACACAATGGCTATTTCGCGGGGACTCTTGCAGATCATGTACAATATGAAAATGCGCTGCACCGTTGCTTGTGTAAGCAGTTACCATTGCAGAAAAAGGTTTTGACATCGTTTGATAGCCAACTATTGCATGAACAACATGAAAACTATGCAAATTTGTATCACTCCGTTGAGATGGATTTGATTTATATCTTACCGATGATTTTATCAGCAACCATGTGTTATGCAAATAAACCGCATTATGTAGGCAGAATCCTTTGGGATTTTCCACAGTGGAGCGTATATCGCCTGCCACGATTTTACAGACAGTTAACATTTTTTTAACGAGTTTTCGATAGAAGCACCCTTCGGGGTGCTTTTATAATTGCCTTGTTATGAGAGGGGAGATGCTGGCATGACATCATTCCTTCTTGTAGCAATGAACAATGTGTATGGATGATGCACGAAAAGGAGTAGAAATGAACAAACTGAAATTAACGAAACTGGAAAAATCATGGGTCTTATATGATGTGGGCAATTCGGCGTTCACATTACTGGTGTCTACTTTATTTCCCATTTATTTTAATGCAATATCAGAAAATGCCGGTCTTTCCGATGTGCAATACCTTGCTTATTGGGGATATGCAACCTCGATTGTAACGGTGATTGTTGCGTTCTTAGGACCGGTGCTGGGAACCATAACTGATTTTAAAGGGTATAAAAAACCGATTTTTATCGGTAGTCTGGTGATCGGCTCTATTGGCTGCTGTATGCTGGGTATGACTTCATCCTGGCTGGTATTTTTGATTATTTTTATTGTTGCAAAATGTGGTTATTCCGCAAGCCTTGTATTTTATGACTCTATGATCAACGACGTTACAATAGAAGAACGTATGGATGATGTATCTTCGCGTGGATTTGCATGGGGCTATATTGGAAGCTGTATCCCATTTGTCCTTGGATTGTTATTGGTTTTGTTTGGAGAAAAACTCGGCCTTTCACAGATGCATGCAATGACGTTGGCATTTATGATTACGGCTGTCTGGTGGGTGGTTTTGACACTGCCTTTGCTAAAAAATTATAGACAGATGTATTACGTAAAAAAGGAGCAGGGGATTGTAAAAGAAAGTTTTCAACGTTTGGGCAAAACACTTATGGGTATGAAAGATGAAAAAGCAGTCTTTTTATTCCTCCTGGCATTTTTCTGCTATATCGATGGTGTTTACACAATCATAGACATGGCAACGGCGTATGGAACAGCACTGGGATTGGATACGACAGGACTTCTTTTGGCACTTTTAGTAACACAGATTGTGGCTTTCCCATCGGCACTTGTTTTTGGAAAATTGTCGCAGAAACAGGAATCGGGAAAATTGATTCCGATATGTATCGCGGCATATACTGTGATTGCTGTTTTTGCATTTTTCCTGGATTCACAGTGGAAATTCTGGGTACTGGCCGTCTGTGTAGGTATGTTCCAAGGCGGTATTCAGGCACTGTCCAGATCTCATTTTGCAAAAATTATTCCACCGGAAAAATCCGGAGAATACTTTGGACTTTATGATATTTGCGGAAAAGGGGCTTCCTTTATCGGAACTATGCTGGTGTCAGTAGCAAGCCAGTTGACAGGAAGCGCAAATGTAGGTGTCGGCTCTTTGGTCATCCTGTTTATTGCCGGATTTTTCTTATTCCGTAAATCCGTTGCCGTGACGAAAGAGGAGGTAAAACCACAAGAAGCAGTTTTCTTATGCAAAAAAGAATCATAAATAGAATTTGAAATGATTGACGTCTTACACAGGTTAGGGTATAATTCTGACAATTTATAGATGAGGAGGCTTTTTTATGGATCGTTTTTTTGTAGACTCTGCCCCGATTGCAGACACCAAGACCTATGTGAGCGGTCAGATACGACTGAGTGTGATCACAGATCATATTTTGCGTGTGGAACGCGTGGAAAGCGGTACCTTTGTGGATGCGGCTACGCAAAAGGTGATGCATCGTGATTTTGGCAATCCGACGTTTTCGGTAAAAGAAAATGAGCAGAATATTGAGGTGACGACAAAAGATCGGGTGTTTCGCGTAGATAAAAAAACACTGCTTGTGATAGTCAGATTGCATGACTATTGGGTGGATGCCCAACAAGTGCATCTGATGGGTGGTACTTTCCGCACATTGGATAATGGCCTGGGCGACCGTATTTTACTTGGCGAAAACATAGGAAAGGTTAAATTGTCGGACAGCATATTCTCTTTGGAAGGAGTGGCAGAAATTGATGATTCTGCGTCTTATCTTTTGAAAGAAAACGGTACTTTGTCTGCCCGAAAAGAAGGCGATGTTGACCGATATATTTTAGCTTTTGGCAAAGATTATCTGGGTGGTCTGCGCGAGTTTTACGGACTGACAGGATTTACGCCACTTTTGCCAAAGTATGCGCTGGGTAACTGGTGGTCCCGTTACTATGCATACAGGCAGCAGGAATATATTGATCTTATGGATAAGTTTCAAAAGAAAGGAATTCCCCTTACCGTAGCTACTATCGATATGGATTGGCATCTGGTAAAAAATGTGCCAAAGGATGCAACGGCTCATAGTAAAATCTGGGGAAAGGGCTGGACAGGGTATACTTTTGATACCGGATTATTCCCGGATTATAAGCAGTTTTTCCGTGATCTGAAAGAACGTGGGCTTGCCATTACCATGAATTTACATCCTCATGATGGCATTCGTTATTTTGAAAAACAATATCCTGCGATGGCGAAGGCGAATGGTATTGATCCGGCGAGCAAAGAGCCGGTTGAATTTGATTTTGCCAACCGGACTTTTGTGGATTCTTATTTTGATCTGGTGCTGCATCCTTATGAAGATGAGGGCGTGGATTTTTGGTGGATTGACTGGCAGCAGGGACGAAAGTCCAGCCAAAAAGGCTTAGATCCATTGTGGCTGCTCAATCATTATCATATGATGGATGCCGGACGTGATGGACGGACAGCGCTTATTCTTTCCCGTTATGCAGGTTGTGGCTCACACCGGTATCCGCTAGGCTTTTCCGGAGATACCTTTGTGCGTTGGAAGAGTCTTGCCTATCAGCCATATTTTACCATTGCAGCATCCAATACCGGCTATAGCTGGTGGTCGCATGATATTGGCGGACATATGGGAAGCAAAGGCAATCCGGAACTTTATACCCGTTGGGTAGAACTTGGCGTATTTTCTCCTATTAATCGTCTGCATTCTACACGTGATAAATGGAGCAAGGAACCATGGCTTTATGGACAAGAGGCAGAAAAAATTGTGACAAAATTCTTACAATTACGTCATCGTCTGCTTCCGTATTTGTATACGGCTAATGTAAGAACGGCAAGAGACGGTATGCCGCTTGTTATGCCGATGTATTATCTGCATGATTGCAAGGAAGCCTATGAAGCGAAAACGCAGTATTACTTTGGCACTGAAATGATTGTAGCTCCGGTTGTGAATAAACGAAATAAAGAAGGTCTGGCGCCGGTGAGTGTCTGGCTTCCGGAAGGCAGATGGACGGATTTCTTTACCGGTGAGACGTTTGCGGGTAATCATACATATGAACTTTTTGTTCCGCTTGACCGCATTCCGGTCTTTGTCAAGGAAGGCGGTATCATACTACTCCTTGCCAATGAACAGGGAAATGATCAGGAATTTAAGTCTTTGGAAGTGCGTTTTTATGCCGGAGAAGGAAAGTATCGTCTGGAAGATGAAACAGGAGGTATTGATTTTTCTATGCAAAAGACAGAGGATGGTACAGAAATCTTTATCACAAAGGATGAGAACTCTGTTACGGAGAACATTGTGGTCCGCGTCATAGGTGCGGACGATACTGTTTATCATGTGCATGGAAATGTAGAGTATCGTATACAGATTTAAAGTTAATTTCATAGTAATTCAGTAGGTGATAGGAAGTACACCCTATATGCATATAGGAATACGGAAATGTATAAAATACAGGACATGGACGTAAAAAAAGGCATAAAAAGGGTGTATTTCCTATCTTTATGTGGTAATATATCTTCGGGTGTTACAGGGACACTCATTATGGAAAAAAGAACGTCCCTGCGAGAAGAGGAGATATAAGAAGTGTTAGAATTACAAGATATTTGTTATGAGACCGAAGATGGTAAATTGATTTTAGATCATATCAATGCGACTATCGAGGATCATTTTGTAGTGATTACCGGACCAAACGGCAGTGGAAAGTCAACACTGGCAAAGGTTATTGCGGGAATCAATAAGCCAAGTAAGGGTAGAATTTTATTAAACGGCGAAGACATTACGGACTGGTCGATTACAGAACGTGCGAAGCATGGAATTTCTTATGCGTTTCAGCAGCCGGTTCGTTTTAAAGGTTTAACCATTAAGGATTTGATGTCACTGGCAGCTGGAAAGGATGCATCTGTGAGTGAATTGTGCAATTTGCTTTCTGAGGTAGGACTTTGCGCAAAGGACTATATCAACCGTGATTTAGATGGCAGTTTGTCAGGCGGAGAGTTAAAACGTATCGAGATTGCTATGGCATTTGCGAGAAATTCCGATTTGACGCTTTTTGACGAACCGGAAGCCGGAATTGATCTGTGGAGCTTCCAGAAGCTGATTCGTGTATTTGAGAAAATGGTAGCAGCCAGCGATGGTAATATTTTAATTATCAGTCATCAGGAGAGAATTCTTGATATTGCGGATAAGGTGCTTTATTTGAAAGATGGCAAAGTTGCTATGTATGATACAAAGGACAAGGTTTTGCCACAGATTATGGGCATGCAGAACAGTACGTGCAGTGTTTTGACAGAGAAAATGAAGGAGGACTAAGGACGTGGGAACGATTGAACAGAATATTTTAAAAGAAGTTGCCGGTCTGGATGCACTTCCGGTTGGAGCATATAATATACGTACAAATGGCGCATCATCCGCCAGAAATACGACGGCAAATATTGATATCGTAACAAAAGAGGACAAGCCTGGTATTGATATTATCATCAAACCGGGAACCAAGAACGAAAGTGTTCATATTCCGGTAGTGGTATCGCAGGCTGGACTAAAAGACATGGTATATAATGACTTCTTTATTGGAGAAGATGCAGATGTAACGATCGTAGCCGGATGCGGTATTCACAACTGTGGAACCGAAGATAGCGGACATGACGGTATTCATACATTTTACCTGGAAAAAGGTGCAAAAGTGCGTTATGTTGAAAAACATTATGGCGAGGGAGATCCTGGAACAACAGGAAAACGCCTGATGAATCCTACTACTGTGGTACATTTGAAAGAGGATGCACAAATGGTTATGGAGACATCACAGATTGCAGGAATTGATGATACGCTTCGTATCACAAAGGCAGATCTTGCAGATCGCGCGAAGCTTGAGATTCATGACAGCATTATGACAACAGGCGATCAGACTGCAGATGCAGAGTTTACAGCAGACTTAAATGGTGAGGACTGCAGTTGTAATATTGTCAGCCGTACTGTTGCAAAAGGAAATAGTAAGCAGCATTATACAAGTACACTGAATGGTAACAATCGCTGTGCAGGACATACGGAATGTGATTCTATTTTGATGGATCAGGCGTATGTATTGGCTACGCCACAGCTTTCGGCAGCGACAATGGAAGCTAGTCTGATTCATGAAGCAGCCATCGGTAAAATCGCCGGCGAGCAGTTGATTAAACTTATGACATTAGGACTTACCGAAGAAGAAGCAGAAGAGCAGATTATTTCTGGATTCTTAAAGTAAGATAGCGGGCACAGTATGTAAAATACTGTGCCTTTTATGATGGAATTTATATACATAGAAACGGATTTTATGATGGAAGCTACATGCATTGAAACGAAGAGTAAGATGTGTTAACAGGGAAAGGATGGTTTCAGATGGAAGAAAAAATGAAGCGGTTTATAGAAATTGTAAAGGCATCGAATCAGATTGTATTTTTTGGCGGTGCAGGTGTATCGACTGAAAGTGGGATACCGGACTTCCGCAGTAAGGATGGTTTGTACAATCAGCATGATGTGCAGTTTGAAAAGTATCAGCCGGAGTATCTGTTGAGCCATACATGCCTTATGCGTGAGCCGGAGGTGTTCTTTGAATTTTACCGGCAGAAGATGGATAGCAGAGGGTATGAACCGAATGTTACACATAAAGTGTTGGCAAAACTGGAAGAGATGGGAAAACTCAAAGCGATTGTGACACAAAATATTGATGGACTGCATCAGTTGGCGGGCAGTAGAAATGTGTTCGAAATTCATGGAACAACGCATAAAAACTATTGTATGTCCTGTGGTGAGCGTGTAGGCGAAAATTATATTTTTGAGACGGAGGGAATACCACGTTGTCCAAAATGTGGCGGTATGATTCGGCCACAAGTGACATTATATGAAGAAGGATTGCCGGAGGCAGCGGTACTTGGCGCGATTGATGCCATCCAAGCGGCAGATACATTGATTGTTGCCGGAACGTCATTACATGTCTATCCGGCAGCGTCTTATGTGTATGAATTCGGGGGAAAGCACAGAGTGGTTTTAAATAGGGAACCACTGGACGTTCGTCTGGATCCGGAGACAGATGTATTTATCGAGGGAAGTATGGGAAAAGCATTTTCGGCATTGGCAGATGCAATTTTTTGATATAAAACAGAAAAAAATGGATGCATATGCTGAAAACAGAAACTTTTGTTAAAAATGCACAAGAAAAGGATGAAAACATAAGGGTTTATATGCATAATTAAGGACAATGTGAACAAAGTGTTAACAATACGACAGATTGCGGGTATTGTCCTTCAAAATTAAAAACCAAGTGACCGGAAAACCTATAAAAATTCCCCGAAAATGAACTCCTTTGCAAAAAATATAGATTTGACAAACAAAAAAACCTGTGTTTTAATACGAAGCATGAAACGTTGGAAACGTTTTCATGAAATGTAGTTTTCTTGTATTGAATGAAAAGGAGTGAAAAAAATGGAACTGAAGGTAATGCTTAAGAACGAAAAAGATGTGCAAGAGTTCGTACAGGCAGCAACCGTTTGTCCCGAGGCCATTGATCTGAAGAGTGGCGCTATATATTTGGATGCAAAATCATTGCTCGGGGTTATGAGCATGGGAATGAAGCGTGAAATGCAGGTGCTGTGTTCGAATTATGATCCGGTATTTGTACGGTCTGTACGTAAGTTTGCAGTAGCGTAAATAATAATCTTGTATCAACAAATCCCTCCGTCAGATTTTTCTGTCGGGGGGATTTTGTGTTATACTAATCATTATGAAAATCAGTAAATTGGTACAACAGGAAAAATTAAAACCACAGATTGTTATTTCTGTTCGAAATCTGGTTGAGTTTTTGCTAAATGCGGGTGATATAGATGATCGCCATGGCGGTGGAATGCGCATGGAAGCTATGCAGGAGGGGAGCCGGATACATCGTAAGATACAAAGACGTGCCGGGGCAGATTACCATGCGGAAATTCCGCTTAAATTTATCATCACGTATGAGGATTATGATCTTGCCATAGAAGGACGGGCGGATGGCATTATTTATGAAGAGGCTTTACTCGAAGAAATGAGCCATTTTATAGAGGGTGCGTCAGAACCGGAAGTAAAATCTTCGGTGTCACAGATTTTGATTGATGAAATCAAGGGAGTGTACTTTGATGTAGAAAAAATGACGGAACCAAATCCCGTTCACCTGGCTCAGGCAAAATGTTATGCATTTATATTTGCAACGCAGAATCACCTGCCAAGTATCGGTGTCCAGATGACATATTGCAATATGGATACGGAAGAAATCCGCCGGTTTCAAGAGTATTATTCCTATGAAGAAATAGAAGCATGGTTCTTAGCGCTGATTGCAGACTATAAGCGCTGGTCAGATTTCTTGTTTCATCATAATATGATACGTCAGCAGTCCATTCGTGGATTGGAATTTCCTTATGCCTATCGCGAAGGGCAGAAAAAACTTGTAACGGATGTCTACCGGAGTATTATGCGGGAAAAAACACTATTTTTGCAGGCACCGACAGGTACAGGGAAGACATTGGCAACTGTTTTTCCGGCGATACAGGCAATGGGGCAGAACACGGGCAATAAGATTTTTTATTTGACGGCAAAAAATGCAACAGGTGTTGTGGCGCATGATACGTTTCTTTTGATGGGACAGCAGGGGTATGAAGGAAAGACGGTGGTTCTGACGGCAAAGGACAAGATGTGTCTGTTGGAAGAACGCGCCTGCAATCCGGAAGACTGTCCTTATGCAAAGGGACATTTTGACCGCGTCAATGATGCTGTCTATGATATTTTACAGGAAGAATATATGATAGATCGGGAGTGTATCCTGCGATGGGCAAAAGAGAGATGTGTCTGTCCGTTTGAATATAGTTTGGATATAGCCTCCTGGGTGGATCATATTATTTGCGATTACAATTATGTGTTTGATCCGAATGTGTGTCTGAAACGGTTTTTTGCAGAGGGAATACGAGGAGATTATATCTTTTTGGTGGATGAAGCTCATAATCTGGTGGAACGTGCGCGCGATATGTATTCCGAGACGTTAATCAAGGAAGAGTTTCTTGTCATGAAAAAGAAACTGAAAGTCTATGGGAAAAAGTTGGAAAATACCTTGGAACGATGTAACAGGGAATTGCTGGTGTATAAACGTACGTGTGAAGGATTGTCTGTTTTATATGAGATGGATTCTTTTTTATTTGCGCTTATGCGGGCGGCGGCTGCTATGGATGAGCTGCTGCAGCGCGAGGGCAATATCATAGACCGGGAGGAAGTATTAGAATTCTATTTCAAGGTAAGAAATTTTTTGAATTTATCGGAGAATTTTGACGACCATTACCGGATTTATTGCGATTATGATGAAAAAGGACAGTTTTGTCTGCATCTGTTTTGTGTGGATCCATCGTATATGTTACAGAAACGATTGGATCGGGCAAAAGCCTGCGTATTTTTTTCGGCAACACTTTTGCCAATTCAATATTATAAAGAACTTTTATGCTGTGATACGGATGTCTATGCCATTTATGCGGACGCTGTATTTGAACAGGAAAAACGAGCTTTGCTGATTGGAACGGATGTCAGCAGTAAATATACCAGAAGAACGCAAAAGGAATATGAAGCTTTTGCCAATTACATTGTCACCATTGTTTCAAAAAGAAAAGGAAATTATATGGTGTTTTGTCCTTCTTATAAAATGTTAGAAGAAATCAGTGAGCAATTTCTGGCAAAAAGTGTAGGAGAATACGATGTGATTCTGCAGCGAAGTGGAATGAGTGAACAGGAGCGGGAAGCTTTTTTACAAGAATTTGAGCAGGAGCGTGAAAAGAGTCTGGTAGCGTTTTGTGTCATGGGCGGTGTTTTTTCAGAAGGTATCGATCTGACGGAAGAGAAACTGATTGGAGCCATTATTATAGGTGTGGGATTGCCACAGATTGGAAATGAGCGTGAAGTGATGAAACGTTATTTTGATGAGACAGGACGCGATGGTTTTGCATTTTCTTATTTATATCCCGGTATGAATAAGGTGATCCAGTCTGCGGGACGTGTGATTCGCACAAAAAACGACGAGGGTGTCATTGCGCTTTTGGATGAGAGATTTGTGCGCGGAGAATATAAAAAGACCTTCCCGCGCGAGTGGAGCGACGGAAAGGTCTGTAACCAACAATCGGTAGAACATTTATTGGACGACTTTTGGCAAAAACGATAAAAAGGCTTCTGCGGAGGCGCTAAGAGGCAGGGAAGGATGTGTCGCTGCTACAAGGCTCCTTCGTGGAAGTTTTTCTTTTGTTGTCACAATCTTTAGATCAGATGAGTTGTGCGTCATGCAAAAATCCGGAATGAAGGCGATACCAAGACCAATTCTTGCAAGATCCATTAATAAATCATTGGAATACAATTGAAAGGTTGGTACCAGATCTAACTTGTTTTCCAGAAAGAACTGGTGTAAATATTCACTTGTTGTACTGTTTTTGTCGAGCATAAGAAGTGGCAGGGCAGAGATTTCTTTTAACGTCATTTCCTGTTCTGTTTGCGGAAAGTGTTTTGGGTTTGCGATGAAAACATCCTGAAACAGTGTTAAGGTCTGTGTGATATAGGATGTGTTCATGCGTGAATTGGGATGGTTGGTAATGATGATATCAACTTTTCCCTGCTCCAATAAATCTACGCAGGATTTACTGGTGGCGTTCGTGATACGAATCGGTACATCCGGGTAAACTTCATGGAAGCGCTGGATGTAGGGTACTAAAAAGTAGCGGCAGATCGTATCGCTGGCACTGATATGGAGCTGCCCAAGTCTGGTTTCATTGACATTTTGAATCTGTTCCTCGCCACGACGAATCAGATTCATGGCAGGTTCAATATGCTGTAGGAGCAATTCACCGGCAGGCGTCAGTTGAACTTTCTTGGTGCTGCGGATAAAAAGCGGCTGTCCTATTTTTTTCTCTAATGTTTTGATGGACTGCGAAACGGCCGATTGCGATATAAAGAGCTGTTTGCTCGCATCAGAAAAACTGAGTGATGAGGCAACATGATAAAAGACTTTGTATAATTCATAATTAATATCCATGGTAATTCCCCCTCGTAAGATGACATATCATTCTGTGAAAAAAAGATTGTCTCCTGTGATTCTTTTATTATATAAGTGAGAATAATAGCAGTCAAGGGTATAGATAAGAAACACTAATATATCTAATTAGCGATAATAATTATGTGTAGCGCCTGCTATGTGCTATACTATGAGTAAAAGAAAAAAGGTGATACGCCTTAGGTTATCAATCATATGGAGGTATAGCATGGGAAACGTAAGAAGAGTATATGCAGAGAAAAAGCCAGAATATGCAGTGGCTGCGCAGTCCCTTTATAGTGAAATCAAGAGTTATCTTGGAATTGATACAGTGACGGGAGTCCGCGTCCTGATCAGATATGATATTGAAAATATTTCGGAGGATACCTACAAGAAGGCGTTAAAGACCGTCTTTTGTGAACTTCCGGTAGATACATACTATGAAGAAAATTTTGACTACCAGGGAAAGGTTTTTAGTGTGGAATTCTTACCTGGACAGTTTGACCAGCGTGCTGATTCTGCAGAGCAGTGTGTAAAATTATTAAAAGAAGATGAAGATGTGATTATCCGTTCTGCAACTACGTATGTCATTGAGGGTGATATTACAGAAGAACAGTTCGCAGCGATCAAAAAGCATTGTATCAATCCGGTAGATTCCAGAGAAACAGGAATGGAGAAACCGGAGACATTGACAGATCATTTTGAAGATCCTGCAGATGTCTTGATTTTTGATGGTTTTCGTGCAATGCCGGAAGCTGAATTAAAAGAATTGTATGATTCTCTTGGGCTTGCTATGACATTTAAGGATTTCTTACATATCCAGCGATATTTCGCAGAGGATGAAAAGCGTGATCCATCCATGACAGAAATCCGTGTGTTGGATACTTACTGGTCAGATCATTGCCGTCATACCACGTTTTCTACCGAATTGAAAAACGTAACATTTGCAGATGGTTATTATCGTGCACCGATTGAAGATACCTATCACGACTATCTGGATAATTTCAAAATTTTATACAAAGACCGTGATGATAAGTTTGTCTGCCTGATGGACCTGGCACTTCTTGCTATGAAGAAGTTGAAAAAAGATGGAAAGCTTGATGATCAGGAAGAATCTGATGAAATCAATGCATGTTCTATTGTTGTTCCTGTTGAAGTGGATGGAAAAACAGAAGAGTGGCTCGTTAATTTTAAAAACGAGACACATAACCACCCAACAGAAATTGAACCATTTGGTGGGGCAGCTACTTGTCTTGGTGGAGCCATCCGTGATCCGCTTTCAGGTCGTACTTATGTATACCAGGCAATGCGTGTAACAGGAGCAGCAGATCCAACCGTATCTGTAAAAGATACGATGGAAGGAAAGCTTCCACAGAAAAAATTAGTGCGCGAAGCAGCACATGGCTATAGTTCCTATGGTAACCAGATTGGTCTTGCAACCGGTTATGTAAAGGAAGTATATCATCCAAATTATGTGGCAAAACGTATGGAGATTGGTGCGGTTATGGGCGCAGCTCCAAGACGTGCAGTACAGCGATTAAATTCAGATCCGGGAGATCGTATCATTTTACTTGGTGGTAGAACCGGACGTGACGGTATTGGTGGTGCAACAGGCTCTTCTAAAGCACATAACACGCAGTCTACGGCAGTGTGTGGTGCAGAAGTGCAAAAGGGTAATCCACCTACAGAACGCAAGATCCAGAGATTATTCCGCCGTGAAGAAGTAAGTTATATCATCAAGAAGTGTAACGACTTTGGTGCAGGTGGCGTATCGGTAGCAATTGGCGAGCTTGCAGATGGATTGCGCGTACAATTGGATAAGGTGCCAAAGAAATACGCAGGCTTAGATGGAACAGAACTTGCTATTTCTGAATCACAGGAGCGTATGGCTGTCGTTGTTGCTCCGGAAAATGTGGAACAATTCTTAGCTTACGCAGCAGAAGAAAACTTAGAGGCAATTGAAGTTGCTGTTGTTACAGAAGAACCACGCCTTGTATTAGTATGGAGAGACAAGGAAATCGTTAACTTAAAGAGAGCATTCCTAGATACAAATGGAGCACATCAGGAGACAGATGTTGCTGTAGAAATGCCATGTCAGGAAGATAATTACTTTAATACATATGCTGTTAAAGGCGTTGAGAGTGCATTAGAAGCAGGTGATGTGAAAAAAGCATGGGAAACATCGCTATCCGATTTGAATGTCTGCTCACAAAAAGGTCTCGTTGAGATGTTTGACGGTTCCATTGGTGCAGGTAGTGTATATATGCCATATGGTGGTCGTTATCAGTTGACAGAAACCCAGTCTATGGTTGCTAAATTACCGGTTGCAGAAGGTAAATGTGATACTGTTACGATGATGGCGTATGGTTTTGATCCATACCTGTCTTCATGGAGTCCATATCACGGATCTTCTTATGCCGTATTAGAATCTGTTGCACGCATTGTTGCAGCAGGTGGTGATTACAGCAAAATACGTTTTACATTCCAGGAATACTTCCGCAGAATGTCAGAAGATCCAAAGAGATGGAGCCAGCCATTTGCAGCACTTCTTGGTGCATATCAGGCACAGATGAAATTTGGCCTGCCATCGATTGGTGGAAAGGATTCTATGTCAGGAA
Source organism: uncultured Lachnospiraceae bacterium (assembly GCA_934352055.1). GTDB lineage: Bacteria > Bacillota > Clostridia > Lachnospirales > Lachnospiraceae > Pararoseburia. Next base: position 58,837 of record CAKRJY010000005.1, read on the forward strand.
CCTTTAATGAAATTGATGTTCCGCCGACACTGGTATCTTTTGCAGTGGATATCGCCAAAGAAAAAGATATTATTACACCGGAATTAAAGAAGAGTGGAGACGCACTTGTATTCTTCCGTGCAAAACGTGATGCATATGATTTGCCGGAATATGAACAGGTGATGAAGTTATATGACGTTATTCATCAGCTGATCCAGACAGGTGTCATTGTATCTGCTTATGCACCGGACGCTACAGGTATCGCGACAGCACTTTCTAAGATGGCATTTGGTAATAAATTAGGTGTGACAGTGGATGATGCTGTAGCAGCAGAGGTATTATTTGCAAATCATATTGGTTCCATTGTGGCAGAAATTTCCGGCAGTGATGTTACAGCTGTTAAGGACGCAATGCATGCAGCAGGACTGGATGATGACGTAGTGGTACTTGGAAAGGTGAATGATACACAGACATTTGTATATAAGGATATGAATCTTTCCATGGAAGAAGCTTTGACATGCTGGACGAGTCCACTTGAAAAAGTATTCCCAACGAGAGCTACGGAAGATAAGAATACGGTAGATACCGATGTTTATCATGCAAAGGAAATCTATGTATGTAAGAACAAAGTGGCAAAGCCAAAGGTATTTATTCCGGTATTCCCAGGTACAAACTGCGAGTACGACAGCGCAAGAGCATTTGAACGCGCAGGTGCAGAACCAATCGTAAAAGTATTTAAGAATCAGTCAGCAGAAGATATCCGTGAATCTGTTGATGTGTTTGCAAAAGCAATCAACGAAGCACAGATGGTTATGTTCCCGGGAGGATTCTCTGCCGGAGACGAACCGGAAGGAAGTGCAAAATTCTTTGCAACAGCATTCCGTAACGAAAAGATGAAAGAAGCTGTTATGGATCTTTTGAATAACCGTGATGGACTGGCTCTTGGTATCTGTAACGGATTCCAGGCACTCATTAAGCTTGGATTGGTTCCATATGGTGAAATCCATACACAGCAGGCAGATGCACCGACATTGACATATAATACGATTGGACGCCATATTTCTAAGATGGTTTATACAAAGGTAGTATCCGATAAATCACCTTGGTTGGCACAGGCTACGCTTGGACAGACCTATTGTAATCCGGCATCACATGGTGAAGGTCGTTTTGTTGCAAATGATGCATGGTTAGAAAAATTATTTGCAAATGGTCAGGTGGCAACACAGTATGTGGATGAGGCAGGCAATCCAACCATGGATGAAGAATGGAATGTCAATGGCTCTTATATGGCAATTGAAGGTATTACCAGCCCGGACGGACGTGTGCTTGGTAAGATGGCGCATTCAGAAAGACGTGGAGATTCTGTTGCAATCAATATTTATGGCGAACAGGATATGAAGATTTTCGAATCCGGTGTAGCATACTTTAAATAATTACTTTTATAAAGCAGGATGTATTATGAAAAAGATAAGCATCCTGCTTTGTTTTTGCGTAAGATTTGTTTTTTGAGCCTTTTTTGATGCAGAAAAGAATTGCTTGTGTATGCGTGGGCGGTTATAATAAAGAGGTCGAAAAGTGCTCGAAAAAGTAATTTTTCGTATTGCAATATAGAATATGTTGTGATAGGATACTATAAGTTTAGGCATTTTTAAAAATTTAACATTACATTTGAAAGGACAGGGCAAAAGATGAGAGCATTTCTTATTCTGGAAGATGGCACCGTTTTTACCGGTGAGAGCATTGGTTCTACACGGGAAGTCATCAGTGAAATCGTATTTAATACATCCATGACAGGATATTTGGAAGTTTTGACAGATCCTTCCTATGCAGGACAGGCTGTTGTAATGACCTATCCGCTGATTGGTAATTATGGTATTACACCAGACATGGAGTCAGGACGTCCATGGGTTGATGGATACATTGTCAGAGAACTGAGCCGTATCCCAAGTAATTTCCGTTGTGAAGGAACCATTCAGGATTTTTTGAAAGAGAATGATATCCCAGGTATTTCTGGTATTGATACGAGAGCACTTACCAAAATCTTACGTGATAAGGGAACCATGAATGGAATGATTACCACCAATGAATCCTATGATTTGGACGAAATCCTTCCAAAGTTAAAAGCATATACAACAGGTGATGTGGTATCAAAGGTAACCTGTAAGGAGCCTAAGGTATTAAAGGGCAGTGGCAAACGTGTGGCATTGCTTGACCTTGGTGCTAAGAATAATATTGCAAAGTCATTAAATGACAGAGGATGCGAAGTTACGATTTATCCGGCAGATACAAAGGCAGAGACAATCATTGCAAGCAACCCGGATGGTATTATGCTTAGCAATGGACCTGGAGATCCAAAGGAATGTGTAGAAATTATTGCAGAAATCAAAAAACTCTATGATTCCGATATTCCAATTTTTGCTATCTGTTTAGGTCATCAGCTTATGGCACTTGCAACAGGTGCGGATACACATAAGATGAAGTATGGTCATCGCGGAGGAAATCATCCGGTAAAAGATCTTGCTACCGGACGCGTTTATATTTCTTCACAGAACCACGGTTATGTTGTTGATGTTGATAAATTAGATCCTGCCATTGCAAGGCCGGCATTTGTAAATGTCAATGATGGCACAAATGAAGGATTGAAATACACAGGAAAGAATATTTTTACGGTACAGTTCCATCCTGAAGCTTGCCCTGGCCCGCAGGATAGTGGATATTTGTTTGACCGTTTTATGGAAATGATGGGAGGTGACCAGTAATGCCAAGAAATAAAGAGATTAAGAAAGTACTTGTAATTGGATCTGGTCCAATCGTAATCGGACAGGCTGCTGAGTTTGACTATGCTGGTACACAGGCATGTCGTTCTCTGAAAGAAGAAGGTATTGAGGTTGTTCTGGTGAACTCTAATCCGGCGACCATCATGACCGATAAAGAAATTGCTGATGAAGTGTATATTGAACCTTTGACAGCAAAAGTATTAGAGCAGATTATCTTAAAGGAAAAACCGGACAGTGTATTGCCAACGCTTGGTGGACAGGCAGGTTTGAACCTTGGTATGGAACTTGCAGAATCCGGATTTCTGGAGGAGCATGGCGTAAAACTGATTGGTACGACAGCAGAGACGATTTTCAAAGCAGAAGACCGTCAGGCGTTTAAGGACACGATGGAAAAAATCGGTGAGCCTTGTGCAGCTTCTCTGGTTGTAAATAATGTAGAAGATGGTATTAAGTTTACGAATACCATTGGTTATCCGGTTGTACTTCGTCCGGCATTTACCCTTGGTGGTAGTGGCGGTGGTATTGCACATAACGAGACAGAACTGGTTGATATCTTATCCAATGGTTTGCGTTTGAGCCGTGTGAATGAAGTTCTGGTAGAGCGCTGTATCGCCGGATGGAAAGAAATCGAATACGAAGTAATGCGAGATGCAGCAGGCAACTGTATTACCGTATGTAACATGGAAAATATTGACCCGGTTGGTGTGCATACAGGTGACTCTATTGTTGTGGCACCATCACAGACATTGGGCGATAAGGAATACCAGATGCTTCGTAGTTCTGCATTAAATATTATTTCAGAACTTGGCATTACCGGTGGATGCAACGTACAGTATGCATTACATCCGGAAACATTTGAATATTGTGTTATCGAAGTAAACCCTCGTGTGAGCCGCTCTTCTGCACTTGCTTCCAAAGCAACCGGTTATCCGATTGCAAAGGTGGCTGCAAAGATTGCACTGGGATACACTTTGGATGAGATCCCAAATGCGATTACAGGTAAGACATTCGCTTCTTTTGAGCCAATGCTTGATTACTGCGTTGTTAAGATTCCTCGTTTGCCATTTGATAAATTTATCACAGCAAAGCGTACGCTGACGACCCAGATGAAGGCAACAGGTGAAGTTATGAGTATCTGCACGAATTTTGAGGGTGCTCTGATGAAAGCCATCCGTTCTCTGGAGCAGCATGTTGACTCATTGATGAGTTATGATTTTTCTGCTTTAAGTGATGCGGAATTAGAAGAACAGCTTCATGTTGTAGATGACCGCAGAATTTATGTGATTGCAGAGGCACTTCGCAGAGGTGTTTCTTACGAACATATTCATGATATTACCAAAATTGATATCTGGTTTATCGATAAGATTTCCATCCTTGTGGAGATGGAGCAGAGATTGCAGAAGGAAGAACTTACGGTAGAGCTTTTGAAGGAAGCAAAGCGTATTGAATTCCCGGATAACGTTATCGCGCAGTTGACAGGAAAGACCACAGAAGAAATCCGCGATATGCGTTATGCAAACGATATCGTTGTCGGATTTAAGATGGTTGATACCTGTGCAGCCGAATTTGAAGCTACAACGCCATATTATTACTCTGTTTTTGGCAGTGAAAATGAGGCGGTAGAGACAAATTCAAAGAAGAAAGTATTAGTACTTGGTTCCGGTCCAATCCGTATCGGACAGGGTATTGAGTTTGATTACTGTTCCGTACACAGTACATGGGCATTTTCAAAGGAAGGTTACGAAACTATTATCGTAAACAATAACCCTGAGACGGTTTCTACCGACTTTGATATTGCAGATAAATTGTACTTCGAGCCACTGACCGAAGAAGACGTAGAAAACATCGTTCGCTTTGAAAAGCCGGATGGAGCTGTTGTTCAGTTTGGTGGACAGACAGCAATCAAATTGACAGAAGCTTTGATGAAGATGGGCGTGACAATCTTAGGAACAAAAGCAGAAGATGTTGATGCGGCAGAAGATAGAGAATTATTCGATGAGATTCTTGAAAAAACAGGAATTCCTAGAGCCTCCGGTGGAACTGTATTTACAGCAGAAGAAGCGAAAAAAGTTGCGAACGAGATTGGTTATCCGGTATTGGTACGTCCTTCCTACGTTTTGGGTGGACAGGGAATGCAGATTGCGTTCAATGATGATGAAGTAGATGAGTTTATGGAAATCATCAATCGTATTGCACAGGATCATCCAATCCTTGTAGATAAATATTTGCAGGGAAAGGAAATCGAAGTGGATGCGGTATGTGATGGTACGGACATTCTGATTCCAGGTATTATGGAACATATTGAACGTACAGGTGTGCATTCCGGAGATAGTATCTCTGTTTATCCAGCACATACCATTGGGGATGATATCAAGAAAAAGATTACAGATTATACCGAAAAACTGGCACAGGCATTGCATGTGGTAGGCCTGATCAACATTCAGTTTATCGTTATGAATGATGAAGTGTATGTAATTGAGGTAAACCCAAGATCATCCAGAACCGTACCATACATCAGTAAGGTTACCGGTATTCCAATTGTAGACCTTGCAACAAAGGTTATTATTGGTAATACATTAAAGGGTATGGGATATACACCGGGATTACAGCCGGAAGCAGAGTACGTAGCGGTTAAGATGCCGGTATTCTCTTTTGAAAAATTACGTGGTGCAGAGATTTCCCTTGGACCGGAAATGAAGTCTACAGGTGAATGTCTTGGTATTGCAAAGACATTTGATGAAGCACTGTATAAGGCATTCTTAGGTGCTGGTATTGTACTTCCAAAACATAAGCAGATGATCATTACGGTAAAAGATGCGGATAAGCCGGAAGCAGTTGATGTTGCAAAACGTTTTGCTGCACTTGGTTATAAGATTTATGCAACCAGAAGTACGGCGAAGTATCTACAGGAACATGGTGTAGATGCATTGTGGGTAAATAAAATAACACAGGAATCTCCAAATGTTATGGATTTGATCTTAGGACATAAGATTGATTTGGTTATTGATACACCAACCCAGGGACATGGAGATAAGAGCCGTGATGGATTTTTGATTCGCCGTAATGCAATTGAGACGGGTGTACACTGTATCACAGCAATGGATACAGCAAATGCACTTGCAACCAGTTTGGAATCTGCAACAGATAAATTTACACTGGTAGATATTGCAAAAGTTAAAAATATCTAAAATTGTGTAATTTGGGATGCATCCATTGGTTGGATAAGAAAAATAACTATTCATGAATTATAAAATGTATTAAAATAATGCTGTGGCAAATGCCACAGCATTTTTTATGAGAGGTGAAAGGTATGCATAGACTGATAGAATATCTGAAAAAACATACGTTATTAGCGGATGGAGCAATGGGGACATACTATGGGGAAAAATATCAGGAAGATGGATTCCTAGTGGAAAAGGCGAATTTACTTTTCCCGGAGCGCATCAAAGAAATTCACCTGGAATACTTGCAAAGCGGGGCAAGGCTGCTTAGAACAAATACGTTTGCAATCAATAGTGGATTTTTTGCAACAAGAGAAGAAATGAAAAAGCATATCAAAGCGGGATATCGCTTGGCGGAAGATGCAAAGGATACCTTTTTGCAGCAATGTGAAAAAGCTGGAAAAAAGAAACCGGAAATATTTATTGCAGCAGATATCGGAACAATTTACGATTTGGGGCAGAGGGACGAGAATCGTGTATTGCAGGAATATAAATTTTTGATTGATACCTTTATGGAGGCTGGCGCAGATATTTTCCTATTGGAAACACAATCGGACATTTATTATATACCGGCATTGGTATCGTATATTAAGGAACAGAATAAGGATGCTTTTGTGGCAGTTACGTTCTCTTTTGATAAAACAGGGTATACAAAGACAGGACTTCGTCTGGAGCGTATGATTTGCCGGATGTGTGAGTCAAACGATGTGGATGCATATGGCATGAATTGTGGAATGGAAGCAGTACATATGTATCAGATGTTGAAAAATGTGACATTTCCGTCTGATAAGCCGGTGCTTGTTTTGCCGAATGCAGGATATCCATACCAGCTGCGCGGCAAAACGATTTATGGGAAAAATGCGTCCTATTTTTGCAAAGTTTTGCGAAAAATTTATGGGTTAGGAATCGATGTGATTGGTGGGTGCTGCGGAACGACACCATCGTATTTTACAGAGCTTTATGCAGAATTAGAAAAAGAGGAAAAACCACAAAAACTAATCGGGGATGTAGAAGAAACATCGGTGAGCCGTACAGAATCCGAGTTTTGGAAGAAATTGCAGTCGGGGGAAAAACCATTTGTTGTGGAACTGGATCCGCCATCTGATCTGCAGGTGGATAAGTTGTTGAATGGTGCTCAGATGTTAAAGGAACATCGTGTGGATTTATTGACATTATCGGATTCGCCAATGGCACGAAGCCGTATGGATGCGTCTCTTTTGGGAAGTAAAATTCAGCGCGAGACAGGAATTTATGTGATGCCGCATCTTTCCTGCAGAGACCGGAATGTGATTTCACTTCGCGGAACCATGTTGGGTGATTATGTGAATGATCTGAAGCATTTCCTGATTGTCACAGGGGATCCGGTGGCAAAAAATGACCGTAGTACCATTACCCAGGTATATGATTACAATTCAATCAAATTTATGGGCTTGCTGCACGAGATGAATGAGGATCAGTTCCACCAGGACCGTATTGTTTATGGTGGAGCATTGAATTATCAGGGCGTTGGTGTGGATGCTATTGCAAGACGTATGCAATTAAAAATGGAGCAGGGCTGTAGCTTCTTTTTGACACAGCCGATTTACAGTGACGCAGATGTAGAGCGGATCGCGGATTTAAAAGCGCGTACAGGTGCGAAGATTATCGGTGGTATTATGCCGCTGGTAAGCCGGAAAAATGCATTGTTTATTGCAAATCAGATGCCGGGAATGCATGTGCCGCAGGAAGTACTGGATCGCTATGAAGAAGGAATGAGTCGCGAGGAGTATGAAGAGGTGGCGATTCGTGTTTCTGTGGAAATTGCGAGAAAATTAACAGATATTGTGGATGGATATTATTTTATGACGCCATTTAATCGTGTGGGATTGATTTGCAATATTATTGAACGTGTACGTGAGGAAGGTTTATCAGGTTACGCGAAAGAATAAGGACAGGTGAAAAGATGAAATTTTTGTTCCAAAATTTATGGGAAAGAAAGCGTGCAGTTGCGATCGTTATTGTACTCTTGGTTGTACAGGCGTTGTGTGAACTGTCACTTCCGAATTATACAGCGGATATTGTAGATGTCGGCATCCAGCAAAATGGTGTGGACTCCGTTGCAATGCGCGAAATGAGCCGGGATACATATGAGTGGCTGATGGCATTTATGAATACAGACGAATGTGCATATGTTGCATCCTGTTACGAAGAAGAAAAAGATAGTTATGTATTAAAGGATGCAATAGAAGCAGATAAGGATAAGATAAAAAAGTTGGAACAGACGTTGCAGGAACCGCTGGTGCTGACTTATTTTATGGAATATGGAACGCAGCAGACTGCTGATTCGCAATATGCATCCATGATGGGCGATGCCGCAGAAGGTCTTGCGCAGGTGCAAAAATTAAAGGATGCAGGACTTCTGCAGCCGACAGCTTTGTATGAAATGAGAAATGAGGTTTCGAAGCAGTTTGGTGAATTGGGTGATACCATGGCAGACCAGCTTTCGGTTGCTATGGTGGAAAAAGAATATGAAGCATTAGGCTATGATATGCATAAGATGCAGATGCAATATCTGCTTCATACAGGGGGCATTATGATCCTTATGACGCTTGGAATGCTTACTGCTGCTGTGCTGCTTGGATTCGTTTCTTCAAAAACGGCAGCGGATATCGGACGTTCCTTGCGACAAAAGGTATATACAAGTGTTATTTCCTATTCGGGAAAGGAAATGGACCAGTTTTCAACTGCTTCTCTGATTACCAGATGTACGAATGATATCCAGCAGGTGCAGATGGTGGAAGTGATGCTGCTGCGTATGGTGCTTTATGCGCCGGTACTTGCGATTGGTGGCATCATTATGGTTTCCCGTACCGACACATCCATGAGTTGGATTATTTTTATTGCCGTTGCCGTTATTATTGGCGTTGTGCTGATATTGATGAAATTCTCAATGCCAAAATTTAAGATGATGCAAAAGCTGGTGGATCGTCTGAATCTTGTCTCCAGGGAGATTTTGACAGGAATTCCAGTTATTCGTGCATTTTCGCGTGAAGAACATGAAAAAGAACGATTTCAAGATGCGAATACAGACTTGATGGAAACACAATTGTATACCAGCCGCATGATGGCATGGATGATGCCGATAATGATGCTGATTATGAATTGCATTACGATTGCAGTGGTATGGTTTGGCGCGAAAGGTATTGCAGCGGGACAAATGCAGGTGGGAGATATGATGGCGTTTATCACTTATGCCATGGTGATTGTTATGTCCTTTTTACTGCTGACCATGATGTCGATTATGCTGCCAAGAGCCGGCGTTGCGGCAGAACGTATTCAGGAGGTGCTCTGCACAAAATCATCCATTGAAGATGCCAAGACAGTGGCTGATGATACAATGGGACAGATTCGCGGAGAACTGGCTTTTCATGATGTGAGCTTTGCGTATCCAAATGCGAAGAGCAATGTTTTGGACCATTTGGATTTCGTCGCGGAACCGGGAAAGACAACAGCAATTATTGGAAGTACGGGGTGTGGAAAATCAACACTTTTACAGTTGATTCCACGTCTTTATGATGTTACCGAGGGAAGTATCACGTTAGATGGTATTGATATCCGCAAAATATCACAAAAGAAGTTACGCGATGCGATTGGTTATGTGCCGCAAAAAGCCGTGCTGTTTTCTGGCGATATCCGTTCAAATATCAAATATGCAGATGAGGGCATAGCGGATGATGTTATGATAAAGGCAGCTGAAATTGCACAGGCAACGGAATTTGTGGAGGAAAAAGAAAAGAAATACGACAGCCATATTTCGCAAGGCGGATCGAATGTGTCCGGGGGACAAAAACAGCGCCTGGCAATTGCAAGGGCGATTGCGAAAGAGCCGAAGATATATTTGTTTGACGATAGTTTCTCTGCACTTGATTTCAAGACAGATAAGGCATTGCGGGAAGCACTGTTTGTGCATGCAAAAGATGCGACGATCTTTATTGTAGCACAGCGGATCAGTACGATTTTGCATGCAGATCAGATTCTTGTTTTGGATGATGGAAAGATTGTTGGTAAGGGAACACACCAGGAACTCTTAAAGACATGTCAGACCTATCAGGAAATCGCGATGTCGCAGTTGAGCCAGAGCGAGCTCGAACAGACGAAGGGAGGCATGGCATAATGAGTGAGACATATGGAAAAGAAAAAGCATCTCGTCGTCCACAAGGACCTATGGGAAGAGGTCATGGCAGACCGGTGGAAAAGGCTAAGGATTTCAAAGGCACTTTGCGAAAACTTTTGAAATATCTGAGCGTGTATAAAGTAGGAATCGGGGTTGTTATTTTCTTTGCGGTATTAAGTACGGTTTTTAACGTGGTTGGACCGAAGGTGTTAAGTCTGGCTACGACAGAATTGTTCAATGGCCTGGTGGCAAAAATTCAGGGAACAGGTTCGATACAGTTTGACAAGATTGCAAAGATCTTATTGAGTTTGTTGACAATTTATCTTTTTAGTGCACTTATGAGCTTTATACAGGGCTATATTATGGCTGGTGTGGCACAGAAGATGAGTTTTCGGATGCGCTCAGAAATATCAGAGAAAATACATCGCCTGCCGATGGCATATTTTGAATCCAAAACAGTAGGTGAAATTTTATCCCGTATTACGAATGATGTGGATACGTTAGGCCAGAGTCTGAATCAAAGCGTGACGCAGGTGATCACGTCCTTGACAACCATGATTGGAGTACTGGTCATGATGCTATCGATCAGTCCATGGATGACATTGATAGCACTTGTGATTCTGCCGATTTCTCTTGGACTGGTCATGCTTGTGGTGAAGTTTTCACAGAAGTACTTCATTGCACAGCAAAGAACACTGGGAGAAATCAATGGGCAGGTGGAAGAAACATTTGCCGGACAAAACATTGTAAAGGCATTTAATAAAGAAGAAGATGTGCTGGAAGAATTTCGGGTAAAAAATGAAGAATTGTATCATTCTGCATGGAAATCACAGTTTTTATCCGGTTTGATGCAGCCTGTTATGACATTTGTGGGAAATCTGGGTTATGTGGCGGTTGCAATTGCAGGCAGCGTATTCGCGGTTGCAGGAAGTATAACGGTTGGTGACATCCAGGCATTTATCCAGTATGTCAAAAACTTTACACAGCCAATCCAGCAGATGGCAAATGTTTCGAATCTTTTGCAGTCGACAGTGGCAGCTGCGGAGCGTGTGTTTGAGTTTTTAGAGGAAAAAGAGGAAGAAGAACCGGAGCACCCGCTTGTGATGGATCATGTGGAAGGGGCTGTATCGTTTGAACATGTACAGTTTGGTTATCAGCCGGGTAAACCAATCATTCATGATTTCTCAAGCGAAGTCAGACCGGGACAGATGGTAGCTATCGTTGGACCGACGGGTGCAGGAAAGACAACAATGGTAAAACTTCTGATGCGTTTTTATGATGTAGATGCCGGTTGCATCCGCATTGATGGGCAGGATATCCGTTCCTTCGGACGCAGTAACCTGCGCGAGCACTTTGGAATGGTTTTGCAGGATACCTGGCTGTTTAAAGGTACGATTATGGAAAATATCCGCTATGGGAAGCTGACGGCATCGGATGCGGAAGTTATGGAAGCTGCAAAAGCAGCGCATGCACATCATTTTATTGAGACATTACCGGGAGGTTATGATTTTGTCTTAAACGAGGAAGCAACCAATGTATCCCAGGGACAGCGACAGCTGCTTACGATAGCACGTTCTATTTTGGCGGATAATCCGATCTTGATTCTGGATGAGGCGACAAGTTCTGTGGATACGAGAACAGAACAACGGATTCAAAAAGCGATGAATCATCTGATGCAGGGAAGAACAAGCTTCGTCATTGCACATAGATTATCAACCATTAAGGATGCAGATGTGATTTTAGTGATGAAAGATGGCGATATTATAGAACAGGGAAACCACGAAGCATTGATTGCACAAAATGGCTTTTATGCGGAGCTGTATAATAGTCAGTTTGAAAATGTGGGATGATGCTATTGCATCATTAATTGTATATAATTTTGCAATTTTATGAATAATACTGGAATATATATACAGTTTAAAAAAGATTGTGCTATAATCTTTTATTGTTATACAGACATTAAATGAACAATTGCAGGAAATTTATCGTATTTCAGAAAATCTAAAAGAGATGGTAGAAGAAGAAAACGACTTGATTACTGCGGAATTATAGGATGAATAGATAATATGACGAGACAACAGTTACAGGATTTGTTACAAAAAGGACCGATCATTTTAGATGGCGCGACAGGATCTAACCTTATGGCAAAGGGAATGCCAATGGGTGTTTGCCCGGAAGATTGGATCTTTCATCATAAGGATGCTATCGTATCGCTGCAAAAAGCATATGTAGAAGCGGGAACACAAATTTTGTACGCACCGACATTTACAGCAAACCGTATCAAATTGGCAGAATATGGCATGGAAGACCGCCTGGAAGAATTGAATCGTGCGATGGTTCGTTTCTGCAGGGAAGCAGCAGGAGACAGTGCGTTTGTTGCAGCAGATCTGACCATGACCGGACAACAGCTTTATCCGGTAGGTGATCTTATGTTTGAAGATCTGGTTACGGTTTATAAAGAGCAGTTGCAGGCTATTTTAAAAGAAGGAGTGGATCTTGTTGTTATTGAGACGATGATGAGTCTGCAGGAGTGTCGTGCCGCACTTTTGGCGGTGAAAGAGACATGTGATCTGCCGGTTATGATATCTCTGACCTATAACGAGGATGGCAGAACGCTTTATGGAACATCACCAGAGACAGCTATGGTGGTGTTAGAGCACATGGGGGCGGATGTTGTTGGTATCAACTGTTCTACAGGTCCGGAGGCTATGATTCCGCTTGTTAAGGCTATGGTTCCTTATGCAGACATTCCTATTTTAGTGAAGCCAAATGCGGGTATGCCAGAATTGGAACACGACGAAACGGTCTACAAGATGACACCGGAAGAATTTGCAGATTCCTGTGAAAAATTGATCGATGCCGGAGCATCGGTTGTGGGTGGCTGCTGCGGTACCACGCCAGCGCATATTCAGGCATTGACCGAGCGCGTAAAGAAGAAAAAACTTCCGAAGATCGAAAAGAAGAATCGTCCGGTATTGACATCGGAACGCAGCTTTGTAGAGATTACCGTAGATGGTGGCTTTAAAGTGGTCGGAGAGCGCATCAATCCAACAGGGAAAAAAGCGCTGCAGGCGGAACTGCGTGCAGGCAGCATGCAGATGGTACGTCAATTTGCCAGAGACCAGGAAATTGCCGGAGCGTCGGTTTTGGATGTTAATATGGGAACCAATGGCATCGATGAGAAAGCAATGATGTTAGAGGCTATTTATGAGGTGACATCAACGGTAGATTTGCCACTTTGTATTGACACCTCTTATGTCGATGTTATGGAGGCGGCTCTTCGTATTTATCCGGGAAGAGCCTTGATCAATTCCATTTCCTGTGAAAAGGAGAAGATGGAGGCGCTTCTTCCAATCGCAAAAAAATATGGTGCGATGTTTGTATTGCTGCCGTTATCACAAGCAGGACTTCCAAAGGATTTAGAAGAGAAAAAGGAACATATCAAAACGGTATTGCAGGCGGCAAGAGAGGTCGGATTGCAGGATAATGATGCGATTGTGGATGTGCTGGTTACGACAGTTGGTGCCAATCCGACAGCGGCACTGGAGTGTTTTGAAACAATTGCGTATTGTAAGGAACAATTGCATTTGCCGACAATCTGCGGACTGTCAAATATCTCGTTTGGTATGCCACAGCGAACTTTTGTCAATACAGCATTTTTAAATGTTGCATTAGCGAAGGGGCTGACGATGGCAATTGCAAATCCATCGCAGGAAATGCTTATGTACACGGCGCTTGCGACGGATCTTCTTCTTGGAAAAGAAGGGGCATCCGAACGTTATTTAGGGGCGGTTCCAGCCACTGCTGTTAAGGTCGTGGGAGCAAAAGAAGAAAAGCAGGATGCAGATGCCGGAGCGAAAGATGTACATCCGATTTTTTCCTGTGTTGTAAAAGGGGATAAGGAATCGATTGTTGAGGAAGTAAAAAGAGCAATAGATGCGGGGGAACAACCCGCAGATATCATCGAGGAATATCTGATTCCGGGAATCAACCAGGTGGGAACCTACTATGACAATAAAAAATATTTCCTGCCGCAGCTGATTGCAGGGGCAAATGCCATGAAAGTGGCTATGGAATATTTAGAACCACTTCTTTTGTCCGGCAAAGATGATGAGGCGAAGGCAACCGTTGTGATTGCAACGGTCGAGGGAGATATTCATGATATAGGCAAAAATCTGGTGGTTTTAATGCTTAAAAATTATGGCTATCGTGTTTTTGATATGGGAAAAGATGTACCTGCAGAAGCTATTGTGAAAAAAGCAATGGAAGAACATGCACAGGTGATAGGTTTATCTGCACTTATGACAACCACGATGATGCGCATGAAAGATGTTGTTGAGGAAGCGAAACGTGTGGGATGCACGGCAAAAATTATTATTGGTGGTGCCTGCATTACGGAAAGCTTTGCAGAGGAAATCGGAGCAGATGGATATTCGAAAGATGCATCAGCGTGTGTAAAACTTGTAGATTCGCTTTGCTGATTTGTCAAAAAGATGCATGTTAGCAAAAAAATAAAAAAAGTTTAAAAAAAGTGTTGACGTAGAGATTGAAGTATAGTATATTTAATTTCGGTCGCGGCAAGCGACACAAGAAATGGGATCTTAGCTCAGCTGGGAGAGCATCTGCCTTACAAGCAGAGGGTCACAGGTTCGAGCCCTGTAGGTCCCATTTAAACACTTAAATATGGCGAGGTGGCTCAACTGGCTAGAGCGTCCGGTTCATACCCGGGAGGTTGAGAGTTCGAGTCTCTCCCTCGCTACTTTAGTCCTGATTCATGAGAATCAGGACTTTTTTTATTATCATGCCGCAGTTGAAAAAAGACTTTGGTATATGATATTATATAGGGTAGTTTTGAGATTAGGAAGAATTGTTATATTTTTCTGGCAAAGACCGTAGAATAGGAAGGAGAAACCTATGCGGATTGGAACAGGTTATGATGTGCATAAATTAGTAGAAGGTCGTCCTTTGATTCTGGGTGGTGTTACCATACCACATTCTCTGGGATTATTAGGACATTCCGATGCAGATGTGCTGCTGCATGCGATTATGGATGCAATGTTAGGAGCGGCAGGACTTGGTGATATTGGAAAGCATTTTCCGGATACAGAGGAACAATATCGTGGTATTTCGTCTATGAAATTATTAGAACACGTGGCTGCCTTAATTCAGGAACATGGATACATTGTGGGAAATGTGGATGCAACCATTATTGCACAAAAGCCAAAGCTGCGACCTTATATTGAAACCATGGAAGAGAACGTGGCAAGTGTTCTTGGAATATCTTTACAACAAGTAAATATCAAAGCAACGACAGAGGAGCATCTGGGATTTACCGGAAGAGAAGAGGGGATTTCTTCGCAGGCAGTCTGTTTGTTGGAATCATTTTATGAAAGCAGCGTAGCAGTTGCAGATTCAGAAGACCGATGTTTGTCCTGTCAGGGGTGCCATAAAAACAATTAAAAAATGACAGACAAAGAGGTTTTAATTTATGTTTAAACATATCAAAGAAGAATTTGCAGTAATACAGGATCGCGATCCTGCAATTAAAAGTCCCATGGAGGTGATCCTCTATCCAAGCTTTAAGGTAATGATCAGTTACCGCAGAGCCCATAAATTATATTTAAAAGGACACTATTTCTGGGCACGCTGGATATCACAGAGGGCAGCGAGAAAGACAGGTATTGAGATTCACCCGGGAGCAACCATTGGAAAGGGATTTTTTATAGATCATGGTACCGGTGTAATCATCGGTGAAACAACGATTATTGGAGATAATGTCACCCTGTATCAGGGCGTGACACTGGGAGGAACTGGAAAAGAGACGGGAAAGCGTCATCCGACCTTAGAAGATAATGTCATGGTCAGTGCAGGTGCAAAGATCATTGGCTCCTTTACCATAGGAAAAAATTCCAAAATTGGTGCAGGAAGTGTCGTAATAGAGGAAGTACCACCAAATTGTACGGTGGTTGGTGTACCGGGGCATATTGTTCGTCAAAATAACGTGAAATTGCCGACAAGCGATATGGATCAGGTGCATTTGCCAGATCCTGTGCAGGAAGATATCAAAGTATTACAGAAGGAAAATTCCGAACTGGTGAATCGAGTATTACAGTTGGAAAATGAAGTGCGCAGCTTAAAGAAATAAGAACAAAAGGAGAATTTTATGAAGATATATAATACATTATCAAAAACAAAAGAAGAATTCGTACCAATAGAAGAAGGAAAGGTGCGCATGTATGTGTGCGGACCAACCGTGTACAATTTTATTCATATCGGCAATGCAAGACCGATGATTGTTTTTGATACGGTACGTCGTTATTTAGAATTTATTGGATATCAGGTAAACTATGTTTCTAACTTTACAGATGTAGATGACAAAATCATCAAAAAGGCAATGGAAGAAGGTTCTACTGCGGAAGAAGTATCACAGCGTTACATTGCAGAATGCAAAAAAGACATGGCAGACATGAATGTGATGCCTGCAACAACACATCCACTTGCAACAGAAGAAATCGGTGGAATGATTCAGATGATTTCTACCTTGATTGAAAAAGGATATGCATATGTTGTGTCTGACGGAACTGTATATTACCGCACACGTAAATTTGCAGATTATGGTAAATTATCACATAAGAATCTGGATGATCTTGAGGCGGGACATAGAAGCATTCAGGTTGTAGGTGACGAAAAGGAAGATGATTTTGATTTCGTTCTCTGGAAACCGAAAAAGGATGGGGAACCATATTGGGAGTCACCATGGTGCGATGGACGTCCTGGCTGGCATATTGAATGTTCTGTCATGGCAAAGCATTACTTAGGTGATGAAATTGATATTCATGCAGGTGGAGAAGATCTGATTTTCCCGCATCATGAAAATGAAATTGCACAGAGTGAAGCTGCAAACGGTGTGGAATTTTCCCATTATTGGATGCACAATGGATTCTTGAATATTGATAACAAAAAAATGAGTAAGTCACTTGGCAATTTCTTTACGGTAAGAGAGATTGGGGAAAAATATGATTTACAGGTGCTGCGTTTCTTTATGTTACAAGCACATTATCGCAGCCCGCTTAACTTTAGTGCAGAATTGATGGAAGCAGCAAAAAACAGTCTGGAGCGTATTCGTACCGCCGCAAAGAATCTTCAGTTCTTAGCAGATCACGCAGAGACAGAGGAACTCCTTGCAGCAGAAGAAAAGCAGCTTACAGAAGCAAAAGAATATGTGACCAAGTTTAAAGCTGCAATGGAAGACGATTTCAATACAGCAGATGCGATTGCAGCAATTTTTGAATTGGTAAAATATGCAAATCAGAATACAGACAGCAGTTCTTCAAAAGCTTATAGCCAGGCTTTGTTAGACGAGTTGACAACACTTTGTGATGTTCTTGGTATTTTGGTCGAGACAAAGGAAGAGATGCTTGATTCTGACATCGAAGCTTTAATCGAAGAACGTCAGCAGGCTAGAAAGAACCGCGATTTTGCAAGAGCGGATGAGATTCGTGATGAACTTTTGGAAAAGGGGATTGTACTGGAAGATACCAGAGAAGGGGTAAAATGGAAAAGAGCCTAAATCAACAGATTAAGGATATATTTGCAATTGCAGATGTGGATATCCGGACATATTCTCCACTGACACTTGCTTATATTGGTGATGGTATTTTTGATGTTGTGATTCGTTCGATTGTGGTGGGAAGAGGAAATACACCGGTCAACCAGTTGCACCACAAGACGAGTCATATTGTAAAAGCGCATTCCCAGGCAATGATGGCAGAAGTGCTTCTGGATGAGATGACAGATACAGAAAAAGATATTTATCGTAGAGGCCGCAATGCGAAATCACATACGATGGCAAAAAATGCGACAGTTATGGATTACCGCAGTGCGACGGGATTTGAAGCTTTGATGGGATATCTGTATTTGACGGATGCGATGGATCGCATTTTGGAATTGGTTTCGATTGCATTGGATCGATGCGATCTGCTATAGCGAGAAAGGATAGAACATGGAAGAAATACAAAACTTGACGATAGAGGGAAGAAATGCAGTACTAGAGGCATTTCGCTCAGGAAAGACAATTGATAAACTGTTTCTTTTGGATGGATGTGTGGATGGACCAATCAAGACCATTCACAGAGAAGCAAAAAAACATGATACCATCATTTCCTATGTGACAAAAGAACGTCTGGATCAGATTTCCGAAACAGGAAAACATCAGGGCGTCATAGCATATGCGGCAGCTTATACGTATGCAACGGTAGAAGATATGCTGCAAAAGGCAAAGGATGCAGGAGAAGATCCGTTTTTGATTTTCCTGGATAATGTAGAAGACCCGCATAACTTAGGTGCCATTATTCGTACAGCAAACCTTGCAGGCGCGCATGGTGTTGTGATTCCAAAGCGTCGTGCGGTTGGCTTGACGGCAACGGTAGCCAAAGCAAGTGCCGGTGCTATCAATTATACACCGGTTGCAAAGGTAACCAATTTATCACAGACAATTGAGGCATTAAAAGAACAGGGAATGTGGTTCGTCTGTGCGGATATGGATGGCCAGCCAATGTATGATTTGAACCTGACAGGCTCCATTGGTGTTGTGATGGGGAATGAAGGCAGTGGCGTCAGCGAATTGGTGAAAAAACACTGTGATTTTGTAGCGTCCATTCCGATGAAGGGCGATATTGACTCACTCAATGTGTCGGTGGCTACCGGCGTTTTGACCTACGAAATTGTACGTCAGCGTTTACAGAAAAAATAGGGGAGTACATGGACCAATATGAGAACATGACAGATGAACAATTGGTGGAAGCCTATCGTAAAGGTGATTTTTCCGCCATGGAGCATCTGTGTAAAAAATATCAAAAAGTAGTTTCGGGCTATGCAAAGAAATTCTACATCAAAGGTAGTGAAGAACAGGATGTTGTGCAGGAGGGAATGGTTGGATTGTTTAAGGCCATTTTGGATTTTAAACCGGAAGAGGGCGCACATTTTTCACACTTTGCCAAAATCTGCATTAGTCGTCAGATTTTTAAAGCTGTAGAGGCTGCTGACAGAAAAAAGAACCAGCCTCTGAACAGTTATATTTCTATTTTTGATTCAGAAGATGCAGAAAGCCCAAATCGTCACATTATAGAAGAAATCCTGGCGGATGATGTGCAAAATCCGGAAAATGTATGGATTGATGCAGAAAAGACAGAACAGATCGTCGAGCAAATTATAAAAAATCTCAGCAAGATGGAACTAGAAGTCTTTTTTTATATGGTGCAGGGGATGGATTATCATATGATTGCTGTCAAAATGGAAAAAACAGAAAAGAACATTGATAATGCTATCCAAAGAATTCGACAAAAAGTTCGTCGTATTTTGGCATAATATGTATGTCAGACAGATGCGATGAATTTTTTTGTTGCACTTTTTAAAGACAGATGATAGAATCCATGTGGGAGATTGATTAAACATGTTAAATAAAATATTAGAACACAAAACAGAAGAATTGCCATCATTAGAGCGATTTAAAATGCTTGGATCTAAGGTTGTGGGGGAAATGCGAAAACCGGTTCTTGCCAGCTTTAATTTGCGTAATTTAAAGTATTTTAATGAAATTTATGGTACGCAAAAGGGGGATTGGCTCATCACACTGATGGTCGATTATTTTTGCAGAGAAAACAAAAAAAGTATTTTGGGAAGTATGAGCTATGTGGATCATCTGCTTGTTTTATGCGAAGCAGGGGATGATAGTGATGAAGAAATCGTAGCTTTTTATCAGGAAATATCAGATCGTTTTCTTGCCAGAGTAGGGGAGCATTACGATCGTGTCAAGATACATGTGGAATGTGGGCTTTATGTTATGGAGCCGGAAGATGATTTTATTTATGCACAGGATAATGCACGCTATGCAAGAAGAAGCATTCGTAACAGCTATTCCAATACCATAGCTTTTTATGAAGAAAAGCTGCGGAGTAAATCCATTAAGAAGGCAAGTATTATTCCGAATTTTGAGCGTGCTATTGATAACGATAGTATTCAGGTTTATTTGCAGCCGAAATGTTCGGCGAGAAATGATAGCATTATAGGTGCAGAAGCATTGTCGCGGTTTTATGATGAGGATGGCGAGTTGCTTTCACCGGCACTTTATGTCCCTATTTTGGAAAAGGCAGGAATTGTATCCCGTCTGGATTATCATGTGCTGGAAAAGAGTGTGGAGCTGCTCTGCAAATGGCAGGAAGAGGGACGGGAGTTATTTCCGATTTCCGTGAATCTGTCGCGTATTGATTTAATCGAGGATGATTTTGTAGAATCTTTAGATCGCTTGGTAGAAGAAGCCGGATTGGATAAAAAGTATATCGAGTTTGAACTGACGGAGACGGTTCTGGCAAAAGATCTGGATATGATTATCACCAAATTAAATCACTTGCGGGACAAAGGGTATCGCATAGCTTTGGACGATTTTGGTTCCGGTTACAATTCTCTTTATGTATTAGGGCAGGTTCCGGCAAATGTGATTAAGTTTGACCGTGGTTTTGTATTACATTCTATCCAGAACAATATGGGAATGACAATTTTGTCTAATCTGGTGAACACGTTTAAAGAAATTGAATTTGAAGTTTTATGTGAAGGTGTCGAAACAGAAGAAGAAAAGAGCAAAATTGTTTCTTGCGGATGCGATGTGATTCAAGGATATTTGTATGATAAACCACTTTGTATTGACGATTTTGAAAAGAAATATATTTATGCATAAGACAGCGCAAAGATAGCAAAATAAAAATAGAAAGACCGACCGTTGTGGGATACGTTCCTGCAACGGTCTTTTTTGATTATCAATGAAGTTATGAAACATTCTGCATTTCCGGGATTTTTGCAACTTCCCAATAAGCCATGAAGGCAGAAATGACCTGGCTGCATAAGACACCGAATAAAAAGGCACGGAAGCCATAAACAGGAATGCCGATCAGAATGAAGCCAAGGCGGATCAGTGCGCCGGCAATATTGTTACAAAAGGTTTCTTTCACATGACCAAGTCCATTTAAGATGCTGTTCATGGTTGTGCCGAGAAAAAGAAAAGGACACAGCCAGGAAAGCGTACGGATGTAAATGCCTGCGACTTCATTGTCGAATATTTTTTGCCCAATGAAGGGACTGAAAAAGTAAAAGAAAAAGGTGCATAGAAAGCCAAGAAGCATACAGAGGAAGAAGCTGACGGTAATGGTATGACGTATGTAATGAAAACGTCTTTCTTCTTTTGCACGGGAAATGGATGGCAGAAGCATGACGGCTATGGAATTCGATAATACAGTTGGAAAAAAGACCATAGGAAGTGCCATGCCACTGTAGATACCATAAATACTAAGAGATTGCGTGTTTGTTAGTCCAAAACG
This sequence comes from uncultured Lachnospiraceae bacterium, assembly GCA_934352055.1. Lineage (GTDB taxonomy): Bacteria > Bacillota > Clostridia > Lachnospirales > Lachnospiraceae > Pararoseburia. The sequence goes on from CAKRJY010000005.1 coordinate 80,336, forward strand.
CACCAGACATAAGGGAATCATAATATTCTCGGCACCATGTAATAAGGTCAGAAGCAGCCGCGTTACACTTAAAGGACATGCCATGGATAGAAGATCACGTGATATGGCTCTTTTTGAGGGAGAAATGAACGCAAGTTTTTTCTTCTTAGAAAAAACAAGGATGTTCAGATAATAAAAAGTGGATGCGATTTCACCAAAAAGCAGTCCAAGCATAGCATGAAATTTTGTGAAGGGCAGACCACTGACGGTAAGAATGTGGTAGCATGCAATGACACTGCCAATCCGGACAAGCTGCTCAATACATTGTCCGGCGGATGGAATGGCTGATTTTTGCAGACCATAGTAATAACCGTTGATGCAGCCATGAAAACATTCAAGCGGAATACAAAGAATGAGCGGGTAAAGTAGTGCAGTGATGGAGGGTTCGCAGAAAATGTTTGCTGCAACCTTTGGCGCAAAAAGAAGGCATGGGATGCAAAAAAGCGCGCTGAAAGTAAGGGAAAGAAAGATGCCAATATTAAGATAGGCACGTTCTGTTCCACTTTTTGCAGAAATACTTTTTGCAACATAGCGAGAAATAGCTGTGTGAAAACCGGAACTGGCAAAAGCAATTCCGATTGCTAAAAGGGGCATTGCCAGCTGGTAAAGACCCAGTTCTTTTGCACCGATGGTACGTGAGAGAAATATTTTATAGTAAAAGCCTAAAAGACGACAGAAAAGTCCGGTAATGGTAAGGAGTAAAGCACCGGAACATATGGGATGCGTGTTTTTTTGCAACATAGAACCACCCAAAGCGTATTTTTATTAGTATATGTGAAAATCTGGTTGACAGAACAGAAGTGGAATGCTAGGATAATAATAACCTAGTAAAATGGTAGGAAATAAAACGAGGTGATAACAATGAAAGAATTTGTATATTTAGACAATGCGGCAACGACAAAGGTCAGACCGGAAGTGGTAGAGGCGATGCTTCCATACTTCACAGAGATTTATGGTAATGCATCTGCTGTTTATGATTTTGGACAGAAATGTAAGCAGGCAATAGAAGATGCAAGAGAAACGATTGCTGCGTCTATTGGAACGAAAGCAGCTAATATTTATTTTACAGCAGGCGGCAGCGAATCTGATAACTGGGCTTTAAAAGGCGTTGCTGAAGCATATGGTGATAAAGGAAAACATATTATTACGACAAAAATCGAACATCATGCCATTTTGCATACATGTGCATATTTAGAGCAGCATGGGTATGAGGTGACATATCTGGATGTGGATGCAGATGGTCTGGTATCGCCGGAAGCGCTAAGACAGGCTATTCGTCCGGATACCATATTGATTTCTGTGATGTTTGCGAATAATGAGATTGGTACCATAGAACCAATTGCAGAACTTGGACAAATCGCGCATGAACATGGAATTTTGTTTCACACAGATGCGGTACAGGCTTACACACAGGTTCCGATTGACGTAGAAAAGATGCACATTGATTTGCTGAGTGCAAGTGGACATAAATTAAATGGTCCAAAGGGAATTGGATTTTTATACATCCGACAGGGCTTAAAATTGAAATCGTTTATTCATGGCGGTGCACAGGAAAGAAAACGTCGTGCCGGAACAGAAAATGTACCGGGAATTGTCGGCCTTGGCAAAGCAGTTGAAATTGCCATGGAAACAATGGAAGAGCGCACGGCAAAGGAAAGTGAACTGCGGGATTATCTCATTGCGAGAATCGAGGAAGAAATTCCATTTGCAAAGTTAAATGGGCATAGAGAAAAGAGACTGCCGAATAATGTTAATTTCTGTTTCCGGTTTATCGAAGGGGAATCCATGCTGATTATGTTAGACATGGTAGGCATTTGTGGATCTTCCGGTTCTGCCTGTACATCAGGTTCGCTGGATCCATCCCATGTACTTTTAGCGATTGGTTTGCCACATGAGATTGCACATGGCTCACTGCGTCTGACACTTGGGGATGAAAATACAAAAGAACAGGTGGACTATGTAGTAGATCATTTAAAAGAAATTGTGGCAAAATTGCGTGCAATGTCACCACTTTATGAAGATTATGCAAAAAAACATTTATCATAGGTATTTAAAACGGAGGAAAAATTATGTATAGTGAAAAGGTAATGGATCATTTTCAAAATCCAAGAAACGTAGGTGAGATGGAAAATCCGAGTGGCGTTGGTACGGTAGGAAATGCCAAGTGCGGAGATATCATGAGAATGTATCTGGATATAGATGAGAATGGAATTATAAAAGAGGCAAAATTCAAGACGTTTGGCTGTGGAGCCGCAGTGGCAACCAGTAGTATGGCAACAGAACTTGTGGCTGGAAAGACAGTGCAGGAGGCACTGGAAGTGACAAACAAAGCAGTTATGGAGGCTTTGGACGGACTGCCACCAGTAAAAGTGCACTGCTCACTTTTGGCAGAACAGGCGATACATGCAGCACTCTGGGATTATGCACAGAAAAACGGTATCGAGATTGAGGGTCTGAAACCACCAGTCAACGATATCGAAGAACTGGAAGAAGAGGAAGAATATTAATTGAAACAAAAAGTAGTAGTGGGAATGTCCGGAGGGGTTGATTCCTCTGTGGCAGCATATCTTTTAAAAGAGCAGGGCTATGATGTGATCGGTGTGACGATGCAGATCTGGCAGGATGAAGACGAATTTGTACAGGAGGAAAACGGCGGATGCTGCGGGCTGTCAGCAGTAGATGATGCGAGACGTGTCGCTGCCCGTCTGGAAATTCCATATTATGTGATGAATTTTAAATCAGAGTTCAAACATAAAGTTATGGATTATTTTGTAGAGGAATATCTGCAGGGGAGAACGCCAAATCCGTGTAATGCCTGCAACCGTTATGTCAAATGGGAAGCATTGCTGAATCGGGCATTGTCCATTGGTGCAGATTATATTGCAACCGGTCATTACGCCAGAGTAGAGCAATTACCGAATGGAAGGTATGCGGTTACAAATTCTGTGACGGCAGAAAAAGACCAGACATATGCACTCTATAATTTGACGCAGGAACAGCTGTCGCATACATTAATGCCGGTTGGCGCTTACCATAAAGAGGAAATCCGAAAAATTGCGGAAGAGCTTGGTCTTCCGGTGGCGCAAAAAAAAGACAGTCAGGATATCTGTTTTATTCCGGATAATGATTATGCATCTTTTATAGATGCGGCAGCACCGGACCGCATACCGGGACCTGGGGATTTTGTTTTGCGTGACGGAACGGTAGTAGGCAGACATGAAGGAATTACGCATTATACCATTGGACAGCGACGTGGTTTGGGGGTATCTGTTGGAAAACGCATCTTTGTAAATGAAATTGATGCCAAAAATAACCGTGTTATTTTAGGCGATGATCAGGATGTATTCACAGATCATTTGGTCGCAGAGCAGATGAACTGCATGGCAGTTCCGGAGTTTTTGGATGGACAGGAATTTATAGCAAAAATCCGCTATTCCCACAAGGGAACCAAATGCCGTGTGCATCTGTTAGAAAATGACCAGATACGACTTGACTTTATGGAACCGGTACGTGCAGTAACACCGGGACAGGCAGTTGTTTTGTATGATGGTAATTATGTCGCAGGCGGTGGAACAATTATACGATAAAAAAGGCGCTCCTTAAGGGGCGTCTTTTTGGTCTGTGGATAAATATGGTAAGGCATACAAACAGTGTAATCTTGTTTATAAAAGACTGTGTGGGTGCGGAATACGTTTTTGATAAACCATGTATTCATAAAAACCACAGTCAGTTAAAAGGGCAGGCAATCGTTCATAACCAAGCGCAATATCATCTGGCTTGTGTGCATCGGCACCAAGTGTGATCAGGGTTCCGCCAAGTTCGCGATAACGCTGCAATATTTTCTTGCAGGGATTGGGTTCTGTCATTCCGCAACGAAAGGCACCGGTGTTGATTTCGAGCGCAATATCGTGTGCGATTAAAAACTGCAGAATGGCATCTACAAGTTCTGCATAGTCCGTATAAGAATCCGGGATCGCATGGGCTGTGTCCTTTGGTCCATAGCGGAATACATAGTCGAGATGACCCAGAGCATCAAAATCATGAAATGCCAAAAGGTTTTCGTAAACTGCTTCATAATATTCCCGGTAAGCTTCCTGCTTGGAACGCCCTTCAAAATAAGCCGGATAATAGGGATCTCTTTTATGTACAACATGGGTAGAACCAATGACATAATCGAAGGCGTGTTGTGCGAGCAGCGTCTGATGCTTTTTTGCTAAGTGTGGTTGAAGACCGAGTTCTAATCCACACAGGACAAAAAAAGAATCAGCATTTTTTTTTTCAGAAAGTAAATGTATTTGCTCTTCATAGCTTGTGAGATCTAAATCAAATAGACCGGGTTCTTCTAAATAGTCAAAATCCAGGTGATCTGTAAAGGTGATACCGGCTAACCCCAAATGTCTGGCTTGCTGCATCATATCCACGGGATCCGCTTCGCTATCACCAGAAAAATGACAATGCATATGATTATCCCAAAGTTTCATTGTAAGGAACACCTCCATTCTTCTCAGTAAATTATAAAAAAATGCCATGCAAAAAGCAACGCGTCTGGAAAAAATAAACACATTGTCTATTATTAGTGAAAAATTTGTCAAACTTCGCTTTGGGGGTTGAAATGTAGGGAGAAATTGGTTAAAATAATATCAGTTTGGGAATGTTGTTCCCTAGACATAGTATTTTTAAATCTTAGGAGGAATTTAAAATGGCAGTAAGAGTAGCGATTAATGGATTCGGCCGTATCGGTCGTCTTGCATTCAGACAGATGTTTGGAGCAGAAGGATATGAAGTAGTTGCAATCAACGACTTGACAAGCCCAAAGATGTTAGCTCATTTGTTAAAGTATGATTCATCACAGGGTAAGTACGCTTTGGCTGATACTGTATCTGCTGGAGAAGACTCTATCACAGTTGATGGTAAGGAAATCAAGATTTACGCTTTCCCAGATGCAAACAATTGCCCATGGGGAGAATTAAAGGTAGACGTAGTATTAGAGTGTTCTGGTTTCTACACAAGCAAGGAAAAGGCACAGGCTCATATCAATGCTGGTGCTCGTAAGGTTGTTATTTCTGCACCTGCAGGAAATGATCTTCCTACAATCGTATACAATGTTAACCATACAACATTGACTCCAGATGACAAGATCATCTCAGCAGCTTCTTGTACAACAAACTGCTTAGCACCAATGGCTAAGGCATTAAACGATGCATTCGGTATCAAGTCTGGTATCATGAGCACAATTCACTCATACACAGGTGATCAGATGACACTTGATGGTCCACAGAGAAAGGGTGACCTTAGAAGATCTCGTGCAGCTGCAGTTAATATCGTTCCTAACTCAACAGGTGCTGCAAAGGCTATCGGTCTTGTAATCCCAGAGTTGAACGGTAAGTTAATCGGATCTGCACAGCGTGTTCCATGCCCAACTGGTTCTACAACAATCCTTGTTGCAACAGTTGAGAAGTCTTGCACAGTTGATGAAATCAACGCAGCAATGAAGGCAGCAGCTACAGAGTCATTCGGATACAATGAGGATGAAATCGTTTCTTCTGATATCATCGGAAGCACATATGGTTCTATCTTCGATGCTACACAGACAATGGTTGGAGAAGATAACTTAGTACAGGTTGTTTCTTGGTATGATAACGAGAACAGCTACACATCTCAGATGGTTCGTACAATCAAGTACTTCTCAGAGTTAGCATAATTTAATTTTGTGCTATTTCATCATCTTTTGGTGATTGCCACATGACTATGTTTTACACAGTGAAAATGGTGACTGCCTGTGAATGATAGAAATATCCCAAAATTGGTGAGAATAAGCCAACATGGGGTCCGGTCTTAGGACCGGGCCTCTTTTTTATTAAAAGAGTGGAGGATTTAATCATGGGATTAAATAAAAAATCAATCGATGACATCAATGTAAAGGGACTTCGTGTTCTTTGCAGATGCGACTTCAATGTGCCTCTTATTGATGGCAAGATTACAGATGAGAACCGTTTGGTGCAGGCACTTCCTACAATCAAAAAATTGGTTGCAGATGGTGGTAAGGTTATTCTTTGCTCACATCTTGGTAAGCCAAAGGGAGAACCAGTTCCAGAGCTTTCTTTAGCACCGGTTGCTAAGAGACTTACAGAGTTGCTTGGACAGGAAGTAAAATTTGCGGCAGATCCAGAAGTTGTTGGACCAAATGCAAAGGCTGCTGTTGAAGCTATGAAAGATGGCGATATCATCTTACTTGAGAACACAAGATATCGTGCAGAAGAGACAAAGAACGGAGACGAATTCTCTAAGGATCTTGCATCTCTTTGTGATGTATTTGTAAATGATGCATTCGGTACAGCACATAGAGCACATTGTTCTAATGTTGGTGTTACAAAATATGTAGATACTGCTGTAGTTGGATATTTGATGCAGAAAGAAATCGATTTCCTTGGTAATGCAGTAGAGAATCCAGTACGTCCTTTTGTTGCTATTTTAGGTGGTGCTAAGGTTTCTTCTAAGATTTCTGTTATCGAGAACCTCCTTGACAAGGTTGATACCTTAATCATCGGTGGTGGTATGGCATATACCTTTATGGCAGCACATGGTGAGCCAGTAGGTAAGTCACTTCTTGAGAAGGATTACATGGATTATGCACTTCAGATGGAAGAAAAGGCAAAAGAAAAAGGTGTTAAGCTTCTGATTCCAATTGATACCGTATGTGGTGATGATTTCAAGAACGACTGCAACATCAAAGTTGTTAACCGTGGCGAAATTCCAGACGATATGGAAGGTATGGATATCGGACCTAAGACACGCGAATTGTTTGCAGATGCTGTAAAAGATGCAAAGACTGTTGTTTGGAACGGACCAATGGGATGTTTCGAAATGCCTAACTTTGCAAAGGGAACAATCGCTATTTGTGAAGCATTAGCACAGGTTGATGGAACAACCATCATCGGTGGTGGTGATTCTGCATCAGCAGCAAACAACCTTGGATTTGGTGACAAGATGACACACATTTCTACAGGTGGTGGAGCTTCTTTGGAATTCCTTGAGGGTAAGGAACTTCCTGGAGTAGCAGCAGCAAACGATAAATAAGAAAAGGGGTTTTTATAATGGCAAGAACAAAAATTATTGCAGGCAACTGGAAAATGAACAAGACTCCAAGTGAGACAGTTGCATTGATTAATGAATTAAAACCGTTAGTAGCAAACGAAGATGTAGACGTAGTATTCTGCGTACCAGCAATTGATATTATTCCAGCAGTAGAAGCTGCAAAGGGAAGCAATATTCATATTGGTGCAGAAAATATGTATTTTGAAGAGAGCGGTGCTTACACAGGAGAAATTGCTCCAAATATGCTTACAGATGCTGGTGTTGAGTACGTTGTACTTGGACATTCTGAGAGAAGAGAATACTTTGCTGAGACAGATGAAACTGTCAACAAAAAAGTATTAAAGGCATTCGAACATGGTATTACACCAATCATCTGCTGTGGCGAGACTCTGACACAGAGAAAACAGGGCATCTACATTGAGTGGATCCGTATGCAGATCAAGATTGCATTACAGAATGTTACTGCAGATCAGGCTAAGAAGGCCGTTATCGCTTACGAGCCAATCTGGGCTATCGGAACAGGTGAGACAGCAACAAGTGATCAGGCAGAAGAAGTATGTGGCGCAATCAGAGCTTGCGTTGCAGAAGTATATGATGAAGCAACAGCAGAAGCAATCCGTATCCAGTATGGCGGATCTGTAAATGCTGGTAATGCTGCAGAACTTTTTGCAAAACCTGACATTGATGGTGGCCTTGTTGGTGGTGCTTCTTTGAAGGCAGATTTTGGCAAGATCGTTAATTATAACGCATAATTTCATAGGATTTTGTGAGATAAGAAGTAAAGAAGGAGATATCCCTAAGGATGTCTCCTTTTTCTCTTGTGACACTTCTTTTGATATGCTAAAATAAGCCGTGGTTAAGTGCGCATAAAACAGAAAATGCGTATTTATTACAGGAGGTTTGACAAATGAAACGTGTAGTGGTAATCGGTTTGCTTTTTACAGTCTGTTTACTTGCAGGTTGTGGCAAAACGGATAAAAAAGAGAATAAAGAGACTGTGAAGGAAGTGGCAACGCAGGAGGTTTCTGATTATACCAAGTTATCAGACAAGGAACTGGAAGTTCTTGGGTATGATAATGATGTGGAAGCGATGATGGAATTGGCAAATCGCTATGATTACGGAACAGAGGACAGCAAGCAGGATTTTGAAGAAGCAAAAAAATGGTATGAAATGGCAGCAGAAGCCGGGAATGCAGATGCAACTTGTGTTTTAGGTTACTATGCGTTAAATGGCATTACCCAGGATGTGGATGTTGTGCAGGCGGCTACATATTTCCAAAAAGCAATGGATGCCGGTAATGAACGTGCGTATGTTGGAATGGCACGTACATATCTTGCAGGATACGGCGATGAGACAGAGCATGCAATGAAGGCGTATGAATATACCAATATGGCATATGAAAAAAATATTATCTTAGGTGTGTATTATATGGCGTATCTTTTGGAAAACGGCATTGGCTGTGAGCAGGATTATACGAGAGCAATTGCTTTGTATGAGCAGGTGATGGAGGCAGAAGACCTCTCTATTTATGATGCATACTTAAAAGATGCTGCAGCTACAAATCGTGGTATGATGCATATCCATGGGGAAGGCATGGAGCAGAACTATGAGGAAGCAATGAACTGCTTTGAAAAAGCGGCAGAAGATGACTATGCTATGGCAGAGTATTATCTTGGACAGATGTATGAAAATGGATTTGGCTGTGACCAGGACTATGATAAAGCTTTTGACTGGTATCAGAAAGCAGCAAATCAGGATTATGCACCGGCATTAAATCAAATGGGGTATCTGTATTACAATGGATATGGTGTGGATACAGATATTGACCAGGCAATCTATTACCAAAAGCTGGCAGCTATGCAGGGGTATGCAGCTGCGCAGATTAATTTGGGATATTTATTTGAAAATGGTATTGGAGTAGAGCAGAATTATAGCACGGCACTGGCATATTATCGTATGGCAGCAGAGCAGAACAACGAAGGAGCGAAAGAAGCGGTGGTTCGTGTGCTCAAACTAATGGATGAAGAACAGTAAGAATCATGTTGGCATTGTGGCCGTTTTGTTTGTGCTCGTTGTGATTGCTTTGGTATGGTATCTTCTTTTTGGGGCAGATACACTCCGGCGTATGCGTTCGCAAAAAGAGGCGGAACCGGTAGAAAATGGTCAGACAGAGGAAAAAAAGATTTTAGATATTTCCAATGTGGATGAGGCGTACGATGCCATACTAAACAAAAGTACAAAAGAATTTATAGGAAATCATCCCATTGATGAAGAGTTTTTGGGCTGGTTTACGACAAATTATGGGTTGGAGCAGTTGGAAAAAATTGCGTCCTACGCAGAGTTGGATGATGGACAAATCTGGTATGAATATACAGGTCGCAGTGTGCATGTGTTGTGGTATGACTATTGCATGGAAACAGGCATACAACAGTACGCGTATGATAAAACCTATCAGAAAGAATGTCACGATCCGCAAAAGATTGTTATGAACTTTACGGGTGATTTTTCGTTGGCAGAAGGTGTGGGGACGACAACTTATTACCATAGCGTCTCAGACGATATCACACAATGTTTAGATGAGGCGCTGCGTCAGGAAATGACTTCAGCAGATATCATGGTGATTAACAATGAGTTCGTTTATTCTACAAGAGGACGGGCACTTTCCGGAAAAGCATATACATTTCGGGGGGATCCATCGACGAGTAAAGCCTTACAGATTCTTGGTGTGGATGTGGCAGGACTTGCCAATAATCACGTATATGATTTTGGCGAAATAGGTTTACTAGATACGTTAGATACCTTAAAAGAACAGGGTATTCCGTATATAGGTGCTGGAAAGAATTTAGAAGAAGCGGAAGAGCCAATCTTTTTTATCGCAAATGGAAAAAAGATTGCCATTGTAGCGGCAACGCAGATTGAACGAAGCACAAATTATACAAAGGAAGCTACAGAAAACAGTCCCGGTGTGTTAAAAACCTTAGATTCTGCAAAATATGTGGCACAGATTGCAAAGGCAAAGCGCAATGCAGATTATGTGATCTGTTTTGTGCATTGGGGAACAGAAAACACCAATCAATATGGACAGGATCAGGTCAAGCTCGCAAAAGATTTTGTGGCTGCAGGCGCGGATGCTGTAATTGGTGCGCATGCCCATTGTCTGCAGGGCGCTGATATGATGGAAGGAGTTCCGGTTTTTTATAGTCTGGGGAATTTCTATTTTTCACAGGAGGCAGAAATGCCGGCGGATTATGATACCGTTATGGCGCAAATTGTGATTGATGAATCAGGTACTTTGAGCGCCCGTCTGCTTCCCTGCTATTTTTCACAAGGGAAACTTTCACTTGTGACAGAGGAAAATAAATACCGCCAGATTTTATCAGATGTGGCATCTTATTCCAATCAAGTGGCATTTGATGATGAGGGGTATCTAGTTGTCCATTAGATGAAGCGTGGAATGTAGTATTTTTAGTTATTGTGTCCATTGATTTTTCCTATGGAGTCGGGATAGAATATTTAATGAGAGTGTTTATAAAGGAAATCTATGTTTCCTATAAGATATAACAATATGAAAACAATAGAAAAGAGGAGAAAAGAATGAGCAAGAAGCCAGTTGTTTTGATGATCTTAGATGGATTTGGTTTGAATGAAAGACATGACGCAAACGCCGTATACGAGGCAAATACGCCAAATATTGATGGATTAATGAAGAATTATCCATTTGTAAAAGGAAACGCCAGTGGTCTTGCAGTAGGACTTCCAGATGGACAGATGGGAAACTCTGAAGTAGGACATTTGAATATGGGCGCAGGCCGTATTGTATATCAGGAATTGACAAGAATTACAAAGGAAATCGAAGATGGTACTTTCTTTGATAATGCTGCTTTGAAGAAGGCAATGGAGAATGCAAAGAAAAATGATACAGCACTTCATTTGTTTGGACTTTTGTCAGATGGTGGTGTACATAGCCATATTACACATTTATATGGTTTGCTTGAGATGGCAAAGCGTGAAGGTTTAACAAAGGTATATGTGCATGGCTTTATGGATGGTCGTGATACAGCTCCAACAAGTGGTATTACCTATGTAAAGGCATTGGAAGAAGAGATGGCAAAGATTGGTGTTGGTAAAATCGCCAGCCTTTCCGGTCGTTATTATGCAATGGATCGTGATAATCGTTGGGATCGTGTTGAAACAGCATATAAGGCACTTACTTTAGGCGAAGGCAACACAGCAACAGATGCTGTAAGTGCAATGCAGGATTCTTATGACAACGAAAAAACAGATGAATTCGTAGTACCTACCGTTATTACAGAAAATGGTGAGGCAATCGGTAAGATTTCAGCAAATGACAGTGTGATTTTCTTTAACTTCCGTCCAGACAGAGCGAGAGAAATTACAAGAGCATTCTGCAGTGATGATTTTGACGGATTTGATCGTGGCGAGCGCATGCCACTTACTTATGTCTGCTTTACAGAATATGATGTTACGATTCCAAATAAGGATGTAGCTTTCCATAAGGTAGAGCTTCATAATACATTTGGCGAATTTTTAGCTGCGAATGGTAAGACACAGGCAAGAATTGCAGAAACAGAAAAATACGCACATGTAACATTCTTCTTTAATGGTGGTGTCGAAGAACCAAATGCAGGAGAAGACCGCATTCTTGTAAAGTCTCCAAAGGTAGCAACCTACGATTTACAGCCGGAAATGAGCGCATATGAAGTATGTGATAAATTATGTGATGCCATTACATCAGATAAGTATGATGTGATTATTATTAATTTCGCTAATCCGGATATGGTAGGTCATACCGGAGTGGAAGCAGCAGCAATCAAGGCAGTAGAAGCAGTAGACAGCTGTGTGGGACGTGCTGTTGAGGCATTGAAGTCTGTGGATGGAACCATGTTTATCTGTGCAGATCATGGTAACTGCGAACAGCTTGTGAACTATGAGACAGGGGAACCACTTACTGCACATACGACCAATCCAGTACCATTCATCCTGGTAAACGCAGATCCATCTTATGGTCTTCGTGAAAATGGATGTTTAGCAGATATTATTCCAACCCTGATTGAGTTGATGGGTATGAAACAGCCGGAAGAAATGACAGGCAAATCTCTTTTGATTAGAAAGTAGAAAAACGCCTGCATTTTGCAGGCGTATATCATAAAAGCACAAACAATTAAGGATAATGGAGGAAAGACAAATGAAACCAATGAAAGAAGGCAAGGTCCGCGAAGTATACGATAATGGTGATAGCATCATTATGGTAGCAACAGATCGTATCTCAGCATTTGATGTGATTTTAAAGAACAAGATTGTAGACAAGGGAGCAATCCTGACACAGATGTCTAAATTCTGGTTCGATTACACAAAGGATATCGTTCCAAACCATATGATTTCTGTGGATGTGAAGGATATGCCAGAGTTTTTCCAGAATGAGGAATATGACGGTAAGAGCATGATGTGCAGAAAGTTGCAGATGCTTCCAATCGAATGTATCGTTCGAGGATATATCACAGGAAGTGGCTGGGCTAGTTACCAGAAAAACGGAACTGTTTGTGGTATTACGTTGCCAGCTGGTTTACAGGAGTCTGAAAAGTTACCGGAAGCAATTTATACACCATCTACAAAGGCTGAAATTGGCTTACATGATGAAAATATTTCATATGAACAGTCAATCGAGGTACTCGAGAAAGAATTCCCGGGTAAGGGTGAGGAATATGCTTCTAAAATCAAAGAATATACATTGGCATTGTACAAAAAATGCGCAGATTATGCGTTGACAAAGGGCATTATTATTGCAGACACCAAGTTTGAGTTTGGCTTGGATGAAGAAGGAAATGTGGTACTTGCAGATGAAATGCTCACACCAGATAGTTCCAGATTCTGGCCACTCGAGGGCTATGAAGCCGGAAAAGGACAGCCTTCTTTTGATAAGCAGTTTGTAAGAGACTGGCTTAAGGCAAATCCAGATAGCGATTATCTTTTACCACAGGATGTTATTGACAAGACAATTGCAAAATACAAAGAAGCATTTGAAATGCTGACAGGTAAGAAATTTGGAGAATAGACAGGAGATGCAGATGACAACAAGAGATTCGGATAAGGATATGCCACTGCAGGGACTGCATGAGGAATGCGGCGTCTTTGGAATGTATGATTTCGATGGAAATGATGTGGCTTCCTCCATTTACTATGGACTTTTTGCTTTACAGCACAGAGGACAGGAAAGCTGCGGTATAGCCGTAAGTGAAACAAGTGGACCAAAAGGAAAAGTTACTTCTTACAAGGGCATGGGACTTGTGAATGAAGTCTTTGATAGTGAGGGCTTGAGTAACATGAAAGGTGATATCGGTGTAGGACATGTTAGATATTCTACAGCCGGTGAATCTACCCGTGAAAATGCACAGCCCCTTGTTCTTAATTATGTAAAAGGAACTTTGGCATTGGCTCATAATGGAAATTTGATCAATGCGAAAGAACTGAAAAAAGATTTGGAGTATACAGGAGCAATCTTCCAGACGACGATTGATTCGGAAGTGATTGCTTATCATATTGCACGTGAGCGTTTACAGTCAAATACAGCGGAGGAGGCTGTGCGTCGCGCATGTATGAAATTAAAGGGTGCGTATGCACTTGTTGTTGCATCCCCACGAAAATTGATTGGGGCAAGAGACCCATTTGGCTTTAAACCGCTTTGTATTGGAAAGCGTGACAATGCCTATATTCTGGCTTCCGAAACATGTGCACTTGATACGATTGGAGCTACTTTCGTTCGTGATGTACTTCCTGGTGAAGTGGTTACCATTACGCCGGAAAAAGGAATTGAATCAGATATGGAAATGGCTCTTACAAAAGAAAAAGAAGCCAGATGTATTTTTGAATACATCTATTTTGCAAGACCAGACAGCCATATTGATGGTGTCAGCGTATATGCAAGCCGTATTCGCGCAGGTCAATTTTTAGCAATGGATTCACCGGTGGAGGCAGATCTTGTTACTGGAGTTCCGGAATCAGGAAACGCAGCAGCTCTTGGCTATTCTTTACAATCGGGTATTCCTTATGGAACAGCATTTGTTAAGAATGGATATGTAGGTCGTACCTTCATCAAGCCAAAGCAAAGTAGCCGTGAATCAAGCGTACAGATTAAGTTAAACGTATTAAAAGAAGCAGTAGCAGGCAAGCGTGTTGTCATGATTGACGATTCTATTGTACGAGGAACAACATCAGATCGTATTGTGCGTATGCTTCGTGATGCAGGGGCAACAGAAGTCCATGTGCGTATCAGTTCACCACCTTTCCTGTGGCCGTGCTATTTTGGTACGGATATTCCGGAAAGAGAGCAATTGATTGCATATAATCGTTCTATCGAAGATATCCGAAAGATTATCGGTGCAGATTCCCTTGGTTATCTGGGAATGGAACGCTTAGATGAGATGGTAGAGGGATTACCAATCTGTCGTGGATGCTTTAATGGAACCTACCCAATGGAACCACCAAAAGAAGACATCCGTGGAGAGTACTTTGATAAAGAAATTGATATGGCAAAGAAATTGGAACGCAATTTATAGGAGGAGTAAATGAGTACAGATCGTTATAGTAGCCCACTTTCAGAGAGATATGCCAGCAAAGAAATGCAGTATATTTTCTCACAGGATAAAAAATTCTCCACATGGAGAAAACTCTGGATTGCACTTGCAGAGACAGAGATGGAATTAGGCTTGAGCCAGGACGGAAAGCCGGTTATTACGCAGGATATGATTGATGAAATGAAACAGCACATTGATGATATCAATTATGATGTGGCAAGAGCACGTGAAGCAGAAGTACGTCATGATGTTATGAGTCATGTATATGCCTATGGAAAACAGTGTCCAAAGGCAGCTGGTATTATTCATTTAGGTGCAACTTCCTGCTATGTAGGTGATAATACAGATATTATTATTATGCGTGATGCTCTTCTTCTGGTTCGTAAAAAACTTGTGAATGTCATTGCAGAATTAGCAAAATTTGCAGATGAATATAAGGATATGCCAACATTGGCATTTACACATTTTCAGCCGGCACAGCCAACAACCGTTGGAAAACGTGCAACCCTTTGGTTGAATGAATTCGTTATGGATTTGGAAGATTTGGATTATGTATTATCAACCTTAAAGCTCTTAGGCTCTAAGGGAACAACAGGAACGCAGGCAAGCTTCTTAGAACTTTTCCAGGGAGATCAGGAGACCATTGATAAGATTGATCCGATGATCGCAGAGAAAATGGGATTCGAGAAGTGTTATCCTGTCAGTGGACAGACATATTCCCGTAAGGTAGATACCAGAGTCTGCAATATTTTAGCAGGTATTGCAGCATCTGCACATAAAATGAGCAATGATATCCGTTTACTTCAGCATCTGAAGGAAGTAGAAGAACCATTTGAAAAGAGCCAGATTGGTTCTTCCGCAATGGCATATAAGCGTAATCCAATGCGTAGTGAACGTATCGCATCTTTGTCACGTTATATTATGATTGATGCATTGAATCCGGCAATTACATCAGCAACACAGTGGTTTGAAAGAACCTTAGATGATTCTGCAAACAAGAGACTTTCTATTGCAGAAGGCTTTTTGGCATGCGATGGTGTGTTAGATCTTTGCTTAAATGTTGTAGATGGCTTAGTTGTTTATCCAAAGGTAATCGAGAAGAGATTACGCAGCGAACTTCCATTTATGGCAACAGAAAATATTATGATGGATGCTGTAAAAAATGGTGGCAACCGTCAGGATCTGCATGAGAAGATCCGTACCCTTTCTATGGAAGCAGGAAAGACAGTTAAGGTAGAGGGCAAGGAGAATAACTTACTGGAATTGATTGCAGCGGATGATGAATTCCCAATGGGATTAGAAGAACTCGAAGCAACGATGCAGCCAGAAAAGTATGTAGGTCGTGCACCTCGTCAGGTTGTAAAATACTTAGAAGAAGTGATTCAGCCAATTTTAGATGAAAATCAGGACATTCTCGGTGTGACAGCACAGATTAATGTCTAATTAGAATGCAGGAACTTTCTGTGCAAAATGCACAGGAAGTTCTTTTTATATACTTTTGTTGCTAAAAAAATAGAAAAATGCAAGTTAAAAATTAAAATTATGCATTGCACTTCAACGTGATAAAGTATATAATGTCACTAGATTTTGTGAAAACAAGGTTGGGAAGAAGTTTTGAATAGGAGGAATTAATCAAATGAAGTTCAAGAGTAGTTATTTACAGAGCGTTTATGATGGACTTGAAAGCCGCAACGCAGAGCAGAAGGAATTTTTGCAGGCAGTTGCTGAGGTACTTGAGTCTTTGGAACCAGTTGTTGACGCTAAGCCGGAACTGGAGAAATGGGGAATCATCGAGCGTATCGTTGAGCCAGAACGTATCATCCAGTTTAGAGTATCCTGGGTAGATGATAATGGTAAGGTACAGGTTAACCGTGGATACAGAGTACAGTTTAACTCAGCCATTGGACCATATAAGGGTGGTTTGAGATTGCACCCATCGGTAAACCTTTCTGTTATTAAGTTCCTCGGATTTGAGCAGATTTTTAAGAACAGTCTTACAACACTTCCAATTGGCGGTGGTAAGGGTGGATCTGATTTTGATCCTAAGGGAAAATCAGATATGGAAATCATGAGATTCTGCCAGGCATTCATGACTGAACTGGAGAAGCACATTGGTGCGGATACAGATGTTCCAGCTGGAGATATCGGTGTTGGCGCACGTGAAATCGGATTTATGTATGGTCAGTATAAGAGACTTCGTAACGAATTTACCGGAGTACTTACAGGAAAGGGACTTACTTATGGTGGTTCTCTTGCTCGTACACAGGCAACAGGTTATGGACTTTGCTATTACACACAGGAAGCATTGAAGTGCTTGCGTAATACAGATTTCCAGAATAAGACAGTTGCTGTTTCCGGAGCAGGTAACGTTGCTATTTATGCAATTCAAAAGGCATACCAGTTAGGTGGTAAGCCAGTGACATGTTCTGATTCTACCGGTTGGATTTATGATCCAGAAGGAATCGATGTTGCGTTACTTCAGGAAGTAAAAGAAGTGAAACGTGCACGCTTGACAGAATATGCTGCAGCACGTCCATCTGCTGAATACCATGAGAAGAAGAATGGTGAGCATGGTGTATGGTCTGTGAAATGTGATATCGCACTTCCTTGTGCAACACAGAATGAGTTGGATGAGAATGATGCTAAGATGTTAGTTGAAAATGGTGTAATTGCTGTATGTGAAGGTGCAAATATGCCTTCTACACCAGAAGCTGTTGAAGTATTCAAAAAAGCAGGTGTTCTCTTTGGACCAGCAAAGGCTGCAAATGCAGGTGGTGTAGCAACATCAGCACTTGAAATGAGCCAGAACTCTGAGAGATTACACTGGACATTTGAAGAAGTAGATGAAAAGTTACAGCATATCATGACTGGTATTGTACACAATTCACTTGATGCTGCTGCAAAGTATGGTCTCGAAGGAGATTTGATTTCCGGAGCTAATATTGCTGGCTTTGAAAAAGTGGCAGATGCTATGATTGCTCAGGGTGTAGCATACTAATTTCATTTTATATTGTTATTTTAAGGACGTTCTTCTGTGTTAGAAGCACGTCCTTTTTATGTGTAGGCAAAGATGGCATCCTGGTTAGGATGAGGCGTACTATAATAAAAAATGCTTGCGTATGAGAAGTGCATATGCTATACTTTTATAAGTTATGACGAATGACTTGCTATGGCGAGTGTACATTAGGAGGTTTTCATGGAAGTATTAAAGACAATTCTTATGATTGCATTTATTATTATATGTTTGGCTATTATTGTAATTATTCTGATGCAGGAAGGTAAGTCCGGCGGACTTGGATCTCTGAGCGGACAGTCTTCTGAGACATATTGGAGTAAGAATAAGGGACATTCCAGAGAGGGATTGCTTGTTAAGGCAACAAGTATTCTTGTTATTCTGTTCTTTGTGCTTGCTGCAGTTTTGAACATTGGAAGTTTTTAATTTATGATTATGAGCCATCGTGAAAGCGGTGGCTTTTTCTTTTGCAATCAATGGAGAAAAGAAGGAAAATGTGGGCATTCTAATGATGCCAAGGAGAACATGTAAATGAAAGAAAAGAAATTTGAAGAACGTAAACACATGATATATCGTCTTTTGTGTGATGATTTGTATGTTCCAATGCGCACAAAAGAGATTGCCATGCTTTTAGATATTCCCAAAAGTAAACGGGAGAGTTTGCAGGAAGTGCTGGATGCTCTGGTGGAAGAGGGAAAGGCGCAGGTATCAAAAAAAGGAAAATACCAAAAGGCAGAAAGTATCATAAAAGAGGGCGCCTATATCAGCCATGCCAAGGGTTTTGGTTTTGTGCGTGTGGAAAATGAAGAGGAAGATTACTATATTCCGGAAGAATATGTCGGAAATGCTTTTCATGGAGATCAGGTAAGAATTGAGTTGCTGCCGATATCCAAAGGAAAACGAAGAGAAGCAAAGATTATAGAGGTTTTGGCACATGATATTTCAATTGTAGTTGGAACATATGAAAAATCAAAAAACTATGGTTTTGTTATTTCCGATAATGCGCGTATTACACAGGACATCTTTATCCCACAAGGTAAGGATATGCACGCGGTGGATGGACATAAAGTGGTGTGCCAGATTACAAGCTATGGGAAGCAGAATCGAAATCCAGAAGGTGTGATTATAGAGATCCTGGGTCATAGAAATGATCCAGGGGTGGATATCATGTCGATTGTTCGTGGTTTTGATTTGCCAACAGAATTTCCACAAAAGGTATTAAACCAGGCAACGCGTGTATCAAATGATGTGTCTGAGGCAGACCGTGCGGGGAGACTGGATTTGCGCGAGGTTACCATGGTGACTATTGATGGGGAAGATGCGAAGGATTTAGATGATGCGATTTCCATTTGCCGGAAAGCAGATGGGTATGAGCTGGGTGTGCATATTGCGGATGTGTCCAATTATGTTCAGGAGCATAGTGCTTTGGATGAGGAAGCAAAAAAACGTGGAACCAGTGTATATCTGGTGGATCGTGTTATCCCCATGCTGCCGCATACACTTTCCAATGGTATCTGTTCTTTGAATGCAGGCGAAGATCGTCTGGCATTGTCCTGTATTATGACATTAGACGCAAAAGGAAATGTGATTGATCATACGATAGCGGAGACTGTCGTTAATATTGATGAACGTATGAGTTATACTTCGGTAAAAAAGATCCTGGAAGATCGTGATGCAGAAGAAATCGAGCGCTATCAGGACTTAGTTCCCATGTTTGAACTGATGGAAGAACTATCTGGTTTGATACGAAAAAAACGTCAAAAACGCGGCTCGATTGACTTTGATTTTCCAGAATCTAAAATTGTTTTAGATGCGCAGGGAAAAGCAATCGATATTAAGCCATATGAGCGAAATGTAGCAACAAAAATCATTGAAGATTTTATGTTGATTGCAAATGAGACAGTGGCGGAACATTTTTACTGGCAGGAAATCCCATTTTTGTATCGAACGCATGCTGTACCGGATGGTGAGAAAATCCGAAAACTGGCAACGTTTATTGGAAATTTTGGATATACCATCAAAGGTGGTGCAGATGAAATTCATCCAAAAGAATTGCAAAAGCTTTTGGGAAAAATCCAGGGAACACCGGAAGAAGATTTTATATCACGTCTGACACTCCGGTCTATGCAACAGGCAAAATATACGGTAGAATGTACTGGACACTTTGGATTGGCAGCAGATTATTATTGTCATTTCACATCACCGATACGACGTTATCCGGATTTGCAGATTCATCGTATCATCAAAGAAAATCTGCGTGGCAGATACAATGAAGCAAGAAGAGAACATTATGAATCGTTGCTTCCTGTGATTGCAACGGAAACAAGTCGTTTGGAACGCCGTGCAGATGAGGTGGAACGAGAGGTTGATAAATTAAAGAAAGTCGAATACATGAGTCGCCATGAGGGAGAAATTTTCGAAGGAATGATTTCAAGTGTTACAGGCTGGGGACTTTATGTGGAGCTGCCAAACACGATTGAAGGACTTGTTCATATTTCTACGATCCAAGGTGATTATTACCATTTCGTTGAAGAGACATACGAACTCGTGGGAGAGCGCACAAATCGACATTATAAATTGGGACAGCGTGTTAAAGTTATGGTTGAGGATTGTGATACCATGGCACGCACGATTGATTTTGTTTTGGCGGAGGATGAAGATGAGTAAGGAAAGTAAGAAACTCATTGCAAACAATAAAAAAGCATATCATGAGTATTTTTTGGAAGAAAAATATGAAGCAGGGATTGCGCTTCATGGAACAGAAGTGAAATCCCTTCGTATGGGAAAATGCAGCATAAAAGAATCTTTTATTAAAATCGAAAATGATGAGGTTATCATTTATCAGATGCATATTTCTCCATATGAAAAAGGCAATATTTTTAATCGGGATCCGCTACGTCCAAAGAAACTTTTGATGCACAAGGCGGAAATCAACAAATTAAAAGCGAAGATTGCAGAAAAAGGATATACGCTTGTTCCGGTGGAAGTGTATTTTAAAGGAAGTCTGGTTAAAGTGCAGATTGCACTTGCCAAGGGAAAGAAGCTTTACGACAAACGTGCAGATATTGCCAAAAAAGATATGCGTCGTGAGGCAGAACGCGATTTTAAAGTGCGTAATCTGTAGCATCTGCGTCATAAATGTATTGATGCAGAATGTTTATACAAAAAATTATGCAACTACAAGTTTACTTGAAAAAAAGTCATAACTTGTTATAATATATTTGTTCCAAGTCACCGATGTTTATGATAGGAGACTTGGAAGTCTACAATTTCATAGGGGCTAGTAAAGGTTTCGACAGGGATTATGAATCTGGAGAAGCGAGTCGTATGGTAATGCGTTAAATGGCCAAATTAAATTTAAACGCTGAAGATAATTTAGCATACGCTGCCTAATTTGGCAGTAGTCTGACCTAGTGCACTCACACATTAGGACCCAGGCTTCGACTATGTGAGAAACGACATATGCAAAGCTTTGCGCATATGGGCGTATGATGAAGCTACTGAAATCACGCGGTTGTTTGTTCCTGCGTGGTGGAGGGAATGTTTAAGAATAAACTACACTCGTAGAAGGACAGGGGATTGGTTTTTGGACACGGGTTCGACTCCCGTCTAGTCCACTAGAAGACAGGTTTGCGCGACCTGTCTTTTTTAATGAGGATATGTTATGATTTTAGATGAAGGAAGGGAAAGATATGGGAGAAAAAGCATACTATCATTTGCCGGGACTGTTTGAGTTCTATGGTCTATATTGTTTGTTTTTACCATTGTATCGAGAACACCGGGAATATTTTTATGATTGGTGTGAAATCGGTTCTGTTTATGGGGCACCGGCAGATTGTCTGTGGGGCGGTGGTCGTGTTGGATTCGGAGAAAGCAAACCGGAGGATGTATTGAAACTTATGCAGGAATATGGTATTTCTGCCCGGTTAACTTTTAGCAATTCACTGCTTTCGCAGAAACATCTTAACGATAAAAAATGCAATCAATTGTGTGCTATGTTTGCGTCGAATGCAAATGTGAAAAATGGGATCATCATATACTCTGATTTATTATTAGAATACATAAAAAAGAACTATCCGGAATACTATTTTGTATCCTCGACAACAAAGGTGATAACTGATTTTTCACAATGTGTAAAAGAGATTGAACGTGAAGATTTTTCTTATGTTGTTCCAGATTTTCGCCTGAATAAAGCATTGGAACAATGGCAGACGCTGAGTCAGGAGCAGAAGAATAAAGTGGAATTTCTATGCAATGAGTGTTGCTATATAGGATGTGTGGACAGAAAAGCATGCTACGAAGCGGTTAGCAAAAAAAGTCTGGGTCTAAAAACAACAGAGCATGTATGCAAAGCACCAAATGCAAAGAAGGGATATCTTTTTTCGAAGGCAATGGAAAGTGCAGCCTTTATTGGAGTTTCGGATATTTTAGATACCTATCTTCCTATGGGATTTTCACAGTTTAAAATCGAGGGTCGCGGCTTGGGAAGTGCTTTGATTTTAGAATTCTTATTGTATTATATGACAAAGCCGGAGTACCAGTTGCAGGTGCGCGAGGCAATTTATCTGGATAATATGTTGGATTTGTTTTGAAAATATGAAATGATGAGAAAAAATGTGACACTTCCAAATTGGTTAAATCAAAAAGCGGAAAAAGCGCATAGAAAATAAAAAAATGGGAGAATTCGTGATGAAAGAAAAGATATTTAACATCATACAAATAGGAGACAAGAGCAATCGGATCAGCAGAGCTTTTGATGTGTTTATTACCATTACCATCATCTCAAATATTGCCGTGACGGTTTTATTGACTTTTCAGGAACTGTCGAAATTGTTTCCTTTGTTTCATATGGTGGAAATCGTAACATTACTGATTTTTTGCGTGGAATATGGATTGCGTATCTGGACAGCGGATGCGTTGTATCCGGAAAAAAGTAAAGTGCGGGCAAGATTACGGTTTCTGGTATCCTTTGACGGTGTTGTGGATTTACTGACCATTGTACCTGCCTTTTTCCTATCAGGCATGGTGATTTTTCGCATGCTTCGTGTGGCAAGAATTTTCCATTTGTTCCGGCTCAATGCGAAATACGATTCTTTTAATGTTATTACAACGGTTTTATATGAAAAGCGTAACCAGATCATATCGTCCGTGTTTATCGTTCTGATTCTGATGCTGGCGAGCAGTCTTTGTATGTATAGTGTAGAACATGCGGCGCAGCCGGAGGTTTTTCGCAATGCATTTAGTGGTATGTGGTGGAGCATGAGTACATTGCTTACGGTAGGATATGGAGATATCTATCCGATCACAACGCTCGGACGCGTGATGGCAATCGCGATTGCCTATCTTGGTGTAGGCGTTGTCGCCATTCCAACAGGTATTATCAGTGCTGGTTTTGTAGAGCAGTATCAGCGAAAAAGCTATATATCCAATTGGAAACAGGAGGATATGCAGGCAATTGCGGAAATACGTATAGATGCACAATTAGCTGGAAAATACGTAGAAGAGATGGAAGAGGATGGCAATACAAAAATATATCTGATTCTGCGTGATAACCTATCCATACTGCCGCAGAAAGATACGGAATTAAAGCTCGGTGACGTGTTAATCCTACGCGATGAAACATTAGCATAAATAAGCCACGACTGGTAAAATTTGTGTATTTCGAACAGTACAATAGGATAGACGATTTTACATGGATTTTACTTGAATTTTACATCTAAATCTTATACAGTGTAATTGTATGTGTTGTTTTACGACACATATGGATATTGAAAATTGTATATTAAGAGGAGATAATCATGGACATTTTTAGCGTATTATCTATGATAGGTGGTCTTGCAATGTTCCTTTACGGAATGGAGACCATGGGAGATGGACTTGCTAAGACAGCAGGTGGTAAGTTAGAACATATCCTTGAGAAGCTGACTTCAACACCGATCAAGGGTGTGCTTTTAGGTGCCGCAGTAACAGCGGTGATTCAGTCATCTTCAGCGACGACAGTCATGGTTGTTGGTTTTGTTAACTCCGGCATCATGAAATTATCACAGGCAGTCGGTATTATTATGGGTGCCAATGTAGGTACGACAGTTACTTCATGGATTGTCAGTCTTGCCGGTATAGAAAGTAATAATATTTTATTACAATTTTTAAAACCGACATCGTTTTGTCCGATTTTGGCATTGATTGGTATCATTTTTATCATGTTTACAAAAGATGAGAAGAAGCATGATATCGGTGGCATTTTGCTTGGATTTGCAGTACTTATGTTTGGAATGGATACCATGTCAAATGCAGTAAAGCCACTTGCAGATGTACCGGAATTTACCGGCATCCTTACGATGTTTTCCAATCCACTTTTAGGTATGCTTGCCGGTGCGGTTCTTACAGCGGTGATTCAGTCTTCATCGGCATCTGTTGGTATTTTGCAGGCGCTGTGTGCAACAGGAAGTGTAACGTTTGGAACAGCACTTCCGATTATTATGGGTCAGAATATCGGTACTTGTATTACGGCATTAATTTCAGCAATTGGTGCTAAGAAGAACGCTAAGAGAGCGGCATTCGTGCATTTGTATTTTAATGTCATTGGAACTGTTTTGTTTATGATTGTATTCTATACCTTGAATGCCTTTTTACATTTTGCATTTTTGGGACAAGCGACAAATGCCGCTGGTGTTGCTGTAATTCATAGTGTATTTAATGTGATTGCTACGGTTTGTCTGCTTCCATTCCATCGTTTGCTTGAAAAACTTGCAACGATTACGGTGCGTGGTAACGATGAGGATGATGAGGAATTGGAAGGTCTTCCAACAGAGCTTGCGCTTTTGGATGAACGTTTCCTTGAAAAACCGGCATTTGCCGTTGGTCATTGTGTAACAGTTGCCCGTAAGATGGCAGAATTGACAGAGGAATCACTTGTTTTGGCAACGGATCTTCTGGATCATTACGATAAAAAGACAGCAAAACGTGTCGCTGCATTAGAAAGTCAGATTGATACCTTTGAGGATATGCTTGGCACTTATATGATTAAGTTGTCTTCAAAACCACTCAGCGTAGCAGATAATCAGACGATTTCTACTATTTTACATTGCAGTGGTAATTTTGAACGTATTTCTGATCACGCCATGAATATTTGTGAAACAGCACAGGAAATGCAGAAAAAAGAACTTGTATTTTCAGAAAAGGCATGTGCAGAATTGCAGACATATATCCAGGCATTGCGTAAGATTGTATCTATGACGATGCAGGCATTTAATACCGATGATTATGATTTGGCAAAACACGTAGAACCATTAGAAGATGTTATCGATGGCATTAATAGTAAGGCGAAGAAGCATCATATCAAACGTTTGCAGAAAGGCAAGTGTACAATCGCGCTTTCTGTACCATTTGAGGACTTGCTGACCAACTTTGAGCGTGTATCTGACCATTGTTCCAATGTTGCGGTATGTATGATTCAGACAAAGGACGATGTGTATGATACGCATGAATATCTGGATACATTAAAAGAAAATAACACACCGGAATTCCGCGCAATGTACGAAGAGTATAAGGAAAAATATGGGTTATAATGTGTAAAATTGTTCAAAATGTACAATTATCAGATGCATATTTTGTAATTGATAGTTATTTTTTATAAAATACACACAATTTAAAATTTTTTGTTGACATCGTAGAAGACAATGACTATGATGTAAATAAATTCAGATGGCAAAGGCGCCACGGATTAGTTTTTATACTAGTCTGTGGCGCCTTCTTTTTTTATAAAAATCCAGGCAGCGCTGGAAAAGGGAAGGAGAAAAAAGATATGTGTTCGATTATGGCATTGGCAAAAAAACATATTTCCATGGAGAAATTTCAGACGAATTTTGCCAAGACAAATTCAAGAGGTCCTGACATGATGCGGGTAGAAACCATAGGCGATTGTGTTCTGGGATTTCAGAGACTAGCAATTATGGGACTGGACGAAAGCGGTATGCAGCCATTTTTGTTACATGGAAATGCTGTTGTATGTAATGGCGAGCTTTATGGTTTCCGTGAAGAAAAGAAAATCCTGGAAGAGCAGGGATATACTTTTAAGAGCGATTCGGACTGTGAAATCATTCTTCCTATGTATGAACAATATGGGGTGGAGATGTTTGAAAAGCTGGATGCAGAATTTGCAATGATTCTCTACGATGCAAAGAAGCAGACCTTACTTGCAGCGAGAGATCCCATTGGTATTCGCCCATTGTTTTATGCGTATGACGCTGAAGGTTCTATCATGTTTGCCAGTGAAGCAAAGAATCTGGTCGGTTTATCAGACAAAGTGATGCCATTTCCACCAGGACATTATTATGAGGATGGCAAATTCATTTGCTACAAAGATCTTTCAAAGCGGCAGACATACAGCAGTGATGATGTAGAAACCGCATGTAAGAAGATAAAAGAACTTCTTGTTAAGGGCGTAGAAAAGAGATTGGATGTAGATGCACCCGTTGGATTTCTTTTGAGCGGTGGCTTGGATTCCTCTTTGGTATGTGCCATTTCACAAAAGATCTTAGATAAGCCGATTAAAACTTTTGCGATTGGGATGAATGAGGATGCAATTGATTTAAAATATGCCAAAGAAGTTGCGGATTACTTACATAGTGAGCATCACGAAATCATCATTAATAAAGATATTGTTCTTTCTTCTTTGGAAGAAGTGGTAAAAATTCTTGGAACGTTTGATATTACCACCATCCGGGCGAGCATGGGAATGTATCTGATTTGTAAAGCAATTCATGAGCAGACCGATATCAGGGTGTTATTAACCGGAGAGATTTCAGATGAAATATTTGGATATAAATATACCGATTTTGCACCGGACGCGGAGAGTTTTCAGGAAGAAGCAGAAAAAAGACTGCGCGAATTATATATGTATGATGTGCTTCGGGCAGACCGTTGTATTTCCGTAAATTCCATGGAAGCCAGAGTTCCTTTTGGAGATCTTGATTTTGTCAAATATGTGATGAGCATTGATCCGAAAATCAAGATGAACACCTACAACAAAGGAAAATACCTTCTAAGACATGCATTTGAGGATGGCGATTATCTCCCTTACGATATTCTCTTTCGTGAGAAGGCAGCTTTTTCCGATGCTGTAGGGCATTCCATGGTGGATTACATCAAAGAATATGCAAACAGTTTTTATACGGATGAAGAGTATGAGGAAAAAAGAAAGAAATATATCCATGCAAAACCGTTTACCAAGGAATCTTTATTATATAGAGAATTGTTTGAAAAATATTATCCAAATCAGGCGGACATGATCGTCGATTTCTGGATGCCGAATAAAAATTGGGAAAACTGTGATGTCAATGATCCATCTGCCCGTGTTTTGAAGAACTATGGACAGAGTGGTTGTTAAATATGAAAAGAGAGTAGGAGGACAGCATTATGACAAAGAATGTACCAGAATTATTTGGAAGTATGGTCTTTAATGACGAAGTGATGAAGGAGCGCTTGCCAAAAGACATCTATAAGGCGTTGCAAAAAACGATTGCAGATGGCTTACATTTACAATTGGATGTAGCAAATGTCGTAGCTGCGGCTATGAAAGATTGGGCAATTGAAAAAGGCGCAACACACTTCACACATTGGTTCCAGCCAATGACAGGTGTGACGGCGGAAAAGCATGATAGTTTTATTTCACCAGAACCAGGCGGAAAAGTCATTATGGAGTTTTCCGGAAAAGAACTTGTAAAGGGAGAGCCGGATGCATCTTCTTTCCCATCCGGTGGACTTCGTGCTACATTTGAAGCAAGAGGATATACAGCGTGGGATCCGACATCTTATGCATTTATTAAAGATGACACACTTTGTATTCCAACTGCATTTTGCTCCTATAGTGGAGAAGCATTAGATAAGAAGACACCTCTTCTTCGCTCTATGCAGGCGTTGGATAAACAGGCAGTCCGTGTACTGCGATTATTTGGAAATACAGATGTAAAACGTGTTATTACGACAGTTGGTCCGGAACAGGAATATTTCCTGATAGACCAATCCGTATATAACAAGAGACCGGATTTGATTTATACCGGCAGAACCCTTTTCGGTGCAAAACCGCCAAAGGGACAGGAACTCGAAGATCATTATTTTGGCACAATCAAGCCAAGGGTTTCCGAGTACATGAAAGAGTTAGACGAGGAGTTGTGGAAACTTGGGATTCTTGCTAAGACCAAGCATAATGAGGTAGCACCAGCTCAGCATGAGTTGGCACCGGTTTTCTCAACCACGAACATAGCAACGGATCATAACCAGCTTACAATGGAGATGATGAAAACAGTGGCAGGACGTCATGGAATGGCGTGTCTGTTGCATGAAAAACCTTTTGCCGGAGTCAATGGTTCTGGTAAACACAACAACTGGTCTATTTCAACGGATACCGGAGTGAATCTGCTTGAACCCGGTGCGACTCCTTCCCAAAACGCACAATTTTTACTGTTTTTAACCGCTGTCATTAAAGCAGTAGACGACTACCAGGAATTGCTCCGGTTATCTGTTGCAAGTGCAGGAAACGATCATCGTCTGGGTGCGAATGAAGCACCTCCAGCTATCATGTCTGTTTTCTTAGGCGATGAATTGACACATGTGATTGACTCAATAGAAAAGGGAGTTGATTATCACGATAAAGAAAAGACACTGATGTCCATTGGTGCAACCGTATTACCACATATTCCAAAGGATACAACAGATAGAAACAGAACATCTCCATTTGCTTTCACCGGCAATAAGTTTGAGTTCCGTTCTTTAGGATCTACAGCATCCATATCTGGACCGAATGTTATTTTAAATACAATTGTTGCAGAGTCATTATCAGAATTTGCTGATGAACTGGAAAAAGCAGATGATTTCTGCACTGCATTGGATCAGCTGTTGCGCCGTGAAATTATAGCACATAAGAGAATCATTTTTAATGGCAATGGCTATAGCGAAGAATGGGTAGAAGAAGCAGAAAAACGAGGACTTTCAAACCTGAAGTCAACGGTAGATGCACTTCCTGTATTTATTCAGGATAAGACAATTGCATTGTTTACGAAGAACGAGGTTTATACAGAGTCTGAGATTCAATCCCGCTATGAAATCTTATTGGAAAATTACTATAAGACCATTAACATTGAGGCTATGACGCTGATTTCTATGACAAAGAAAGATATTATGGGAGCAGCGCTTGAGTACCAGTACACAGTAGCTGAGGTTGTCAACGCAAAACAGGCAACCAATGTAGCACTTTCTGTAAGGGCAGAAGAAAAATTGCTGACAAAAGCGGCAGAGTTGACAGAACAGTTGACAGATCGTTTGGAAAAATTGGAAGCAGATGTAGAAAAGGTGGACGAAACACAGGAAGCACTTGCAATTGCAAAATATTATCGTGAAGTGATTTTCACAGATATGAATCAATTACGTGAAATCATTGATGCTTTAGAGGTAGTGATTCCATCTGATATCTGGCCATATCCAACATATGGTGAAATACTTTATAGTGTAAAATAATAAACGAATAGAAATTAAATGCACAATGGCGTGCACGTATCCGGAGACGAAGACTCGGAACGTGCACGTTTTTTAATACCTGAATAAAGGAGGAAAAAGTTATGACTCAGGAAATTATGGATGCCATCAGTACACAGACCTTTGGAGTCTGGTTCTTGATCGGCGCAGCATTAGTATTTTGGATGCAGGCAGGATTTGCTATGGTAGAGACAGGATTTACCAGAGCAAAGAATGCCGGAAATATCATTATGAAAAACCTTATGGATTTCTGTATTGGTACCTGCGTTTTCATTTTGATTGGTTTCAGCCTTTTGTTGGGCGAAGATATGGTAGGACTGATTGGTAAACCGGGATTTGATATTTTCACTGCTTATGGTAGCTTTGACTGGTCAAATTTTGTATTTAACCTGGTGTTCTGTGCAACAACGGCGACGATTGTTTCCGGTGCAATGGCAGAAAGAACAAAGTTCCTTTCTTATTGTATTTACTCTGGTGTGATTTCCGCATTGATTTATCCGATTGAAGCACACTGGATCTGGGGCGGCGGCTGGTTGTCACAGTTAGGATTCCATGATTTTGCAGGTTCTTGTGCAATTCATATGGTAGGTGGTCTTTCCGCATTAATTGGTGCAGCTATCTTAGGACCTCGTATTGGAAAGTTTACAAAAGACAAGAGTGGAAAAATTGTAAAGATTAACGCATTTCCGGGACACAGTATTCCAC
Organism: uncultured Lachnospiraceae bacterium; assembly: GCA_934352055.1. GTDB lineage: Bacteria > Bacillota > Clostridia > Lachnospirales > Lachnospiraceae > Pararoseburia. Next base: position 110,313 of record CAKRJY010000005.1, read on the forward strand.
TTGGTGCACTTGGTGTATTTATTCTTTGGCTTGGCTGGTACGGATTTAACGGAGCAGCTGCAACAAGTGTAGAACAGTTAGGATCTATTTTTGTAACAACAACGATTGCACCTGCAGTTGCAACGGTTGTATGTATGATTTTTACCTGGATTAAGTATGGAAAGCCAGATGTATCTATGTGCTTAAATGCATCTCTTGCAGGCCTGGTTGCAATCACAGCTCCTTGTGATACAACAGATGCTCTTGGTGCTATCATTATTGGATGTGTTTCCGGTGTACTCGTAGTCTTTGGTGTATGGCTTTGTGATTATGTTCTTCGTGTAGATGATCCAGTCGGAGCGGTAGCTGTTCATTTTATGAATGGTCTCTGGGGAACCATTGCAGTTGGACTTTTCTCTACGACAAGCGCACCTGGAAATGATTCTGTTGTAGGTCTTTTCTATGGCGGTGGCTTTAAGCAGTTAGGCTTACAGTTACTTGGTGTTGTATCTGTTTGTGCATGGACAGCAGTAACGATTACCATTACCTTTATGGTTATTAAGAAAACCGTTGGTCTTCGTGTATCTGAGGAAGAAGAAATTGTTGGTCTTGATGCAATGGAACATGGTCTTCCAAGTGCATATGCAGGATTTTCTATCACAGATACCTCTATGGCAATGGATGTCAATGAAAATACAGATCTTGGTGAAGGCGAATATGATAAGGCATCTGACCTTCAGAGAGATACTGCTGTACCGGTAGTAGCAGAGGCAGATGATTTAGATGCCAATGGTGTACCGATTTTCAACACAGGTATGCATAAGATTGTTGTGATCGCAAAACTTTCTAAGTTTGATACATTAAAGAAGGCAATGAATGATCTTGGTGTGACAGGTATGACAGTAACTCAGGTTATGGGTTGTGGCGTACAAAAAGGTGCTGGCGAATACTATCGTGGTGTTGAGATGGATGCAACATTGCTTCCTAAGATCAAGGTTGAGATCATTGTCAGCAAGATCCCTGTAACAACCGTGATTGAAGCTGCAAAGAAAGCACTCTACACAGGACATATCGGAGATGGTAAGATTTTTGTATATAACGTTCTTAAGGTTGTTAAGGTTCGTACCGGTGAAGAGGATTATGAAGCACTTCAGGATGTAGAATAAGATATGTGCAAAATTTTGATGTGAAATCAGATTTTATGTAAAATTTCATATGTAACGGAAGAAAATCCTGCGTCAATTTACATTGGCGCAGGATTTTGTTATGATAGTACAGGTTTTGAAAAAAATGAAACAAGAAATACATAAAAGGTGTGGTTTTATGGAAAAAGAAATGAAAAGCGAAGAAATCAAAAGAAAGGCAAAAGAGTGGTTTGCTTCATATACGGCAAATTATGATATGCAGGATCCAAAGATTGCATTAAAGGCGGTGCATACCTATCATGTGGCGGAATTGTGTGAACAAATAGCAAAAAGCCTGTCTCTGGATGATGATGCCTGTCTGACGGCTTGGCTGTGTGGACTACTACATGATGTGGGAAGATTTGAACAGATCCGACGATACCATACATTTTCCGATGCCGATTCGATTGATCATGCATTTCTTAGTATAGAGATTTTGTTTGGTGATGATGAGAAAACAGGAAGAATCCGTGAAGTGTTAGAAGATACGTCAAGAGATGATGCAATCTATCAGGCAGTGAAATACCACAGTGCATATCGGTTGCCACAGGAATTGCATCAGACGGAAAAGATGTTTTGTGATATATTGCGTGATGCTGATAAAATTGATATTTTTCGCGTGAATTTAGAAACACCTATGGAAGATATTTATAACACGACTACAGAAGAATTGAAAAACGCGCCTGTGACACCGGAAGTATTGCAGGCATTTCATGAGCGCCATGCGGTGCTTCGTGCACTGAAAAAGACACCGGTAGATCATATCGTAGGACATATTAGTTTATATTACGAGCTTGTCTATGAAAAGAGCAGACAACTGGCTTTTGAGCAGGGGTATTTATGGAAGTTGTGTGAATTTGTATCGGAGAATATACAAACGCAAAAAGTATTTGAAGAGATACGCAGACAATTGCAGGAAGATTTAAAATCTCATGCATAGAAATATCGACGTCATATCTGGAGATCAAAATATGATACAAAGTACAAAAGAACTGAATCATAAATTAAAGAATTATATATCGGCAAATGTGTTGGCAATGGTTGGCATGTCGTGCTACATTTTAGCAGATACGTTTTTTATATCGCTTGCGCAGGGAGCGGATGGAATTACAGCATTAAATCTGGCTTTGCCGGTCTATAATATGATGTTTGCCATAGGAGCGATGATAGGAATCGGTTCGGCAACACGATTTGCTATAGGAAGAGCCGCAGGTGCAAAGGATGCAGACGCTTACTTTTCCAATGCCCTTTTTTGGATTTTGCTGTTTAGTCTGGTGTTTGTTTTCATTGGTATTACAAGCCCGGATCACCTGCTTCGCCTGTTTGGGGCAGATGAACGTATTATATTTGTAGGTACAGATTATATGCGTATTGCTCTTTGCTTTGCACCATTTTTTATGACAAATTATCTGTGTACTTCGTTTGTCAGAAATGACGGCGCTCCGAAAACAGCTATGTGTGCTACGCTTGTCAGCAGTCTTTTTAATATTGTTTTTGACTATATTTTGATGTTTCCTCTTGGTTTGGGGATGGTCGGCGCAGCACTTGCGACAGCGGTTTCACCGATTGTCAGCATTTCCATTTGTATGACACATTTTCTGTCAAAGAAAAGCCATATTCATTTCTTGTGGCAGATGCCATCCGTCAAACGTTTGCTCAAGTCCATCCGACTAGGTGTTGCAGCGTTTGTCGGAGAATTTGCATCCGGTGTGACAACGATGGTGTTTAATTACTTGTTGCTTTCATTGGTTGGAAATGTGGCAGTAGCTGCATACGGAGTTGTTGCAAACTTAGCACTGGTGGGTGTTGCAATCTTTAATGGTATTTCACAGGGAATACAACCGATTGCAAGTGATGCCAGAGGCAGAATGCAAAAAGAGGAAATGCGTTATATCATTCGTTATGCACTTCGTGTTGGCATCATATTTGCTGTTATTTTATATGTGATACTGTTTATTTTTACAGAACAGTTTGTAGCAATTTTTAACAGTGAAGCATCGGAACAATTGGCACAATATGCCATTGTGGGATTGCGTATTTATTTCGCGGGATTTTTATTTGCATCGACAAATTTGATTGGAACAGGGTATCTGAGCGCGGTAGGCAGAGGAAAAGAATCTGCTTTGATTGCCATTGCAAGAGGCGTTGTTGCTATTGTATTTTTTGCTTTTGTTTTATCGAGAATCTGGGGTGTCACCGGTGTGTGGATGGCATTTCCGGTAACGGAGGCTGTCTGTATGGTTGCAACACTTTTTGTCATAGCCCGTTTACAAAAGGAATAACACAGGAAAGTAAGATAGGAAAAATACATGAAACAACAAACACAAAAAAGAGAATATTCTTTTGGACTTAAGGTAAATCGAACGATGTTTCGAAAAGGAATGGTGGATGGAATACCGATTGCTATGGGATACCTTGCTGTTTCCTTTTCACTTGGAATTCTTGCAAAAAAAGCGGGTCTTGATCCCTTTGAAAGCTTTTTGGCAAGCATGCTTAATAATGCATCCGCGGGAGAGTATGCAGCGTTTTCACTGATTATGGTACAGGCATCCTATTTGGAAGTTGCGATTATGACCTTTATTGCGAATGCGAGATATCTTTTGATGAGTGTCGCTTTAAGCCAGAAAATCAAGCCGGAGGCATCGATATGTCATCGACTGGTTGTTGCATTTGATGTGACAGATGAGATTTTTGCATTGTCGGTATCACAACCCGGCTATCTCAATCCGAATTATACATATGGCATCATTACGGTAGCACTGCCGGGATGGGCATTTGGTACCATGCTTGGATGTCTGGCGGGCAGTATTCTTCCAGTAAGAATTGTCAGTGCCCTTAGTGTTGCCCTTTATGGCATGTTTCTGGCAATTATCATTCCGCCTGCAAAAAAAGATCGCATTGTTTTGGGGTTGATTATCCTTTGTTTTGTCTGCAGTTATCTGTCCGGTATATTACCCGGAATCTCTGCGATATCAAGTGGAACAAGAACCATCATTCTTACCGTTACCATAGCGGGGGCGGCAGCACTTTTATTCCCACATCAGGAAGAACAGGAGGCGAAGGAGCGTGAGTCATAATATCTATATTTACATTCTTGTGATGGCACTGGTAAGTTATGCAATCCGTGTACTTCCGATGATTTTATTGCGACAGGAAATCAAGAGTCCGTTTATCAAATCTTTTCTATACTATGTACCGTACGTGACTCTGGCGGTCATGACATTTCCGGCAATGGTGGAAACGACACAAAGCCCGGTCGCAGGTGTGTGCGCACTTGTTTGCGGCATTCTTGTAGCATGGTTTCATGGGGGCTTATTTGAGGTGGCAACAGCCTGTTGTATCGTCACATTTGTTGCAGAATTATTTTTGAAATAGAATTTCTATGCAGAGGTGTTCTTTATTTAGAATGCCTCTGCTTTTTTTGAAAATTTTTGTGTGAAATGGAAAAATATTTGATTGTTCGAAAAATAAACAAAAATGATGTCAATTTTCAGAAAAAGATGTATGATATAAAGAAATGGGAGTATGAAAGGATTAGTGACTATGTTTACAACAATAGAATTCAAATTAACAAGTTCATCTGAATTGTCATTTCAGATGTCATCTTTATTTCATGGCGCATTGATGGAGCTATTGCCAGTAGAATATGCGGATTATCTTCATACATCTCAATTACATCCCTATACACAACATTTAGAAAGAAGAGACGGAGAATGGTATTGGATTGTTTCTTGTTTAAATGATGAAGCAAATTCAATTATAATAAAAAAAACGCTACAAGAAACGAAAATGATTGAGTTAAAGAAACATCATATAAATGTGTTCCTTGAGCCTGTAAACATAAAGAGTATTACAGAAAAGGAAATGATGGGACGATTTTATAAAGAAGATAGTGCAAAATATATTCAAATTCATTTTGTATCTCCAACAGCATTTAAACAAAAAGGACAGTATGTATTTTATCCTAATATTCGCTGCATTTTTCAAAGCCTCATGAGCAAATATGATGCGGCCGTTGGAGAAAATCAAATGTTGGACGAGGAAACATTAAATCAATTAAGTGACCATGCAATGATTACGCGTTATGATTTAAAAAGTGTTAGTTTTTCATTAGAAGGAGTTCGTATACCTGCCTTTGTGGGAAGGATTACCATAAAAATGCGTGGAACACAGACGATGGCAAATTTTGCTAATATGTTAATACAGTTTGGCGAATTTTCAGGAGTAGGTATTAAGACAACATTAGGGATGGGGGCAATAAAAATTATAGATGAAAGGAGAAAAAAATGCTGACAGACAGACAAATAAAACTAATCGTAGGAAGCCTATTGCATGACATTGGAAAAGTGGTTTATCGAAGTGGAGATGGACGAAATCACAGTGCTAGTGGTATGGAATATTTGAGAGATGATGTAAAGATAAAAGATATAGATATTTTACATTGTGTTAAATATCATCATGGAAAATATCTTGCAGAAGCTGATATTTGCGATAACGATTTGGCATATGTTACATATTTTGCTGATAATGTTGCTGCATTTACAGATCGAAGAGAAGCAAGTGAACATGAAAATGGATTCGATAAAACTATTCCTTTGGATAGTGTATTTAATATATTAAAGGAAAATGATGGGAATAGCCATTATGCGATGCAAGTTTTGAATCCTGCAAATGGAATTAATTATCCTATAACTAACAAAGTTGCCATGAATGAGCAATTTTATAATACGGTCATTCAAAATATTACAGATAATTTAAGAGGAATCGCATTGACTGAAGAATATGTTAATTCTTTATTAAGTGTTATGGAAGCAAATTTGACATATATTCCATCGTCTACATCAAAGAGAGAATTAGCAGATATATCATTATTTGATCATGTAAAAGTTACTGCTGCAATAGCATCATGTATAGAACAGTATTTAACGGAAAAAGGGCAGACTAACTATAAAAATGTATTATTTGAAAATGCTAAGGCATCGTATGAAGAAGAGATGTTTTTATTGTATTCCATGGATATATCTGGAATTCAGAAATTTATTTATTCAGTAGTTGATGAAGGAGCATTGAAAGGCTTACGTGCTCGGAGTTTCTATTTGGAAATTATGATGGAGCATATTATTGATGAATTACTTGAAAGAGTGTCAGTGTCACGAGCTAATTTGATATATTCAGGTGGAGGTCATTGCTATATATTAATGCCAAATACTTCAGAAGTGGCTCGTATTGTAGAAGCATATGAAAAAGAAATAAATGAGTGGTTAAGAAAAACATTTGACATTGAACTTTACATCGCGTGTGGCTTTGCTGAAGCAAGCCCGAATACATTACGTAATGTACCGCAAGGAAGTTATGAAGAAATGTATTTGAAAATATCGAGAATGATGTCACAAAAGAAAGCACACCGTTATGATGCAGAGACAATCCATTTTCTAAATAATCAATCATATGAGGGGAAAAGAGAGTGTAAAATCTGCCAAAGGATTGCAAAATTGCAAGATGGGAAATGTACTATTTGTAATACCTTGGAAAAGCTGGGGTCGAAAATAATGCATTACGATTGTTTTGTAATTCTTACGGAATATGAAGTAGATGCGCTTCCTTTACCAGGCGAAAAATATCTGGTTGTGGAAACAATGGAACAATTAAAAGAGCATATGCAGGCAGATTCTTATGTACGAAGTTACACAAAAAATAATTTTTATACAGGAAAACATGTATCCAATAAATTATGGGTAGGTGATTATTTTCCCCAAGATGCAAATACATTTGAAGATATGGCGCAAAAGGCATGTGGCATAAAAAAAATTGCGGTGTTACGAGCGGATGTTGATAATTTGGGAACAACATTTGTATCTGGTTTTAAAAGAGGAGAAGATACACATTATGTTACTTTATCGCGAACAGCTACATTGTCAAGACAATTGTCGTTGTTTTTTAAAGGATACATTAATCAGTTGTTAGTAGACGGAACAGGAAATATGTTTGCTTCAGCAGGAGCTAGAAATGTTGTAATCGTTTATTCAGGAGGTGATGATGTATTTATCGCAGGGGCATGGAATGAAGTGATTGCAGTGTTCTGTGATTTGAGACAGGCATTAGAAAAATTTACTTTAGGAACATTAACGATATCTGGTGGAATAGGCGTATATGACGCTTCTTATCCAGTAAACGTGATTGCACGAGAAACACAAGAATTAGAAGATGCCTCAAAATGTGTGGACGGGAAAAATGCGATTACAATTTGGAATAATGAACATACATATGCATGGGATGAATTCGTAGAAAAAGTAGTTGGTGAGAAAATGCAGGCTTTGGATGATTATTTTAGTAATAATGAACAGCATGGCATGGCTTTTTTATATCATCTTACAGAATTGTTGCGTAACGCAAATGAAAAGATTCATATTGCTCGGTATGTATATTTGCTGTCTCGTATGGAACCAGATGAAAAAAGTGATCCGGAGATAAAAGCACTATACCGAAAATTCTCAGAAAAAATGTATTTGTGGAGTCAGGATAAAAAAGATAGAAAAGAATTAATAACAGCAATCTATTTATACGTGTATATGCATCGCAGTGATGAGAAGGGAGCATAGAAAATGGAACGATTAACAGAGGATAATTATGTGGATTTGGCTGAAAAAGCAATCAAAGAATTAAAAGAAAAAAAAGATAGGAGAGGAAGAGATATTCCCCTTGTTACGACGTCTAAAATTCGTAATCTATTAGCTATGGCAGCATCAATTTATAATGATGTAATGATATGCCAGACAGAGGAACTATCAAAAGAAATAGTAGGTCGTATTAACTATATGAAAATTCGATTTATATATGAGGCAGGGCGCGAACCTAAAGTGAAAGATTTGGTTCTGGCAGCTAAAATTCTAGAGCATATAGATGAAATCGGAAATAGTCGAAAGCAATATATTTTATTTAGTCGCTATATGGAAGCGTTAGTGGCATATCGCAAGTTTTATGGTGGAAAAGACGAGTAGGAGGAAAAGTTATGTATGCAAAAATTGAAATAAGTGGAATGATGGAAGTAATGACAGGACTTCATATTGGCGGATCAAGTGCTTTCTCAGCAATTGGTGCGGTGGATTCTCCGGTGGTATTGGATAGTAGGACAAATCAACCTATGATACCTGGAAGCAGTTTGAAGGGAAAAATGAGAGCACTTTTAGCAAAACAGTATAATGAGTCTGTTGCAGCAAAAAATGCAACACCGGATGACGATGCACAATGTTTAACAGATTTATTTGGTAGCGCAAAAGATAAGAAAGCTAGCAGAGTGTTGTTTACAGATATGTTTCTGAGTAATTTTGATGAATTGAGGCATGCAGGTCTTACAACTGCTACAGAAGTCAAGTTTGAAAACTCGATTTCTAGAGCAACAGCTGTAGCAAATCCTAGACAAATTGAGCGCGTTGTACGTGGCGCCAAATTCCCATTGCAATTAATTTATGAAGTGACAGATGAAGTAGATGCAGAACAAATAGTAAAGGATGTCAAATTACTAAAAGAAGGGTTTCAGTTACTAGAATATGACTATCTTGGCGGAAGTGGATCTAGAGGATATGGACGAGTGCATTTTGATGAACTAGATGTTACGGTGGTTATTGGAGAGGTATCTGATAATGTAATAGAGGAATGCCGACAGATATTGGAAGGATAGATATATGAAATATGTAATTTATAAATTGGAATTTCAAACTGCGGTACATTTTGGTACAGGACGATTAAATGAAACTACATATATATTTCATGCAGATCAACTTTTTTCGGCATTATATATCGAAGCTTTAAAGGCGGGAACAGCAGATGCCTTTTATGAGATGGTCAAAAACGGAGATATTGTTTTTTCAGATGCCATGCCTTATGTAGGAGACAACTACCTGATACCCAAGCCGATGGTTTATGTGCAAAATGATAGAAAAGGATCGTCTGAACAGAAAAAAGCGTATAAAAAGCTAAAGTATATTTCGGTGGATGAATTAGACAATTTTTTACAAGGTAAGATGGATATTTCTCATAACCCAATGGATGGATATGGCTTCGAAAAGCAAAGAAATATGGTTCAGGTTCGTACTGATGAAAATGATTCAAAACCGTACCGTGTTGGGGAATTTTATTATAGGAATGGCAATGGTTTGTATGTGATTGTGGGTTATGAAAAAGAAACAGAAATATGTTTGTTTGAAGAGCTGATGGAAGCAGTTTCATATGTAGGAATTGGCGGAAAAAGGGCAAGTGGTTTAGGAAAATTTACCTTTATCAAAGCAAAAAAATCGACGGAATTAGAAAGGCTATTACAAAATAAAAGTGAGATAAATATTTTGATAACTGGTGCATTACCACAGGATAGTGAACTAGAAGATGCACTAGAAGATGCAACGTATTTATTAGAAAAAAGATCAGGGTTTGCTGTGGCTCCGATTGGAATGCAAGTGGAAGAAGAAAAGGATTGGCAGAAAAAGAAAGATTTATATATTTTTTCTGCAGGTTCTTGTTTTAAGAAACAATTTCAAGGAGATATATACGATGTTTCTAAAGGGCAGTATCCAATATATCGATATGCAAAGGCAATGTTTTTGGGGGTATAATATATGCAGGGATATCTAAAAAAATATAAAGTGATTATTGATGCAGTGTCTCCTATTTATATTGGTGGTGGAGAAAAACTTGGGAAAAAAGAATATATCTATATGCCATGGAATCATCATGTTATTGTTCCAGATATACAGAAAATGTATGAAGACCTTGCGAATAAGAAATTAGCCAAGGAATATGAAGCGTTTATGATGGATAGCCGTAATAAACAGATGACATTATCACAGTGGCTGGCACAGCATAAGTTTAAAGAAAATGATTATAAGAAATGGGCGAGATATGAGATGGATGCAGGAGATGCTTTTACAGATAGGAACTGCCGCCCTAAGGATATTGATGCCTTTGTGAAGGATGCATATGGATTCGCATACGTTCCTGGAAGTAGTATAAAAGGAATGCTTCGAACTGTTATTTTAATCAAGGAACTGTTAGAACATACAAATAAATATGAGAACGATAAGCAACAGATAAAGAATAACGCTCAAGTGAAGAAAAAAAGGACACAGTATCTACAAGAAGAAATGAAACAAATGGAAATGCATGCGTTTCACACATTGAATAGAGATGAGAAGAAAGCAAAAAATGCTGTTAATGATTGTCTTGCAGGGCTTTATGTAGGGGATAGTTTACCAATTCCCTTGGACCATTTGACATTGAGTCAAAAAATAGATTTGACATTAGATGGTAAAAGAAAACCGTTACCTATTTTAAGAGAAACGTTAATGCCAGGGACACAGATTATTGTAGATTTGACAATAGATACGACATTATGTCCATATGATATAGATGATATTATGGATGCAATAGATCTATTTCAAGGGTTAAGTAATCAATATTTTTACGACCGTTTTCAAAGAAAGGTTGTGGAGGACTATGCAGTGTTTCTTGGAGGGGGCTGTGGATTTGTGTCGAAAACAATTCTGTATGCGTTATTTGAGGATGAGGCAGTTCCTGTAATTGATAAAGTGTTTCAGGTTACATTAGGACCAAATTATCATGTTCATAAACATGAGAAGGATGTAAAGCTAAATATTGCACCACACGTGTGCAAATGTACGTTATATCATGGTACGTTATTCGATATGGGAATAGGCAAAATATCATATGAAGAAGTATAAAAGATATTTGTGCGCGATATGGAGAAATACTAGGATAGTAACCTGTTTTATGAAAGAAAAGGAATGTATTCATTGCAGATTGTGACATGCACCGCAATCTGCAATGGGAGACCAGTATTTACAAGGGATCCCAAGGACAGGATAGATAAGTAATACCCCGGAGAAGGGGACGAAAACACGACCTTGCTCTTTTTGTCGTCCTGTGTTTTTCTGATAGATAAGTAATACCCCGGAGAAGGGGACGAAAACACTCATTGCATAAATGAAACGTCGCTATCACTTCATAGATAAGTAACACCCCCGAGAAGGGGACGAAAACATAGATAGTTTGCATTATCGGACATTGGATATTGACCATAGATAAGTAACACCCCGGAGAAGGGGACGAAAACCTTGAGATATTTATCTGTAAACTCTCCAAGTTTTCCATAGATAAGTAACACCCCCGAGAAGGGGACGAAAACACGAATCCTACTCTTACGATAGAATATTTTGGATAATATAGATAAGTAACACCCCGAGAAGGGGACGAAAACACTTCCCAAAAAGCCCATACGTTAGACGCCCATTCAAATAGATAAGTAACACCCCGAGAAGGGGACGAAAACAAATACTATGTTGTTGCTGTCTGTCCCTATTCATAGATAAGTAATACCTCGGAGAAGGGGACGAAAACATATGCTTTTTTATGTCATGCTCCGTCATGCTTGTATAGATAGGTAACACCCCGGAGAAGGGGACGAAAACTAAGCATGTTTTGTACATCCGAAGGAATAGAACATTCAATAGATAAGTAACACCCCCGAGAAGGGGACGAAAACATACCAAAACCCCTTTTGTAAAATAAATCCGTGATAATATAGATAAGTAACACCCCCGAGAAGGGGACGAAAACTCTATGCCTAGCGATTCAAAAATATAATCATCATCATAGATAAGTAACATCCCCGAGAAGGGGACGAAAACACGATACAGATTTGCATCATCTTCATCTGTCACTCATAGATAAGTAACACCCCGGATAAGGGGACGAAAACTTTAAGTTAGCACCATTTAATTGTGTATTCCAATAGATAAGTAACACCCCCGAGAAGGGGACGAAAAGTCCAACGCTTGCACTGCGCCATTATAGAAACACAATAGATAAGTAACACCCCGGATAAGGGGACGAAAAGACTCACGCTCCTTAAGCCCGATTGCTGACAACATCATTATAGATAAGTAACACCCCGAGAAGGGGACGAAAACAGAGGATTTTATACGAACATCTATCGCAGAAAAACAAATAGATAAGTAATACCCCGGAGAAGGGGACGAAAACCCGAACACTCTTACGGTGACTTGCTCGCTCATGATTATTATAGATAAGTAACACCCCGGAGAAGGGGACGAAAACGTATGGCTTGTCGCAACAGCTTCTGCAAAAATCTTATAGATAAGTAATATCCCGGAGAAAGGGACGAAAACTGAGAAGTCATACATTTCATAGGGTTCCAAAACGCATAGATAAGTAATACCCCGATAAGGGGACGAAAACCCTGCATTATCATTACCAGCATTACGATAACCTTTATTACATAGATAAGTAACACCCTGGAGAAGGGGACGATAAATAGTGCTTAGAATTTATAGCATTCTGTAATTCAAATGGAGAAGAAATAATAAAACGAAAGGGGGAGAAAATGGGATATTTATATGTTTGTGAGCAAGGGGCAACGATAGGAATAGTAGAAAATCGATTTTAAGTGACATACCGTGATGGTATGATTAAAAGCATACCAGCGGAAACGTTAGAGGTGATTGAAGTTTTTGGAAAAGTACAAATCACAACACAATGTGTAGAAGAATGTTTAAAACATGGAATTAATATTTTGTATTATTCTACAAATGGTGCATATTATGGGCGCTTGATTTCGACAAATCATGTAAATGTGCAAAGACAGAGAAAACAGGCTGAAGTGACAAAAAATCAAGAATTTCGCAAAGAGTTTTCAAAAATAATCATCAATGCCAAGATTCGTAATCAAATTGTAGTATTGCGTCGTTATGCTAGATATAGAGGAATAAACGTGGAACGTCCAATTATTGAAATGCAAAACATGTATAAAAAATTGGAGTATGCTAAAGGAATAGAACAAATTATGGGATATGAAGGTACAGCTGCTAAAATATACTTTCGTGAACTAGGAAGAATGATTGAGCCAGAATTTGCATTTGCGAGAAGAAGTCGTAGACCACCACAAGATCCATTTAATTCTTTGATTAGTTTGGGATATTCTATTATTTTGAATGAGTTTTATGGAAAAATAGAGGGTAAAGGCTTAAATCCTTATTTTGGCGTTATGCATAGTGATCATGAAAAACATCCAACGCTTGCAAGTGATTTGATGGAGGAGTGGCGAGCAGTCTTGATTGATTCAGTTGCTTTTAGTATGTTAAATGGTCATGAGTTATTGGTTGGTGATTTTTATAGTGGAGTAGAACAACCGGGGGTGTTTTTAGAGAAAAATGCTTTTAAAAAATATATTCAGAAACTAGAAATGAAATTTCGTACAGAAAATAGATATTTATCTTATGTAGATTATAGCGTGAGTTTTCGAAGAGCAATGGATTTACAAATCAATCAGTTTGTGAAAGCGATAGAAATGGAGGATGTGCATGAATATCATCCGGTTATAATTAGGTAGGGGAAAATCTATGGAAAATTATTTTTGGAATACGGAAGAAACTTATAACACAAAAAAGATATATGTTCTTATTATTTATGATATAGTTAATAATAAGCGAAGGACTGCATTTGCAAAAAAACTTAACGGATATGGTTTTCGTGTACAAAAATCTGCATTTGAGGCTATGATAACAGAGAGTCTATATCGTGATATGATTAAAATGATACCAAAGATGATAGATGATGCGACAGATAGTGTACGAGTATACAAAATCAGAGGACATGGAGAAGTGAGTTTATTTGGCATAGGACATAAGATTGAGGATGAAGAAGTTGTAATTATTTGAAAGGGAGCTTTGTAATGGGGAAAACAATTTTATTTACACCTGTAGGGGGAACAGATCCGATTTCAGCGACGAATTATTATGAAGGTGCTATATTGCATATATGTAGGTATTATAAACCGGATCAAGTGATACTTTATATGTCTAAGGAAATGCTTGCATATCAAAAACAAGATAATAGGTATTTATATTGTTTGCAAAAGTTGAGTGATGTAATAGAACATGAGATGGAGTATGAAGTAATAGAAAGGGATGAATTGACAAAAGTTCACGAATTTGATTATTACTATGAAGATTTTAGGAATTTGATACATAATATATATGCAACAATGGGGGAAGATGATAGATTGCTTATAAATATTTCTTCCGGTACTCCAGCAATGAAGAGTGGTTTATTGGTACTACAAGTATTAGCCGAGTTCCCAGCAACTTTAATTCAGGTATCGACACCAGAAAGAAAAATCAATGAACATAGACATGAAGGATATGATGTTGAAGTGCTGTGGGAATTAAATCAAGATAATATGCCTGATGCTAAGAATCGTTGCAAGGAAGTGACATGTCCAAGTTTGGAAAAACTTAAAAAAGAAGAAATAATTAAAAAGCATATTAAAGCGTATGATTATAGAGCGGCGCTTGCAGTAGCTGATACCCTGAAAAATGAAGATACAAACAGATATCGTAAGTTGTTGGAAATGGCAACAAAAAGAATGCTGTTAGATTTGGAAAAAGTTGATAAAATAAGAAACGAAACAGGATTTGATTGTATTCCAGTCAAAACATCATCAGATCGCAAGCTTTTTGAATATGTTTTGTGCATGGATATTAAGTTAAAACGAGGAGAATATGCGGATTTTATACGCTCTATTACTCCGGTATTGGTAGATTTATACGAACTGGTTTTAAAGAAACAATGTGGAATTAACATAAATGATTATTGTGAAACAAAGCGTCGCGGAAGGGATTACATCAGAGTATGGTCAAAAAATAAATTAGAGAATACAACAGTGCAACAGGAACTTGATAATGCATTTGGAGGCGACTTTAAGGGAAGAGAAATATATTCGGTTCATTTAATGTATTTGGTTGACGCATTTTCTGATAACTTAAAGATTAAGAATCTTGTTAGTGATCTGCGCACAGTTGAGGAACGTATTCGTAATGATGCGGCTCATGATATAATTTCTGTAACGGAAGAAGCTATAGAGAAGAAAACAGGTTTTAAACCACAGAAAATCATGCAGATGATACGAGAATTATTTGGCTTTACAGGTATTCATGTAAAAAAGGAATATTGGGATTCCTATGATGAAATGAATAACCAATTGATAAATATTATAAATGCAGAAGAATAAAAATAGAATCTTTACAAAGAAAACATGATGTAGTAAAGTATTACTGTTAAGCGAACAATGGCGTTCGAAGTAGGGCATGGGTCTTATGGACTTTTGCCCCCTTCGAGCGCTTTTCTATTGGGAATGGAGGTTGCTATGGCAGATGAAACAATGGATGAAGTGATGGAATTTGTGGAAGAAAATGATGTCAAATTCATACGATTGGCATTTTGTGATATTTTTGGAAATCAGAAAAATATATCAATTATGCCAGAGGAATTGCGTACGGCTTTTACCATAGGTATTAATTTTGATTCGTTTTTGATACTCGGGTATGACGATCCGGTGTACCAGGATTTATATTTAAAACCAGTTCCGGATACCTTAAATGTTTTACCGTGGAGACCGCAGCAAGGGCGTGTAATCCGCTTTTATTGCGATGTTGTGTTACCGGATGGCACGCCATTTCCGTATGATGCCAGAAAATTTTTGAAGGATACATTACAGGAGTGTGCCGATTTGGGATTTTCTTGTCGTATGGGACTTCGCAGTGAATTTTATCTGTTCAAAACGGATGATGAGGGAAGACCAACGGATATTCCGTGGGATGAAGGGGGATATTTGGATATTGCGCCATTAGACCGGGGAGAAAACATCCGTCGTGAAATCTGTCTGACGCTAGAAGAGATGGGAATTCAACCGGAATCTTCGCATCATGAATCCGGTCCGGGGCAAAATGAGATTGATTTTCGTTCTTCGGACGCACTTGGCACAGCTGATAATTACATCACCTATAAAAATGTGGTAAGTGCGATTTCGACGAGAAATGGTGTTTTTGCATCCTTTGATCCAAAACCTATTAAGGGTAAGAGTGGAAATGGGTTACATATGAAGATTTCTACCTGGAAAAATGGAAAAAATACGGAAGAGACAGATCCGGCATTTACAGAGCATTTTATGGCAGGCGTGTTTCACCGCATGCGCGATATTACCTTGTTTTTAAATACACAGAAGCAATCCTATGAGCGCTTTGGAGAAAATGAAGCACCAAAATACATCACGTGGTCTGCCCAGAATCGGTCGCGTCTGCTGCGTGTTCCGATTGTGCAGGGAAAACGAACCTGTTTTGTATTGCGCTCACCGGATTCCGGTATCAATCCATATCTGGCATTTGCCATTGTGATTCAGGCGGGGCTTGCGGGCGTGCGCGCAAAAGAAACATTGCCGCCACCAGTAGATAAGAGCAGCAGATTGGTAAAAGATGAGGAAAAAGCAGGATTCGATAAACTGCCATTATCTTTGACAGAAGCCGTGGAGTGTGCGAAAAAGAGTGACTTTATTCAAAAGGGTCCATGCAAGGATATCGCGAATCGTTTCATAGAAGTGATAGAGAATATGTAAACATTCATTTTTATGAAGGGAGGATGCGCGGATGAACAAAGTTTTGATTGTGTGTGATGCGCCAAAAGGCACAGAGTTCTTTCGCGATTTCCTGACACAAAACGGATACGAGGATATCCTTGTTGTGGAAAATGGAGAAGAAGCAAGGAGAATGCTTGTTGATACGGATTTTGATTTGTGTTTGATCAATGCTCCGCTTCGAAAGGAATCCGGTGAACAATTGTCCATAGATATTGCGGAAAAGAATATCTGTCAGGTAATCCTGTTTGTAAAGGCAGAACAATGCGACGCAATTGCAGATTGTGTGGAAGATTATGGTGTGATTACCGTCAGTAAACCAATCAGCAGGCAATTGTTCTGGAGTGCTATAAAATTGGCCCGCGTTGCGCAAAGGCGTATTACAATGGCACAGAAAGAAAATGCAAAATTGCAACAAAAATTAGATGGTTTAAAAACAGTATCACGTGCGAAATGTCTTTTGATTTCGTACTGTGGTATGTCAGAAGAAGATGCGCATAAATATATCGAAAGACAGGCGATGGATAAGCGGTTGAGTCGGCTGGAAATTGCAAAAGATATTGTGCATACGTATGGTTAAAAGAGGAAGGTGATTGTATGACAAAGCATGTGTTTGTTACAGGTGGTGTAGTATCTGGATTAGGAAAAGGAATTACGGCAGCGTCGTTGGGACGTCTGCTGAAAATGCGTGGATATAAAGTGGCATCGCAAAAATTGGATCCCTATATGAATGTGGATCCCGGTACCATGAGTCCATATCAGCATGGGGAAGTGTTTGTTACAGATGATGGCGCGGAGACAGACTTGGATTTGGGACATTATGAGCGTTTTATCGATGAGAATCTGAATAAATACTCAAATTTAACAAGTGGAAAAGTATATTGGAATGTTTTAAACCGCGAAAGAAAAGGGGAATATCTGGGACAAACCGTACAGGTAATTCCACATATCACAGAAGAAATCAAACGCTTTATCTATATGGGAGCGGAGAGTTCAGATGCAGATGTATTGATTACAGAGATTGGTGGTACGACAGGTGATATTGAAAGTCAGCCATTTTTAGAAGCAATTCGTCAGGTTTCATTGGAACGTGGACGGGAAAACTGCTGTTTTATTCATGTTACGCTTGTACCATGGTTGTCCGGTTCAAATGAACACAAATCAAAGCCGACACAGCATTCGGTTAAGGAGCTGCAGTCATTAGGAATAGCACCGGACATTATTGTGTGCCGCGTGGATCGTCCGTTAGAGCAGAGCATCAAAGATAAAATATCACTATTTTGTAATGTGCCAAAAGATTGTGTGATTGAAAACGATACGATGGACTGCTTATATGAGGCACCACTTATGCTGCATGCCTATGGATTAGATTCTGTCGTGTGTCGTCGTTTGCAGCTGAAAGATGTACCGCTCGATCTTTCCGATTGGAAGGAGATGGTGGATACGATTCATCATCTGAAAAAGACAACAAAGATTGCTATTGTCGGTAAATATGTGGCATTGCATGATGCCTATTTGTCCGTACGTGAAGCGCTATTGCACGGTGGCTATGCCAATGACGCACATGTAGAAATTGCATGGATAGACAGTGAACAGATTACAAAAGAAAATGTGGGTGATACATTAGCAGATTTAGATGGTATTTTAGTACCGGGCGGTTTTGGAGACCGTGGTGTAGAAGGCAAAATTTTGGCATGTCAATATGCGAGAGAACACGATATTCCTTATCTTGGTATTTGTCTTGGCATGCAGGTGGCAGCCATTGAATTTGCAAGAAATGTATGTGGTCTTACAGATGCAGATTCCGGGGAATTCCATCCGGGAGGAGAACATCTTGTGATTGATTTGATGGAAGAACAGATGGCGGTATTAAGAAAAGGTGGAACAATGCGCCTGGGAAGTTATCCTTGCAAGATAAAAGAAGGCACAACGTTAGCACGGGCTTATCAGAAAGAACATATTGATGAGCGTCATAGACATCGTTTTGAGTTTAACAATGCGTATCGTGATCTGATGCAGGAAAAAGGATTGACCATCAGTGGAACTTCGCCGGATGATGCCATTGTTGAGGCTGTAGAAGTGTCGGACAACAGATTTCATGTTGGGGTGCAATTCCATCCGGAATTCAAGAGCCGCCCAAATAAACCACATCCACTTTTTACAGAATTCATCAAAGCAAGTCTGACAAAATAGAATATAAAGCATAAAAAAGCGGAGCGTTCTTTTTGGAATCGCTCCGCTTTTTGTAAATATGATTTATCTTAGTTTACCTGTGCTTTTTGGTTCGCAAGTCAGATACATACCAAGTTTTCTAAAGATCTGTTCATCAACTTCATCTAACATAACAGAAGAGTGTACGTTTAATGTCTTTAGATTTGGCAGCTGATCAAATGCTGCCTTGGCATTGGCATCTGTTTTGGAACTGATTGAGAGTGCCACCAAAACTTCATCACTATGAAGGCTGGCATCATCACTTCCTAAGTAATTTTTCTTTAACTGGCTGATTGGCTGTAAGGCTTCTGGAGAAATCAATAATTTTTCATGATCAATACCGGCTAATTCTTTTAAAACATTTAAAAGAGCAGCGGCAGGAGCGCTAAGCAAATCAGATGTCTTTCCATCAATAATGGTTCCGTTATCAAGCTCGATGGCAACAGCAGGCTTGTGCGTTTCATTTGCCACCTGAAGTGCAGTGACAGCAACGTGGCGATCTGCTGGAGAAATGTCTGCCTGCTTCATCAGCAATTCTATCTTGTAGAGGGCATCTTTTGAGCCATGTCCCTTTTTGATGTTGCAGATTTCCGTATAATAACGACGGATGATTTCTGCTTTTCCTGCTTCGCGACATACATCATCATCGCAAATACAGTTGCCTACCATGTTGACACCCATATCGGTTGGAGACATGTAGTTGCATGTGCCATAAATACGTTCAAACATCGCCTTTAAAACAGGATAAATCTCAACGTCGCGGTTATAGTTAATGGTGGTTTCACCATATGCCTCTAAATGGAAAGGATCGATCATATTGACATCATTTAAGTCAGCTGTGGCTGCCTCGTATGCGAGATTGACCGGATGCTTCAGAGGAAGATTCCATACAGGGAATGTCTCGAATTTAGCATATCCTGCGGAAACGCCGCGTTTATGTTCATGGTACAACTGTGAAAGACAGGTAGCCATCTTGCCGCTTCCAGGGCCAGGTGCAGTTACAACAACGAGAGGGCGGGAGGTTTTAATATAGTCATTTTTTCCATAACCTTCATCACTTACAATGTGTTCAATATTACTTGGATAGCCGTCAATCTTATGCAGGATATAAGAAGGAACGCCAATAGAATCTAAATGGCGGCGAAATTCGTCTGCTGCAGCTTCTCCAGAATATTGTGTGATGGCAACACTGCCGACATACAACCCAAAACTGCGGAATACTTCCATCAGACGAAGAACATCCTCGTCGTAAGTAATGCCGAGATCACCACGCATTTTGTTAGATGCAATGGCATTGGCAGAAATTGCGATTACGATTTCCGCCTGATCTTTTAATTGTAAAAGCATGCGTAATTTGGAGTCCGGCATAAAGCCCGGTAAAACGCGGGCAGCATGATAATCGTCGTATAATTTTCCACCAAATTCCAGATATAATTTATCTCCGAAATGGTTGATACGCTCTTTGATGTGTTCTGACTGCATGTGCAGATATTTGTCATTATCAAATCCTATTTTCATAATGTAAGTCCTTCCTATGTGTGGTTATCTTGTGAATATATGTAAGGAACAAAAAATGTTCAAAAATATTATTACATACATGCTCATAAGTATAGCACGCGAGAAACTTTGTGGCAAGGTGCTACTGCGCTTTAAAAAGGAGAAATAAGGAATCTGGTAAACTTGGAAAAAGCGACAATTATAAGGTGTAGTGATAGGTAATATAAGAAGCCCTAATGTAAGACGGGAGTGATATACAAAAGTATGAAAATGTCGTATAGAAAAAGTTTTTTATTCCTTGAATATGACTATTTTTTCAAGTATAATCTACACGTTATAAGTGAGCAGAACGCAAAAATACCTGCTCAAAAATTTATGTGATAAACATATATAATCTAGGAGGAACACATGTTAGAAAAAATGTTCAAACTGAAAGAGAACAACACTGATGTGAAGACAGAAGTCATTGGTGGTCTTACTACTTTTATGACAATGGCTTACATCCTTGCAGTTAACCCATCCATCCTTTCTGCATCAGGAATGGATTCTCAGGCAATCGTGATGGCAACTGCGCTTGCAGCATTTATCGGAACTCTTTGTATGGCACTTCTTGCAAATTATCCATTTGCACTTGCCCCAGGACTTGGATTAAATGCTTATTTTGCATACACAGTATGTGGAACCATGGGATACGATTGGAAAATCGCATTGATGGCAGTATTTGTGGAAGGTATCATCTTTATTGTACTTTCACTTACAAATGTACGTGAAGCAATCTTTAATGCAATTCCAATGCAGTTGAAAAAGGGCGTATCTGTTGGTATCGGTCTTTTCGTTGCATTTATCGGTTTGCAGAATGGATATATCGTTGTAAATAGTGATTCTACACTTGTTACAGTTGTAAACTTCACAGAGAATTTCCATACCGTAGGTATCTGCGCACTTCTTTGTGTGATTGGATTGATTCTGATTTCTATTCTTCATATTAAGAATGTAAAGGGAAGCTTTTTGATTGGTATCTTCGTTACATGGATTCTTGGTATTATTTGCCAGGTAACCGGTCTTTATACCGTTGATGTAGAGGCAGGATTCTACTCATTAATTCCTGCACAGTGGATCAGCTTTGACTTTAGTGCTTTGGGACAGACATTTGGTCAGTGCTTCAAGGCAGACATGGGTCAGGTTAATGCATTAGACTTTGTTGTCATCATCTTTGCATTCTTGTTCGTAGATATGTTTGATACCATTGGAACATTGATTGGTGTTGCTAACAAGGCTGACATGTTAGATGAAAATGGTAAATTGGAAAGAATTAAGCCAGCACTTTTAGCAGATGCAATTGCAACAAGTGCAGGTGCTATCCTTGGTACATCTACAACAACAACATTTGTTGAAAGTTCTTCAGGTGTATCAGAAGGTGCAAGAACTGGACTTTCTTCTGTTGTAACAGGATTGTTATTCTTATTAGCAATCATCTTTGCTCCATTGTTTACAACAATTCCAGGATTTGCTACAGCTCCAGCATTGATTTTCGTAGGATTCCTTATGGTTTCAGCAGTTGTTGACATTGACTTTAACGATCCTGCAGAATCTGTTCCAGCATATCTTTGCATGATTGCAATGCCACTTCTTTACAGCATCTCAGAAGGTATTGCTGTTGGAGTTATTTCTTATGTTGTAATCAACGTAGTTGTTGGTAAGGCTAAGAAGGTACATCCACTTATGTATGTACTTGCAGTACTCTTTGTACTCAAATATATCTTCTTATAAGATATAAACATATAAGCTCTGCGTAGCAAAAAAACGGCTCTTTCTTCAATGTAGGAAAGGGTCGTTTTTTTATGGCAATCACTAATCAGCTGATGGAACTCGCAGAGCGTGTTCTGACGCACCAATGAAAAAGAAAAAATAGGGGGTACGGAAGCATATCTGAGAAAGACAAAAAGTGGGTTGACTAATGTGACAATATCGACCACAATAGGAGAGGTAGAAAAGGGGTATTTATGGCAAGAAAATATATTCGATGGGATAAATTAGACAATACAGCAAATCTTTTCCCGGTCATTGCGGGGGAGAATATGACCAATACGTATCGGATCAGCTGCGTGCTTAAGGAAGAAATTGACGAGGCTTTATTGCAGGAAGCATTAGATATTGTACTTCCAAAGATGCCGGGATTTAATTTACGTTTACGTAGTGGTATTTTTTGGTATTATTTTGAGGAAAATGGAAAGAAGGCACCACGCGTTCATGAAGAACACACATATCCGTGCAGATTGATTCATCAGTCCAAGAATAATAGTTATATGTTCCGCGTTTCTTATTACAAGAATCGTATCAACTTAGAAGTTTTTCATGTACTTACGGATGGTATGGGCGGAATCAATTTTCTGCGGGAATTGACTTATCAGTATCTGCGTTTGGCACATCCCAAGTTGCGGGAAAAATATGGTGATGAACTCAGTGCAGATACATCTTTGAACAGAGAAGATTCTTTCCTAAAAAATTATAAGAAAAAGTCAAAGAGTGTATATAAATCAAAAAGAGCCTTTTTGATTAAGGGAGAGAAACTGGCTTATGATGGCTTTGGCGTTATTCATGGCTATTTGCCAATCAAGCAGTTAAAAAAGGTATGTCATGATTATGGCGTGAGTATCAATGAATACCTGGTTGCTACATTTATCTGGGCAGCATATCAGGAATACTATCGTCACATCACAAAGGACAGACCAATCCGTGTTGCAGTTCCGGTAAATCTTCGACCATATTTTGATTCTATTACAACAAAGAATTTCTTTGTAATGGTTTCGGCAGAGTTTGCGCCGGAAAAAGACGACTATACCTTTGCAGAAATTGTGGAGCTTACGAGAGATTCTCTGAAAGAGCAGATCAACAAAGAACATCTTGAAAAGATCTTTTCTTACAATGTTTCAAATGAACAGATGGTGGTAGCAAGAGCGGTGCCGCTGTTCTTAAAAAATATGGCAATGCGTATTGTTTATACACAATCAGCACTGGCAAATACAACAACTGTGACCAATATCGGGAATATAAAAGTAGAAGAAGCATACGAACCATATATTCAGATGTTCCATTCATTCCTGTCATTTTCAAAAGGACAGCAATTGAAAGCAACCATTACATCTTACAAGGATACACTGGTTTATACGTATACGTCAGCATGGCAGGATACAGCAATTCAAAGGCGTGTGTTCCGGCAGATTGCAAAAGATGACGTAGATGTAAAAATTGAGACGAATGGAGTATATTATGAGTAAATGTAAGTATTGTGGAATTGAAATTGTAGATGATGCAGTGAAATGTCCACTGTGCAGTGGCATTTTGGATGGAAGCAAGGCAGAAGGCCATACCTATCCGGATGTGGTTTCAAACGTGCGAAAAATATCTTTTTTGTATCGCTTGTTTTGCTTTCTGTTTATTATTATTGCGAGTGTGAGCATAGCGTTAAACGTTTGGCTGACGCCGACATTGCGCTGGGGTGAAATCGTTGCCTGTACACTTGCATATTTGCTCTGGCTTGGCTATGTCATTATCAAGGATAATGCAGGGTATCGCATTCGTATTATATCGGGTGTGGCAGGAGCTGTGCTTTTAGTTATTGTGATTGATACGTTACTGGGATTTTCCGGCTGGTCTGTTTCTTATGTATTGCCATCGGGAATTATTGCAATGGATATTGCACTGGCAATACTGATGATGATCAACCGGAGAAACTGGCAGAGTTATTTGATTTTGCAAGTGGCTATGGTGTTGATTGGCATTGTTCCATTGATGTTAGTTCGTATGGGAATTGTGACGCATCCACTGGTATCCGATATTGCATTTTTTGTAACGTTGTTTATGTTCTTAGGATCTATGATTTTAGGCGGAAGAACAGCAGTAAATGAGATGAAAAGAAGATTTCATATTTAAAAAAACCTCTTTGTTCATGAGGATCATATGTTAACGCATATGACCCGGAACAAAGAGGTTTTTTGTATCTTATACAAATTTTATTTTACTGTTTTTGGATAGAGATGCTGCAAAGGAAGATATACAGGCATACCATCTTGATATGTAATTTGAGTCTGACCGGCAATCAATGGACGCAGATAGGATGTCATTTTTTCTGTAACATTGTTTCCGGCTTCATTGATAAAATCGCGTGGAACAGCTTTGACTTCATTTGCAATTTCTCGAATGTCTGCAATGTCATAGGTGGTTGTATATGGGGCATCGGAGGTTCTTTTTATGATACTCATATATCCGCTTGCACCTTCTAAAGCATATGCAACAGCAGTACGGCCAAGTTCTTTTGATTCCTCAATGTCTGTTTGGGATGCTAAATGTGCAGCGCATCTTTGTGGTAAATTAAGTTCGATGGAACGAACTTTAACGCCTAATCGATGGGAAACAAGGTTTTCTAATGTCTTACCGGCGCCACTTAATTGACTGTGACCAAAAGAATCTACTGTTTTAGAGGAAGCACTGATATAATTGCCCTCTTTGTCGCGGATTCCCTCGGAAATAGCAACTAAGATATTCGGCTTTTCTTCCATACGTGTTTGTATGTCTGATAAAAATTGTTCTGTGTCAAAGGCAGCTTCCGGTAAATAAATAAAATCCGGTCCAAGACCATAGGAAGTGGTTGCTAAAGAAGCTGCACCGGTTAACCAGCCGGCATCTCTTCCCATAATTTCAACGATGGTAACGCTTTGCAAAGGATAAATGGATGTATCATAAGCAATTTCTAGCATGGTAGTTGCAATATATTTTGCTGCAGAACCAAATCCAGGGGTGTGATCCGTTAAACACAGATCATTATCAATCGTCTTTGGAACGCCCATAATGGTAACGGCTTTGTTGTGCAGCTTTGCGTAAGTAGACAGCTGTAAAACGGTATCCATGGAATCATTACCACCAATATAAAAGAAGCTAACGATTTCATGTTTTTCAAAGAATTGGAAAATCTTTTCATAAACTTCTTCGTCATCCTGCATTTTGGGTAATTTATAACGGCAAGAACCAAGATACATAGCAGGTGTAATTGCTAAAGATGAAAGGAAATGTTCTTCCTCTAATTTATCATCAAAGCAGATGATATCATTATTTAATATTCCAAGAATGCCGTGAAGTGAACCGTAAATATGATCAAAAGAACCGCTGGCAGCAGCTTTTTCAATAACGCCGGAAAGGCTGGCATTGATGGCAACGGTTGGTCCACCGGATTGTGCGACAATACAATTTTTCATAAGTAATAACCCTCCATTTTTTTGATTCTTTTATAACAATTATTTGATTATCGCCTGTAATCATAACGAAAATACTGTAGGAAAACAAGATGGGACGATAATGGTACATGGAAGAAGGTAGGATATGGGTATCAAAAAGCTAGATTGAAAAATTAACGAGGCGAAAGCATTGTGATTTCTGAAAAGGCATTGCAATGAGTTTTGCAGAAGGAGGGACAGGAATATGGAATCAAAGAAAAAAGGTTTGGACAGAGAGATGATCGTTGTGTGTGGGCTTGTGGCACTCCTAGTGACCATTAGTATTATTTTTTCAGTAGCATTATGGATGGAGATTGATTTATCAAAGTGTAACAGTACGATTCTTGTGACAATCTTTTCTGTATTGACTGGTGGAATTTGGGGTATACTCTTATGCAGAAATTGTTGACGGAAGTGATTTTGTTTTCTATAATTCCTTATGTAGATGATTACTTATAAGAAAAGATGTATTGAGGTGACATTATGAATAGAAAACATAAAAAAATCATAGGAATGTTCGTGGGAGCACTTTTGATGCTTTGCACAATTTCATTCCCTTGTTTTGCTGAGGGAACAACGACGATTCACATGAGCTCAGCCAATGTGGCAGTGGGTGATACACTATCCGTGACAGTTACAGCATCGGAGTCAGGAACCATCAGCTTACGTTATAATGATCAGGTGTTAAAATTCTCCGGTAGTTCTGCATCGTATACAACGGACGGAAATACCATTACATTTGAAGGTACAACGGCAACACTGGAGTTTACCGGTTTGAGTCAAGGCAGTTCGGGATTGATTGTTTCATCACCGACAATTACAGGAAGCAGTGCGTCCGTACAGGTAAATGGGACAGCTGCAGAGACGACAGAACCATCTTCTCAAGATACGACGAATCAGACCCAGACGGCAGAGGGACAGTTTGAAATTGATGGTGTTGCCTATGTTGTTTCGGAGCGATATGCGGAGAATATGATACCGACAGGATTTTCACGTACAGGAGTGAAAATTGATGGCTATACGTATAAGGAATTATCAAATGGCACCATTACGCTTCTTTATTTAAAAAGAGCAGATAATATAGCAGGAGACGGGGCGTTTTATCAGTATGATGAGGCATCCCATACAGTAACACCATTTGCTATGTTAGGTACGGCAGACAAATATGTTGTATTGGCAACACCACAATCGTTGTTGCGCGACTCATTTACGGAGACAACACTTACGGTGGGAGAACAGACTGTTACTGCATATAAAGATGGCGATGATGGAGATTTCTATTTTGTTTATGGAACCAATCAGGATGGCGTAGAAGGCTGGTTTCAATATGATAAGACAGATGCAAGTATCCAAAGGGTAAATGAGCAATTATTGACACAGGATACGGCAGGTGCTACAGAAGACGATAATGCTGTGACAACAACCGGAAAAGATGAATATCTGGGTAAATGGCAAAAACAGCGTTATCTTGTTGCAATATTATTGTTTGTTATTGTGGTATTAGCGGTAGTCATTATCAATCTGTTGTTATCACGTAAACAACGTATGGATGATGATGACTGGGCAGATACCGATGATGACGCGTATGATGAGAAGGAGAATCAGGCGGATACAGAGAAGCGTGTGTCCTTTGAGGATATAGCGGAGACTGCAGCTGATGAGGACGATTTTTCTGATGATGAGATAGATGATATAGAAGAAGAGAAGGCATCTTTGTTCGCGAAGTGGAAACACAATAGACAGGTGCAGGTACTCGAGGATGAGGATTACGAGGAAGAGGATTACGAGGAAGAGGGAACTTCTGAAGAGCATGTGCCTGTAGAAGAAACACGCATTGAGAAAGAGGATACGATAAAGACATCATCATCGGAAGAAGTTCCGGTGGTTCAAGAGGAAAAAACAGATAGACGTAAAAGAAAACAAGAACCGCAGGAACCGATTTATAGTGATATTAAGGGAACGGAAGCGTTCCAAAGCAAAGAGAATACCAGATATAAAGGTGCAGATGTAGATGCCCAATTAGATATTCTCGATTTGAATGACTTATAATTTTGGAGGCTTTATAAAATGATGGAGTTGACGACACAGGCGCAGGCAACCTTAGCATATGCAAAACGCCTGGCAAAACGTTTGGGGCATAATTATGTCGGCACAGAACATTTATTAGTAGGTTTAACGAGACAGGCTGATAGTCTTTCGGCGAAAGTACTGCAAAGACTAGGTGTGACAGAACAAAATCTAATCGATCTGATTGAAGAACTGATTTCGCCAAATGGGCGTGTTGCTGTTGCAGAATGGGACGGCAATACCCCTAAGTTAGAACAGGTATTGTTGCAAGCAGAGCAGGAGGCAATATCTTGTGGGATGGACAAAATCGGAACAGAGCATTTGCTTTTAGCACTGGTGCGTATGCAAGATACCGCTGGGGCACGTATTTTGACATCTTTATCGGTAGAGACCCAGAAGTTGTTTACAGAACTTATAGCAGCAATGGGAAAAGAGGGCATTACATATCGTGAGAATAATGCCAATAAAAGAAGAAAACGTGGTGGAAGTGAGACTGCGACATTAGAACAGTATGCAAGAGATCTGACAGAAATGGCAGCGCAGAACAAGTTAGATCCTGTGATAGGAAGAGAAGATGAAATCCAGCGTGTCATTCAGATCTTGAGTAGAAGAGGCAAAAACAATCCTTGCTTGATTGGTGAGCCGGGTGTAGGCAAGACTGCTATTGTGGAAGGGCTTGCACAACGCATTCAGCTTGGGCTGGTACCGGATTCTGTAGCAGGAAAACGCGTGATGACACTTGATTTATCCGGAATGGTTGCAGGTTCGAAGTATCGTGGTGAATTTGAGGAACGCATCAAACGTGTAATTGCAGAAGTGATGCAGGCAGGAAATATATTACTGTTTATTGATGAAATGCATACGATTATTGGTGCAGGTGGTGCAGAAGGCGCTATTGATGCGTCTAATATTTTGAAGCCGGCAATGGCACGTGGCGAAATCCAGATTATTGGAGCAACAACAATTACGGAATATCGTAAATATGTAGAAAAAGATGCGGCATTAGAGCGTCGTTTTCAGCCAGTGACAGTAGAAGAGCCAACAGAGGAAGAAACAGAAGCAATCCTTCATGGAATCAAGGAACGCTACGAACAGCATCATCAGGTGCAGATATCAGATGAGGCAATTCATGCAGCGGTTATGTTATCACAACGTTATATTTCAGACCGTTTCTTACCGGATAAAGCGATTGATTTGATGGATGAGGCGGCAGCACATTTGAGATTGATGGAAGTCAAAGCACCGGAACAAATGTTATCACTTGAGAGAGAAGTTCAGAATGCGGCAAACGGTGTAGAAGAGAAGTTGATTGCTGGCGATGTGCAAGGAGCAGCGGAGTGTCGTAAAAAGCAGGCAGAATTGGAAAAGCAGATGCAATCTCTTCGCAAAAAATACGAACGGAAAAAACGTGGACAGCGTTTGCTTTTGACAGATGATGATATAGCACAGGTGGTTTCTGTATGGACAAAGATACCGGTGTCGCGCCTTAACGAAAAAGAGGCTGTTCGTTTACGCAATTTAGAAAAGACGCTGCATAAGCGAGTGGTAGGACAGGAAGATGCGGTAAGCGCAGTATCACGTGCAGTCAGAAGAGGGCGTGTTGGATTAAAAGAACCAAATCGACCAGTGGGATCATTCTTGTTTTTGGGACCAACGGGTGTTGGTAAGACGGAAATATCAAAAGCATTAGCAGAAGCAGTCTTTGGCGATGAAAAGGCAATGATTCGCGTTGACATGACAGAATATATGGAAAAACACAGTGTATCTAAAATGATAGGTTCACCTCCTGGATATGTAGGTCATGAAGAGGGCGGACAATTAAGCGAAAAGGTAAGACGCAATCCATATTCTGTTATATTGTTTGATGAGATTGAAAAAGCGCATCAGGATGTGTTTAATATCTTACTTCAGGTATTGGATGATGGACATATTACTGATTCCCAGGGGCGTCAGGTCAGCTTTAAGAATACAATCATTATCATGACATCCAATGCTGGTGCACAGGCTATTGTTGAACCAAAGAAGCTTGGGTTTGCATCGGTAGACGATGAAAAAACCAACTACGAATTTATGAAAAATGGTGTGATGGAAGAAGTGAAACGAATCTTCAAGCCAGAATTTTTGAATCGTATTGATGAAACGATTGTATTCCGCTCTTTAAATAAAGAGGATATGAAGCAGATTGTAAGTATCATGACACGTTCTTTAGTAGAACGTTGTAAGACACAGATGGATATTGACTTAACGATCCGTGATGCTGTGAAAAAACATCTTGTGGATGTTTCATTTGATCCGAAATATGGTGCCAGACCACTTCGCCGTCGTATTCAGACAGATTTGGAAGATCCTTTGGCAGAACACATTCTTGCCGGAGATGTAAAAAAAGGAAGCAAGGTTGTCGTGACAATGAAAAAAGGACAGATTGTGTTTACCTCGTAGAAAAATGATGAATATTATGTGATGTACTAGATATTTTATAATCGGTATTATATAATATGAATACATTGATAGACAGAGAAAAGGCGATGCCTTAAAGAAGCAGGAGGAGAAAGAGATGGCTGTAGTTAGCGAATTAATTCGTTGTGAGTCAGACGGTACTATTAGTTTTGGGGATTATAGCTTGGATCAGAAGTCCAAACTTGACAATGTGAGTTTTCAGGGAGACTTGTATAAGGTCAAGACATTTAAAGAAATCACAAAGTTAGAACGAAATGGTATGTTTGTGTATGAATCTGTTCCGGGAACATCTGTAGAGCATTTAAATGCAACAGAAAATGGAATGCGTTTTACGGTAGAAGGATTCGAGGATGCACAGATTACACTTGAATTGGAGCCAGAAACAGAATATGATGTCAAAGTTGCTGGCGCAGATGCTGGTACCATGAAAACAAATTTGGGTGGAAAACTTAACTTGAGTGTGGAATTAGACGCAGAGAGTGCCATCTTAGTTGAAGTTTCAAAGTGCTAAAAGAAGTTTTACAGTGATGTATGAGATCCCCGTCATGAAATGACGGGGATTGTTTTATATAGAAATTGTTTTATGCAGATAATTAGGAAGGGAAAAGAATATGGCAAAAGGAAAAAGCAGTGTATTTTTTTGTCAATCATGTGGATATGAATCTACAAAATGGATGGGGCAATGTCCGGCATGTAAAGAATGGAATACGATGGTGGAGGAAGTCGTAGACAAGAAAACCACCGTAACACATAAACAGATTACAGAATTACAAGTATCAAAATTAAATGATGTGCAGAGTTCGTCAGAAGAGCGTCTGGACACACACATCAAAGAATTAAATCGAGTCTTGGGCGGCGGAATTGTACCCGGCTCGTTGGTACTTGTTGGTGGAGATCCTGGAATTGGAAAGTCAACATTACTATTACAGACATGTCGTAGTTTGTCGGACCAGCACACATCGGTGTTGTACATATCAGGAGAAGAATCTTTACAGCAGATCAAAATGCGGGCAGATCGTATTGGAACATTTTCAGATGATATGATGTTATTGTGTGAAACAAATCTTGATTTGATACGGGGAGTGATTGAAGAGCGACGTCCACAGGTAGTAGTTGTAGATTCGATACAGACGATGTTCCGTGAGAATGTCAATTCGGCGCCGGGAAGTGTATCTCAAGTAAGAGAGGCTACAAGTGTTTTGATGCGTCTTGCAAAAGAACGAGGAATAGCTATTTTTGTTGTAGGTCATGTGACAAAAGAAGGAACCGTTGCAGGACCGCGTGTTTTAGAACATATGGTAGATACTGTATTGTACTTTGAGGGGGATCGATATGCAGCTTATCGTATATTACGAGCTGTAAAAAACCGTTTTGGCTCTACAAATGAAATTGGCGTATTTGAAATGTGTCAGACAGGACTACGTGAAGTACCCAATCCATCGGAATATATGTTGGATGGAAAACCACAGAATGCAAGTGGGTCAATTGTTGTATGTACTATGGAAGGAACACGGCCGCTTTTGGTAGAAATTCAGGCGTTGGTCTGTCACAGCGCATTTGGAATGCCAAGAAGGACAGCTGCCGGCGTGGATTATAATCGTGTGAATCTACTGATGGCTGTATTGGAAAAGACAGTAGGTGTAAAACTTGCAGATCAAGATGCATATATTAACATCGCAGGTGGAATGAAGATAAGTGAACCGGCGGTGGATTTGGGATTGGTGTTATCTATTATCTCCAGTTTTAGAAATAGACCGATTGCAGAGGACGTGATTTGTTTTGGTGAGGTAGGATTGAGTGGCGAGGTTCGTTCTGTGAATATGGTAGAACAACGTATTGCGGAAGCAAGAAAATTGGGATTCAAACAATGCATATTGCCTAAAGTGTGTATGAAAAACATACAACAAGTCGATGGGATACAGCTAAAAGGGGTTGAAAATGTTCGTGAAGCCTTGGAAATACTATAGAAAATCAAAATGATTGAATTGTCTGATAAAATGATACAATTTTGGGAATCGTGGCACTTTAACAAAGTTCGACATTTCTATTGACTTCTATAGGAGTGAAGTGGTACTATAACATGGCTGGCGGGGAGAGCGGTCAGGAAGATGAGATTCTACCACAGCATGACAACTTTTTTTGAAGAAAGATTTGAAAAATCAAATAAAAAAAGTTGTTGACAAGCTTCGAATCATTTGATATGATAATGAAGTTGTTCGGGTCACAAACGACTCGAAAAAAGATGAAAAAAGTTGTTGACAAACGACTT
>CAKRJY010000006.1 GCA_934352055.1 uncultured Lachnospiraceae bacterium
ATTTTCATCATCTTCAACCACGAGTATACCTGGCATAGCATATGCACCTCTCTTTATTAACTATTTTTCCTCTTCGTCAAGGCCTAATTCATTACATATTTGTTCTGCCTCAATATCCTCGGTAGTGACTTTCCCTGTAATATCCCTATAGGCTTCTTTTTGTCTTTATTTTAATTCCTTCTCCAGTAAAAAGCAAAGGGCAAATCAAACCGATTTACACCGAATTTGATTTGCCCTAAAATATCCGTTTTATACGGTTTTATAAGATTTTAATCCATCTAACGATTAGAACTTACCTGCGTCTGCTGCTTCCTGAACAGAAACGGCAACTGCTACTGTAGCACCAACCATTGGGTTGTTACCCATACCAATAAGTCCCATCATCTCAACGTGAGCTGGAACAGATGAAGAACCTGCAAACTGAGCGTCAGAATGCATACGTCCTAATGTATCTGTCATACCATAAGAAGCAGGACCTGCTGCCATGTTATCTGGATGAAGTGTACGTCCTGTACCACCACCTGATGCTACTGAGAAGTACTTCTTACCCTGCTCGATACATTCTTTCTTGTATGTACCTGCAACTGGATGCTGGAAACGTGTTGGGTTTGTTGAGTTACCTGTAATAGATACACCAACATTCTCGTGATGCATAATTGCAACACCTTCCTGAACATCATCAGCACCATAACACTTAACAGATGCACGAAGACCTTCAGAATAAGACTTCTCGAATTCTACATTAAGCTTAGCTGCCTTGTAGTCATACTTTGTCTCAACATATGTAAATCCGTTGATACGTGAAATAATCTGTGCTGCATCTTTTCCAAGACCGTTCAAGATAACACGAAGAGGTTTCTGACGAACCTTGTTAGCCTTTTCTGCAATACCGATAGCACCTTCTGCTGCTGCGAAAGATTCATGTCCTGCTAAGAAGCAGAAGCACTCTGTCTCTTCCTCTAACAACATCTTACCAAGGTTACCATGTCCAAGACCTACCTTACGGTGATCTGCTACAGAACCAGGGATACAGAATGCCTGAAGTCCTTCACCGATTGCAGCTGCTGCATCAGCGGCTCTACGGCATCCCTTCTTGATTGCGATTGCTGCACCTACTGTGTATGCCCAGCATGCATTTTCAAAACAGATAGGCTGGATTTTCTTAACCTGCTCATATACGTCAAGTCCAGCATCTTTTGTAATCTTTTCAGCTTCTTCGATAGAGCTGATACCATAGCTATTTAAAACAGCGTTGATCTGGTCAATTCTTCTTTCATATGATTCAAATAAAGCCATCTTCTTCTCGTCTCCTTTCTATTACTCTGCTCTTGGGTCGATGATTTTAACAGCACCCTGCTCTGGTGTAACACGTCCGTATGATCCGGAAGCCTTTTCCCAAGCAGTATTAGCGTCATCACCCTTCTTGATGAAGTCTGTCATCTTTCCAAGGGAAACGAACTGATATCCGATAACTTCGTCATCAGCATCAAGTGCAATACCTGTTACATAGCCTTCTGCCATTTCAAGGTAACGAACACCCTTTGCCTTTGTAGCGTACATAGTACCAACCTGTGAACGAAGACCCTTTCCTAAGTCTTCCAAACCAGCACCAATAGCAAGTCCATCATCAGAGAATGCAGACTGTGTACGTCCGTAAACGATCTGTAAGAATAACTCTCTCATTGCTGTATTGATAGCATCACAAACAAGGTCTGTGTTTAATGCTTCAAGAATTGTCTTACCCTGTAAGATTTCAGCTGCCATTGCTGCTGAGTGTGTCATACCAGAACATCCGATCGTTTCTACCAATGCTTCTTCAATAACACCGTTCTTAACATTTAAAGACAACTTACATGCGCCCTGCTGAGGAGCACACCAGCCCACACCATGTGTAAAGCCTGAAATATCTTCAATCTTCTTAGAATGCACCCATTTTCCTTCTTCAGGAATTGGAGCTGGTTCATGTTTTGCGCCCTTTGCAACAGGACACATGTTTTCAACTTCCTTTGTGTAAATCATTATAAGACTCCTTTCATAATACATAAAGCATGCATCATATGGCTATGCCTTGCTTAGTTAAAAAAATAACTAACACACTCTGCTTATTTTCTCACATTTTTAGCGGTTCGTCTAGACCTTTTTCTCTTTCTATGCGCTCTTCTTATGCTTCTTTTTTTACCACGTGCTCTTTATCTTTAAAAATAGAGTTTGCAGGAATTACTCCACGTACACAAGACACTGGATAAATATTAGAATGTGAACATACAACCGTACCCGGATTTAACACACTGTTACATCCTACCTCTACATAATCTCCAAGCATTGCGCCGAATTTCTTAAGACCAGTTGCAATCTCTTCCTGACTCTCATAGCGGTCTTTCACTACCACGAGTGTCTTATCACTCTTGACGTTGGAAGTAATAGAACCAGCGCCCATATGCGAATGAAAACCAAGTACAGAATCTCCAACATAATTATAATGTGGCACCTGAACAACATTAAACAGAATCACATTTTTTAATTCTGTTGAATTGCCTACAACACAGTTCTTACCAACAATAGCATTGCCACGGATAAATGCGCCCGGACGTACTTCTGTGTCTTCATCAATGATGAGTGGTCCATTTAATGTAGCTGTTGCTGCAATGGATACCGATTTTGCAATCCAGATATTTTCTCCGCGCTGTTCAAAAACTTCTGAATCAAGCTTTGGTCCGATTTCTTTAATGAACTCTCCGATTTTCGGCAATGCCTCCCATGGATAATCCACGGTTTCAAGCAATGGTGCTGCCAATGTCTGTGTCAGGTCATACATGTTTTTTACTTTGCAATGTTCCATTTTCTTTTCCATCCTTTACTATTTTTTATAATATTGTGCTGCTGCACGGTACATTCCCTGCATAGCATATTGATTGTTATTTGCCAGCACACGTGCTGTCTTTTGTTTGATAAAATTCTCTAATTTTACCATATATTCATCCGCCGTAATTTCGCCTTCTGCCACGTAGGTCAGACCCTTTTCCCAACTAGCTGTCAGCTCCGGATTTAAAAGCGCGGGAATCGAGGCATTTACCACATCAAATATCATCTCTCCCTGCAAAGTCGGCGTATAAATCTGTGTTTTTTTATTCAGAGCAATATATTTATTATTGACCAGCTTCTTTAAAATTTCAGCTCTGGTTGCAGAGGTACCAATACCGCTTCCTTTAATCTGGGAACGTAATTCTTCATCTTCAATCAACTGCCCCGCATTTTCCATCGCAAGAATCATCGCTCCGGAATTATATCGTTTCGGTGGCGATGTCTCACCTTCCTTGATCTGCATACTGCCTATGGAAACCTCATCGCCTTTTTTGATCTTAGCTACGACTTCGGCCATATTGACGTTGATATTTTCATCTTCTTCGCCCTCGGCTTCCGTTACATCCTGTGCATTCTGCTTCTCGTCTATCCCCTCTGCCTGCTCTTTTTCTTCTGCACTTGGCTGTTTTTTCTTACGGAAGGAATATTCCATCAAATCCAGATATCCCGGTGCTTTTAAATATTTTTCGGAAGCAAAGAAATATTCTGTACCGCTTTTTATCGTAAGATTTAACTTTTCGTATTCCGCAGCAGGATAAAAGATTGCCAGAAAACGTCTTACAATTGTCTCATAAATATAAACCGCTCTGCTATTTAATCCCTTGAGTGCAGATAAGCCCTGTCCGGTTGGAATAATCGCATAATGGTCTGTAATCTGTTTATCATTAACGTAGCGCGTCTTTTCCAATCCCTTATACATCTCTTTGTCTAGAATATTCTGGGCAAAATCCCGAACACCCGGTATGCCAAGTAATCCGCGGATATTTTTATGTATCTCTTTTGCAACGGCTGTCGATAAGACACGTGCATCTGTTCTTGGATAGGTGACCAGTTTTTTCTCATATAATTCCTGCACAACAGCAAGCGTCTCGTCCGGACTGATTTTAAAGAACTTCGAACAATCATTTTGCAATTCCGCCAGATTATACAAAAGCGGTGGATTCTTCTTTTCTTTCTTCTTTTCTATCTTTTCGATGGTTCCGCTGGCACTGCCTGTGATGCGCTTTTCTTCATCTAATACAGCACTGCCTTCCTCCATGCCTAACGTCTCTTCCATGAGGCGGATTGCACTTGCCATCTCTTTGAAACCATTTTCTTTATAAAGAAGTGGTGAATTTTCATAGCGCGATCCCACCACTGCTTTCCACTCCATGGTCAGCGGCGCACCAGCTACATCCACGCCTGCCATCACACGATAAAATGGTGTCTTTTCAAAATTGCGAATTTCGCGTTCACGGCGTACAACCATACCTAATACGCAGGTCATCACACGCCCTACGGCTATTGAGCAATATTTCTGATTGAGAAAATTTGCCATGGAATTACCATAACGAAGCGACAGCAATCTGGTAAAATTAATTCCCATCAGATAATCTTCTTTTGCTCGCAAATACGCAGCATCCGATAAATGATCATATTCTGATAGGTCTTTTGCCTCTTTTACCCCTCGTCGGATCTCTTCTTCTGTCTGTGAATCGATCCATACACGCTTTCGCACTTTTCCTGTCACACCGGACATCTGTTCCACCAGACGATAAATATATTCTCCCTCGCGTCCCGAGTCCGTGCAGACATAAATCGTATCAATATCATCACGATTCATCAATCCGCTGACAATACCATACTGCTTTGCACTAGCTCCGATTACTTCATATTTGAATTCTTTCGGTAAAAATGGCAATGTTTCCATACGCCATCTTTTATATTTTTCATCATAAACTTCCGGATAACTCATGGTTACAAGGTGTCCTACACACCAACTGATTACCATGTGTTCTCCCTCAAGATAACCATCGCGTCTGCTTAGGTTTTCACCTAAAGCTGCACCAAACTGCTGTGCCACGCTCGGTTTCTCCGCTATAAATAAAGATTTTCCCATAAATCTTACAACTCCGTCATATCTACAAGCACAATTTCTTTTTGTTCCTCTGCCAACTGTCTGATTTTTGCATCAAATTTCTTTGCCGAAAACAGATACACGACTTTTGCAGAAATCTTCGCCTTTTTCATCTGTCCTAAAAGTTCTTCATATCTTCCATAAGAAAATTCTTCCTCAGTCCAGTTGCAGATGCCTACTACATTTTCACGCTGTTCGTTCTGGCCAATAATATCGATGGCGCCCTCTTTTCCAACCCACGTTCCCATCTTAACCAGCTTTATTGGGACTTGTCCCACCTGATTTAACAGTTGCAGATACTCCGTGCAAACACTGATAAAATATTGTTGCAAGTATGCATCTAAGCGACTCTCAATATAGGTGTCATAAAAAGTCTCCGGTGTCATCACGTAAAGATCTGATAAATGTGGGTAAATAAAAGTAAACCAGAAATTCACAAAATGATTGCGAATGTGATATACCCCTTTCTTGGCATTATCCCATCCACCCGTTTCAAAAGACACCACTTTTTCAATCACATCAAAGGCTGCTAAGTTTTTCATATACACACTGATTTTCGCACGGGAATAGCCGGTATCCAGAAACAGATCATTTAACTTTTCATGACCGGATGCAATCGATGCCAAAATCGTATCGTAAACAGAAAGCTCTCTCAACTCACTACCAATATAACTTTCTGCCTCAGCAAACAAATAACCATGCGGTCGCAAAATATTATTACAAATATTTTCCCGGATACTTTTTTTGCCATTCCATCGATTCAGATAATCCGGAACACCACCTATAATTCCATATGTTTCCACGCACTGCGCAACCGTATATTCCGGAAAAGCGCGCACCACATCAAGAAACTTCATATCATCTAATTTGATGGTACCATTTACTTTTTCCATGCTTTCTCCAAGACATGTCTGCATATCCCGACTCGCCCATGCCAGCGATGAATGGCACAATAAAATCATAACCGGTCCCGGATACAAACGTCTTGCCTTTAACTTGAGAATGCTCTCCATAAATGCCGGGTCTTTTTTTACAATGCGGTCAAATGCATCAATGATTACAACCAACTTGGAGGCATCGCCACTTTTGATGCGGTTAAAGCATTCATCATATGTATCACGGATCAGATTTGCTTCAAATTGTTTTTCAATCTCGCGCTGCATCTGGTGCAGCTGTTCCTCTGCAGATGCGTTTCTCGCATGATAGTAAAAACATTTTTTATCTCTGGTAAACAGCTGCAGAAGCAGTTCTTTACCACACCCTTCTCTCCCATATAAAATATACAACTGATTCCCACTCTGACCAAAAAGTTCTTCTAACCTTTTGTATTCCGTAGCGCGTGTGATCATCTAAACGTTCCCCATTTCTATTTATCTCAAAATACATAAATCTGCATTTAATAAGTCGCAATTTTTATTATATCTTTGTAAAGAAAAAATAACAAGGGCATAGATGAAACAAGGACGGTCCTTTTAGGAACCGTCCTTACTGTATTTCTTCTTTCAAACAAATATTATTTTTTTGTAATGTATCCCTGTGCTTTCAAAAGCTCTGCACACAGTACTGCTCCACCTGCTGCACCACGTACCGTATTATGGGAAAGTCCTACAAATTTCCAGTCATAAACTGTATCTTCACGCAAACGTCCGACGTTAATGCCCATACCATTTTCATAATTAACATCTAATGTAACCTGTGGTCGATTATCCTCTTCCATATATCGGATAAACTGCTTTGGTGCACTTGGAAGTTCCAATTCCTGTGGAACACCTGAGAAATTCTCTAATGCAGCGATTAGCTGTTCCTTCGTTGGATTCTTACGGAATTTTACAAATACCGCTGCGGTATGTCCGTTTAATACAGGAACTCGAATGCACTGGCAAGTGATTACCGGGCTCGTTGCTGGTACAATCTCACCTTTTTCTTCGTCTACATAACCCCAGATACGAAGTGGCTCCTTTTCACTTTTTTCTTCTTCACCACCGATAAATGGAATGATATTTCCTTGCATTTCCGGCCAGTCCTGGAATGTCTTTCCTGCTCCGGAAATTGCCTGATAGGTAGTAGCAACCACCTCATATGGCTCAAATTCTTTCCATGCTGTAAGTACCGGTGCATATGACTGAATGGAGCAATTTGGTTTAACCGCTACAAAACCTCTCTTTGTTCCCAGTCTCTTCTTCTGATACTCGATCACATGCATATGCTCCGGATTGATTTCCGGTACAACCATCGGTACATCCGGTGTCCATCTGTGAGCACTGTTATTAGAAACAACAGGTGTCTCCGTCTTAGCATATGCCTCCTCGATGGCCTTAATCTCATCCTTTGTCATATCCACTGCACTAAATACAAAATCAACTTCTGCAGCTACTTCTTCAACTTCATTTACATTTTTAACAACAATATCTTTTACTGCTTCCGGCATTGGTGTATCCATTTTCCAACGACCACCTACAGCATCCTCATAACGCTTGCCTGCACTTCTTGGACTTGCTGCAATCGTAGTTACTTCAAACCATGGATGATTTTCCAGCAGAGAAATGAATCTCTGTCCAACCATACCTGTACCACCTAAAATACCAACTTTTAATTTTTCGCTCATGACGACTCTCCTTCTCAAATGTCCGTTCTGTACAGACAACTGTCTTTCTAGGGAAATATGTTACGTTATTCTATAAAAAAAAGCAAGCATTTTTCTGATTTTACGCAAAATACACAAATGCCTGCCTTTTTCCTTGCCACTTTTCGTTATTTTTCTAAAAACTCACGACAAGCAGCTATCTCTTTTTCCATGGCTTCTTTTCCCGGCGCACCAATCGTCAAACGTTTGTTGACACAAGTGTACATAGAAATTGCATCATAGATATCTTCCTCAAACACCTCAGAAAATCCCTTTAATTCTTCCAATGACATATCATCAATGGCAATGCCCTTATCAATACAATACAGCACAACACGTCCGATAATACCATGCGCATCCCGGAACGGAACACCCTTTCCCACCAGATAATCTGCTGCATCCGTCGCATTTGTAAACCCATGTCTTGCACTTTTTTCCATAACATCCTCGCAAAAAGTCATGGTCTCAAGCATTCCATCAAACAATTGGATACATCCGTTGACCGTATCCATTGCATCAAATGCCATTTCTTTGTCTTCCTGCATATCTTTGTTGTATGCCAGTGGAATCCCCTTCATCGTTGTAAGTAACGCCATCAGTGCTCCATACACGCGGCCTGTCTTTCCACGCACAAGCTCTGCAATGTCCGGGTTCTTTTTCTGTGGCATAATGCTGCTTCCCGTGCTGTATGCATCATCAATCTCTATAAAACGATATTCATTTGAATTCCAGATAATGACTTCTTCTGAGAAACGACTCAGATGCATCATAATGGTACTCATGGCACTGAGATATTCAAGCAGATAATCACGGTCACTCACACCATCCATGCTGTTTAAGGTAGGTCCATAGAATCCCAGCAATTCTGCAGTGTACTCCCGATCCAGTGGATACGTTGTTCCCGCTAGCGCGCCGGATCCAAGTGGACAATAATTCATTCGTTCATGAATGTCTTCTAAGCGCTGCACATCGCGCTTGAACATTTCAAAATATGCTCCCATATGATGTGCAAGGGTAATTGGCTGTGCTTTTTGCAAATGCGTAAAGCCCGGCATAATCGTCTCTGTATGTTTTTCCATAATAGAAAGGATAGTTGTAAGTAAATGACGCAGCAATTCCTGTGTATGTTCCACCTGCATTCTGGTATAAAGACGCATATCCAAAGCCACTTGATCATTTCTGCTTCTTCCCGTATGTAATTTTTTCCCTGGATCTCCGATTCGTTCAATCAGATTTGCCTCTACAAAGCTATGAATATCCTCATACTCCGCTGTAATTGCAAGTGTACCATCTGCCACATCTTTTTGGATGCTTTCCAGTCCGACTAAAATCTCATCGCGTTCTTTTTCCGTGAGAATTCCCTGTTTTGCCAACATCTTGACATGTGCTTTACTGCCCATAATGTCCTCTGCGAAAAAGCGCTGATCAAACCCTATCGATGCGTTAAAGTCATATACTAACTGATCGGTTGCCTTGGTGAAACGTCCACCCCATAATTGTGCCATACTTACTGATTCCTTTCCTGTTTTTCCTGTTGTCTGCTACGATATGAAAAAATACATCCACAGTAATCCTGTCGATACATTCCATATTCCTTTGATAATTCTACACTTCGCTTATATCCTTCACGTTTCTTAAAATCAGAATACAAATAAGATACACCATACGTATCCGCTATGTGACTTCCAATTTCATTTAACATCTGTGCATTTTTCATTGGACTGATGGAAAGTGTAGTGGTAAAGTAATCCATCTGCATTTTTTGTGCCAGTTTTGCGGTCTCTTCTAAACGCAAACAAAAGCACTGTTCACAACGTTTGCCTCCCTCCGGCTCCTGTTCCAAGCCTTTCGTCACTTCATAGAAATGTTCTTTGTCAAAACAGCCTTCCACAAAAGAAATTTTATGTTTTGCCGGAAAACGCTCAATAAACGCTTTCTGTTCTGCTACACGTTTTGTATACTCTTCATCCGGGTAAATATTGGGATTGTAATAAAACACTGTAATAGAAAAAAATTCTGATAGATATTCCAACACATAACTACTACAAGGAGCACAACACGAGTGCAGCAATAAGGTCGGCACACGGTTCTGCTCCTGCAATTTTGTTATGGTTTCATCCAGAAGACGCTGGTAATTCTGTTTCATGGATTATGCTTCCTCGCTGGTCCAAAGATATAATAAACACACTGCAAGCACATAAATGATTGCCATCAATACCATAAAAACGACTTTCCCGAAAATAATCCCTGCTACGATCTGTGCAATCATAATAATACCATGTACCCAGATTGGGATACGATTCAATAGCGCACATAACAATACTTCCAAAATAGCAATCGTACAGATGGCAACGATTGGAATATGCAATGCCACAAAACTAACAATAATCATCACAACGGTCACTGCCAAAAAGATTCCAAGTGGAATGATTGGTTTATTCTTTAATGTTTTTAATGCTTTTGTCATATCAAATATCCTCTCTTTTCTTTTCGCTTAGCCCATTATAGCAAGTTTTTTTCCAAGAA
The DNA here is from genome assembly GCA_934352055.1 of uncultured Lachnospiraceae bacterium. GTDB lineage: Bacteria > Bacillota > Clostridia > Lachnospirales > Lachnospiraceae > Pararoseburia. The sequence continues at coordinate 10,128 of CAKRJY010000006.1, forward strand.
ACAACTACCAGCTTTTCTTATCAGACCATTATTTATTTACACAAAAAGAATGCATATCCCTCCTGGAAACATATGCATTCTTTTGTTATTCATATTTGTTTTTCCCTATCTAGTCATATCTCACAAGATACCAACTTACACCTTTTGTTTAGGTACAAATTCAATCTTAAGCACCATATCCATGCCCGCAGCTAACCTTTTTAACAAATTGACGGACGGATTTCTTGTTCCATTCTCCAATTTACTAATATCTGCCTGATTAATACCGGTGCGCTGTGCCAATTCCTCTTGCGTCATATGACATTTAGTCCTTGCATCCACAATAGCCCTTATGACATCCATTTCCGGCTGAATATCTTCATATTCTTTTTTGAATTCTTCATCCTGCAACTGTTTAGAAAGCATATCATCCAATGTTCTCATTTTTTCGCATCCTTTCTATAAAATCCTCTCGTCTATCTTTTGCAAGTTGTATCTCATATTTTGGTGTTTTCTGCGTCTTTTTCGTAAAACCATTTGTCAATACAATCTTCCCATCATAATAGAAGAAATATAAAACTCTGGTTATATCACCACCAAATTTACAACGCAATTCAAAAATACCACTTTCCAAATGTTTACTATATGGTTCTCTGATCTCATTTCCTTTTTCCTGCAAAATCTTTAATAAACCATATATTTTCGCCCGCATCTTAGGATTCACAGAATCAAGAAATTCTTCTACCGGCACTGTGCCATTTTCCTTTTCATATGCTATTACTGTAAAACCAACCATGCCTTTCCTCTTATCATATGGCACATATGCCATATTGTCAACTACCATCTTTTCTCATCAAGAATAACTGATACGATCATTGATCCTGTCATAATAATAAACATGATCCGAAAGAATTTCTTCCTGTGACACACAAGAAGCGTTTACCTGGCACACAATTTCAGACATATGCTCAAGATCCAGGCATTTTTTATACGGAACAAGAATAATCTCGTGCACACTGCTCGGCAAGATAACAATATCTTCTTCTATAACCTTAGCGCACTCTTTCAAAATATGAGGATATAGCATTACACCTGCACCAAAGAACTGGTTTTCATTTGTCAGTACATACATCTTCATATCTTCCATCTCTTCTAAGTTTTCTGCTTCTTCTGCACTCATCTGATCCGCTAATGCAGCAATCATTTGTGAAAAAGCATGCAAGCGTGGTGCCAACAATTGCGGTGTGTTTTTCTTTGCGCAGCTAAGCAATTCCTTAGGTGTTACTTTCCACATATCTAACATATCATTTCGAATGAGAATGGAAGCATTACTCTCTCTTTGACTCTCCGGCAAAATATCATTTGGCCAGAGGTAGTAGCAAAAAACAACCGCCAGATCAAGGTATGGTACAAACGGCACCGTTGAGAGTAATTCCTGGTTCTGCTTCATACTAATGAGCTTAAAAATAATATGCTCCTGTACTTTTGCAAAATCTGTCAAAAAAGACAAATCCACATTTTCCTGCATCTGATTGCCCATAAGATTTGCAAAAACATTGTCTGCAACTTCTTCAAGCGACGTTCCCTGCAGATAATAGTCATAACACGTATTTAAATAAATAGTTGGGGAAATGTTGACGGATGACTGAAGAATACTCAGTCCGTCTAACCAAAGATCATTGTTTTTGAGAACAGGACGCACATCTAGTGACCAATCTGCCTCCATTCGTTCTTCAAGTAAGGAAATCAATTCCTCTTTAAATATTTCGTATGTCATAAACCCTCCGATTCTGACATGCGCAAATGGAAAAAGCTCCGAATCAGACTCGAACTGACGACCCCTTCATTACGAGTGAAGTGCTCTACCAACTGAGCTATCGGAGCAACGAATTAATTATATCGAATGTTTTATCATTTGGCAATGGTTTTTTTCTCTTTTTGTGCATCGGCCGCAGGGACGTTCCTTTTGCCACAAGGAGTGTCCCCTTTGGCATATAAGCAGGCGCAGAGTAGCAGGACGGGCAGCGCGCAGGATACAGGGAAGAAAACTTTAGAGCAGGTTAGGTGAGTCTCTTTGTGAAGTCTTTTCTTTTCATAAAATGTCTCTTGCGCAGCTTCGACTGACGTCAGGATGTGTCCACCTCTGACAGATATTCAGGGCTCCACTTATAAGAGATGCTAAGGACTTGGGCAATGTTTTAAACGATTAGTGGCAACCGGCGCAAACGAACATCCATGTGCGGTTGCGCCTCTCGGGTACATCCTTGTACCCGAGTTGCCACAGTATTTACAAGTCCTAAGCATCTCTAATTCGTTCTGCATTCATATCTGGCAGAGGTGAACATCATCCAAGACGTTTGTCGAACTTTGCAAAGACATTTTTAATCACAGAAAGAAAAATTTCACAAAAAGAGACTCCCTGTTCTGCGACAGTTTTTTTCCCTGCATCCTGTGCACTGCCCGTCCTGCTACTCTGCGCCCACCCCATCCATGTGCCAATTGGGACACTCCTTGTGGCAAAAGGAACGTCCCTGCGACCAGCCTGCGACCAAATACACCTGCCTAGCGTAATTTATAATCCAGGCGGATTTTGTCTGTAATCAATGCGATAAACTCTGAGTTTGTCGGTTTCCCTTTTCCATGGTTGATGGTATAACCAAAAAGTGCATCAATCGTATCCATTCTTCCTCTGCTCCATGCCACCTCAATTGCATGACGGATTGCACGTTCTACACGGCTTGTTGTCGTGTCATATTTCTTTGCAATCGTCGGATACAACACCTTTGTAATCGAGTTTAACATCTCGATATCCTGCACTGACATAACGATTGCATCGCGTAAGTACTGATATCCTTTGATATGTGCCGGAACACCGATTTCGTGAATGATATTCGTCACATCTGCCTCGAGTGTTGCCTCGGTGTGTTCCTCATGATTGCTTTTATAATAACCCGGTTCCACAAAAGCTCTCGTTCTCCGCGTTTTCTTGATTCTCTGTATAATCGTATTTTTATCAAAAGGTTTCATAATAAAATAATCTGCGCCAAGTGCAAACGCATCTTCTGTTACCTGCTGTTGGTTTACAGCACTCACCATGATAAAATTCGGTGTTTTTTTGATACTGTTGTCATGCTGCACTTTATCGAGCACGCTAAGGCCGTCCATCTTCGGCATAACAATATCTAAAAGAACCACATCCGGTTCTTTCTCCTTAATCATCTGGTAAGCCTCTTCTCCATCTCTTGCTGTTCCAACTACTGAGAGTTCTTCATCCGATTGTACGATGGTGTCTAGCAACTGTCTCATCAGATCATTGTCATCCGCAATTGCCACGTTCAGTTTTTCCATACCATCCTCCTACTTTCTTCAAAATCTACGTTCCTCATTATTCAGCATATTTTGTATGTATGCTGTCGAAAGCAGTCGCGAAAAAAGGGATTTAGAAAAGCTATAGCATTTCCTCTATAAAAATGCCGTATCCTTTTGTTGGATCGTTGATAAAAACGTGTGTTACTGCGCCTATTAATTTTCCATCCTGAATGATTGGGGATCCACTCATGCCCTGCACAATTCCACCCATGGTATCATGTAGTTTTGGATCTGTTACATGAAAAACAAACGATTTGTTTTTTTCCTTTGGTTCATAATGAATCTGATCTATCACAATCTGATATGCCGTCACCGCATCTTCCTCTCCAAATAAAATGGTTGCATCCTCCCGTTTGATTTCCTGTTTATAGGCAATCGGATACGTTTTTCCTTGAAAAGCAGATGCCTGTGTCCCCGTCATTGTGCCAAAAATACCAACGGGAGTATTTTTTGTAATTTTTCCCAGACGTGTCGCATCTCCATAACGAATCACCCCCGAGATTTCACCAGGAGAGCCTATACTGCTTGGTGTGATCTGCGTTATGCATGTCTCGTACAAATAACCATCCTTTAAAGCGAGCACATCACTGCCTGACGCTGCACTAATACCATGCCCTAATGCTCCAAAACTTCCATCTTCTTTGATATATGTTAATGTTCCCACGCCGGCAACATCATCTTTTACCCAGATACCCAGTTTATAACTGCCATCTTCCGTTTCCTTCGGTACCACACGAAGTTCCATCGGCTCCTTATTTCGAACAACCGACAGTACCATGGCATTTTCCTCTGCCTGTTGTATCTGTTCCTGCAACTGTTCTTTATTTTCTATTTCCACGCCATTCACTGCTGTGATGTAGTCGCCTTCCTGTAAAACATACGCACATGGGGAGCTTTTTTCGCCCGCGCTTGTGACAAGTTCTTTGATTCCCGCCACGTAAACACCGGTTGTTTTCATATAAATTCCCACCGGTTGTCCCACTGCGTTTACCATCTGTTCTTCCGCTACGGTTGCATGTACCGATGCAATCGGAATGACACCAAACAATTTGCAGACATAGTCCTTCGTTCCGCCTTTCGCAGCAGATGCGTGCTCTGCCGCCACACTCTGTTTATCGTATGCCTGTGTAACTGTAACAGGTGCTGCAATACAGATTTCATCATCTGCATGCGCAACCGTAACCTCTTTTGGAATGTAAGACAGCAAAATCACATAACAGGAAATCACATAAACAATACCATACACAACCGCTGTCTTTTTTCTATTTTTCTGATACCATGCCAACATGATCCAAGACCTCCATACTAAAAAAAGAAGGGACTCTCGTCCCTCCTTTAGTATGTTTGTTTCTATTGATTTTAAACATCCTTTTTTTGCTGTGCCAATTCTTTCATTTCCTTGGCATTGTCAAGTACTGTCTGCGTAATGGTCGTACCACCAAGCATACGCGCCAGTTCTTTGATACTGTCATGATAAGATAATGCTTCTATGGAAGAAATTGTCTCATTTCCAATCACTTCTTTTTGAATCAGATAATGATGGTCTGCCATTGCTGCAATCTGTGGCAAATGCGTAATACAAATAACCTGATGTTCTTTTGCCACCAGATGCAATTTTTCTGATACTGCCTGTGCGGTACGTCCACTGATCCCCGCATCGATCTCATCAAAAATCAATGTATCAATATCATCATGTTCTGCCAACACCGTCTTAATTGCAAGCATAATTCTAGACATTTCACCACCGGATGCAATATCTTTGAGCGGTCGAATTGGTTCTCCCGGATTGGTACGAATCATAAATTGTGCATCATCATACCCATCCATTCCGATTTTTTCTGCCTGTAAAAATTCCATAGAAAAATGTACATCCAAAAAATTCAAATCAAGCAGTGCATCTTCGACTTTTTTTGAAAGTTCTTTTGCATAACGTTGACGCATGGAAGAAAGAGCAAAGGCTGCATCCTCTGCCTCTTTTTTTGCCTGTTTACATTCTTCACTCAGCTTTGCAAGATATGCCTCATAATGTTGTAACTTTTGCAGACGTTCTTCTTTTTCTTCTTTTGCCGCTAAAATTTGTTCTATGGTACTTCCATATTTGTCTTTCAAACGGTTGATTTCATTGAGTCTGCCGTCAATCTGCGCAAACAGTTCTTCGTCAAATTCCGCCTCGGACATATATTGTGATAAATCCCGGTTAAAATCTGATAGCAGACTATCAATATCACTCAGGCTATCCAGCATCGGCGATAGTGCCTCATCATAGACAACAACCTGATGTAACCTTTGAATTGCTCTTCCAATCTGATCGGATGCACCATCCGCACCGGCACTCATCTGCTGTGCTTCTCCCAAAGCTTCCATGATGCGTTTGCTGTTTGACAGACGTCTGTACTGGCTCTCAAAACGTTCATCTTCTCCCACTTGCAAATTAGCCTCTGCAATTTCATGGATTTCATACTCCAAAAAAGATATTTCACGCTCCCGATCGCCATCCATTCGGTCTGCATCCTGCCATTCCTGCTGTTTTTGGGCATACTTTTTATATGCTGTGTGCATACGCTCCTTGAGTGGTTGCACCTCACTCTTTGCGTACTCATCCAGCATTTCCAAATGCTTCTTCTTGTGTAGTAAGGACTGGTGATCATTTTGACCATGGATATCCAAAAAGATATCGCCGACCTGCTTCATCTTAACTGCAGGCACCATCTCGCCATTGATTTTTGCCACACTTCGACTCTCTGTAATCTTACGACTGAGAATGATCTGATCGTCGTAAGGCTCCACATCCAGTGCAGCCAGCTGTTTACGTTGTGACTCTCTTGTCACACGAAAAACAGCTTCCACCAGGGCTTCCTTATCTCCATCCCTGAGCATTTCCTTTGACACCTTTCCACCAAGTGCTAATCCAAGCGCCCCTAAAATAATAGACTTACCAGCTCCGGTTTCTCCGGACAGAATGTGTAGTCCGTCCAAGAAGGTGATGTCTTCCTCCTCAATGAGTGCAAGGTTTTTGACGTGTAAATTTTCAAGCATAGTTGCTCCTTTCACTCTTCTTAAGCATTTCTATTCTCTACAAGTTTCCTTAATCTTCCCATAATTATAAGCGTATCATCCACACTGCGGACAGCACACATAATGGTATCATCCCCGGCGATACTTCCTACGATTTCCGGCAATTCCATATGATCAAGTGCTGCTGCTACTGCCATTGCCATACCGGCTACAGTCTTTATCACCAAAATATTTTGTGCATTATCCATGGATACAAAACCATCACAGAAAATACGAGTGTATTTCTCTGTCATATTTTCTTCCGTCTTTCGATATGCCACATAGCGAAGTTTTCCATTGGACATCGCCACTTTTGTCAGTTTCATCTCACGAATATCTCTGGAAATTGTGGCTTGTGTCGCTACAAAGCCGGCACGTTCCAATTCTGTTGTCAATTCCTCTTGTGTTCCAATTTCCTTTTTTACAATCAAATCCAGAATCTTCGCCTGACGTTCTGCCTTCATGCTATTTACCCCTTAACTCAAATTCATCCTTCTATTTTAATCATTTGCCTGCATCTTGGTTCGAATGCGATCCAAAAAGCTGACATCACGCAAATGTATCATTTTTGTTGTCTCTTTCGCCCGATGCACAACTAATTTTTCTCCCGGATGTAACAGGCGTTTGTGATTTCCATCAAAACTAATCTCTGCCTCATCCTCTCCGTCTTCCCGTCTGGCTTCTATTTCCAATACCAGTTCATCATACGGATCTAACACAATACTTCTTGCATTGAGCGTATGTGGATTGATTGGTGTCAGGAGAATGATATTTGTCGTCGGATTCACGATCGGACCATTTGCCGAAAGATTGTATGCAGTAGAACCCGTCGGTGTGGAAAAAATCATACCATCACAGTTATATGCATACAAATACTGCCCATTTACATAGACAACCACGCGCATAACGCGAAGTCCGGCACTGGAACAAAGCACGATATCATTCAATGCCTGTATATCCTTTCCCACTTTACCGTTTGCATCAATGATATGACCTGACAACATCATGCGTTCTTCGATTGCATAATCATCTGCCATCAACGCATCAATGGCATCATAAACAGATTCATCATCCAGATCGCAGAGATACCCTAAATGTCCGCGATTGATACCAATCATCGGAATGTTTTTCCCGAAAATATTCTGCGCCGCGCGAATGACGGTTCCATCTCCGCCAATGACAAGAATTCCCTGCGTTTCTGATGGCACTTCTAATTCTGCTTCTAACGCATCATCCGGATTAATCCCATAAGAACAACTGCCGCCTCGAATTTCAATATAATCACTCAGCTTCCGTATAAATTGGAGTGTTTCTTCTTTGTCTTCTCTTGCTACAATAAAAAAATGTTTCATGCCTATTTATCAAGATCTCCATGTGCTGCCGCCACAACAGCATGCACGTCAATTGGTTCCTCATTGTCTGTCTGCGCATTCTTTTTCAAATGCACAAGATACTCAATATTTCCCTCCGGACCTTTGATTGGCGAATAGTCCAGATGCAACACACCAAATCCAATCGATTGTGCAAATAAAATCACGCGTTCAATGACCTCTATGTGTACTGCCGGATCACGAACAACGCCCTTTTTTCCTACTTTTTCTTTGCCTGCTTCAAACTGTGGTTTGATCAGACATACCATCTCGGCACCATCCTTCAACAGTTCCTTTGCAGGTCCTAATACTTTTGTCAACGAAATAAATGAAACATCCACAGATGCAAAATCAAGTGCGTCTGCAATATCCTCAGGTGTCACATAACGAATATTTGTCTTTTCCATACAGACAACACGTGGATCCTGACGTAATTTCCATGCAAATTGACCGTATCCTACGTCCACAGCATATACCTTACTTGCACCATTTTGCAGCATACAGTCGGTAAATCCACCGGTAGATGCCCCAATATCCATACATACTTTATCATCAAGTGCAATGCCAAATTGTGCCATTGCCTTTTCGAGTTTTAAGCCACCTCTGCTGACATAACGCAATGTATTTCCATGAATTTCTATATTTACAGATGGATCAAAAAAAGTTCCTGCTTTATCTTCTCTTTGATGATCTACAAAAACATTTCCTTCCATAATCATGGTCTTTGCCTTTTCCCTGGAAGGCGCAAGACCTTTTTGTACTAATAAAACATCCAAACGTTCTTTCATCGTAATTATTCCTATAATTTTTCTAAAATCTGACGTACCACGCCATCTTCATCAATACCAAGTTCCTTTTGCAGTACCGCAACATTGCCGTGTTCCACAAAAATATCTGCAATCGCAATGGAAAGTACCTCGCCATGATATCCTTCCCTTCGCAGGAAACATGCTACATGTTCGCCAAATCCACCCAATGCCACATTTTCTTCCATTGTTACAATCAAAGAATAGGCATCCATATGCTCCTTTAAATATGCTTCATCAAAAGGTTTTGCAAATCTTGCATTGACAAGTGTCGCATGAATTCCTTGTTTTTCTAATTGTTCACACACGCCTACTGCCGTTTTTACCATGCTTCCAAGTGCAAATAACAGCACTTTTTCGCCAGATATAATTTCTTCGCATTTGCCATATACGATTGGCTCTCTTTTTTGTGCTAGTCCATCATAAGCTTCTCCTCTCGGATAACGTAAAGCAATTGGCGCATCATAAGCAATCGCATATTTTAACATATCTGATAATTCCCATTTATTCTTTGGTGCCATCACCGTCATATTCGGCATTTCTGTCAGATAAGAAAGATCAAATACACCCTGATGTGTCTCGCCATCACTACCTACAAGACCAGCTCGATCAATGGCTAATACCACCGGTAAATTCTGCATACAGACATCGTGTAAAATCTGGTCATATCCTCTTTGCAGGAAAGAAGAATACACTGCAAAAACAGGATGCATACCACCTGCAGCTAATGCTGAAGCAAATGTCACTGCATGCTCCTCTGCGATTCCCACATCAAAGAAACGTTCCGGGAACATATTATGAAAACGCTTTAAACCACAGCCATCCGCCATTGCAGCTGTAATGGCAACCAATTTATCATCCCGATCCCCCATCTTACGCATAACGGTAGAAAATACATCTGTATAGGATGCTTTTCCATGAGAAAGTGGGATACCTGTTTCAATATCAAATGGTGTTGTTCCATGGAAACGGGACGGATGTCTCTCTGCCGGACGATATCCATATCCCTTTTTGGTCAATACATGCACAAGTACAGGACCCGGAACATGGGATGCTTCCTGAAATACTTTTAACATCGCATCGATATCGTGCCCATCCACAGGACCCAGATACATAATTCCCATATCTTCAAAAATCATGCCCGGTATCACCATCTGCTTGATGCTGCTTTTTGTCTTACGGATTCCCGATACAATACGTTCTCCGTAAACAGGAATTTTCTCCAAAGAAGTCTGCACACCTTCTTTTAATCCCGCATAATTGGAACTGGTACGAAGCTTTGACAGATGTCTGGACATACCACCTACATTTTCGGAAATAGACATATTGTTGTCATTTAATATGATGATAAAATTCTTTTTTAAGGCAGCTGCATTGTTCATTGCCTCATACGCCATGCCACCTGTCAATGCGCCATCGCCAATGACAGAGACCACTTTGTAATCTTTACCTTGCAGCTCTCTTGCCCAGGCAAGACCTAACCCTGCAGAGATAGATGTCGAACTGTGTCCCGTATCAAATGCATCACAATCACTTTCCATACGCTTTGGGAAGCCACTCATTCCTCCATATTGGCGTAAATGATCAAATGCTTCTTTACGTCCCGTTAAAATCTTATGGGTATAGGATTGATGACCTACATCCCAAATGATTTTATCCTGTGGGAAGTCCAAAAACAAATGTAGTGCCATCGTCAACTCAACCGTCCCCAGATTTGACGCCAGATGCCCTCCGAGTTCTGATATCTTTTCAATCAAAAACTCCCGGATTTCCTGACGTAACACATCAATCTCTTTCGGTGTCAAATTCTTAATATCATTTTCTTTTTGTATTTTATCTAACACCATTGTTCTATCCTCTAATTATTTCTCGCGAAGAACCATCCATCGCAATAATTCTGTTAAAAATGGGTTTTCATAAGGAAGATCCTGCAAAATACCAACTGCTTCACTAGTAAGATCAACCACTTCCTGCTTTGCCTTTTCCAACCCTTCAAAAATAACATAGGTTACTTTTTGATTTTTTTCATCACTACCTACTGTTTTTCCGAGAGTCTCTGTCTCGCCAATCACATCAAGCACATCATCTTGAATCTGAAAAGCTAGTCCAATCTTGCTTGCAACTTCTTCTATCTTTTTCTCTTCTTCTTCGGTTGCTCCGCCAAGAATCGCACCAATCATCATAGATGCTTCAATCAAAGCACCTGTCTTTAACTGATAAATAAAGTCGAGACGATTCTTTGAAATACCATATTGTTTTTCGGATTCTACATCGACAACCTGACCACCAATCATACCATAAACACCTGCTTTTTGTGCCAATACCTTTAAAGCACGGATCACAGCACGATTGTCTGCACCTTCTGTCTCATCCAGACTGCTTAGTGCCACTTCAAAAGCATAGTTCAAAAGACCATCACCTGCTAAAATACCCATAGCTTCTCCGTATTTTGCATGCGTTGTCAATTTACCACGACGCAGCTCATCGTTGTCCATTGCCGGAAGATCATCATGCACCAATGAATACGTGTGAATCAGTTCAATTGCAGCAACAAAAGACTCAATTGCCTTTGTTGAGCCACCAAATAATTTATAGGTTTCTAACATCAGAATCGGGCGAATGCGCTTTCCTCCCGCCAAAATACTGTAATTCATAGCCTGAAAAACAGTCTTCTGGTATCCCTTTTCTGTTGGTAATACGCGATAGATCATTCTATCTGCATCGCTTGCCTTATAGGCGATTTCCTTATTGATATCCATAACTACACCTCTTCAAATGTTTCTAACTCACCGTTACTATTCAACATCTGTACCTTTTGTTCCACGGCATTCATCAAATCATTGCAATGCTTAATCTGTTTCATACCGGATTGATATAACAAAAAAGAATCCTCCAAAGTCACTTCATTGGATTCCAACTTGTTCAAAATGGTTTCAATTTCCGCAAAACTTTCTTCTATGGTCAATTCTTTTTCTTCCATGCCACATCCTCATTTATTTCTTTGATTTCTGTCAAAAACATACCATCACGTACATACACCTGCATCAAATCGCCCGGCTCATGCTCCTCGATAGACGAAACACATCGGCCTGTCATATCCGATGCATACGCATATCCCTGCGCCAGCTTTTTCAAGGGAGACATACCATCCAGACGTTCTGCCAAAATTGCAAGATTGTTCTGATATCGCTGCAAAATTCTTTGCATATCCTGCTGCATGCGCTCTTCTAAATGCATACTGTACTGTCGTTTTTCCTGCAAACGTCCCAGCGGACTCAGTAACGTTAACTGTTTTTCCAATGCCTGCAGGCGTTGTCTGCTTGTCTGTACATGCATCTGCATATACTGTTGTAACCGGCGTGTTTTATGATCCAGCATCTCCTGTGTCTCCGTATAGGAAAACACAGCCTGTTCCGCTGCTGCCGACGGTGTCGGTGCGCGCAAATCTGCCACATAATCACAGATGGTTGTATCTGTTTCATGACCTACTGCAGAAATCACCGGAGTTTCACAGGAAAAGACTGCTCTTGCAACTATTTCTTCATTAAACGCCCATAAATCCTCAATGGAGCCTCCGCCACGTCCAACAATCATCACATCAAGATGCATGGCATCCAGTGCTAGAATACCGGATACGATACTCTCTGCCGCACCCTCTCCCTGCACAAGCGCCGGATATAAAATCAATTGTACATGCGGGTTTCGCCTTTTAGAAATCTGGATAATGTCGCGCACTGCAGCGCCCGTTGGTGCTGTCACGATACCAATGCGCTGTGCAAAACGCGGAATTGGCTTCTTATAGACAGCGTCAAACATTCCCATCTCTTCCAGTTCTTTTTTTAATTGTTCGAACCGTACATACAAATCACCTGCGCCATCTAACGTGATTTCCTTTGCATAAATCTGATAGGTTCCGCCCTTGTCATAAACAGTAATGGAACCATGCACAACGACCTGATCTCCGTCCTTCATTGGAAAGCGAAGGCCTTTGACGCGGCTTCCACGGAACATGATGGCAGAAATCGCCCCGTCTGCATCCTTGAGCGTAAAATAAATGTGACCGCTCGAATGATATTTGCAATTGGAAACTTCACCTTTGATCCGGATGTCACGAAGCAAAAAATCTTCATCAAACATCCGATGGATATAGGCATTTACCTGACCTACGCCATATATATTTTTATTCATCAATCTTAGCTAACACACCATTCACAAAACCTGCGGACTGGTCTGTTCCATATTTTTTTGCCAGTTCTACTGCTTCATTGATGGCAATACCCTTCGGAATTTTTTCGTAACGAATTTCATAAACTGCCAGACGAATCAATGACAAGTCCACTTTTGCCATACGTGTCGTTTTCCATCCTTCCACAACCGCATTAATGATTGCGTCGATTTCTTCTACATGTGCAAAAATATCGTTGCTCTTCTCTGCAATGTACTGTTGCTGCTCTATTTCCTGGTCACTCTTTACCGGGAATTCTGTTTCTGCTTCCTGCATTTTTTCATCTTGTAAGAACAGGTTCACCTGCTCCTTCATCTCATCCTCATTATGAAAATCTGCCTGGAAGATAATCTTAAAAATCTCTTCTCGAATCTGTCTTCTCGTCATTGTCATAGACCTTTTTCGCTCCTCGTTTCGTTATGATAATATGGTAAAAAAGGATGTCTTTTCAGACACCCTTCATTATAGCGCAATTACTAATAAAACAAAAGATTTATTCCCCGGCAACGGCTACGGATGCGATCTTGATATCTATGCTTGTAACCTCAAGACCAACCATATTCTCAATTGCATTCTTTACCTTGTCCTGTACCTGAGCACAAATCTTTGGGATTTCATATCCATAAGAGATGTTAACACCCAGACGGACTGCCACGTGGTTATCCTCTTCTGTAACGATCTTAACACCTTTGGATAATTTGTTCATGCCAGCCTTGCTAATCACTTCATTTGTCAGATTTCCAGCCAGTGAAGAAACGCCTTCCACCTCTGTAGCAGCAAGTCCTGCGATAATTGCAACGACTTCATCTGTGATATTTACTCCACCATTTTCGTTCTCTCTGATTACAAAGCTTTTTCTATCTTCTGCCATATCGGTAGCCTCCTAAACATATTGTTATCGTTATTATATCAGACTCCCCGGAAATTGGGAAGTTTTTTATCTTTTGTCTTTTGGCAGCCAATGCAAGTCATACGGTGTCATCTGGTAAACGTAATAATCCAGATAATTGGTATACAAACAGTTTGCATGCGAGCGCCACTGTAACAACGGACGTTCCTCTATATTATTATTTGGATAATAATTCACCGGCATCTGGATATCCATTCCTTTTTCCAGATCACGTTTGTACTCTTTATCCAAGGTCAGACGGTCATACTCCGGATGTCCCATGCAAAAAATCTGACTATTGTCCGTAGATAAAACAAGAAAAATTCCTGCCTCCTCTGACTCTGCCAGAACAATCAGATCCGGATTATTACGGATTGCCTCTTCATCCATTCTCGTATGTCTCGAATGTGGTGCCATAAAATAATCATCAAATCCTCGTACCAACGGGATCTTGCGATTCTCTACTTTATGTTTATACACCCCAAAGACCTTCCGGTCCAGCACTTCCTTCTTAATCCCATAATGATAGTACAAGCCCGCCTGCGCGCCCCAGCACTGATAAAATGTGCAGGTTACATGCGTTTTCGACCACTCCATGATCTCAACCAATTCATCCCAGTAATCCACTTCCTCGAAGTCATGTAACTCCACCGGTGCTCCCGTAATGATCAGACCATCCAGATTACGATCTTTGATATCACGAAATGTCTGGTAAAATTTATTCAAATGGCTTACCGATGTATTTTTTGAAATATGGCTCTCCACAGCAAGAAATGTAATATCTACCTGCAGTGGTGAATTGGAAAGAGAACGTAACATCTGCAGTTCCGTATCTTCTTTTAATGGCATCAGGTTCAAAATACCGATTTCAATCGGACGGATGTCCTGATGCAGCGCCCTCTCTTCATCCATTACAAATATATTTTCATGCTCTAATATTGCCTTTGCCGGCAAATCACTTTGTGTTTTGATTGGCATAGGATGCCCTCTCTTTCTATCTCTATCTCACAGCTTACCCGTGAATCATCTGTAACAGTTCTTCCTCTGTAAGCACGGTGACCCCTAATGCATTTGCCTTATCCAGCTTACTTCCGGCATTTTCACCTGCTAGTAGATAGTTTGTCTTTTTTGAAACAGAACCACTGACTTTTCCTCCATGAAGTTCAATCAGTTCTGCTGCTTCCTTTCTTCCCATCGTAGGGAGCGTTCCTGTAATTACAAACGTATTGTTCGCAAGCACGTCATCACTACCGGAAGCCTGAAGGCGTACCATATTGACACCGTGCTTCTGCATTCGTTCTAATAGTTCTTTACTTTTTGTATCATGGAAATACTGGTAAATTGCTTTTGCACTGATTTCCCCGATATCATTCACTTCCACCAATTGTTCCATGGATGCTTCTGCCACTGCGTGAATGGATCCAAAATGTTCCATAAGTGATTTTGCAGCTGTTTTTCCGATACCGGAAATACCAAGTCCTGTCATCAGCTGATAGGCATCGTTTTGCTTGGAAGCTTCAATCACGCCTAAAAGTTTATCTGTATTTTTTTCTTTTCCAAGAATTCCTTTTTCGATCAGTTCCTCCCGATATGCCGATAATTCATAGATATCTGCAATATCATGCAAATACCCCTGATGAATCAACTCCTCGATATATGCTGTGCCAAAGCCCTTGATATCCATCGCATCACGACCGACAAAATTGATGATATGACGTTCCAGCTGTGCCGGACAAGTGGCAGATGAACACTTAATATCCGCTGTATTCTCTTCCCGATAAGTAGGAGCACCACAAACCGGGCAAACATCTGGGATTACAAATGTATGTGCCCCCTCTGGGCGCTGATCATGCAGCACTTCTTTGACTTTTGGAATAATTTCTCCTGATTTGTACACAACAATGGTATCCCCGATGGCAATATCCAAATCATTGATGAAGTCCTGATTGTGCAGAGTTGCGCGGCTTACGGATGTTCCGCACAAACGAATTGGTTCAAAAATAGCCGTCGGTGTAATACGCCCCGTACGTCCTACCGAAAGTTCTATGTCAAGCAGCTTCGTCTCTTTTTCCTCCGGTGGATACTTGTAAGCTACCGCCCAACGCGGCACCTTAGATGTGTTACCCAAAAGTTCCCGATCCGCATAACGGTTGATTTTTACCACTGCACCATCAATATCGTATGCCAGTTCTCCTCGTTTTTCGCCAATGGCGCATATCGCATCCCATACTTCCTCTCCTGTATGGCATACACGATAATCCTCTATAACCGGGATTTTTTGTGATTTCATATATGCATATGCTTCTGTATGCGTTGCAAATTCTCTTCCCGTAACCTGCTGCAAATTAAAAATAAACATAGATAAATGGCGTTCTTTTACCACCTTGCTGTCCAATTGACGCAGTGTTCCTGCCGCACAATTTCTTGGGTTTGCAAATGTCTTTTTGCCCAGCAATTCCTGTGTCTCATTCACATGGGAAAAAGCAGCTTCTGTCATATAGACTTCCCCGCGGATCTCCAAATACTCCGGTGCATCTTTCAGCGATGTTTTTACATCCTCTATAACTTTGGCATTGGCTGTTACATCTTCACCAAAATTGATGCCATCCCCTCTTGTCTCTGCCAAAACAAGTTTTCCCTGCTCATAGCGAAGGGACATGGAAAGTCCATCAATCTTATATTCGACCACGAATTCCGGATGATCTAATTTTTCCTGCATTTCCCGCACAAATTCCATGACTTCTTCTTTTGAGAAAACATCCTGTAAACTCAGCATCGGAACATTGTGGCGTACTAAAACACCAGCCTCTCTCTTTGCACTTCCGCCCACTTTCTGCGTAGGTGAGCTGGCATCTATAAGCTCTGGGTGTTCCTTTTCTATCTGCTTTAACCGCTGCATCAACATATCGTACTCGTAGTCGGTAATCTCCGGTGCATCCATGTTATAGTAACGATTGCTATGATATTCAATTTGCTGGCGCAATGCCTTTACTTCTTCTTTGATATCCATATTAACCTCTGAGCATTTCCTGTAATTCTGCAAATTCTTCTGGTTTGATCGGACGATATTGTCCCTCTTCAATGCCATCCAACGTCAGATTCATAATCCGTATTCTTTGCAAATCCCGGACATGGTATCCACACGCCTGACACATCCGGCGAATCTGCCTGTTCAATCCCTGGGTCAAAATAATACGAAATGTAAATTTTGATATTTTTTCCACCTTACATGGTCTGGTTGTCACATTTAGCTCCGGCAAAAAGACTCCGGCTGCCATTCTCTTTATAAATGCTGCATCTATGGGGCGATCCACACGCACGATATATTCCTTTTCGTGATAATATCGGCTGCGCATAATCTGATTTACCAGCTCACCCTGATTTGTCATCAGAAGCAGGCCTCTGGAATTTTTATCCAACCGCCCTACCGGATACAAGCGCACCGGATAGCCCATAAAATCAACCACATTATGCTTTTCCCGTTTTTCTGCCGTACATACAATTCCTACCGGCTTATTGAGAAGCAGCAGCACAGCTTCCGGCGTTCCCATCACTTCGCGTCCACAATACTCTACGCAATCCGTCTTTTTTACCTTTTGTCCCTTGGTTGCCGTTTTGCCATTCACCAGCACATGACCTTCTTCAATTTGACGATCTGCTTCACGTCTGGAACAAATGCCAGCTTCACTCAGATATTTATTTAGTCGGATTTCCGTGACTTCCATCCAAACTCCTTCCATTCCCCATAAGGCTACGAAAGGGACAGACCATATGGACTGCCCCTGCTGTATTTCTATAAATGTGTTCTTACTGTAAGTACTCTGTCTTGCAGTATCCCTGCTTGCCATTGTAATTTACCTTGGTCCAGCCATCTGCATAACTTTGAATTACGGTAACCTGTTCTCCTGCATAAGCAACAGCAACCTTTGATGCTGTTTCGCTCATACTTTCACGCACATTGACCGTATTGGTAAGTGTAATTTCCTCGCCCTGTGACAACGCAGCTGATGTATCTGCTGGCTCTGTTGCCGGCTGTGCACTTGCATCACCTGCATCTGCTAAATAATCTGCCTTTACATAAGCTTTTGTTCCATTATAGTCAATCTTAGCCCAGCCATTTTCATCTGCATACCAGGTAACCTGTGTTCCAGACGCAAGCTGTCCTAATAAATTACCACTTTCTGATGCCGCATCACGCACATTGATCTTATCTGTTGTAACCTTTGTCTTCGCATTAGCTGCCTCTGCTGCTTCTGCTGCAGCTGCTTCCTCGGCCGCTTTTGCTTCCTCGGCTGCCTTTGCTGCTGCTTCTTCCTCGGCTGCTTTTGCTGCTGCCGCCTCTTCCGCTGCCTTCGCTACTGATGCTTTATAATCTGCTGCCCACTGCTTGATTGCATCCTGTAGTGTTGTATTAACAAAGGTATTCAGGTTCTCATCTGCAAGCATGGCTTCGTTACATTCCTGCTGTACTTCTGCCTGCAATGCCAAAACATCGTTCTGTTGCTCAAAGGTAGCAATCAAAGACGCCACATCCGTATCCATATCAAACTCTCCGTTCGACTGGTTGAAAGAGCCATACACATTATTAATGTAAAGACTTCCATCATCCTTTGTCTGCACATAGAAGAAATCCAGACCGGCAACCGGTGTTTCGATATTTGCAAACTTAATCTGCAAATATACAGAACATAAATAAGAATTCTTATCCAATCCACGCTTTGTGTATACTTTGAGGTTCTGATATTTCTCAATATACTGGCTGTAGAACTGAATATAGCTTACTTCTGCATCTGAGATTGGTGTTGCAATCTGCTTCAGAGAATCCGTATCTCCTGCTGCATAGTATTCAAAATATTTTGAAATCAGTTCATTGACCTCTTTATTGTCGCTCTCTGCATACTGCTGGTATGCACCCGCCATCGGATTGCTGTCCGACGCTGTACCATCGGTACATCTGGCAAGGATCAAAACCATTGCAACCAATACCGCTGCTGCTCCAAAATATCTCACATTCTTTTTTACAAAGGATGTCAGCTTATCTATTTTTATCTTCTGAAAAAATTCATTCATCTTCAAAATATGTCACCTCCAAAAAAACTACTCCCCAACACTATGTGTTTCAATGTAGACGACTGGATTCGAACCAGCGATCTTCGGAGTCGGAGTCCGATGCGTTATCCAGCTACGCTACGCCTACCTAATACAAATCTTGTATATTTTATCAAAATCAATATGCAAAGTCAATGTGTCAACCTCTCTAATTCTTTCACAAGTCTTGTAGTTTTCCTCATCTTCGGTTAATATATGTATTCTGATGTTTATAATAAAGAAGAATATCTCGAGGAGGTTTTTATAATGAAACGTGAACAATTAGGAAGTCGTCTGGGCTTTATCATGTTATCCGCCGGCTGTGCCATCGGCTGTGGAAACATGTGGAAATTTCCATGGATGTGCGGGCAAAATGGTGGCGGAAGCTTTATGCTCGTCTATATCATTTGCCTGATTATTTTAGGCATTCCTGCGCTGACCATGGAATTTTCGATTGGAAGAGCTGCGCAGACCAGCCCGCTTCATATGTATCATAAATTAGAAAAGCCTGGGCAAAAATGGGGACTCTTTGGTCCTGTCTGTTTCATTGGTAATTTAGCACTGATGGCTTTTTATACCGTTGTGTGCGGATGGCTGATTTACTATTTCTGTAAGTTTTTGACCGGACAAAATGCATCGCTCGGTTTTGATACCATGATTGCAAATCCCATCGTCAATGTTTCATTTCTGCTTGTCACCGTTGTTGTTGCATTTATCATCCTTTCTTTTGAATTGCAAGGCGGTTTGGAACGAATCACAAAAATCATGATGTCTGCATTGCTTGTTCTCATGCTCGTACTTGCCATCCATAGCCTTTTGTTAAAAGGTGCCGGAGCAGGTGTACAATTTTACCTAAAACCTGATTTTTCCAAAATTGATGGTTCCGTCATTGTCGGCGCCATGAACCAGGCATTTTTTACACTTTCTACCGGTATGGGCGGTATGGCAATTTTCGGAAGTTATATTGGGAAAGACCGCTCTCTGATGGGCGAAGCCTTACATGTCATCAGTTTGGATACTCTGGTCGCTTTTCTTGCCGGCATCATTATCTTCCCGGCCTGTTTTACTTATAATCTGGAAGTAAATGCAGGACCAAGTCTGTTATTTGATACGATGGCAACTGTATTTAATAACATGTCCGGCGGACGTATTTGGGGCGCTTTATTCTTCCTTTTTATGGTCTTTGCAGCACTCTCAACGGTACTGGGTGTATGTGAAAATATCCTCGCCATGATTCGTGAACTGACTGGCTGGTCACGACCAAAAGGAAGCCTTGTCTGCGGAATCCTTGTGTTCTTACTGGCACTGACCACAGCGCTTGGATTCAACCTCATCCATTTCCAGCCATTTTCAGATGGTACCACCTTTTTGGATTTTTGGGATTTTATTGTTTCCACCAACATCCTGCCACTTGGCTCACTCATCCTTGCACTCTTCTGCTGTCACAAGTTTGGCTGGGGCTGGGATAACTTCCTGAAAGAAGCCAATACCGGAAAAGGGCCAAAAATACAATCCTGGCAGAAACCGATTTTCACCATCGTTGTACCAACCATCATTGCTTTGATTTACATTTATGGCATTGCTACTTTCCAGTGGCATTAACACAAGAACGTTTGACAGCCTACATCTTTTTTTATAAAATAAAGTTTGTTAATTTTATGTCGTTTTCTGCGACGGAATGGAGATTATCATGAGCTTTTCTTATTTAAAACAAATGCCGGATCCGGACACCATCAAAAATGAATACGCTTTAACACCGGAAATGAAGGCACTCAAAGCTGACAGAGATCAGCAAATTGCAGATATTATTACTGGAAAGGACAATCGCGTTCTTGCGATTATCGGACCATGTTCCGCTGATAACGAGGATTCTGTTTGCGAATATGTAAATCGGCTGACTTCCATACAAGAAAAAATCAAGGATCGTGTTCTCATTGTTCCTCGTATTTACACAAATAAACCTAGAACGACCGGTTCCGGTTATAAAGGCATCGCTTCCCAGCCGGATCCAACCAAAGCACCGGACATGGTAGAGGGATTGATTGCTATGCGTAAGATGCACTTACGTGCCATCCGCGAAAGTGGTTTTACCTGCGCTGACGAAATGCTTTATCCGGAGAACTGGAGATATGTCGAAGATCTTCTCTCCTACGTTGCCATCGGTGCACGTTCTGTAGAAGATCAGCATCATCGCCTTACCGTCAGTGGTTTCGATGTTGCCAGCGGTATGAAAAATCCGACCAGTGGCGATTTCTCCGTAATGTTAAATTCTGTGTATGCAGCACAACATGCGCATCACTTTACATTTTCCGGTTACGAAGTCCGCACGACAGGTAACCCATTAGCTCATACCATTTTACGTGGTGCTGTCAGCAAACATGGCAACTGCGTACAAAATTACCATTACGAAGATCTTGTTCGTTTATCAAATATGTATGCATCCATGGAGCTTGTAAATCCGGCAACGATTGTAGATGCCAACCACTCGAATTCTAACAAGCAGTTCAAACAACAGATTCGTATTGTACGTGAAGTTATGATGAGCCGTCAGTTTTCCGAAGACGTCAAAAAGCTTGTCAAAGGTGTCATGGTTGAAAGTTACCTCAAAGAAGGCTCACAAAAAATTTCCGACCACCAGGTATATGGTCAATCCATTACGGATCCTTGCATCGGTTGGGAAGATACCGAAAGCCTGCTTTACATGATCGCAGATTTAAATAAATAACAAAATAAATAACACAAAAACGCCGGTATTCACATTACTTGTCAATACCGGCGTTTTACTATTGCTTTTTCTGTTATTTCTTATTTTTTCGATAAAACTCTTTCTTTTGTTCATACATAGCCTTATCTGCTTCCTTTGTAAGATCTTCGATCGAATCCCCGATAAATTCACTTGCCAGAGCATAACCCGCGGAAACACTTAAGCTTTTTACTTTTTCACCAGACCATGATGCTATAATCCGGTTCATTTCCAAAAGCGTTTCTTCTGCCTGTTCTTTTTTCATGGTTCCAAACACCACAAACTCGTCCCCGCCAATACGGAATGTTCTGCCCTTATTGCCCACAGCCTTCATAATACAATCTGCAGCACCACAAATCAATTCATCTCCCGCTTCATGTCCCAAAGTATCATTGACTACTTTCAGGCCATTGATATCAATTAAGAACGCCACGAAATCCTCCGGCGCCTGATTATCATAGGATTCCATCACATCATTATATGCAAAACGGCTAAATACACCTGTGAGTGGATCAATAGAAATCTTTACACTTTGTTCATTGAGCTTTTCGTCCATTTTTATTCGCTGCATCGTATAATATTCATTGATCCAGCGGACAATGACACTCACAATCTCAAACAGACAGATCAATGCACATAACAGCTGCACCAGAAAATTTGCAATATTTAAATTCAATGCGCTGGTAACTGTAACCCCTTGCGTCATAAGTTCTACTAAAATTCTTTTTCGCAGATACATGATACAGAGAATCCCTATAATCAACGCTCCAAGCTTTGCATAACTAAATACGCGCTTATAGTCCTTTGATTCTTCTACCTCACAATTCTCACATAAATAAGAAAGATAATTTTTAACTTTTTGTTTTGATAAAAAGTAGTGGACAACGCAGCAGGCTGCTGCCGCCAGCACATACGATAGCCAGTCGCAAAACAGTGGAAGAGCTGACCAGTTTAAAAGCAATTCGTGGAATATCGTCGGGAAAAACAATGCATACGGCACAAACATGATTGCTCCATATAAAAAGGTATTTAGCATAGCTAACAATGCAATACCAATATAGATATGTTTACGTGGCCTGCGAAAATAAATACCAAAAATCAAACTTGCAACGATAGCAAACAGAATTCTAGCCACCACAAACATAAGGGAGCGGATTGGCACACCACTTACAATTGGCGAATACAGCAAATCCAACATAGAAGTTGCAAAGGAAGCTATCCATATGGAAGTCAGTGCAAATACACACATGACGGGAACACTTCCTTCTATGCCAAACACCATCGCTGCAACAATGACTAAAATATGTAATGTCGTCGACGATATCATCGGGAACTCAATATATCCAAGATATGAAAACGCAAAAATGGCTTCCAGTGCCATCAATACCAACACAATTTCGCGCTTTTTCCTTTTCGTAAGCGCAACACCATACAATGTCTGAAAACGGTTCATAATTTCACCTGTCCTTCACTCATTATTATCTCTATGCTTTGATTGCCCAGCGTAGCTTTGTAGATCTTGCTCTTCCATTCTGGGCACATTCCTGGGCAGAAGGTCGAATCACATCCTTCGCATAGGAAGAATAAATTCCTTCTTTATATCCCTGTTTCAGCGCTTTTTTCACTAATTTATCCTCACCAGAGTGAAACGTCAAAATAGCCACTCGTCCACCCGGTTTTAATACTCCCGGCAATTTCTCCATAAAATCATAGAGAACTTCAAATTCCTGGTTCACATCAATACGCAGTGCCTGGAATACTCTTTGGCATGTTTTCTTTACCGTATCCTTCTGTTCTTTTTCCGGCAGAAACGATAAGGTTTGTTCAATCACTTCGCGTAATTTTGTCGTGGTATCTATGCGATTTCCTTTGCGTATCTCATCGGTGATTGCCTTCGCAAGCTCCTCGCAATATGGTTCATCTGCATTCTCGTCCAACATTCCTGCGAGTTCTTCTTTTGAAATCGTATCCAGTCGCTCTGCTGCACTGATGCCAGTTTGTTGATTTAAGCGCAAATCCAATGGGCCATCCACTTTAAATGAAAATCCTCTCTTCGGATTATCAATCTGCATGGATGATACACCCAGGTCTGCCAGAATAAAATCAAATCCTCCTGCTTCCTTTGCAATCTCATCGATAGTGCAGAAGTTTTGCAATTTTATTGTAAGTATTTCCTCTCCATATCCCAAATCTGCCAATCGTTTCTTTGTCTTCGCAGATTCTTCCGGATCTACATCGGTAGCATACATATGGCCTTCGCCTTTTAAACAGGCGAGCATAGCTTTTGTGTGTCCGCCATAACCAAGTGTAGCATCAAAGCCTGTCTCCCCTGGTTTGATATCCAGAATATCGATAATTTCTTTTACCATAATAGAAATATGCATCCCCGCCGGGGTATTTCCTTTACTTATGACATGCTCAATGGTGTCCTGATACTTCTCCGGCTGGAGTTCTTTATATTTCTCTTCAAATTTCTTTGGATACTTTCCTTTATAGCGTACACGCCTTTTATGCGGTGTCTGTGTTTCCTGATTCATTGTCTCTCCTTACAGTATCAAATAACTACTTCTATCATACCATAATTTCGAGTGCAGAATCTTTCTTTTTTACATTGTTTTCCTTTTTAAGCAACTTCTTTTTTCATTGCCTTGTAACCAATCAAAACGGTCCATACATAAGCACAGGTTTTTGGAATCATCAACATACCGATCATTGGAATAACATCTGCCCACAACACAACCGGAATGTAGAAACCAAAGCTCAATACAATCGTAAGCCACATAAAACGAAAGGATGCATCGTTATTCTCTTTTGCACTCTTATAAAACAATACAATAACCAGAATTCCCAGCAATGCAAAAGGGATATTACGGTAAATCCCCCAGGAAAGTGGAGCAGATGTGCTAAGCCATGCATTCTGTGGCATCATACATAAAACAATTCTAAGTGCCGCAAGAACATAGACCGCTGCTGTTGTTGCCTTATGACCTGTAATCTGATATCTCTCACGCCATACATAATATAAAATCACATAAAAAATAGTCATGGTAACCGATGTAATCCACTTACCCAGACCAAGCTGTACGGTGTAATTTTCAAGACCTGTTGTACAAAGTGCCCATGCTCTTGGAACCAGATGGAAGGCATCACCACTTCCCAAAAGAACTGCCATGATTCCAAACATGGTAAACTGACGATTTCCCTTGCTGTTACGGATCATCAAAATTCCGATTGTGATTACCGAAATCAAATATACGGCATCAAATACTGTTTCTACTATTGCTTGCATAAAAAATTCCTCTTTTCTTTTATATATTTTATATTGAAATATGCTTTTACCCTGACAGTAAAACCATAATAACAACCATTTTGAACACTGTTCATTTTGAACTTAAAATGTTCCCACCGTTTCCGGTGGGAATACTTAATATATTGTTTTATCGACTAACATCAAAACGGATGACGGATTATAATCCTGACGAATGACTGCTACTAACATCAAAGAAAACAGGATGTCCGCAAACTGTTCCTCTGTAAATTGTTCATCAAAGGCATCCGGACGGATTTTTGCATCATGTTTTAATACTTCACATAATCCATGCAAAATATGTTTCCACGTCTGCATCATCAATTTTTTCCCATTTGCTTTTTCATCACGCACAAATCCCAAGGAATGAAGCGAAAAGAATCCCGGAAATTGCTGGTTGCCCTGTTCCAGTCGTTCATAGATCCATACGATACAGCTTGTAACATCACAAAACACCTGCTCATCTTCCGGCTGAAAAAATATTTCGTGCCAGACACTCTCAATGGTCGCTCCTAGTAAATCCGCCTTTGATTCATAATAATTATAAATCGTCCCTGCGGAAACAGAACACCTAGAAGCAACAGCACGTATACTCAAAGCAGTCCATCCATTCTCCATAATCAGTTCCCGACTAGCTGCTAATATATCTTCTTTTGAAGTAGCAAGAGGGTTCATAACGATACCTCCCCGTATCTTGAATTCGGAATAACATTCCGTATTGAACACTGTTCACTTTGAGAATATACACCGAATTTTTTCATTTGTCAACTTGTTTTTCTGATTTCTCTCAAGTAATAAATGGTCGGTACCACAACCATCGTTAACACGGTAGAAAACAGCAGTCCAAACAACAAGGTTACCGCCATTGGCGCAGACATTGGATCCTTTGAAACAATCAGCGGAACCAGACCTATACAGGTCGTCACACTCGAAATCATAATCGGGCGGAATCTGGCAGCCACGGCACTTCGGCAGGCTTCCCGGACGCTCTCACCATTTCTTCGTTTTTCATCAATCACTTCAATCAAAAGAATACCATTATTGACTACGATTCCAAAAAGAGCCACAATACCAAGCAGTGCCATTGCCTGGATATTCATATTTAAAATCCATAAGCCAAAGCAGCATCCAATCATGGATAAAGGAATGGAAGTCAGGATATTAAATGGTTTTCCAAAATCTTTAAACTGTAACAGCAGAATAATATAAATAATCAAGATTGCCACACCCGCTGCCTTGATTAAGTCCACAATCAGAGACAACATATTACTCATCTCGCCCTGCTCTACAATCGTCACGCCACTCGTATCCATCTGATCCAGATACTTCTTTTCAAACTGTGCTTCAATATTTCCTGATACATAGCCTGACTGCACACCGGAAAGAACCTTAACATAACGTTTTCCATTATAGTGGTTAATCAGCGGAACTGTCGGTTCTAAGGTGATGTCAGCCACTTGTCCAAGCAGTACGTGTGTTTCACTTACACTTCCGGAAATCGGCAGATTTTTTAATTCCTCCAAGCTATCCACCTTGGCTCGGACCACAATATCCATTTCATCTTCCGAGCCGGTATAAGTCGATGCCGTTGCGCCCATCAGACTTGTATTTAGCTGCTTTACAATATCATATTTCAGGAGTCCGTACCCAGACAGACGCTCACTGTCTAAGTTCACCTTATATTCGTACTGGGCATTCACTGACGTATCACGCACGTTCGTGGTTCCTTCGATGGTGGATAAATCCTCTACCATCTGTGCTGCTAAGGTATTGATTTCCTCCATATCGTCACCGGAAACCGTGTAAACGATTTTATCATCTGCCGGCATAGAATATTCCAGACATTTAACCTCAACCGTTGCTCCGGAAACGCGCTCATTGATTTCCTGCTGCAATTGTTTTGCCGCTTTTTCCGTACTGCCTGCTTTCTTTAGCGCATCCTCATCTAACTCCATCATAATACGCCCCGCATTATCAGCATCACTCAATGATGGCACGGAGATAAAGAAACTAGGAAGACCGCCTCCCACTGCCGAAGTATAATGCGAAACCAGATCACTGTCGTCCAAAATCTGTTCCACTTCATCCATCGTTTTTGCTGTCGCATCAAGATTCATGGTTTCCCCTTGCACATCAAGATATAAAATCGGTTTTGACGAATATGGAAAAAACTGCATTCCCAATTGTGTGACGAGGACGGCCGCCAATCCTAGTGTTGCAAAAGCCGCCACGAGTGTCCGCTTCGGATAGCGCATTCCTACGCCCAGCAAACGGTCAAAAAATACAAAAATGATATTTTCCTTTTTGTTCTCCTTTTCTTTTTCCGGCTTAAAGAAGAAATAAGCAAGTACCGGGATACCACACATAGCCATGATATAAGAAGCAATCAAAGATGTAATAACAACAGTCGGAATGGTACCAGCCACTTTTCCTATCGCTCCCGGTATAAAATAGATAATGCCAAAGGTCACAATTGTCGTCAGTGTACTTGTCAAAACAGGCAGCCATGTCTCTTTTACACCGCCAATAATCGCTGCTTCTTTTTCTTCCCCCGCATTCATGCGCTGCTGGATTGCCTCACTGATTACAACCGCATTATCTACTAAAATACCCAGACTGATAATCAGCGCAGCGATCGAGATAAACTGAAATTCAATGCCGAGCAGATACATGACGGTAAATGTCACCAAAATACTGATAGGAAGTGCTGTACTAATCACAAGTGCATTTCGAATTCCAACACCAATCAATACAACAACCATAATGAGCAGGATACTCTCGATCAGATTCAAGATAAAACCATTGATATTCTCACTGATGGCCTCCGGTGCATACATGACTTCATGAAAATCCAAATGCTTCGGCAATTGCTTTTTTATTTTGTTGATTTCACTGCGCACATCTTTACCGACATTTACAGCATTCACGCCTTCGTCAAAGGTGCCGACAAGCAAGATACAGGA
Source organism: uncultured Lachnospiraceae bacterium (assembly GCA_934352055.1). Taxonomy (GTDB): domain Bacteria; phylum Bacillota; class Clostridia; order Lachnospirales; family Lachnospiraceae; genus Pararoseburia. The sequence continues at coordinate 37,921 of CAKRJY010000006.1, forward strand.
TTTTCCATCCTGTTCGTAATATTTGTCACTTGTATTTTCCACATAGACGTTGGCAACGTCCTTTAGTTTTACAAAGGATAAACTGTCCTCAGCGCCACCAATGACTGTATTTTCGATGTCAGACAGACTTGTAAAAAGCCCGTCACTTGTCACGGTCACTGTTCCCGAATCATAAGCGATACTGCCCGCTGGAATATTGAGATTCTGCGCCTGCATCAATGACAGAATGTTTTCAATGGATACCTGATACGACTGTAATTTTTGAATATCCGCTTCCACCACAACCTGTTTCTTACTAACGCCTTCCAATGAAACCGAAGATACATGATCGACCGATTCCAATTCATCCTTGATAGTCTTAGCATAAGATGCAAGCTCTTCCGTGGAATAAGCTTCTCCGGATAAGCTGATGATAAACTGGTTGTTTGCCACCAATTTTGTATTAACATTAGACGTCTGGCACATATCCGGCAATTCTGATTGTGCATCCGATACGCACTCACGCAGCTTTGACTCGACATCTTCTATCGCTACACTTGTATCATAATATACAATAATAGCACTTGCAGATTCCATGCTCATACTGGTCGTATAATCCACATGCTCTAATGTGCCAATTTCATCTTCCAGCTTATCCGTCACATATTCTTCCACTTCTTCCGGCGATGCCCCCGGATAAATGGTTGTCACCAATGCGACCGCTATCGAAGTGTCAGGATTTTCCTGTTTTGGCACAAGATAATAGCTGATGCCGCCAATGAGTACAATAATAAGCAGAAAGAACACAACAATCGTTCGATTATGTAATAATCCTTTTGTTAATTTATCCATACTATGCTGCCCTCCTAGTCCTGCTTTTCATAAGACACAGCACTTCCCGTACGAACCAGCTTCATGCCTTCACAGATGATTTTTTCTCCGGCTTTGGTACCTTCCACCAGCACCTGATCGTCATTTATTTCTAACACAGTCACATACTCACGTTTTGCTCTTCCATCTTCCACGACGTAAACATAATCATTACCATCATTTAAAATAACGGATAATGGCAGCCAGATACCGGTACGCTCGCCAATATTGATTTTGACTGTCGCAAGTTCTCCTAAATACACATCTGGATCTGCCACATCAACCGTAACATTTGTCGCATAGGTTCTTGATGTCTCATCTGGAACAACATCTACGTTTTTAATGCTTCCTGTAAAACTCTTATCCCCAATCTGGATCTGCGCCGGCATCCCTGCTGTCAGTGTTGCGACATCCGTCTGCGATACGCCAAAATTAATGACAACATCGTGGGTTGCTAACACCACTGCCGGCATAATTGGTGTCGACACACTACCTTTTGTTGCAGAAAGATTTACCACATAGCCGGCTTTCGGTGCCTTTAGTACACATTTATCTACTGCACTCTGTGCATTTTCCACATTATCTGCCGCATTATCATACGCTTCGTTTGCCTGGTCTAATGCTTCTTTTGCAGAGTCCAATCGTTCTTTCTGTGCTTTTGCTTCGTCTGAATTAGCACCCTCTTTTGCCTTCTTATCATACGCTTCCTGCGCTGAATCCACGTTGCGCTGATATACTTCAAGCGTACTTTGCGCAGAATCCAGTTCCAGCTTTGTCGTGTAATATTCCGTGTTTGTCTCCGGAATACTGCCCATACTATTACTGCCTTCCTTATATTGCGACATACCGTTTAATTTTGTTTTAAGGTCATTTACTTTTTTCTGCTGTTCATCACGGCGTGCTATTGCATCATTCAGATTGTCCTGTTCACGACTTGTGCCACAAGCTGTGGCATAATCCTTCTGTGCATTATCATAAGATTCCTGTGCATTTTTTCTTGTTTTTTCTGCATAATTTAGGGAACGGTTTGCACTTTCCAACTGGTCCTGTGCGTCTTTTGCATCTATAGTACAAAGAACCTGACCTTCTGATACTTCCTGCCCCTGTTCGACCTCTACCGATGCAATCGTACCAATGGTCTCAAAAGTACACTGAATCGTCTCTTCCGGTTGTACCAATCCTGTATAGGAAAGCGTAACATCACTTCCTGTCTCACCGGCTTCCATAACCTTCACCTGGTATACCTTCTCTGATACCTGTTCCTCTTTTTGTTTTTGCTTACGCGCCACAACAATCCATACCATTGCCAAAATCAGAATAGCAATGATTATGACTGCCCATACTTTTTTATTTTTGAAAATGTTCTTTGCTCTTTCCATCTGTTTTCTCCCGTGTAAATCGCTCTTTCTTTGTTATTTATAATTTTAAAGCATTGTCCTTTTTTTTCCAATAGAATGGCAGCGCATCAATCATTAAATTTTCATAAAATAAACACCGCATGTGGTGTTATCCATACATGCGGTGCTTTTTTTCGTATTATAAATTTGAATATCCAATGAGATATGCATCCACTTCCCGTGCGCAATCTCTTCCCTGGCGAATTGCCTTCACAACCAATGACTGGCCGGTATGCATATCACCGGCAACAAACACCTTATCAACAGATGTTGCAAAACTGCCTTCTTCTGTCACGACATTTGTTCGTCCATCCACTTTTACCTTAAAGGCATCGGTCACATAGGACTGGCTTCCCAAAAAGCCTGCTGCAATCAGAACCAGCTGACACGGAACTTCTTTCTCTGTTCCTTCTACCGGAACCATCATACGTCTATTTGTCTTTTCATCCACTTTAGACTCCAGACTTACCAGAATCACACTCTTTAAATTACCACTGCGATCCTTTTTAAATTCTTTTACTGTCGTCGTATAAATACGTGGATCATGTCCAAAGACAGCAATTGCTTCCTCCTGACCATAATCTGTCTTGCAGACGAGCGGCCACTGCGGCCACGGATTGCTTTCCGTTCTTTCATCCGGTGCCTTTGGCATCATTTCCAGCTGTGTGATAGATTTACATCCATGACGCATACAAGTACCAACGCAGTCATTTCCGGTGTCTCCACCACCGATCACAATCACATCCTTGTCCTTTGCGGAAATAAAAGTACCTTCTTTTAATCCGTTATCCAGCAGACTTTTCGTTGTTGATGTCAGAAAATCTACCGCAAAATAAATTCCTTTGGCTTCTCTTCCCGGTGCTTTGATATCTCTTGGATTAGATGCCCCGCAAGCAAGGACAACAGCATCATATTCTGCAAGAAGTTCCTTTGGCTTGCTATCTTTTCCTACATCCTTACCTGTCACAAAGGTAATACCCTCTTCTTCCATGACGGCAATTTTCCGGTCAATAATCTGCTTTTCTAACTTCATATTCGGAATACCATAACGCAGCAGTCCACCCACGCGGTCACTTCGTTCAAAAACGGTAACGTTATGACCTCTGCTATTGAGCTGATCTGCAACGGCAAGTCCGGATGGACCAGAACCAATGACAGCAATTTTTTTGTCTGTCCGGTTCATTGGTGGTTTCGCATCTGCGAGTCCGTGTGCATAAGCATATTCAATAATAGCACGTTCGTTTTCCCTCGTTGTAACCGGACTTCCATTCAATCCGCACGTACATGCCTTTTCGCATAATCCCGGGCAGACGCGACACGTAAACTCCGGAAAATTACTTGTTTTGTGCAAACGCAGATATGCCTGTTCCCAATTTCCGTGATAAACCAGATCATTCCATTCCGGAACCAGATTCTGTAACGGACATCCGGATGTCATGCCCTTGATCGACATTCCCGATTGACAGAAAGGGACACCGCAATCCATACAACGTGCACCTTGTCTCTGCTGTTCTTCTGTAGAAAGAGGAATGTGAAATTCATTAAAATTCTTAATTCTCTCTTTCGGATCTATCGCCTGTGATTCTTTGCGATCGTAGTCTAAAAATCCTGTTGCTTTTCCCATTGGTATCTCCTTTCTCTCACTTTGTCAAAGCATTAAATGCTTCGATCTGTGCCTGTTCACTACTCAGTCCCTTTTCTTCCATCTGAACAATGGTCATCATCATCTTCTTATAATCGTGTGGTACGATTTTTTTGAACTTCGGCAAATATGCACTAAAGTGATCAAAGATTTCCTTGCCCTTCTTGGAATTGGTATAAGCAACGTGTTCCGTAATAATTTCCTTTAATTCCAAAACATCATACTTATCCGTCACAGGTTCCAAAGATACCATCGTTTTATTTAATTTACGATACAAAGATGCGTCTTCATCAAGCACGTAAGCGATTCCACCGCTCATACCTGCTGCAAAATTCTTACCTGTCTGTCCTAAGACAACAACACGTCCACCTGTCATATATTCACAGCCATGATCTCCACAACCTTCTACTACAGCAGTTGCACCGGAATTTCGAACACAGAAACGTTCGCCTGCAACACCATTGATAAAGGCTTTTCCACTGGTTGCTCCATACAAAGCGACATTACCGATAATAATGTTTTCATCTTCTTTATAGGTGACACCTGTTGGCGGATAAACAACAAGTTTACCACCGGAAAGTCCCTTTCCAAAGTAATCGTTACTGTCACCAACAAGCTCAAGCGTCAATCCCTTTGGAATGAAAGCGCCAAAGCTTTGTCCTCCGGCACCATGACACTGTACGGTAAAGGTATCTTCCGGCAATGTTTCCCCATAACGTCTTGTGATTTCTGCACCAAATAGTGTTCCTACCGAACGATCGGTATTGGTTACATCGATCTGTACACCTTTTTTGGTCTTCGTTTCCAATGCATCCTGGAATTGCTTCAAAAGGATTTTCTCATCAATCGTCTTTTCCAAATGGAAATCGTATACATTCTTTTTGTTATAGCAGATCTTACCTGCGTCTTTGCTATAAGGATTATCCAAGATAGCAGACAAATCAATCTTTGCATAGCGTCCTTCTTTTGCACTGTCTTTCACTTCAAGCAGATCTGTTCGTCCAACCAGTTCATCTACGCTGCGCACACCAAGCTTTGCCATATATTCGCGAAGTTCCTGTGCAATAAAACGCATAAAGTTCACTACATATTCCGGTTTTCCGGTAAAACGTTTGCGCAATTCCGGATTTTGGGTTGCAATACCAACCGGGCAGGTATCCAAGTTGCAGACACGCATCATAACGCATCCCATCGTTACAAGTGGTGCTGTTGCAAATCCATATTCTTCTGCTCCAAGCATCGCAGCTATTGCTACATCACGTCCACTCATCAGCTTTCCATCTGTCTCAATGACAACTTTATTGCGAAGTCCGTTCATGGTAAGTGTCTGGTGTGCTTCCGCCAATCCCAGTTCCCATGGAAGACCTGCATTGTGGATAGAACTTCTCGGTGCGGCACCTGTTCCTCCGTCATAACCGGAAATCAAAATAACCTGTGCGCCTGCTTTTGCAACACCGGAAGCTACGGTTCCAACACCTGCTTCTGAAACAAGTTTGACAGAAATTCTTGCATTTTTGTTTGCATTTTTCAAATCATAGATCAACTCAGCCAGATCTTCGATCGAATAAATATCATGATGTGGCGGAGGAGAGATCAAAGATACTCCCGGTGTGGAAAGTCTTGTCTTTGCAATCCATGGATAAACTTTTTTACCCGGCAAATGACCACCCTCACCTGGCTTTGCGCCCTGTGCCATCTTGATTTGTATCTCCTGTGCACTGACCAGATAACGGCTGGTAACACCAAATCTTCCGGAAGCCACCTGCTTGATTGCAGAACAACGATTCTTACCGTCTTTTCCTACCACCAGGCGTTCCTCTTCCTCACCGCCTTCACCGGAATTGGATTTTCCATGCAGCATATTCATCGCGATTGCCATTGTCTCATGCGCCTCTTTTGAGATAGATCCATAAGACATTGCTCCCGTTTTAAACCGCTTCACAATTTCATCAACGGATTCCACTTCATCGATTGAAATTCCTTTTTTCGGATATTTAAAATCAAGCAGACCGCGAAGATTCATGACCGTATCATCTTCTTTATTTACAAGCGCTGTGTATTCCTTAAAGGTATCATAATCCCCCGTTCTACTTGCCAGCTGCAGCAAATGAATGGTCTGTGGATTGTATAGATGTTCCTCTTTTCCGCTGCGCATCTTATGCAATCCCTTGCTCTCTAACGTATTGTCCGTATGTAAATCCAGTGGATCAAACGCCTGGGAATGAAGCATTTCCACATCCTGCTGGATATCCTCTAAACCAATACCGCCAATGCGGCTCACCGTTCCCTTAAAGTAGCGGTTAACCACATCCTCATTGATACCGATTGCCTCAAAAATCTTTGCACCCTGGTAAGATTGTACGGTTGAAATTCCCATCTTTGATGCGATTTTGATAATACCACCAATCACCGCTTCATTATAAGAATCTACTGCGGCATAGTAGTCTTTATCCAACATATTCAGATCAATCAATTCCTGAATACTTTCCTGTGCCAGATATGGGTTGATTGCAGATGCGCCATAGCCTAGTAATGTTGCAAAATGATGCACCTCACGTGGTTCCCCACTCTCCAAAATCACAGACAGACTCGTTCTCTTTTTCGTCTGCACCAGATATTGCTGCAAAGCTGATACTGCTAAAAGTGATGGAATGGCTACGTGATTTTCGTCCACACCACGGTCTGAAAGAATGATAATATTTGCACCTTCTCTATGTGCGCGGTCAGCCTCCACATACAGATGGTCAATTGCCTTTTCCAAAGATGTATTTTTGTAATAGATAATCGGTATGGTCTCAACCTTAAATCCTTCCACATCCATATTTTTGATTTTCAGCAAATCTGTATTTGTCAGAATTGGATTGTTGATACGAAGCATTTTGCAATTATCTTCTTTTTCTTCCAGTACATTGCCACTCTCTCCCAGATAAATGGTGGTAGATGTCACCACTTTTTCACGAATGGAATCAATTGGTGGGTTTGTTACCTGTGCAAACAACTGTTTAAAATAATTAAACAATGGCTGATGATGATTGGAAAGCACTGCTAATGGTGTATCAATTCCCATTGCACCTATCCCCTCTGCGCCATTTAATGCCATTGGCAGAATCGATGTTTTCAGATCTTCATAGGAATATCCAAAAGCCTTTTGTAGTTTTGCACGTTCTTCTTTTGTATGTGTCGGTACACGCTTGTTTGGAATCTTAAGCTCATGTAAATGCACTAAGTTCTTATCCAGCCATTCGCCATAAGGCTGTTTCGTTGCGTACGATGTCTTTAATTCATCATCATCAATCAAACGTCCTGCTACCGTATCCACCAATAGCATCTTACCCGGTTTCAAACGGTCCTTTGACTGAATGCGGCTCTCATCAATCGGTAATACCCCCACTTCAGAAGAGAGAATGAGATAATCATCCTTTGTCACATAATAGCGGGAAGGACGCAGTCCATTACGATCCAGTACCGCTCCCATAATATCACCATCAGAAAAAAGAATCGATGCCGGTCCATCCCATGGCTCCATCATGGTTGCATAATATTGATAAAAGTCTTTTCGTTCCTGATTCATCGCCTGGTTGTTTGTCCACGGTTCCGGAATGGTCATCATAACCGCAAGAGGCAATGGCAGCCCATTCATTACCAGGAATTCAAGTGTATTATCCAGCATTGCAGAATCGGAACCACTCGTATTAACCACCGGTGTAATCTTTGAGAGTTCTGCCTCTAAAAACTCGGAATACATGGTCTCTTCACGGGATAACATACGATCTGCGTTGCCCTTGATGGTATTAATCTCTCCATTATGAACAATAAAGCGGTTTGGATGCGCTCTCTCCCAGCTTGGATTTGTATTCGTTGAGAATCTTGAATGTACGATTGCAATTGTAGATTCATAATTTTCATCATGCAAATCTGTAAAGAATGTACGGAGCTGTCCCACTAAGAACATACCCTTATAAACAATCGTTCTGCTCGATAACGATACAACATAGGTATCTTCACAAGTCTGTTCAAAAACACGTCTTGCTACATACAGTTTACGATCAAACTCCAATCCTTCCTTAACATCATTTGGTTTCCGGACGAAACACTGCATGATATGAGGCATACAGTCAATTGCTTTCTTTCCAAGTACCTTTGGATTGGTCGGCACATCTCTCCATCCAAGGAACTCCATGCCTTCCTTTTCCACGATAATTTCAAACATTTTCTTCGCCTGGTTACGGCTCATCTCGTCCTGTGGGAAGAAAAACATACCAACGCCATATTCTCTTTCCTTACCAATGGCAATTCCAAGATCTGCAGCGATTTTTGTAAAAAATTTGTGTGATACCTGAAGCATAATACCGACACCATCTCCGGTTTTTCCCTCAGCATCCTTTCCGGCTCTATGTTCCAGATTTTCTACGATTTTTAACGCATCGGATACTGTCTGATGCGTCTTAATACCCTTAATACTAACAACAGCGCCAATACCACAGTTATCATGTTCAAATTCCTGCCGATATAAGCCACCTGTTTTTTGATTCCTTTTTTCCATCGCTTTTTTCCTCTCTTTTTTCTTCCTTCCCATGTAAAACATCTGTCGAAAATTAATATACTCCTACTTTTTCCACTTGTAAACAACTTTTTCACTTTGTATTGTCTGACTATTCGACTATTGTATTATTTATTCTATATTATCTGTCTTTTCTCTTTGTTTTTTATTCATTACACACTTTTTGTATTCTATGTGTAGACAGCTGTTCGCCAAGTGGCATACATTCCTAGCATTTTTCTAGGACATCCACCACAAATAAAGGCTCATTTCAACAAGATTTTCTTTACCATCAAAACAACAGGCTTATTTCAACAACATCGTCTTGACCATCACAACGACAAGCGGATTCACAAAGCACTCCAGATAAATTCCACTCGCCATAATTCCCGCAACGCCCAATACATATAAGACATATCGCCACAGAGATTCTTTATCTTGTACTTCTTTACGGCGCACAAATAACCAATATAAATATGCAAAAAGCATGCCATATAAGATCCATTGTGGAAACAACGCTCCTACTCCAATGATAATCCCTTTTATGCCATAGCATTTCACAAAGGAAAGTATAAAAATGCCAAGAGCTGCACCGCCCACACCACTTGCAATATAAAAAAGCACCTTTCGTATTCTTGTCAGCCCACATAGCAACAGTAGCAGCAGCAATTCGCTCCTGCGGATCAGCACATACCAAAACATATGTACATTTTCCACCAACGTACGATCCATACGTTCTACACACAACCTGCTCCATCCTGCAATTTCATTGATTTCTTCCCATAAAATCCCACGTACAATAATAATTGCAATAAAAAAAGACAAAAGAAACACACCTCTTTTGCCTCGCAATCGATATAAGCGAAACATCATCGGAAATTTCTTTTGTCTGTGATATGCATCATAATAGGAATATTGCTTCATTTGACCTCCACTTCCTGTCCAAATTCTACCTCTATTCATCTTATGATACTGTACGTAATTTATGCGTTTTACCACATCCTACTGTTTCTGTTCAGATAGTACTTTCACCTGATAAGCCAGAATCGCTGACACCGTCTTAGAATCCTGTATACGCCCTGCATAGATTTCTTTCAGCAAATCCTGCATATCCCATGCTTTGATCTCAATCGTCTCTGCATCATCCAAATGCTGCTGTCCCGGATGCAATCCTTTCGCCAAATAGACATCAATAAATTCATCGCAAAAAGCCACCGTCGTTTTCAGTGAAATCAATGGTTCTATGGTATCGCAAGTATATCCCGTCTCTTCCGTCAGCTCTCTTCGTGCGCAAACCATAGTATCTTCCGTCACCGAATCTCTCGATCCTGCTGGAACTTCCCAGGTCATACGTTCAAGTGCATGACGATACTGGTGTACCAGCACAATGCGACCATCCGGTAATACAGGAATGACTGCTGCTGCACCTTTTCGATGGCTCACAAAATCCCACGCCTCTTTATGTCCATTCGGCAGACGCACCGTATCCGCATACACATCAATGATTGAGCCCTGATACACGAGTTTTCTTTCTTCTACCTCTACATGCTCCATGTTCTTCTCCTTTTATGAAAAAATAGTCAGCTTGCGCTGACTATTTTTTATTTTGCATAATCCGTTACTCTCGATTCACGAATTACATTTACTTTAATTTGTCCAGGATAATCTAACTCTGCTTCAATTCTCTTAGAAATATCCCTAGCCAATAATACCATTTCAGCATCATCGACCTGTTCAGGAACTACCATTACCCGAACCTCTCTACCTGCCTGAATAGCAAAAGACTTTTCGACTCCCTTAAATCCATCGGTAATCTCTTCTAACTGTTGTAATCTGTTTGAATATGCTTCTAATGTTTCACGTCTTGCACCAGGTCTAGCCGCACTGATTGTATCCGCAGCCTGTACCAAGCATGCAACCAATGTCTCTGGCTCTACATCTCCGTGATGTGCCTCTACAGCATTGACCACAATTGGTGATTCCTTGTATCTCTTACAAAGTTCTGCACCAAGCTGTACATGTGTACCTTCCATTTCACGGTCTACTGCCTTACCAATATCATGAAGTAAACCAGCGCGCTTTGCCAATCTGACATCCTCGCCAATTTCAGCAGCAAGAAGACCTGCTAACTGCGCTACTTCGATTGAATGTTTTAAGACATTCTGACCATAACTGGTACGATATCTCATCTTACCAAGAAGTTTAATAAGCTCTGGGTGTACGCCATGAACACCAACCTCTAAGGTTGCGGCTTCACCTTCTTCACGGATCAAAGTCTCTACTTCTTTTTGAGCCTTTTCTACCATCTCCTCAATTCTAGCTGGGTGAATACGACCATCTACAATCAACTTCTCTAAGGCAATTCTAGCCACTTCACGTCTCACTGGATCAAACGCAGAAAGAATTACTGCTTCCGGTGTATCGTCAATAATCAGTTCAACACCTGTCAAGGTCTCAAGTGTACGGATATTACGTCCCTCTCGACCGATAATTCTTCCTTTCATCTCATCATTTGGAAGTTGAACAACAGAAATTGTTGTCTCAGCAACATGATCCGCAGCACATTTTTGGATTGCTGTAACTACGATATCCTTTGCCTTTTTGTTTGCTTCCTCTTTTGCCTGCGCCACAGATTCTTTGATCAGTTTTGCAGTGTCAAGTTTTACATCTTCTTCAACAGTTTTTAAAAGTATTTCTTTCGCTTGTTCGGAGGTTAATCCTGAGATTCTTTCTAGTTCCTGTACTCTTTGCTGATTTAACTTTGCAACTTCTTCTTTTTGCTTGTTAACCGCATGTTCCTTCGCAGTATATTCAGCTTCGCGCTTTTCGAGAGCCTCTAATTTCTTATCGAGGTTTTCTTCCTTTTGGAGAACACGATGTTCATTTCGCTGAATCTCTGCTCTACGCTCACGAATCTCCTTTTCGAGTTCATTCTTTGTCTTCATAGACTCTTCTTTTGCCTCTAAAAGAGCTTCACGCTTCTTTGTCTCTGCATTCTTAACAGCCTCATCGATAATCTCGCGAGCTCTGTCTTCTGCACTGCCTACTTTCTTTGCTGACGCCTTCTTATAAGACGAATTTGCAATGGCAAGAGACACCGGAACTGCAACGACTAACGTAACAACCGCTGTGATTATTATCGTAAGCACAGGAGCACCTCCCTTATTTAATTTTATTGTACATACATCATGAAAAATTAATAATCTACATATAAATACAACAATTAAATTTTATACTTTATTAGAATGCTTGTCAAGGTTATTCACCACAAGCAGGTACAGTCAAAAGTCAATCCCAAGTCGAATCATAGTCACGCAAAACCCTGCTGATATCGCTGGAGGAAAAGCCTCGTTGCAATAAAAAGCGATAGATTTTTGCTCGTTCTTCTCTTGTTGCATTTTCAGAATCATACCCCTTTTTCCGGAGTAATTTTTGGATAAGTTCTGTCTGCGATTGTTCTAATTCTTCTTCCATACAAGCATCAATCAGCTCACGGTCAATCCCCTTTTTTAGAAGATCCTGTGTCATACGCATACGACTGCGGCTCTCCTGATAAAACCGGATGTGAGAACGCGCTAACCTGGCATCGTCAAGGTAGTGATACCCCTTTACATATGCAATCGCCTCTGCAATCGCTTCCTCCGGATATCCTCCTTCGCGCAGCTTCCTCTCTAATTGCTTCGTGGAGCGATCCATTTTTTCCAGTAAATGCATTGCGCGTCGTCTGGCACGCGGATTCAAAATCTCCTGCAGTATCGTCTCATATAAAGCGTCTGAAAGTTCTTCACCTTCCTGTAATTGCAGCTTTCGCAATTCGCCTTTATAGAGTGTAAAATCCACCCCATTACTGAGGTGGACTTTGTTTTTATTGTTTTGGGTAGCATCAATAGCTTCTATATACACAATCTTATTCTTCTTCCTGTGGCTCTGCTTCTACTTCTTCCGGCTGGAAATGTTCTCTAACCTGCTGTTCAATCTCATCACGTACTTCCGGATGTTCACGTAAAAAGGTCTTTGCATTCTCACGTCCCTGGCCAATCTTATCACCCTTGTATGCATACCATGCACCAGACTTGTTCACAATATCGAGATCCGCAGCAATGTCCAAGATATCTCCCTCTTTCGAAATACCCTGTCCAAACATAATATCAAATTCTGCCTCTCTAAATGGTGGTGCGATCTTATTCTTAACAACTTTGATACGGGTACGATTACCAATCACTTCACCCTGCTGCTTGATCGCTTCAATACGACGTACATCAAGACGTACGGATGAATAGAATTTCAATGCACGACCACCGGTCGTCGTCTCCGGATTACCGAACATAACGCCAACCTTTTCACGTAACTGATTGATAAAGATTACGATACAGTTTGACTTACTGATCACAGCTGTCAACTTACGCAATGCCTGTGACATCAGACGTGCCTGCAAACCGACATGGGAATCTCCCATATCTCCATCGATTTCTGCCTTTGGAACAAGTGCTGCCACCGAGTCAACAATAACGATATCAACGGCTCCAGAGCGCACCATCGTCTCTGTAATCTCCAGTGCCTGCTCTCCATTGTCCGGCTGTGAAATATAAAGATTGTCGATATCAACGCCAATATTCTTAGCATAAACCGGATCTAACGCATGCTCCGCATCAATAAATCCCGCAATGCCTCCGGCTTTTTGCACCTCTGCTACTGCATGCAGTGCCACCGTCGTCTTACCACTGGACTCCGGTCCATAGATCTCAATGATTCTTCCCTTTGGAAGACCTCCCTGTCCGAGTGCAATATCAAGACTCAATGAGCCAGTCGGAACGGTCTCCACCTGCATCTGATTGCTGGTGTCTCCCAACTTCATGATCGATCCTTTTCCATACTGCTTTTCTATCTGAGAAATCGCTGCATCTAACGCTTTTAGCTTATCATCGTTTGCCATACTAAAAAACCTCCATATCGAACCTCTGTTCGCTTTTTATGTTCTAATACTATTATACTTCCATAAAAAAGTCAACCTAATTTTACGCACCAGTTTTTTTGTTATTCTTTAATAGTCTGGGGAAATCATACGAAAAAAGACAGTAGCAACGCGCTACTGTCTTATTATATCCAGCCTTTTTGCATTCTGTCAAGTCCGCATAAAATCTTCTTTCAAAAAAGTTTTTCCATCCTTAACTGCGTCCGAATTCTGACAGAATCAATCCCTCATTACGGTCTAATGTCATACCCACACTCCAGCTGTTAACAAACAAAAGCAATGGTCTTCCCTTAAGATCCTTAATTTTCTTCATATCAGAAGTTCCGGAAATCTTATCCAGATCAATATCTTCATTTTCAATCCAACGAATATGTTCGTATGGCAGATTTTCCATACGGATTTCTACGTTATATTCATTGTTCAAACGATATTTCAATACATCAAACTGCAGTACACCCACAACACCGACAATGATTTCTTCCATACCGGTATTATATTCCTGGAAAATCTGAATTGCACCTTCCTGGGCAATCTGGTTGATTCCCTTCATAAACTGCTTACGTTTCATGGTATCCACCTGACGCACTCTGGCAAAATGCTCCGGTGCAAAGGTAGGGATTCCCTCAAATGCAAACCGTTTTTTTCCACTGACAATGGTATCTCCGATTGAAAAAATACCCGGATCAAACACACCGATGATATCTCCGGCATACGCTTTGTCCACGATTTTTCTCTCCTGTGCCATCAGCTGCTGTGGCTGTGAAAGCTTCATGCTCTTATTTCCCTGCACATGGAACACTTCCATGCCCGCATCAAATTCTCCGGAACAGATACGCATGAAAGCAATACGGTCACGATGTGCTTTGTTCATATTTGCCTGAATTTTAAATACAAAGGCAGAAAAGTCCGGCGAAAATGGATCAATTTCTCCCTGATCTGATTTTCTTGGCAATGGAGATGTTGTCATCTGTAAGAAATGCTGCAGGAAAGTCTCCACGCCAAAATTAGTAAGTGCCGAACCAAAAAATACAGGTGAAAGCTCTCCCTTAGAAACCAGATCCATATCAAACTCTGCGCTGGCACCATCTAAAAGTTCAATTTCATCTAATAATGTCTGTTTTTGTTCCTCACTGATTTCATCAAGCAACGCCGGGTCATCAAGTGCAATTTCCTTCTCTGTACCTTCTTTTGTTCCTTTTAACGTATCCGCAAATGTCATGACATGATTTGTATTTCTGTCATATACACCACGGAATGCTTTACCGGAACCTATCGGCCAGTTGATTGGACATGTCGCAATCCCCAACTCTTTTTCTATATCATCTAAAAGTTCAAACGTGTCATTCGCATCGCGATCCATCTTATTGATAAAAGTAAAAATTGGAATATGACGCATAACGCATACTTTAAACAGCTTTCTTGTCTGTGCTTCCACACCTTTGGATGCATCAATCACCATAACTGCAGAATCAGCTGCCATCAAAGTACGATACGTATCTTCCGAGAAATCCTGATGTCCCGGGGTATCCAAAATATTGATACAATATCCATCATAATGGAACTGCAATACAGAAGAAGTTACCGAAATACCTCTTTCTTTTTCAATTTCCATCCAGTCAGACACTGCATGTCTGGCTGTTGCTTTTCCTTTCACAGAGCCAGCCAGATTGATGGCTCCACCATATAACAGAAATTTCTCGGTCAGGGTTGTTTTACCTGCATCCGGGTGAGAAATAATCGCAAATGTTCTTCTCTTTTCAATTTCTTTTACTAAATCTGACAACGTATGTCCCTCCGTTTATCCTACGCTTTATCTATATCTTACCTCAAACTAATTTAGTTTAGCTTACTTATGCAATGCTTGTCAAGTTGTGCTGCCCAACCAGCACGATTTCTGCTCATTTTCACACAGCATTTTAGGGACGTACCATAAAAGTCCGTCCCCCCATACTAATTCATCGTGGAAATCACAATATGATCTGCAGCAATTCCTGCTTTGCGGTTAATAATATCTTCTACCTGCGCACGTTGCGCATCGGTTACTTCCGTCGCATTTAAAATCACATCTGCTCCATCTGCTGCAATGGAAACGACCGCTTCATCAAATCCCTTGGAAGATAACATCAGTTCGCAGGCAGCTTCTTTTTGGGCAAGTTCTGTCATCACTGCCAATTCTTCCACTGCCGCCTGTTTTTCTACGTCCGTCAAGGCACTGTTATTTACTACTTCCATCAACGTTGATTTTGCTGCTGCTCTCGTCTGCTCCCGATCCATTTTCAAACTTGCTGCTTTGGATACCTGCACATTTTTGCTGTCCGTCAACACAGTTTCTCCCGCCTGTTCATCTCCCATATCACTGCTGCTTGCTTCCGTATCGGTCAAAATTTCTTCCTCCGTAAGAGATGCTGTTTCCTTCGTCTTTTTTTCATCCTGTTTTTCATTCTTCGTTGCCATGGTTGCAATCTCTTTTTCGTCATTTTCATATGTATAATTGAGATAACCCGCTGCTGCAATCATAAGTGCCAGTGCTGCTACTACAATCTGATTTTTTCGAAATACTCGTTTCATGTTCCCTCCTGTGATCCCATCTCTACTATTGATATCTTATGTGCATCCACGGAAAATAATGCCTGTATTGCTTCATAGATTGCCACACGGACTTGATCATCTGAAGCACCCTGTGCCACCACACAGACGCCTCGTATTTTGGGCTGAATTGTTTTCGTTTCGTATGGTGCATTCGATGCCAATACCGTGGAACGTTCTGCACTCATTTCCTGCTGCGTCACCTCCCCTGCTTCTGTTGTCACACTGCTCTGGCTGTTGCTGTCTTGCGCCAGAACACTTTCGCCCTCATCTTCCAGTGTAATCATCACACGCACAGCACCCACACCATGCATCTGTGCAATCAGTTCCTCCAACTCCTGTTCCAGTTGCCTCACATAAGTCTCGTTTTGCAGTTGTGGCTCCTGTTTTTGCTCTGCTCCGGAAAGCTGTTTTTCTTTCGTATCGACCGGTATTGCAATCACAAGTAAAAGAACACCAAGCAGTATACAGACAATCCATTTTTGCCGGTCCATCTTTTTAAAAATGGATGCCATCGAATTTTTCCAATTTTCCATCATTCCTCCTGTCCCTGCACAATGGCATTTACATAGTTCTCATCCAAAAAAGAATATGATTCCGCTTCTTCTTTTCGCTTTTCCCATTCTTCATAATAGCCATGAAATGCCTGATTCCAACGTTGTTCATAATCTCCCTTTCCAATTCCGAGCACCGATGTCAGGCAAAACAAGACCAGGATCATCTCCAGAAAAAAACGTAAATAACGACGATATACGTCCGAGGGGAGCAAATACAAAAGCATCGCAAATATCAAAAATAGTGAAATATATGCCTTCACCCACACAAGCACTAGTTGCGTCCTCCGATCAATGTCGTCATTGCCACTGTGATAAAAATAAGAATGGCGCAGTTTGTCAGAATCCGAAACAGCATGCCACCTCCCTTTGCCGCCACTAAAATAGCATTACTGATGCGTTTATCTGCAACAGGTTCCACAAACGCAGCCAGCACACGGTAAAAAAATGTCATAATCCCCACTTTCGATAAGGGCACTGCTACTAAAAGCATCAGGACAACAAGTGCCGCTGCCCCGATTCCGCTGCGAATCACTTCACTCGCAGCTAAAAACAAATCAGATGCCGCCGATAAGGTCGACCCAATTCCAGGCACAAATGCAAGAGATTTTCGAAGTGTCTGTCTTGCAAAGGTGTCCGTCACCGGAGCAATCGCATTTTTTATAATATTTAACCCCAATACAATCGACGTTAGAATTTTGAGTGCCCATGAAACCATATTTTCCAATAAATCCGTCAATTTCGAAAAACGCCCCTCTTCCATCACATAATTTAACAAACCCATAACTACATAAATACGGATCAACGGCACCAGACCATCCGCCAGTATCCATTGGACCAGATAAACCACCAAATACCCCAGCTCATAAAATCCCAAAGCCGTCGCGTCCCCGCCGGTCACAACAACGGTTGTTGCAAACACCGGAACGAACGCTGTCATAAAATCCAGAACAATACCAATCGTTTGCTGCACCACCTGGTCGAGCAGCAGCACCGATTTCATTAACAGCACCATCAAAAGAGCATAGACCAACAAAAAACAGACATTGGAAATATAGGATTGTTCAAACACCTGCGCAAAATTTTTCAATAAAGAAAACGCAATGGTCAAAAGCAGAATATAGAGCAGATACTTACGGTTCAACTCCCATTCTCCCAGAAAAAATTGCCAGATCATTTGTCCCAATCCCTGACTGATATCCACTTCCCCTGTTATCAGCTTTTCTACAATCTGCGCAAAAGATAACTGCGTCAGGCCGCCACTTTGTCCCAGCGCATCTTCAATGCCGCTAAAATCTAACGACGTCAAAAGTGTTCCTACGGTATCATCCATCATAAAAAAGCCTCCACAGTTGATAAAAATGCCATCAGCACCGGCATGCCAAGTGCCAATATGGACAATTTCGCCAACACTTGTATCTGACTTGCTATACTTGCATACCCCGCATCCCTACAAATAGAGGATGTGAATTCAGAAAGATAGGTGATTCCAATCATTTTTAAAATCACATCCATATAGAGGGTATCTATATGCACAAAATCTGCCAGATGTTTTATGTATGCCATAATCTCCTGTATCTTTGACAACACAGAGAAAAAGATGACGACACAACAGGCAAGACTTAAAAGCATTGCCAATTCCGGTCGCTCCTGCCGAAACAAAAGTGCCAGAAGTACGGTCGCAATTCCTGCCACTGCCACACACACCATATGCTTATCGCCTCCTACATATCAAATAATTTTTCCATCATAGCAAACAAATCTACAATATACGGAACCACCCAAAACAACACAACCAAAAGACCTCCCAGGGAAATAAAAAATGCCTGTTCATCCCTTCCACTATGTTTCAATATCTGATTTAAAATGGTTACCAGAATACCAACGGCTGCAATTTTAAATAATAGTTCTACCGGCATATTCTCATAGCAACAGCAATAACAACATCATCAACCCCATTCCTGTTGTACATGCTGTCACCTTTCCCCTTTCTTTTTTTGTACGTTCTTCCACCATCACCTGCTGGGAAAAAGCTTCATAAAACACAGAAAAATCTTGTGCCTCTCCGGGAACACTGGCAGAAAATAAGGAGCAAAGAGCCTGCATAAACAAGACCCTTTCCTCCTCTTTTGTCATTGCTTTCAATTCCGGTGTTAATTCTTCCCGCAAAATAGCTTCCATTGTTTCTTTATTATGTAAAGATAAACGCAGGCGAACCCGGGTAAAATAAGTACAAAGCCCGGTAACTTCTCGTTCACTTTCCATGGCAAGTACTGCCATAACTGGCAGATTCCGCTTGAGCACTGCCTGCTGCATGCGCAAAAGGCACGTTTGCATTTCCTGTAAAAACTGTATGCGCTGCTGTCTTGCATACCACTGCTGATACAAAAGTCCCATACTGCCCAGCAAAAAAACGCTCACACTAAATGCCTTGTACACATTACATCCCCCATTTCATTATAAATTGTAAGCATCCGGCTCCCATCTACCTCTTTTTCCATCCAAAGCAGGCGCGAAAACGCACATTCTGCCAGCCACGGCTGCATGTTTCTTTTCTCCCAGTATTCCGATACACTTCCTGCATGCATCGTTGCCAAAATACCAATGCCACAACGCATCGCATATGCAATATTCTGCAAATCTTTTTCTCCACCGATTTCGTCTAATGCCAACACCTGTGGTGCCATCGTACGGATTGCCTGCATGCTGGCAGCCTCTTTTTCGTATCCGGAATACACATCGGTATGCATACCGACATCATTTTGCGGTACGCCAAAATTTGCTGCAGCCACCTCGTATCGTTCATCCAAAAGTGCTATTCCACGACAATTTGCACGATTTGATAACAAACGTAAGATATCGCGTAAGCATGTTGTTTTGCCCACCCCCGGTGCTGCTAAAATCAGCGTATGCAAAAAGTTATCCTTCTCAAAAAGCCATGGCACGACCCAATTTGCGCACCCCTTTTTTTCATGCGGAATCCGGATAGAAAAAAACATGGGGTATTCCATAGCCAGTTGCATTCCCTCCGCCATGTACTGCCCGCAAACGCCGACGCGGATTCCTCCGGGTAACGTAAGATATCCCTGACGCAATTGCTTTGCATACGCATAGCGGGAATACTCACAAAGATACGTCATCATCTCCTGCAAATCCTTCGCAAAAAGGCGTATCCCTGCCTCTGCCACCCCTGTTTTTTCATTACGGATCGGATCCACATAAAAGCAATCTCCTGCGGTAATAAACTGCACCGGTTGTCCAATGCGAATGCGAATCTCCTCCAATGCCGCTGCATCCCACGTCATTTTCTCCATTACTTGTCGTAGTTTCATCGGAAATATTTGTTTTAACTCGTCCATCTGTTTTTCAGCCATAATCTAATATATGATGGTACAAGATTTTTATGATTACCGGATGTAGCATAATGTATTCAGAAGCATAGCGATAAAACAAGCTCAATCTATTTTCCTTATCGCCATGATAATAAAAAAAGAGATGTGACCGTAATCACATCTCTTACTAAACGCAATTTTAATTTAGTTATACTTACGTTTTCTAGCAGCTTCAGACTTCTTCTTACGCTTTACGCTTGGCTTTTCATAGTGCTCTCTCTTGCGGATTTCCTGCTGGATTCCTGCCTTAGCACAGTTGCGCTTAAATCTACGTAATGCGCTATCTAAAGATTCGTTCTCTTTAACTGTTACACTTGACATAGTCTTACACCTAACCTCCCTCCAGTTGGGTATTGTGCATATTCAACTGTTTGGGTAAATATCTTTGCACAGTAAAATATTATAGCATAAAATCATGTTACGTCAACTGTTTTCTTCATAAACTGTCAATTTCTTCAACATGAATTTACGAATTACACCGTTTTATCCACAATTTTAGGATAACTGCGCTGCCAATGCCTCTGCTACCGCTGCAATTGCATCCGGGATACCAGCCGGATTCTTACCTCCGGCCTGTGCCATGTTTGGACGACCACCGCCGCCACCACCAACAAGTCCGGCAATGGATTTGATCAGGTTACCCGCATGAGCCCCTGCTTTCATAGCCTCATCCGTAACCATAGCAACCAGATTTACTTTTCCGTCTTTTGCAGATGCTAAAACAACGACACCTTCGCCTAATTTATTCTTGAGGTCATCACCAAGATCACGTAAACCATTCATATCCACGTCATCTACCGATGTTGCCAGAAGTTTCACGCCAGATACTTCAACGACAGCATCCATAACATTACCGAGTGCACTCTGTGCTGCCTTTGCTTTGAGTGATTCATTCTCACTCTGCAATTCTTTCACTTCTGCCATCAGTTTTTCCAGACGTTCTACCAGATTTGCAGGTGTTGCCTTTACTGTCTTAGCAGCCTTCTGCATCTCCTTTTCCATGTTCGCATAATAAGCAATCACATTTGTTCCGGTCAATGCTTCAATACGTCTGACACCAGCTGCTACGCCATTTTCAGAAATAATCTTAAATGCCATAATATCACCGGTATTTTCTACATGTGTACCACCACAGAATTCCTTTGAAAAGTCTCCCATGGAAACTACGCGAACCTTTTCACCATATTTCTCACCAAACAATGCCATTGCGCCTGTCTGCTTCGCTTCTTCCTGCGTCATCACTTGTGTTACAACCGGAATATGCTCTGCAATCTTCGCATTTACCATGTCTTCTACACGCTGCAATTCATCTGCCGTCATTGCTGAAAAATGCGTAAAGTCAAATCGTGTACGCTCTCCATCCTGGAAAGAACCAGACTGTGCTACATGATTACCAAGTACTTCCTGCAATGCTTTTTGCAGCAAATGTGTTGCGGAGTGATTGCGACAGGTATTCATACGATTGGTCTTATCTACAGACAATGTCACTTCCTGGCCAACCGCAATCATACCCTGCTCCATATGACCAACATGACCATATCTTCCACCAATAAGCTTCACGGTATCATCTACAATAAACTTACCGCCATCTGTATAAATCACACCTTTATCGCCCTGCTGACCACCCATGGTAGCATAAAAAGGTGTCACATCGCATACAATCGTTCCATTCTCGCCTTCAGCAATAGCATTTGCCAGTTCAGAGACAACCTTACCCTCTGCATCTTCTTTTGCTGTTGCAAGAACAGTAACCTTTCCTGTATCCTCTAACTTATCATAGCCGGTAAACTCGGATGTAATCGATAAATCCACATTTTCAAATACAGAAGCATCTGCACCCATATAATTGGTAACCTTACGTGCAGATCTCGCTTTCTGACGCTGCTCTTCCATGCAGGCATGGAATCCTTCTTCGTCGTAAGAGAATCCTTTTTCTTCAAGGATTTCCTGTGTCAGATCTACAGGGAATCCGTACGTATCGTACAATTTAAATGTATTTTCACCAGAAAGTTCTTTTGAACCAGCTGCAACCATCTCCTGTTCCATCTGTGCTAAAATAGCAAGTCCCTGGTCAATTGTCTTATTAAACTTCTCTTCTTCCTCTGTCAGAACCTTAAAGATGAAATCTTTTCTTTCTTCTAATTCCGGATAACCATCCTTACATTCCTCAATAACCGTATTGGAAAGATTTGCAAGGAATGTATCCTTGATACCAAGCATTCTTCCATGACGTGCCGCACGACGAATCAGACGACGCAATACATAGCCGCGGCCTTCGTTTGATGGCATAACACCATCCGATACCAAAAACGTAGAGGAACGGATATGATCAGTAATCAGACGGATTGATACATCATCCATCGCATCCACCTGATATGTCTTTCCACTCATTTCACAAATACGGTCACGAATTGCCTTCATGGTATCAATATCAAAAACAGAATCCACATCCTGCATAACAACCGCAAGACGTTCCAATCCCATACCTGTATCAATATTCTTCTGCTCTAATTCGCTATAGCCGCCTTTGCCATCGCCATAAAACTGGGTAAATACGTTGTTCCATACTTCCATGAAACGATCACACTCACATCCAACTTTACAGTCCGGGCTGCCACAGCCATACTTTTCACCACGATCATAATAAATCTCAGAACATGGTCCACAAGGTCCTGCGCCATGCTCCCAGAAGTTATCACATTCACCCGTCTCAGGATCACGGTAAAAACGGGTGATTCTATCTGCCGGAATACCAACCTTTTTATTCCAGATTTCGAATGCTTCATCATCCTCACCATAAATAGATGGGTAAAGACGATCCGGTTCCATGCCAAGGACTTCTGTCAAGAACTCCCATGACCAGCTGATGGCTTCTTCCTTAAAATAGTCTCCAAAAGAGAAATTTCCAAGCATTTCAAAGAATGTCAGATGACGTGCTGTCTTTCCGACATTTTCGATATCACCTGTACGAACACACTTCTGACAAGTCGTCACACGACGTCTTGGTGGAATCTCCTGACCTGTAAAATAAGGCTTCAGTGGTGCCATACCGGCATTAATCAATAACAAGCTGTTATCGTTATGTGGTACCAATGAAAAACTCTTCATTGCAAGATGACCCTTGCTCTCAAAGAATTCAAGGTACATTCTTCTTAATTCGTTTACTCCATACTTCTTCAACGTATCTTCCTCCGAAATTTATTCTTGTGCAGTTGTATCTTCTGTCACTGCTCCCTGCGCTTCTTTTTTTGCATTCTTATTCTTGGCTAATTTTATGCCAAGTAGTGCTCCGCATACTGCTATTACTACCAATATAACAAACAGTAACAAATAAGATAAAAAACTACTTACGATCATATTCATATGCCTCCTTGTGACATAGTATTTGTAACATTACTATTATATAGAAATCATCTATGCTTTTCAAGACACCTCATTGATAATTTCCAACGACTTCCATACACCGGCTGTAAGCTTACGTCAACGATTAAAATGGTAACTTAAGCTGACTTGCATCTGCCGATTCTAAAAGAACATCATCCTGCAAATACGCTTCCGGCTGGTCTGCTGCACTTGTAGCTAGCACATCACAACGCTCATTTTCCGGATGACCGTCATGTCCCTTCACCCAGACAAATTCCACCTGATGCGGCGCTTTTGCCGCGAGAAGTGCCTTCCACAAATCTACATTTTTTACCGGTTTTTTATCAGATTTTACCCAGTTTTTTTTCAGCCAATTGTCCACCCAATGCTGGTTAAACGCATCAACAACATATTTAGAATCAGAGTAAATCGTCACCTGACATGGTTTGTTTAATTCCTGTAAAGCACGGATAACTCCCAAAAGCTCCATCCGGTTATTGGTTGTCTTCTTATAGCCACAAGACAATTCTTTTTCATGCAGATTGCCTGCCTGGTCGCGCACCTGCAAAATTGCGCCATAACCTCCCGGTCCATCCGGATTTCCTCTTGCAGCGCCATCGGTAAATATGGTTACATGCATCTTCTTCTCTCCTAATCCAAATCAAAAATAATATTTTCGCGGTCTATATCAACCACTTTTTGCGCAAGTCCCACCAGTTCCGGTCTGCGCTTGAAACGCTCAATAAGATCATACTGCTTCCACAGATGCATTGGGAACACTACATCCACATCCATATTTTTAAGGAAGTACTCCATTCCAAGATAATACGCATCGCCCAGACGCGGATCCAAAACAACAAACGCAACATCTATATGGCGATTTTTTATGCGATGCAATTCGCGCTTATACGCATCCCCATATGTTTTCGTATAAAGTTCTGCTTCCATGCCTGAATTCCACCAATGCAGATCACCTGCATGATAAATCGTCTGCCCTTCCACAGAAACCAGATATGCCACGCCTGCATCGGTTGAACGCAGTGTCTCAACAACCAGATCATCAATCTCATATTTTTCAATTACCGATACAAACTGTATTTCTTTTTTGATTGCCGGATCAATCCCATGACGCATCAGATATGCCCTGCCCAATCGAATATCCTTTGAAAAAACATAGCTTATCTTTGGATACTTCTCTTTCCAGTGCAATACCTCCAGCGAAAAATGATCTTTATGGCTGTGACTTGCAAAAACGTAAATGTGTTTATTTGCATCCAGCTCCGGCATTCTTCCTTCAAAATGTACCGTTTCCACTGCCTCCTTTGGGAAGTAGTCAAAAACCAGAATATGCTGATCTAATTCCACTACAAAACACGAATGCCATACATAAGTAACACGTAACATAATTCTTCCTCTTTTTTATTTCATACGACCAATAATCGCATTTGCCTTCGCATAAATTTCCTTCGGATCAAATCCAATCAGGAATTGTCCATTTTCATATAAAATCTGTCCATTTACCATCGTCATAGTAACATTCTGCTTACTTCCGCTGTAGACGATGTTCTTTACCAGATGATTCTCCGGCTGCATATTTGGCTGCATCAGGTCAATCATGATGATATCCGCCTTTTTACCAACGGCAAGCTGATCACAATCATCTAATCCCATGCACTTTGCACCAGCCGCTGTTGCCATATAAAGCACTTCCTCTGCCGGAACACAGGCTGCATCTTTTTCCTTTACTTTTGCAAGCGCTGTCGTAAGGAACATCTCTCGGAACATATCCAGACAGTTATTGCTTGCCGGTCCATCTGTTCCAATTGCAAGCGCAATTCCTTCATCCAGATAACGTTGAATTGGTGCAATACCACTGGCGAGCTTAAGATTGGAAGCCGGATTGGTCACCGCCGTCAAGCCCTTTTCACGGAAGATTTCAAAATCCTGATCTTCCATATAAATGCAGTGATATCCGCCACCACCATATTGATACATACCGAGTGCATCCGTTAAGGCTGTCGGTGTTTTTCCCCAACGCTCTTTACACTCTTTCACTTCCAATGCAGTTTCTGCATTATGCAAAAATACAGGTGATTTTACTTTTTGTGCCAGCGCTGCTACCCCTTCCATGAGTTCCATAGAAGTTGTATATTCCGCATGAAATCCAAGAATAAATGATGTCAGATCACTCATCTCGTTCACCCGGTGATAATCTTCTTCCAATTGTCCCAGACTGCTGGAAAAATTATTCAATCCGGATGTCTGCACGGTACGGAATCCGCAATCAATGGATGCCTGTGCATTTTTCTCCGGGAAAAAATACATATCAAAATTGGCTGTAATACCACTTGTCAGATATTCCATAATTCCCAAGATATTAAGCCAGTAAACATCATCTTCTGTCAACTGCCCTTCTCTTGGAAAAATCGCCTCATTTAACCATCTCTGCAAAGGCAGATCATCTGCATACGAACGTAAAAATGTCATAGCTGTATGCGTATGGGCATTCTTAAACCCTGGCATCAATAGATTTCCATGCACATTGATTTCACGTTCCCAGATAACAATATCATCTTCTGCAAATACATTGGCCACATCTTTACCATCTCCTATGTAGCAAATGTGATCTCCTTTTACCCAAAGTTCCCCCTCTTCAATTGTAAATGTATGCCCTTCTCCCGGCAAAAGCATTTTAGCGTTGTAAAAACGAATATTCATCCCCAAATACTTCCTTTCTCTTATCACTATGCCATTCCCCAATAGCATAGGATGATACATAATTTTTTCTATACAAGCATCTCATGAATCTTTGTAATACTTTTTGTTACCAGTGCGCTGAAATCTCTTTCTACCATTTTGCCCGCTTCTATAACTTCTTCCTCTGTCAACGGATGTGGTGAGATACCTGCCGCCAGATTGGATATGCAGGAGATTCCAACTATTTTCATTCCCATATGATTGGCCGCCACTGCCTCACATGCCGTACTCATCCCAACAGCATCAGCGCCCATGCCTCTGCACATTGCTATCTCTTCCGGAGATTCATAGTTCGGTCCCGGCATCTGGATATATACGCCTTCTTTGATTGGCAAATCCAGTTCACATGCTGCCTTCCGAATTACCTGCTGTAAATCCTCATCATAGATATGACTCATATCCGGAAATCTGCTTCCCAGCTCTGTGATATTTGCTCCACGAAGCGGAGATGGTACAAGCGTCGCAATCTGTCCGGTAATCATCATCAGATCACCCGCACAAAATCCACGCTTAATGCCCCCTGCAGCATTGGTAAGAAACAATACTTTTGCTCCCATCATTTTCATCAAACGGATGGGTAAGACCACATCTGTCATCTCATAGCCTTCATAATAATGCACACGCCCCTGCATCGCTACCACTGGTGTATCTTCTACATAACCAAAGACAAACTGTCCTACATGCCCCGGTGCTGTCGATACCGGGAATCCATCGATCTCTCCATATGGAATTGTTGCCATAACCTTCATCTGGCTCGCATAATTTCCCAGGCCTGAGCCAAGCACAAGTGCCACTTCCGGTGTAAAAGGAATACGCTCGCGGATGCTTTCAAAGCATGCACATAGTTTTTCATATACTGGATTCATACCTTTCCTCCACTTCATACGTTCTTCAAATTTAACATTAAGTCTAACATAAGCAGGCTCCTTTATCAACAAGTGAGGTACGCACGATAAAAGGCACGGATGTCACCCCACGACTTCCACGAAAGTGGCGCAGGCGACCAGCCAGGTAGAAGATACTTTGGAGCAGGTTAGGTGAGTCTCTACAGGAAAACTTGCTTGATAAAACTGTCGTTTGCACAGCTTCGACTGCCGTCAGGATGTGTCCGCCTATGACAGATATTCAGAGCTCCACTTATAAGAGATTCTAAGAACTTGCGCAAAACATAAAACCAATGGGAGGCAACCGGCGTAAACGAACATCCATGTGCGGTTACGCCTCAAGGGCGCGTCCGTGCGCCCTTGTTGCCAGGTTAAAAGCAAGTTCTAAGAATCTCTAATGCGCTTTGCATTCATATCTGTCATAGGCGAACATCATCCAAGACGGCTGTCTAACTTTGCAACGACAGTTTTTGTTATCAAAGCAAGTTTTCCCTGTGTAGAGACTCCCTGTTCTGCGACAGTATCTTCTGCCTGGCTGGTCGCCTGCATCGCTTTCGTGGAGGTGGGTATCACGCTTCATTTTTTCCTTACATACCCACTACCTCTCCATCGCCTGGGTATTATGCTTGCTTTTTCTCTCACATACCCACTATCTCTTCATCGCCTGGGTATTACACTTGCTTTTTCTCTCACATACCCACTATCTCTCCATCGCCTGGGTATTATGCTTGCTTTTCCTCTCACATACCCACCATCTCTTCATTGCCTGGGTATTATGCTTGCTTTTTCTCTCACATACCCACTATCTCTCCATTGCCTGGGTATTACGCTTGCTTTTTCTCTCACATACCCACTACAACTATCTTGTAAAAAAAGGAGCCGAGCTTATGCTCGACTCCTTAAAATTCAAATCAATTCGATGAACGAAAGCAAATTACTTTGCTACTCTAGCCATTGCCTCATCGTAATCCTTTGTTCCTACCCAGATATCGTTCTTATATGGGTTCTTCTTCTGCTCAAATGATCTCTTCATGATTACAGCGATGCAAACTACGTTAGCAACTAATGCAAGAATAGATACTACTCCCTGTGCTGTTGGGTTTGCTGTAATTCCCATGTCAGCGATCACTTCGTTAGAAGTATTTACGCCACTGTTGTAAACAGCAAGTGCCTTGTCATAAAGATCAAGTGCTGAGTAACCCTTTGCTGCTGCTCCACCGTAAACAGTTGGAAGAACTGAGAAAGTCTTACTCAACTGGAATAACGGGAATACCTGTGCAAACATACACCAGATACCAAGTGTGTTAGCACGGTTCTGGATCCAACCACCCTTGTTCCAAAGTGCATTAGCAAATGTAGGAGCAAGAAGAAGTGCAACACCACAATACCATGTATGTGTAGGCAAGTTAGCATATGTATACTGGAAGTTCCAGATATCGTATGCAACGATGAACCATACTGTCATATCAGGCCAAATCATATCCTGTGTATTTTTGTCCTTTGATGAGTAAATTCCCCACCAACCTGTCATACAGAAGATATTGAGAACACCTGCGATAGCGTTGAGTACGTTCCACCATCCACCATAAAGGAATACACCTTCGTTTGATGCCCACCAAGCACCTGAAAGGTCACCTGTGATAGCGAAAGCGTGTACTGCTGACTCAAGATCAGAAACAACAGCGATCATGATGTTTGCAGCAACGATGAACCATGGGAATGGCTTAAACCATTCTTTTGCACCAATGCCCCACTGATACTTGATCATCATGAAACCGATACATCCAATAACTGCAGCATAGAGCTTGAAGTAGTGGAACCA
This sequence comes from uncultured Lachnospiraceae bacterium, assembly GCA_934352055.1. Lineage (GTDB taxonomy): Bacteria > Bacillota > Clostridia > Lachnospirales > Lachnospiraceae > Pararoseburia. Next base: position 66,679 of record CAKRJY010000006.1, read on the forward strand.
ACCATCCATGTATTCCATAGTTGGGTTGTTTGCGCCACCAAATGCGCCCAAATGCATACCAATAAAGTAAACTGTAAGAATGAGTGGAATAATAACGAAGATTACCATTCCGCCTGCCTTTGTACGACGGGCAATTTCATTCGTAATGATAAGTCCGGCAAACACGAGTAACCAGCCTACAAGCTGAGTAGCAGATGTGCTGCCATAAATCTGAAACAACATAATTACATTCCTCCCTTACTTGTATTTATACGTTGTTTTTTCGGGGATTTCCCCTTCTTTTCGCTACAATTTTAACACTTTGTTTATACTATTTCAAACTTTTTTAATAAATATAAACAATCTTACTCATGCAAATAAAAATGTGTATAAAATAAAGAACAATCTTTCCCATACAGCAAAAATTGTGTATAAATTCAGACATATTTCGACTCACTTTATAAAAAGTGTATAAAATCATCAAATGATGATACAGATCAAACCACCGTTATTGTCATTCACAATTTTTTGCATCGTATCCTGTAGTTTCAGCTGACATTCATCATCCATGGCAGCAATCTTACTGCGCATACCATCTTCCATCAGCTCGCCTATGGATTTTCCAAAAATGTTTGTCTCAAAAACTCCATCCTTCGTCTTTTGTCCTTCCTTAATATAGGCAATCAAATCCTGCGCCTGCTCTTCGCTGCCAACAATAGGCGCAATCTCTGTTTCGATATTTGCTCGAATCATGTGAATGGATGGCGACAACGCCTTCATTTTCACACCAAATTTATTTCCGTGGCGAATCAGCACCGGCTCTTCCATGGTAATATCCGATAATTCCGGTGAAACGACTCCATATCCTTTCTGCTCTACCGACTGCATTGCATCTGCCACCTTTTCATAGGATTTGCGCAAATTTGACAAATTCCCAATATATGATAGCAACTGATATTCTCCCGTAATCGGTACACCTGCCAATTGTGATATATTCTCATAATAGTAATTCTTCTCCAACGTAATCGATATTTTCACCTGACCTGTTGCCAAATCCACCTGGCTTAATGTTGTTTTTTCTATGTAATCCTCCGGCTGTGAAAAATCGATAGCAAATACATCCCTTACCTTCGTTGTATCTTCTAATATTCTTTTTGCATAACCGGCAATGCTCTGTTTCATTTCATTTTCTGCCGGCAGCATTTCCACCCACTTTGGAATCGTAAAAGATATACCGCTGACCGGAAATTCATACAGAACGGAAGACAAAATCTCCTCAAAATCTTCTTTTTTCATCTGCTGGCAATTCATTGGAAGCACACTGCACTGATATGCCTGTTCCAACTGTTTTGCCAGTTGCTTTGTCTCCTCACTGTGTGGATGTCCGGAATTAACAATCATCACATAGGGTTTTCCGATAGCACGCAATTTTTCTACGGTGCGCATTTCTGCCTCGACAAAAGCTTCTCGATCCAATTCTCCAAATGTCCCATCACAGGTCACAATTACACCAATCGTCGCATGATCTGTGATCACCTTTTCCGTTCCCATAGCAGCCGCTTTTTCAAATGGCATCTCATGCGAAGACCACGGCGTTTTTACCATACGCTCCTGATTCCCTTCCATAGCGCCCTTTGCCCCTTGAATCAGAAAACCCACACAATCAATCAAACGAACCTTACATTTCAGATCATGTGCCAATTCCATTTCCACCTGTTCCTTCGGCACAAACTTTGGCTCCGTCGTCATAATGGTACGTCCCTGCGCTGATTGCGGCAATTCGTCAATGGTGCGCCGCATAACATTTTCCTCTTTGATATTTGGAAGTACCATCTGCTCCATAAACTGTTTGATAAAAGTAGATTTCCCCGTTCGCACCGGTCCTACGACGCCTATGTATATTTCTCCATTTGTTCTGCTTTGTATGTCATTATATAAAGAAAATGTTGTTTCTCCCATAAGAAAAAGCCCCTTCCCATATTTACCTCTAATATATGGGAAGAGACTTCAATTTATGAGTCAATCTTAAAATTATTCTTACCGCCCCGTTTCACTTCATAGAGTGCACGGTCTGCTCGTGCAAACAGCTCAGCATAATTTTCCATTCCATCACCTTTCGTACAGCGAACCGCTATACCCACACTACAGGAAAACGGCTGCTTTCCATCCGGCGCACGCATGGTGTGTGTCAGTTCCATAACACGTTCTACACATTTAATCGCTTCTGCCGTATCTTTTTCCTTGAGGAACATGACAAATTCATCACCACCAAAACGTCCGGCAATGTCGTCCGTATCTATTGAATGACGCAAAATCTGGCCGAGGCTTCGAAGTACCGCATCTCCTGCCTGATGTCCATACGTGTCATTTACTGTCTTAAAATTATCAAAATCAACAATGACCATCACGCAATCTGATGTCGGATGTGAACGCATAAACTCATTACATAAAAATTCGGTACTAGCCTTATTATAAGTCGAAGTCAGCCGATCCACCATTCCCATACGGCGAAGTCTCTGTTTTGCTTCATGTTCTCTGGCACGATACGAATACAATATCTTTGCAACGTAGCCGGCTAGAACAATGCCAAAAATACAGCTGAATAAATCAACCGAAAATACGGCAATCGACTTCGTCAGAAAAGATGCCAGCATATAAACAGCCATCTCAACTAGCATCAGCCCCATAGCCTGATAAAAGGTGTATGTAAACGCAACCATAAAGGCAACAGTCATCGGCATATAGTAAACCGCCGGCTGGTTCATCTCAACAGGAATAATACTCATAATTCCTGTAAAAGTCATCACATATAGCTGAAACATACTGCATGCAATGGATACTTCCTTGTAGGATCTTGTTTTCTTTTTATAGCGTATAAGCACAATAGGCAGAATCACAGCATGAAGTATCACTGCACCTGCATAGACACGCGTAACCTGCCACTCGGAAAACACATTCAAAGACGCACAAAAATAACCAAAAACCACTATAAAACATATAATGTTAAGCGTACATAATGTCTTTTGATTGTTCTCTGTGACACTGGCTTTGTTATCCTCAATATAGGAAATACTGTCCTGCTGCACACGGTCTTTAATCTTATATAGTAATTCCATCAATTCCCCCTGTTGATGTCATTTCTCTTTTGCTCCAATTATAACATCCATACATATATTTTATCATGTATTCTATGACAAATGTGGCATCTGCAGTGCCCCCGGAATGCAACGATACGTAATATCTGCCTGATCTCCGCAATCCTCACCATCGGCATGTACCACCATTGGTTTGTCAAATACAATATGCAATTCTTTTGCATTTACGATCTGAAATCCTCGAATGTTCTCATGTTTGCCGGCAAGCAAAAATGGGAAACAGAACAAACAAAGAATACGTGGAATCCCATACACAAGACACACAGATAACTTGCCATCATGTGCGTCTGCTGATGGTGCCATCGGTACTGCCCCACCCTCACAAGGGAAATTCATTGCTGCTGCAAAAATAACGTTTTTCATAGAAAGCTGTTTGCCATTATGAAGTGTTGCTGTTCCGGATACAAATGGTGCCTGGAACAATTCCGCAACGGTCAAAAGTCCGTAGGTTAATTTTCCCAGATGAAGTTTGTTTAAAAATACTTTCAAACGTGATGTCAATGCTTTACGACAGACTGCTGCATCAATACCCGCACCTGCGCTGATGGCAAATCGCCTTGTGTTTCCTCCGCACTCGACTTCCCCCACATCAAACGCATCTGTTGTTTCGGACGCCAGAATCTGACGTAAAATCTGTTCCGGTTCTGCTGTAATATGTAGTCCTCTGGCAAAATCATTGGCAGATCCCAGTGGAAGATATCCAAAAGTAACACGAGAAAAATCACAGATGCCATTTAACACTTCATTTACCGTTCCATCGCCCCCTCCAACGACAAGAAAACAGTATGTTCCGTCCTGTGTCAATTCACGTGCAATCTCTGTTGCATGACCAACGTACTCCGTGATATGTACGTTGTAAGAAACCCCTTCCTCTTTCAGAATTTTCTCTAACGATTCCCAAATCGCCTGCGACTTTCCGGTACGGGAATGTAGATTGATAATAAATTCGTATGTTGTATTCATTTTTACCCCCTCTTCATGCATTCTCATTTGAATTATGCATTTAAACATGATAACATACTTATGCACTTACGCAATTCATGCGTTATACAGTTATATATTTTACTACAAATCAGTCAGGAATAAAACCATGTTTAACAAATCCATTTTCTTTCAAAAATCTGAACATAATATCAAACGTTTTACATCCACTTCACGCTGGTTGATGACGTCCGTTTTCATTGGAATTGTCGTTGGCCTGATCAGTGGGTCTTTTGGATATCTATTGCAGCGCGTGACGGATTTCCGTCTGGCACATTCCTATTTATTATACGGTCTTCCTCTTGGAGCCGTAGTCATTGTTGCAATGTACCACTTGATTCTGCACGAAAAAGATCCCGGTACAAATCTCGTTATCTCTGCCATTCACTCTGGCGATCGTATTCCACTGCGTATGGCTCCGTTAATCTATATCAGTACCATTTTAACACACCTTGTCGGTGGTTCCGCCGGTCGTGAGGGGGCTGCTTTGCAATTAGGGGGCAGCATTGGAAATGCTTTTGGTGAGTATCTCGGCTTTCAGGAAAAAGATGACCGCAACATCATGATTATGTGCGGCATGAGCGCTGCTTTCTCCGCACTCTTTGGTACGCCGATTGCTGCTGCTGTATTTTCCATGGAAGTCGTCAGTGTCGGCATTATGCACTATGCTGCGCTACTGCCTTGCGCTGTATCATCTCTGATTGCCCGCGCGATTGCTTCCCATTTATTTGGCATTGCATCACCTTATTATGATATTTTAGAATTGCCTGCTTTCGATATAAAAAGTGCTCTTTGGATTTCCTTATTTTCAGCACTTTGTGGACTTGTCAGCATTTTCTTCTGCGTGACATTGCACCAGACGTCTGCACTGTATCAACGTTTTTTCAAAAATCCGTATTTACGTGCTTTCGTAGGTGGTTCTCTCGTCCTTCTTCTTTCCATCGGGGTTGGTGGAATTGATATGCAGACCTATAACGGCACCGGAACTTCTATGATTTCCATCTGTATGGATGGCGATATATCTTCCCTTGCCTTTTTATTAAAAATTCTTTTTACTGCTTTAACCCTTGGATGCGGTTATAAAGGTGGCGAAATTGTACCGACGTTTTTCATCGGAGCAGCTTTTGGTTCTATGTTCGGAAACCTCATTGGCTTTTCACCATCTCTATGCGCAGCCATTGGCATGGGTGCCATGTTCTGCGGGGTAACCAACAGCCCGATTACATCGCTTCTTATTTGCTTCGAGCTGTTTGGATTTGAAGGCACACCATTCTTTTTACTGGCGATCGGATTTAGCTACACCGTCTCCGGCTACTATAGTCTCTACAGTAGTCAGAAGATTGTATACTCCAAATACAAATCAAATTTTATCGACAAAAGTGCCAAATAGACCTGGCATCGGGGACGTTCCTTTTGCCACAAGGAGTGTCCCCATTGTCACAAAGAGTGTCCCCTATGACACATGGGCAGGCGCAGAGCCACAGAACCGGCAGCACGCAGGATGCAGGGAAGAAAACTTTGGAGCAGGTTAGGTGCGTCTCTTTGTGAGATCTTTTCTTTTTATAAAATGTCTCTTGCACAGCTTCGAATGACGTCAGGATGTGTCCACCTCTGACAGATATTCAGGGCTCCACTTATAAGAGATGCTAAGGACTTGGACGGCTTTTTCAACGAATAGCGGCAACCGGCACAAACGAACATCCATGTGCGGTTGTGCCTCTCGGGTACATCCTTGTACCCGAGTTGCCACAGTATTTACAAGTTCTAAGCATCTCTAATTCGTTCTGCATTCATATCTGACAGAGGTGAACATCATCCAAGACGGTTGTCGAACTTTGCAAAGACATTTTTTATCTCAAAAAGAAAAGTTTCACAAAAAGAGACTCCATGTTCTGCGACAGTTTCTTCCCAGTATCCTGTGTGCTGCCGGTCCTGCGGCTCTGCGCTAGTTATATGCCCAAAGGGACACTCCATATGGCAATGGGGACACTCCTCGTGGCAAAAGGAACGTCCCCGACACAACTACTCCTCTGTCATAAAATACAGGCGGGATGCGTAATCCGGAAAATGACGTACTTCATCACTGTAGCCGGTTCCCACAAATGATTGCTTTAATTTAACACCATCGTACATAATAGAGGCTCCGCTGCAGATATAATCTTCAGTCTCTCCATCCATCTTTACAAATTTTGCCAACACATTATGTACCAGAGAATCCGGTTTTACATGAATCGGTGCTGCCGTATTGACGAGATCACCAAATTCTTTGATATTATATTTTCTTGGCAAACCAACAAAATGATACAGGGCAAGCGGATCCAATCCCTTTGCCGTATATTTTTTAAACATCGCATTTGGCTGCACTTCTCTTTGCATAAGCATACCAATTGCCGTCTTTTTATCCTGCGATACCACATTCCATTGGAAGCAATTTCCGTTTTCTACGCGGTAAAAATCACCAAATTGCCATATGCTACGATATTCTTTATACAGGGCAATCTGAGCCTTAATTTGCTCCAGTTCCTCTTTTGACATATCACACAAATTACATTCGTATCCAAGTACACCAAACGATGCCACAGCAAATCTGGATTCCAACGGTGTCACACGAAGCGTCTGGTGATTCGGACATGCAGATACATGTGCGGAAACACAAGACATTGGATAACCATAGCTATATCCGTTTTGGATGACCAGACGACATACGGCATCCGTATTATCACTTGCCCAGATCTGTGGGAAATAGCAAAGCATACCCAGGTCAAAACGATTACCGCCTGCTGCACATCCTTCAAATAACACCTCCGGAAATGCCTCTGTCAATTCTTTTGCCAGGCGATACACACCTTGGATATAACGGTGCGCCACTTCCTGCTGTCGATCACTTGGCAAATATTGTGAATAGTAATCTGAAATAATACGATTCATATCCCACTTCACATAGGCAATATTTGCACTTCCTATCACATTTTTCATCTGTGCGATCATATAATCCACAACCTCTGGATTGGCAAAATCAAGCACTCTTTGATTTCGGCCTTCTGCATGATCTTTTCCCGGAATTTCCATACTCCAATCCGGGTGCGCCCGATATAAATCACTATCGACATTCACCATCTCCGGTTCCACCCAGATACCGAAAGAAAGTCCAAGATCATTCACTTTCTTGCAAAGTCCTGTCACACCATTTGGCAACTTCTTCGTATTCGGACTCCAGTCGCCCAGCGCTTTTGTGTCATTATCCCGCGTTCCAAACCAGCCATCATCCATAACAAACAGTTCCACGCCGACGTCTTTTCCCATCTTTGCAAGACGCAGTAAGCTGCTCTCTGAAATGTCAAAATACGACGCTTCCCAGCTATTCAAAAGTACCGGTCGCTCTTTATGCTGCCAAGTTCCTCTTACCACATGTTCTCTTACAAACGGATGCATATGACTGCTTACACCAGAAAATCCTTCATGCGAAAATGTCATCACCGCTTCCGGAGCTTCAAACGCTTCCCCCGGTGCGATTTTAAACGCAAAATTGGTAGGATTGATGCCACTGACAATACGTGTTTTATCAAAACTGTTGACCTCCACAGCCTCGTAATGATTTCCACTGTATACCAGATTGAATCCATAACAATTTCCCATTTCCTCCGATGTTCCCGGTTCACTCACCATAAAAAATGGATTGCATCGGCTGGAAGAACTTCCGGTATAAGAGGAATTGACAAATTTTCCAATATTTACCGTCGTATCATAGCGGTTCATCTCCTTCGTCCATCCGCCATGGAATGATGTCACCACATAACCTGCCTGGTTCAAATCCAGCTGCATACTCATCAACCGCGTAAGCTGCACCGGCTGTTCTGATTTATTGATAAATTTACTGCTTCGGACAATCACATCTTCTTCCGGAAAAATGCTATATACCAGTTCTAAGAGAAAACCCTCATTTTTATCACGCAGATGTACCACCAATTGTTCCGCTGCTTCTGCATCCGCATAAGTACTTGGCAATGTTTCCAAAGCCGCTTTGCCTTTCTTTTCTACAGCATCTATAAACACAAAATCCGTTGTACTGCTTCCGTCTGCACAAATCACCTCGATAAATGGTTCCCGGATATCTCCTTTCCCATAACCAGACATTTCTAAGCACATATCTTCTAAGGTAAAATTAAGATGCTTCTGGTCATAGGCAATCGTATTTCCCGGAGCAAAAGTATGTTTTTCCACCAAACTGGTACCATCCCCCAGTGCAATCTTTCTTCCATAATATAAATGCTCTAATTGTCCTGTCTCCATCACGCGAAAAGCATAGGTGGTATCCTTTGTGTGCATTGCATATAAGTGATCATGAATTTCTATCATATTCTTCCTCCTCGTTAGTCGCAGAGATGCCGGAGGGACATCCCGCCGGCACCTAACACCTGCTGCACTATTTTCTACTGTGTAATTCTTCTGTGATCTCATTCATCTTTGTATCTGTCAAAATATACTTTTTAGCAAATACAATCGCGCCAATCACCAAAACAACAATCGGTATCAATGTCATAGAAAAACGCAGTCCCATTCTGGAACCTTCTGCAATTGGTTCTACAATCACAGCTTCCTTATCACTGCTGATATGGAAAATGTACAATACCATAGACGATACAAATCCTGCGATACCAGAAGCAAGTTTTACAACAAATGTCTGCATAGAGAAAATCACAGATTCGTCTCTTCGATGGTTCTTTAACTCACCGTAATCAACTGTGTTTGCAAGAAAGATGGTGATGATAACGTTTAACACACCTACCGCTGACATAATCAATGCTGCCGGAATCAAAAGCAACGCTACATTTGTTGCTCCCGCTAAAGATACCACAATAATAATGATATAACCTGCGATTGCCATACCAAAACATGTATAAAAAATCTTAACCGTATCCATAAACTTACGAAGGATTGGGAAAAACAGCATCATGGAAAGAATCTGGAAGCCGCCGCCCACCATATTAAATAAAGTAAAATCTCCCTGATAAGAATTCGGACTGAAATCATATTTCAAGAAGAAATATACCAGCTGTTGTGTAATATAAAGTGCCGTGTTAATCATGACAATCGCTACAACCACCGTCATCGCCTGATCGTTTTGCACCAACGCTTTAAACATATCTTTAATAGACGCAGCCTTCATATCAACCGTTGATTTTTCTTTGATACAAAAACAGGTAATACAAATAAAAATCACAAACAAAACAGCAATAATCAATGCAAATTTACTATACCCCAGACGATTGATTTCATTGTCTGTTGTTCCGCCGCACATTTTACCAAGCGCTGCCACACTCATAACCGTAATAATAGAAATCAGCGCAGAACCCACACCTGCACAAGAACGGGCAAAGGCAGACAAGCTTTCTCTTTCTTTCCCGGATTCTGTAAATGCCGGTACCATAGACCAGTATGGAATATCCATCATGGTATATGTCATTCCCCAGAGAATGTAGGTTACCGATGCGTACGCAATCAATCCAGCCCCATCAAGCTCTGGCGGAATAGAGAACATCAAATATAAAACCACTGCATTGGTAATGGTTCCAATCAAAAGCCAAGGACGAAACTTACCCCATTTTGTCTTCGTTTTTGCAACGATTACACCCATAATCGGATCATTAAACGCATCAAAAACACGCGCCACCATCAAAAGAACCGCGATTGCTGCAGCACTGATACCCATAACATCCAAAAAATAAATGGATATGTATGACGCTGACAGCATATAAACCATATCTTTGCCGACTGCACCAATACCATAGGCGAACTTCTCTTTGCCATTTAACTTCTTTGTTTCCATGTTACAAACCTCCTTATATAACCCCTTTTACTTGTCCTTTTCTTTTAATCCCATGGCAATTTCTACCACTTTATAAGCACCATCATATAGACCAATCGACTTGTTTAGTTTGATGCTGTCACACATCTCTGCAAGCAACTGTTCATCTTTCATAAACATATCTATCATCTGCAATGTATGTGGGATATCGCGACACTCCAGCGTTCCATCTCCCATCTCTGCCGAATGAATTGCTCCCCACATTTCATGTTTTCCTACACGCTTGATAAAAAGCTTTGGTACCGGATAAAATGCCAGTTCACTTGGTTTTGTCACAAGTACATCCGCACTTCTCATCAAAAGATTCGTGCAGTATACCGCCTCAAAAATATTTTCATGATAAAAAGCGTGAATACCGGTAACCGATCCTTGCAACGCTTCCTCTGCAAATACCGTTGTCTCTCCAAATGCATTGAAATGTTCGGTAGCTATTTCTGCCAATTCCGGAATTTCCTGTAAAAGATCATCCCAGACATTTTTATAATCTCCAACATTCACATAAAGTGCTGCCTCATCTTTTTTGATCATCGGCAACAGATATGTAATGATTGCTGCAAAAATTTCCTTTTGCGCACCGGCGCCACCAATCGTAAGGAGAAAACGCATAGGTTCTTTCTTCTTCTTTCTTGCCATTCTCGCATCACAATCTGCTTCTATATTAGAAACAAGCTCATGGTCAATATAATGACCGGTATATACAAGTGCGTCATTTGGCATTTCCTTGCAGACAGCATCCCCATTCATCCCATTGCAGATACGATATCCCATGTAGGCATTTTTACATTGAATGGTATGCACACTTCCCTCTGCAAAATGGAGTGCCATAGGCCAGTTGTCCGGAATCGCATTTACCACATACTTCATACCCGCATGAACAGCTGCCTGCGCAGGCCATACATGTGTACCAATCACCGGAATATCTTTTGGCACATTGCGATAAACCGGTGCCATCAATTCTGCATTTTTCTGATCTGCGGCATTGTACTTTAACTGGCGAAACGTTTCATAATTTGTCGGTTCCCAGATAAATTTATTAAATAATGCATTCTTTGATAAACGGGATCCCAACGAATACAAATCATTTTGTGCACTGATCACCTTGGTACAGGTTGTCTGCGGATAACTGTTCAAATCCATCCAATATGGTGTATATCCCATCGCTTTTGCAGCGGATGCCATCGCCATAGAAATACGATAATGTCCAAATCCCATACGGATATTTCCTACAATGATTCCCTTCTCATGATCAAACTGCTCTGGGCTCTCCCCCTCTTTTAAAAGAATGTCATACACACCAAGAGCATCGCCAATACAATCATTTTTCTGGATATAAACCGGATAATCTGCATTTGCATCATCACCAAATTTCTTTGCGAATTTCTCTTTTGATTTGACTGCCTTTTTATAAATTTTGTCACTCATGACATTTCCAAAAATTACTTTTGATTTTTCTTCCATTTTAGCTGTCCTCCCTTATCTGCTGTACTTCCAATGGTATGGTAACTGTTTCCATGCCTTCGCATTGCAGCGTAACACTCGCCATACCGCTTCTCCCCGTAGACTTGATGTAAATTCCGGTAGCGCCCCCGCGAAGTGGTACGGTAGCAGGTCCAATCACTTCCACCGGACCTTCTGTTGTAACGGTAAGTGCTTCCTGCATATAGTAAAGCTGGTTTCCATACTCATCTACCGCGCGCACACGAAGTTCTATTACGTCATAGGTAATACCTTCGATCAAACATGTCGCCGACGCCTGTACTGCCAAAGCAGCTTTTTTCATTGGCGTCTTTATCAGAGACCTGACGACCTTTCCATCTTTTATCGCATCGAAACGATACTGTTTGGATTCTCCACCCCAGTCTCCTACATACTTGTTATACAGCCTGACCGCCTCGTTTGGATTCATGTGATACAAAAGAAGCAGCTGCAACACATCCCACAATAATTTCGGTGTCAGGCGCATCCCATGCATTGCCACCTGGTTCAGCCCATCCTTTACAATCTTCGCTTGCCTTTTACTATATCCCTCTTCTTTTACAAGCACATCGCCCACATAATCATCAATTAAAATCGGTCCATGCGCCAGATGTTTGTATCCGGAATCCTTTTGCGTATATTCCTTGATTAAAATATTATTTTTAAACATCTGCACACAATCGGCATTGGTAATAAGATAGGTATCCCCTCTATTACATGCCGGGTGTTCTCCTATATCCATCGTAGATGACAATTCCAGTACAGGTCTTTTTGCTTCCTGACTTGCATAGATTGCCGCTGCCGGCTTCGGATTGCGGAACATATCCATCACGCCATGGTAACAAATGCGATCACCACTGCCAAAGTCCTTGTGCGTATTATAATCAAACATACACCAGCCAAAGCTTCCGGCAATATCATCCTGTGCTGCTATCGCATCCAAAACATTTGCATGACGAATCATATGCTCGCGTCTGTGTTCTTCCCAGTCAAACATCTTTGTCGGATACATATGTCCATTGTATTCTGTCACCAGATAAGGCTTTTCTACAGCAGACGTCACGTTTCCTTTCGGTTCACAGCCACGGTTCGAACCACTGTGTACAAAATCATTGTAGGTATAAACATCCTCCAGCAGATGACTCTTTTTCATTGCCCGCACACCACCGGTCTGTCTCGTATCATCCAGTTCGTGTGCCACCGCATTCGTCCGCTCGTAAAATGCATCATCATCCTGCGATTCGTTGATACGCACACCCCACAGAATAATGGATGGATGGTTGCGATACTGTGTTACCATTTCACGCACATTCTGGATTGCCTGCTCTTTCCATGCTTCTGCCCCAATGTGCTGCCAACCCGGTATTTCTGTAAACACCAGAAGTCCTAACCGATCACATTCATCAATAAAATACTGGGATTGCGGATAATGAGATGTCCGGACGGCATTTACAGATAATTCTTCTTTCAGAATCTTTGCATCCAATCTCTGCATGGACTCCGGCATCGCATAGCCTACATACGCATAACTCTGATGACGATTCAATCCGCGGATTTTCACTTTTCTTCCATTCAGATAAAAACCATCCTTTTGGAATACCGCATCACGAAATCCTATGATTGTTTTCTTTTCATCCACAACCTGACCTTGATACAGCAGCTGCGTCACAACCTCGTATACCTTTGGGCTTTCCACATCCCATAATGCAACATCCGATATCTGTGCCCGTAAGGAAGATGTCGCAATCATAGACTCCAGCACGACGGTATCTCCCACCAATTGCCGAACGCCTACCTCTCCACGACGCACGGCATCCTCTGCTTCTTTGGAAAATGTCAGTTCCGATGTCAAAATCCCTTCTCGTCGCACCGCTGCAATCTCCTCTGCAGACATTCCTTCCGTCACCACAGGATTTACAAAGGTCGGTTTTACAAAAATATCTTCTATATAAATAGGATTCTTTATTTCCAGATAGACATCACGATAAATACCACCGTATGTCATGTAATCAATCACAAAACCAAACGGAGGCTGGTCCAGATTCTCGTGCGAATCCACCACGACTGTCAGCAAATTATCCGTTCCATATACCAGTGCATCCGACAGATCGACTGTAAAAGCGGTATATCCACAATGATGCTCTGCCACCTTTTTGCCCGCCACATATACTTTTGCCTCGTGACCTACAGCTTCAAATGTCAGCAAAACTTTTTTATTCTGCCATCCCTCCGGAGCATATAACATACGCTGATAGCAACAGCACATCTGATAGATCTGTTCATCAAAATAATGGTATGGTGTCTCTTTACACGTATGCGGCAGACACACCGACTGTGCCTTTGCTGTATCCATCGTATCCTGTATCATGTCATCTGTGAAGTTTTCTGAAAAAAGCCAGTCTCTCATCAAATAGATACGGTCATTCATATCTTTCATCCTCTCTATCTATGTACCACAATTCCATCGACCATAATCGTAACCAGTTCTTCTAATGCCTTCATGTAATCAATGCCTGCTTTTTGGAGCTCGTCTCCCATAATAAAACGTTCCACTGCGGACTCAAAGACCAGCTGAAAAATACGAAAATCTACCGGTCGGATCAGTCCTTCTTCCACGCCCTGTTCTAACAGACTGTTTGTCATCTCCCAGCCGCTTTCCAAACGTTCTTTTACTCGCTCATATACCTGTGGATGCTTATCGCGTAAGACATAAAATTGTGTAAAATCAAATTCTGTATAATTTTCCGGCATAACACCTAGTATCTTTCGAATTTTTTGCAGCAAGGATAAATGTTTATCCTCCATCACCATGGCTTCGCTTTCCTTAATGTAATCAAACACATAATCTACCATAGCCAGTAATAATTCATTTTTATCAGAAAAAACCGTGTATATGGTTTTCTTGCTCATTCCAAGTTCCGTCGCCAGTTCATCCATCGTAAATCTGACACCCTGTCTCGCCACAATTCGTAGTGCACCCTCTATAATTCTTTTTTCCATGTCCGTCACCTCCTGTTTTTCGTCTCGGAAACCAGAAAACTAAAAATAGTTTTATCGTTTCCTCTATTGTAACACCTCATTTTTCCAGCCGCAACACAGCATATATGACAAAATTCCTATCCTATTTTTGGCAAATATTTTAAAACATAAAATTTTATGCAATATATACGAATTCCTTGTTTTTTCTTTCACATACCATCCTGTCCTTCTATGAATTATCGTATTTTTGCACAAATTCCATGCACTGTTTTTGTGCACTTTCACTATTCCTATTTTTACCCCTATTGTCATTTCTCTTATAAAACAGCTTGTTTTTATGCTTTTTGCACAATTTTATATCATTGTTTTTGTTGACATTTACCATGCGCGGTGCTATAGTAAGGTCATCAAAGGAAAGGAACCTTTGAAAAGAACATAGAAAGGAGATGACAGATATGTATAACATGTATAACGACGCATTCGGAACATTATTTGTTGAGTACGACAAGTACACAAACGAAACAGAAGCAAATGGTCAGACACCTGTTTCACTTTTAAGATTTGCTCTTGGACAGTTCTAAGAACAATAAAACATTATCATTATGAAAAAGCATAAATTGAAAGGAGATATGAATTATGGAATTCTCAAATAGTCTTGGATATGTAGTTTACAATTACGGAAAGTATGTAGAAACACAGGAAAAGAATGGCGAAAAAGCTGTATCATTCTTCAAGTATGCTTTTGGTGAAAGATAATTTACCAAAAGCACCAAACCTTGGAAATAATCGGCGACAGCCGTTCATCTCATAAATCAAAAAAGACCCGGCCAATTGCCAGGTCTCTTTTTTTATTCTTTTACAATATAGAAATAAATCTGCGGAATTCTTTTAATCCCTCTTCATTACATTTAAATACACCTGCATCCTCAAGCACCTGGCAAAATACCTTGCCTACTTCCTGCTGTAAAATTTCTTCTACATTGGATGCATCTATGGTAATACCCTTTTCTTTATAAGCAGCACAGAATTCGTCCACCCAGTCAGCATGCTTTTCCAATGCTTCATCTGCGCGAATATCCTTACCGTTTACAATGGCATCCGCTAGTGCTTCTAATTCACCTTTCAGTCGTGAAGGCAAAACAGCAAGTCCCATCACTTCAATCAAACCGATGTTTTCTTTTTTGATATGATGTAATTTAGCATGTGGATGATATACGCCAAGCGGATGTTCTTCCGTTGTAATGTTATTACGAAGTGCCAAATCCAGTTCAAACCGGTCACCACGTTTTCTGGCGATTGGCGTGATAGTGTTATGCTTTTCTCCATCCGTCTCTGCGAAAATAAACGCATCTTCATCCGTATAATTTCTCCAGCATCCCAAAATATGATCTGCCAGATCTATGATACGTTTTTCATCCTTGCAGGAAAGTCGAATAACAGAAAGTGGCCACTTTACAATGCCCGCTTCTACATCTTCATAACCTTTTACGGTAAATGTTTCCACAATCGGCGCTTTTTCCATAGCAAATGTATAATGACCACCCTGAAAATGATCATGGCTTAAAATAGAGCCGCCTACAATTGGCAGATCCGCATTAGATCCAAGGAAATAATGTGGAAATGTCTTAACAAAATCAAAAAGCTTTACAAACGTTGCGCGCTCAATTTTCATCGGCGTATGCTGTCCGTTAAAAACAATACAATGTTCGTTGTAATATACATAAGGAGAATACTGGAATCCCCATTTGCTTCCATTCATAGTAAGAGGAATGATACGATGATTTTCTCGTGCCGGATGATTTACTCTTCCTGCATATCCCTCATTTTCTACACAAAGCAGGCATTTCGGATAAGCAGACTGCTTCGCATTCTTTGCTGCTGCAATGGCTTTCGGATCTTTTTCCGGCTTAGAAAGATTAATCGTAATATCCAGTGTTCCATACTGCGTATCTACGGTCCATTTTTTATCCTTCTTCACACGATAACGACGGATATAGTCACTATCCTGGCTCAATTTAAAGAAATAATCTGTCGCATCCTGTGGCGATTTTTTGTAAGCCGCTTCGAAATTTGCCTGCACGGTTGCCGGGCGTGGCATCAGACAGTTCATCAGACGTGTATCGAACAAGTCACGATATACAATACTGTCCTCAATCAGTCCTTTTTCAACTGCTGCGTCCAGCAAATCCTTTAAGACATCCTCTAAGACAATATCGCTCAGGTCACATTCTGGATCTGTGTACTCATCTTCCTTCAGCACATCCAAAAGCAGATTTGTCGCATAAATCCTCTCACACTCTGGTGTAAGTCCTGTGTCGATACCATACTGTACCAACTTTTTCACACTTTCTTGTAACATAATACTTTCCTCCTCTTACGGAAACCAAACTCAAAAGCTGCGTTTCCGCTGTTTCCACTATACGAAATTTCTATGCTTTTGACAAGAGCAGGTTTAGCAACTCTTCTACCGAATCGACGATATAAGTTGCTCCTGCCTGCGTCAGTTCTTCCCGACTACCATAGCCAAAGGTAACACCTATACTATCTAACCCATTCGCAATAGCGCCTTCTATATCATGATGGCGATCTCCCACCATCACGATCTCTTTCTTATCTACATCCGGTATTTGCTCCAGTGCATAAGCAATCACTTCGCTCTTTGCTGTTCGCGTTTCATCCATCGTTGCCCCTGCAATAAAGTTAAAATATGGTGCTATTCCAAAACGCTGCAAGATCTGCTCACTAAAAAATTCTGGTTTGCTTGTCGCCACAAGCAATTGTTTTCCTGCACTTTTTAATGCCAAAAGCATTTCTTGTATGCCATCGAACACTCTGTTTTCAAACAAACCTTTTGCACTGTAGTACTCTCTATAATAAGCCACTGCCTGCACAGCCTGTACTTCATCTAATCCATAATAATTCTGAAAAGAATCCCTTAATGGCGGTCCAACAAAGCAAAGCAGATCCGCTTTATCCTGCACTTCTATTCCAAATTTATCCAGCGCATATGCCACAGAATTTACAATTCCCGGCGCAGATTCTGTCAATGTTCCATCTAAATCAAATAAAATCGTACGATATACCATAACCTTTTCCTTCATTAAAAAAGTATTCTATTTTCCATTTACAGTTCTAATAGAACTCATAGATGTTTTTAGTATAACACAATTCAGGTTATTTTTATGAGATTATTGTTTTTTCCTCATTTTTTTGTTAGTCTGTTTTTATTGAAATTACAATACGTTCATATACATAAAATAGGAGGAGTAACGAAATTATGAATTTTTTAGAAGAGCGAATCGTCAAAGACGGCATTGTAAAAGAAGGCAATGTTCTTAAGGTAGATAGTTTCTTAAATCACCAGATGGACATTGCACTCTTTGATGAAATGGGAGCAGAATTTAAAAAACGTTTTGCTGATGCCAACATCAACAAAATCCTTACCATCGAAGCTTCCGGTATCGGTATTGCCTGCATCGTCGCAAGACATTTTGGTGTACCGGTTGTCTTTGCCAAGAAATCAAAAAGCATCAACATTGACGGTGACACTTACAAAGCTGAAGTAGAGTCTTTCACACACAAGTGCAAAAATCACGTCATTGTTTCACGCAAATTTTTAAGTCCGGACGACCATGTTCTGATTATTGATGATTTTCTTGCTAACGGCTGTGCTTTACAGGGACTGATCTCCATCGTAAATGAGGCTGGTGGCACCGTAGAAGGTATTGGCATTGCAGTTGAAAAGGGCTTCCAAAATGGTGGTCGTATCATCCGCAATCTTGGTTTCCACTTAGAATCTCTTGCTATTGTAGAAAGCATGGATGCTACAACCGGAGAAATCACATTCCGCGAGCAATAATTTTTATACACTATACTACAGAAACATTGTCGGTGCCGTTATCGTCGGTGGTATCATTGAAGGTATCCTCGGCCTGCTGGCACGCTATTGGATTCGTCTCATTACACCGATTGTATCTTCTACGGTTGTAACTGCCATTGGTTTTTCCCTGCTCTCCGTAGGCGCCTCTTCTTTTGGTGGCGGCAGCGGAAGTGATTCCTTTGGTTCTGCAACCAACTGGATTTTAGGAAGCATCACTTTGTTATGTTGTATCTTATTTAATATTTTTGCAAAATCCTACTTCAAACAGTTATCCGTTTTATTCGGCCTTGTTGTTGGCTATCTTGTTGCCATTGCCATGGGAGTCGTTGATTTCAGTTCTTTACAAAACACAGCTGTCATTGCGTTTCCATCTTTACTGCCGTTTAAACCGGAATTTAATATCAATGCCATTATTTCAACAACATTGATCTTTTTGGTATCTGCGACAGAAACCATTGGCGATACTTCAGCACTCGCAGCCTCTGGTCTGAATCGTGAAGCTAGTTTAAAAGAGACTTCCGGTTCCATTGCCTGTGATGGCTTTATCAGTGCCCTATCCGGTCTGTTTGGCTGTATGCCGATCACATCCTTTAGTCAAAATGTTGGTTTGGTTGCCATGACAAAAGTTGTCAACCGCTTTGCAATCGCAACAGGTGCCATCATCATGATTCTTGCCGGTATCTTCCCGTTTTTTGGTTCCGTACTTGCAACATTACCAGATGCCGTACTCGGCGGATGTACGTTAATGATGTTTGGTAATATCGTCATCAGTGGTTTACAGATGATGGGAAAGGCAGGATTTACACAGAGAAACATTACCATTGCCGCTCTTTCACTCAGTGTTGGTATCGGCTTTACACAAGTCCCTGAAATCTTTGCCATCTTCCCACAGATTATTCAGACGGTATTTGCAGAGAACTGTGTTGCCGTCGTATTTATCGTTTCCATTATTTTAAATCTAGTACTGCCAAAAAATATGGAAGCTACAACAAAATAATTTTACGAAGCAAAAAAAGCAAGTGCAATTGCCCCTGGACCCACATGCGTACCAATAGCTGCGCCAATGGAAACCACGGGCAATTCCTCTTTTTTGCGATCCTTTTCCCACAAGATATGACTATCATCAATATACTTGCGGATCAGCCGGTCTGACAATCCTGTGTAGCCAAGACAAAATGGTCTGCTAAAATCTATACCACCTACCGACTGCGTACGCTGTATCAGTAGGTTCTTTCCGTTTTTGGAGCCATGTGCTTTTCCTAATACAACCACTTCTCCATCTTCCACACCCACAACCGGCTTAATGGAAAGTGCACCTCCAAGCATTGCTGCAGTTGCCGAAATACGTCCTCCTTTTTTCAGATATTCCAACGTATCTAATAGCGCAATTACCTGCAACTCTTTCT
Organism: uncultured Lachnospiraceae bacterium; assembly: GCA_934352055.1. Classification (GTDB taxonomy): domain Bacteria; phylum Bacillota; class Clostridia; order Lachnospirales; family Lachnospiraceae; genus Pararoseburia. The sequence goes on from CAKRJY010000006.1 coordinate 86,401, forward strand.
TCTCTTTTTCTAAGCAAGTTACTACTTCATCGATGGATTTGCCCATCTGCACAAGTTCAAGTGCACGCATAACCAGGCAGCGCTCTCCCACCGCCACACTTTCACTGTCTACCACATACACTTGATTTTCATATTCTTCTGCTGCAATACAAGCACTCTGGTAGGTTCCGGATAATTTAGAAGAAAGCGTAATCACCAGTAATTGCACAGCTTCCTCTTCGCCGTCCGTCTCCTCTGCCATTCTTTTCTGCCCAGCTTCAAATTCTTCCTGATATGCTTCTAAAAATTCATAAGGGCTGATCTGGCTTGTTTTCGGCAGCACATCAGTCTCAATCAATTTCTCATAAAAAGTCTCATGTGCTAAATCTACACCATCCAAGTAATGTTCTTCCTCAAACGATACATGCAATGGCACTACACGCACATCCTCATGTGTATCCGCTAAAATATCTGAACCAGAGTCTGTTATAATCTTAATCATGGTATTTATACCTCACTTTTTCATTTTTGTGTATTACTTGAGGTAGTATAACGAAATATATCCATGATGTCAAATTTAGCGACTACAGAAGCACATTGACGCCTTTGCTATTCCTGTTCTCTTTGCTTTGCTAATTCTGCGTAAACATCAACTAACCTTTCTTTGGAAAGCTTATATCCAAACGCCAGTAAAAAGAACATAATCAAAAGTACAATTGCAGGCACAAGTGTCGCCATATCATATAATCTTGTCACAACATCTGCTGACTGTTTGCTTGCATCAACGTTATATCCAATGACACCGAGTAAAATCGGTACACCAACGCCAGCCAGAGTCTGTCCTAGTTTTCTTGTAAAAGAATACAATGCGTACGAAGTACCTTCCTCACGTCTTCCGGACAACAATTCATGATAATCAATAACATCCATGACCAGCGCCCACACTTCCAGAGTCAAAAATGTCTGCCCCGCACCAGAGAAAAACAATAGTGCCATAAAAATGTAAGGATTATGCACTGCTGCGGTGAACTTTAAAAAGTACATCAAAAAGTTAATCACTGCTGCAAATGCCAATCCAAAAGCACAAATTTCTTTTTTTCCAAACTTTCGTACCAATTTATTGATGATTGGTAAAAATAAAGCCATCGGCACATATGTACATATCGTCACAAAACTGTAAAGACCCGGTTTTTGGTAAAAATTCAAAAACAGATAATTGTATGTTGTCTGTGTATACATTTGAAATGCAATTAACAGCATCGATACCATGCAAAGAAAAATGAATGGTGGATTTTTTAAGAGATCACCAACGGTTCGGAACACATGCATTCCATCCTGTTTTTGTTTCGGTGGTATGGTAATACGTTCTTGTACATTTTTAAAATGTAAGCCATAAACGCCAATGGATACGACTGCAATACAAAGTACTGCAAATCCTAATTTCGCCGGATCAAGCACTTTCGTCTCCGTTCCATCAGCTCCAATAACCGTAGAATATACAAGCAGTGGTAATAAAATCATAGATGGAATATTACCAAAGCCAGCCCCAACAGACCGCCATACAGAAAGCGATGATCGTTCCATCGGATCGTCTGTCATAACAGATGCCAGTGACCCATACGGAATATTTACGCCGGTATACATCATGCCATATAAAATATAAGTAATATACGCATAAATCAGATACTGATTCGTTGTAAGCCCCGGAATTTTAACAAACATTAATACCGCAGCCACAGCAAGTGGAATGGATGCCCACATAACATAAGGGCGAAATCGTCCCCATTTTGTTGGTTTTCTTGAATCAATAAATCCACCCCATAAAGGATCATTGATTGCATCCCAGATTCTGGCAACCAGCATCAAAATCGTAATCTGTGCTAACGGAATATGCAGACAGTCTGTATAAAACATTGTCAAAAATGATGATATCAGTGAAAATGTCAAAACACCTCCAAAATCACCACATGCATATGCCATCTTCTCTTTTGTCTTTAGTCCATGTGTTTGTTTTTCCCCCATTATAACTCTCCTTTTCCTATGATAAAATGTCACAAGTTATATTAATTAACTCGTTTAATTTATTACATTTTACTACTTTAGTATTGATATATCAAGATTATTTGTGCATGTTTTTCATTATTTTTTAACTCTTTTAAAAATTTATGTGCAAATGCTTTCTAACGTGCTAAAATACAAACAGGATATTTTTCATCTGCAAACAGACAAAATAAGGAGGCATCTATGGAAAACTTCGTTACAACCCAAACCCGCTGCGGTGATATTCGCGGTATACACTGCGACGGCTATCATAAATATTTAGGAGTTCGCTATGCAACCGCCGAGCGTTTTGCCTATGCCACTCCTGTAACAAAATGGGACGGCATCTATGATGCCACACACTATGGTAATGTGTGTCCGCAAAATCGTACCTTCTATGAACATCTGGAAATTCCAGAGCGCCTGTTCTACCACAATGAATTTCGACAGGATCAAATCTTCCATTATGATGAAGATTGTCTGAATCTGAATATTTTTTCCCCCGATGGAACCGGTCCATTTCCTGTACTCGTTTTCATTCATGGTGGCGGATTTGACTCCGGTGCCAATTATGATAGTGCCATCGATGGTGCGGCTTATGCCAAACGTGGCATCGTTTTTGTATCCATTCATTATCGTGTAAGTATCTTTGGATATTTTACACATCCAGACATCCAGCGTGCTTATGGGCGCGATGGCAATTTTGGTCTGGATGACCAGTTCACTGCACTGCAATGGATCAAGGAAAACATTGCCGATTACCAGGGCGATGCCAATAATATAACTGTCATGGGACAAAGTGCCGGTGCAATCTCCATCCAATATTTAAGCCTTAGTCCCAAATGTGATGGTCTCTATCAACGCGCTATTATGTTATCCGGAGGTGGCATGTTTCCAAAATTTGCACTTCCGCGTGCTTCTGCAAACACCCATGCATACTGGGCAGACTTCATGCAGACTGCCGGCGTAACCGATTTAGACAGTTTAAAAAAATTAGATACGCACTCCATCTTTACCGCAATAGAAAACCTAAAATCACGTCGTAAAGATAACACGTACAATACCATGCCTGTTGTGGATGGCTACCTGATCAGTGCACCCGTGGACACCTTGATTTCGCATCCACTTCCCATTGATTATATGCTTGGTTACACAAATAATGATATGTATGCCATCATTATGGGATATATATCCCACAAATATGCTCGAGAAAATCATGCCTATCTGTATTATTTTGATATTGATGCTCCTGGGTCTGATCACAATGGTGCCTTTCACTCCTGTGATTTGCGATATGTATTCGGAACACTGCAAAAGTCGCATCGTCCATATGACCGGGAGGATACCCTTGTCTCTGACATGATGATCCGTTACATCTCCTCTTTTGTAAAAAACGGTGATCCAAATCAAGCCTCTTTACCACAGTGGAAGAAAGCCGGACATCAGGCGCTTCATATCCAAAAGCCTGCACGTTGCATTACCATGGGTTCTGCAAACTGGTTAAAACTATTGTATAACACATTGACAAAAGGCGATCCCAAATAGGGACCGCCTTTTTACTCATCATCTTCCAATACCAGATTCCCGGATAAAAACACATTCGGATAGGCAAACGTCTTGTTTACGCCCGCAAACGATATACGGATTTTTCCTGTTTCTTCGGAAACCGAACCCACTTCACCTCGCCCATACCGGCTATGAATGACCATATCGCCTCTCTGCACTTTCGGAATGATTCTACCGGATTCTTTCCGTTTTTCTTTGCTATATGTTTTTGTTTCGGGCAACAACTCACCAAGAAACGTAGATTTTGTCTTTCCTCGGAAAAGAATTAAATTTTCTTTTGCTCTCGTAATTCCCACATAGAACAATCGTCGTTCTTCTTCGTAGGCTGCAATTTCTTCCCGGGATGCCCTGCGATAGGAAGTCAGTGCTGTCTCCGGAAAGAGCCCATCTGCTACATCCAAAAGATACACCGTATCATATTCCAAGCCCTTACTCGAATGAATGGTGGAAAGAACCATTTTTGCTTGGCTGTCATTTTCCTTTGAACGTAATGTTTCTTCCAACTCATCCAAATGTGCAACAAAGGAAAGTGGCGATTCCACGCCCTCCGCAAGCATCTGTAAAATCTCTGTTTTTGTATTTTTCAGACGTGTGCGCTCCACATAGTCCAAATAGCCCATGGGATTTAAAATCCGAAACAGTGCTTTGGGCGCTGATTCCCGCATCATATTTACCATATGCGTTCGCATCGCTTTGATTTTACCTGCTGTCCAATTGCCCTCTCCATAATATTCCAATGCCACGTCAAACACACTGCTTTCATCCCGTCGCGCCTTTGCACAAATAGCTTCCGCATCTGCTCTTTTCATAAAAAACTGTAATTTGTAGTATATCTGCATAAAACGCTTTGTATCCGTTGTATCGGCTGCAAACATAATAATATTTCGAATATCATTTACAATGCGATGTGTAAAAAATGAAATTTCTGCATTCTTCATGCGATAAGGAATCCCATGTTTTTCAAGCAAATCGATCAATGGCAGCGCACTTTCATTATCCCGGTATAAAACTGCTGTCGTCTGCTGATCTTCTGCCGCCTCATCCATCAGACTGCGCGCCACCTTTAACAAATAGCCGTACTGACCTTTTCGTCGCACTACATCCACGGTGCGAATCTGACTCGTTGCAGGGTGAGATGGATACATATGTTTTTCATGACGCAATGTATTCTTTTGAATGAAAGCATCTGCCGCCGCAACAATATTGGCATTGGAACGATAATTTGTCTCCATCAGCAGTACGGATGCATGCGCATATTGCTTTTCAAACGAAAGCAATGCCTCCGGATAGGCTGCACGAAATCCATATATGCTCTGATCTTCATCACCGACCATAAAAATATGCGCATCTTTTTGCGCTAAAAGCGCAATAATAGCATGCTGAATTTTTGACGTGTCCTGTGCCTCATCCACACACAGATAGTGATATTGTCTTTGAAATGCTTCCAGCAGCTCCGGCGCACTCCGAAACATGTTGTACGCATACACCATCTGGTCATCAAAATCCATCAGATTGCGTGCCCGCAGCTCTTTACGATACCGCTGATAAATTTCAACCAGATCGTATTCTGCTTCCTCACCAAACGCTTGGATCTCTTTTTCCGATAACATCCGATTCTTTATAAACGTAATACGTGTTGCAAGATCTGACAAATCATTTTCACTCGGAAAGTCCCGCTCTACCTGCTGGTATAGCATCGCTAAAATCTTTGCCTTTTCACTCTCGTCACTTAAAAGCGAAAACGCAGCTTTTCCCACCATACGACTATATATCGCAATTGCCTTGGCACAAATACCATTGATTGTGCGAAACTCCACGCGGCTTGCCAGTTCTTTGCCAAACATGCGCTCACAACGGCTATACATATCATTTTTTGCTGCCACATTATAGGTGACAACCAGTATTTCTTCCGGCGTAATACCTTTACAATAAACCATATAACCAATGCGCGTCACCAGAACCGTTGTCTTACCAGATCCAGGCACTGCCAAAAGAAGTGTTGGCCGCTCTACCGCCTGCACTGCCTTCCACTGCTGTTCGTTCAAATCCATATGAAATTTTTTGATAAATTCTTCAAAAGTCAACATAATCTATACCATACCATAGAAACGGATATCCTTCTACATTTCCCTGCGGACAATCAGACACGCCAGATAATACTGCATACGTTCCTCTCCGGATTCCAGGTCGCATCCCAACAATTCTTTGATTTTACCCATGCGATAAACAATCGTGTTTTTATGGATAAACATTTCATCTGCCACCGATTTCACGCTTCCATTGTGCTTCAGATAACAAAAAAGTGTTTCCACAAGTTCCGATTTTTTATCCGTATCACCAGAAAGCAATGGGGCTAACATATCCTTTCCCATCTGCTCTAGCAGCAGCGTATCATGCACGGAATATAAAATGCGTTCCGTTCCCAGATCATCAAATCGCGTAAATGTCTTATGCTTTCGCATGGCAACCCGAATCGCATATTCCGCTCTTGCAAAAGAAATATGCACATTTGAAATGTCCAAAACAGCGGATCCTTCTCCACAATATATCGTCTTGTCCGGCATACGATGTCTGGTTCTTTTCAAAAAGCCTTGAATAATATCTTCTTTTTGGGCTTCGCTTACCTCATTGATAATCACCGCAAAATAACCATTGTAGTAAAAGAAATGGGCGTTGTGCGACACATTTTCCATGTAGATTTGCAGACGGTAGCCAATACGTTTTCGATCGAGCGTATCCATACTGTCCAGCCCCTCTGTGGTGATCAGAACCACCTGGAATTTACCATCCACATCAAAGGAAGCAGATAGCTTCTCACGATATTCCTTCACACGATGTGGCTCTTCAATCGATTTGATAAATGCCGCTGATATTTGCTCGTCCGTCTCTGTCTGCAGAAAAATTCGCACTGTCAGATCTTTGATCATTTCTGACATCTCAATCACCCATGGCACCTCAATCAAGGGCAGATCGTTTTCATCACAATATTCTCGGACACTCTTTGGGATTGCTTTGAGATAATATCCTGTATTGATGATCAGACCTGCTGCATGATGACGGTTAAGGATGCCAACGAGCGTCAAAAGTTCCTCCTCTGTGTGAAAGCCGGCTCCCATCGTTACCGCCAGTTCTTTCCCTTTAAAATTTTCCATAATCGTCGTATCTTCTACCATCAATAACCAGGAAATCGAATTCGCCCATCCGTTCTTTCCTGCCACCAGTTTCATCTTATACTTATCCTTCGCAATAATGAGCATATCTTCTACTGTAAATCCCATCGTATCCCCTTTCTACGGTCTGCGCGTACAACTGTTTTTCCTTGCGAAACAGTATACCATTTTTTTGTGATGTTGTCACAATTTTTTCATGTTTTTTCAAGTTTACAACCCATAGCATCCTATCTTTATTGTGCTACAATATAGTTACAAAAGAAAAGAGGTTCGACATAGTTCGAAAATAATCGACGGAGGTGTTTGGTATGCTTACAGTAGGTTACGTAGATAGTTTAGAAAAACTTAGATTTAGTACTCCTACTCCAGAGTGGGTAAAGACTGAGCGCTATGATTATTGCGATCAGTTAGTAACAAGAAAGGAAAATTTTTTCTTGATGATATCGCAGTTCTTTTCTAAATTATTTCGCTAATTTCACATCTTTTTAATATTTTTTCCTTTAATAAAAACGCCTGACGGTAATCCGTCAGGCGTTTTGCTTTGTCTCTTTTTCATCTGCTAAAGGAAATATTCCCTTATCTCTTACAACATGTGTGCTCTTAAATCTTCTGCTGACATCGGGCTAAGATATGACGGTGCAATATCAAACACGGTCTTACAGCCGGTCGTTCCTTCCTCTGCCAGACGATTGATTGCTCTTGCAAATGCAAGAATAACAGAAGATGTAAATTCCGGATTGGAATCCAATTTCAAACTGTATTCGATGACATGCTTATGTTCTTTTTCCAGACCTGTCACACCTGTACGGAATACAAATCCGCCATGTGGTATACCGGCATGATCTCTTTCAAACTCTTCTTCCGTAATAAAATGTACGGTTGTATCATAATCTGCAAAGTAATTTGGCATTGTCTTGATTTCTTCTTCAATCTTAGCAAGATCTGCCCCTTCTTCTGCTACCACAAAACATTCTCTTGTATGCTTCTGTCTTATTGAAAGCTCCGGATTTTGTCCTAAGCGAACAGCTTCTAAAGCACTTTCTACCGGGATGGTGTATTGCTTTCCATTTTTTACGCCGGCTACGCGACGGATTGCATCCGAATGTCCCTGACTAACACCCTTGCCCCAGAACGTATAATCCTGTCCCTCCGGCAAAACAGCAGAACCATACAAACGCATCAAAGAAAACATTCCCGGATCCCATCCGCAAGAAATCAATGCTACATGACCATGTTCTTTTGCAACACGATCCACTTCTGCAAAATGTTCCGGAATTCTTGCATGTGTATCAAAACTGTCAATGACATTAAAATACTTTGCATATTCCGGTGTCTGCTTTGGCAGATCTGTTGCAGAGCCACCACATAAAACCAACACATCAATCTGGTCTTTTAAAGCTTCTATATCATCTGTAGAATATACCTTTACGCCTTCTGTTGCAGGGACAACTGTTTTTGGATCACGTCTTGTAATAATGCAAGTCAACTCCATGTCCGGGTTCTGACGGATTGCGCTTTCCACACCACGTCCTAAATTACCATATCCTAAAATTCCTACTTTCATAATGATACCTCCGTATTGTATATTTTTTCCTGTTGTTAGGAAAAATCTCCTAAAATAAAATCGTCCTTTGTGCCTCGCTTTACCTCATAAAGCATGCGGTCTGCCGCAGCCAGAAAATCCCACAAACGATTTACCGCAAGTGGCTTTTTATGACAACACCCTTGTGACAAGGTGACATAATTGACACCCAATGGGCTCTTTTCTGCCAATGGAATCTTATGAACACTCTCCTTTAAATCTTTCATGCAGGCGATAACTTCTTCTTCATTCTTTCCATCATAGACAATGACAAATTCATCTCCGCCATAACGCCCTGCAAAAACTCCCTCGTGTCGTTGCATAACCGAATAAAGAACATTGGCTACTTCTACAAGATAACGGTCTCCTTCCATGTGACCAAGGGAATCATTGATACTTTTAAAGTTATCTACATCAAGAATCTCCACGCCAACATAATGCTCTTCTTTGATTGCTTTTGCCAAAACCGTCTCCGCATAACTATGCCAATAGGAACGATTTGGAAGTCCTGTCAACGTATCATGGTTTGATTTGATTAGAAGCTCTGCATTCTTTGCCGAAATTTCCTCCTGCGCCAGTCGCATGCATCGTCTCTCTTTATGTGCTGTCTCTGCCTGCAAAACAGATTCCATATTGTAGACGTCATTATTCCGATAATACTCCATAAAAAGCTCTGTGTATTCCTCAAACCCTTCATGATCGTGCAGGATTTTTGCACATTTGATACGCTTCATCAGAAACTGGCTGTAAAGATAAAAAGCTGCCTTGTCTTTTTCGCACTTAGCCATATAATAATCCAGAATTTCCACAGTCTGATAATAACGTTCCATCTTCATGTGTAAAGCGATATAGAACATAATATCATCTATATAATCTGTATAATTGTCACTTTGATGGAAATATATCTGTGCTGTCTTCAGTTGGCGCTCACATTCTTCCTGATCACCTACAGCAAACGCTACATTTGCCAAAAACGTGTGGATTCCAAAATCGTCTCGCGTCTGCTCGTATTGTTTCAATTCTTCCTCTGCTTCTCGCACGTGCTCTGCATATTCCTTGGCTTTTTCATAATCTGCCATGGCAAGATAACAATATCCCATGCTGCAAAGCAGACAGCTCAAATTACCGATTGCAATCGCTCGCGGCATATCCGGTGTTTCCTTGGTCAAATACTTAGCCGCTATATGGTAATAATGCAGTGCCCGTTCATAGCAGAAATGTTTTTGAAACAAATCCGCCAGGTTCGAACATGCCATTCCCTCCACATAACGGATATCATGTTCTTCGCACAAATCAATGCAATCCATATAGCAGTCAACTGCACTTGTAAAATTACCAATCAATGCCGTATACACACCTAATACATTATAGGAACGCGCCGCCATATAATATTCGCCTATACTCAGCTGGTACTTTATCCCTTCGCGCGCACAACTGATAGCGCTTACGCAATCATTATCAGAAGCATAAAACTGCATCATATAAAAATAAGCATAGGCAAACAATTCATCTGACGCCTCTTCCGCCGCATACGAAAAAAGTCGTTCACAGTATTCCCTGTATTTATGATAATCCGGCGCATACTGCTGCCCAACTTTATCATGTAAAATCTGAACACACTCTTCAATTTTTGAATCATATGTATGGTTCATACTACTGCTCCCTTTGTTTTGTATGTTTGTCACAACTAATCATATGACAATTTGGAAACTATGACAAGAAAAAACTTATTTTGTTCACAATTTTTTCTCGTCATCAATCCGCAATTCGATGTGGAATGACCACGCGGAAAATGCTTCCTTTTCCGGGCTCACTTTGTACCGAGATACTTCCTCCCATTGCTTCTACTAAGTTCTTTGTAATAGCCATACTAAGCCCTGCTCCGCGCTTTCCGTTCTCTGTGGTATCCGCTTCCCGTGAGAACACGTCAAAGACCTGTTCCTGAAATTCCTTTGACATACCAATTCCGGTATCTTCCACCTCTGTTCGCATTAAAATCACACCTTCTCGATCTGATGGTAATTCTTCCACACAAAGCTCTACCTTTCCGCCCGGCATGGTATATTGAAATGCATTTCCCAGAAGGTTTAAAATAATTTCACGAATTTTCGTCGGATCGCAATATATATTTTCATGGTAAAAATGCAATGTTCTTGTAAACTGAATATCCTTCTTGGCTATTGTCCTTTTACATGCATCAAAGATTTCATCATTTAGTTCCTGTGCGGAAACCACACATTCTTCCAAAGTACTCTTTCCGCTCTCAATACTTGCCATTTCTAAAACATTCGTCAAAAGTGACATTAGATCATTCGCCGCATCACTGATCTTTTCCGCATAGTCTTTCACACGTTCTGGGTAATCACTAAAATGTTCGAGTAGTTGTGCCTGTGCAAGTATCGCATTCATAGGTTTGCGTATATCATGGCTCATATTAAAAAGGAATTTGGATTTCGCGCGATTTGCTTCCTCTGCCTGTTCTAATGCTGTTTGTAAGCGTTCCTGTTGCCGCTTTTCTGCCGCAATAATATCATCAATCGGGCGATACCCTACCATTACCTGGAAATGCTTTGCATCTGTAAAAAGCTTTACCACACGGCATTCAAAATATTCCATGCCCAATTGATTCTTTACATAATGCAAACGCGTTGTGTAAATGTTCTGCACAGATAAGCGTTCTCGTAAAGATACCATATTAAAATTGCGTCGATACTGTGCTTCACTGTCTGGCATCAAATAACGTTTTGCCACATAATCCACAAGCTCCTGATATCCTTTAGCTGTTCCAAGTACTTCCTCTGCATGCTGATCCAGCAAAGAACCTTTGCTCTTTTTTACAATCTCATAGGTATCCTGTACAAGGTCACACAGATACGCTGATGTAAAGTCAAAACAAAGCGCATCCATCATCATGTGATTTTGAAGTTCCTTTCGCTTATTCTCATCCACAACTGTTGACATGTAAAGGACATGCGTCACGCGATGGTTTTCATCTCTGCTATTTACAATAAAACGAGACAGATGCCACTCTCCCTCTTTGGTCTGGTACTCCGTAGTTAACGTCTCTGCATCTGCCATACGTTCCTGCAACGTTGTAATATCTACAAATTGTCTTACCAAAGGCTGCCAGTCTTTTGCAACAATTGTCTGGCACATTTTTTCTAAAGCTTCCGCTGCATCACCGCTCTCCCCAGTTGCGTGATGCACATCATCCCCCACAGAAATATTTTCATAAGTACCATCGTTCAGATTCAAACGGTAAATCATCCAATAGATTTTACCAATTGCAGCGATAATCTCATTATTTGTCTTCGCCTCGGTCAGCTCTTCCTCCAGCTTTTTCTGACTCATTTCTTCTGTTGGTGTACGCATAGCCACTTCCCCCTCGTCTTCTTCGTTTCACCTATCATTTTTCTAACACTGTAGTGCCTTTGCTAATGTTTCAATCAGACGTCGGACATCTACCGGTTTTGCGATATGTCCATCCATACCAGCCGCAAATGCATTCTGTTTATCTTCTTCAAAAGCATTTGCTGTCATAGCAAAAATCGGAATCCGTGCCTTTTTTTCATCTGCCAGCGAACGCATACATCGCGTTGCCTCATATCCATCCATCACCGGCATCTGAATATCCATAAGAATGACATCGTATGTGCCTGGTGTTGCCATCTGCATTTTTTCATACGCTTTTTTGCCATTATCCGCTACATCAACTTCAAATCCAATCTCTTCCAGAACTGTTTTTGCAATTTCCTGATTCAGTTCATTATCCTCAACCAATAAAACATGTTTTCCATGAAAATCATGTAAAGCTTGCAACTGCTCTTTTTCTGTCTGTTTTCTCTCCCCTGGTGCAAAGCATAATGTGATTGTCACTTCTGTTCCACATTGCGGCTCACTTTCTATAGAAATCGTTCCGTGCATCATATCGACAATACTTTTTGCGATGGCAAGACCAAGACCTGTTCCCTGAATATGACTGACCGTAGATGTCTGTTCTCTGGAAAACTGCTCAAACATGTGTTTCTGGAATTCTTTGCTCATACCAATACCATTATCCTTGATATGAAATTCGTATTTTCCATAACCATTCTCCAAGGTTGCTTTTTGGACAACACGCAACCATATCGAGCCGCCTGATGGCGTAAACTTTATGGCATTCGACAAAATATTAAGCATAACCTGATGCAGGCGCAATGGATCTGCTACGATATCTTCCATTTGCACTTCTGTCATATCAATAGAAAACGATAATCGTTTTGCCGTAATATTATTTTGAATCATATCGCAGACATCATGCATCACATCTGGCAAATGTACCATTTGTTCTTCTAAATGTACTTTGCCGCTCTCAATACGGCTCATATCCAGCACATCATTGATCAATTCTAACAGATGACCACTGGACGTAGCTATCTTGCTTAGATATTCCAAAACCTTCTCTTTGTTATCAATATGCGACATAGCAAGTGATGTAAATCCCATAATCGCATTCATTGGTGTACGAATGTCATGACTCATATTGAACAAAAAATCACGTTTGGCACGGTTTGCTATCTCTTCCTGCGCAATTGCATGCTCCAGCTCTTTGTTCTTTATTTCGAGCGTTCTCTGATAATCTGCGCGCTGCGCTTCCTGCTCAGCTTCCATTTTTTGCGATGTCCGAAAACGAAGAATCTGCATCGTAGAAAAGAATAACGCATATATAACAACGGCAATTGCCATATTGGGTATCGTTGCATCATATAGCGAAGTCTCTGGTATGTAGGTATACAAATAGTAATTTCGTCCGTGACTGTACATACCATAATAATTTTTCGAATTCTGCCTATCTCTGACTAATGTCAGCTTTTCTGCCTGTCTGTTGGATTGTAACCTACGACAAATCTCATAGTCTCCGATTTTTTTTCCAATCATTGACACATCGTTTGAAGCAGTGATTTCATCCCCCTCTGCAATGATAAAGGTACCGTACACATTCTTTGGATAACCATCCAGAATAGACTGCACAGATAACACAGATTTATCTGCAAATTCAGCTGCAACATGACGGTATGCCAAAATGATAGCACTTTGGTCTCCACTGGCATGTATGGCAACATCAACATGCGATCCATCCTCTAATAAAATACGTCTGGTATATGTTTTTTGTTTATACGATGCCACATCCACAACACTGTCTTTTTCCAGTTCTGTTTGCATCACATCATATCCCACACCATCACGGGTATACTCTGTCCGAACATTTCCGTCCGAATCTAAGATCGTGATACCGGTAAGCCATTGCCGCATTACTTTGGCCCGCACCTCTTCTTCTGTCGTCGATAAATTACAATCCGAAAGTGCCTGCACAGCCAGGGTTTCACGGATCAGACTTTTTGCAATTTCTGTATCATTATATCTTTTATAATTATTTGTCTGAGATTTCAAAAAATCTATCGTTGTTGCCATCCGTTTTTCACAGTTTTTTTCATCTAATTGTTTGGAACAGATAAAAGTGATAAGCAACAGAATCATTCCAATGGCCAAAAATAACAAATGATATTTTCGATCCACGAATTTTTGTTTTTTGCTATTCTCCAAGTCGATCCACCTCCAAATATGTCTGTGGATGCTCTAAATATGCTCCAACGATTTTTTGCATCGTTCCATCTGCCTGCATATCCGAAAATGTTTTCTGTATCTGTTCTGCCAGACCCCGGTTATCATCTTTTGCAAAAGCTACACCAATCCCCGTTGTCAAAATAGCGTCATCCAAAATACGAAAATCAGCATCATAATCTTTGACATACTGCAAAATTGCTGTCTCATGAGCAGCGATCGCATCTACATAACCACAATCTAATGTTGCATATTGCACACTTCTGTCTTCCAGACTAATGACCGCTATATTTTCCGGAAAACGCATATCCAGATGATTCAATAAAATCTCTTCCGGTTTCCCTGTCGTCTGAACCGCAATCTTCTTTCCTTCTAAATCCATGCTATCCTGTATCGGACTATTTCTATTGACGGCAATCACCTGACGACTAACCATATACGGCCCTGCCCACTGATAGTCGTCCTCGCGTCCGCTCATGGAATAGCACCCCCAGATACAGTCAATCTCGCCTGTCTCTAGGAGTGCATCCTTTTGCTCCCAATCAATCACGGAAAATTCCACCTGATAGCCAATACGCCGAAATGCTTCTTTCGCAATATCCACATCAATTCCAGTCATAGCCCCATCGCTATCCTGATAAATATACGGCGGATAAATATCACTGCCCACTACTATCGTCGGCATTTCCCGATTTGCATGTTCAGGTATCACTTTACAACCCGTAAAAAAACATAACACACTGCTAAGTAATAGCAGTCCTCCCCAAAGCTTTTTCATCTTCCTATGCCAATTCCTTTATTACATCAAGAACCACTTCGATTCCAACTTGTGCCGCTTTTTCCGCAAATGTTGCATAATCCATCTCAGCGCCCTTACCATCTGAAATACTGCGGATAATTGCAAACGGAACCTGATTCACATAGCAGACCTGTCCGATACTTCCACCTTCCATCTCACCGGCAATTGCACCAAAATTCTCATGTAAGTGCTCCTTTGTGTTCTTCTTTGTGAGGAAAAGATCTCCCGTCGCAATGGTGCCTACTTCATAATTAATATTTCTTGCTGCAACACATTTTTCAATCACTGCATTCAGTTTCTCATCTGCCGGCAAATAGATTTCGTTCAATCCGGACAAAAGCCCAACCGGATCTCCCAAAGCAGATGTATTCATATCATGTTGTACCACACGGTTTGCAATGGCAACATCCATCACGCCCAACTCTTCACAAAGTGTTCCTGCCACACCAATATTTATGACACAATCCACATCATACTTTAAAATCATTGCCTCTGTACAGATTGCAGCAAACACTTTTCCAACACCACACACTGCTGCCACCACTTCTACACCTTCCACCTGACCTTGCGTAAATATAACGCCGCTCAGCTGTGTTTCTTTCGTATCCGTCATATGTTTCTTTAAATTGTCCACCTCAATCTGCATGGCTCCAATAATACCAATTTTCATGTTGTAATCTCCTTTTCTCTCCGTAGGACGTTCCTTTTGACCTATATTCTTCTACAAGACAAAACTACTGTGGATATGTAAACTCCATGTTTGTCTGCTGTTTTAATACTTCCAAATACGTTGCACATTCTGTCTTTGCTGCTGTAATATCCAAATTGCGATAATTACCACATTCAACGGCAGAAGCCCCAAATACCGGGCCGTCATGCTCTACAATCTGCTGCAAAACATGCTTTGTAATTTCAAAAACATGTTTGTCGTTGGCATTACGAACCAACAGATAAAATCCTGTCTGGCATCCCATCGGTCCAAAATAAATCACATCCTCTGCAATTTCTGAATTTCTGATATAGGTTGCAAACATATGCTCTACCGAATGCATCGTAAGGTCTGACATGTAATCCCCCATGTTCGGACGTCTTGTACGCATATCATATGTTGTAATATCACCATCCACGCGGGAAATATAAAATCCCGGCACTAAAATATCATGGTTAATTGTAAAACTCTTGATTCTTTCCATTTTAATCTTCCTCCTGTAAAATCAATTTTGCCTTTTTTAGTGCCACCGTAATAATACCCGTAAGAATTGTTGCAGAAATCATTTCAAATACTGCATTTACTCCTACAAACGCACAAATAAAGACAATGACGTTACGTCCGCCAATTAAGTTCTGCACATATTCTGTATTGCCAAATAATACGACAAGTGCTGTCATAAAGAACACTGTGTTCAAAAATGCTGACAAAAAACCGGTAATATACCCGGAAAGTGTCGTATTTTTTGTTGCTTTACGAAGACCTTTAAAAATGTAGCCCAAAAGCAAGCCATCTAAAAATCTTGGTACAAATCTCTGAATAAAGGCAAGCAACGGATTGATACTAAAAAGCATTGCCCCCATGGCACTGACACCGCCGACACCAATACACTGTCCAAAGCTCGTCAATCCAAATACTGCTCCTAAAATAGCTCCCCCCAAAGGTCCACAGGAAATTGCCCCAATTGCAACCGGAATCATATTAAAAGTAATCGCAAGTGGTCCGATATTGAGATAACCAAGTGGCGTATACGCCATAAGAATCAATACAGCAATCATCAATCCTAAAATTGTAAGTTGTTTTGTCGTTAATTTTTTCTTTTTCATATCCTTTATCCTTATAATCATAATTTTGGTTGGCATTTACCACCTTTGATAGTACCACAGCCGACAAGACGCCGCAAGAAATAAGTGCGCACAAACACATCGTTTTATGATATGATGGTAATGCTGTTTTTGCAGCAGTTTTATGAGATACTATTTTTAATCTTAGTTTTACAGAAAGATACGAGTTATTTATGAATAAAAAATTTTTTCTTTGCGGCATTGCTGCCGTGATCATTTTAGTTTCCATGGCATTTTACTGTACGCCAATCCATAAAAGTCTCCGCACCCTATTTGCCGGAGAATCTGTAGATACATCGGCTGTACAAGCTCCATTATATGCCGGTATTTTCGCACAAACCTATCAATATAATCTTGGTATTGCTACCGGTGAAATCCCGATTGAAGTACCACCTTTTTTCGAAGAAGATGTATACACTTTCTTACAAGGACACCGCGCCTGGGAAAGTAATGCCACCTGGTCTGGAGAATGGTGCATGAAGTATGCCAAAGGACAGTATTTCAGTGGATTTGGATGTGGCTTCTGTTGTGTTGCCAACGTCTATTCCACACTTTCCCCTTATACCTGTTCTCCACTAGATGTCTACGATTATGCTTATAAAGAAACTGGTTATACACCAAGCAAGGCCAATTCAGCATTGGACTGGGGAAATATGAAAGTCATTTTAAAAGATTTGGGAATGTCTTGTGATGTTTATTATAAAGATGATAGTTATGAAGCTTTTCGCGATCAGATTAGAAGCGCGAAGATGGCGATTACATTAGTAAGCAGTGCTAACGACGACCGGCTCTGGCAAAAAGTACCCGGACACTATGTTACGGTCTGTCTGTATGATGCCAGCGACGACACGGTATTATTAGGTGATCCCGGATCTCCTACCAACAACCGGACGCGTGTCCCATTAACTTACATTTATGACGCATTAAAAACCACGAGTAAATTTCAATATCTACTCGTGGATGATTACACCGAAGCAAATAACCAGTGGTTACATGATGGAATCGATGAAGTATGGAATGCCCCTGCAAATTAGGGCATTCCTTTTTTATCTTCTTCTGTCTCTACCCGGCTGCCGATAATAATGCGCTTTACACGCATACATTCTCTGGTCTGCAAGTTTTGAAACCTCGTGTATATTTTTCCATGCCTGTTCTGTACTATACACGTAGCCATAAGAAATACTCAGCGTATCCGCAAGTTCACCATGCCAATTCTGTACACTTGTTTCAAATACCCGCAATACTTCTTCGAACTGCTGCACCTGTTTTGTCATACAAACGACAAATTCATCTCCACCAATTCTATATATCTCGCCATACGCACCGAATGTCTTCCTCATACATTCTGCTGCGGCAACGATCAATTCATCTCCTGCTGCATGACCACGGGAATCATTTACACGTTTCAAACCATTTAAATCCAGAGAAATGTAAATCCATTCCTCATCTAGATCCAGCTTATTGATATCTTGTTCATATGCGTGCCTATTCAGACACTTCGTAAGTTCATCCGTATTCGATGTATAAATCAAAGCTTCTTTTTCAAACTTTTCTTTTAAGACTTTAGAAAGCATATATAACATACAGACTGATGCCACAATCAGATAAATTCCTACAATTAACGTAGCCAGCACACTGCTCTGCAAATAATATATGTTCTCTATGCTTACCGCAACGATATAATTATCATCCTGTTTCATAACGCATCTGCAGGCTTTTCCATCAATACGGACGCGTTCTGCTATTGATTGCTCCTTACCTACATTACTAGACGATATTCCAATTTCATCCAGCTTTTTGCCTTCTTTGCTGCTATCTGTAGCGCCTTTTATTATCTTTGTCTTCGCATCAGCGACATAAATCTCCATGCCCTCGTATACCGGCATATCCGCTACAACCATAGAAACCTGCGTCTGTTTCATTTCGGCAAGAAGACGTGTCGGTTTTATGCCCACCTGAATCATTTTGGTGCCATCTTCATTCCAGGTGATGGCATACATCATTTCCTTACCTTCTGCGGTATTAGGGGTAACTTCCTGACACATACTAAGCTCTTTATTTTCGAGCATAATCTTAAAATATTCCATCTGCTCACCGGAATCAAAACTATACCCAAAATATTGCGGCAACGTGCCACTATAAATACGCCCGGTTTCATCAAACAGATGTATCTCATCAATCGACATCAGACTTGCTATCTTTTGTAGTTCTTCTACATCATACTCTACCTGCGGCTTGGCATCTATAATATAAGATACGGATTTTGCCCGCACAATATATTCATCCATAAGCATCTGGACAAGTCCCTCTCTGTCCTTGTCATTTTCATCAAGCACAGTCGTAACACGATCAAGAAGCGCCTTTGACATTCTATATGCATTTTTGCCATTCACGTAATTCAGAATACTGATCTCCAGAAGTAATGCAACAGCAATAACAACCGTAGCCAATATTACCATTTTTCTCTTCTTTTTCATGCCTTTATTATACCATATGCCCTAGGCTCTTGCATCCAATAAAAATCACTTTTTCCCTATGATAAAATAACGCCCACCAAAATGATGAGCGTTACTTTTCTTATATTTCTATGGTCTCTAAAATTTTTTTTAAGGAATCTGCAGATTCTTTCAGTTTTAATGCTTCCTCTCCATTGAGATTAATTGGAACATCAGACTCAATACCTTCTGCGCCTACAATCGCCGGCATACTAAGAGCCACACCGTCAATATCATACGAACCATGTATCATATGCGAAACCGGCAAAATTGATTTCTCATCGCGCATGATCACTTCGCATATTCTTTTTACAGACATTGCGATGCCGTAATAGGTTGCATGTTTTCTGTTTATAATTTCATACGCACTGTTCTTTACCGCTGCTGCAATTTCCTGTGTATTTTCCTTATGCTTATAATGACCTCGCATCTCGCACATTTCACTCAGTGGTACACCGGATACATTTGCAGATGACCATGCCACCACTTCACTATCTCCATGTTCGCCAATAATAAATGCGTGTACACTACGGCTATCCACCGATAAATGTTCCCCTAATTTATATCGTAATCTTGCACTATCTAAAACCGTTCCGGAACCGATTACTCTGTTTTCCGGGAGACCGGATAATTTGATTGCTACCTGGGTAAGAATATCTACCGGATTTGCTACCACAAGCAGAATTCCTGCAAACTTTCTTTTTGCAATCTCCGGAATAATGGATTTGAATATGGAAACATTCTTGTTCACAAGATCCATACGTGTCTCGCCCGGCTTTTGCCCTGCTCCTGCTGATATAATCACAATGGCTGCATCCGTTACATCATCATAACTTCCGGCATATATTTTCATCGGACTTGCAAAAGGTATTCCATGGCTGATATCCATTGCTTCCCCTTCCGCCTTATTCTTATCAGCATCAATCAGCGCAATTTCTGTAAACAAGCCACTCTGCATCAGTGCAAATACAGAGGCTGATCCCACAAAACCACATCCTATCATAACTGCTTTTTTTGAATTTATAACATGTTTCACCGTAATTTTCCTCCTTCATTTCTATATACCGTTCCCGTTTGGCTGGCAAGCTATTCTATTTGTAGAAATAACTATAGTTGTCTTACCTGGCTCTCTTATTAAGAACAATTCTCAATAAGGATTATATATTGCATTATATCATGTGTCAATAAAAAAGCGGCAGTCCTGCATTGCATCTCACTATAATTTTGTGTTTATTCTCCATCTGTAAGGTCTGCGAAAATGTTCGCAATATGTGTCGATACGATGCCTTCACACACGGTTTCAAACAAAATATTGAGCGTATCCTCTACCAGCTCACACTCGGACAGTTCCACTTCATATTGTTTTGCCATCGCTTTGATGACTTCCACTTTTTCTGCATCATGTTCCACGGAAATTACATCCTCAAACATATCGGTGTAATATTTTTCAACAAACTTTCGTTTACTCAAAACTTCTTCTTCACTAGAGCATGTCGTCAATACGTAAAGCTTTGCGCCCTCTCTTTTTCTTTTCCGTGCATAATCTTTTACCGCCTTGATGGGCTTACAGTACGCATATATATTCTCACCATATTCTTTACAATATACATGCCATGCATCCTCGCTCATACCAATCTGTAGTTTTCCATTCACCATATATTGCGGAGCGCTAAGCGTACCATCTACATCAAAAAAAGCTAATTTTATCATAAGCTGTGATTTATCCTTTCTATCGCAACAGCGAAACTGCCATTCTTCGATACGTATGACGTTTTCCACGAATAGCTACGCTATATGCCATAATATTCTCCGGCAATGCCATTCCCATATAACCACTATCACCGATATGATGAATATCTGCACCAGCCATCTTACACATAAGAGCAATTTGACGAATCGTATCTTCATCCGCGCCTTCTTGTGATGTTCCAATCGTCGTCATCGCAAGTGCACCCATTTCATGCGCTCTCTTTATCAGCTTTGCTGCATATTCCATAGAAATACCCGGAACTGTCCCCGGCGCCGGAAGCAAAATCACATCTGCACCAGCATCTACAAATGATTCCACTTCATTCTCTGTCAGAATTTTTTCTCCCGCTTCCGAAAGAATACCAGATGCGTGCATCTTTCCCGCTGTAAGAATAACACGGTCGCCCACTGCTTCTTTTAGCTGGGAAAGCGCCTGTATAATTGCATCATTCTCTACGCCCACGCCAGGATTTCCTGTCAAAACGATCATATCCACGCCCATATCCGCAGCTTTTTTTGCATTTTCCGGTGTTGCCTGACGACCTTTTGTCAAATCCCAGACAGAGGATTGCGCACTATTTTTTATCGCTGCCGGCTCTAAATTGATTGCAACCATTCTTCCCGTAAGACGTTTTACCTCACGAACCACATCTTCCGGTGGCACTTGTGGCAAGTCTTGGATCACAGGTTCATTTACGTCGAAGACATTTAGCATTATCAAATCTGCGCCAAGAGATGTGACAAATTCTGCATTTGTTATATCAACCAGCATCGGCGTTACCGTTCCTATGGTTTCTGCCGCAAGAGTTCTCCCCTCGCTATCTGCAATGGATGTCAGCAGTTGCTGTTTATTGTAGGAAACCAATTCCCTGGCCGTTGTATCTATGAGTCGTTTGGTCATGAAGTATCCTCCTCTTTCTTTTTATTTTATATTAGTTCCAAAAACCACCGGCTAAGCCGGTGGTTTTGATTCGTTCGTTTTATACTTTCTCAAATTTCGCCACTTCATCTGACAAGTTCTCTGAAAGATTCTTATTTTCATCCGCCTGTGTCGTAATTGTTGAAATCGCTGTCACAAGCTGCGCAATTTCTTCTGCGACATTGGTAACACCTTTCGCAGATTCTTCGATTGCGATTGAAATATTATTGATACCCTCATTCATGTCATTCATCTTAGTCACACTATCCTTTGACATGATTGCAAACTCATTAAAGGAATTACTTGCCTGGTCTGTATCCGCTTCGTAATTTCCAATAATTTTCACGAAATTATCATAATCCTCCGCCACATCTGAAAGAACAAATCGTATCATTTCGGTCGCGTTTCCAGAAAGATCTGTCACTGCTCCAATAACCTTTGTGCTGATTTCCTGAATATTGTTTGCGGTTTCACGCGAATCATCGGCAAGCTGTCGTATTTCATCCGCCACAACTGCAAATCCCTTACCTGCTTCTCCAGCTCTTGCTGCCTCAATAGATGCATTTAATGCAAGAAGATTGGTCTGCGCGGCAATATTTAAAATCTTCTCCGTCAGTTCTGAAATCTCATTTACAGACTTCGAGGCTTCTACCGCATCAACAACACCCTTCTGAATGCCACCAAATGTTTCTACTGTCTTTTCCTTCGATGCCATCGCGTCTTTGTAGCTGTCTTCTGCCACCGTCTTTACTTTATGTAACTTCATCGCAGAATCTTTTGCATCTTCATTCATGCCTGACATTTTTTCTAACAAATCATTACATCCCTGTGCCAAATCATACAGTGATGCTGATACTTCTTCCATAGAAGCTGCCAGTTCTTCGGAAGCTGCACTTACATTGGATGCATTCATATTAGAAGATTCCGCTTCCTCTTGCACAAGATAAGAAGAATCTTTCATATCCTTTGATGCACTCTGAATCTTTACCATCAAGCCTTGCAGTGTGTCAATAAAATGATTTACACCATTTGCCAACTGTCCGATTTCATCTTCGGTCTTATCAAATACTCTTAAGGTAAGATCCCCTTGTCCAGATTCGATTCCAAGAATAATATCATCCAAGTCCTTCTTTGCAAGTTTTGCTGGACGCACAATGGACTTATTAACAACCAAAGAAAGAAGCACAATGACAAGTACATCAACAACTACAAGTACAATATCAAACGTAACAGTTCCATCCACCTTAATATTGCTCTTATCAATTGCATGTGTAACTTCTGTCTTAGCAGTTTCAAGTGTCTCTGTGTCGTTATTCTCTACTGCCTCTTCATACTGGTTAAACTGCTCTGTTATAACGCTGTTTCTTCGGCTGATTTCCCGCAAAGCAGCCAAATTCAATACTGTAATCAGCACTGTAAAAACGCCCAAAACCACCAGCATACCAATCAGTTTTCTTCCCAAACTTTTTTTCTTTTTCATGCTATCGCCCGCTTTCATAAAATATCTTTATATTACAAGTTAATACTAACACATAGTTCGACATTTCGTAACAAATTATGATAAATGCAATGCACTCTCTCTGCAATTTTTACAGATTCCCTTAAAAGCAATATCATAGCTTAGGAATTCCATTCCATGCGTATCACGAATTTTTTCAAACAACTCTCCTATTTCTTCCATATCCACATCTGAAACTTCTCCACATTTGATGCATCTTACATGGTAGTGATTCTTTAACGTAAAATCGTACTGATTCGGTCCGTCCGCCACTTCCACCTTACGAATTTCGCCTTCTTCTGCCAAAATTTCCAGATTTCTATATACCGTCCCCTTTCCTATTTGGGGATATTTTTTCTTGATAAAATCGTATACATCATTTGCAGTAACATGCCTTTTCATCTCATATACAGCATCTCTTACCAATTCCTTCTGCCTTGTATTTCTTCTTATCATCTGTCCCCCTCATTTATCTTCTCTCTACTCACGCATCAAATACCCTCGGCTGCCTGCCGTTCTATTTTTCTTTTTCTTATGAGCTTGTCTTTCTGTACTTCTCATAGTTTCCTCATTTGTATTTTATTTCATTCAATTTATTAAGAACCAGTCTTAATAAGCATTATATTATCTTAAAACAACCACGTCAAATACATTCGAGAAAGCCCGCTGTATTCTCATGCCCTATCTCGCTTCTTTATCATACACGTATTGTTTCAAAAACATTTCTTTGTCACAAGGTCTGCCAAACAGATATCCTTGCAAATAATCTACATGCATTTCTTTCATTCTCTTACACCACTCTTCTTTTTCGACGCCTTCGACGCAGATATCTATGTCAATACTATGCACCATTTCAATGATTTTTTTGAACAGTTCAAAATCCTTCGCATAGTTCATGGCTCTTAACGTAAAGGTCCGATCCACTTTGATATAGCCTGGTTCCATATCATTGATGCAATGAAGATTAGAGTAGCCTGTTCCAAAATCGTCAATAACAAATTCTACATCATTCTTTTCCAGTTTTTCTCTGAACTCTGTAAAAACTGGTGAATCGTCCACAAAACCGCTTTCTGTCATCTCAATGCAAATGCTTTTTGGCGTCAATTCGTATTTCTTTAGTACATCAATAATGTCATCTGCCACATTTCCCTGCATAATCTGGATATAAGAAATGTTTACATTTACCTTAAACTTCGGAATACACGTCTGTACTTCCTTGCAAAATTTTGCTGCTTCCTCAAGTACATATCGTCCCGC
The DNA here is from genome assembly GCA_934352055.1 of uncultured Lachnospiraceae bacterium. Classification (GTDB taxonomy): domain Bacteria; phylum Bacillota; class Clostridia; order Lachnospirales; family Lachnospiraceae; genus Pararoseburia. The sequence continues at coordinate 110,889 of CAKRJY010000006.1, forward strand.
CGGAATAATCAATCTTGTTTCTTCAAGAAGTGGTATGAATTCCATTGGAGAAATCATTTTCACTCCTTCTTTTGATGGTAAGAAAAAGCGCATCAAAGCCTCAGCTCCGACTATTTTTTCATCTTCTCCACCCATAATTGGCTGATAGAAAATATCAAAGCCTTCAAATGCATTTGCTATGCCATTACGAAGTGCATTTTTTAAATCTCTTTTTTCCAAAAACAACTCGTAATCTTTTGGATCAAAGATATATAAGCTGTTCTTGCCTCTAATCTTTGCCTGTTTTAGCGCATATTCAAATTTCTTACGACTCTCAATGTAGCCTTCTGATAACATTGTCGCTTCTATTACACCAATGGATACGGTAAATACAGATTCATAACTTTGTGAAATAATAAAATCATATATGTTTTTTGTAATTCTGTTTTTTAATGCAACTGCATCATCCATGCTATGACTTTCTAAGTCCACAACTGCATACTGATCCCCCGCAAGATAATATACTCTTTGATGTGAAACCAATGCTTTTTTTATACAGTTTGCTACGCTTTTTAGAATAAAATCGCCGTATTCATTGCCTTTTGCACCATTGATTTCTGTAAAATCATCAATTCCAATATGCATAAGAAATCCATTTGCGATTGACTCTTTATGCTCCCGGATATAAGCACGGAATTCCAGTTCTCCCAATAGGCCACTTGTGTTACTTGCCCTTTGTTTATTCCCAGTCTCGTTTAAACAGCCTATTAAATATGCAGGATTTCCCTCTTCATCATCAATCACTACGCCACGGCAATTAATCCATACCGGTTCTCCATTTTTGTCCAGCCACCGATAATGCAAATCATGTGTTTTTGTTTTTCCACTGGCAATATCGTCTAGTTCCTTTGCAAGCACTTCACGATCTTCTTCGTATATGGCAGGCACTAGAGCGACTGTTGATTGTTCTAATACTCTCGCAGGCAACTTAAAACGATTCATTACCGATTCTGACATAATGAGCCGGTCTGTTTTCAAATCCATGACATAAAGGTAATCATCCATGCTCGGTGCCAGCACATCCATCAGATGACCTACATCTGTGTCTCTTAATATTTTACATATTTCATTCGCCATAATAAAAGAACCCTCCCTCCCTAATTGGCTGCCATATCCCACAACCAAAAACGTTCTATCTTATATTGAATTTCAATATTAATATGCTTCCTTTGTCACCAATTTCAAAACATCAATTTATATAAATATTCTTACTTATTTATCCATTCTTTGTATAAAACTACCAATTCCATTATAGTACAAGTTTATAAAATAAGAAAGCCCACGCCATCATAAAGTACCACTTTAAAACATTTTCCTTCAAAAAAATCCTCCATAAGCAGCTTTTATTGGCTTTCAACCTGCTTATGAAGGATTTTATTTTCTACTCAGTAAATTTTTTTAGTACTTCACCTCATACGGTGTACTATATTTTTTTCGAAATAGCATAACTTCCACTATGATTCTTACAATCATAGCATACAATAGTGGCAACCCTGCCACCGCAAGATTTGCTGCGATTATGCCTGCAGTATTTAGTTCTGGCGCAACTCCAAAAACTACAATCACGCTGCACAAAGAAATCAATGCCCCAATGAAAAGAACCGTTTTCTTTAACAAATCCAGCACTTTTTCTTTTGTTCTTGCACCTGATACCAGCACTACGCCTACACATAACAGAATCATAATGATTATACTAGGCACATCCATAAAATTACTTATTGGAAATTCTATTCCCACGGTGCAGATGCCCAAACATATAAATGCAGCCAATATCACAATCACCCCAATTACAACGGATATTTTTGTCCCCTTTTTTGTAGATTCATTTTCTTTCACCAATGCCATAATCGTTTCCTCCGCTTTCACATGATAGTTTTCCGGAGGAATAAGTTCACCCGACAAAAGTTCATTGACTGTGATGCCAAATGCCTCACTGATTGGAACCAGCATAGAAGTATCCGGTGTGCCTTTTCCTGTCTCCCACTTGGAAACGGTCTTATCACTCACTCCAATGAGCTCCGCCAGCTCTTTTTGTGTCATCCCTTTCTTCTTTCGCATTTCCTGCATAAACTGTCCCATGTCTTTTGTCATATTGTCATCCTCCGTATCAATGATTGCGCAATTCATACTTTTATTTAGGCACATTGTTACGTAGAATACAATCTACAAATTGGAGAATTGGTCTACTATTTCTTCTCTGGTTGGCATAACTTTTAGAGCACCCTTGCGTGTTGTAATAATGGACGATGCTGCATTGGCAAAACGTAACATTTCAAAAACATCATCCTGTGTCAATTTTTCCAGTCCTTTTTCCAATACTGCATTCAGAATACACGCCATAAATGTATCTCCGGCACCTGTCGTCTCTATGGTATCTGTTCTAAGGAACGGCTTGCAAAATACACTTTCTCCGTTATAATATGCTTTGCTTCCCGTCTTTCCCATGGTAGCACAAACCAGTTTTGCCTGTGTCTTTTGCATGATGATTTCCATTCCCTGATCAATATCATCTGTACCAGATAAAAATGCAATCTCATCATCTGAAATTTTCAAGATATCACATTGACCAATGCCATACCACATCTGCTGTTTTGCCTCTTCTAAGTCTTTCCAGAGTGGTGGTCGTAAGTTAGGATCAAAAGAAATCATCGAACCTTCACTTTTTGCTTTCTCCACAGCCTTCTTTGTCACATTTGCGATCTCATCATCTGTCATTGACAATGTTCCAAAATGAAAAATCGTTGCTTCCGAAAGCATATCCTGTTTCACTTCATCCCAGCGCAACATCATGTCAGCACCGGGATTACGATAAAACGAAAATGTTCTGTCGCCATCTTTTGCTGTATGGACAAAAGCGAGTGTTGTATGTACTTCCTTATCCACCACAAGATTTTCTGTATGAATGCCCTGTTCCCGAATAGCATCCGTCAACATTTTCCCAAAAGCATCATCTCCGACCTTGCCAATGAACGCCGTCTCTTTTCCTAAATTTTGTAACATCGACAAAACATTACAAGGCGCTCCACCCGGGTTTGCTTCCAGCAATGGATTTCCCTGTGCACTCACACCATTTTCTGTAAAATCAACCAGCAACTCTCCTAACGCTACAACATCAAATTTCTTCACACCGCCACCTCCTGATAAGTGAATATCTTCCAATAATAATCCGCTTCTAACTTATCCTTAATATAATACAAATTTTCTCTTTTATCAATGATGGCAAAAAGAAGATTTCATCTAGTTTTCGTTCATGCGATATTTTCTATACATTACCCCACTAAAAGATATGAGTGCAAGTGAAAGAAGTACCATCCAAAAAACTATATCAAACGTCTCGCCTGTCTTTGGAGATGTTATACTTTGATTATCTTTCGTAATTTCTGATTGGTTACTACTGTTCTTCATAGGCTGAATAGAGTTATTTCCATAATCTGATGTATTTTGGGCAACTGAAAAACTCGTACTTGCAGAACCGTCTGTCCAGATAATTTCAACCGTATGCCTTCCAACAGATAATGTTTTTAGATAATCTGCCTTGAATGTAATAATTGTTGATCCTTCTGTGACAGTATAATTGCTTACATCTACTATTGCACCATCCACTTTAACATTCTTAAATTTTGCAATTTCTCCACTACCTCTGATTACAAGGTTTCCATCCTTATTTGAAGTCCATGTGCTATTTGCACCATCAAGCATTTCATATTTTTTAGCTGGATTTGGTTTTGGCTGTTCTGGAATGAAAGACGGATCTTTAGCTCCACATTCCGTGCATACACCGTTGTCATAATTATGCGTATGTGGAATATCTTTCATATCCTCTTTTGCTTTATCAGACATTATCGGTTTGTTCCCCCCAATTGACGTTGGGATATTTACTGGCATAGCCTTTCCTGTTTCATCCTTACCTGCAATTACGTCTGTAATAATTACATTGCCAGCTTCATTCTCTTTGTATGTTATTTTCCCTACACCAGAAGGTACCTTTACTTCTGTTTTTTCAGATGCAATCACACATGTTACACTTTTATCAAAAACATTCTCTTCTACAACATCAATCGGCTTTCCTCCTATTTCTGTTGGAAGTTCTACATATTTCTGTCCGCTGCCCTGCGTAACTGACTGAATCACAGGAGTGCTGCCATTATATGAATCTGTATCATACTCATATGTTATTTTATTGACAGATTCATCCACCAAAATATTATCTATACGGTCATTATCATATGTATTTAGCATAACCGTAGTCACAGGATTTCCCTTAATAACTGTTGGAACATCAACACTTCCTTCTGAATGCCTTCCTAAAATAACATTTGTAATTATGATTGTCCCATCGTTATTTGCCTTATAGCAGACTGCTGAATAATCCCCAAAATAAACTCTATCTAAAAGAATATCCTTTGCGTACAACATTTCAACATCTCTAGGCACATTAATATCAATAATATTGACACTTCCAACATTACCAGGTGTAAAATAAGCTTCCTTCCTTCCGTTTTCCTCCGTAGTAATGATTTTTGATACATTTTCTGGCAAAGTAATATTTGTGCTATCGTCCACAACAAAAATCTGAGCTGCGGTTAATCTATGATCGGAAAAAGCGTTGTCAGAAAATCCTTTTATACGGTGTCCCGCAAGTGATTTTGGAATTTCAATTTTTCTATTTTCTGCGACACCATCCCACACAGCGGGAGTATACTTCGTCACTATAATTTCTCCATTTTCTGCTTCACTATAATACCATGCCATTCCAGAATTTCTTGTTTCTGCCGGTATAATATTAAAACTGTCTTTTGCTATGATTGTACAGCCCGAATATCCATCTATTCCATTATATATTGCGCCATCAAAAACAATCTGCTTCTGTGCGCCATACTGAATATCCCGTACGCAAAAGTCTAATGTATCTCCATCAACTTCATAAATTACATAGGCAGTCTGTACTGGAATTGCAGCCTGGTTAATGTCACTTTGTACTACCGTTGGTATCATGATTACTTCCAGACTATTGCAACCCTTGAATGCATCTTCACCAATGCTTTTTGTCTGTGCATTTAATTTTATCGTCCCCGACAAATTGGTACACCCATCAAAAGCATGTGCTCCGATATTTAAAATGGGAGCATCTTCCCTCTGAAATTCAACGCTTTTTACTGCTTCCTTAGAAATTTTTGTATCATCACGCCATGCAGTTGTACCGTTGTCAGTCTTAATAACTAACGCACCTGTTTCTGTATCAAACTCATAATCAGTATTGGTAATTGTAGTCGCCTTAACTGATACCGGCATGAGTGCAACTAGCATAACTACTGATAACATAAGCGTCGCTGCCCTTTTCATTGATCTCATATTTTTCATATTCTCCTTCCTTTGTCTATATTCATGTCACGATGCATATCACGACATAGGCCGATCATCTAATCAGGTAAATGTTACATCGTATCATTCTCTAGTATGAAAACACTTTATCACATGCACCACATTGCAACAATCATCTCTGCCCCAACCAATAGTTTTATTGCCCCAATCGTTATTTTTATGCTATAATAGCAATGACAAAAACGCTTTCAACTGAAACGAAACTATACAATATGAGGAGCAAAACTTGAATCATTTAAAAGCTAACGAAGTAGAAAATTTAACGAAGTACCTTTACCATAGCTACTGTAAAGGTAACATGGAACCATGGTTCGAATATCTGCATAATAATTGTATCTTTATCAGTTCTGGTGAACCTATGCTTGTTGGTGCCGATAACATAAAAAACTATTTTCTTAATTATCCTGGTAAATCAACACTTGAGGTAATCAATGAATCCTACAGTTCCATTAATTATAGTAACTCCGACTACCTTGTAACCGGAAATGTATTGATTGAAACAGACAAATATACACCTCTTGCCGTTGTACTTATGACTTTCGCATACCATTACAATAAAGATGTTCCCCAACTTGTTTATCAACATATGTCCTATGACTATATTTTAAACAAATTAGCACATTCCACTTTTGAGGATGACTTTAATACTAATACCGATCTAATTACCCGCCTCCTCATCCGACAGACTTTTTCAATAAAAGAACCTATTGCTCCCGTCTGCGTAAAAGTTGGTTCACAGACATATTATATTCCACCTATCAGCATTATATATCTGCAGAGCAACCGACATAAAACCATCCTATATTGCGTTGACAAAGTGCTAGAATGTTCTATGCTCATCTCAGATATCATTCCCATGCTTCCAAAGAATTTTTGTTCTGTAAGAAGAGGTTGTGTTATAAATGCTATGTATGTAACAGCTATCAGACGGTGCGAAGTAGAATTAATATTTAAGATTCATATTCAGATTCCTGCCCCATCTTATACAGCGATCAAAAAAGAACTTAACGCGCTTATTATGCATGAAAAATAACACCAAAATGAAATAAAAAAGAAGGCTCACACTATGGTAAGCCTTCTTTTTGTTTTATTCATTTATTCATTAGATTCTGCGACCTTAAATCTACTTATCATTTCTCTCAGGTTATCTGCTTCGCTACTCATCTCCTGGCTGGCAGCCGCACATTCTTCGGATGTTGCAGAATTACTTTGTACAACGCCATTAATCTGCTCAATGCCCTCATTGATCTGCAGAATCTCTGTCGTCTGTAACTCTAAAGCTTCCGCTATACCTGTAACTTCCTGTGTGATAATCTTAGATCCTTCCGCAACGTCTTCAAGCTTTTTCGCAGTTTCTTCTGCTACAATCATACCCTTTTCTACAGCATTTACAGATGTCTCAATTAAAACAGCAGATTCTTTTGCCGCTTCCGCACTCTGGTCTGCTAAGATATTAACCTGGTTTGCAACAACGGCAAAACCTTTTCCCGCTTCTCCTGCTCTTGCAGCTTCAATAGACGCATTCAAAGCAAGTAAGTTTGTCTGATTTGCAATCTCATTAATTGTTGCAATAATTTTATCAATTTCCTGGGATGCCTCATGGATTTCATTCATAGAATTCACCATTTCCTGCATCTTTCCGTTACTTTCTACAATAGCATTTCCTAATGCATCTACTCTTTCACTAATCGCTTTTGCAGACTGTGAATTCTGCTCTACCTGTTCCGATACGTTATTTACAGATGCTGTTAATTCTTCTACGACAGCAGCCTGGTTTGTTGCTCCGTCTGCCAGGTCATTAGAACTTGCTGCCACCTGCTCTGCACCAGTCGATACTTCATCCGAAACTCCCTGGATGCCCCTTACTGTAGATGACATGCTCTGTTCAAATGCTATAAACGAATCTAAAATACCAACAAAATCACCCTTCCATTCTACTTCCGGACGTACATCAAAATCACCATCGGAGAATAGTTTCATGGCACGATCAATATCGTCTACATACGTTCCTAAAATACGAATGGATTTACGCATACTATGTGCAAGACGTCCAATTTCATCTTCCGAACGATATTCAAGCGTACTATGTAAGTTACCTTCTGTAAGTTCCATCGCAACATCTTCCACTGCACGTAAAGGCTCCAAAATAGATTCCAATACTAATTTTCCTATCCTTTTTGACAAAAGTGATGCCACGATAAGACATACAATAATGGCAGCAACGCCAATGACGGCACTGACGATTGTCCGATTGATTGCCTGATCTGCTACATTGACTTTGGTTGCATAATTATTTATATTTGCAAACAGGACACCGATTACAATCACAGAAACCAGTCCTGATAGTAGCATCATGGTAATGATTGCTTTATAACCGTAGTTAATCCTTTCCTGCAATTGCATATTGCCCAATTTCTCTTTGAATGTAGTTTTCTTTTGTGCTTTCATTGAGAGCCAGTTCCTTTCTTCCCGTATTATATTTTATACTAATAATCATCCCTGCGTAATCATTGGACTCATTATTCTTTTTGTTGTTTAATGCACAATTACACATACTGTGACCATTTGAATAATGATACTAATATGCCCCCCCTTAGTCAAGTTAAAAAATGTATTATTTCAAGAACATTTTTTCACATAGTTTCCTTGTATATCAACATAAAAAACAGTGGCTTCACACAGAGCCACTGCTTCTTTCCCTGTTTCATTTATCGCCTCATCTTCTTTGGCGAATTGTAACATCGTTTTCTAAAAACAGGTAGTATTATTTCATTACTCAGTAAGTTTGAACCTTGCAACGATTTCATCCATACTCGTTGCCTGTGCTGACAACTCCTCACTTGTTGCGGAAGTCTCTTGTGCTGTTGCAGAATTAGCCTGAATAATATCTGTAATTCTTGAAACACCTGCATCTGCTTGTCCCATAGATTCTGCCTGCGTAAGACTTACTTCATTTAAGCTCTTTGAGCTTTCTGAAAGTCCTCTAATATCTACTACTACATTACTTAATACTTTCTTCGTATTTTCTGCAGCCCTATTTCCGTTTTTAATCTCATCTATAGAACTTTCTATTAATTCTCTTGTATTAACTGCTGCCTTTGCACTTTGTTCTGCTAATGTTCTAATCTGGTCTGCAACAACTGCAAATCCCTTACCGGCATCCCCTGCTCTTGCTGCTTCAATCGATGCATTCAAAGACAACAGATTTGTCTGACTTGCAATATCTTCGATTTCTGTAATAACAGAACCAATCATTTCAGAAGTTTCACTGATGCGCTGCATTGCTTCTACAAGCTTATCCATCTGTTCATTACTATCTTCTGCTTCTCCTGCAATACGCTCTGCTTCTTGACAAGCAAGATTTGTCTGGTCTGCTGTATTCTTAAGACCTTCTGTAATTTCATCAATTGTAGCCTGCAACTGTTCTGCTGATGCTGCCTGATCAGTTGCTCCTTCCGCTAGTGCCTGGGAAGCTTCTGCTAAGTTAAGTGCCCCTGCAGATACCATTTCTGATGAATCACGAACTTCTTTTAAGCTGCCATCAATTTCATTCTTTGTCGTGTTAAAAGATTCAAGAAGTTTAATTAACTCTCCAGCATACTCTTCTTCACAACTGGTACTAATAGTAAAGTTACCCTTACTCATTTCTGCAAGTAAACCTTCAAGATCTGCAATGATAACAGAAAGCTTGTGTGCCATATCAACAACGGATTTTACCATATCTCCCACTTCATCATCATTATCATACTCTGGGAATGGTGTTGTTAAATCGCCCTGTGCAAAAGCTTCTAATCGTTTTGCCAAAGCTTCTAGTGGATCTGAAATCGCTTTTGCAATCTTTCCACCAATCTTTACTGCTGCAAAGCATGCTACAAGTATAATTAGTGCAATCACAATCAGCATAACCACTCTTGTAACTGCTAGTGCTTTTTGTGTTTCATCACCCTTTTGCACATTTACATCCATCAACGCCTGGAATTCTTCTTCCGCCGCTTGATAAGCTGGTGCTAAATCATCAAATGCCATATCCTGCGCTTTTTTTGATTTTACTTCATCTGTTGTTCCACCCAGCTTAATAATTTCATCATCAATCTTAAGATAATTATCAACGGATTCCTGCAGCCGTTTAAATTCTTCTCTTTCCTCTGCACTGTTTAGCGTTTCTTCAATCTTTGGCATGCATTCTTGTAATGCAGCAACAGCTTCATCATGTGCCTTTGTAACCTGATCAATCCTGCTCTGTTCGTCATAACCAATCGCACCTCGCGTTGCACTACGTACATCTGCAAGTTCTCTCATTGCAATTCCAATATCTCCTTGTGGGAAAGCATTATAAGTCAATACCTTATCGTACTGCCACGATACAACAAACAGTAAAATGGCTGCAATCACTGCAGACACACTTGCTAGCACTACTGTGATCAGTGCACTTCTTGTTAATCTTTTTTGAATTCGCATCTTCATTAGTTTTTCCATTGCTATTTCTCCCTTCGCATTTTTATAATAATCTATGCCACGCATAGAAAAACCGTTCACAAAATATTCACAATATCTATCTACAATATTAGGCTTTTATCCTATAAAAGTCAATTCTAGCCATCCTAGTATTTTTCCAAAAACATACTGCGTTTTCCAGCAAAAAACAGTGGCAAGAGCCACTGTTTTTTGCTAAAGTTCTTGATTCTGTAATTGTTGGATTTTCTCATTCATTTCTCTGGCTTCATTTGCGTAATGTTTCATAAATCCAAGCCAGATTATAAATACAAACATAAACTGAATCGCTATAATTCCAATTCCTTGAGGGAGAGATACTGACTGGGTAAACCATCCAGCAAAATATGCAGCTGCCGTATAAACGGTGATACCAATTCCCATGTGAATGACTACTTTGAGTGGAAATGGAAGCTTATCGGATTCATATACAATAGATGGTATACCAAATCCTAAACCAATCACTACACATGCAATCACCATTTTTGTAAATTGATAATTTTCCAAGCTGAAATTCCCCTCATAAATGATATCAAATATAACACCTACGAAACAGAAGATCGTCATTGCTATCCCTATGCTGATGATTGTACTTTTCAAAATTTTTTTCATTGCTTTTACCTCCTATAATCCAAGATACTTTTTAAACTTCGGCAAATAGGTTCTCGACACATAGTCCTTGCTACCGTTCTTTAGTTTTAGAAGCAACGTACAATTAAATCCCGACTCTACACTATCAATGTAATCCAGATTTACCAATGTGGATTTTGAAATTTGCATAAATCGCTTTCCCAACTGTTGCTCTAATTCATATAATCTTTTCCGAGAACGATATTTCTGTGTTTTTCCATAGATAATCGTATCGCCCCCTTCGATACACACCTTATATATTTCTTCTGGTTTCAATATCACGACTGTATCCTCATTCAAAAATGCAATCACCGGCGTAATATCTGCATCTAGAATGTCCATCATCTGTTGGATTTGGTCAGTCACCTTGTCTGCATAGATAACGGCATATGGTGTTGTATATTCGTCTGACAACTCTAATTTTACTTTCATTTCGCATCTCCTTTCCTTTGGATAATGTAACTATACACTCAAATTCTCAATTCGTGTCATAATTTGAAATAAGTTACAAAATACAGTAGGTAAGTTACAAAATCATAATCTGTTGCATTAAACCAATCGTTTAAAAATATATAATAACTACCTGTAATAAACCAAGCATATATCTTAAAACGTTACAATGATACAAAAAATCGTCGCCCAACTGTAAGCGACGATTTCTGAAAGTTATTTGCAGTCCTGATATCAGAACATATGTTTGGTATAATATATTTGGTGCTACCCTATTTGGTAGGCGATTAGCCTTCTCCACAGGAGTTATAGCCTGTGTTTACATAGAAATCCACTTTAGGAAATCTTTTGAGGAGGTTGTGCTTATGCTTACAACGGAGCTATTTATAGCCATTATCAGCTTATGTATTACTTGCTTTGCTCTTGGTTATACCGTTTGGTCTAAGAGCAATGATAAGACACAAAAATAACCGCCCTGTCCTGACAAAACTTGGCGGTTATTTTTAATCACATATATCAGGGCTAACCGTCTATCGGTAGCACCTTCTTTATCATTATACTAGCATCTAAACGCATCTATGTCAATTTTATTTAATTAGAAATCTACTTCTGTATCATAGTAGCAGCACTTGAGAAGTTTCTCCATCTCCTCCTGGCTAGGCTGTCTTGGGTTAGATCCTGTACATGCATCAAGAATAGCATTGGCAGCAATCTCTGGTAATCTCTCTAAGAACACTTCCTCAGGAACAAATCCCTGCTCTGTTGGATAACTATCTGCACCATAATTCTTAATACAATGTGGAATCTTAAGATCATCATTCATCTTACGTAAGTAATCAATTAAAAGCTTAACCTTCTCATCAAGATCATTTCCACCAAGTCCCATAAAGTCAGCAATCTCTCCATAACGAACCTTTGCTGTCTCATCTTTTGCGTTGAACGCAATTACCTTTGGAAGATACATAGCATTGGCAGCTCCATGAATGATATGTGCACCGTAGTCAGCAAAAGCCGCTCCTGTCTTATGCGCCATAGAATGTACAATTCCAAGAAGTGCGTTAGAGAATGCCATTCCTGCAAGACACTGTGCATTATGCATAGAATCCCTTTTAGCCATATCTCCATTATAAGAATCCACCAAATCATTCTGAATCATCTTGATTGCATGTAACGCAAGTGGATCTGTGAAATCGCAGTTTGCAGTAGATACATATGCCTCAACAGCATGTGTCATCGCATCCATTCCTGTATGTGCAACAAGCTTCTGTGGCATTGTCTCAGCAAGATCTGGATCAACAATTGCTACATCTGGTGTGATTTCAAAATCTGCGATTGGATATTTAATTCCCTTCTCATAATCTGTGATGATAGAGAATGCTGTAACTTCTGTAGCTGTTCCTGAAGTAGATGAAATAGCACAGAAATGAGCTTTATTACGGAGTGCTGGAATACCAAATACTTTGCACATATCCTCAAATGTGATATCTGGATACTCGTACTTAATCCACATAGCCTTAGCAGCATCAATTGGTGATCCGCCTCCCATAGCAATAATCCAGTCTGGCTCGAATTCCTGCATAGCTGCAGCGCCCTTCATAACTGTCTCAACGGATGGATCTGGTTCAATTCCCTCAAATAACTGAACTTCCATACCAGCTTCCTTTAAATATTCTTCAGCCTTGTCAAGGAAACCAAAACGCTTCATTGAGCCCCCACCTACACAAATCATCGCTTTCTTACCCTTGAAAGTCTTAAGTGCCTCCAGTGCACCTTTTCCGTGATACAAATCTCTTGGTAACGTAAATCTTGCCATTGTAAAAAACCTCCTTCATACTGTTTGTTAAAAAAATAACATTATATGGATATTATAACACATTTTATTAAAAAAATATCAACATTTTTATCGTTACAAAAGTCAGCGCACTCTAAAAGGGTCTGGCAACGTGTCAGACTTCCATCATCTTCCAAACGGTAAACCGTGATTGCTTTACCGGAATTAACTACAGAAAACTGACCCAAACCACTAATCTTTTGTTTCCTTTTTCTTCTCTCATTCCCCTATGTTTTCCGTGTTTCATACATATGGCAGTAGCTTGATCGCTGCTGCTTTTTTATTGCATAATTTGCTTACAATATTGTATAAATTGCTCACAATGGCATTTTCTATTTCTTTTTTCTAAATTCATGCTATAGTTTCCATCAGAGAATACCTTATGCATCACACAAATGAAATACATAAATCTCATAAAAAAACTCCTCAAAAACACATGATATTAATAGCTATAAGTTATTCTCTTCCTTTTTACAAAAAATACTTTATACGAGACAAAAACAGTGGCCTATCATCAATTGACGTTGATCGATGTGGTCACTGTTTTTATTTTCCCAAGCCTTTTACTTTTACTTGTATTGCTTCCTTGTCCTCGCTTTCCTATGCTATTACCACTCATCATCACCATCTTCTATAGCATCCTCTATAGCATCGTCTACGCCTGTCGCATAATCACTATCATAATTATATCTGTCATCATCATAATCCGAATCAAAATATACATCGTCATAGCCATCATCATATGAATCATAATAATTATGCTTGCTTGGTTTTGTATATGTGTTGGTCGAATTGTTCTTATTCACATAATCTTTACCATCCGGAATTTGCTTCTTTTCCATTTCCTTTTTATGCTTTTCGCAAGATACGCTTCCTTCTACTCTTTTTTCGTAGCAGTATTCATTCTTACAAAGGCTCTCTTTACGTATTTCCGCAGATTGTATTGCAATACCTGCTACTGCAACTAATACCAGAATAACAATGATCGAACTCTTTACTTGTCCCCTTTTCTTGTCCATATCCTCCATAAAAAATCCTCCTGTTAAAAATGCTGCTATATTCCTATAGGTCACTTTATTGGACAGCTGCCCTTCTTGATGATTTGATTATGCCATACTACATGTCCCAAAATAGTCCCACATTCTTCGAATCTTTGTTCTGTGTTCTTCCTTTACTTCAACTATATACATATATTTTTTCGCATACCTTCACTATACATATCAGACCTCAAAAAAAATCCCAGTATTGCTTTTCAGCAAACTCACTGGGACTTTCTCTGTTTAATCAAACCTTTATGAACAATTCATACTTATATTTACATTTGTATTACGCTACTGCATTTGCGTTTATCTTCTCAATAGCCTTTCGAATCGCTGCCCATACTGTCAAGTCAGTAAAGATATCAACTACACTTCCCTGATCCGTAAACGGTGATTCCTGAAGTACAGAAAGGTCTGTCATCATACCATTATGCACAATATATTCTATAATCTGATTCACAAAATATATCTGTCTGCTATCAAGACTTGTATTATCTAGAAACTCTGAAAATGCTTCCTTGGCAGCATTCATATCCATTCCGACGATGCTGCGAACGAACTCACCTAATGGTTTCTGTCCATACTCCTGCTCATAGTCCTCTTTCGTACCTACTTCTTTCCAAAGAATCTCCTCAAGTGATTCTACGTCCAAATGAGTAAGTGGCTGATTTGTACGAAGCTTTGCAATAACAATATTATCCTGATGCTGGCGAATATAATATTCTGCTTTCGCCTTATAATTCTTCAATTCATCATTTTCAAGTTCAGATTCATTCCACTGAGCATCCAGGATATCATCTGTAAAATCTGTGTCATAACGCACCTTTCGATGAGGTAAATATTTCATCAGATTACGCAAATTTTCTCTGATATGTTCAAAATCCTCAATTCCTGCACGTTCTATATAATCGGTATTAAGAATTTTCTCAATTAACTCTTTCTGAACCTGAATTTCTGGAATATTTGCAACTGTCGCGATTGCGCCCACCTTATCAAACAAATCCGATTTCAATCGTCCATACTTTCTACCCGCAAGCTGCGCTAATTCTAATCCATACATCAATGCATCAAAACGAACTGCTGATGCCTCATCGCTATCCGGCAAAATCAGCGGTGCTAATTCATCACGCACCAGTAAAGTATCCTCATAGGAGAGATTCTGATAATTACTTTCATTCGAATACAAATCTACATATTTAATATGTTGACGAACCGCAAAGTTTTCGCGATTTAATTCTTTCACTTTTTCGGTCATCATTTCAACCAGCTGATTACGATATGCAATCAATCGCTCCACCTGGTAATTAATATCCTGAAGCTTATACGTTATCTGGAATTCCAGATTAAATATCGCTCCCTGCAAAGCAATCATATTTGCTGTTGGTCGACCTTCTCCCATTCGGAAGAATTCAAAATTGCCACAGAAATCAAAAATATAGAATTTGCTCTTATCTTCTCCATCAATAAGTCCTGGGCAAAGTCTGGTACCACGACCAATCATCTGCCAAAACTTCGCTTTACTCATAACCTTCTTAAAGAATACTAGATTTAAAACTTCCGGCACATCGATACCGGTATCTAACATATCTACGGAAATCGCTATCTGAGGAAGTTTCTTCGCATCAGAGAACTCGTCAATCGCGCTCTGCGCATAAGTCATATAATTATCAATGACCTTTGCAAAAGCCTGTCCATTTGCTCCTTTTGCAAGATTCGGATACTCTTTATTGAACACTTCCAAAATCTTTTCGGCATGTGCATGGTTCTTTGCGAAAATAATTGTTTTTCCTATCTTCTCGCCATAATTAATCTTCAAACCATCTCGCATCACGATATGAAGAATCTGGCGAATGGTATCCTCATTAAATAGCCATGTATTCAATGCAGACGAATGGATTTTCTCCGGGAATTCTCCATTTTCATCCTCGAAAGTATCTTCGTAGATTTCTTTCTCTTCTTCTGAAAGTTCCGCATAGCTGATGCCTTGCTCGATGAATTTTAATCTCGTCTCAACCGACATGTAATCAACAAGATATCCATCCTTTACTGCCTGTGCCAAATCGTATCCGTATGTAGGAACACCATTTTCCAATTCAAAGATAGAATAGGTATTCTTATCAATCTCATCCTTCGGTGTAGCAGTCAAGCCTACCAATGGAGCATCAAAGTAAGTAAAGATATCCTTATACTTGTTATAAATGGAACGATGTGCCTCATCACAAATCACGAGATCAAAGTGTCCACTTGTAAAAAGTTTTCCTTCTTCATCCTTGATAGAATCGATACATCCCATCATAGTTTGATACGTAGAAAATACACAATGTGACTTGTAATTATCCTTCTCTTCACAAAGGTTTGTGCATGACAAATCTGGAAGCAAATTTACAAAACTTCTCTTTGCCTGTGTAACCAATGAATTACGGTCTGCAAGGAAAAGGATATTCTTCACCCATCCAGCATCCAAAAGCACCTTGCATAAGGCTATAACCGTTCTGGTCTTTCCGGAACCTGTTGCCATAACAAGAAGTGCTTTTCTTCGATTCTTCTTATCAAAGCTATCACAAACTGCCTTAATCGCAGCTTCCTGATAATAACGACCTGCTATATTTTTATCCACTGATATATGATTCAAACTGGTCTTCATAGACTGGAGATTGTACCATTTTTCCAAGTCGCGCTTCGAATAAATTTCTGCCACTTTTCTCTCCGGATATTGATTATCTATGATTCTTGTATCGAAACCATTTGTCAGGAATATGACCGGTCTTCTACCGTATTCTTTTTCTAAAAGATCAGCGTAAAGTTTTGCCTGTTGGCGCCCCTTAGCTACATCCACGCAAGTACGCTTTGCTTCAATAACCGCAAGTGGTTTATGGGCATCATCATAAAGAACATAGTCCGCAATCCCGACTTCAGATTTATTTGGCATTCCAGGAAGTTCTACCTCGTTAATCCAATCCTTTCCCTCTGTCCAGCCGGCATCAACGAGCATAGAATCGATATAAATCTTACGGGTTTTATATTCTGACAAATCAAGTGGTTTCGGAACGTAAGTCTGCTGTTTTTCCGCACGACGCGCAGACAAAGCTTCTTTTAAAGATTCATTCTCTTCACGAAGCTTCTGTAAATCTAAATCTTTCTGTGCTGAATTTTCTATTTCCTTTTTGAGTTCTGCTTTTGTTGCCTCTGCCTGTTCACGATTTTCTTTATTTTTTTTGATACGTTCATCTATCAGGTTTGGATTAAAGCTACGCTCTTCATACAGATCAGAATAGCAATAAGCAATATAATCCAGGTAAATAAACAGATTCTCAAGACAAAGCATTGCCTCATCCCGTCCAAGCTTCTTTCCACTATGTGCAACGTTATTACCACATCTTCGGATAAAATCCATTCGCTTCCACAAATCCGGTCCGATAATCTGTCGATACTCTTCCGCATTCATCAAGCTCTGCAAACTATCCTGATATGGCATTTCCAGTTCCTTGTCCACAGAATACATCCATTTCAATGCAAATTCCATAGCACGGCGGCTGTTAATAATACTAGCCTCCGGATCCATAAGAATAATTCGTTCCGCAGAAATCGCCACACCTGAAAAGCTATTAAATTTTGGTTCTTGCTTTAAATAATCAAAATTTGTCGTCATATAACCACCCCTTTAGCGTTCTATATATCTCTACGACGGTGCCTCTAACATCTCCAATTATGCTGCTTTTATATCTACAACTTTTGATTTGTCGACTTGGTTGACGAACTTTTCGAACTCAATTTGAGTCTCAATTGGAACATTGGGAATCAGTGTATCCTTTAAATCATCTCCGGTAATTCCAAGTATTGTTGCACCTTTTTTTATGCTGTCGTAGTATGGTTGATAAGCATCTAAAACATGCTTAATAAACAATCTATTAAATTTACTTTCATCAATTCCAACAATCGCAACAATATCCTGATTTGTACATATATCCACATTGTTCAATGATGATTTACCTACACCAACTCTTGTTCCAAATAAGATATTTCCAGCAGGAATAAGCTTTGTCGTACTATTATCAATAGCTTCCTGCGTTATATACCCTTTAGCGGTTGTTCCGTCAATGTAATTTGGTCCAAGTGAGACTGTAGAAATCCAAGGAATATCTCCCTCATAGTATTCGGGGAATTTAGTTGATGGAGTTCCACCACTCATTGTTAAGCATAGTTCTCTAAGCTGAATTCCTTTATATTTTTCTTCATGTTGAACATCCCCAAAGAGCTCGACAAATCGGGCTTTGATGAGGTCATCTAATAACTGTAATTCATGTTCCCTCAACTTAATAACACCATATAATT
>CAKRJY010000007.1 GCA_934352055.1 uncultured Lachnospiraceae bacterium
CTCGGTCATACTCAAGACTCCTACTGATTCGGTCCTTCACCTCTCGGCTACTATGACCTCTGCTGACTTCTGTGCGTCAGACCAGAGATTTGCCCATAAGTTAGTATGTTCCTCACATCCAGCTTCCTTCAGATTCCATCTCACGATGGACACCCTTGCTGTTCAGCTATACACTTCCCACTATCCGGGTATGTTTGGGACTTTCACCCATTAGAACGCGCCCATGGCGCGCAAACGAAACGTGCGCCGCTAGGCGCACCACGAACAGCGGGAAACCTTGATAAGGCTTCCCGCTGTTTTTAGGTTACTCAAACTCAATAATAATATCATGGTTTCTACTATATATAGTGCTTCTTTTTGTTGCCAAACATTCATTGGAAATATCCTATGGACCTTTTCCGTTTTTATTTCTCACATTCATAGTGATATGTTCCACTTCCTGCTGTATGGCTGCTTCCATCCGGCAACACCACCTCTGCAGTCACATTACACGGAATGGTCACATCCATTGTAAATCGATCCTTCTTCTCCCACTCGCAGGACACTTTACCATATGGTGTCTCATAGCTACGGCTGCAAGAAGTAATCACTGTATCCACATGAGGACGGATGATCAGATGTTTGAATCCGGCCTGATCTGTATCAATGCCTCCGATATGTCGGAACATCCAGTCATCAATCGCTCCGAAGGAATAATGATTGAAGCTAAGGTGTCCCGGATTGCCGTTCTTATCATATCCGTACCAGCTTTCCCAGATTGTTGTCGCACCATGGTTTACTTCGTAAAGCCATGATGGTGCTTTCTCCTGCCACAGAATTTGATAGGCAAGATCCTGGCGGTTAATCTTACATAACACATCCATCAAAAAAGGTGTTCCCAAAAATCCGGTATCAAGACAACCGTCATTCTTCTCAATGCACTTTACGAGGTTCTCTGCAAATGTATCTTTCAGATGTTCCGGAACGAGGTCAAAATAGATTGGCAGTACATAAGCTCCCATCAGTTCTGACGGCATGGAGCCATCCTCCCGGATCACACCTTTTTGAATCGCCTGTTTCATCTTATCTGCAATCTCTTTATATTTCTTTGCATCTGAATCTCTTCCCAGTATCTCTGCAATCTTGGCAAAATGATTTACCGAATTCCAGCCGAAAATCGGTGCCGTATAGCAGGCACTCGAAGCCATGATCTGTTTCAGATTCTTCATATCAAGACCGTTTTTATTCTGACTTGGAATCAGCCATTCCCCATAGTGATATCCGGTATCCCACAAGTATTCTTCGATCTCCGCCGGAAGCGTACTTCCTTTCGGCTTTTTGTCCTTTGCTTTTCGAATAATATAATCACACCATCGCTTCATGCAGTCATACTGCTGTTCCAACACTGCTGTATTTCCAGTTGCCTCATACATGGAATACGGAACTATTACTGCCGCATCTCCCCATCCGGAGGAAGTTCCCTGTCCTTTTTCTCCATACATCAGATTCATCATTTTTCCGGTCTTAGGATATGAACCATTATTTGGAACCACCATTGGTATGATGCCATACTCGTCCTGATCACAGCTCATATTTGCCAGCCATCTTGTAAATAAAGAAGTACAATCTTCGTTTAACATCGCAGTTTTCGCGTATACGAGCATATCTCCGGTCCAGCCTGCTTTTTCTCTTTGCGGACAGTCGGTCGGGATAGACATCATATTGGAGCGCTGAGACCATCGTGTGTTCTCGTACAATCGGTTGATTCGTTCATCCGATGTAACAAATGTTCCGAGATCCTGTTTCTCCGTTGATAACACAACTGCTTTAAAATCATCAGGATTCACATTTGCTATTCCGCATACCTTCACATATCGGAATCCATGAAATGTAAATGCAGGTTCATAGGTGCATTCCGTACCGTCGCTGATATAGCAGTCCTTCTGGTCGCATCCTTTTCCGACACCGCCGGCCCCCATGATATTATTGAAATAATTTCCGTCTTTGTCTAACACCTCGCAGTGTTCCAGCGTAATCTGCGTACCTTTTGTTGCATTTACCTTCATCGAAACCCGCCCGGAAATATTCTGTCCGAAGTCCAGAATCGTCTCCCCTTTCGGGCTATGAAGCACTTCCTTAACAGAAAGAGTCATTACAGGAATTACCGGCTCCCCAGACTGGGCATGCAAGTTGTCAAATCCATAATCTGCTGTTTTCACATACTTCCATGCATCATCCTGAAATTGTGGCTGGTCCCAGCCCGCCTGAATCTCATTTGCATCAAACAGCTCTCCTGCATACAGATCGCTGCTGCGAACCGGACCATAAGATACTTTCACCCTTCCATCAGAACCTATTTTTTCTGTAGTGCCGTCTGCATATTCTACTTCGATCTGGAACAAAACCGCATGCGCATGTTTCATTTTCATATTTGGAATTGCCTGCGGACAGAGATACCAGCCATCTCCGACATACATCCCAAGTGCATTCTCACCTTCATTTAATAATGCAGTCACATCATAGGTCTGATAACACAGATATTTCTCATAAACGGTATGTTCCGGTGCGAATTCGCGCTGATCTGCTCTCTGCCCATTGACACTTAGCTGATATGCCCCATGACAGGTTGCGTAACATCTCGCCTTTATCGGCTTTGCTTTTAACGAAAATGTTTTTCTAAACATCGTTGCCGGATCCTGCTTACCAAAACCAGCCTTCCCTTTATGGCGTTTCAAGGATGATTCTACCCATGATGCACTCCAATCACTCTTATCTAAAAGTGCGGTTTCGAAAGTTGTTGTTTTCGCATCCTCATTTCCATGATTGTCCCATACTGTTACCGTTACTTCGTATACCGTTCGGCTCTTCAGTGCCTCACCCTGATACCACACAAAGATTGACTGTTCCGATTCCACCTTTCCGGTATTCCAACAGTCTGTCTTATTTTTTTCTGCTTTAACCTGAATCTGATATGCCTCCTGCATTGTTCCTAGCTGATCACTCTCCATCTTCCATGAGAAATATGGTTTCGTGTCGATACCAAGCGGAGCTATCATATTCAACGTTTTGATTTCTGCTATTTTCATATACCTGGCTTCTCCTTTTCCTGCAATATTTCCCACAGATAGCTTGTGGAAATACCGCAATCACACTTTAATCTTGCTTTATATTTTTGATTATAGTACACTGAAATCAGGCACAAAAGACTATTAGTTGCTCATTCACTATAGAAAATTGCTCATTTATAAAAGGAGACCACACAAATGTTTGAACGCATTCATCTGTTGGAAATCAATTTATCCGGTGAGACAATCACCGATAAAAACTATCTCGCTTTGGGACAAACTCCCCTTCTTCGCGAGGCATCCCCTACTGAAAACAAAGAATTCTATCAGGACATGTATCGGACAACTCCATACAATATAGAATACTCCCTTACCGGACAAATCAAATATTTACTGGAGCTTCCGATGACTGCTGAAACAAAAGAACATTATATTTATCTTCAGTCGTTCAGTTATACGCAGACGGCAGGCTCTGTATTTACCCAAAGAGAGCACTACCCATCCTATCTGCTCGTCTATACCTATCAGGGAAGCGGCGAATTCATTTACCGCGGAGAACATTACACACTATCCGCCGGAGATGCGTTCCTGATTGACTGCAACGAACCACAATATTACGGCACTGAGAATCTTGAAGGTTGGACACAGTCTGCACTTCATTTTTACGGCGGAAACTCCGGTCATATCTACGAGACACTGTTTCGAAATCTGCCTCCTGTGTTCCACCTGTCCAATGAACAGGAATTCCAGAGTCTGCTGGAAGATATCCTGCGCTACCAGACTACGCCATCTGTGCAGCATGACTTTAAGGTATCCCTTGCGATTCAGAAGATGCTGGACTATCTGTATGCCAATCAATCGGCTACAACAGATAACGTGGAATATCCTGATTTTATCCGCTATATCATGCATTATATGGAAAATAATTATCAACAAGAACTTTCTCTGGATGAATTGGCTGATATGGCAAGCATGAGTAAATATCATTTTTGCAGACAGTTCAAAAAATACACATCTTTCTCCCCTAAAAAATACCTGATCAACCTGCGGATATCCCATGCCCGGATGCTGTTGACAAGTACGGACATTCCGGCATACAAAATCGGAATTCTGGTAGGCATCTCAAACGAAGCGAATTTTATACATCTGTTCAAGGAAAATGTCGGTTTGACACCAAATGAATACCGGAAACAATTTGAAGGAGGAGCCGACTAATGTAGTCTGCTCCTCCTTCTGTTTTTAAACTATATGTATTATCTCTTCTGTAACATCTTTTTCATCACTTCTACCCTGTGAGCGAGTAGTCTCTGTGTGAGCGGACTCTTCCAATCATTCTCCACACCATGATAAGAACCTTTGATTACATTGATTTCAACCGGTATTCCGGCTGCCTTCAGTTTTTCTCCGTAAGCAAGTGCTTCATCCCGCAGAATATCAATTTCCTGCGGTTCCACATATGCCTGTGGCAGTTCAGAAAAATCTTCTATATTCATTGGTGCAGCATAATTTTCCATACCGAAGGTTCCCTTCTCAAACATCAGCCTCCACATGCTCCTGTTGGCACTCGCAGGCCATGCAGCATCCGGATACTCCTTCACAGATTGATACCGCTCTGAGTGGTTATCTGTAACCGGGTAAACCAATAATTGACCCAATGCTTTTTTATAACCTCTATCTCTTGCCATATGGGTTGTTCCTGCTGCCAATGCACCACCTGCACTATCCCCATATACAAGCACCTGATTGGAATTGATATGTAACTCCTCTGCATGATTGAAAATATATTGATACATTGATGCACAATCTTCTAAAATATCCTGGCAAGTGTTGGTCAATGAAATCCTATAATCCGGCAATGCCACTCTGCAATGAAGTTTCTCTGCATAATAGTTTGCCAGCTTTTGCATCATTTTCTGAACCGGGAACATAAATCCGCCGCCGTGATAATAGATGATACACGGTAATGTCTCGTTCATACTGTTTTTCGGTTCAAAGAGATAGAATGGAATGTCAGCGTTATCGTATGATTTATAACTGCCGATTTTCATTTGAATTCCATTTTTTGCGTGATAGAATTTTGCCATCTTACCGAACATTTTTCCAATCTTTGCCATCCCTGCAATGGTCTTCGGATCATCATAATCTACTTTCGAGTTATCTGCCGGAGCCTTAAGTTCCGATGAATAAGGGTATTTATTGTCTGCCATAATCCTCTCTCACTTTCTCCTAAAAATCTTCTGATTACTATCATACAGAGGTAGCCTATGTTCCACAATTCTCTTTGTTGCTATCATGCTATTGTTTTTTGCTTATAGTAGCATTGGAACTGTTGTTGTTCCGATTGATAAACTGAGCATTCTTATTCCACTTTCAGCTGTATTTTCTTCGTCTCCAATCCGTCTCCGCTGATTTTCACACAAATTTCTCCTGCTTTATCGGATGCTCTCACCACCGCAAGCAGTTTTCCATAATAAGTGGTATAGCCATTTCCCACAAATGACTCTTCTGTATTAAGCCTCGCTGAGCCCAATCCCTGAAGATATCCTGCACCTTCCACCAATACAGTCAGCTTCTGATCCACATTGGATTTTATCACTCCGTTTTCTCCTGTCAGACTGATTTCCAGGAAACTCAAATCCTGCCCATTTGCATGTAATACTGATTTATCCGGCTTCACACGGATGCTTGTGTTGCCTGTGGCAGAATTCAAAATTGCACTTCCTTTTTTTGTTCCGTCTGCGGCAAAGGCAACAGCACGCAACTCTCCGGCTTCATATGGGACTTTCTTAAATTCCGCCATGTATTCCTTTACTTTTTTTGTTCCCAGCTCTCGTTTATTCAGATATAATGTAATATAATCTGCATCCGAATAAACAACAACATTTGTTTTCTTTCCTTCACAGCCTTCCCATGACCAGCTCTCCTGTGCATCCGTAACTCTCCACATGGACGCCGCCCGAAGATCCTCTGCGTGGTTCACCGGCTCTACTCCAATCACAGGTTTTTCTTCCAAGCCCCAGATTGTTTTATTCCAATGCGTCTCCGGACGTTCAAATCCACAGATATCAATCACTCCTGCACCGGATAGAATCGCCAGTCCCGGATCTACACTTTCTTTCGTAGCTTTCTTCTGGTAACGGATGCTTCCGATTCCACATTCTCCCAGATAATCCCAACCGGTCCACATAAAATCTCCAATCAGATTCGGAGTACTTTTCACCAGTTCCCAATTGCGATACAAACTCTGAGGCAGGGTCTCTGAACCAACTATCACACGTTCCGGATGCATTTTGTACTCTTTTTTATACCTTGATGTTGCATAGTTATATCCCATCACATCCAGACCCGATGAAATTGCATCTGCCACTTTATCCGCACCCTTCGTTGCTGCCATGTGGTCTATCACTCCGCCCATTTTATTCATCAGAATATTATAAAATGTACTGGTCGGTACATTATCCATTCCTGCACTTCCGTTTGTGTTCTCTTTGCCGTCTTCTTTCTTACCATACAGCCCCTTTCCTTTTGCAGCCATAGAAGCAAGCATCAGATTGATTCCGCAGGTCACAGCTCTGGAAGAATCCATGGTTTTGACATATGCCGACATCTGCGCACACAATTCCTGCCCTTCTGCAATTCCCAACTCTGAAATTTCATTTCCAATGGAATACATTACGACACTCGGATGATTGTAATCCTTTCGAATCATTGCTCCGGTATCTTCTTTCCACCATTTTTGAACAGTTTCTCCGCCATGATCGTAAGGATTTTTATGTATCAGCCAATAGTCATAGGTTTCATCCATCACATACATACCAAGTTCGTCACAGGCATCCAGCATTGCTTTGGAGATTGGATTATGGGCACTTCGGATTGCATTAAATCCTGCCTCTTTTAAAATACGGACTCTTCGGTATTCCGCATCCCGGAATCCACAGGCCCCCAGTACGCCGTTATCGTGATGAATACAGGCTCCGCGAAGCAATTTTTCTTTTCCGTTTACGAAAAATCCGTCTTTATTCCAGTTCAGGATACGCATTCCGAACTTCTGCTCAGCTTCGTCTGATACTTCATCTCCCTTTTGAATAATGACTTTGCATGTATAAAGTTTCGGGACCGACTCGCTCCAACATTGCGCCTCTGGAATTACAATGACAGCCTTCTCCCCTGTTTCCTGAGCAACCTTTGTCTTTCCATCCCAAATTTCCACTGTAACCGTTCCTTCTCCGACAATCTCTGTCTCAACCAGAACTTTCTCCGAATTTAACGGTGTAATCCGTATACCATCCGGTTTCACATAAGATGCGCCGCCCACATGCAACCCTACTTCACGATAAATTCCACTTCCGGAATACCATCTGCTATTCGGAATTTTTGAGTTATCTGCGATAATTTCAATTTCATTTTCCACATCTTTCTTCAAATGCGGCATCAGATTCACATAAAAATCCGAATATCCATATGGTCTGAAGTATACTTCCGTTCCGTTCACCTTTACTGTTGAATTCTGGTAAACCCCTTCACATTCCAGAAATACATTTTCCCAGCCTTCCTGTATATATAACTTCTTCGTATAATGATACGTTCCACCCGCGAAATATGCTCCGCCTGACTGTGTTGCATTGTCTTTGTCCCGTTTTTCCGAAAGCATTGCGTCATGTGGAAGATTTACTTTTTCCTGTTTCTCACCTCCCTCTTTCCAAAAATTCCAATCCGAATTAAAATCCAGTCTTTTCATTCTCTTCTCCTTTAATTTACAACATACTTATTCATGAACTTCGCACTGAGCTGGAACGACTTCACCGGGGACTTATCCACCCAGTTCTTATGGCTTTCCAGAATCACCGCATCTACCCCGTTTTTCTGTGCTATGTCAACCATTTTTGTCAAGTTCATATTACCGTATCCTAGTTCCATGCTGTCAGACTTTAAGATCTGTCCTCCGGGTCCGCTCATCCTTGTTCCTCGGTCGTTGATGTGGTAGAGCTTCATCCGCTCTCCCAATCGCTCCATGAGCGCAATCGTATCTACACCGGCCTCTGTCGCCCAGTAAGAATCGAATTCGAAGTTAACATATTCCGGATTTGTCTTTTCAATCAGCACATCGTAGGCACATTTTCCCGCTCCCACTTTGCGGAATTCACAGTTGTGATTGTGATATAACAAGGAAATGCCTCCTTCTTTCAGAATTTTTCCTGCCTTATTTAGCTTCTGTGCCAATTCCAGTACCGCTGCCATATCGGAATAGTCAAACCGATGCATTCCCGTAATGACAATATACTTTGTGGAAAATGTTTTTGCTTCTTCAATGATTTCCTGCGGATTTCTCAAGATGCTTCCAAGATCCTCGTGGATACTGACCACCTTAAGTCCGGTGTCTGCAATCAACTTCTTCCAGTCTAATTTCGCCGTCTTTCCAATTGGCATCCCCGCAAGGGTTGTCAGAACACGAACAATCGGCGGCATCTTTTTCATCATAAATCCGTTCAGCTCGATTCCGTCATATCCGGCTTCTTTCATCAGGCGGATCGTTTCCCTTGCTTTTTCCTCTGACCCCATCACCGTTCCAATCTGAATTAACTGAATTGCTTTTACTGCCATGTTATCTTGTCTCCTCACTTATTCCATATATGCCGAACTCTTCATGATTGTATTCAACATTCTCTTCGCACAGGCCTGCAGATCTCTAAGTGTGATTGGGCAGACTACATCGCCATCTTTCGCACCTACCGAAGCAATAATCTCATCCACATCCTCCTGTTTTCCAGGCATCGTCAGATCATTTCCTGCCTTGATACATCCTGCTGCACTGGAGCATCCGTACTTGAATTCCATTCCCTGATTCATCTCCATACCGCCGGTTGTCCCCCAGTCTGTCATAACGATTCCGTCAAATCCCCATTCATTTCTCGTAATGGCTGTCAGCAAATCTTTATTATTGGCAGAATGGATTCCGTTGATGAGATTGTAGGATGTCATAATGGACATCGGTTTTGCTTCTTTGACTGCAATCTCGAATCCCTTCAGATAAATCTCACGAGCCGCTCTCTCACTGACGTGTGCATTCGTGTGCATTCTATTATCTTCCTGATTATTCAGTGCAAAATGTTTGATAGTTGTGCCAACTCCGGCATGCTGCTGTACGCCCAATGTATCTGCTGCCGCACATTTCCCTGCAACAAGCGGATCCTCGGAATAATATTCGAAGTTACGTCCGCACAGCGGATTTCTGTGAATATTCATCCCCGGTGCCAGCCACAGTGTCACACCAAACTCTTCCATCTCTTCTCCGACAATGTCTCCGCATTCTTTGATTGCATCCACATCCCATGTCTGGGCAAGCAGTGTGGCAATCGGGATTGCAGTACAGTACTGATAATAGTCAATGGCACCTTCCGGAATCTCCGGCTTTGGTGAACCGGCCATAAGTAAGTCCATTCCCGGAATCGGTGCATCACTTGTTCCCGGAATCACATTTCCTTCTGCATCTGCCTTGAAATGCTTCGACAGTCGAAGTCCTGCCGGTCCATCCGCCAGTGCCAGATTACGGATGTCACGATCTTCAATCATCAGGGAAGTTGTGTCTCCCGCCGCCCCCGGTACAACTGCAGATGCATTTCCGATGATTGCGGTATCTCCGCCCATCTGTCCTCTGGAGGTACCGACACATAATTCTGCCATCTCCTGGATGGTAAGCTGACCAACCAGATCATCTAAGGACGCCTGTCCTGACATGACATCCTGCATCGTAATCTTTTTATCTGAAGTGTTTGCAGCAATCTCTGCATTCGTTTCCTCATATGTCACAGTTGTTGTTTTGATATCAGAGGAAGCAATGTAGAGTTTACAAGCCTGCACTTTTTCAGTCTCTTCCTCTGCATAACCATAAGGTGTCACATCTGCTGATGATAACTCATTCATTTCACAGTCTAATACAAGGCGATTTGACAGAACTTCTGTCACAGCCTCCTGTTCCAACACAACTACGGCTGTAACCTTCGTTGCTCTGGAATTCACACCAACTCTGACATAATAGCTTCCCGCTTCCAATACATAAGAGGCTCTCTGTGCATCATAAGATGCCATGCATTCCACCGGATAAGTGATAATAAGCTCTTCACTCTCGCCCGGAGCCAGTTCCTTCGTCTTCGCATAGGCTGCCAGTTCCTGATACGGCTTTTCCAGTTTTCCTGCCGGAGCGGAATAATATACCTGCACTACTTCTTTTCCGCTGTATGTAGCGCCGGTATTTGTCACACGTACCTTTACGGAAATCTGTTTCGCATCTGCAGTCACTTCTTCTGTCTTTACATCAAATGTTGTATAGGATTTTCCATAGCCAAACGGATACGCCGGAGTCACATCAAAGGTATCGAAATAGCGATATCCGACATAGATTCCCTCTTCATAATATTCGTCATGGATATCTCCGTTCATATAGCTGAATGACTTCGCATTCGGATAATCCTCATAGTTTTCTGCCCATGTTGTTGTCAGATGACCGCTTGGCGTCACTTTACCTGTCAGCACATCTGCGAGCGCATCTCCTCCAATATTGCCCGCCTGACTCATTAGCAGGATTGCACCGATGCCTTCCTGTGCACGTAAGAATTTTGTATCAATAACGCCGCCTACATTCAACACTACAATCAGATTCCCGTAGGCGTTGGCAAGATTTGCAATTGCAGTTTTTTCTGTATCACTCAGCTCATAATCTCCTGCCCCCGGAGTTCTGTCTTTTCCCTCTCCGGAATTACGGGAGAGCACGTAAATGGCAAGATCTGCCTTCATCGCATCGATTTCTTTCTGACTTACACCGGAAATTGCCGGTTCCACAAATGGATCAGTTAATATTTTCATCACAGCAGCCATTCCTTTTGCTGCCATCTCCTGCTGAAGTTCTCCAAAATATCCCATTCTGGCAGTCTCTACCTGTGTATCATATGTATCCATCCATGCTTTCGTCGTCAGACTGAAGCCTGCATCTTCCAGTCCCTGTTCCACGTTCACCACAAAGCGGCTGTTGACATCTCCCGAACCGGTTCCACCTTTGATGGTCCTTCTTGCCCCGTTGCCGAAGAGAGCAATTGTTTTGACGGATTTGTCAATCGGAAGTGCTCCCTTGTTTTCCAATAATACCATTCCCTGAGACGCCACCTTTCTGGCACGTTCCATGTTTCTCTTTTCACGGGAACTGATTTCTGAATTTCTTGCTGCAAATAATTTTGGCATGATATCATCCTCCTCGCTTTTTCATTTCAACTATGCTGCCCTTTATAACTTTCCTGTTTTCAAGTATAGAATATCTCAAAGTACTTTTTCTCACGAATAAGAATTCACGTTTTTGTTAGTATTTTCATTATCTTCTTCCGTTTTTGAACATGCATTGCTTTTTAGGGCATGCCTGACTCCAATCTCTGACTTCAATTTCCGGTACTGCCGCAACGCAAGTGCCCCCGCCAGTAAACTTGCTGTTATATCTGCTGTCAAATGCGCACAGATATTACCAGTTACACCAAAGAAATGATTCATGATGTAGAGAAGCGGTATCAAGAATATCCCCTGTCTCAGCAAACTGGTAAAAGTCGCAACTTTAGCATTACCACTTGCCTGCAGAAAATTACTGCAAATATAATAAAGTCCCAGAAACGGTCCGGAAAGGACGAGCAGACGAATCATCTTCTGACCAAGTTCCAATGCCTGCGGTTCTTTTAAGAACAGTGATATCGCTGTTTTGCTTCCAATAAAACAAGTAACACTGACAACCAATCCAATTCCAATTGTCAGAATCGCTATTTTTTTTATAATTTCTTTTAGTCTGTCTAAGTCTTCTGCTCCATAACTGTATGCCATCAGCGGCTGGATTCCCATGGTCAGTCCCATCTGCAGCATGCTGATCATCATCGTTGATTTTCCCGCCGCAGCCATCGCCGCCACCGCTATCGTACCATATTGTACGAGCAACTGATTCGCAAATGCTCCCGCAAATCCAACCAGAGTGCTGCTTACCAGATTTGGCAGACCGATTGCAAGAATCTTCATAATCCTCCACGGCTTCTGCATTGCAAATTTCGGATGGATGCGCAAACTGCTTTTTCCCTTTCTAAAGTAGATAATCAGATAGACTGCTGCTAGAGCATTTCCAATTACAGTTGCTATCGCAGCACCTCCCACGCCTAGCTTTAGAACCAGGATAAAAATTGGATCCAGAATGATATTGGTTATTGTAGAAAGCAGGCTGCTAAACATGGCCTGTTTGACTGCCCCCTCGGCTCTTAAGATGTTCCCCCCTGCTGATGCAAAAATCATAATCGGTGCACCCATCGCCAAAACAGTCAGATACACGGACGCATAGGGACGCATCTCTGCATTGGATCCTAGAAATGTAAGAAGAGGCTCACGCAGTAACAACACAACGCCACCAAAGATTACGCCAAAACAGATACCTCCCCAACAGCAGAGGCTTGAATACAGATGTACTTCCTCTGTATTCTTTTCCCCTAGTGTCTTGGCAATGAGTGCACAGGCTCCGCCGCCCAGCATACTGCCAATTGCCATCATAATAGAAAACACCGGTCCAACAAGAGAAACCGCTGCAACCTGCACTGTATCGCCTGTCCGTCCCACAAAATACATATCCGCCATATTGTACAGAATCATGACAACCATTGTAACCATGGCAGGCAACGCCATCGTAAAGATTGCATTCCAGACAGATTTTGATTCAAATAATTCCTGTTGCTTTTCAGTCATATGAATTGCTTCCTTTCCTAAGTTCAAGATAATCAACATATATTGATTATTTTTACTTTCCTTATTATAATACAGTTAAAGATACCAAAACAATCATCAATAAACCCACAATTGTTGCTTATCTTTGCAAGGAGGAAATGTATATGAACCTAAAAGATGCACGCGTTCAAAAAACAAGAAACAACATACAGCAGGTATTTTTCGAACTGTTAAAGGAAAAACCTGTTTCAAGAATTACGGTAAGCGAGATCTGTCAGCAATGTCATATCAATCGTTCCACCTTTTACAAACACTATGCAGATCCTTATGATTTGCTAGAAAAAACAGAAGAATCCTTTCTCACACATTTGGAGAAAGGATTCGAAAATAGATGGCACAATGACTTTGACCTCTGGATGACTGATATATTAACTTACATGAAGGAAAACCGGGATATCTATCACGTACTTGGTTCTGCAAACGGAGATCCCGCACTATCACTAAAGATATTTTTTAAAATATATCACATGTTTTTTCCTGATTTTCGCTCCCGATTCCCACAATTATCCGAAGCGGAGGTAAACATGCTCTTTCAATACTTTACGCAAGGATGTAGCGGTGTCCTCAGTTACTGGGAACAGGCCGGAATGAAAGAAAGCATTCCTGATGTAATCCGCATTATGAAAAAGGCAACGAATGGGATCCGTGATGCGTTTTCGTAAACTGATGTACTCCCGGCGCAAGTTCATGTCTCTCCCCATTCGGTAGCACTACTTCTGCCACCGTGTTCACCGGAATAACAAACTCGAACGTAATCTTATTACCCTCGTATTTCCATCCGCTCTCAATTCTTCCGACCGGAGAATCATACACTGCCTTTGCATGTGATAATTCCTTGCAAGTAGTTGGTTTTATTGTGATTTTTCTGCCTTCCTGCTGAATTCCACATACGCCACCGAGCAACCATCCTGTAATCGCACCATAGGAGTAATGATTCAGAGATTCGCTAGGTTTTCCTTCTTCATTGATACCATCCCATGTTTCCCAGATTGTCGTGGCACCCTTCTTGACTGCGTAGAGCCATCCTGGTGCAGACTTCTGAAGAAGAAGCTTGAATGCAGTATCTTCATATTTCGTCCAGTGTCTCTCCATGAGTCAGAACAATCGTTTCACCGTCTTTACCAAATACAGTAAATTCCACATATCCGGCAAGAATAATCAAATGTGGCTTGCGGGTGCTTAACTGTGCCTGCTGCCACACCCACTATGAACGGAGCTTTTCTATGAGCAATCAACACAAACATCCAACTATAAGTTTTAGAATCAGCGATGCTGAACGCAAGCAAATCGAAGCCCGTATCCTTGCCAGCGGCATGATGAAGAAAGATTACTTTGTCCGTTCCTGCATCTATAACCGCATCTGCGTTGTTGGCAAGAAAGAAACCATATGGCTTGCTGTATAAATCGGTCTGTTACTGTTGGTACTCCTAGGTTTCTGACACCACCGTCTGATTTCGGTATCTCCACTCTTCGTACTGGTTGAGGCTTGTACTTTCTCGTCCTCAACTGTTTCTTGATGTTTTCGCCGTTCTTTTCAAGGTGTTCTTTAAGGTCTGTGTACTTCATTCCGTCCACACCCTCCGCACCTTTGCTCCATTTCCATTACAGAAACTTCTTCACTACTATGGGCTCGGCTGACTTCTCACAGTTCGTTGTTACAAGGCTAATGAAACCTCTGTGAGACCTCCACGCTTAAGGTGCACACTCTTTCTCTCCATGTATCCGCCGCATTTACTCTTCTCCTACAAAAGTGATAGTTATTAGACTTCGTTGTCTTTCGCCAACTCATCTCTCGGAGCCTAGCCTCATATGCGATTTCTGTCCGTCGGATCAGAGATTTGCCTACAGCTTCCTTCAGATTCCATCTCACGATGGACACCCTTGCCTTCGGCTATATCCTTCCCACTACCGGGCGGATTCGGGACTTTAACCCGTTAGAAATGTGCGCCGCTAGGCGCACCATGAAAAAAGTGTATCGAAACGTTTTTTTCCCTCGCGTTTCGATACACTTTTCTATTTGTTATCTTCTATCTCATTGTCTTCTTTTACATTCTCCTGCCAAAATTCTACGGCTTCGCAAATCCAGTTTTCTGCTCCGGTTCCTAACCCAAGGCCAATACCATGTGGCAGTGCAAAAAATCGACGATAGCAGTACTTAACGTGATGTTTTTCCAATGCATCAACCAAAACCTCTGCATGGTGCGATGCTGGAACTAAAACATCTCTGCCACCAGAAAACATATATGTAGGTGTATAATCATCCGTCACCTGCTTCTGTACGCAAAGAGAATCTCTTTTTTCACGAGTACAGGAACGCCCAAACATATAGATAAATCCACGCTCTGAAAGCCATACACCCATGATTCCTTTCCATATATTCCAATATGGATGATCCAGCCAATGCTGCATATTTGTCCAAGGATATCCCAGCATAATCGTTGCCGGTCTGCGCGTGCCATACTGCTCATAACCATGATTATGGCTGGCATAAATACCAGCTAAATTTCCTCCTGCAGAAAATCCGCAAAGTGCATATCCTTCCGGGTCAATGTTATATTCTTCCTGATGTTCCTCAATATGCTTGATTGCACGCGATACATCTTCCATCGGTGCATACGGTGTACAATTAAAACCGGTACGATATTCCAAAACAAAGACGGTATAGCCCATCTCGTTAAACCTTGCAGCAATTGGATACCCTTCTTCTTTGGTCACACAATGTGCATATCCTCCGCCAGGTAAAATCAAAACATACTTCGTACGCTCTCCTGTATCGTTTGGAAATACACTAAGACGTACGGTTCCTAAATCCTTATCCTCATAAATCTCATCCAGCGAATACACAGGAAGCTGTCGGAATCGTCCCTCCGATGTCAACTGTTTGATACGCATTTTCCCGTATTTCACACCATTGCAAAAATGCTTTACGATATACATGCGAATCACAGAATAGCATGTTTGTACAAGTGTCAAAAACAGGTAAATCACAAACACATTATAAAAAATCTCTCCCCAGTTGTTTCCAGGCATAGTTCTTTTCTCCCTTTATAAAATGTCGCATAATGTCCGTGTATTATACCACATTTTTCCATAGAAAGAAAGAGCAGGCACTTTGCGTGCCTGCCCCTTACGTTTATATGGTCTTTCTTTTATTTTTCCTTATACCAAGCAGTCTCCTTTGGAGTCTTTCTGATAAATGGACGCTTGATTGCCTGTGCGGCACCATTTGGCAGAATATACTTCAACTTATCCTCTGACTTACGCATAGTAGAAGCCTTTGGATTGTCTCTTGTAAGCTTGATTGCATCAAATTCACACTTCGTTGTACAAAGTCCACAACCGATACACTTATTTGGATCCACGATAGAAGCACCACAACCTAAGCAACGGCTTGTTTCTGCCTTAACCTGCTCTTCTGTAAATGTCTCTTTCATGTCACGGAATGTAAGCTTACCTTCTGTGTTCTTCTTAATAGCAGCTGTCTGACGTCCTGTGTTGTCATAGTTTTCAACAAGGATATCATCTTTATCCAATTCAATGAAGTAGTTTGGATCACGACCAATTGTAAGAGATGAATGAGGCTGTACATATCTATGAATAGAGATAGCACCTTCCTTACCACAAGCAATTGCATCAATAGCAAATCTTGGACCATAAAGCATATCACCACCAACAAAGATATCTGGTACGCTTGTCTGGAATGTAACCTTATCCGCAACAGGAGCTGGTCCTCTGAATTCAACATCTTCGCCTTCTAACAGATCTCCCCAAATGGTAGCCTGACCTACAGAAAGAATTACATTGCTACATGCAATTGTCATAGTCTCATTCTCATCATACTGAGGATCAAAACGTCCTTCTGCATTCTTAACCTGTGTACACTTCTTGAATACAATACCTGTTACCTTGCCATTTTCTGTAAGGATTTCCTTTGGTCCCCATCCACCCTGAATGAGAATACCTTCAGATTCTGCAAGTTCAATTTCTTCTGGAAGTGCTGGCATGATATCACGTGTTTCCAAAGAAACCTGTGTTACCTTAGATGAGCCGCAACGCACTGCTGTACGGGATACGTCAATAGCAACGTTACCACCACCGATAACAACCGTATCACCAGAAAGCTGGTATGATTCATCATCAATAACGGTATGTAAAAGTTCTACACCCTTCATTACGCCTTCTGCATCTTCACCAGGTACGTTAATACCACGTCCACCCTGGCATCCGATTGCAATGTAGAATGCCTTGTAGCCTTCTTCACGAAGCTGCTTTAATGTAATATCCTTACCTACTTCTACGCCAAGACGAATATCTACGCCCATATCGCGAAGTACATCAACTTCTGCCTCAACAACATCCTTTTCCATAACGAAAGAAGGAATACCATAAGTAACCATTCCACCCGGTTTCTTATTCTTATCAAATAAGGTTGGCTTGTAACCTTTTTCTGCTAAGTAGTATGCACAAGAAATACCAGCTGGTCCTGCACCAATGATTGCTACCTTCTCATCAAAGTCGCCTAAGATCTTTGGAACAACCTTTTCAGGTACATAATGCTTATCAGCCTTAAGATCCTGCATAGCAATAAATTTCTTTACTTCATCGATAGCAATTGCTTCATCGATTGTTGCACGTGTACATGCATCCTCACAACGTCTGTTACATACATGACCACAGATTGCTGGAAGTGGATTGTACTTCTTGATCAATGCAAGAGCTTCTTCGTATCTGCCCTGTGCAGCCATCTTCAAGTAACCCTGTACTGGAATATGCGCTGGACATGCTGTCTTACATGGAGCTGTACCAGTCTTATGTGTGTTGATACGGTTAATATCACGGTAATCTTCTGTCCACATATCCTCGCTCCACTTCTGCTCTGTTGGAAGTGGCATCTTAGGATAAATAACTTCTGTTCCATCCTTCTTGCAAAGCTTCTGTCCAAGTGTTGCAGCACCTGCAGGACAAACTTCAACGCATCGTCCACAAGCAACACAGTTATCTTTTACAACATGTGCTACATATGCAGAACGTGACATGTTTGGTGTGTTAAACAACTGAGATGTACGAAGTGCGTAACATACGTTGACGTTACAGTTACAGATTGCGAAAATCTTTTCTTCGCCATCGATATTTGTAATCTGATGAACAAATCCATTGTCCTCAGCCTTCTTTAAAATCTCTAATACTTCTTCTTTTGTGATATAACGTCCACCCTTGTTTGTCTCAACAACATAGTCTGCCATATCACCAACCGCGATACACCAGCCTTCTGGATCGTCTCCACAGCCTTCATCGTATGTCTTACGTGACTTTCTACATGAACATGGGCTGGCAGCATATTTTCCATCATATTTGTCTAACCAGTATGAAATGTGTTCAAGAGAAGATGAATTATTCTCCATGCTGATAGCATTCTCAACAGGAATAACGTGCATACCAACGCCTGCGCCGCCTTGCGGTACCATCTGGGTCAGCCCCTCCAATGGGATACGGCTCATACGCTCGAAGAATGGTCCTACTTCCGGATATCTCTCCAAAAGGTCTGCATTCATGTTGCCGAACTCAGCAGAACCCGGTACATACATAGGAAGTACCCACTGCTTCTCATGCTGTGGATTCTCATAATTCCACTCGATTACACCGTTATAAGACATTTCTTCCAACTGCTTCAAGAGTTCTTCCTCAGAATATTCCGGGCAAAGAGCCTTCATATCAGCAAGTGTTCTTGGATGACGCTTCTCCATCTTGATACCGATCTCGCACTGCTCATCTGTAACAAGATTGTAAAGTCCCCAGTACTCCGGGCTTTCTGCTGTGATATCTTCCTTGCCAAGTTGTACCTTTGCACGGTCGGTAACAGCCTTTGCAAACTTTGCAAGTGGCTCACGGAACGGCTTATTCTTTAACTCTTCAATACAATATCCCGCTCTCGGATCCTTTTTATTACGGTCCTCCTCCAACGAATAAGGGGTCATTAAATACTTTTCATCCTTATTTCTGTCCATACTTTCCTCCTCTTTCTTATCCTTCATAATCCTTATTAATTATTTTGCCAGTCCGATACTTCTTTGCGAAGCCAATCGCACCATGCATCAAATCCTTCGCCGGTCTTTGCTGAAACAAAGATTACCTGTGCATTTGGATTTAATTTCTTAATACGCTCTTCTACTGCCTCTTTTGAAAAATCGTCGAAGACGCTTAATGTATCACACTTATTGATCAGCACTACATCACAAATAGAAAACATAAGTGGATACTTCAATGGCTTGTCATCCCCTTCCGGAACTGACAAGATCATTGCATTCTTTACGCTTCCGGTATCAAATTCTGCCGGACAAACCAAATTACCAACGTTCTCTAATACAACCAAGTCCAAATCATCCGTGCCAAATTCACGAATACCCTGTCTTGTCATATCTGCATCTAAATGACACATGCCGCCAGTATGAATCTGAATTGCTCTTGCACCGGTCTCTGCGATCGTAGCTGCATCTACATCAGAATCAATATCTGCTTCCATGACGCCAATGCGCATCTCATCTTTTAAACGGGAAATGGTCTGACGAAGTGTGGTGGTCTTACCTGCCCCCGGTGAAGACATCAGGTTTAAAAGAAACGTCTTTTCTTTTTTTAATTCATCTCGAAGCTTTGCAGCATCTGCATCATTGTCCTCAAAAATACTGCGCTTTACTTCGATAACCTTGTAATCTTGCATTTATTCTCCTCCTCATAAATTTATCACACACCCCACTCACCAAAAGCCTCGTTTTGTTAATTTTTTGACAAAACTAAGTCTAAAAGGGACGCATAAATATCTATAGTTATGGTAACGTAAAATCCGGCACATTTCAACAAGATTTGCCTCATTAAAATGCGCCGGATATGTTCTTATTTTCGTACAACTCCTCACTCGTTTTCACGTTGAGGAATAATGCCTCACCCTTGATTTTTTGGGGTTTCTCGTTTCCTATATCACGATAGGAATTGCTTTATTAAATTGCATCTAAAGCCTGTGCCAAATCTGCAATCAAGTCACGTTTATCTTCGATACCACAACTGATACGGATCAATTCCGCAGGAACGCCTGCCTCTTTTAATTGTTCATCACTCATCTGACGGTGTGTGCTTGATGCCGGATTCAAACAACATGTTCTTGCGTCTGCCACATGGGTTTCGATTGCTGCCACTTTCAAGTGTTTCATAAATGTGCTTGCTGCACTACGTCCGCCGACAAGGCCAAACGATACCACGCCACAGCTTCCATTTGGCAGATATTTTTCTGCCAATGCATGATATTTATCTCCTGGCAAACCGCAGTAATTTACATAGGCAACCTTTGGATGGTTTTCCAAAAACTCTGCCACTGCCTGACCATTCTCGCAATGGCGTGCCATACGTACATGCAGACTTTCCAGACCAAGGTTCAAAATAAATGCGTTTTGCGGACTTTGGATCGAACCAAGGTCACGCATCAGCTGTGTTGTACATTTTGTAATAAAAGCACCTGCATTGCCAAAACGTTCCACATAGGTCACGCCATGATAACTCTCATCCGGTGTGCAAAGTCCCGGATATTTATCTGCATACTTCATCCAGTCAAAATGACCGCTATCTACAATCGCGCCGCCTACACCTGCACCATGACCATCCATATATTTTGTTGTGGAATGCGTAACAATGTCTGCTCCCCACTCGAATGGACGACAGTTGATTGGTGTAGCAAATGTATTATCTACAATAAGCGGAACGCCATTTGCATGCGCCACTTTGGCAAACTTTTCAATATCCAAAACGGTAAGCGCCGGATTTGCAATTGTCTCGCCAAACATAGCCTTTGTGTTTGGCAAAAAGGCCGCCATCAGTTCTTCCTCAGATGCGCCCGGATCTACAAAGGTCACATCAATTCCCATACGTTTCATTGTCACTGCAATCAGGTTATAGGTTCCACCATAAATACTCGTGGATGAGACAATGTGATCGCCTGCGCCACAGATATTAAACAATGCAAAAAAATTAGCTGCCTGTCCACTGCTGGTAAGCATCGCTGCAGTACCGCCTTCTAACTGCGCAATCTTTGCTGCCACATAATCATTGGTCGGATTTTGCAAGCGTGTGTAAAAGTATCCTTCCGCTTCCAAATCAAACAGTTTTCCCATATCCTCACTTGTGTCGTATTTAAATGTCGTACTCTGAATGATTGGGATCTGACGTGGTTCACCGTTGCCCGGTGTGTATCCACCTTGTACACAAATCGTATTTTTCTCCATTGTTTTCCTCTCTCCTTGTTGTTATGAGCACCCAGATGGCAACAACTCGATAAACGCCGTTATCATCTTACGTGCAATACATACTTTCCCTTAATGAGAACAATCTTTGCGATGTCCATTTCCTATTTTATACTAGGATTTCTTCACTGGCAAGACGCAGATATTATTCTGTCTTTTTCTCTTCCACGATTCCCCTCGTCTTCTCCATACGACGAATCAATGGGAAATCACAGATTTTTTTAAGGAGTGGTATCTGCAGATGCGTCACATATGCCGTAAACTTCACAAACGGTTTTTGGCACAAAAGCCAGACCGTTCCCATCGATGCTTCAAATAAAATCGCATCTTCCACAATTTCTCCCATACTCTGATACCACATTTCACCTCTACGGAACACAGCAAAAATCAAACCATGGAACAGATACACTGCCATTGTTTTCGTTCCCAGCGACGAAATACTGTTTTTTGCCCCCG
This sequence comes from uncultured Lachnospiraceae bacterium, assembly GCA_934352055.1. GTDB lineage: Bacteria > Bacillota > Clostridia > Lachnospirales > Lachnospiraceae > Pararoseburia. The sequence goes on from CAKRJY010000007.1 coordinate 21,578, forward strand.
GAACCATAATAGCCACAATGTAAATCATCACATAGGAGATCAGATAGCATACAGCACGCAGTGCAATCCCCATCGGAACGGACAAACCCAGATACTCATAATCATATCGTCCGTAAAAGATTTTAATGGAAATGCGATCACTCATTGCGACCCATGCCACAAAAGCGTTGAGCAGCAAAAAGAGTCCAAAAGCCTGCATACGTGTAATCTTCGCGCGCATACGATCAATCTGCCCCCGATCCAGATGAATCCCCAGCAAAAAGAATGGGTAAAACGTGAACATTCGTGGTAGCGTCAGATAATTGTCATCCAAAGAAGATGCTCCAACAAACAGCCCTATTGCAAAAGCAATCCAAATATGTCCCGGTATCTTTTTAAACCACGGCGTAATCACCTTCCACATAAACATTGCGAGCAGATACCATAGCGAAAATTTCGGGTACAAAAGTGCCAGCTCCGTATCTCTTCCCAAAATAAAGGTATAAAGAATATAATATAAAATCTCAAACACAAGATAGGGCACCAAAAGTTGCTGTACCAACTTATAGATGCCCTGTGTCTTTTTCGAGAAATAACCAGATATAAATACAAAAGCCGGCATATGGAAGGAAAAGATAATCCACTTCGTCGTTTCCATAATTACATTGTCATCCGAAGCCACCTCGATAAAATGGCCTACGACAACTAATACAATGAGGAACGCCTTATAATTGTCAAATAAATAGTCTCTCTCTTTCATGTTGTATCTAATTCATTTATGCTTCTGCAATTGCACTTGCCAAAGCCTCCATAGCCTCCATATCCGATTCTTTTAACGTAGAACGAATGGTAACGCTTGGTTCTACCACAGTCACATCCTTGAAGGTGTCTACAATTGCACGCATTGTTTTATTTGCACATGGTGCCCAGGAACCATTTTCTACCAGACCAATGGTGCGTTTCTGGTATGCTTTTGCCTGTAAATGATGTAAAAAGTCCTCCATGCAAGGGAACACACCACCGTCATAACTTGCAGCGCAAAGAACCATACGGTCATAACGGAATGCATCCTCAATCACCTCAGCCATATCTTCTCTGGAAAGGTCGCTGACAACCACTTTCTCTACGCCTTTTTCACGAAGCATTTCGCCCAGCTTCTCTGCTGCTTTTGCAGTATTTCCATGAATAGATGCATATGCTACCAAAACACCTTTGTTTTCCGGTTCGTATTTGCTCCAGGTATCATACAAGCCAATATAATATCCCAGATTGTCTTTTAAGACAGGTCCATGCAGCGGACAAATTGTCTGTATATCGAGTGTTGCCGCTTTCTTCAAAAGTGCCTGCACCGGATTACCATACTTACCTACAATATTAAAATAATATCTACGTGCTTCACATGCCCAGTCTGCGTCTTCCGTCATAGCTAATGCACCAAACTTACCAAATCCATCTGCTGAGAATAACACCTTTTCTGCGGATTCATAAGAAACCATAACTTCCGGCCAATGTACCATCGGTGCCATCACAAATGTCAAGGTATGTACTCCAAGAGACAGAGTATCTCCCTCTTTCACAGTCAATTTTTCACAGTCCATAACGCCTTCCGGGAAAAATTGTGGTAACATTGCAAATGTCTTTGCGTTTCCTACCAAAGTAACTTCTGGGAACAATTCTACCAATCTTCCGATACTGCCTGCGTGATCCGGCTCCAAATGAGAAATCACGAGATAATCAACCTGACGGCCAGCCAAAGTATCCATGAGATTTTTCTCCCACTCCTTAGCACCTCTGGCATCTACTGTGTCCATCAGGGCTACCTTTTCATCTAAAATCAAATAAGAATTATAAGAAACGCCCTCTGGTACTACATACTGACTCTCAAACAAATCAATTGTGGTATCATCCACACCAATATAGCGAATTGCATCTGAAATTGTAACTTTCATACGAATAACCTCCTGCTCTTTTTCTTTACACCATGTATCTTATAAAAAAATACAAAAAAAGACAAGTTGTGTTTTCTATTTTATTCACGTAGTTCTCTTATTTTTTCATCCACAAGCGCATCATATTGTTCTGCCTGCGTATTCCATGACATATATGCCTTTTCTCCCCGGTGATCCGGCAAAGCATACTGCTCTTTTAAATAGGTTCCAAGGACATTGCTTACTTTCTCCGCACCTGAAACATTCAAGTGGTCGCCTTTGTCTAGACAATCTGTTTTCCAATCAATATCTACATTTGTGTTTGTGTCGTTTAGATTCAGATAGGACAATCCATTGGCTGCTGCATAGGACGCGATTGCATCACAACGCGCTGTATTATAATTATGTGGTGACGGGACGCTCACAAGCACAAGCTCGGCGTGATTTTCCTGACATAAGGCAATTATTTTTTGCATGTATACATCAATCACAGACTTGACCTCTTCCAGATTTTTGTGTGATTCCATATAGGTATCTCCGTGTTTATATACGGTTTTGGCTGCACGCACCAGATAGCCATTAAAATCCTGCTCTCCATATTTCTTTCCAAACAAAAGCGGTTTCCATACATCATGATATCGAAAAATCGGGAAAAACCGATTTCCCTGTTCCGAGAGCGTAGACTTAATCTCTTCGCTTTTTCCACGGACGCGAAACAGCGGTCCGGTCTCCATGACAACCACCTTCGGCTTCTGGTGCTCAAATGCTGTTTCCAGCATCGAATATGTCTCCTGTATCTTTTGACCCGACTGTCCACAAACATAGGATGTCAGCCCCTCCTCTTCCCACATTTGCATCGGGGAAATGGCGCTGTAACTCAAACTGTCTCCCACGACAATCACATCCATTGTGTTTTCCGGCTGCCTTTGAATCTCAATCATACTTTTGTTGCGACTTTGAATCAAATGCTCATCCTGCATAGACACATAGGAAAGTGCCCCGGATGCACCAAGAATCAGCGACACCAGAATCACAAAAAAGATGGTGTTTTTAAAAGCCTTTGTTTTTGTCATACGTTTAAAATCCTGCATAAATCAAATCCACCTGTTGATATCCCACACCATATGCACCAAATAAAATAACCGCAAAAATCAGTGCATAATAAAGTCCCCATCGCAATGGCACACGCATAGCAGCAATCTGTTCCAGACTTATCTTCTGCTTTTCCCGTAAATGACCGATCACGCCTACTACAATACATCCCATAACAATAACAACATAATCCGCCACATCCAGTCCCATGCAAAGCAGCGTACCATCCCAAAGTCTTTGCGGTGCAAACTCTTTAAAAATGCTGGCAAACATAGAAAAGCCTGCCGTCAGTGTATTTGCGCGGAAGAACAGTTCCCCTGTAAAAATAATCAGCCATGTTTTTGCGATGCGAAGCACATTCCACCAGTGTGTCTCTTCACTCACTCCTGTTTTCGCATAAAAATGTTCTTTCAACGGTTCTAATGCCACTTCCAAAAACAGAATCACAAAATAATACATACCGTAGAAAATATAATTCCACTGTGGACCATGCCATAATCCATTAAAAAGCCATACCGGAAACAATGCAATCGCAGACCCAACGAGCTTTGTCATATATTTTCCCACATGGGCTTTTCCAAATTTGTTCCATTTACGCATAAAAGGAGAAACCGATACAGGATAAAAGACATAAGTCTTAAACCATACACCCAGTGTCATATGCCATCTGCGCCAGAATTCCGCTGCACTTTTCGAAGCAAACGGCTGGTTAAAATTCTCCGGCAGCGTCACACCAAACATCTGCCCGCTGCCAATCACGATATCCATGCATCCGGAAAATTCCATGTATAGCTGCACGGCATAAGAAATCGCAGCCACAATCACAATTGCCCCACTATAATTTGCATAGTGATCAAACACTTCCGTGACCAGATAGTAAAGACGGTCTGCGATGATCATTTTCTTAAACAGTCCCCAAAGAATCCGAATGGAACCTTTCGCTAAATTCTCAGAGCGCAGTGGGTTTCCACTCCACAAAGCGTCAGCTGTCTGGGAATACATGGCAATCGGGCCTTCCATAATCTGTGGAAAAAAGCCAAGGAATAATGCCACCTTTCCCAGATGGCGTTCCGCCTTGATTTTGTCCCAATATACATCAGCAAGATAGCCAATGGCCTGCAAGGTATAAAAGGAAATGCCAATAGGGACTGCTAGTTTTTTTGCTGTCAATGCCATATTACTCTTTCCCAAAAATGTCAGCATTCCATTTACATTTTCCACAAAAAATCCCGCATACTTCAAATAACCAAGAATGCCAAGAAGCACAAATACGCCAAAGAGCAAAACCCGCTTTTGCTTTTTCTTATATTCCAGTTTTGTCTGTTTTTTCCATGCGCGCCACTGTGCATCTGAAAGACCTTCCTTTTCGCTGCTGCTTTTATCTAAAACCTGTTTCTCATCACTCTTAATCCGCTCCAGCCATAAGCCAACATAATGTGTAAACATTGATGTTGCCATCAGAACAAGCACGAGTTTTTTACTAAACGTCCAGAAAAATGCATAGCCGGCGAGAAGCAAAATACACCAGCGCTTTTTTTGCGGTGTCAGTTGATATGCAAGCAGTACAAGTGGTAAAAATAAAAATAAGTATGTCACTTCATGGTATGCCATCTTAACTCTCCTGTAATCTTGTTACCATCGCATAGATTGCTTTTACAGAGTTAAAATTCTGTGGTACAATTTCAGATGCTTCGATTTCGATATCAAACGTTTCTCCTAATTCTGCAACAAGAGAAATCACGCCAAAAGAATCTAAAATGCGATTGTCAATCAATCCTTCTTCCTTTTCCCAATCAATACTGTCATCCATATCATTTAAAATTGTAAGTAATTCTTCCATTTTCATTTCCTCTTCTTTCTGTAATTCTATTTTACTTTTACATATTCAGGTCGTATGTCTCGCGGCGCGCGCGCAGCTGCTCAAAGCCATTGACAGGATCATATAAAACAACCGCAGGAAGTACATGGCTCAAAAAGAGTGCCATCCCCTCTGTAACCGCATAGGCTCCGGTATGTTCAAAAATAATCACACTGCCCACACGCAAATCATCAATTTTTATATTTTGTATGAGCACATCATTGCCTGTGCAAAGTTCTCCACAAATGGTCCAATCCTGATAAATTCCACGAGAACCCTGTGGTCGAATCGTAACATGCGGTTGGTACATTCCCCGGATCTGTCCGTCGTAATTCATCTGGTGCATTCCACCATCCACAATGCAATAATTATGGTCTTTGGAGCGTTTGGTATCTTTTACAGTCGTTATGTAGTAGCCACAATCCGCTACAAATGCGCGTCCCATTTCCAAAGTCACGTTTCCTTTCCAGTGCATTTCTTCTAACTGATTGGAAATTTCCGTAAGCGTTTTATCTCTTTCATCTTCCTGTCTCGCAAAATAAGGGACAGCCAGCCCCGGCCCGTATTCGAGCTCCGCTGCTTCAAACCCTGTTTTTTCTTTTAACGCTGCAAAAAATGTATCCAGATAATGTAATTCTTCCCGTATCTTTTTCATCTTCTTTTGCGTTCCCGAAAAATAGTGGATTCCACAGATGGCTAACAGATTTTTATCCTGTTCTAACTCTACGATATTGGTAAGCGTATCCTCATCCATTCCAAACTGATTGCCACTCGTCAGTCGTAGATATACCGGCACTGTCTTTCCTTCCCGCCTCGCCCATTCTGTAATCACGGCATACTGATTGAGCGATTCAATCGTATAATGGCACCTTCCACCGTACGTATCTAGGATTTCCCACAAGTCATCCCGGTCTTTCATCACGCCGGATATCAGCAGTTTTTCCGGTGCAATTTCTTTCTCTTTGCAGATACGGAATTCTCCCATGGAACACACTTCAATGCGCTCTACTTCCTTTGCCATGATGTGCACCAAAAACGGATTGGCTTTCATGGCATAACAAAGATTTCTGTTTTCCCCTATTTTACTTTTTATATTTCTTACCGTTTTCCTGATCTGGCCTACATCAAATACATATGTCGGCGTTCCAAAACGAAGAATTGCTTCATCCAGAACGGCTGTATCTAACCGCTCTGCTCGTTCAAATATTTCTTGTTCTTGCATATATGTCATTTCTCCTGTGTTGTTATTTTTGTTTTTTGCATTATGCAGACTCCAGAATTTTCTTAAAATATGCCCGGTCTGTCTTTCCATTTTTATTTAGTGGAAATGTATCTGCCTGGATAAATTTTCGTGGAACCATATACTCCGGCACACGTTCTTTCAGCGCCTTTCGGATTTCTGCGCTTTTCACATCACCCAGATAAAATGCAACAATGCGGTTATGCGAGGTATCCATCAGACAACAGGAGCGTTTTAAGTTTGGCACAAGATCCATGGCCTGCTCAATTTCCTCTAATTCAATACGATGCCCCATGTGTTTGATTTGAAAGTCTTTACGACCGGAGAAATATAGTTTTCCGTCTTCATCAAAATAACCCAGATCTCCCGTACGATAAAAGCGCTCCTTGTCTGGCAGCACAGCACCTGTTTGCGTTTTCCACCCTTCTGCTGCATCTACATAGCAAAAGCATTTCTCTGTTTCTGTCTCGTTATGATAATATCCGTTTGCAAGAGATTCTCCACTCACACAGATTTCTCCCTGTGCTCCCGGTGTTGTAACCGGATTTTGATTTTCATCTAACAAAAATACCTGTCGTCCCACGAATGCTTTTCCAATGGGTAACTTTTCTCCTTCTTCCATCACATGGTCTATCACCTGATATGTACAATTGCATGTAATTTCTGACGGACCATACAGATTGACAAACATAGCCTGTGGGAGTGCCTCCTGCCATAATTTCAATTGTTTTCCCGGCATAACCTCACCGCTAAACATGACACGCTTGATCTCGGTAGGTATGCGGTAGCGAAAGCCACCCAAAGAAGATATGATGGTAAGCGCCGACACCGCCCATGTCAGATTTGTGATATGGCGTTCACACAGATAATCCAAAAGTAGTGGAGGTGCGGCAAAGTAAGTACGTGGTATCAACACAAGGGTTGCCCCGGTCATCACACAACTGTAGATATCCTTCACGGATACATCAAAATCAAATGGTGCCTGATTACCCAGACGATCTTCTTTTGTAATGCCGAATGTATGGGTAAAATGTGTGATAAAATCAATCACTGCGCCATGACTTACGGTAATTCCTTTTGGCATTCCTGTGGAGCCTGATGTAAAAATGCCATAAAGAATATCTGTCGGTTTGAATTGTGCACGAATCTTTTGCAGCTTGATTTCCCCGACCAGATTCTGCCATGGTTCCTCTTGTTCACTTTCATAAGAAAAAAGTGTTTCCTCCGTGATAATCAACTGTGGTTTTAATACGGAAAAAATGCGCTGTATACGTTCTTTTGGCTGCGTCGGATCCACAATGACATAAAAACCACCCGCATATAAAACGCCAAACATCAGTACTAATGTCTGTGTACTTTTTTCCGAAACAATGGCAACGGCATCCTGCCTATGTATCTTTTCACACAAAGAAGCACCCAGTGTTTTTGCTCGGTATACCAGTTCCGCCCATGTTAATGATGTGTGCTCATCTTCCACCGCCACACGTGTCGGATATTTCATTGCTGTCTCTTCCAGATAATCCAAAACATTTTTCATCTTTTTGTCCTTTCCTCACTGCTGTTTATCATTAGACGCTGTAACTCGTGTTTTGTTACAAATTTTTACCATCTCTAGTATGCTTTTATTTTCTTAATAATGTTCTAAATACAATTCTTAAGTTTTCTAAATTTTTTATAAAAGAAAAAGCCACAACAGATATGTTTTCTTACATATCCATTGTGACTTTTTGACGTTTAAGATTCAATGAGGCAAGTGTTTAAGATTTCGTTAAGAAATGATGATGGGATTTTAACAATACATATCATGGTCAGATTTGAAATTTAATACCTCTTCATTCAGAGTAACTCCGAATTCTTTTCCAATCTGACGAAGCTGATCATCTTCTATGACTTGATTTGGTTTTTTCCCTCCATTTGCTGCAAGTGCAATTGCTGCGATCTCTGCTGCTTTTTCAATTGTGTGCATCAGTCCAAATGCAATATCAAAATTAGGTCCTGACACAAAGAGTCCATGGAAAGCCCAAACAGCTGCCTCGTACTTTTCCATCATCACACAGGTAGCTTTTGCTATATCTGCGCCGCCCGGCACCATCCAAGGCACAACACCTACGCCGCCCGGGAATACAACACAGCACTCCGTCGCACTCTTCCAGAGCATTCTTGTAAAGATCTCTGATTTCAGAGGGAGCACATAGGTCAGCGCTATTACATTCGGTGTATGCGCATGGTAAATCACTCTGTTCTCACCATTTGTCACTCTCTTACGGATCGAGTGATTCATAAAGTGCGTTGGGAATTCTGAAGTTGGTCTACCGCCTTTTTCCAATCCCCATACAATTCTGTAACTGTCCCCGGCATCATTAATCTCAACAATACAGATATTATTCTGCGGTTCCAAATCTACATTGCGAAGAAACTTTCCACTTCCCGTAGAAATAAAATATTCGTTTTTCAGATTATCCGCCTGTACATCCATTTTGACCCAGTCTCCCGGCGTCTCTTTAAAATACGGAGAACACTCTTGTACATCTTCCTCTGTCATTCGATATGTGAGATTTCCGCCATTTCTCTCATGCCATCCTTGACGAACGCCATCTCCACACATGCGAATATAATCTTCCATACATTTTACACCAAATATACTGTTCATATAGTCCATCCTTTCTATGCCAGAAAAACATTATCTACAGATAATATCTACAGGTACATTTAATATTTTAGCAACCTTTAAAATGGTGTCAATATGCTTTCCAACTGCTGCAGCCATGTGGTGTGTAGGACCTGCCTCACTCCATCTGTTGCAGAACTCCCTTGCTCCTATAGAGAAACGTGTTCTCATGTTTGTATCTCCGAAAGTAAAAATTGGTCCATCCTCATTTACGCCTTCGGCAACTACAAATTTAAAATGTCCATCCATATCCTGGGTGATTCCAAGATATGTCACATCGCCTGTTGGTGGATAGAACTGTGTAAGATATCCGCCTCCTGTCTTTCCATGGAACACATCTACTATTTTCATTGTCGGTTTCTTTGCCTGTGAAATCGCAGCATCTCCTGAACCGGAATGGCCAATGATACATATGTCTTCATTAAAATCAATAGAGTACATTTCTGAAAGCTGTCCTGTTCCGGCGATTGTCTTTAAGATACTCATAGCCATGGCAACCTTAATATCACCCTCTACTGCACAGGCTGTTCCCTGTTTGATCAGCATTGAAAATGCAGGGATCAGCATACTATCCAGCTTACCGGCAACGCCCTGTGAAAATCCATCGTAATGGGAAGCAACAAGCGCCAAGTCCTCATCCTTTACCCACTGTTCAAATGCAACAACGTATTTTGCCATATCCCATACTTTTTCAATGGTTCCGCCGCCCTCAATATCGAAGGTATCTAAAATATCCTGTGCCTTTGCTCTGATTGCATCTTCATCTGTTATGTCATCGGCGATTGCCCACATTTTTTCCCAATCAAACTGCTTTGTGTAAAGACCCATTCTGTTGTACAGATTTGTCTCATCAATGTATAAATCCATCATGCCAGGATATGGTCTTCCGATCTGCGCAATGTTTGTGTAACGGAATCTTCTACGAACCTGTGCTGCCTTACACCATTCTTCGATTTCGTGAGCCACATACTCATCTCCACCTTCTACAACACCGGTAATGACTGCATGTCTTTTTCCTGCTCTCTCTAAATCTGCAACCATTTCCCCTACAGCGCCACAGGCATAGAGTTCACCCAGCCACTTTGGTGTGTCTGTGTTTGCATAGTCCGGCGCTTTCAATTTCTGTACATTTACCAGCACTACCGGCACATCCAGATCTCTTACTGCCGGAAGCATATTGTAACTTGTAGCATATGTAAGAAGCTGCAGAATCACAAGATCTACATCCGCCGCTCTGAATTTGTCGCCTGCTGCCATAGAAAGTTCTTTTGTTGTAACGATACCTCCATCAATTACCTCTACTGTGTCAGGAATCGTCTTTTTAAATGCTTCATACTGTGCCTCAAATTCCGGCACCAGGGAAGGGAACTGTGGCAAATATGCTCCCAATGCAATAGAAAATACACCAACTTTTGCTTTTGTTTCAACTAACATATCTTGTCCTCCTAAAATTCATATTTGTTTATCTTGAATGAATGAAAAATACATTCTCTTGCACTTTTTAAATCTGCAAGTTCTCCGGCTGCGATCATCTGTGCCGCAACATTACCAACTGCAGTAGCCTCAGTAGGTCCGGTATACACTGTTTTTCCACATGCTTTCGCAGTCAGTTCATTTAAATAGACTGCGTTGGAACCACCGCCAACGATATGGATACAATCATAATTTTTGCCAGTAATTTCTTCTATTTCGTTCATCGTATCCGCATAGCATTTTGCAAGTGAATGATAGATAACCGCTGCAACCTCCGCTATGCCCTCCGGGACCTGTTGTCCTGATTCTCGGCAGGCAGCCTTCACTTCTTCCGTCATGTTTTTTGGAGCAAGAAATCTATCGTCATTTGCAGGCACAATGGAAGCAATAGATGTCTTGGATGCCATGGCACATATATCCGCATAGCTCATATCATCCGCGATTTCTTTCTTCGCTGAATTAATCATCCACATACCCATAATATTTTTCAAATATCGGAACCTGTAATCGTACCCACCTTCATTGGTAAGATTTTTCTCCATGCTTTCCTTCGTACAGATTGCTTCTTTTAATTCTGTCCCCATCAAAGACCATGTACCTGAACTGATATATAAAACATCTTCCTCATTACTCGGAACCGCCACAACAGCAGAGCCTGTGTCATGCGTTGCCGGAAGAACCACTTTACAGCAAAATCCTACTTTCTGCTGTATTTCTTCGGTCAGTTCTCCCACGATAGTTCCTGGAAGTTTGATTTCTGTAAAAATATCTCTAGGAAATCCCAGCATATCAATCAGTTCAAAATCCCAATCTTTTGTCTCTGGATGTAAAAGTTGTGTTGTAGATGCATTTGTATACTCTGTCACTTTTCTTCCCGTCAGCAAAAAATTGAAATAATCTGGAATCAGAAGCATTGTTTTTGCATTGGCTAACTCCTGTGGTTTTTTCATCTTGACTGCCATCAACTGATATATGGTGTTAAAAATCTGCTTTTGAATCCCGGTTCTCTCGTATAACTCATCCTGTGAAATCACTTTGTATACTTCCTGATCCATCCCCTTGGTTCTGCCATCTCTGTAACCCACTGTCTTTCCAATCAGATGATCCTCTTTATCCAGCAATGCAAAATCTACAGCCCATGTGTCTATTCCCATACTTACAGGAATTTTTCCGAGTTCATAGCACTTTTTCATTCCTGTCAGAATATCTTCAAATAACTTTTTGCTGTCCCAGACTTTTTCTCCGTCAACTTCCACCATCCCATTTGAAAAACGATAAATCTCTTCCAGAATGATTTTCCCGTTTTCTAAATGTGATAAAATATGTCTTCCGCTGGAAGCCCCAATGTCTACTGCAAGATAATATTGCATAAAAACCTCCCTTTCTTCGCATATGATGTATACCATTATAGTAACAATCCCTCACAAAGAATAAAGGACACCTTTTGTCTGAAAAAGTGTCCTTATTTGTATAGGCAGTTTTCATCTTATCGTTGCTAAGATACAACTCCCTTAATTCTTTCAACGATCGTCCCATTTTTTTCTAAAACCAACCAGGTAAGTACCGGAACCATAGTACAAACCAGTACACTGATTCCCACTGCAAATAAAAGTGGAAGTATTGGTACTGCAAACGCAATATTATGATAATTCATTGATTCATAAAGAAGATACGTTACTCCCATTCCTACCGTCAGCGTAACAAACCATGCGCCACCTGCATAGAGCATCCCTTCCCTGACTAACATGCCAAGGAGCTGCTTTCTGGTCATCCCGATACTTTCCATAACAGAAAGCTCTGTCATACGGTTCTGCACATTTACCACAAATGTATTCATATAGTTCATAATTCCGATAAAAGCCAGAATCAGGACAATTCCCATTCCCACCTGCGGCATATTACCCTGTGCTTTTTCAATCTCATCTGCCTCTTCGATTTTGGATTCCCACGAGAAATCTTTCGCATTCTTATTTTTCTCTATCAATGCTACAATTTCATTCTCCGTTTCTCTATCGTATTCTTTTTGGTATTCTATGCCGGTCTTTAACGTAATTGGATCATTCGCGAATTTCTGCACCACCTGATCACTCGTTATAATTGTCGGTGGATATCCAAGAAGTGCCGTATAATAATTCTCATCCGTAACTCCTTCTATAATAAAAGTTTTTGTCGTTTGTTGATTCTCATACAAAGCACACGTCACACTCTTGCCTATGATGTCAGCATCTGCGAAATCCAAACCATTCCGGTAAATAATACATGCTTTTCCGGAAAGAAAATCCTCCTTCTTTACCGGATGCTCCAAACTATTATTTAAGGAATCAAATTCTTTTTCATCAATTCCAATCAGAGATGTTCCAAAATTTTGTGGATGCTTCTGATATTCCTCCTTTTCGTTACTATACGGAATGTTCATCCACTTTGCATAAAATTCATTCATCCACATATCGGCAAAATCTGATTCCCATGGGACTGTTATTTCTGCAAATAACATGGAATGAACTTCAGAAATTCCTTCTTTTTCCATGATGGCATGCACAAGAGATTCATCCAAAATATTTTTTCTATCTTCCGCTTTTTCTTTATACGCCGTGTCATTTGTGATGACCATATCCGCATCCGCAGCATTTGATACGATCGTTCTTGCCGCCTGACTGTCGAACATCGTCACAATACAAAGGAATACAGACAAACTGACTGCAAGAGACAACAGTACCACTGCCGTTCTTTTCTTATCCTTTGTAAGCTGCTCCATGGAAAGTCTTGCGATTACTTTCTTCCTTCCCACTTTTCTTTCTTTTATGGTTTTATAAGTCGGACGATAGCCAAGCGCTTCTATTGGTGAAATATTTTCTGCCATTTTTGTTGGCTTTTGATTGGCAAGAAATATGGTAACCCCAACCAATACGATGGTTGCCACCAAAACTGCCGGATGAAAGCGAATCATCTCTGATCCAACATAATCACTGTTGATTCCAAGTGATTTTACTACAATTGGAATCAGAAAAAAGGATACCAATCCGCCTGACAGACATCCAAACACTGTCCCCGCTGTTCCTATCAGAAGCATCTGTTCCTTCATCATTCTTCTTATCTGCTTTTCCGTCATTCCGACCGTCTGAAGTAATCCATAATAACGAACTTTTCCCGTCACAGAAAGATACATAATATTATAAATAAGCAGATACGCACATAAACAGGTCACTGCGATCAAGCCAATAAGACCTGCCAAGATCTGAACCGATGCACCAAGATCTACCATAAAATAGATATTCTGCTGCTTGCCCAGATCCATACTTTCAATAAAAGCATCCTGCTCTGCTTTTGTCATGATTTTCTGCTTAAAATCCATAAAGTAACGACCTGAGGCAGCCTGGGAAAGCTTCCAGCCGGATTGATCATAGAATTCCTTTGAAACAAAGAACTGTTTCTTTGGTCCATATCCATCCCAGATTCCACAGATTCGAAAAGTTCCTGTAAAGATTCCCTTATATGTTCCATAAGACATCGTAAGAGTGTCCCCTACATCCAGACCTTCATAGCCGCATTCTTTTAAGGCGGATTTTGTTACCATGATCTCATCCAAAGCTGTCGGATATCTTCCTTTCAGTTTTTCTCTGGCCGGCTCCATCATTTGTGTCCAATATCCATCATCTGCCCAGATCAATCCCACATTAGGTGTGGCATCCCGATCTGTTTTTTCTACCCATCCACACACTCCGGCAGTACCTGTCAGAGCAATATCCGGATTGTTCTCACACATTTTTTTCTGTTCGTCCGTCACGCCGTACATAATTGCATCAAATGCCGCTCCTGACATACGCATATTCTGGATTTTCTGAAGTCTGAAATAAGAATCTCCAACAGTGAATATGGTGAATACTAAAAAGGAAGAAAAAAGAACCGCCAAAAACAACGTAATCGTCTTTCTTCTGTTTATTTTCAAAGCATTCCACGCCATTCTTTTGATTACTTTCTGATTCGTATTTTTAAGCATAGGAGTCACTTCCCTTCTGGGTATCTCCTACAATCTTTCCATCTTCAATATGGATAATACGATCCGCAAGCTGCGCAATATCTCTATCATGCGTAATCAGTATGAGCGTCTGGCTAAACTGTTTTGCTGCCATTTTTAAAAGTCCTAACACATCATGACTGGAAACAGAATCCAGATTTCCCGTCGGCTCATCCGCCAGAATAATGGATGGCTTCGCTGCAAGCGCTCTGGCAATCGCAGCTCTCTGCTGCTGTCCGCCAGATAAGGTTCCGGGAAAAGCATCCTTCTTTTCTGTCAGTCCTAACAGTTCCAATATCCCATCTACATATTCCACATCGACTTTTCTTCCATCCAATTCGACTGGAAGAATGACATTCTCATACACATTAAGATCTGGGACAAGATTATAATTTTGGAAAATAAATCCAATCTTTCTTCTACGAAATATAGCAAGCTGTTCTTTTTTCAGTCCCGAAAGGCACTTTCCCTCTACCAACACTTCCCCTTCCGTCGGGGTATCCAATCCCCCTAGCATATGTAAAAGCGTACTTTTTCCAGATCCGCTTTTCCCGATAATGGCAACAAATTCCTGATCCTTCACACAAAATTCTATGCCATCCAACGCCCTTACCGTATTTTCACCCATCTGATAATATTTTTTTAGGTTTCTTGTCTCTACAATGTTTTCTTTCACTGGTTTGCCTCCTCTTTTTGATATTCAATAGAATATCGCTTAATAATCACAAACCTATCTCATTTTTTAATTATCACAAGATTGTAACAATCCTCTATCAGCTATGTTATGCTTCGTTCACTGGAAAATACAGCCGAAAACTTGCTCCTCTTCCCACTTCAGACTGTACTTCTATGTATCCTTTCTGAAGCTCCATAATGGTTCTTGCCAGATATAGTCCGATCCCAACCCCTGGTTTGTCATGAACTTCCGGTTCACGATAAAATCTTGTAAAAATCTCTGCCTGTCTCTCCGGCGCAATTCCTTTTCCAGTATCAGAAATGCTAAGCTTAACAAATAGTTCCTGTCTCTCTGCCTGAATATGAATTTTTCCACCAGGCTCAGTATATTTAAGCGCATTATCCAGGACATTATAAATTGCTTCCTCTGTCCATTTGCTGTCATGACGGATAATCATCTCTTCTTCACAATCCACATACAAAGCAATCTCCTTTTGTATCGCCTCAGGAACCACACTGGCAACGGCGTGACGAATCGTTTCGTATAGGTTTTGATCTTCCTTGCGTATCTGCAGAATTCCCGTTTCAATTCTTGACATTTTCACCATGCTCTGCATCAAAAAATCTATTTTTTCCATCTGCCCTTGGATTTTCCCCAAAAATTCCTGACCGCTTTGTGAAAGTTCCTCGTCCCCAAGTAGTTCCAAATATAGTTTTATATTGGCAACAGGAGTCCTGGTTTGATGGGATATATCAGAAATCAATCCCTTTACTCTTTCTTTCTCACGTTCACTTTCTTCTTCCTTTTTTTGAAATACATTCCCGGCTTTTGCTAATTGTGTTCCGGTTCTTCCCCAGAGGCTATCCTCCAATTCACCGTCTATCGTCCATTCTTTCTCTGTTACGATAGCATCCAAAGTAGCTTCCACTTTTTCAGCAAACAGCCTTACTTCCTTTTTTGTGCGGTAGTTTTTCCATAACAATACCAATACTACTGCAAATAAAATGATAATCATGATACACATCCGCCAATCCATTGATATCCCATCCCATATACATTTGAAATATACCTGTGATCCTTATCTTCAATCTTTCCTCTCAGGCGATTCACATTTACTGCCAGTGCATGTTTGTCCACAAACTGCCCTCCACTGTCCCACAAGCGATCCAATAACAGATCATATGTCAAAAGCTGTCCCTGGTTCATAAGAAATTGACGAAGCAGTCGGCATTCTGTCGGTGTAACAGGGCAGTCCTGACCTCTTACCATCACCCGTGCATTGTCCAAATCTATATATAAATACTCATCTGCAAACGTCAAACGCTTGATGGGAACAGTTCTTTTTAAAATAACTTCAATTTTTCTAAGTAAAATCTTCATGGAAAATGGTTTTGTCACGTAATCTTCTGCTCCGGATTCATATCCCGTCAGTACATCTTCCTCCATATCTCTGGCTGTCAAATAAAGCACCGGCACTTCTTTTTTGTTCTTTACCCACTGGCAAAAAGTAAAGCCCTCACCATCTGGCAGATTCACATCCAAAAGAACCATATCTATCTGCTTCTCCATAAAAATCTGTTTTCCTTTTTCTATAAAAGCCTCACCATAAACTCCATATCCTGCCTTTTTTAAAGAATAACAGATTGCTTGATTCAGATCATAATCATCTTCAAGAACTAATATATGCTGCATATCTATTTCCCTCCGACACATATTTTCAAAAGGATCTCCTATATCCGTAATGATATTTTCTATATTGTACCACAGACCTTTCCTGAGTATAGAAAAACACAAAAAATCTCGATTCTGTGATTATTCCATTCGCAAAAGAATCGTTCTCCTCATGAAAATATGAATGAAAGGAATAAAAAAACACCCCAGAATCGAAATTCTGAGGTGTAGTAAATCGTATTGAAATGTGTTCCAAGATATAATAAAATATTATCTCTTTGTTAACGTTTTGATATCCTGAAAAGCTCATAAATAAGGGATTTGTGTATGACAGTGTTGCATATGTGTTGTATGCGGTTGGCCGCCCACACATTCCCAGGACTACTCATTACTTTAACAAAGAAAGGACTAATACTATGAAAATACATTTTGCTTACTATAACCAATACAAGAACGGAATCGATATTGCTTTTGCTGATAATACACTTCTATTCTTATCCTGTGCTGAAGCTGAAAAGAATCTCCATACTATACCTAACTCTCAAAGGCTTATTGATAACCTTGCGATTGATAATCCACTTATGTATGCTGCACTCGTTCTTGATTGTGAATTGCAGACTTGGGCTGATGCTATGGATGAGGATTGGAGTCCGTAATACAATTTTCTATCCATTAATTTTTATATGTGGTATTACAATACAAATGTGTTATTTGACCATTTTCAACAGCATTCGTTCCTCCATCTTGCTTTCGCTGAATATGATCAACCGATACTGAATTACTACAAATGTAGCCGCCACAAATAGGACATCTTGGTAAAGATTCAACAAATGTTTCCATCTTAATTTGCTGTTTCTTACCACGTGAAAAATTACTTTTAACTGCTACTGTCTCATTGTCCACAATTTCCGTTTGCAAATATTTAAACTTATCATTCTTTTTTATTTCTTCTACGATAGCCTCATTGCTGTATGTAGGATTTTCTAGAATAATCTCCATTAATAATACATAATAATCTTTAATAGATACATATGCACGTTTGCTTTGCCTATCTTTTCTTATTATTTGTTGGACCAAGAAATTATATTGGTATATTACACTCTCGAACCTAGATCTCACTTGAATATAATTATCAATTTTCTTTTTTTCTATTAATTCCTTAGCAAACATTAAAAATCCATAATATGATCCTATTTTATGTTTTCCAATTCCTGAATAAAAATACACAAATGGATGCACCCCCAATGAAAATTGCTCTTTAGAATTAATATATTGTAAAATTCTTAAAGTCTTCCTAAGGTATGTAATAACCTCATTAGCATCCCCAACATTTGTTTTCGTCTTTCTATCCAGTCCATTGCAAATCCTAACAGTTTGCGTTACTACATCAAGTGTCAGAGATGAATTTAAAGGTCCACCAATTGGCAATGAATTTATATCATCCATGTTTATATTTCCAATACCAAACATTAACTGGTGAATTTTCTTTGATAATTCTACTATATGCTCTTGTTCAGTAATACTATATGCAGACCAATATTTATATCCCTTTCCAGCACGCACAATAGCACGCGCTGCAATTGCATATGAATGTTCTCTATTTTTTATCAACTCCAACTCTGCTTCGCTTATTTTTGTTGCGGATTGATTTATTTTTAAGAAAGAGTCTTCCGCCTTTGCTGCATTACCATCCACCCATTGTAATTGTATTGCTAACGCACCTAGATTTTTTGCAATATCATTTTTCAAATCATTTTCTGTTGATATCCTATTTCTTGATATAGCTTCAATTTCTTTGAATGAACCAATTTTTTGATTCACTAATTGTCTAGTCTTTTCCGCAGCTTTTCTTTGTTCATCCGATATATAATTCCCATAAAAACTAATTGAAATTGGTCCATCACCATAATCGTCATTTATCCACGCACCAAGACTACTTAATCTGTGTGCACCATCTATAACAAATATATATCCACCTTGATTTCTCCACAAAATTATCGCTGGAACCAATTCATCATTTACAAAACTCTCTATCATAGAACAAACTTTTTCTGCATCCCACTCATTTGTTTCTCTTTGAAATATAGGTTTCCGTAATGCACTAAAAAAGAATGAATCATATTTTAAATCTTCGATAGAAAGAGTTTGTTTATTTCTTGTATTGCTACTACTTCCTGTAGACGATAAAATGTTAAAATCCTCTCTTGGTATTAATGCATCTAATGTAATTGTTTGCATTTATCTCTTGTCCTTCCTAACCCTATATAATAATCTTGTTTTACACAAATCCTCATGTGTCTTATTAATAAATATATATAATATTTTTTCTATAAAGCAAACGATTTCAATTGTTTATTATTTATATATTCATCTATCTGCATCTCATAGCTATCCATAATAATGACACCTTGTGGTATACGATTAAAATCAATAACATTTATATAATCTGTATGAGTTCTGATTAAAATCATATATTCACACTTCTTCGTTCTACTCGACTTGATCAATTTATTTATAGCCTCATCCAATGTTTCTTCCTCTTTCTGAATTTTTACCGAAACGGGTTTTCCATCCAAGTACTCAGATAAAATCCCATCCATCCCACTATTTCTTTGAACAGGCATAGCATTAATTGATTTCAATATTGCCAATTGATTTTCCGATAAATTTTGATATGCAGCTTTTCCTTTTTTTAATAAAAAAGAGTCTGTTTTTATCAATGTTTCTAATCGTTTTTCTGCTATTAAAACAGCATCACTCGAAATATCCATACCTAAATATTTTCTATTTAGTATTTTAGCTGCAACTAGCGTCGTTCCAGACCCTGCAAACGGATCAACAACAATATCGCCTTCATCAGTTACAAGTTTTATTATTTGTTCAAGTAAAATAACTGGTTTTTGTGTTGGATATCCCACTCTCTCTTTTGCTTTTGGATTTAAATATGGTATTTCCCACACGTCAGATAATGGAACTCCCTTTTTGCTCTTTCCTATAACCACATTTCCATTTTCATCAGTCTTATATTTCGCTTTTCCTTCTTTATCTCTTACTCGCTCTTGTAAAATCTGATCAATATTAGTAGTCTCTGAATATTCTGTGTAAATACGATTAAATTTGAATCTATCTGTTTTACTATAAAATAAAATCACTTGATGATTATTCAACAATCCTTTTTTCGAGTTGGACCACCTTTTATATGTCCAAATAATTTCACTTTGAAAATTTTTCATTCCAAATATTTTATCTAATAATACCTTTAAGTAATGTGATGCATTTCTATCACAATGGACAAATATGCTCCCAGTATCTTTAAGTGTCCTTTTACATTCTGTAAGTCTTTCCTCCATAAACAAAAGATACTCTTCCATACTATTCCATTTATCCGAAAATGTTAATTCTGTTTTTGTTTCTTTCGAATATAAACGTTGTACATCCTGTGTAAAAAAAGGTGGGTCTAAATATATTAAATCAACCTTATTATCTTCTATCCTCGTTAATCCATTAACACAATCATCACATATAACCTTATTTATTTCCATATAATCATTCCTTCATTTTGTTAAAAAGTTCTTTTAAATTCACTCCAGTTTCCTGCATTAAGTAGTTCCATGCATCCTCTCCAGCATAGTATTCTCCACCAACATCTTTATAAAGTTGTTTTAATGTTGCCTGAATACGAATTGCCTGTTCTCTGTTTGGTTCGAAAAACATTATTCTAATTGGTGTATATCCCGCATCCTTAATAACTTGTACTCTTTTATGTTCTTTCTTTATATGATCACCATCTGTTGTAGCATCTTTCCACTTAATCTCATAAGCTCTATCATCTACCAAACAATCAATTTCAACATGTTTAGGACTTTTATCTATAGTGTTTAACAATTTCACTTTTTCTTGTGCCTGTGGAAATGCCTGTTTAAGACAATTTATCGCCAATTCTTCTAGCATAGATCCAGCATATTTATAAAGGAATCGACCAACATTTTGTTGATAATCAATTTGGTAACCTTCTTCGCTCGTAAACCCCAGTGCATTATATATCATATAATGCTCATTATTGTCTTCTTCCATTTCCTTCTTTCTAATCTGAATCTTTTTTTGCAATTTTTCTCTATAACTCATCACAATATTTAATAATCTTTCATCACTACTCATAATCTTAAACCTCCTTTGTAATAAATACATTTCTTGGTCTGTTTCATTACGCATATATTTTATCTCATTATATCACATAAGAAGATTTTTTCACATATTTCAATTTTTTTACTTTATAATAACCTAGGTAAGATTATCATTGTGCTTGTATAAAAATATTCTCTTAATGTTTTATACATTTTTATCATACACCTCCCACAATCTCTTCTGCTCCTCCCCAATTCTCAATATTTCCTGCAAATCTCTTGCCATCGCCTCAACATTAGCATCCATCTGTTCAACTGTCCCAGTACGATTACCTGCTGTAATCTCCCATTGAACACTCTCTTTAGAGTAATATTCTTTAGTCTCCACATTCATATATCCATACAGCGAATATGAATATCCATCACTTTTTTCTAAGAATACAGGAGCTACTTCTCCTTTAGAAGTTTTCCATCTCATTAGCCTTGGAAACCAGCACAAGCCTTCTTTTATCAGTTCTTTGAATGCCTCCAGCAGCTTGCCCAGCTCAGTTAATATTCCGCGGAATGAGTTCCCTGCCTCTATTGTCTTATCTGCTTCAACCTGATTAGCATATTCTTCTATTGTAGGTGCAAATAATCTGAATGACGATACAAAATTCTTGATTCTATCAAGTAATTTCGCCGCATCTTCTGCTTTTTTAATAGCACTTGCCAGCTCTTCATTTACCGATTGAAGTTTTGTCCTCTTTTCGTCAAGTTCCATTGATATCTGTTTTGATTCTCTACTATCCATTTCTGATAGCGACTTACTAATCCGTCGCATACTTTCCAAACACGAAATATCAGACTCCAGTTTTTCTTTTTTATCCGTATATTCTTTTTCAACGGCTTTATTTGCCTTAACTGTCCTATCTGATTCTTCCACCTGCTTTTGTAATTGTGTCAAATGCTTTGTCTCCTGAGCCACCTTATACTCTGCAACGGATAAATCGTGATTTCGACCTTTTGACTTTTCTTTTATCTGTTCTCCAAACCAGTCATCAACTTCTTTATTTGCCACCTCTCGAAGTTCATCCTGCAGCACTCGTGATAACACTTCTTTAGTAAACACCTTCCTCTTTGACACCTGTTTGCTAAGACCTTTCTTATATCCATCTGCCACAGGGACTCCGACAATGTGCATATGCGGACTGTCCTCATCAAGATGAACCACAGCATTTGCAACTACAAACTGTGGTAGCCTCCTTCTAAGCTCGTCCAGTATTATCTGATATGACAATTTCATATATGACTTCATATCATCAAATTGCCTCCAGAACTCCCTGTCACCTATCTGAATGATTATTTCAACTGCCATATCCTGTTCCTTACCTGCCACATGTTCAAAATAATCTTCAATTTTCCGATCTGGTCTTGTCTGCTTTTTATTATATTCTTTTAATGCCTCATCGAATTCTTTATGATATACTGTTTTTACATCATCAATCAGATTTGATGTACCATATATGATACAAATGTTGTCTTTGCTATAATCTGATGATTTGTATTTTCTCAGGTTATGCTTTGCAACAGCTACAAGCTTAGATTTCGATGTAATGGCACTTTTCTTATTGCTCACATGAGCTGTATATGAAATATTTCCCATTCGCATCTCCTTATCTGTACTATCTTTTTATCTGTTAAATCTATCGGAGCAGTGCAGTTATCATCTTGGCTCTGCCACAGATGATAACCCCCTAGCAGTTTTGGCAAGACAAAACCGCAGTGGGCTCTCCGAGGGTTTTATATATTATCCTTACTATTACCAAGAGTTTAATAATCTGTACTTTTTATGATTGCAGACTCTAAACTCTTTACTAGAATTTAGAATCTGCTTTTCCAAACATCCAGATTGTTAAACTCTTTACTCGGGCATTACCCAAGTCCAGTAAATCGTTCCATCTTCTGCCTTTTCTTTATCTGATGTTATTCCCAGCTTTTTCTTTGCCGATAGAAGCGTGTTTCTCTTAATACTCCTTTTTGCAGCTTCCATCATTATTTCATTAGATGGAATCACCTTATTGGTACCAAAGTATTCTTTGATAAAATTCTCCGCAATGTCGAGCTTCTTTTTTCCTCTTCCTTCATTGCCGGATAACAACTCATCTATAGTGATATCGTATGGTCCTATACATACCATTCCATTATCCTCTGTCATTTCAAATCCTATTGCATCCCCAGTTGGAGCTAATGAAGATTTATCATGTGCCATTATCCTGATATTCGGTTTATCACGTAGCCTTGCCACCAGAAGGACGCTTCTGGCAGTTGCCTGTATATCAATAGAACCAAGTCTTCCCGTTTTCAATGTTGTTAAGCGTGGATTTACTTACACCTGTTACGGCTGCTACAGCTTCCAGCTTTAAGCCTTTAGCTGTACGGATTTCCCATAACTTAATAATTACCATAATCTACCAGCCTTTCCGCGTGATAGATTCATGGTACTAAAGTCAAAGAAAGGCGCATTGTGGATACAAAAGAAGAATATTATAACCAGACTTTCCGCCTTGCTGGTGTCACGTTTGATAACCCAGACGGGACTAACAGGCAAGAACTATTAGAAAATATAAAACTCGGTCGTGGTTCTAACGGCATAGATTATAAAAAAGGGGTTTTATCCGTAAATCTTGTAAAATACAAGTTTGAAGCAGAAGACGCTATACGGGTAGAAGTTGGAATATTCAAAGATATACTAGGTAATATTTCAAGAAAAGACCTACCTTTTTTGCTCGATAACTATGATTATATACATGAAATACCCTATTTAGATGTTTATTACGGCAATCCTTACGGCTGTTCAATTACGGTTACTTTTAAGAACCCTAATTATATACCGCCCCAGCCTGTAGTAAACAGTACAGAAAACAGTAAGCCTTCTAAAAAATCCGGTTTACTGTCAAAATTATTTAAAAAAAGATAAATAAAAAGCCGCCCCAGGCTGCCACCCGGAACGGCTCACGCGATACCTATAAACAAGGGCTTATAGATAATCATAACGCACATAAGATTATATCATAAGCCCAGCATTTTAGAAAGGGGCTTATTTTTTATACCCTTTTTTAAGAAAGGCTGTGATTCTATGAAATTACCTAACGGCTTCGGGACTGTGTATAAGCAGCCAGGCAACCGCCGTAACCCGTATGTAGCCAAGAAAACAAAAGGCTGGGAAATTAACCCAGCAACAGGAAAAGCGAAGCAACTTTTTACTATCGTCGGTTATTATCCTACCAGGAAAGAAGCGCTAACCGCACTTGCTGAATTTAACGCCAACCCCTACGACGTGAACGCGGCGAAGGTTACTTTTGAAGATGTATACGACCGTTGGAGTAGTGAACACTTCCCAACCGTCAGCGATTCCAACGTAAAAGGCTATAAAGCTTCCTGGAAACTCTGTGATAAAATCGCTTCTATGCGCTTCGTTGATGTTAAATTAGACCACCTTCAAATGGTTGTTGATGAATCCGGGAAGAATACCCCGACGCTTAGGAAGTTAAAAGTTATGTTAGGGCTTATGTATAAATACGCTGTAATACACGAAATAATACCAAAAGAAAGAAATATGGTTGAATATCTCAATATCAAAAATGCTGGAAATCCAAACGCGCTAAACCGCGAACCATTCAGTAAGGCGGAAGTTAACCGTATCTGGAAAGTTAAGGACACAAATATATACTATACTATTATTCTTATGCTGATATATTCCGGCTGTAGAATAAGCGAACTGCTGGACTTAAAGAAAGAGGACATAGACTTAGAAGCAAGGTGTTTTAAAATCATTGAAGCTAAGACTGCTGCCGGAATCCGTACCGTACCGATAGCCGAAAAAGTATACCCTTTCTTTGAATACTGGTACAATCTTAACGACTGTGAATACCTCTTAAATACACCGGAAGGCGAACACTTCAAGTACAGAAATTATTATGATAGTTATTGGTCGCCGCTTATGGAAACTTTAGGAATGTCGCACCGCCCGCACGACACCCGGCATACTTGCATAAGCATGTTAACGGTTGCTGGCGTATCGGATAAGGTTATAAAAAAGATTGTGGGGCACAAGGGACAGGGCGTAACTGAAATTGTATATACTCACTTTGAAATAGAAGAACTGATAGACGCAATCGATAAAATATAGGCTTTTTCCGTGTAAGTTACGTGTAAGTTACCGTCAATTTTTTACCCTTTTTTGTGGTGTTCTTAAAAATCTCGAACATAAAGAAAACCCAGGAAATATAAGCATTTCCTGGGTTTGTGTCTTTTCTGTATTCTCGTTTGAATTATCTCTTTGAGAACTGTGGAGCACGACGTGCGCCCTTCAAACCTGGTTTCTTACGTTCTTTCATTCTTGGATCTCTTGTAAGATATCCGTTAGCCTTAAGAACTGGTCTGTATTCAGCATCTACCTGAAGTAATGCTCTTGCGATACCATGTCTGATAGCTCCAGCCTGACCTGTGTAGCCACCACCCTTAACGTTTACTAAAACGTCAAACTTATCAAGATTGTCTGTAGCAACGAGTGGCTGACGAACAACAACCTTTAAAGTTTCAAGTCCAAGATATTCATCGATATCTCTTTTATTGATTGTGATCTTACCTGTTCCAGGTACTAAATATACTCTAGCAACAGATGATTTTCTTCTTCCTGTTCCGTAATACTTTGTATTAGCCAATGTTATTTACCTCCTTATCGAATTAAAATGTCAACTCTTCTGGTTTCTGAGCTGCATGCTTGTGGTCTGGGCCTGCATATACAAATAACTTCTTGTACATTTCTCTTCCCAAAGGTCCCTTTGGAAGCATTCCCTTAACTGCATGTTCGATAACTCTGTCAGGATGCTTAGCTAACATCTCTTTTAAAGTTGTCTCTTTCATTCCACCAACATAGTCTGAATGATGATAATAGATCTTCTGATCTAACTTCTTACCAGTAACAGCAATCTTTTCTGCATTAACAACGATTACATAATCTCCACAATCAGCATGAGGTGTGTAAATCGCTTTGTTCTTTCCTCTTAATACCTTAGCAACTTCAGAAGCAAGACGTCCTAATGTCTGTCCTTCTGCATCTACTACATACCATTTTCTCTCAACCTGACTTGGGTTTGGCATATAAGTCTTCATTTGGTTTCCTCCTTAAATAACATAAAGCGTCAGTCGCGTACAATGTCCGAAATACGCCAACCAACATGTCTATAGTCAAAACACGTTTCGGGGCTAATGAAACTGTGCTTCTAAACTACATCAGCCGTTACATTATATTACGTACACAGCCATTTGTCAATTCTTTTATCCTACATTTCTGCGCTTTTTCCACACTTATCCACATGTATCAAAATTTTCTCTTGCATTATCCACATATGCGCCAATCTTTTACTTTCTGGCTTGACATACCTCTGTATTCTCCAGATATTCTAAGCCTATCATCGTGAGTCCATGCGCCGGGGCTGTCGGACCTGCCAATTCTCTGTCTTTGCCAGCCAGTATGCCCTTTATGTCTTCGGGCTGTTTGATTCCTGCGCCCACCTGTATCAGCGTGCCTGCGATAATGCGCACCATATTATATAAAAAGCCGTTTCCTCGTACACGAATCCGAATCATATCTCCCTCACGGATGACATCAATCCCATAGATGGTACGCACATACGTATTTGTCTGCGCATGCACCGATGCAAACGATGAAAAATCATGTTCTCCCACCAGTTCGTCCGCCGCTTTTTGCATGGCCGTCTCATCCAACGGATAGTGATAAAAATAGCTTGTCTTTCGTTCAAGCGGCTGCCGGAAACGACAATTCAAAATGCGATATTCATATGTCTTGGTACTTTTTGAAAAACGTGGATGAAAATCTTCCCGCACTTCGCAGGAATTTTGTACCACAATATCTTCCGGCAAACGCTGATTCAGTGCATAAGAAATCTTTTCTGCGGGCATACGTGTTTTTGTTTCAAACACAGCCACATTTCCAAGCGAATGCACGCCTGCATCCGTTCGGCTGGCGCCCGTCACGACAATATCTTCCCCTAAAAGTTCGCTCAGCGTTTCATTCAACACCTGTTCAATGGTAATACCATTGGGTTGGATCTGCCAGCCACAGTAATTGGTTCCCTCATATGCAACCACTAATTTGACCCGCATCAAAGCACCGCCTTTATGATCATCAAAAGAACAAAATATGCAATAACAATAACATATGCCACACGATCCACTTTTTCATAAACAAGCGGCATCATTTTTGTTCTTCCGTCACCGCCCACATAACACCTTGCTTCCATTGCAAGTGCCAGATCATTGGCACGTCGAAAGGCAGAAACAAACAATGGCACTAAAAGCGGCACCATATTTTTTGCTTTTTTGATCAAACCGCCACTCTCAAAATCGGCGCCTCTCGCCATCTGTGCCTTCATAATTTTGTCTGTTTCTTCAATCAGAATCGGGATAAAACGAAGTGCAATCGACATCATCATCGCAATCTCATGTACCGGAACGTTAATTTTTTGTAACGGCTTCAATGCTTTTTCCAATCCATCTGTCAGCTGATTCGGTGTCGTCGTTAACGTCATAACAGAAGACCCCATAATCAGATAAACCATACGAATGGTCATCAAAACGGCATTTCGAAGACCTTCCTGCGTAATCCGAATCTTCCAGATACTCCATAGCGTCTGACCTGGTGTCAAAAACAAATTAAAAAGTCCTGCAATGAGCAAAAGGATGACGATTGCTTTCAGTCCACGAAGCATAAATGATAATGGAACTTTGCTCAGTGCAATTACAACAAATAAAAATACAGTGATAACAGCAAATCCCACAATACCCTGGAATGAAAATACACTGATAATAAACAGCAATGTTGCAAATAATTTTGTCCGGGGATCCAATTTATGGATGACAGAATCCGCCGGGTAATATTGTCCTAGTGTAATATCTCTTAACATAAATCTATCCTATCAGGCGAAGTATCGCCTCTTTTGCTTCCTCTACTGTTGTCGGTTCGGTACTGACATCTATGCCTTGTTCCTTCATTTCGTGCATCAGATATGTCACTTGTGGTGCTGCGAGTCCTATTTCTTCTAACTCTTTGTAATGATGAAATACCTCTCTTGGCGTATCATCAAAGCGCACCTGTCCATGATTCATAACAATGATACGATCTACGTATTTTGCCACATCTTCCATACTGTGTGACACTAAAATAACCGTAATCCCGTATCTTGCATGCATCTCTGACACCATGTCTAAGATTTCATCTCGCCCCTTTGGATCCAGTCCCGCCGTTGGCTCATCTAAGATCAACACTTGTGGTTTCATTGCAACCACGCCTGCGATTGCTGCACGGCGCTTTTGTCCTCCGGATAACTCAAACGGAGAGACATCAAAATATTTTTCCGGCAATCCCACGCTTTGCAAAGCCTCATACGCACGTAATGTAATATCTTTTTCCGGAAGTCCCTGATTTTTCGGTCCAAAGCATACATCCTTAAAAACCGTTTCTTCAAAAAGCTGATGCTCCGGATACTGAAACACCATCCCTACCTGCATACGCAGATCTCTCAGGTCATAGTTTTCCTCATAAATATCCTGACCATTAAAATAAATGTTTCCCTCTGTCGCACGAATCAGACCATTCAGATGTTGAATCAGCGTTGATTTACCAGAGCCTGTATGTCCGATAATTCCTATAAATTCGCCATCCTCAATCTTAAGATTCACATGATCCAACGCCTGAATCTCATATGCTGTTTTTTCACTGTAACGATAGGAAACGTTATCTAATATAAATGACATAATTCACCTTATTCTTAGTTTCTAATCACCTGTTGCAATGCATCAATCAGTTCCTGTCTTGTCAATATCCCCTCTGGTATAGGAAGTCCTGCTTTTTTCAATTCATGTGCCAAAAGTGTAATCTGTGGCACATCCAGACGATGTTCCTGCAGCGTATCCACCTGTGAAAAAATTCCTCTTGGATTTCCTTCCAGAACAACTTTTCCCTGATCCATCACATACACATAATCTGCATCAACAACCTCTTCCATATAGTGTGTGATCAAAATGATCGTCACACCTTTTTCCCGGTTTAATGTGTGTACTGCTTCCAGCACTTCCTTACGTCCATTTGGATCCAGCATTGCCGTAGGCTCGTCCAAAATAATACATTTTGGTTCCATTGCCATCACGCCTGCAATCGCAACGCGTTGCTTTTGTCCACCTGATAATTTATTCGGTGAATGCTCTCGATATTGCCACATACCAACGGCTTTTAGGCTCTTTTCCACGCGTTCCCAGATTTCATCTGTTGGTACACCAATATTTTCAGGTCCAAATCCAACATCTTCCTGCACTACACTGGCAATAATCTGGTTGTCCGGATTTTGGAAAACCATGCCGGCTTTTTGCCGGATATCATAGGTATGGCTCTCATCTGAGACGTCCATGCCATCCACAATCAAAGTTCCTTCCGTCGGCGTCAAAAGCGCATTCAAGTGTTTTGCAAACGTCGACTTTCCGGAACCGTTATGTCCCAAAACAGCGATAAACTGTCCCGGTTCCACCGATAAATCCATATGATCCAGTGCTGTTCGAATGCTCTCCACATTGCCTTCTTCATCTCGGATAATATATTCATGTACTAAATTTTTTGCTTCAATGATTCCCATATCAATTCCTTTATTTACCAATGTAAGTGGTGCAGTTCGCCTTCCAGTCTCATATGATCAAACTGATTCTGGCGTAGTGCCTCATATAAAACAATTGCCACCGAATTTGATAAATTCAGCGATCTTGTCTCACCAATCATCGGAATACGGATACACTGTTCCGGATGTTCCACCAGAATTTCTTCCGGAATCCCTGCGCTCTCTTTTCCAAACATGATAAAACAATCCGGTTCAAACTTAACATCGGAGTACACATGTTTTCCCTTTGTCGTTGCAAAATAGATTTTAGCTCCCGGATTGCGCTCCAAAAAATCATTCCAATCATCATATCGCGTCACATCCAGCTGATCCCAATAGTCCATACCTGCACGCTTGATTGTCTTATCGTTCAACCGAAATCCCAGTGGCTCAATCAAATGCAATCTGGTGCCTGTTGCCACGCAGGTTCGTCCAATATTTCCTGTATTTCCCGGAATCTCCGGCTCATGTAAAATAATATTTAGTGTTGCCATCTATGCACCTGTTCTCTCATTTCTTAGTTCTGTTACAAATTCTTCCATACGATCAAGCGCTTTCTTGAGATCTTCCAACGAATACGCATACGAAATACGCAAAAAG
Source organism: uncultured Lachnospiraceae bacterium (assembly GCA_934352055.1). Taxonomy (GTDB): domain Bacteria; phylum Bacillota; class Clostridia; order Lachnospirales; family Lachnospiraceae; genus Pararoseburia. Next base: position 51,613 of record CAKRJY010000007.1, read on the forward strand.
CCCTCACCACATGCACCAAATGCTGTCCCCGGAACGACCGCAACCTTTTTACGATTCAAAAATTCTGTTGCAAATTCTTCTGATGTCATACCAAATTCCTTGATGGACGGGAATATATAAAATGCTCCAAACGGCTCAAAGCACTGCAGATGCATTTCCTCAAACCGATGCAACAGATAACGTCTGCGTCCATTATATTCCTCACGCATGTGTGCAACATCTTCATCACAATGGCGCAGTGCCTCTACTGCCGCATACTGACTGGTTGTAGGTGCACACATAATGGCATACTGATGAATTTTCAACATCTGCTTGATAATAATCTCCGGCGCACACGCATACCCTAATCTCCAGCCTGTCATCGCATGAGACTTTGAAAATCCATTGATCAGTACGGTTCTTTCTTTCATGCCCGGTAAAGATGCAATCGATACATGATTTTCCAGATAGGTCAGTTCTGCATAGATTTCATCACTCAACACAAACAAATCATGTTTGATTACTACTTCGGCAATAGCCTCTAAATCCGATTTTTCCATAATCGCGCCTGTCGGATTGTTTGGAAATGGCATAATAAGAATTTTCGTCTTATCTGTAATGGCGTTCTCCAATTCCTCTGCTGTTAAACGGAATTGATTTTCTTCTTTTAAGTCAATCACAACCGGTACGCCCCCTGCCAAAACAGTACAAGGCAGATAAGAAACATAACTTGGCTGTGGAATCAGCACTTCATCTCCCGGGTCTAACATAGTACGAAGTGCAACATCAATCGCTTCACTACCACCGACCGTGACGAGCATTTCCTTCGCATAATCATATGTCAAATCAAATCGACGGTTCAAATACTTTGCAATTTCTATCTTTAATTCTTTTAATCCGGCGTTCGACGTGTAAAAAGTACGTCCACGCTCAAGTGAATAAATCGCCTCATCACGCACACGCCACGGTGTATCAAAATCCGGTTCTCCCACACCAAGGGAAATCGCGTCCTGCATCTCACTGACGATATCAAAAAATTTACGAATACCCGAAGGTTCAATTCCTACGATGGTCTTTGAAAGTGGGTTTCTCATAAGCTCACCAACTCTCTCTCATCTTTGCGCTGTTCTGCCATGATTGTGCCATGATCCTTATACTTCTTTAAGATAAAGTTTGTCTTGGTGCTAAGTACAGAATCCAATGGCGATAACTTATCCGATACAAACTCGGATACCTCACGCAATGTTCTTCCTTCCAATGTCACCATAAAATCAAATCCACCGGAAATAAGATATACAGAATTAACTTCCGGATAATTGTAAATACGTTCCGCAACTTTATCAAATCCCATGCCACGCTGCGGTGTAACGCGTACTTCGATCATTGCTGTTACTTTCTCAATTCCTGCCTTTTCCCAGTTGATCAATGTATGATAGCCACAAATAACGTGCGTCTGTTCCATTTCTTCCAATTCATTCATGATGGTTGTTTCATCCGTTCCCATCATAATAGCAAGATCATGAATGTCAATTCTGCTATTCGTCTCAATATAATTTAAAATCTTCTCTCTCATTTGATTTCTCCTCACACTCGATTATAAAACTTTATACAATTCATCCGTCTTCGGTGGCTCTAAAAATCTGCGTTCTTCATCCCTGACAATCACACGATCATTTCCATCTGTTGCTTTTCCAATGACTGTTGCCGGGATATCAGCTTCTTTAAGTGCATGCACAAGTGCATTTCCATCTTCTGCTGCCATCAGCATCATCCCACTGGATATGAGCCCATATGGATTGACATCAAAATATTCACAGATCTCCACCGTTTCCTGACGAATTGGTATCTTCTTCAAATCAATTTCCAGTCCAACGCCGGATGCTTCTGCCATCTCCCAGAGTGCACCAAACAAGCCACCCTCTGTGACATCATGCATTGCCGCGACGCCAGACTTCACGGCGACTGCAGCCTCCGGTACTACTGACAGATACTGATCGAATGCCTTTGCCGTGTCCACAAAAGATGCCGGAAAATGTTCTTTTAATTCCGCTTCTTTTTCTTTGGCAAAAATGATTGTTCCTTCCAGACCAATCCATTTTGTAACAACAATGTCCATGCCACTTCTGGCTCCCGCCGTAGAAATCAGTTTTCCTTTTTTGGCTTTTGCCACACCGGCGACATTTACAACCGGCTGATTCACTACCGCTGTCACCTCTGTATGGCCACCGAGAATCTGCATTTTTGCTTCTCTACAGGCAAGTTCCATCTGTTCCATAATACGCTTCAATGCAATTTCTCTTGTTCCATCCGGAAGTAAGATTGTCAGCAACACGCCAATCGGTTCTGCCCCTGCACTGGCAAGATCATTTGCTGTAATTTGAATTGCCAGTTTTCCGATATCTTTAGCAGTACCGGTAATCGGATCCGTTGACATCACAAAAATTTCATCTTCTGCCAATGCTAATGCCGCGCAATCTTCTCCGATTCCCGGTCCCAAAACGACTTCATCGCGTTTGTAATGCAGTTGTTTCATAACAGAACGTTTTAACACGTTTTCCGGAACTTTGCCTATTTTCATCCTCGTTCTATCCTCTTGTTTTATTCCCTATATATATGTACCATAAGGCTGCTTGAAACCAAGCAGCCTTGTTGCATTATCCTTATTTGTTTCATTTATCACAACACATCATTTACTGTGCTGTACCTGATGTCGCCCCTGCAGTAGTACCTGCTGTCGTTCCAGACGTTGCGCCAGATGATGTTCCCGCTGTGGATGGCGTTGTAGTCGTCTGTGCCTGCTGCTGTTGCTGTTGTGCTGCTGCAGCTGCTGCTGCCTGTGCTGCTGCTGCGTCTGCCGCCGCCTGTGCCGCTGCCGCCTGTGCCTCTGGCGTATAATTTGCAACCGTAGCACGAATTGTTGCATCATCCTTCGTCTCAAGTGCCGCACCAATCGCTGCCTGTGCCTCCGGTGTAGCGCCACCTATACCAACAGCAATCACTTCCTTAGACGGATTATACTTGCTGTTATTAAATACCTTCCGGCTCACTTCCACGTCGTTTTCATATACAATCTTCCAAAGTCTTGCTGTATATCCAATATGTGGCTTTACGGTCGTCTCTATATAGCCAACCGGTTGATCGCCTACCGGCACATATTCTTTCTCAGGATCTGTCTGACTCGTCACTTCGCTGACAAAATCAACACGTCGGTTCGCCGGTCTTGTCTCCTTACCATAAATATTGAAGTAAATGATACCACCACTGGTGTAACCTTCAATATAAACCGGTGTTTCCTGATTGTTCTTAAACTGCAGATCCTTGATACCATCTGCTATCGCAGCATCCATAGATGGTTCTACATAGGATACAATCATAGAATGTGCTGCTCTTGTCACAATCTCAAGTTCTGCACGGATGACTGCATTATAAAGCGTTGTAGACACCTGACAAATTCCTCCGCCATACGTCTCTACTGTCGTTCCGTTTTCATAAGAACCTGCTGGGAAATATCCATTTTCTGCTGTTGTTGGTCCAATTGCCTCTGAAACAGAAACCGTCTCACCCGGATAAATAACCAGACCATTTAATCGGCTTGCACCGTTTTTGATATTGTTTGTACGACCATTGATGACGGTTCCAAAATCTGTATGATAAGATCCAAGTACATCATGAATGGTAGCTAATTCTTCCTTTGTACCTCTTGGCTCATCTTTTTCTGTCAAAAGCTCGATGGAAGCATCTTTTCCATCCCAATCGGTAGAAATAAAATCTGCAATCTTTACTGCTGACTTTCCAGTCATAAGTGCTACGCCCTCAGACCCCTCTACATATTCAAACTTACCATCTACAAGCTTTACGGTATTATCCACTGCTTCCGTTACAAGATCTGACTTATTTTCGTTCAGATATGCTTCTACCGTCGCTGTGTCTGAAGTAAGGGAAACCGCAAAATCCTTAGACTTTCCTGCTTTCATATCTGCATTTGCTTTATAGCGGGCAATCAGATTTCCCTCTTTGCCGTAACGAAGCGCACGTTCCGTTACATCTGCATTTTTTGCACAAAGTCCTATATCATCTCCATCAGCTTTGATACTCTTATCATCCGCTGTCAACGTAAAGCTAACATTCTCATACTGGTCTACATATTGATTTACAACAGCATTCGCTTCCTCTACACTCATGCCAGATACATCTGTACCACAAATCGAAATATGCTCCGGAATCACAGCGTTCTCCTGCGCTGCGCTTTCTGTATTTTCTTCTGCTGCCACTTGCTGTACCGGGTATAACATTCCCATACCTAATACCATTCCAAATGTTGCACAAATCATTTTTAATCTTGTATTCATAAATAACCTCACATTTTGGTCTCTGTTCAATCGGTTCAGAGTTCATTTTATACTACATGCACTATTTTTTTCAATATCCAATAATACAAATATCATTGACGTTATCCTGTAGTTTTAGTATATTTTTTAAAGAAGACAAGCAAGAAGCATCGTAGTAACCATACATCCAATGATTACAAGGATAACGATAGCAGATGCGATTCTTCTTTTTTTTGACTGTTTATAATATGTCATTTTTTTTCACCTCATTCATAATTTGTTAGAAAGTAGAACGTAAAACGTATGTTATTTCCTTTTTTAGCTGTTTTTCTCGGATTTGGTGTTTTTCTTGCCATCCGATATAAAAGTCTTAATCGTAAACAAGAGCTCGACACCCAGGCTTTCTGGGAACGGGAAGCTGCTGCAAATGCAGCTCCTTCTGCCGATCTTGACAACATTAAATATATTACCATTCCTTTGGATAAATTTCCACTGGGTTTCTCAAAAGATGCTGGCATCTGTGCATTAGAAGAAACCTTAAAAGATTTATCCCAAAAACGGCTTCTTAATCTTACCGGAAAAACCAATACTGATCTCAAGGAATTATACGGTGTTGCTAATTTGACAACGATGCAATCCATCGGCGAAGATTTTGATCTTCTGACGATCACCTTAAAAGATTATGGTGCAGCACTGATCCAGCAAGGAAAGCTGGCTGATGCCATCAGTGTCTTGGAATTTGGCGTAGCCATCGGTACAGACATCAGTCAGAACTATATTTTACTTGGCGACTGCTACTTTGCTTTTGGCAAAACAGATAAAATCCGCTATCTTATGGACCAGGTATCTTCCAAAAACATGATGCTCGGTCCAAGCATCCTGCATCATCTGCAACAACTGTTAGCAGAAGATACCGCCGAAAGTACCATTGTACCACCTGAAAATTTCGAAATAAAATAATAAAAGCCTGTATATGCAACAACTTCTTTTGTTTCGCATATACAGGCTTATTTTTATATCATATGCATTACATTGCGAAGTAGAATTTCTCCACCTGCCACCCAAAGAAGTAGTGCTCCCACAACATATGCTCCCGTTTTTGATTCAAATCCAAAATGATATCCTGTGTAAATACCAGATACTACAACCAGAATGGAGCAAACCAAAATAACAACCCCCATCATAACAACGGATGTTCCAACAAATCCGCAGACACATCCGGCACAAAGTGTGTAAAAACTGGTAATCGCAATAATTTTGATGTAATCTCTGACACGAATATTATCTCTGCGTTTTTCCTGTACAAACTCCCGCTTGATTGCTTTGACAATCAGGCGTATACCAAGGAGTGCAAAGACTATCGTTGCCACAATATAGCCAACTTCCTGTGCGTCGTTAATCACCTGGTATTTTTCTAATTCATAACAGATGAAATATCCGCCGAAGAAAAAAATCAATTGCAATAGCGTAACAATCGTACATGCAATCAAAAGCGATTTACGCTTCACATCTGCAAGCATAGCGCCTTCAATCTCCATTGCAGCAAAAATATCAAGGCTGATACCTGCAATGATTAATATATTTTCAATCCAATTCATGGAATCCTCCTACCAAACAACTTCATAACAAATTACGATTTCCTGCGAAATCGCTATTTTAGTATAAGAGACCTGGTCTCCTCATTACATATGCAAACCTTTATCACTGTAACCAGACACTATACATTTTGCTTAATATGTATAAATCAACTGATAATTTCAATCATTGATTTTTGTGCCATGATGACATAGACCTCTACCAGCTCCGGTATCGGCACCTGCATTCCACCATTGATCCATTTCACCGCCACACTACATGCCATTTGGGCATAGTATTGCGCAATCATATCCAGACTCAGCCATGTATATGTTATCTTTTCCAACAGTTTTTCTTTGTTCATCCGCTGCAGAATCAACTCCTGTACTGCATTTTCCATCATTTCCACAAAAGAATTCTGTCCCTCTAATCGGATTGCTTTCTCATAAAACTCGCGTTCATTTTCCATTGCGGTAAACAAAAATGTAATGCCCTCCCGCAATAACCCATTATCAAAAAGGGGCTTCGCCGGCTCCATCAGATCTTCCCGCACAATCCATTCCAATAATTCATACTTATCCTGGAAATGATTATAAAACGTCGGACGGATCACGCCCGCCTTATCCGTAATTTCTTTAATTGTAATTTTTTCAATAGGTCTTGTCTTACTTAATTCTTTCAGACTTTCCGCAAGAATCACATCGATTCCGTTCTTGCCCTGATTTGTCATACACTCTCCTAAACCATCAACTTTACAATGGTAATATTATATGCGTTTCTATCTCCACGCAGATTGATTTCTTCTCCTGTCTCAAGCAACCGAACCGTTGGTCTTTGTATAAAACCAGGATGATTTTCCACAACGACTGCATGTCTGCCATCCGATAAAACCACTTCACTTCCCACCGGATAAATACAGAACCCTGCCACCATTGTCTCAACCACTTTCGGATCAAACTCCATCCCCGTACGAGACATAATATACTCAATTACCTCCGCCGGCTGATATGATTTATAGCCTGGTCGTTGTGAAGTCATGGTATCATATACGTCTGCTGCCTTTAATATTCTCGCATGACGTGACAATTCTCTGCCTTTTAAATGATTGGGATATCCTCCACCATTGTACCATTCATGATGCTGATACACCGTTTCATTGACACGCTCTCCAAAAGAGAAATCTTTCCGAAGATATTCATAGCCCGCCCATGCGTGCTTTTTCATCTCTTCTTCCTCTGCCGGTGTGAGCTTTCGCTGTGCATTCACAAGTTCCGGCAAGACAAAAACCTTTCCGATGTCATGTAAAAAAGCTGCCGTCACTAAATCATGCAAATCTTCTTCCGGCAAATTCATCTTTACACCAAGGATTCCTGCCATAACGCCCGTATTCATGGAGTGAAAATAGGTGTAATCATTATAGGTTTTGATATCCACCATATTGTACATGACGTCTTCATTCGAAAGAACGTCATTCACCACATTTTCCACCACAAGACGCACCAGACGTTCCTCTACATCCACTTCCGCATCTTCGGTAGATTTACAGAAGAACTGTTGAATGATCGAAACAGCCTCACTTTTTACTTCCGGGCGCACTGCCCCTGACAGCTGAATATCTCGCGTGATTTCATCATCGATATAAACTCCTGCCGTTCCTAAAAATTTTATGTATGTAATATTGTCGCTCGTCAAAGATGTATTCGCTGCTAAAAGCATACGTCCGGACGCATCATGCAATCCCTGACCTAAAACCATCCCCGACTGCAACTGATCTGCTGGAACATACCGCATTGTCTTACCCCTTACTCATCAAATTCCATAGTTACAAAAAAGCCCTTCGGCGTCTCTTTGATATCTACAACTTTGCCTTCTCTCGATTGTAAACGTTCCAATGTCGTATAATTTCCCGACATTGCATACGCATGTTCAAGCGTATAGTAATAGGAATTTGGTAGTTTACTCTCTGTCACTGACAAAATCTGTCCTACTTCCACCAGATTTTGTCTTTCCATCTTAAACTCCATTTGTCTCATGAATTATCTGCCAACCTTTTTATACATAATCATCAATATTCTCTTCGTGAATAATCGTAGAATCCACAAATTCTTTTGATGCCTTATTGACTTTATGTACGATGAACATATCCGAAATGCCATCGTATATCAGCATAATACCAATTAAGATCATACCAAGTTTTACCAGCCCAAATGCATTACAGATGCAAAGAATTCCAAGTACAATATTTAAAATTGCCATCAATGGAATACTCCACCAGTTATGTGCCTTTGTTCTTCTACCCTCAAGGGCAAGCGCCAAATCCTGTACACCATGTACCACTAAAAGCACACCAATGGCAATCGGAATAATCGAAGCTACCGCCTGCGGACTTAAAAACATCCAAAGACCAATCAATGTGATCAAAAGGGAAACGATAATGGACGTCACACTTTTGACTTCATCCAACAAACGCGGAATCAGTGCAACAATACCGGATCCCATTAAAATAATTGCTATCACACGTGCCAATACAGCAATAACCGTTCCCGGCCATATTACAAGTAATACGCCAAGTACAACACTTAATACCGCTGCTAAGGTCACATCTAATTTAATACTTTTTAATTTATCCATCATAGTACGATCCCCCTAGTTGTTTGCAATGAATGCTTTTAATTCGTTAACCCCTTGATATCCGACGGTCTGTCCTGCCAGATTACCATCTTTAAACAAAAGAAGAGATGGCACGCTCATCACATGATATTTCATCGCCAAATCCGGATTTGCATCCACATCTACATTATAAAATGCAACTTCACCACTCATTTCTTCTGCCAATGCATCCACGACCGGTGCCAGCATCTGACAAGGTCCACACCATGTTGCTGAAAAATCAACGACCGCGATCTTTTCTGTCAGGATTTCACTCATATCATTATTTGTAATCTTCTTAACCATAATCTCATATCCTTTCCTGCAATAATCTATAAACATAGTATGTCTCTTTTTGTAAACATCTATTATATATCGTCTAAATTTTACTGTCAATTTTTTCAATTAACAGTGAAAGATAACGCCATAACGATTCTGCTGCAAATCCAAATACCACCATCAGAAGAACGCATACCTTAGACATGGCACTCAGTGCAAACAGCTGATGACAAAAGATTCCTGCAAAAATCAAACCTACCATATTTCCTATCACAATCGCATACTTCACACCACTCATCGGCTGCGATATCTTAATCAGAATCATAAAGCCGATCACACATAACAGTAACGTTGCCGCTGTCGCAATATCTTCTGCAGGTAACGAAAATACCTGTCCGCATACCACCAAAGCTCCAACCGCAACTACATCGGTCAGCCCTGCCGGTAGGGCACGCACCAATACACCTCGCATAAAATTGCCTTGAATACGGTCACGGTTTGGTTCTAAGGCAAGTAAAAATCCCGGAATACCTATCGTAAACATACTAATCAATGAAATCTGCGATGGCTCGAGTGGATACGTAATCATAAACACAGCTGAGAATACTGCCATCAGCAATGAGAATATATTTTTGACCAAGAACAGACTTGCAGAACGTCCAATATTATTCACCACGCGTCGTCCCTCAAAGACCACTGACGGCATTTTTGCAAAATCTGAATCCAGCAACACCACCTGTGCTGCCTGCGCTGTCGCGTCACTTCCCGATGCCATGGCAACACTGCAGTCGGCATCCTTCATAGCTAAGATATCGTTCACGCCATCCCCTGTCATGGCTACCATATGCCCCGCCTGCTGCAATGCCTTAACCAACTGCTGTTTTTGCTTCGGAGTCACTCTTCCAAACACCGTATAACGTTCTGCTGCATTCTGAATCTTCGCTTTGGTATCTAATGTTGTCGCATCCACATAATTCTCTGCTCCTTCAATGCCTGCGCGTCTTGCCACTTCAGAAACGGTTTTCGGATTATCTCCTGAGATAACACGAATGGCTACTCCCTGCTCTTTAAAATAAGAAAATGTCTCTTTGGCATTGGCACGTATTGGATTGGATAACGTAACATAACCCAGTGGCTGTATTATTTCTTTTTCTTTTTTCGCAAAAAGGAGGACACGATATCCTTTTTCTATATATGGCGTTATTTCTTCTGCAATCCCGTCATACGCCTCTTTCATTACAAATTCAGGCGCCCCTAATATATACGTGCCATCCTCAAATTGCATACTGCCATATTTGTGTGCAGACGAAAAAGGTTCCACATGGAGTGGTTTTTTTCTTTGTGCAGAAATATCGCTCATTTTTTTCACTGCAACCTGTAAGGCGTCCATTGTGGCATTATGATCTATCGATGCCATCACATAATCTGCCAATTTTTCCTGTAACTGTACTTTTGTCCACATCTCTGTGGTGCTTTTTTGCAGCGCATCCACATCTTTTTCCATAACCTGTCTGCGCCACAGGATGTGAGACACCTGCATGCCCGGTTCTGTAATCGTTCCTGTTTTGTCTACGCATAAAACGTCTACACGCGCTAAGGTTTCAATACTTTTCATATCATGCAATAGAACTTTTTTTGATGCCAGACGTATGGTTCCCAGCGCCAAGGCTACAGTTGCCAGCAAATACAGTCCCTCCGGTATCATTCCGAGCACAGCTGCCACTGCTGCAGTCACACTGCGGGCCACCGTCTCTTCATTATAGAAATAACTCTGCGCAAACAGGATAATACCAATCGGTATAATGGCAATCCCCACCCACTTCACCAGCTGGTTGATAGAGCGAATCATTTCTGATTGTTCCGAGCGCTCCATTGCCTTCGCTTCCATGGATAATTTAGAAATATAGGATTCCGCTCCTACATGCGTCAGTTTTGCATAACATTCACCGGATACAACAAAACTTCCGGACAAAAGAGAAGCTCCCTGCTTCTTTTTAATTTCATCTGATTCTCCTGTCAAAAGAGACTCGTTTGCCATGATTTCTCCTGATACAACAACCGCATCTCCACAAATCTGATCACCGGCACGCAATACAATGACATCGTCTTGTACCAATTCTTCCGATGCCACGCGGTTTATCTGTCCATCACGCACAACCATCGCATGGGGTGCATTTAATATACTCATTTTTTCGAGGGTATGTTTTGCACGAATCTCTTGAAAAATACCAATACAGGTATTCGCAATAATAATCGGCAAAAAAGTCAGATTGCGAAAAGACCCTACCAGACACAGCAGAATCGTTATAATAAGAAAAATAAAGTTGAAATAGGTAAATGTATTGGAGCGTATAATCTCCCCCGTCGTAAGTCCCGTTCCCACATCGGCACGGTTATCTTTCCCCTGACGAATTCTCTCCTGTACTTCCTCTGTGCTCAGTCCCTTTATCCTTGCTTCTGTCTCATTATCCTGAGGAAATGTCATCATAAAACGCTACGCTCCTTATTGTCATATTTTACCTTCAGAATAAAGCATAGCACCCTATTTCGCAATAAAAAATCCATAAACAAATTCTTAAATTATGTTCAAACTATTGAAATCCCTATAAAGAACCTATATATTAATGAATGGAGCAATTTTCGAGATGAAGTTTGCAGGAAAACGACAGCAATGTCTACCGAAGGAGTAAAACTCTCAGGTGCCGGCCGCGCCGGTGCAACTGTAAATGGATCGACTCTCTGGAGACACCCGGACACAACGAGCCGGGGGCCGAAGGTGCAACATGTACATTCTTATGTACAGGAATCTCTCAGGCAAGCGGACAGAGAAGCTATCATGTTATCTAAATCAGTCATTGTGTATGCATATCCTGTGCAGACCAATGATGTCTGATAGTTCTATCCAGTCTCTCCACAAGAATTTTGCATCCCCTATTAAAACGAAAGAGGTATCAAAAATGTGGAATGTAATCAATAACTTTCTTGTAGCCGTGGATGACTTTGTATGGGGCGTTCCCCTCATGGTTCTCATTCTATCCGGCGGCTTATTGCTAACGGTACGCCTTGGCATTTTACAAATCCGTAAACTTCCCCTTGCATTAAAATGGATGGTAAAAAATGAAGATGACGGTCATGGAGAAATTTCCAGTTTCTCTGCACTTTGTACTGCCTTAAGCGCAACCATTGGAACCGGTAACATTGTCGGTGTCGCAACAGCGGTTTGTGCCGGTGGTCCTGGAGCACTCTTCTGGATGATTGTTGCTGCCTTCTTTGGTATGGCAACCAAATATTCCGAAGGACTGCTTGCCGTTAAATATCGCGTGGTAGCCCCGGACGGACACAGTCTTGGCGGACCCTTTTACTATATCGAGCAGGGCATGGGTAAAAAATGGACCTGGCTTGCCAAGATGTTTGCATTCTTTGGCATGTGCGTTGGACTCTTTGGTATCGGTACTTTCAGCCAGGTAAATGGTATTTCATCTGCTGTCCACAATTTCTTTGATCCAACAGATGCACATACCGTAAAACTTTTCCCTTTCCTAGGAGAATATTCCTGGGCTGTTGTCATCGCTTCTCTGATACTGGCATTCTGTGTAGCTGCTGTTTTAATCGGTGGGGTAAAACGTATTGCAAGTGTCAGCCAGGTTATTGTACCTTTTATGGCTGTCATCTATATTGTCTTTGTCCTGATTTTAGTTATTTGCAATATCTCTGCTGTTCCAGCTGCCTTTAAAACAATTGTTGTAGCTGCCTTTACACCAAAGGCCGTCACCGGTGGTGTCGTCGGCAGTATGCTCGTGGCAATGCAAAAGGGTGTTGCCCGTGGTATCTTTTCCAACGAAGCCGGTCTTGGTAGTGCACCAATTGCCGCTGCTGCCGCAAAAACAAAAGAACCGGTACGTCAGGGACTTGTCAGCATGACTGGCACCTTTATTGATACCATTATCATCTGTACATTAACCGGACTTTCCATCGTACTGACCGGTGCATGGCAGGTAGAAGGTCTAGAAGGCGTTGCCGTTACCACCTATGCTTTCCAGACGGGATTGCCGTTCCCGGCAAAGTTCTGTTCTTTTATTCTTATGCTTTGCCTTGTCTTCTTTGCATTCACGACCATTCTCGGATGGGATTATTACAGTGAACGCTGCTTAGAATATCTGACCGGTGGTAATATGAAAGCCGTTAAGGTTTTCCGCTGGATTTATATTTTTGCTGTATTTATCGGACCATACATGACAGTAAGTGCTGTATGGACCATCGCCGATATCTTTAACGGACTGATGGCTCTGCCAAATATGATTGCGCTCTTTGCTTTAAATGGCATTGTTGTTGCAGAGACAAAGGACTTCTTCAAACGTCATAAGAATGGAGAAATCCAATAGTTCCATTCCAAATAATAAAAATGGGAGCCGGCAGCACACCACATGTTATGGTGTTGCTGCCGACTCCCTTTTCTTATTATATTTTATTTTATCACTAATTTTCTTGCCATCTTAAGCACACGTGATGCATTGATCTTCACTTGCTTTTCGCTGACATCACCCTCTTTGATACCGGCTAAAAGATCTTCATAATCTTTCTTTCCACCCGGCATAAAAAGGTCGCCGCCTGCTGCTGCAACAAATCGCGCTTTGGAATTCCGGTGTATTCCACTTTTTTCTGTCATCATAGAAATGACCCAGTCCGTCATAACAATACCTTCGTATCCATATTCTGCACGAAGAATATCCTCTATCAAACCTTTATGTTCTGCTGTATGCGTTCCATTCAAAAGATTATACGATGTCATAACTGCATGTGGTTGTGCCTTTTTCACACAAATACCAAATCCCTTTGTATAAATTTCACGCATAGCTCTTTCCGACACCTGACTATCATTTGTATAGCGGTTTAACTCTTTATTGTTGGCTGCATAATGCTTGATGGTCGTTCCGCAGCCCGGATGTTTTTGTACACCTTCTGTAATTGCAGCTGCCATAAGGCCAGAGATAAGTGGATCTTCTGAAAAATATTCAAAATTTCGTCCACATCGAATGGATCTATGAATATTAAGTGCCGGAGCCAGCCATAAATGCACGCCGAACATCTCCATTTCACTGCCGACAATATCACCATACATTTCTGCCAATTCCGTATTGAAAGACTGCGCAATCGCGGTTCCAATTGGAATTGCTGTACAATACTGGTACTTAATTTTGTTTCCTTCTTTTGGACCTTTGTTTCCGCCAGTAAACAAATTCATAAAGAAAATCATTGGCTTTGACATATAATCCAAAAAACTTTCTGGAACAGCAGACTGACCAATTGCATGTGCTCCTTTTTCATCTTTGTAATATTCTTTTGCCAGACGCAATCCCGCAGGCCCATCTGCCATGACAAGCGATGGAAAATCTTTCACATACTGCGTAGTTTCCCCTGCTGCACCACAAACCTGTGTACTGGCATTTCCGATCACAGATGCCAAGCCACCCTTATTCGGATTGAAGCCGCCGATATTCATAAGTGCTGCTTCTTCCACAGATAATGCTTCTACTTCCGGTAAAATTTCATCTTTTGTGTCATCATCATAGTTCACTGTCTTCTTTGCAAAAACGTCTGCCGCAATAGCAAATACAGCAACATCTGCCGGAATGTTTTCTGCTTCTTTTTCTTCTGCACGAAGATCTGTAAAACCAGGTGTTCCCAACACATTCTTTGCCTCACATGTTGTAACTGTTTCCTCTAAATGAAGCAGAGCAATCGGCTGAGTTTCCTTGCAGTTTGTACCCATACGGACAATATAATTGCCTTTTTCCAGAATATAAGATGCACTTTCTTCTTCATAAGATGCATAATCAGAAAGTTTGAAGCATACACTGACTTCCTGCTTTTCTCCCGGTGCCAATTCCCCAGTCTTTACAAAACCGCACAGATCCTGATATGCCTTATCCAGTTTGCCATAAGGAGCGGAAACGTAGACCTGCACAACCTGTTTTCCGGAAAATTTTCCGGTATTTGTCACACAGGCACTAACCGTAACTTCTTCCCCCTCTACACTCACGCCAGCCGGTTCTACAGTAAATTCTGTGTAGGAAAGTCCATAACCAAATGGGAACAGTTCTTTTTTATCAAAGGTATCAAAATAGCGATATCCCACGTAAATACCTTCATGGTATGCTGTATGATTGATATCTTCAAAATCATCCATAGAAACATATTGATCCCATGCCGCCCACGTAGTGGTCAGCTTGCCAGATGGATTCTGCTTACCAAGCAAAATATCTGCCAGCGCAGTTCCCGTATCTACCCCCAACTGTGACAGAACAAGAATATTCTTTACATCCATGACATCAGACAAATCAACAACACCACCAACATTGAGAACCAGCATAAACTTGCTGTACTGTGCATTCAATGCAAGTATGTCACGTTTTTCACTTGCCGATAATTTGATATCGCCTTCTTCTACCGGACGATCGTTGCCTTCTCCGGAAATGCGGGATAAAACATAAATAGCTGTATCCCCTTCGCCCTCCAAAGGAATTTCATAATTCGGTTCCGGCATAGCTTTGCCCATAGCATACATCATAACATTTTGATGTGCGGCTTTTGCCTCTGCTTTCATCTGTCTTATAAAAGCTTCCTTTGCTTCGATACGTGTCTGGTCATACGCATCCAGCCAGGCTCCTGTTGTAATCTCAAATCCTGCCTGTTTTAAACCTTCTTCTATATTGACGGCATAATGTGAATTTACTTCTCCAGAGCCGGTACCTCCCTTTACGGTATATCGCACACCACTGCCAAATGCAGCAATTTTTCCCGGCTGTTCTAACGGGAATGTACCATCTTTTTTCAAAAGAACCGTACATTCTGCAAGCGATTTTTTCACTGCTTCCGTATGTTTCTTTTCATATTCCATTAATTCCATAAGTGCTGCCTCCTCCATTATTTATTTCTTTACATTCATTATAATAACAATTTGTTCTGTCATACTACCAATAATTTGTTATTTTTTGCAATATTTTGCGTATTTTGTTGAAAAAAAGACGTAGGATGTTCACTCCCACGCCTTTTTAAGATCAATTCTATTTATGCAAGTGCCTTACGGTATTTTTCTACCATGTCAGCATACGCCTCGTCCGTCAATGTTTTCAACTGTGGATTCATGGCAAACACGCCACCCCACTCATATTCATTTTCATACTTTGGCACCAGATGAAAATGCAAATGATGTCCTGTATCACCATAAGCGCCATAATTCACTTTATCCGGATGAAAAATTTCATGCATCGCATTTGCTACCTTTGCAATATCCTCCATATAAGCTGCTCTTTCTTCCGGTGTGAGTTCCACCAGTTCACTCACATGCTTCTTATGTGCAACGATCACTCTACCCGGATGGCTCTGCTCCTTAAATAAATATACCTTGGAAGTCGGAAGTTCACAGATCTTGATGCCAAACGCATCGACCAGTTCTCCCTCTACGCAGTATGCACAATTTTGATCTATCATGTCCTGATTCTCCTCTCGTTTTCCTTTGTGTCTGTCTTTATTATACGCAGACCCGAGACAAATAGCAATGCATGACTTTTCTACTGTCGTTTTCTTTGCACGCTCTGACGAATGAGCCCGATGATAAAGAAAAGTACGGCAAACCCTATGGTCACTCCCAGAATCCAACCGCCAAGTGCAAGCGGCGTTTCCATTTTCTTTCCACCTTCTTCCGTAACCAAAGAAATGGATACCCAGCCGAGAGCATTTCCAATCGTTCCCCAGATGCCAATCAACAATGATAAAACTGCTGTCTTCATCCAGCCGTTCCCCGGTAAATAACGATAATCGCAAAAGATTGCCCAGCCAAGAGCAACAAAAAATGTACCAGGCAGGAAAAGATCCTGCGTATAAATCGGATTATCGATAGCAAACATAACCATCATCAAATAAAACCAGATGGTATCCCATGCCACTGTCAGAAGTGCTTTCTGGTTCACCAGCGTTTCCGGCAAATCTAACTGTTTTACCACAAATGGAGCAAGTATCAGAGAAAGGCCAAACATCGTTGAGCAGGCAATCTCGCCAAACGTAATCCAGTTGCCATGGTCAAAAAACATTTCCACAATAAAAATCAAAAGGATCAGGGCTGCGGTCGAAGCACCGATCGTCTTTGCCAGTTTCTTTCCGCGGGACAAAAGCGGGACCACCGTAAACCCGGCGATCAAAAGCATGGATGCCATGATGGCTGCATCCGTCTTTAAATCAGAATAGCCCGGAAGTGTCATGAGAAGCGCGATGATAATTGGCAGCAATAAGAGTCCTGCAATAACGACTGCTGTCTTATATGCCAACGTACGCTCCCTTTTTGCATGGTGTTCCAGCACTTCTTTTGTCTCGCCCGCAAGTGCCATATCCATCTCCGTCTCATCCATTTCCTGCAACAGTGTTTTACATGTATGGCATTCCTGCAAATGGTTTTCTACCATCTTGCGGCTTGCACCACTACACACACCATCATGATAGAGTGGTAAAATATCCTGTACTACCTCACAAGGTAATTTTTGTTCTATATTACTCATCTTCTTCTAACCTCTCTTTTATTTTTATTCTTGCACGGTGATACGTCACGCGCGCCCAACTATCTGTTTTTCGAAATATCGAAGCAATTTCCGCAAATGACAATTCTCCAAAAACACGAAGTTCAAACACTTCTTTATATGGTTCTTCCATATCATGCAAAATCCGATGAATGGACAACGAAGTTTCACGTGCGACAAAATCTTCCGTCACATCCGAAGCATGCACTGCCTCCTGCTCTGGTTCCACAGCATCTGCAACTCTGCCATTCTTACGGAAGTAATCATAACACTGATTTTTTGCGATAGCGCACAACCATGTGTATGGGCTGGATGACCCTTCGTATTCACTTTTTGTAGTCATTGCTTTCACAAAGGTATTTTGCGTGATTTCTTCTGCTGCAGCAGGATTTTTTACGATATTCATCACATACGAGTACACCTTCATAAAATACGTTCGATATAGCTTCTCGGTATCCAGTCTTTTTCACCTTCCTTTCCTTTTTTTCATAGGTTAGACGATGTTTCTCCTATTTCGTTACAAAAAACTTTAAAATTTTTCCACTTTTTAAAAATCCATTGAATTTCCGCCATTATTATACTATAATGAAGCAGATTTAGAAATGAATAGTACCCATAAAAGCAATGATGAAGAGAGTAGTGCAGTCAGGTTCTCACAGAGAGAGGAACATTTGCTGGAAGTTCCTTAGAAACGGATTACATGAAAACCACTTCGAAGCTGTACGTAGAAGGATGATTCCGAAGCGTTACCGGATAGCCCCGTTACAGGCTGCAAGAGTAAAAATTAAGGTGGAACCGTGTGCAAGCACCCTTAGATGATGTATCAGTCTATGGGTGCTTTTTTCATACTAAAAATGAAAAGGAGAATGAAAATGGTAAATTTCAAAGAAGACGAGCGTCTGAATACGCTGAACCACTCATGTGCCCATGTCATGGCACAGGCAATCAAGCATCTTTACCCACAGGCTAAGTTCTGGGTTGGACCAGTTGTCGCAGAAGGTTTCTATTATGATATCGACCTTGGCGATGATGTCATCCGCGATGAAGATATTGAAGCAATCACAAAGGAAATGAAGAAAGTCATCAAATCCGGCAAAAAGATTATGCGTCGTGAAATTTCGAAAGACGAAGCTTTAGAATTGTTCAAAGATGACCCATACAAAATTGATCTGATTTCCGATTTGGAAGATGGCAATATCACCGTTTATGATCAGGGCGATTTCACAGACCTTTGTCGTGGACCTCACGTAGACAATGTAAAGCTCTGCAAATATTTTAAATTAATCCGCCACTCCGGTGCATATTGGAAGGGCGACAGCAAAAACAAAATGCTGCAGCGTATCTACGGTGTTTGTTTCCCAACACCGGAAGAGTTAGATGCACATTTACAGTTACTGGAAGAGGCAAAAGAAAGAGATCACAGAAAAATCGGAAAAGATATGAATCTTTTCATGGTAGACGATCTCGTAGGACGTGGTCTTCCTATGTTCTTACCAAAGGGATATACCATTTGGCAGGAACTTGAAGATTATATTAAAGCAAAAGAGAGAAAACTGGGCTATCTGCATGTTATGACACCTTGTGTTGGTACTGTTAATCTTTACAAGACCTCTGGTCACTGGGATCACTACAAAGAAAACATGTTCCCTCCAATGGAAATGGAAGGCGAATCCTTCGTGCTTCGTCCAATGAACTGCCCACATCATATGATGATCTATGCAAACAGAAGACATTCTTACAAGGATCTTCCAATCCGTATTGGTGAGATTGCGCACGACTTCCGTTATGAGTCCAGTGGAACTTTAAAGGGTATCGAACGTGGCCGTCACTTCTGCCAGAACGATGCGCATTTATTTGTTACTCCGGAACAGATCAAAGAAGAATTTACAAGCGTTGTAAACTTGATTTTTGATACGTATAAAGATTTTGGCATTACCAACTATCGTTGTGTGCTCTCTCTTCGTGATCCGGAAAACAAAGAAAAGTATCATGATGATGATGAGATGTGGAACACAGCAGAGGATGCTCTCCGCGACGTATTAAACAGCATTGGCATTGAATACACAGAAGAAATTGGAGAAGCTGCTTTCTATGGTCCTAAACTTGACGTAAATGTACAGCCGGCAATCGGTAATGAAATCACACTGTCTACATGTCAGCTTGATTTCTGCTTACCTGCTAAATTCAATCTTTACTACATCGACAGCAACGGCGAAAAGCAGACACCTGTTGTACTTCATCGTGCCATCCTCGGTTCTTTGGATCGCTTCATGGCATACATCCTTGAAGAAACAAAGGGAAATCTGCCTACATGGCTTGCTCCTATCCAGGCTCGCGTTATGCCAGTCAAGACAGACGATGACGACTTGAATGCTTACGCACAGGAAATCGTAGACGCTCTTGCAGATGCAGGTGTCCGTGTAGAACTTGACAATCGTGCAGAAAAGCTTGGTTATCGTATGCGTGAAGGTCAGGTACAGAAGGTTCCTTATCTTCTCGTTGTTGGCTTCAACGAAAAAGATGACCGCACAGTTTCCTTCCGTCTTCATGGCGAAAAAGAAACAACTGTGCTTCCATTAGACGAATTCGTTGAAAAAATCAAAGCTGAAATTGCTGAGAAATCCAGAGAACATATTCATGTAAACTAGGATGTGTCAGACATATAAAAGGTAAAGAATGGGTGTGTGAAAAAAATTTTTCACACACCCGTTTTCTTTTTCCGGTTCAGATACTGATAAAAAATCAGGTTTAAAACAATACCGACGGTCGTTGATACCGGTGCCGCAAGCCCGATTTTCGTCAGGCTGGCGTTTGGTTGGATGCTCATGATATAGGCAAATGGCAGACGTACCAGGAGAGTCTGCACCAAGCCCTGTACCATGACCCAGAAAGTCTGGTTGTTACCGTTAAAATAACCAATCATAGAAAAGAGAACAGCCGTTAAGATCGTCTCCGGCGCAAAGCCCTTAAGATAAGCAAAACCATTGGCAATGACTGCCGAATCTGTAGTAAAGATACCTGCCAGCATATCTCCCTTTAACATCACTAGCGCAAATACCACACATCCAAAGGCAAGTCCTATACCAATGCCCGTAAACATGGCTTTCTTGGCACGCTTCTGATTGCCGGCGCCCACATTTTGTGAGACAAAAGATGCCATAGACTGCATGAGAGAACTTGGAATCAGCATAGCAAAGTTGACAATCTTGCATGCCACGCCATAACCCGAAGAAGCCTCAAGTCCCAGACGATTGACAAAGGCACAAAGGGCAAGAAAGGAAAGCTGGGTCAAAAATTCCTGCAAAGCCAATGGCAGGCCTATCGACAGAAATTTTCTACATTGAAGGTTGAATCCAAAATCAGACTTTTGCACTGTAAAAGGCAGTTTCTTTTTAACAAGCAAACCGATTGCACAAACAACACTGACCGCCTGTGCCATGACCGTTGCCAATGCCGCGCCGGCCGCATCCATGTGTAAAACTGCCACAAAGACCAGATCTCCTACAATATTAACAATACATGCGATAAAGACAAAAAGAAGCGGAGACTTGCTGTCTCCCAATCCACGAAAAACCGCAGCAAGCAGATTATATGCCACAATAAAGAAAATACCGCAACCACAAATACGGACATAAAACGCGGTAAGTGTAAGTGCCTCCTGTGGTGCCTGCATGAGAACAGAGATCGGTCTTGCAAGAAGTACCAAAAGGATAAAAAGTATCCCCGATACCACGATAAACACAGCGGCAGCTCCGCCAAGGACAGAACCAATGGATTCTTCTCTCTTTTCTCCCAAGTATCTTGCGATCAGAACCGTAACACCCATGGCAAGCTGCGTCACCACAAAAGTGACAAGATTTAAGACCTGACTACCGGTCGATACAGCAGAAAGTCCCTCGGTTGAGCCAAACCGTCCCACTACAAGCAAATCGACTGCACCATAAGCTGCCTGTAAAACCAGGGCTCCCAAAATAGGCAGCATAAACCAAAATAACTTTTTTAAAATACTTCCCTGTGTAAAATCTGCTCTATCATTCATCGATTGTAATGCTCCTCTCTGCCATGATCTCATACATCTTTTCGATGGTCCGGATCATATTGTCTGCTTCTTCTTCTGTAATGCCATCAAAAAATGGCTGGATCTGGCGGAAATACTGCCTGTCATATTTTTTTAACAAACTTTTTCCTGCCTCGGTAAGCGAAAGATAGGTGATCCTGCCATCACTTTCGGAACTCTGCTTGTGCAGATAGCCTCTGCTTTCCATCTCCTTGACCGTACGCGTCACGCCCGGACGAGGGATAGATAAAGCCTCGCTGATGTCAGAAACCTTGACATGTATTCCCTTTTTCTCCAGCATAGTGATCGTATCTAAATAATGAATATAAGATGGACTGACCCCCTCAGGCAGTGGTGGAAGCAACTCCCGCACCCGCTTCGCCTGGTAACAGGCATCAAACATCGCTTTGATCGTTTTTATCTCCATTTTTTCTGTCCTCATATAGTTACCACTGATAATTACCATTGATAATTATATGAATCATCTTTCATTTTGTCAATATCCTAATATTTGTTCCCGGTTATTATGAAATATTCGTGAAGCGGATTTACTTCTTTTTTTATTGGTGTTATAAGTAATAGAGATGTAATGCTAGACAAAAACAAAGGAGTTTTCCATGAAAAATAAAAGACTGGGCGCAGAAAGCCTGATGATCCTATGTTATATTTTTAATTTCTACCACCTGAGTGTCCTATGCCGCTATGGTGGCGTCAAAAGACACTTGCTCTGGATGTTGCTGGGACTTCTGGTATTTTGCGCTGCCCTAATCTACCTGTTCATAACAGATACGCCAAAGGTCAAAAGCAAAACAGCATTCCTGGTGAAATTGATGACCGTGATCGGTGCAACCATTCTTTTCGCATCCAGCATCATCTACTCTGCCATTCCTTATAATGGCAAATTATCCTGGAAGATTCAGGATTTGATACACACACGTGAAGTTACTTTGACACATACGAATATTTTTGACACAGGTATAGAAGGCATTCTGGATGACTTGAATGCCGCATTAAACCTTCCGGAAAAACTCTATATTGCAGAACAATTTACTGTAGATTTTGATGGTACTGGGAAAATAAGTGCAATCAAAGGTTTCTTATATGGAAAAGATGGAAGCGATCAAACACGCACCTATTTAATCAGTTACGATGCCAAAAAAAGCAAAAAAATTGATGTTAATATGGATGGGTATGCATCGGCAGATTTTGATACAGACGCATTACTGTCTCCTATGATTGATGTGCTTGCACTAGCCAACTGGAAAGAACAAGTGGCTGCGTGGGAACAAGATTATGATGTCTCCTCCTACCAATTACTATATTTAGGAAATCGTTCTTTTGAAATAAAAGATGGTCTCGTTGCGGTTTCCGGAGATAGCTCCGAAATCCAAAAGTTAAATGCCGGTGGCTCTGTAAAAGGATATGAAGTATCCTTACACATGCCAGAGCTTGATACGGTTACACCAGTTCGTTATATCGCCAACCCCAAATACACTTCTTGGCAGGAACAAAAAGAACAGGAACTAACGGATGATTCTACTGAAACATCCTCAGAAATTGGCAAATGCTATACCGACGAAGACGGTATACAATATTTTTATCTCACAGAACAAATGGGTTGGAGATTTAAGATTTTAGATGCTGCTGCAGGAAGCCGATTTTATGGCTTACAGCAAACAACAGATGGCGGGAACACATGGGAGATGATCAACGAAGATCCTTTTGTCGGAAATATTGGTGTCAGCGAAGGTCTTGTTTTTTATGATGAGAACAATGGCATCATTGGACTGACATGTGCAGGACAGGATTGGTCCAACCTTTATCGGACAACAGATGGTGGGAAAACTTTTACAAAAATAGAATTTCCAGGTGCTACAACCGGTGAATTCTACTTTGATATGCCACGAAAAGATAAAGACCAGTTGGTCGTTTTAGCAAGGCCGGAAGCTGGCGATACCACCGGTGTAAAATATGTTTCTACTGATGGTGGCGCAACATGGGAAAACGCCGGAGACTTTTGATCTCCGGCGCTTTTCTTAGCCTTTATATTGCTTTCTTTTCCTTCTTTTTCAGATGGTTGAGCCATGTCTGCGGAAGTCCCATCGCAAGTATGATACCGATGACAATTGCCCCTGCCGTCTCGACTGTCTCAGTTCCTTTGATTGAAAACATTTCCATATTACCGCTGATCAGATAAAACGCGGTGTAATAAATGCCGGCTCCAGGTACCAAGGGGAAAATACCTGACAGCAGATATACCGTTGCCGGATGCTTGCGAAGTACCGCGAAAGAGCGTGAAAGCAACGTCAAGGCCAGCGTTGCCACGATCGTTGCCAACATCAGATGCCAGCCCTGCTGTAAATGCAGATATTCATAGACAAACCAGCCCACACCGCCTGTCAATCCACATAAACCCCATTCTGATTTGGGTGCTTGAAACAGAACGGCAAAGGCTAACGTCGCAATCATAGCAATGATAAAATGCAAAAAAATCGTCCCAATCATGACATAACACCTCCCAAACTCTGAAAAATATAGATTGTCAGTCCAACGCCAACCGAAATAAAGAGCGCAGTCAAAAGCGCGTCCAAAAGATGGATCACACCTGACAGATAATCACTATTATAGAAATCACGGATGGAGGTCGTAAAGGCAATGCCCGGTACCAGTGGCATGATACAGCCGATCACTATCTTATCCTGCGAAACCGGAAGTCCCATACACATAGGAAGCAGACTCAAGGCTGTTACAAACATACTACAAATCAGCAGATTGGCAAAACGCCCAACATGGTGTTTTTCAAACCATAACATCAAAAGTTGTAATAAAAGACCAATGCCAAATGCAATGGCTCCATCCAAAAAATTTGCTCCGAACAAAATGGCAAAACCGCCGGATCCGATACCGGTGCATAGAACACGAATCCAGAGTGGATCCTTCTTGTGATGTATGATGGCATCCATACGAACCCAAGCCTCAGATATCGTGCATTTCTTATCACAAATATCTCTGGCTAACTGGTTGAGTTTTGATATCTTGAGCAGATTCACACTACCCAAGGGCACATGCCGAATCATGCTACAGGCATCTTCCTTTCCCTCATTGGCACTGGCAAAGATACCATTGGATAGCACATATACATCATAATCCTCTAACTGATAAGCCGCCATAATCTTCATGACGGTATCTTCTACGCGGTAGATCTCACCACCATTTTGAAGCATGGCGTCGCCAATTTCCACTGCTAACGTTAATATGTCTCTGGTTTCATTCATGCTATAAGTTCCTCACTTTGGTTATTTGTATCACTTGCGCTATTACACAATCCATGAATTCTTTAAGTTTTTTTCCCGTATTTTTCCTTCAACCTATATTCATCAAGTTCAATCATCAGCTCCACATATGCTTCTCTAAGTTCCCTTGGTGACATAGTTCTGGCAAATCCCATATACTTATCATATTTCTTTGCTCTGCGTTCCTCTTCCTCTGATGCATATATTGTCTTTTCATTTTTAAAGCGATCTGCCTCAGACTCATCAAGACAAAGTGAAACAGCTACAATATGTTTGCATATGATTTTCTTTCCATTTGCCAAAGGACAATCGCAGGTGGACTTTCGCGGATGCTCCATATCAACATGAACATGATAATTTCCATCTCCACTACCTGCTACTATACCTTCGCAGCTTCCATCCTCATTAACAGTATATGAAAGAACTTTATTCTGTTTATAATATTCCATACCACGCCATACAGACTTACTGCTGGCAATATCAATCAATCCCATAAAACACCTCTGCATAATACTCTTTTATTATGAACAATGTAATACTACCGTTTACTTTGTTCGCTTGTTTTGTTCGCTTGTTTCTTAAATTCAAGCGATAAACAAGTCCTATCAGGATTATAACTTTCTTCCACCGCAGGCATTGGCCAACCTTCATTCTCCCAAACTTGATAAATATCTGGAATACCACTGCCGGCTCTTTCACCAATCCCAATCATAATAAACATCTTCATCAAAGTTTTATTTCTCTATAATCCAGAAAATACTCTGGGAATTCTCTGACAATATGGTATTCTTCGTCGAACGATATTCTCAGTTCCTTTTCTCCATATATATAATCGAGTTGTTAATACTTATCAATTCAATTTTTCATTCCATTCTGCTTCCTTGAAACCAACAAGAACAGTATCTCCATTTACGACAAGTGGACGCTTTGCCAACATTCCATTTGTAGCAAGTAACTGTAATTGTTCCTCTTCACTCATTGCAGGAAGCTTGTCCTTAAGCTGCATTTCTTTATAAAGAAGTCCACTGGTATTAAAAAACTTTTTAAGCGGAAGTCCGCTCTTTCCATACCATTCCTTTAATTCGTCATACGCAGGATTCACTTCTACAATATGACGCTCAGTATATTTAATATTATGCTCATCCAGCCATTTTTTAGCCTTTTGACAGGTTGAACATTTCGGGTAACATATAAATAACATTTCTTCATCTCCAATCTAATCCGAGTCATCTTCTATACCATATTCTTCAAGCATATCTGCCATTCTATTTCCAACATATTCCTTTGAATGTTTTTCAGTAACATTATTAATTGTGTACTTTACTTAGCAGACAAACACTCTCATTTTGTGTATCATTGTCCAAACTTAATGTAAACTCTTTTTCTATAATCGGCAACTTAAATTCTACAGATTTCAGCCACTGACCATTCTCTTTGCGTTCTTCGTAAATCTGCACATTACCCACTAACTGCGACAGGAACTCCCGTTTATCAGATTCATTCATTTGAGCATACAATTTATCAAAGAAAATGAGTGCCTTGTAAATGTTATCCCCTGTAATCTTATCTGCCAGCAGAGAGCGTTTCTTAGCCTTTGCAGATACCAGCAATTCCTCTGCTTCATCTATTTTATCATAAGTCTTGTACAATGGTTCTCTAAATCTGTTTTTCTACGCTGATAATGCTTATCCTCATAATCAAGAAAATCCTTATTTATTTTGTTGCGGATTAAATCCGAAAATTTAGGATTACTAACCAGTTTACTAATCACCTCTGCAACAGAAGCATCCAGCATTTCTTCATGCACCTGTTTTTTGTAATCACACTTATGACCTCTGGTCATATTTCTGTGTTTGCAGCCATAATAATAAAAATCCTTATAGTTACTTCCATCCTTGCGTTTCTTAACAGACTTGTTGCCATACATTCCAGCACCGCAGACAGGGCATTTCAAAATTCCTGATAATAGATGAATCTTTTCTCTCTTGTCACGATTGACCTTTTCTGTCCGTCTCCTGCCATAAGAAATTTTGCCACTATAAACCGGATTCTGTATAATCCTTCTGATAAGAGCCGCATCAAATAACGGATTTTTACCATTCCATTTACCTTCCCTGGCTTTCTGCATCCTTCCTTCCATTGTCTGAACACGAATGTTCTCACGTTCAATCTCTGCCACTGCTGACAGAACAGATATCATAAGCTTCCCGGCATCTTTGGATGAATCTATTCCGTCCTCCACACAAATCAGATCACACCAAAATCCTGCATTACTTGTAATGTTGCAAGTACATCTGCCGCATTTCTTCCAAATCTGGTTTTGTGGTCGAAAAAAATCGACTGCAATTTATATTTGTTTATCCGGCAGCAAAAGTAATCTATCTATTACCGGATGAATAATTGCGGTTTCTGTAATCTGATTAATTGCACAAAGTTTCTTCCCTGCATCTTTACTGGATGCTCCGCAGTGATAAACCAGTTCTGTCTCCTCACCATAATCAAGTACAATTAACCTATCATGACAATCGGGATTAGGCTTAATTTGAAGAGAAGGATATTCATTTTGAAAATCTGTCACTAAAGATTTTGTAAGAAATCCCTTCCCACCTTTTCCATTTTCTGTGAACAAAACAACCTCCACACCATCAGCCTTCTGAGAAAGATGTTGTAATGACTTTGCATTCATATAATCATCTACAACATAGATTGATTTCTTTGCTTGCTGATAGATTTCTATGTAAGCAATGTCAGCCTCTAACTTCTGTCCTTTATAAATCACAAAATTCTTGACATCTTTTTCCGAAATAAAATTCTCACTTAGCTGTTCAACATTCTTTTGAATCAAATTAACCTTTTGGTCTGTTTGTTTCTGTTTATCTATTAACCCAGCTGTCTGCACTGATATTTCAGTAACTTTAGATGATAGTAACTCCATTTCAGATCTTGTTACAAATTGCTGGTTCTGTTTAATATAATGTCGCATTTCTCTAAAGATACGCATAATAAAAATGCTTTGTTGCTCTGCTAATTCTCCGCGAAGTACTGTAGCAAGCATATAGATTCCTTGCTCTGTAAACGCAAAAGGCATCTTTTTAATATTGGATCCCTGTCTATTACTCTTTTCGTTCAAAGTCGCAAATTGCGACTTTGAAAATCCCTCCGGTATTTCTTCTCTATTTAGTTGAAACATAAAATCCTCTGGAAATCTACTAATGTTCCGCTTCACCTGCTCATTTAATCGTTTAACTTCATATCCATAGATTTCTGCTAAATCTTTATCCAGCATTACCTGCTGTCCGCGAATTATATACACTTTACTACGAATATCATCTGTAGTAATCAATTCCTTTGTATCTTCCATTTTTCCTCCTACCAAACCGGTTATTAGTTCCGTCAGATTGATTTTTCAATTCCATTTCATGAAGTCACAAATTGTGACTTCATGGATTTTTGATTCAAGGTGCAGTTAATTCACCTTGAACGTTAACGCAACTTGAGATTAATCACTCCTCCACAATACTCTCCATCTGTTCCAACTTCTGCAAGGCTTTCATATACGCCATGAGTCTTTTATATTGCTCATCTCCAAGGCTGTGAATCTGCTTTAAAATCTTAATATCCGACCTGGTAACTTCATAATCCATATCTGCATCTTTATATTCCGGATCAATTCCTTTTCCAGTCAAAAGCTGTTCGGGAGTAATCTCCAATGCATCACATATAGACAACAGACAGTCCGCTTTGGGATTCGTCTTTTTCTTCTTCCAGTCACTGATGTTACTTGTTGCAATCCCGGTCCTTCTTGAGAGTTCCAACTGCGTTATGTTCTTCTGCTCCATCACACAAAAAATTCTTTCACTGATAATCATGATTTTCCCTCCATCAACATTCCGTACATATCCGTATTTATAAATTTATTCATCCGTCTATACGGTTATAGTATCATGTTACAACTTTTCTTTCAATGGAGATTTTTGTATTTCTGAACTTTGTTATATTCTTCTCTTTATATAGCTCCGAGTACAACTGTCTTATTCTTTCCCTACGAAGATAAAAATCCGGGTATCCAGGCAACCCGCAAAAGGTTGTCTGAATACCCGGAAATGCTATATTTTAAGGCTATTTACACTATTTATTTCTGTACTTTTGACATCAATACTACCGTTTCAACATGCGTCGTCTCCGTCCTTGGAACACATAATGTCCACCTCGTCTTCGGTAAAAGAACAATTATTTTCTCCGTTATTCAACAAGTCTTCGTGAACGCTCATTCAAGCTCACCTCCTTGTTGAGTTATATCACAGGCAGGCGTTATACTGCCTGCTTGTGAAGATTCTTATATCTGTTTTTTGCGTCAGGAATAAACTCATTGTCCATTCCCTTTAACACAAATGTCAGCTTATATGGATCTACCGTGCCATCCTCTGCCACTTCTCCCACAATTACCTTCTGTACAATGCTTTCAAATACAACTCTGTCAAACTTATCAAGCACATCTGCACCTGTAAGCTTTGCCCGAAGCTCCCGCATACGGTTTTGAATGTTTTTCTGGGATAATACATTCTGCGATAATACATCCTTTTCATCATTGGCTTTTTTCAGTTTCCGATTCAATTCTTCGTATTTCTCATTGTATGCTTCTTTTGAAATTTTATCATCCAGCATCATATCAGTCAATTTGTTTCGCTTCTTTTCAAGAGAAGCAATGTCCTTTTCCACCTGCTTCAATCTGCCGGAGCTTTCATCCTTAGATATTGTCTCTTCTACAGAAGAAAGCACTGATTCCAGCACATCATCAAAGTTATCTGCAAGCAGTCCGAACATCTCCAAAAAGGCATTTTCGATGATGCTCTCATCAATTGCCTTGCTGTTAGGACAGTTTTCAATGCCCTTATTGGTTGCCACCCTGCATTTCCACACCGGTTTCTTATGCTGTGTATCCTGATGGTGGGAACGTCTTGTCAGATTCGTACCGCAGAAGCCGCATTCACACATACTGCTGAAAGCAAATTTCCGGGCATATTTTGTCCGGGTTCCGGATTCCACATTTGAATTAGAATGGTAACGGTTTCTACAAATCTCCTGTGCCGCATTCCATATCTCCTCCGATACAATGGCTTCGTGGTGGTTCTTCGTATAGTATTGGTTTTCCTCTCCACGATTTTCCAGCCTCCGCTTGGATATCGGGTCAACCGTATAGGTCTTTCCCATCAGCAAATCACCCTTGTACTTCTCGTTCTTGATAATTCCTCTGACACCACTGTCTGTCCACTTGACAATACCCTTTTTGTTTACTTTTCCAAGCTCGGTAAGTCTTTTTGCAATGGTATTTGCTCCGTATCCCTGAATATACAGATCAAATATCAGTCGGACTGTTTCTGCTTCTGCCGGATTGACCGAAATGCTTTTATCTTCCGGATTATAGTCATATCCAAGACAGCCGTTAAATCCCATCAGCTCCCCTCTTGCCATCTTGTATTGCACTCCCATCTTCACATTCTGCGATAGGGACTCCACCTCATTCTGTGCCAGTGCCGATAAGAGAGAAAGCTGCATCTCACTCTCCATAGTGGAAGTGTCGATGTTTTCCTTTTCAAAAATCACCGTCACACCTTTCTGCTTAAGCATTCGTGTGTAAGTCAGTGTGTCCACAAGATTTCTGGAGAATCGGGAAATTGATTTTGTGATAACCACATCAATCTGCCCGTTCATGCAATCCTCAATCATCCTTAAGAACTCATCCCTTTTATCGGTTTTCGTTCCCGTAATGCCTTCGTCTGCATAAATCCCTACCATTGCCCATTCCTTGTTTTTTGAAATCTTGTCCTGATAATACTGCTTCTGTGACTGAAAACTCTGCAGCTGCTCCTCCCCGTCTGTACTGACACGGACATAAGCCGCTACTCGTTTCCTCTGTAAGGTTAACGGCGTTCCCACTAACCTGCGGTCCCTTACAATCGGACCTTCTGTTGCCTTAATTACCTGTACCTCTGTATCTGCCATACTTTTTCTACCTCCTTGTGTCATTACCATACACCGAAAACAAAATGTTAACGAATGTACGAATCTATCTAAACTGCCATAAAAGAACAAATCTTGTATTCACCCATGATTCGGCTCTTGGCTCTTGCATATTCATCATCAGAAATGAATCCGTTTCTGTGAATCCAACCAAGAACCGCAAGCTTCTTCGCTAATTCCAAATCCTTTGTCATATTCCTGCACCTCCCTTTCAAAGTTTCCCTGTTATCACCTTCTTTCTTACCCACTGTGTGGTTTTTCAAGTGACTGACTGTTCGTAATAGGACTTGTTTGGCTTCCATTCGTATCAGATGCTGTCAGCGTTCCAGCTGACCTTTAGCATATTGGCGGTTTCCCTGTCGCTGCCTGTGGGCTACTCCTGCGCGAGTTCCTTTCCCACCCTTTCGGAAGTGTCATTCCCCGCTCTTCTTACCTTCCGGTAAGCCTCCTCGCAGAGACTGTTGGCATCTGATACAGCTCATGAACCTTCTTCATGAAGGTTATTTTTCAATGTGCAAATCACAAAAATCTTATAGAACATCTGTTTGTTTTGTGTTATGATTGTTGTAGCCGATTTGCTTCATTTCTGATGCCGCCCGGCTACGTTTTGTAAGTTCATTGTAGTAAAATACAGAGGATAAAATAATTGACGGTCACTTGACCGGAACTTGACATAGAATTTTTTCAAAGATTGAAAATATAGAAAGACAAATAAGATAGATAAGATAGATGGATTGATACATCTTCTCTGAAAGGAGCACGCAGATGAGAAACAGACTGACCTTCGCTAATGTGATTGGTGTATTACTGGAAAATAAAAAGAAAACCTACCCGCAGCACCAGCTTGTACGCAGTCTGTTCTCTGCATATCTGGATGATACTCTGACAGTTTCGGAATTAATCGCAGATGACACGACGATGTACAGCCGCTGGTGCAATGGTGCCCGCCCGATTCCTATAGATATCCTAAAGACTTATGAAGATGAGGATGAATGGGATACAATGGAGGAGGATTTCAGAGATAAGATTATTCCGAACCTGTTAAACGAATCACAGGCTCGAATCCAGATGGAGGAATTGATTACAGACAGTATAAAAACCATCGGGCAGGAAATGGCTAATGCGCTGATTCAAGAGCCGGATAATGCAGCCTTTTTCTGCTCTGTGGTAAGATATGCGATTTTGAATGACCATAGCACAGGTGCGCTCTATTCTCCCGACCTTTCGGAAGTGATTCTTTGCAATAAGCTTCCCTCCTGCAATCAGGCATTCATTGGACGAAAGGATGAGATAAAAGCAATCGCATCCCATCTTTCCAATCAATCCGTCTTATTCATTACCGGTATGGCAGGCATTGGAAAAAGCGAAGTTGCCAAAGCCTATGCACAGAAGAACCGTAAAAAATACACCAATATCATTTATCTGTATTACACCGGTGATTTGAGAAAAGACATCGCAAACCTTACATTTGCAGATGATTCCGTAGAAATGAATGAGGAAGTCCGTTTTCAGAATCACTATAAGGTGATGCAGAAACTCCACACAGATACACTGCTGATTCTGGACAACTTCAATGTGCTTCCAAAGGACGAACCCTTCTTAAAGGAACTGATGAAGAATGATATGCAGCTATTGATTACCAGCAGATGCAGACTTAAGAATTATGATTCTATAGAAATAAAAGAATTGGATAAAGAAAAAGAGCTGACAGAACTGTTCTACAAGCATTGTCCTTCTGCAAAACGTGATCCGGACAGTGTGTCTGCCATTATAGAAGAAGTGAACTGTCATACCCTGACTGTCTGCATGGCTGCTCTTACCCTGGAAGCCAGCGGAATGGAACCGGAGGAATTATTACAAGAGCTTCGTTCCTGCGGTATCGGGCAAAACAATGAAGAAATCGAGGTATTCAAAGATGATGAATTCTCCTATGACAGTATGATAGGACATCTTCGTATGCTGATGAAGCTCAATAGATTAAATGAGGACAGTATTGATATCCTCCGTAACCTCTCACTCCTGCCGGTATCAGGAGTTTATAAAAGTGCGTTCAAAATGTGGCTGGAGCTGGATTCTCTCAAAAATGTAAATGAGCTGATACGCTATGGTATTATCAGTGAAGATACCGAAAACAAGACGATTGCACTGCACCCACTCATTCAGGAAGTGGCAATTGCAGAGACCATCCCAACCGTATCAGACTGCCATGTAATGCTGAATCACCTGCATTTGATATGCCTTGCTCATGGACTGGATGTAAAGCGACAGCTGACTGTCATGGAATATCTGAAAAGCATCAACAGACATATCATCATAGACAACAAGGCATATTATCTGCTGTTCTTACAGGATATGTTCCCTTATTTTGACAAGTATCTGGATACTGATTACCTACCGGAGCTGGTGGAGCGAATGGAATATGTGATGAATCTAATGGATGAAGCAGGCAAGTCGGATGGGGCGAATAAACCATGTAATTTAAATGAGTCAATCACACCAGATATTACGGAAGAAACCAACCACATTTCTGCCTGTGACAAAGCATTATTATTAGATTACAAGGCACAGCTTCTGTTCCCACGCAAGGAATATGATAATGCCATCAAGAAATATAAAAAGGCGATTGTCCTCATGGAAAATTACCATAAGACCAATACTGCAGATGCCCGTTCCGCCAATCTGCTTTCAAACCTGCACAACAACCTCTCTACTGCTTATCTGTTCCGGAAGAAACGTGAAGAAGCTGTAACAGAATTAAAGACAGCTTTCGCAGTACGCAGTGAATATGCCAGTCTTGGATTGATAGAGAATAATGATACCCTGCAGCAGACACTCTCACTTGCTAACATGCTGGTGCAGAATAAGGAATATGATTCTGCTCTGGAAATTATTGATTTCTGTGAATCCACCATTGATGAAGTTATGGGTAGAAATAACCTTGATTATGGTATGTGCGAGTTCTATCGTGGTGTCATTGCTTATACCCGTTCTCAGCCTGTGATAGCAGAACAGCACCTGCTTAACGCAGATGCCGTCTTTCATGCTGTTATGAACGAGAACCCTGATAATGATTATTCCAAAAGTACTGCTCGTTATTTGTATAGTTTGTATATGAGATGGGGAAAGAAAGAGCTTGCGGAGCAATATAAAAAAATACTAATCAGCACGCATTAGGTATTGCCATAACAATGATACATATAGTCAGAACACCCAAATATCAGCATAACGGGTAACAAGGTCATAGAAAACTTGCAGGCTTGGCTGCTGTCCTTTGTTCTCGATATTCGCAAGGTAACGAGGAGAAATAAACATCTCGTCGCTCACTTTCTTGCGGCTCTCTTTCCTTTCTGTCCGCGCTGCCTTTATTGCTTGCCCGAAAGCCTTGAAGTCATATTTTTCTACTGGTCTTTTTGTCATATTCATTCATCCAGTTACATTTTACTGTTCCCCTTTCCTGTTGGATACACATACACAATTCCTATTATGAACCAAAATAATTCATAATCAGACACTTGATATTGTTCGTCTGTCCGAGTACAATTATGCTGATAATGTGTAGAGAAAGGACGGGTAAATTATGGAATATATGTCTGCACCACAGGCAGCGGAAAAATGGGGAATTTCTGAAAGACGAGTACAGATACTTTGCAGCCAGAACCGCATACCGGGCGTTTCAAAACTTGGGTATATGTGGCTGATACCAAAGGACGCGGAAAAGCCAACTGACGCAAGATTTAAGAAAAGATGTCCTAAGTCATTACAGGAGGAAACCGACCATGAATAAATACAAAATAATGATAGTTGACGACGAACCGGATATATTAGAGCTGCTTGAAAAATCCCTTGCCATTGAAGGCTTCCAAAATATCACAAAGGTAGATAACGGGCTTTCTGCGGTAAGCTCATGCCACACATTGCAGCCCGACATGATTATCTTGGACGTTATGCTGCCGGGAATTGACGGGTATGAAGTCTGTAAACAGATTAGAGAGTTTTCTCATTGCCCTATCCTGTTTCTATCTTCAAAGAATGATGAACTGGATAAAATACTTGGTCTGGCAGTCGGAGGGGACGATTATGTAACAAAGCCGTTCAGCCCGAAAGAAGTAGCTTATCGTGTGAAAGCACAGTTGCGACGTACAGAATACAGGCAGCTTTCAACAAAGGCGCAGCCCCTTAAAGTCGGTGCGTTGAGCATTGACCCAGAGGGCTGCCGTGTGACAAAGGATGGAAAGGAAATTGAACTGACCGCCCGTGAGTTTGAGATTCTGCATTACATGGCACAAAATATAGGACGTGTTATTAGCAAGGAAAGGCTATATGAAACCGTATGGGGTGAGGATGGCTTCGGTTGCGATAATACAATTATGGTACATATCCGACACTTGCGGGAAAAGATAGAAAGTAATACCACTTCCCCGGAGTACATTATCACAATGAAAGGCTTGGGCTACAAGTTGGTAAATCCTTATGAAAAATAAATTGAAACACAAACCCATTCTATATACAGCGGTCATATTAGCAATCCTTTTTGTCATTCTGATTGTTTCTGCAATCGGTATGTTTTACTATGTTTTTTCTATCCCGGAGCCGGAGGGATTAAGCCTTGCGTCGTGGCCGCATACGTTTACTGACAATTTTTCCATTTGGATAGAGGAAAAAGACGGAAGTATCGGCGTGAAGCAAATCGGTGTGGAACGCTTGGACGAATACGGTTTGTGGGTGCAAATCCTTGACGAAAACGGACAGGAAATCTATGCACACAACAAGCCTGAAAACTACCCGGACGATTACAGCATTACGGAGCTTGTCGAGTTTACGGAAAGCGGCTATGAAAACGGAAATACTGTCTTTATCAGCAGCGTTACCATATCGGACAGAACGCTTAACTACGTTGTGGGCTTCCCTTATGCCATAGGAAAAACTATGCTTTACTATAACGGTGAGAATGTGGCGCGGCTGTCACCATTTACAAAAAGCATAGTGTTCTTTTTCGCTTGCGTGGTTGTGCTTGTTGCCTTTGTTTATGCGTTTTGGCTGTCCCGAAAGTTGACAACGATTATTAACGGCATTAGAAGCATGGCAGCAAATCAATATACACCGCTGAAAGAAACAGGCGTATTCAGCGAGATTTACGGATCTCTGAATGAGATGAATATGAAAATACGCCGAAGCGAAAAGGTACAGCAGGAAACTGACCGTACCCGCAAAGAATGGATCGCGAACATCACCCATGACTTGAAAACGCCGCTTTCTCCGGTAAAGGGATATGCGGAGTTGCTTTCAGACGGGAGTAGTCTTGATTTGCAGACCATACAGGACTATGGAAAAATCATTTTGAAGAATGTCAACCACATAGAAAAGCTGATGAACGACTTGAAACTGACCTATCAGCTTGAAGCTAACGCAATTCCTTACACACCGCAGGAAATCAAGATAGTGCGTTTGCTAAGAGAATTGGTAATTGACATAGCAAACAACCCGGCTTTTTCAAAGAGGGCAATCGAATTTGAAAGCACCATGCCAGAACAAGTGATTGCTGTTGACTCCGATTTACTGCGCCGCGCCGTCGGGAATATCATTATCAATGCTCTTGTCCATAATTCGGTTGATACCAAAGTCAAAATTACAATCAGCAATGCTGCGAACAGCAAAATATTGATTGCCATTTCCGACAACGGGAACGGTATGGACGAAACGGAGTTGTCCGACTTGTGGAACCGCTATTACAGAGGGACGAACACCAAAGAACGACCAGAGGGTAGCGGTCTTGGACTTGCAATCGCAAAACAGATTATCGCACTTCACGGCGGCGATATTTCCGTGGTGAGCAATCCTGGCTTGGGAACAGAGTTTACAATCCTGCTTCCATGTGGAGCAGGCACAAATTAAGGTCAAATTAAGATACGGCAAAGCCGCCCATAAGGTAGGTAGTCTATGCTATAAAGCATAGGCGACCTACCTTTTTTCTACGCCTATCACAATGACAAGGAGGTTTTCATATATGGAATTGCAATTACAGCATTTGAGCAAATGCTACGGTGCAAAGCAGGCTGTTGATGATGTTAGCACCGTCCTTACTCCAGGGGTATATGGTCTGCTTGGTGCGAATGGTGCGGGCAAGACAACTTTAATGCGTATGCTTTGCGGTGTTCTAAAGCCTACTTCCGGCAGTATCTGTTTGAACGGAAAGAGCATTGACGAGTTGGGAGAAGATTATTATGCCCACTTAGGCTATATGCCGCAGGACTTCGGCTTTTACCCGGATTTTACAGCCCGTGAGTTTATGCTCTATATGGCGGCAGTAAAGGGGCTGGATAAGAAAGAAGCAGCGACACGGGCGGGGGAATTGTTGAAATTAGTTAATTTGCATGAGGTGGCAGACAAAAAAATTAAGTCCTTTTCCGGCGGTATGAAGCAGCGTTTGGGGATTGCTCAGGCAGAGCTGAACGCCCCGGACATTCTCATTTTAGATGAGCCGACCGCAGGACTTGACCCCAAAGAACGTGTCCGCTTCCGCAATCTCATATCTGACTTTGCAGAGGATAAAATTGTTATCCTGTCTACGCATATTGTATCGGACGTTTCCTATATCGCTGATACTATTCTAATGATGAAAGACGGTACATTTTTACTGCAAGAACCTATGGCTACTATCACAGACAGTATAAACGGCAAGGTATGGGAGCTTTTGGTGAGCGACCGGGAAGCAGCAGAATACAGCAGACGCTTTTCTGTTGTTAATCTGCACCATGAAAACGGCAATGTGCGGTTACGTATGATACATGATACATCTCCGGCCGCCGACGCTATCACCGTACCGCCGAGCTTGGAGGATTTGTTTTTATACCACTTCGGAGAAGAAGCCGGAGAAGAAAGGGGCGAATGAAACAATGCTTATTAAATACGAATTTTTGAAAATCCTGCGTAAAAAATCGACGCTTATCGTCATGGTTGCAAGTTTGCTTGTAACTGCAATTTTATTTGGTTTACCGATTTTGCGGTATCAGACTTACAATCAAGAAGGTGTAATCACTGGCCTTGCGGGTATTGAATATGAAAAGGAACAAGCAGAAAATTATTCTGTTCCTTTAACAGATGAATATATCACTGAAACAATCCAGGAAGTACAGCAGCTTTTTGAAAATCCTGATAATGTGGGATATGACGGTTATGAACAGTTTTTGGTTGACAGCGCATATTGGGACGGTATCGCCCCACGGGAACGTCTGCTAAATATGATTGCGAAAAACTATGTCAATCCAAACGAAAGCGCAGGGTATAGCTCATTAGCAGATTTGGATATTTCAGAGGGCGCGGATTTTTACGCTGCAAGACAGGAAAAAATCGAAAAGCTACTTAATACCGCTTCCCGTGAATTGTCCGAGAAACAGAAAAACTATTGGCAGGATATGAACAGTAAGGTTGATGAACCTTTTCAGTATGGGTATTACGAAGGATGGGAAATCATCATTAGCAGCTTTGAATTGCTGATGTTTGCGCTACTGGCGGTCTGTATCGTGATTGCCCCTGTCTTTTCCGGCGAGTATGAAGCCGGAACGGACGCGGTAATATTATCCGCAAAATACGGAAAAACCAAACTGACAATGGCTAAAATTATGGCATCTTATCTATTTGGTGTGCTTGCCTTTACGCTCCATGTAATTGTTGCATTAGGCCTGCCCCTTGCCGCATTTGGCTTTGACGGTTGGGATTTGTCGCTGCAAATCGTAAACACGACTATACCGTACCCGTGGACATTCCTGCAAGCTGTCCTTGTGAATTTGGGAGTAGTTTACCTTGTGCTGTTCGCCATGCTTGGCTTGACGCTTCTGCTGTCGGCAAAGATGAAAAGCCCGTACCTTGTGCTTATTGTGCTTGTACCCGTCCTTTTCATTCCGCTGTTTCTCTCTCCCAACGGGACAACAGGCGCATACAATCTAATCTTGTTCCTGCTTCCGTACCGTTCTACCATGCCGGAGCTTGGGAAATATGTTACTTATCAAATTGGTGGACTTGTCTTAGACGTATTTACCATGAGGGCAATCCTGTATGCACTATTGACTGCGGTTATGCTACCCCTTGCAAGACTTGTATTTAAGAAACATCAAGTCGCATAAGGAGGGGGGAAGATGAAAAAGAAAAAGCCTATGATTATTCTTGCGGCGATAGCTGCGGTTGTTATCGCAGCTATCGTGATAATATCGCAATCGTCAAATTGGTCTACCCTCTCCTATTTGCATTTGTTACCTTAATCTTAGTTCCATCCGGGCTAATGACTGCTTCTTCACTTCCGGAAGACTCATATCGCAGTGTATAAGTATTCACTGTCATTGTATTATCTGTATCATTTGCCTTATATCCAGTGTAGGAAGATGATGCTGCTTCCGCAACAGATGCAAAGATGACAGATGACAGAACCGAACGTGAGTTTGAAAGGCAATCAAAGCCTTGTCATCTGCCACGCCCACGTCTACGAACCGGTGTGATTATCTGCTGTTCCCCCTGTGCTTTTAGCTGCTCCTCTGAAGGATGATTTCTGTTGTATTTCACACGATAATCATATTCCTCAGTAAAATCATCATAGACGGACATCTTGTAACGCATACTCCGCATGGATTCTTCGGTATATCCCATTCTGTCCTGGTACTTCTTTAGTTCTTCCATTCGGTCATCAGAAGGTGGCGGAAGAAGTTTAGCACGTTTTTCTAGAGAAAGCTTGCGGTATTCTGCTGGGGATGGAAACGGATTATTTTGAACCGGCACAGTTGACGAATTATTATCAAGTAATTCGTCTAACTCATCCTCATTATCTGGTTCTGCGTCGGTTGAGTTATTTGTTGTGCCAAACTCAGTACTTACCGAGCCTGCGCCTGCATCAATTCCCTGCCACTCCTTATTGAAATCATCAAATGCAGCACCATAGAAGAAGGAATCGTCATTCTCCGGTATCTCATGTTTTTCCTGAAACTCGTCATATGCTTCATATACAGAAACATCCGGTTTTCTGGTCGGCTGTGATTCCTGTGTTGGTGCCTGTTTATTAGCCTTAGAAGCTGGCTCTTTCACTTCTTCCTCATCCTCTTCCCATCTAGAATAATCCTTCATGGACTGGCTGGAATGTTCGATGTCCTGCTCCTGCCTTTGGTAATCGAACCAGTCTTCCTTTTCCTTCTGTTTCATATACTCCCTGATGCCTGCAACCGTGAATCGCTTACCAAGCTTACTGCCTCGTACTGCCTGTACCTTACCACCATTGCTGCTGCGATAGGGAAGGGCATAACTGATGGTATTCCCCTTTAAGCGGACATTCATGTGATAGGTTTTCTCAAGCATTTTTACCACATCATGGATGTTCTGCGTGGTCGGATCATTTATGGCAAGTCTGATATACACACGCATTTCATCCTTGAAAGAAAGTTTTCCCCTTTTCTGCATCTGATTTTCAGCTAAGGTGCGTTTCTCCCTGGTCTTATCCGGATTGTAGAAGCTGTCACGGACAGAGTGTGTCAAGCCGTGGTTTCGACATTGTTCCCCGAAGTATTCCGACATTTCCACCAGTTCTTTCGGACCTCTACTAAAAGACGAGCCGTCCTTCTGGTTACAGTTATTTACCAGAAAATGCACGTGAACATGCTCCGTATCCACATGAACCGCAAACAATACCTCAAATCCCTTCTTCCAGAAGAACTTATGAGCGAAGTTCTCTGCCATCTTGTAAGCATCTGCATAAGTCAGTTTATCATTGTCCTCCGGATGAAAGGATATGGACAGCTTCTGTGCAAGAATGTCCCGCGGAAAGAACCGGCTGTACTTCTTCTGATGCATTTTCCTTGTCATAAGAACACAGTTGGCAAAGTTATCCCGGTTGCAGCCAAATGCATTATATAACTCCGACTTTGTCTTGATAACACCGGAACTTAGCTGTTCCTTCTTCTTCCCCAGAATATAATCTGCCGCACTGTGAAGCTGTGCCACAGACTTGCATGGAGCATATTTTACATTGACATTTCCGTATACTGCCATCTAATTCACCACCTTTTCATATAGTTTTAATACTGAGTCTTCCAACCGCCGGAATACTCTCTGGAACGGTTCAAATGCTGTCATGGATATCAAATCCGGATAGGCATTGATATTCCTTGCCAGCTGGTTGATATTGACACCCTGCTTTTTCAATTCGTAGCAAACCTCATTCATAACTTCCATAAACTGCTTTAATGTTGTTCCATCAATCTGCCTGCCCTTGTTAACACGGAGCAGATAGTCGATGAAATCAGCGGAAGTTTTGTATCCGCTCTCCTTCATCTGTGATTCAAATTCCTGCTTTACACGGTAATCCACACGGGAGTAGATTACCTCGTCTCTTGTTCGTTTCCCCATAGTGTCCTCCTTCTTTTTATCTGTAAAAAAAAGCCACAAAACATATTGGTTGAATTGGCATTACTGCCTTTTCTTCCATTTGTTTCATGGCTTCACTTTTTGGTACTTTTGTATTCAGTTATTGTGTTTTGGCTACGATTGCACCGGATTATGGCTACATACTAATAGAAATTGTGGTCTGCCCCGGTAAATTGCAGTGTCATGCCCCTGTTGTGGTTCTACTGTTGCTCTGCTTTGTAGCCATTTGGTTGCAGATATTGTCTAAAACGTATCTGCTATAGCTATACTGTCCATAAGAACCGCTATCATCTGCATCCGTCTGGGTAATTCTTCGTAGCCTTGGTGTAAGCGATGCTTCGTCAGCAGGGCACATCATCCCCACAGGTCTGCCCGCCGGAAAAAAGACTCCGTCAGACAGACAAAAGCAGCCCTTCGCTTACCTCTTCGGACTGCTTTTTCCACATCTCTACTACTTATTGAAATCTTCTATTCCATTTCCGATGTGGTGGGGATGATATAGGCAGGTAGTACCGCTGGCTTGCCAAATCGTCAAAAATAAAATCAGAGTGCCTTACGGCACCCCGATTTTATTTCCTCCTCTTTGTCTTCGCCATCGGTGCTACCTGCTCATGGGCTACGCCCCCGAGACCCCCCGGACAGAAAAAATGCCGGACCATTCAAAGGGTGGTCTGGCATTTTTCTGTCCTTTATCGCATTCGTTCCAGAGAAATCATAGCCGACTTTGTAGCTGCTTATTTGAATAGTTACTGTCGGCTATTTAAGAAATTCCATTACTACATTTCCAAAAATTCTGCTGCTGTCATTATCTTGGGATCTGTCACTCCCGATTCAAGAAAATCCTTATCTCCTGTAAGCAACACATCCGCTTTGGCATTTAATGCTGCTCGCAA
Organism: uncultured Lachnospiraceae bacterium; assembly: GCA_934352055.1. Taxonomy (GTDB): domain Bacteria; phylum Bacillota; class Clostridia; order Lachnospirales; family Lachnospiraceae; genus Pararoseburia. The sequence continues at coordinate 93,658 of CAKRJY010000007.1, forward strand.
TATTGGTCTGTCCTTAACATCACGAATCAGCTTTTCAGCATCTTCTTCCATTTCCGGTGTTGTTGCTACTTCAATGACTGACAGCGAATATGCAAGAAATTTCTCCAACATGGAAATCTTAGTCGGGAATTTCCGATTAAAGATTCTCCATAGTTCTTCAATATTCTGGTCACAGATAATTCCCTTGTTTGGATAGGTAACTGCCTTTAGGTATGCCTTATATGGCGTTCCATGGGAATTGAGCGCTGCTGAAATCAGAATATTGGTATCAATCAGTATTCTCATAAGCCCTCCACTTCTTCTCTTACCTCTCTTACAAGTGCATCAATATCTTCCTCTGTTTCCAGACCACTCTTTGCTGCTTCTCCCTGCATACCGCCTTGAAGCATTTTCATAGCATAAACTGCTGCATTCATCATTACAACCTGATCACCTTCACAAATCAGTGTTACTCTGTCTCCTGTTCCGATTCCAAGCTGCTCTCTGATTTCCTTTGGAAGAGTTATCTGTCCTTTGGACATTACCTTTGCGTTATCTACTATCATGTTTGCCATGTCGTTCACTCCTTTCAAAATCTTAAAAGTAGGGCATTTCCTACTTACCCTACTTTTAGTATATCCAGTTTTCATGATAATATCAACTCCTTTTCAAAAATTTACACACCAAACGAGTAATCCAGAAACTCATTCTCTTCCGGCTCCATTTGCTCCTGTTTTCCAGCTTCTATCGGCTGTTCATTGCTCTGTGTCGGTTCTGTAACCGGCTTTACCCCCACCGATGCAACAGTTCTCGGATTACCCTGCTGATACGGATAAGGCATTATCCCTCCAGCCTGCAATCCCGCCTGAAAGAAAGCCTGCTGCTGCATCTGATACATGGCTGCAAGTGCCGGAAGGTTGGAAAGCAGCTTCTGCTCCACTGCCTGCACCAGCCTGTCTGCAAAAGCATCTTCCTTTTCCCTGCTTTCAAGATAGGGATCGTTTTTCTTGGCAAGATGTCTTTCATAATAATCATTGATAGCCGCCACCACAAAAGCATTCTGCGACTTAAAGCTCTGTTCCACCTCTTCGGAATGCAGGCGTTCCCACGCCTGCACTCCTCCATCATCCGTCATACTGAAACGGATGTTATGATTTCTGTACTGCTTTGTCATATTACCTCACCTACCTTCTGCCCGACTTGCTCTGATGTCTTAAAAGCATATAGCAGTAATATTCATATCCTTTTGCATTTGCTCTAATATCATGGTTGAAAATGGTGGTGTCCGGATTATAATTTCCAAACTGTTCTACCAGCCTTGCACCACCGCCCATGAAATAGACCTTCATCAACTTTTCATTGAACTCATGGTCACGCAGCTTCTGGAAAATCTCCTCCACATAGTCACAAATTGCCTTTTCCACGAGTGATGCATGGGGCTCCGGCAGTTCAATCTTTCCGCTACGGAGAATATTATCAATTACATCATCCATAAGATTGTCCCCCGTTTTATCCTGCACCATGTTGTGAATCTTCTGAAAGCACTGGAACACACCAAGCTTCTCGGTCCATGCCTTACTTTCCATTGGGCGTCCATTATTCAGATACATCAGATTCATCGTACCGTTTCCAATATCTGCAAGAAGCGTCACGCCTGCAAAATCCTTCAGATTCTCTGTCACTGCCGAGTAACACTGTGGCATAACCGTACATCCGGCAAACTCAATACAATAAAGTCTGTCCTTATAGCCGACCTCCACACTGCTGTTCCTGAGCATATATCTCTTAAAATCCTCCCGCTGTGCCTGCACCCATTTGAGTGGCAAACCGACTGCCAGATGAATCCTAACTCTGTTAACAGCATCTGTGATTCCCCTTGCTTCCAGCTCCTTTACAATAGCAGCAAGTGTCAGCACATAATTATCGTCATCGGTCTGCTTATCTGCCACAAACCCCTTTCTTCCCTCTCCGATGACATAATAATCACCACTGTACTCGATATAATCTCTGCTTAACACAGGTGCGCTGTCATACTTCGCAATCGCTGTCTTAAAGCATCTCCTGGCTGTTTTCATATTTCCGTAGCCGTTGTCTACTCCAATAATTAATGCTCCGTTCATACTGTATTCTCTTATCTTCTCTGTCATAAAATCCTCTCTTTCTCCGGCATCTGTGCCGGTAACAAAACCTGTATTGTCTGTAATCTTTTCGTGGACAATAGCACATCTGCTATCACCCACATATCTCTTAGTAAAATCTGTAAATGACTGTCTCATATACTTCCTCCTCCGCTGTCTGCTTCGCCTGTTCTCTGAGCTTCCACATCTCCATCGTAGAAGCAGGATTAACCAGCTTATGCTTCATTAAATACTGATTCGTAATTGTGTCTAACATCTGATAGGCTTCCTCATTGACCTCTGCAGCTTTGCTATAGAGCTGACCCATTCTGATATGGTGTCGGTATCTGTCCGGATAGGTTTCTTTCATATAAGAAATCCAAAGCAATCCGTACTTACCAACCGTAATCTGTTCTGACTCCTGCTCCATCGAAAGATTCGGATACAGAAACCCATCTTTCTCGGTATAAGTTCCTCCCATCTGCTCAAATAGTGATAAATCCTTTGTTTCCATGCTCATCTTGCATTACCTCTCTTTCTGCTTTTCTCTGCAACATCAAGCTGTTGCTGGTGATCATGCCATTCCTTCACAAGCTTCTCAATCAATTCCACCTTCTGCTTTGGTGTATAGTCTGATGGAAAATACTGCGATAATTTGTCTGCTCGTATCTTAATCTGCTCTCTCTGGTTTGGTTTTTCCTCTTCCAAAATCACATACATTGCGTCCATATCAAGACCACCGGATTGGCTGATTCGCTTCATCCGATTCGCCTGCGATAAAGACGGTGTACATTGCTCCATATCCATGACCGCATGAAGCTCATACTGTTCTTCCTCCGTCAGATAAGACAGTTCCACTGCAATCGTAAAAGCTATCTTTTCCTCATCTACCATTTGCAGTATCTTCGGAATTAAATAGGTAAGCCGTATATACCGCTTAATCTGTGCCACACTTTCACCCACCTGCTTTGCCAATAGCTCATTACTTCTCTCCGGCTTCGGTCCAACTTGAGCCGAAGTGATATCCGCTTTTCTGCCCTGTCTATTCATGGCTTCTAGTTTCATCTTATAAGCAAATGCCTTCTCACTCGGCTTTAGATTCTCCCTCTGCAAGTTGGAATCCACCATTGCCACTATCGCCTGATTATCGTCCAGTTCCCTAATAACTGCTGGAACTTCCGTAAGACCAGCCCACAGTGCTGCTGCCTTTCGTCTGTGTCCTGCAATTACCTCATAACCTTCTCCGTCAGGATTCGGTCTTACAAGCAAAGGTACAATCACGCCCTCATCCTCGATACTTTTCATCAGAGCACACATTTCCATGTCCTGCTGTACATGAAAAGGGTGATTTTTAAAGTCCTTTAGCTCACTAATTCTGATACTCTTAATCTCTTCCATTACATCCTCCATTGCATAGAAAAAGACCGCTCATCTCCAATTACTTGAAAATGAACGGTCTTTCACGCTTCGTATTCTGTTAAATAACTTCAAAATGTTAATTGTACTTTTATGTGTTCCCACACCCCACATCCAAAACGACCGAGACATTTACCCCGTCCGAAATCGCCTTTTTGTAGGTTTTTCTATCACTCTGCGAGAACATCATATGCCTCTCAAAGTGCCTAAAATCAAGGATTCTTACATATCGACCCGATGTAGTGCAACCACGCACTCGACATGCTCGGTCAATGGGAACATATCATATGGGCGTATCGTCTCCACACGATATGCTCTACAAAACCACTTCAAATCTCTTGCCAACGTCTCTGGGTTACACGAAACGTAAACCACACGCTCTGGAGCAAGAGAGATCACTGCATCTACAAATTCTTTTGTGCTTCCTGCACGCGGCGGATCCATCAGAACCACATCAAACTGTTCCTTATTAGCTGCCACTTTGCAAATATATTCTGTGGCATCCTCACAGACAAACCGTATATTTCTTGCCTGGTTGGTCTTTGCATTGGTAATGGCATCACGCACGGCATCTCGGTTTAGCTCCACACCAACCACTTCTTTCGCATCACGGGATGCAATCATTCCAATGGTTCCCGTTCCACAATAGGCATCTAGTACACGTTCTTTTCCACTGAGACCAGCCATAGAAATTGCACCCTGATACAGATGTTTGGTCTGTATCGGATTGACCTGATAGAAAGACTTTGCAGAAATACGGAAACGCATGCCCAAAAGTTCATCCACAATATACCCCTTGCCATACAAGACCTTCTCCTGCTCTCCAAGCACCATACTTGTATTACGCCCATTGATATTTAAAACAACGGTCGTAATCTCCGGGTGCATCTGGCGCAAAGCCTTAACAAAGTTATTTTTGGACGGAAGAATCGGTGATGCAATAACCAGAACCACCATGACCTCTCCCGTCGCGTGTGCATGACGTACCAATACATGACGCAACAGTCCATATCCTGTATCCTCATTGTATGGCTTAATCTTAAAGGAACGCAGTAGTCCCCGGATGTCACGGATGATTGCCGTCGACTGCTTGTCCTCCAAAAGACAGGACTCAATATCCACGACACGGTGACTGTCCTTTTCATAGGTTCCGCAAATAACCTGCCCATTTTTCTTCTGCGCATACACCGCATGCACTTTATTGCGATAATAATATGGATAAGACATACCAACGATCGGCTCGACCTTGCCAAATCCTCGCAGTAATCTGGCTACACGTTTTTCCTTTTTTTGTAATTGTTCCTCATATGGTATGCCGCTATACTCACAACCGCCACATTTCTTATGGTAAGAGCACTCCTGACACTCTCTCGTCTCTTGCTTTTGCATTTTTTTGTTATAACCTGCCTGTTTTTTCTCTGCCATCTTTTTACCCCGCGATCCATTGTCCCAGCAATGCTGCCAGAACTCCTAATACTAAACTACCTATCATATAAATGAGTGCCACACCCATATGCCCATCCTGTACCAGTGAGGATGACTCATAAGCAAAGGTGGAAAACGTCGTAAATCCACCACACAAACCTACCTTTAAAAACAATGCCACTTGTGGCGGCAAATCGACACGCTTTCCCAAGCATACCGAAAGAAAGCCCAGAAGGAAAGCACCGATAAGATTGATCAAAAAGGTCTTTACCGGGAAGCCATTTCCCGTATCCAGTGGCAACAAACCAACCAGATAGCGCAAAACACTTCCTACAAATCCTCCCAGCCCAACCATAAAACAATTCCAGATCATATCTCTTCCTCTTCTCTCATTCCAAGATTTTATACCCTAACAGTATAGCATATGCCGGCGTCAATCTGCTGTTTTTCTTTCACATCTTTTATCCTACCTGCTGCTCCATCGTCTCCTCCACCCAGGGAACTCTGGCGGAAAGCACGACCGCGGATGCACTCTCCACATTTTCCTCATTATCATCAAAAAAGATATGCGCCCCAAATGCCTCCAAGATTTGGCTTTTATCCATACCTCCCATAAAAAATGCTTCATCAATCCGAATCCCCCACGCCCGAAGTGTACGAATGACACGTTCATGTGCAGGTGCACTTCTTGCAGTAACGAGTGCGGTCCGAATGACGGGCATACGACGTCTCTCCTCCGGTAATCCCACACGCCATGTCGCACATTCGATTGCTGTATTCTTCTGTAGCGTGGAAATCAATTGCAGTACATGGGCAAAAGGTCCTGGACGAAGTGGCACATCTGCAAGGTCTCTTTCCTGCGTGCAGAAAGCCTCAACCCCCTGTTCTTGAAAAGTCCGCTCCGCTTCCCCAGAAAATAAGACTGCATCCCCATCAAAGGCTATACGGATTTCCAAAGGCTGCACAATCTGCCCACGCATATAAGCCTGTCGATAGGTGCCCGGAAAATCTCTTGCCGAGACAAAAGGCACGCCATTTTTCAGCTCTTCCCTGGGAAGCAGAACACCAGCGGCTATTCCGGATTGCAGGGCATTCTTGACCTCCTCTGCATTAAAGGATAAATACAGATCCACACCATATGCCTGCAGATAGGGTGCAATGGCAGCCCCACTAGTCAAAGCCGCCCGTGTGATATCCAGCTCGTAATATTCGATGGAATGAAAGATGCGAAGCGCAGCATCTGCACTGTTCTTTGACATAATGACAACCTCAATCTGGCGCTCTCGACTATGCTGGTTCAATGCCAAAAAAGACTGAATTAACGCAAAAGCTGCTCCCGGTGCTAAGACATCTTTTTCATGTGCGATCTGATAATCCACATAAGCCTCAACTCCTTGATTTTCAAAGATGGCATTTTCAACTTCCAAATCAAACAGCGCACGACTGGAAATTCCTATCGTAAAACATTCTTGCATAAAAAACACCCCTTTCACCAGATGTCATATCGAAAGCATTGTCCTTCGGTAATGACATCCTAGCAAAAGAGGTGTCCCATTATTGTCTCTATTTGTTGCTACGTCTCCAGATGTGCATCTTATCTGCTTCTTCGATCAACCAGTCTCTAAAGTCAGGATGTGCAATGGAAATAATCTTTTCTGTTCTTTCCCATGTAGAAAGACCCTTTAAGCAAACCTTACCATATTCTGTTACAAGGTAATGCGTATTTGCTCTTGTGTCTGTAATAATAGATCCCTGCGCCAATGTCGGCTGAATACGTGATTCCACGGTACCATCTTTTCTGGTAAAGGTAGAAGAACAGCATATGATGCTCTTACCGCCATGTGACATATATGCCCCCATAACGAAGTCCAACTGTCCGCCCGCACCACTGATGTGTTTTGTTCCGGCAGACTCTGCATTGATCTGACCAAATAAATCAAAATCAACAGCATTGTTGATGGAAATAAAATTATCTAATTGTGCAATCGTTCTCACATCATTTGTATAATCTACCGGTGCACTCATCAGTTCCGGATTTTCATCCAGATAATCGTACATTTTTTTCGTTCCTGCTCCAAACGCATATGTCTGGCGGAAACGATCAATATTTTTCTTAGAGCCATTGATCTTGCCAGCGCGGGCAATATCAACAAATGCATCTACATACATTTCCGTATGTACACCTAAATCTTTCAAATCTGATTCTGCAATCAAAGAACCTACAGCATTTGGCATTCCACCAATACCCAGCTGCAAACAAGCTCCATTTGGAATTTCGTCTACGATTAATTTTGCAACCGCTTTATCCACATCTGTAGCAGCCCCTCCGCCACCGAGTTCTCCAATGGCAGGATTGTTGCCTTCTACAATCGCATCCACCTTGGAAATGTGGATACCTTCTTCTTTTCCACCAAGACAACGTGGCATATTTTCATTAACCTCTACAATGATATGCTTTGCTGTCTCACAAACTGCCATCAAATGAGAGGCATTTGGTCCAAAGTTAAAGTAACCATGCTTATCCATTGGTGCTACTACAAGCATTGCGACATCATCCGGATGAATGCTCTCTCTGTAATAACGTGGTAATTCCGAATAACGGATTGGTGAATAATATGCACATCCACGGGCAATCAGTTTTCTCTCTAATCCGCCCATATGCCATGAATTCCAGCAAAAATGCTCCCCAGCATCTTCTCTTTCAAAAATAGCTAGTGGCTTTAATAAAATACCACCGCGCACCTTAACATCACGTAATTCGTCCGTACGTCTTGCCAACGCCTGATCCAATACATCCGGTGTCCCCGTACACCAGCCATAATCTACCCAGTCTCCTGACTGTACTACTTTAACAGCTTCATCTGCCGTCACTAATTTGCTCTGGTATTCCTGCGAAAAACCCATTTCTTTCCCTCCTCACAAGATTGTTAAATTTTTACCATACTTGTATACTACCACGATACACCACGAATTACAATATTTATGTATAAGAAAAGACACCGGATATTCTTATATTTCTTCCAGCGCCTGCCTTGCCTGCAAGAGAGCTTCCATGAAGTAGTCCCGCTCCTCCTTGGAAAGTTCCTGCGCAAGCACTTCCTCGTATGACGCGACCAGTCCCTCCAGCGCACGGTCACTGCCCGCATGCACATCCAGGATTGCCTCGGCTTCATAGGCTGCATTGTAGAACCAGAGCGATGCCTCTTTCGCATCCATCTTCTCCAGATAAAATTCTCCCAGTTCCACGCATACTTCACTACTTGGCGTTCCCGCCATTTCCTTCAATGCAACTTTAAAAAATGCCAATTCATTCCCTGCCATGCGATATGCCCGAAGTAAAATAGCCGCTGCATATGCGTGTTGATTCGGGTCACTTTCGATTTCATAAATACCAAAAAAGTACGGACATGCCTCCAAAAGATCCGCTGCATCCCCTGTCTTGTAAAGTTCCATCGCATACATGCGAAGCAACTTATCGGAAAGCCTGCCATCTCTTATCAGTGCCTTTTGAAAAATGGAAAAATCCCGCTTACTATGCAAATTCTGCGGCATATGCGTAATCACAATATCACTGTCAAAAACGACCGGATCCAGACGAACGGTCTCATGTACGGGATCAATCCATGTGAAACTTCGTTCCCGTTTGAACAGTTTTGGTCGATATTCTTTTTCTGCATTTAATACCGTATTATATTCTGTAACCGTATGATACAGCATCTGCACAATCTCAACTTCCGGTAAAAGAGCCTGCTTTAACTGCCGAAAAGCCTCTCTATTTTCTTCATCTAATACTTCATCTGCATCCGGCACATAAATATAATCTTTCGTTGCCTTGGAAAAAGAAAAATTACGTGCTGCCGCAAAATCGTCCTGCCAGGCAAAATCATATACCTGGTCTGTATAGCGTGATGCGATTCCTTTGGTCGCATCACTCGATCCCGTATCTACGATAATGATCTCATCCACAAGATCTGCGACAGAATCCAGACACCTTGCCAGCACTTTTTCTTCATTTTTTACGATCATGCACAAACTGATTGTTGTATCCTGCATCTATCTGCTCCTATCCTATGCCTAGCTACCATAAACCATACGCTTGCCAGACTCCTTCTAACGATCCGGATATTGCTCCTCTACGAACCTGCGCAATACCGGAATGCTCCTCTTGACCTTTTCCGTATCAATGCAGTATGCCATGCGGAAATACCCCGGCACACCAAAATTATCAGAAGGCACCAAAATCAAATCATATTCCTTCGCTTTCTGGCAGAAAATATTTGCATCTTCCTCCAGTGCCTTTGGGAAAATATAAAAGGTACCGCCCGGACGAACCACGGAAAATTCGAGTTCAACCAAAGCATCATACAATAGATTCATATTTGTCTCATACACAGATAAATCACTCGTCTTGTCAATAACACGCGCAACCGCAAGCTGCACGGAGGATGAAGGGCAATTATGACCTGTTCCACGGCTGATTTGCGCCATCATTGGTACCAGCAAATCTGCATCGACCGCCTTTGGATTGACAGCAACATATCCGATACGTTCTCCCGGCAGACTCAGGCTTTTTGAAAACGAATAACAGCTAAGCGTATTGTCATAATACTTGCTTGGATATGGTATCTCTTTTCCATCAAATACAATTTCGCGATACGGTTCATCACTGATCAGAAAAATCTCGTGGCCAAACTCTTTTTCTTTTGCCCGCAGCAACTTTGCTAACTGCTCGATTGTCTCCTCCGAATAAACAACACCTGACGGATTGTTTGGGGTATTGATCAATACTGCCATCACATCCTCTGTCAGCATTTCTTCCAACGCCTCAAAGTGAATTTGAAAATCACTTGTATGCGCAGGCACAACCGATAATTTTGCACCGGTGCCTTCTACATAAGGCATATATTCCGGGAAAAATGGTGCAAATGTAAGCACCGTATCTCCTGGTTTTGTCACAGCACGCAAGGCATGTGCCAAGGCTCCTGCTGCTCCCGTGGTCATGAAAATATGCTCCATGCCATAGTGCATGTCAAAACGTCGATTTAAGCTTTCTGCCACTGCCTGTCTTACCGATGGAATGGTTGTAGATGGACTATAACCATGCAGTTCCATCGGATTCATCGTCTCATGCATCTCGATGATTGCCTTGGTATAATCCTCGGCACAAGGAACACTGGGATTGCCCAGACTGTAATCAAATACATTCTCATAACCGATTTCTTTGCCTCTTTTTGTCGCGTATTCACTCAATTCACGGATAATGGATTTGCCGCCCAACATTGCCTTGTAAGTTTCGTTTATCATCTTTTACATCTTTCCTTTCCCACTTGTCTGCTATCAATCTTATGAAAAAACCGCAGTCTGTTCAAAGACTGCGGCATTTTCTATTTTATTCCTTCAAACTCATATCCGGCTTCTTTTACTGTAGCAGCAAGCACATCCTCGGCTACCGGTGTACTCATCTTGACCACAACCTCGCATGCTTCATGATCTGCCTTTGCCTCGGTCACACCGTCGATTTTCTCCAATGCTTCCTTTACGTGTGCCTCGCAATGTGCACACATCATTCCTTTGACTTTTAATGTCTCTTCCATATCAAAATTCTCCTTATCTATCTTTTCTTTTTGATCCGCCTTTGTCTTGTCTTCTATTATAACAGTATCTTGCGCTTCTGTAACGTGCGATTTTGCTTTTTGTCCTTTGACTTTCTTATCCCGCTTGGTGTTGTAAATATCCACAAAATTGAGACGTAATGCATTTGTCACAACACAAAAACTGGATAAACTCATCGCTGCCGCTCCAAACATCGGATTTAATTCCCAGCCATTCCAAGAATACCACAGTCCTGCAGCCAGTGGAATACCAATTGCATTATAGAAAAATGCCCAAAACAGGTTTTCATGGATATTGCGAAGCGTTCTGCGGCTCAGACGAATAGCCGCTGCCACATCCATCAGACGACTGTTCACCAGGACAACATCTGCGGCATCTATAGCAATATCTGTGCCTGCTCCGATAGCAACACCTACATCAGCGCGTGTCAGTGCAGGCGCATCATTGATACCATCACCGACCATCATCACATGCCCCTGCTCTGATAAGCGGCGCACTTCTTTTTCTTTTTCATCCGGCAGAACACCTGCAATCACTTCATCCACGCCTGCGCGACTTCCGATTGCCTCAGCTGTTTCCTCCCGGTCACCTGTTAGCATTACAACATGGATACCCATATCTTTTAACTGCGCAATGGCTTCCGGACTATCCTCTTTCATTTCATCTGCAACACAAATCATACCATAGAGCCGATTCTGACTTGCAAAAAAGAGCGGTGTCTTGCCATGCTTTGCCAGGTTCTCCACACCATGACTTCTGGCATAGGATGAAAATGCCTGCCCCACCAATGGCGCAACGAATTCTTCTTTCCCCGCATAGACTTTCTGCCCCTGCCATACACCGGAAATTCCGTTGCCCGCCGTGATTGCAAACGACTCAACTTCCTGCGCAGCAACCTTTTGTTCCGTGCCATAGGAAAGCACTGCCTTTGCCAGTGGATGCTCACTTTTTGCTTCCAAAGAGACCGCAAGTGTTAGCAGTTCTTCCACACTAATTCCTTCCTGCGGTATCACATCTGTCACCTTCGGCTGTCCTTTGGTAATTGTTCCTGTCTTATCCAAGACAACGGTTGTCGTCTTTCCCGCCTCTTCCAAAGAGGTCGCATTTTTAAATAAAATCCCTTTCTTCGCCCCAACACCATTACCAACCATAATGGCTACCGGTGTTGCCAGCCCCAACGCACAAGGACAGGAAATGACAAGTACCGCAATCGCACGGGATAGGGCAAAGCCAAAGGTCTGTCCCACACCAAGCCATATGACAAATGACAGCAGCGCAATCACAAGCACCGCTGGAACAAATACACCGGAAATACGGTCTGCCACCTTGGCAATCGGCGCTTTTGTTGCTGACGCATCGCTAACCATATGGATGATTTTTGCCAATGTGGTATCCTCACCAACACGCGTAGCTTTTGCTGTTAAAAACCCGGAAGCATTGATGGTTGCAGCCGTCAGTTCGTCGCCAACGCTCTTATCCACCGGTATGCTTTCCCCGGAAATTGCAGATTCATCTACTGCACTTTCACCGGAAAGAATCACACCATCCACCGGTATGCTTTCCCCCGGTCGTACCACAAAGATGTCGTCTACTTTCACCTGCTCGATTGGCACTCTTTTTTCTTCTCCATCCACCAGAATGGTCGCTTGTTTCGGCGCCAATTCCATCAGTCCCCGCAGTGCATCCGTTGTTCTTCCTTTGGAATATGCCTCCAGCATCTTACCTACGGTGATCAAGGTCAGTATCATGGCTGCGGATTCAAAATAAAAAGAATCCATATATTTCATCACGCCATTCATATCTCCTGCCATCTGTGCTCCTGTCATGGCAAAAAGCGCATACACACTATAGCCAAAGGATGCCCCGGCGCCCATAGCTACCAGCGTATCCATGTTCGGAGCCTTGTGCCAGGCACTCTGAAATCCACTGATAAAAAATCTCTGGTTTATCACCATAACTGCAATAGTTAAGAGCAACTGGTATAATCCCATTGCCACATGATTGCCTTCCATAAAAGCCGGCAATGGCCAATTCCACATCATATGCCCCATAGAAACATACATTAGCGGCAGCAAAAAACAAAGGGACGCAATCAGACGATTGCGCAATGTATGAAAGGCTTTCTTTTGTGTACTCGCCAACTGATCCGCTTCACTTGTTCCGCTCTTGTCCTGCACCTGTCCTCTCTGTCCATCTTCTTTTAAGGATGCCCCATAACCGGCTTCTGTGACTGCCGCGATAATGACTCCGCTGTCTGCATTGCCCTCCACATTCATGGAGTTTGTCAACAAGTTGACCGCAACATCCGTCACGCCGTCCACATTTCGCACGACCTTTTCTACGCGCGCCGAACATGCCGCGCAGGACATTCCTGTTACGTCATATTTTTGCATGTCTGTCCTCCTTATTTCATCAACTTCTGCAGGGTCACAACAAGTTCATCCACTTTCTCGTCCTTGCCTTCCCGGATATCATTTGCCACGCAAGTCTTAATGTGGTTTGCAAGCAGTACCTTGTTAAAACTGTTAAGAGCCGAGGTGATTGCACTGACCTGTGTCAAAATATCCACACAATAGGCATCGTTTTCCACCATGCCCTTGACCCCACGCACCTGACCTTCAATGCGGCTCAGACGATTCATCATATCTTTATATTCTTTCTCGTCGCGCACTTTTTTATTACAGGAACTACAGTGCGGACAGGTATTTTCCATCTTTTCTCCCATCTCGTCCTCCTTTCTTCGGACCACAGGGACACTCCATGTGGCAAAAGGAACGTCCCTGCTATCTGACTTTCGTGGGCTTATTATATACCCCATGGGGGTATATGTCAATTCCTTTTTCATGGCATTTTTAAATTGTGTCGTCGAAGATACCTGAAAAAAGCAAAAAAAATCCCATGCATAAGTCACGAAAATACTTATGCATGGGACAAACATGGTTAGCGGTTCATTTCGGATACCGGGCCTTTGGCATTGTGATCTGCGATAACATATTCCACTTCTTTCAGATCTGACGATGGCAAATCTCCAGGAATTGTATTTTTGATTGCACTGCATGCATTACCAAAAGCGAGTGCCTTCTTGCAATCCATATCGGAAGAAAGTAAACCATAAAGCATTCCTCCGCAATATGCATCTCCACTACCAATACGATCAACAACGTCAATCTTTTCATATGGCTGTTCTGTATAGAATGTATCACTCTTTGCTTCATAAATCATAGAGCCAAAACTATGCTGCTTTGGACTGTGAACCACACGCTGCGTAGAGGCTACAATCTGAATCGGATATTCTTTTGTAAAAGAACGCATGATATCCTCTAAGGTTCCTTCTTTTAAAAAGGTCAGACGCGCTGTATCCTCGGAGCAGAAGAAAATATCTACATAAGGAAGAATGCCTTCAATACACTCTTTTGCCTCTGCGCCTGTCCACAAATTCAAGCGGAAATTCACATCAAAGGAAATCATAGCTCCGGCCTGTTTGAAGCGTTTGATCATTTCAACCGCACATGTTCTTGCTTCCGGACAAAGTGCCAGGGTAATACCGGATACATGAAAACAACGGGTTGATGTATACATTTCTTCTGGAAATTCATCAATCGATATTCTTGTAATGGAGCTGTGTTTTCTATCGTATACCACCTGCGGTTTACGCGGAAATGTTGCACTTTCATAAAAGTATGATCCCAGACGCGCATCTTCTGTATGATCCCAAACCAGATAATCATCACTGACGTTCATAGAACGCACCTTGCTTCGCGCAAGTTCTCCAATGGCATTTGCCGGTAATTTTGAAATAATTCCTGTGTGCAATCCCAAAAGTGATACACCGGATGCAACATTCAATTCTGCACCGCCCACATGACTTTCAAATTCCATGCTTCTGACAATTCTCTTATTTTCCTTTGGCGAGAGACGAAGTAAAACCTCACCGAGCGTCAATAAGTCAAATTTTTCCATTTCCTTTTCCTCCAGTTATATTTTTGTATATTAAAATTTCTTATATTGAATCCGTTTAAAACAAATTATATAGGTAATGATGTGTGCACATAGCGTAATTGACCAGGTAATTGGATATGCCATATAAAGAACCTTCTCTGTATGATACATTTGAAAAATAGTAGCGATCCAGACCAGACGAAGACCACATGCACCAATAATAGACATGATCATTGGCAAAATTGATTTTCCGATTCCACGCAGACATCCTACCATGGTATCCATCATACCACACAAAAAATATGGCATACAAATATAAGACATGCGCACCAATCCTGCTGCAACGACCGGCTTGCTTTCTGTATAAATATGAAGCAGCGTCCTGCCAAACAAATATGCACTTTCACCGGTAACCAGACCTACCACAAGAACAATGCCCATACATAAAAACATTACTTTTTTGATTCGTTTTTTATCTCCTGCGCCATAATTCTGGCTGGTAAACGTAACCGCCGTCTGCGATACTGCATTCATTGCCATGTACACAAAGCCTTCGATATTACTTGCAGCTGAATTGCCGGCAATCACCGTACTGCCAAACGAATTGATTGCAGATTGAATGACGACATTTGACAGGGAAAATACCGTACCCTGAATTCCTGCCGGTAAACCAATCCGTATAATTCTGCCTAACACATCCGTCTTAATTCCCAGCTTAGAAAAAGTAAAATGCATCACGCCGTCCTGACGTCCCAGATAAAATAACACCAATCCTGCCGAGATATACTCAGATACTACGGTAGCAATGGCAACACCTGCAACATCCATAGAGCATCCGATGACAAGCACCAGATTTAATATGACATTCACAACCCCCGATGCCAAAAGGAAATAAAGTGGTGTTCTTGTATTTCCAATTGCACGTAAAATAGCCGCGCCAAAATTATACGTTAAAAGTGCCGGCATTCCCAAAAAATAAATCTGTAAATATGTCGTTGCAAGACCTATGACATCATCGGGTGAGCCCATCCACACCAGAAGCTGATGTGATGTCAATGTCCCAAAAATGCTAAGGAACACACCGCATACAAGGCTTAATGTAATACTGGTATGAATCGTATCCACGACCTTTTCTTTGTGGTCGCATCCAAAATAAAATGCCACTGTCACATTAGCACCCACCGATAATCCCATAAAAAGATTAACCAACAAGTTAATCAGTGATGATGTGGATCCTACAGCCGCCAGCGATTCGTTCCCGGCAAATCTTCCAACCACAATAATATCAGCTGCATTAAAAAGAAGTTGTAATACGCCGGATAAAATCACAGGAATCGTAAAAGCAATCATTTTGCCCAAAAGCGGTCCATGGATCATATCGACTTCTTTTGTATTCGCTCTCATTCTGTTTCCCCTTCTGTTTCTATCATGTTATCGCATATATTTATTCTGCATCCGAAGGCAACTTCTCTATATTTGTCTTCTCATCATATGTCTCTAAGAAGTGGTGTTTCACACCATCCTTTTTGTAGGCAATGATTGTGCTCAGATTCACGTTTTCTACGCTTTTAAAAATATTTCCTTCCACATACGGATTTGTTTTCTTCATCTCGCGAATCAGATTTTTTACTTCTAATCTCTTTGAATTATTCTGCCCATTGTCCTGACAGGAAGAACATGTTTCCGTAAATTTACATGCACATTGCAGAAAATACAAATTGTTGTAATCACGCCATTTCTTAATATCATCTTCACGCACAAGATACAGCGGACGAATCAATTCCATTCCTTCAAAATTTGTACTGTGGAGTTTCGGCATCATGGTCTGCATCTGCGCCCCATAGAGCATACCCATCAGAATCGTCTCAATCACATCATCATAATGGTGCCCCAATGCGATTTTATTACAGCCAAGCTGCTTTGCCTGATGATACAGATGCCCTCTGCGCATACGCGCGCACAGATAACACGGCGACTTTTCTATCTCAAATACTGCATCAAAAATGTCGGACTCAAAAATAGTAATCGGTATCCCCAGCTTTTTCGCATTGTTCTCAATAATCTGACGATTTGCTGCACTGTAACCCGGGTCCATTACCAAAAAGACAAGCTCAAATTCTACTTTGTGATGACGCTGCAATTCCTGAAAGAGCTTTGCCATCAACATGGAATCCTTACCACCTGATATACACACCGCAATCTTGTCACCTTCCTGCACTAATTCATAATCACGGACAGCCTTGGTAAACTTGCTCCAGATGCTTTTTTTAAATTTCTTACGCAGACTCTGTTCAATATCAAACGTTGTGATTTCCGGTGTCTGCTCCTCTTCCTGCATCTTTTGCATCAGCCATGCGAGATATCCTCCCTGCAAACTGTATGCATCCCATCCAGCTTCACGCAAGCGCGCTGCAAGAGCGAGACTGCTTTCGCCTTTTTTACAACACAAAATCACTGTTTTTTCGCGCCATTTTTCTGCGTCTTCCAAAAGCATTTCTTCTGTGATATTTATACTTCCCGGAATGTTTCCATAGGAAAAAGAAAGTTCATCCCTGATATCAATTAAACTATAATCTTCTTTTTTCATGGCACCTATTTGCTGCCATGATATCTCCAATTGTTCCATACGAATATTTTACCTTTTATCGCTTTTTTTGTTGCATTTTCCGCTCTCTAAATAAAAAATCGGCTATATACAATCATTTGTATCATACCCGATTTTTTTCGTGGATAAAAGTATAATTCCCACGATTTTTGTATTATTTTTACATCTTCTTTTTAGATATACTTGCTAATTCTCCGCAAGCATTTCTTCTTCTACTCTTTTTTCCACTTCCTTGCGTTCAAATAGCAATCGAAAAATCAAACGCACAAGTGGCCCGCAATAGAACATCTGCCAACAAATTGCCATTGGAAAATTCATTGCCCATGTCTTGATCCACATACCAAAACTCGGCTCCTTAAATAAAAAAGTCGCAATGAGACTCATGACCGGACACATGATACAGCAAATACAGATAGAGATCGCGTAGGTTATGAACTGTGGACGATCCTGCGGCGTCATCACAGAAAATGCCAGACCCTTGGCAATCTTTCCGACAACGAAAAACTCTAAAATAAAAGCGATTGGTACCATAATCGGCAGTTCATGTAAAGCAGCTACAAATGTTGCTCCGCAGACATCTCCTGTATTTAACGCTACGTTATATACCACCATTCCATAAACCATAACGGTCGCCATAATGGCGGTAAATACTACATCCTGAAACTTATTTTTTGGCATAATAATCTCCTTTTCTTTCCCTATATTTGTTGTTGCCATAAAAAAAGTGGGAACATGAAACTTTCGTCTCGTGTTCCCACTGCAACTACCATTAATTGCATTAAGCATAGCACAATTTATTTTTTCTCGTAATACGCAAATTATTTTTCTCTCTTTTATACAGTTCGCACAAAATGCTATGTCATATTATATACAAATTGCACAGGTTTAATGTTCTATAACCCCAATATTCATGCTTCCCATCTGGTAACCGCCCAGATCCAGGGTTACATAAGCAAATCCGATTTCTTTGAAATAGGAATAAATCTTTTCGCGCTTGGCAGCTTCTACCAGAATTGCAATTTCCTGTGGCAAAACCTCAATACGCGCCATGGTAGCTTCACCTTCTCCGTGGATACGCACTCGCACCTGATGAAATCCAAGATCTAAGAGCAACTGTTCTGCCCGATCTACCATGCCAAGACGCTCCTCACTGATTGTCTCGCCATAAACAAAGCGGGATGCTAAGCAGGCAAAAGATTGTTTATCCCAGGTCGGCAGATTGAGTCGTTTTGACAATTCCCGTATCTCCTGTTTTGTCAATTTTGCTGCACGCAAAGGACTTTTGATTCCAAGTTCTTCTACGGCGCGCAGGCCCGGACGATAATCTCCGTTATCATCCATATTGGATCCTTCCACCACTGCCGCCAAATGATTTTCTTCCGCGATTGCAAGTATTTTTTCAAACAGTTCATGCTTGCACAGATAGCATCGATTCTTTGGATTGTGACGAAATCCCTCGATATCCAGTTCTTCTGAGACTACGATAACTTGTCGGATTCCTCTCTTTTCACAAAATCCCTGTGCTTCTTTTCGCTCCCTTTCCGGGAAAGAACAAGAAGATGCCGTGACCGCCATCACATGATCTTTGCCAAGTGTATCTACAGCTGCTGCTAATAAAAATGTGGAATCTACACCACTGGAAAATGCAACCGCCACACTTTTCATTGCACGCAATTCTTCCTGTAAAGCTTTATACTTTTCCTCTAAAGTCATTGGTCATTCTCCTTGTCCTTCTATGCCAGCACTTTTTCTATCACATCCACCAGATCAGATAATGTATCAATCTTTTCTACCGGCTCCGCAATCTCACCAAATCCATATGCAGCATGAATAAATGGCAACCCGGCTTCCATTGTCGCATCGTAATCTCCCTGGATATCTCCTACATAAACTCCTGCATCCAATTTATTCTTTTCATATAACAAGCGGATATTTTGTCCCTTTGGCTTACCATTATCACCAAAACAACTGATATCTTCAAATAAATCATGAAACGAAAAATAATCCAAAAATGCTTCAATATAACCTGCCTGGCAGTTGCTCACTATATACAAATGGTAACCCATTTTTTTCAGCTGTTCCATCGTCTTTCGCAAATCCGGATAAAGCATTCCACCATGTTCCCGCAAATAATCATTCTCTACTTTACAACACGTTGTCAGTAGCGTCTCGCGTTCTTTTCCCTGCGTAAATGGGAAAAGCATCTCTGCTATTTTATCCATGGTTCGTCCCATTGTTCGATACATGTCTTCCTTCGTCACAACTGCATCTTTATATCCGCACTGCTGCAATGCCAATGTCCACGACTCAGCCACCTGCTCTGCGGAATCCCAAAGTGTACCGTCCATATCAAAAATGATTCCTTTTTTCATTCGCTTTCCTCTTTCACTTTTTTTCTATACATTCATAAATATAATTTGCAATGGCCTGATTGCCTTGTGCATTTGGATGAATCCCATCCGGGAACCACTCACTGTGGTCTTTTGTCAATTGGTAAAGATCAATGTATTCCACATCCATCTGCTCTGATACCTGCATAATGATTTTGTACATACTACCACAGATGACATCATTTTGTATTCCATATTTGATTCTGCCATCTTTTGGATTTGCAAAAGCCCGTGGTGGCTGCATCAAATAAATTTGAGCATCAGGAGATGCCTCCTGATAAGAGGATACAAACGAAACCAATGCTTTTTGGTATTGTTCTTCATCCCACTGATAATCTTTTGCGTCATTGGTTCCAAGCATCAATACATAAATAGAGGCGTCTGCCTCCAGACTCTTCCGATATAGAGTCTCTTCGCAGTAGGGATCATCCCCCTCCTCCATAAGCGTTCGTCCACTCATACCGTAGTTTAACACCTGATAAGTATCCCCTAAAAGTTTCTGCAAATATGCAGGATACGACTGGCTTTTCCGATGACCCAAAACACCTGCACCATAGGTGATGCTGTCACCCACACACGCCACCTGTATTTTTTTCTGTTTTATGCGTGGTGCCGGTGGATACTGAACTATATAGATTCCCAACCGGATCATCCCATATCCGATAAGTAAAACCAGACACGCAATTCCTAAAATCATTCCTTTTTTCTTCATCATTTTCTCATTATAGCAAACCTTTTATAAAACGCAACAACAGAGCCTCGAAAGGCTCTGTTGTTGCTACGATTCATGCACTACAGGGTTATACGTTATAATCACATGTTATTCAAATCTCGGAAAAAATCCCCTTTAATGCAGGATAAACCTGCCGAAATGTCGCATAATGCTTTTCATAAGCTTCTACCAGCTGCGGTTCTGGAGAAATGGTATCAGAAACACGTACAATAGCATGCGCCGCCTCCTCCACCGTGTCATATACACCGCATCCGACAGCCCCAAGCATCGCCCCGCCAAGTGCAGGTCCTTCTTCTACCTCTAATAGATCAACCTGCAAATTCAAAACATTTGCCATAATTTTACACCACAATGGACTCTTTGCACCACCGCCACATATCTTCGTCCGTCTGATTTCGATATTCTGACTGCGTGCCACCTCTAAGGAATCCCGCATAGCAAACGCAACTCCTTCAAAGATAGCCTGTATCATGTCCGCTCTTGTCGTATCCATCGACATCCCTACGAAACAGGCTCTCGCCAATGGGTCATTGTGTGGAGAACGTTCTCCCATCAAATATGGCAGGAAATATACGTGATTCTGTCCCAGCACTGTAATATCTTTCTGCGCCGCCACATAGTCCTTTTCCTGCAAAATCTGATCCATCCACCATTTGTTGCAAGATGCTGCCGAAAGCATACATCCCATCAGATGATAATTTCCGTCCGCATGTGCAAATGAATGTAATGCATTTTGGGCATCCACACCAAACGTTTTGCTTGAAATAAAAATAGTTCCTGATGTACCAAGGGAAATATTACAAGCGCCATCTCCAACCGTTCCTGTGCCTACCGCAGCTGCTGCATTATCACCAGCTCCTGCAATCACCTTAACATCCGCTGACAAACCAAGTTCATCTGCCACTTCCGGTCGCAGTGTCCCAACGACTTCGTAGCTTTCATAAAGATGCGGCAGCTGTTCTTTTGTGATACCACAGATTTTCAGCATTTCCTCAGACCACTTCCGATGTTTCACATCCAAAAGCAGCATTCCGGAAGCATCCGAATAATCGGTGCAAAAGCTTCCGCTCAGGCGATATGCCAGATAATCCTTTGGCAGCATAATTTTTGCGATGCGGGCAAAATTCTCTGGTTCTTCTTCCTTCATCCAAAGAATTTTTGGTGCTGTAAAACCGGCAAAGGCAATATTTGCTGTATAGGAAGATAGTTTTTCTTTGCCAATAACATCATTTAAATATGCTACCTGTTTTGTTGTTCTGCCATCATTCCATAGAATTGCCGGACGAATGACCTGATCATTTGCATCAAGTGCAACCAAGCCATGCATCTGTCCACCGAAACTAATACCAGCAACGCTGTTTTTATCACAGCCCTCTAACAGTTCTTTTAGCCCAAGCATAGTCTGTTCGTACCAATCGATGGGATTCTGTTCTGACCATCCCGGATGCGGGAAGGAAAGTGCATATTCCTTTGATGTGATTTTTAAAATGTTACCCTGGGCATCCATAAGCAACAATTTTACCGCAGATGTTCCAAGATCTATACCAATAAATAACATAGCGTTCTCCTATTTAAAAGGGTTTTCTGTTGGATAGCGCACTCCTGCAGGCTGATTGTAACCAATTTCTTCTACCGGAACTCCAATATACTTAAACACCTCATACAACGCTTTTCCATAATTACCAAAGGCAACTGCTCCGTGATGTGGGAAATTCTTCTCGATCAGTACATGGCGGTAGAAACGTCCCATCTCAGGAATCGCAAAAACACCAATAGATCCAAAGGATCTTGTTGCAACCGGAAGCACCTCTCCCTGCGCAATATAAGCACGCAGCTTAGCATCCGCGGTAGATTGTAAACGGAAGAATGTAATATTCCCCGGAGCAATATCACCTTCAAGTGTTCCATTTGTTACTTCGATCGGAAGACTTCTTGCCATAATCTTCTGATATTTCATTTCACAGAAAGACAGCTTATCAGAGGCTGTATTTCCACAATGGAATCCCATAAAGGTATCTTGCAGTGTGTAATCAAATTTACCTTTGATTTCCTCGTCAAACATATCCTTTGGTACGGTATTGTTGATATCAAGCAAGGTAACCGCATCCTGGCTGACAACCGCACCGATAAACTCACTGAGGGCTCCATAGATATCTACTTCACAAGATACCGGAATTCCCTGCTTCGTAAGGCGGCTGTTCACATAACATGGCACGAAACCAAACTGTGTCTGGAATGCCGGCCAACATTTACCTGCGATTGCGACATATTTACGATATCCTCTGTGTTCCTCAATCCAATCTTTTAACGTGATCTCATATTGCGCTAATTTGGAAAGAATTTCAGGCTTTTTGTTTCCTGCCCCCAATTCCGCTTCCATATCTGCAACAACAGCAGGAATTCTTTCATCTCCGGCATGCTTATTATAGGCTTCGAACAAATCCAGTTCTGAATTTTCTTCAATTTCAATTCCAAGCTGGTATAACTGATAAATTGGCGCATTGCATGCCAAAAAGTTAAGAGGACGTGGTCCAAAACTGATGATTTTAAGATCAGAAAGCGCAGTCACTGCTCTTGCAATCGGTGCAAATTCTGCAATCATATCCGCGCAATCTTCTGCGTCGCCAACCGGATATTCCGGAATATATGCTTTAATATTACGAAGTCTCAAATTGTAGCTTGCATTGAGCATTCCACAATAGGCATCTCCTCTGCCATCCTGTAAGCTATCACCATGCTCCTCTGCTGCAGCAATAAACATCTTTGGTCCGTCAAAATGTTTTGCAAGCAATGTCTCAGAAATCTCTGGACCAAAGTTTCCAAGATACACAACAAGCGCATTACATCCTGCCTGTTTGATATCTTCTAGCGCCTGTACCATATGAATTTCACTCTCTACGATACAAACAGGGCATTCATACACCTGTAACTCCGGATACTTTGTATGTACTGCCTGCATCAATGCTTCTCGTCTGGATACTGACAGACTTTCAGGGAAACAGTCTCTGCTGACTGCTACCACACCAATTTTTGCTTCTGGAATATTTGTCATCTTTTTTCCCTCCATACTTCTTATTTTCATATCCTGCTTTTTACATTTCTACAGCGATAGAACAAGCTCGATGTATTTCCTCGTCGCCATAAAAAAAGAATGTAATTTCTCTCATAGAAACTACATTCTTATTTTAACAAAAGATATTTTGTCTCTCGACTTGATACTTGACACTTACATATCGTTTTTTTGATAATTTTCCCTGTTCTTCCGGTTGTATTCACTTGGTAACATACCGTACTTTTTCTGAAACGCTTTCGACATCGCACGGCTATCGGAAAACCCTACTTCCGTTGCAATCTCACCGATGGTTTTATCACTCGTTTCCATCTCCTCCACAGCATGTTCTAAGCGGATACCGGAAAGGTAACTCTTATAATTAATCTGTGCATATTTCTGGAACATACGAGATAAATGTTCGATCGAATATCCAAACAACTGCGCTAACGACTGCAGTGAAATATCTTCGGCGTAATGCTTTTTGATGTATTCCGTAATTGGAGACAAACGCTGCAACGCCTTGGATGAACGATACAACATATCATCTGCTTCCACCTGACGATATGCCGTCACAAGCAGCTGCATCATTGCATAATAATCGCGCAGCATCTCATACTCATGCCCCGGCGCACCTGTTCCGTTCAAGTCATAGATGTTACGAATCAGCTGCATCATTTTTTGATCTGTGTCCTTCATTTGCATCGAATCAAGTTTTGCCAAAGATCCCTTGCCCTTTTTGTCAAAGGAGATAAAACGATCTGCCGTCAGATAATTCTTGAATTCGCTGATTGGAATCTGCACATAAACCGACATATTTTCCTCATCCGCACGCACAGAATGCAGTTCGTTCGTGTTGATAATGATAAAATCACCACAATCCACCCGAATCTGTTTCTCCCGAAATATAAACGTCAGACTGCCCTCATAAACAGCAAAAAGCTCCACAGAATTATGCCAATGCGGCTCCCTCGTATAGTTGCCTCCAGCCCCTTCAAAAATATCAATTTTAAACGGCATGCCTGCTCGTGGCACGACCACTTCATGTTCGTAATTCATACTCCCTCCTTGTGGTTACTGTGCTGATGGCTCTGCCTCTTGTTGTGTACTACTTACTTCCTCTGTCTGGCCCGCTGTATCTTTCATCTCTATACCAAGTGCATCACATATCATCTTAGCATATCCACTACGTCCTTCTCCGTTCAAATGGATACCATCATTATAAAACCAATCCGGATTTGCTGCGGCGAGCTCATCCCAGGCAATCACATCCACATTTTTATTATCCTTTGCCAACTGGCGAATCACACTGTTGGTTCGTTCCTGATCCTGCAAATATTTGCCATAAACCGTAACCCAGTAAATCTGTGTATCCTTGCCCAGATAATCAATAATCTCCTGTCCTGTCGTCGAACTGAAATAGCAATTGGTGCCTAGCTCAATCACAACCGTGCTGCCCAGTTTACTTTCTTTTTTTAGGCCTTCTAAAATTTCGATGCCATCTCTTGCCTGGCGGCTTTCTTTTGCATCAATGACACCCTCAGGAATGGCTTCCATCAATTCCGGTGCCGCGCCAAGCATAACGGAATCTCCCACACAGGTAATGGTTGGCGCCTTTTCTTTCTCGGTCGCATCTGCATCACTACCTTCTGTTGCGCTGGCCTGTTTTGCCTGCTCCTGCTCCTTTAGCATTTTCTGATTGGCTTTGAACTCCTGCTGCAGATTCTCAGCCAGCTTATCCGACGATTTCGATGGAGCCTTAATGAACCCAACAAGCGCTATCGCAGAGATGATGCCAACAACAATTCCAATCACAACTCTTTGATAAAACTTTTTGTCCTTCATAATCTTTTCCCTCTCTTCTAAAAGATATGTTGTAGATTAATAATAAACAATAGTGGATAATGCCACAAATAAATCCAGTAACTATATTTTCCGATCCATTGCATCACACCGTTTTTACTACATTCCATCGATGAAAAATCGCACTGATTCATCACATAAACGATAAATGCAAAATATACACTGATGATTGCCATACCACCACGATATAGCCAATCGGATTCCCCCGGCACCAGGATAAATAGCGCTGCTGTCACAAGCAAAGAGGCAATAAAAAGTGCCTTTCCAGTATCGCCTTGTAGAAGTATATTCTTCTTTTGTGCCCATTCATCTTCTTTCAACCCAAGTACCACACCAATCAAAAAGGAAAAAGCTCGTGTATCGGTTCCATAATATACACGATTTACATTCTCTGGATGATACATAACTGCCATCGCTACCACGGATGCCACAGCAAGAATTGCAAAAAACCAGAATGCCTGTTTTCCCATCCTTGGCTCAATCTGTTTCTTATAAATGCCATACAATAGTGGCCATACTATGAGAAGCTCAATCTCTACCCCCAAATACCACAAATGTGTAAATGGCGAATGTTCTGTAATCTTCATAAAATAAGATGCCTGGGTCATCATTTGCCACCAGTTATTGTATCCTAAGAAAATACTTGCTGCCTCTTCTCTTGCCCCCAAAAGTAACTCTGGATGAAATATTGTAAAAAATGCAATGACCGACATGACCATAATATAAAGTGCCGGATAAATGCGTAGCCCTTTTTTGATATAATATTTTCGAATGCGTAACCCTTCCGCTTCCCACCGAAGCTCACTGTTTTTTGCTGACAAATATCCCGATATCAGGAAGAAAAAACAGACGCCAAGGTAGCCTCCTCTTACGCTGAATGGAAATATATGATATAGCACAATTCCCAGAATAGATACTGCCCGCAGGAAGTTAATTCCCTCGTTATATGTATATGTTGTTTTCATTTGCTGTCTCAATCTATATAAATGTTTTCTTATGTTAAAGTATGTTTCCCGTTTACCGATTATTATTATATATTGCGTCGTTCCCTTTCGCAATTGGAAAATGCATTTTTTTGACAAAATTTGCGCAAAATAAAAATGACGGTATGTTCCTGATAAATAAAACACACCGTCATCCTATTTTTTTACATTATTTGTTCTAAATTGCCAGCAAATTCTTAATCGCTTCCATATAAATCAAAACCGATTCTTCCATTTCAGAAACTAAAATATATTCATCAGCTCCATGTATACGATAATCCACGCCCATCTTTTCCGGTCCGAAGGCAATGATATTTTTCAGTGATTTGGCATAGGTACCACCGCCAATAACCATCGGCTCATTCTCCGTATCTCCCGTCACATCCACATATGCCTTATACAGCGCTTCTACGAGTGGAGACTCTCTTGGGAAGAAAAGAGGATCACCGATCTCAAGAATCTCAATACGACCATTTTCATCTTCCAGATGATCTTTACACATAGTGCGCACTTCATCTGCCTTTAAGGTCACTGGTACACGGATATCAATGGTGCAGGAAATCACGCCATCTTCTGTCTTTACGATACCATTACAAAATGTCAGATCACCATATGCATCTGCAAATTTAAGACCCACACCGGAGCCATCGCAGGCTGTTCCAATATGTGTGTTATAAAAAGTAACAAAGTCATCCACAAAACCAGCTTTTTCCAGACATGCACAAGTCACACCTGCTGCATTGACACCAAGCGTCGGTGTTGACGCATGCGCCGGAACACCCTTAGCAAAGATCGTGATCTTGTCGTCTTCCTGGCTTACCTTATATTCCTGTAGGTCAGTCTCTGCCAGGGTCTTTTCCAGACGATCCTTTAAACCATCCTCTGCCGGGATCACAGTCGTGCAGGAATCACATACTGCATTGGAAACAAAACCACCATTCATGGAAATAATCCGGGTATTCTTGGAATATGCCATCATCTCCATATGTCCTTTTTCCCCATGAATGCACGGATAGTTGGCATCCGGGGTAAATCCACATGATAATTCCTCTTCCACCTGATTATAATGTTCCATGCAAAGAGAACCTGTTTCCTCATTGCATCCCATAATCAGACGGACTCTTTTATTTAACTTCACACCTGAATCACGAAGCAGCTTCATAGCATACAATGCTTCTAATACAGGACCTTTATCGTCTGTCGTACCACGTCCATATACGTAATCTCCATCACGCGTCAATGTGAATGGGTCATAGGTCCAATCACCTCCGGTTGGTACAACATCGAGATGTCCTGCGATACCAACAATATCTTCCCCTTCGCCCATTTCTGCATATCCACAGTAGTTATCCAGATTTACGGTGCGAAATCCTAATTCCTCCGCAATGGCAAGCCCCTCTTTCAACACCTCTGCCGGACCGTCTCCAAAAGGCTTTCCTTCCTTTGCTTCACCTAACTGTGAATCAATGGCAACCAATCTGCCAAGATTAGCTATCATTTCTTCTGATAATGCATGAATTTGTTCTTTTATTTCCATTTTGTTTTCCAATCCCCTTTCTTTATCGATAACATCCTCTATAATGCAGCCCGAATTGCCTCTAACAACTCATCATATGTCTCATATGCCGGAATTTCCGGGTTGTCCTGTTTGATCTGTTCCGTGCTCTTAAAAAGGAAACCTGCCTTGCTCGCCTTAATCATGCCAAGATCGTTGTGACTGTCTCCACTGGCAATCGTTTCATAACCGATGGATTGTAATGCCTTAACCGTCGTATATTTTGAATTCTCAATACGCATTTTAAAACCGGTGATCTCGCCATCCTCTGCCACTTCCAGGGAATTACAAAAAATGGTTGGATATCCTAATTTTTTCATCAGTGGCCCTGCAAACTGGGTGAATGTATCACTGATAATGATCACCTGTGTCAATTCCCGCAGCTCATCTAAGAATTCCTTTGCTCCCGGAATCGGATCAATCTTTGCGATTGTCTCCTGAATCTCTTTTAAACCGAGTCCATGTTCCTTCAAGATAGCCAAACGCCAATTCATCAGTTTATCGTAATCCGGTTCGTCCCGCGTTGTCCGCTTTAACTCCGGGATACCACTCTCCTCGGCAAATGCAATCCAAATTTCCGGTACTAAAACACCTTCTAAATCCAAGCATACAATATTCATCGTTTTTATCTCCTGCCTTTTTATTTTCGATAAGTATAGCATACCGCTCCCCCAGACACAAATAAGGGAATGTAAATAATTTATGCCGTCTTTTTCTCAAACTCAGCCGCAACATCCTGCATAGGAAGTCGCATACAGCCAAATCCAAGGCGCCGTCTATCCCTATTGCCAGGGACGCTTACCATCAAGCCATCCTTTTTCCTTCCAGTATTTAGCATCTACACTGTCCGGGCGCTTCTTTAAAACCATAGACATGACCGGGAAAAAGATCCTGGTCTTTAAAGGTGGCTTTACCCTGCCCTGGTTGGCTTTGATCTTGGACGCAAGCGCATCCATATCTCGCTCGATCTTGTCCTTAGTCTTTGCCGTCACGTCTTCCCACTTCATAGCCCGAACAGCTATACCATACTTATAGGTCTTAGCCACGCCCCAATAAGCGGCGCTATCCGCCATATCCTGACAGGTATTCTTTTGTCCGCCACCTGCTGCAGTCGCGATACAGACCATCTGCTTTTTAAACATGCTCTCCTCCGGACGGTGCATGATCCAGCGCCATCCATAATGTTCCAGCAATGCTTTCATGGCAGAAGTCACATGGTAAACATAAACCGGACTTTCAAAGATCAAGAGATCTGCTGCATCGATTGCCTCCGTGATCGGTGCCAGTTTCTCATAATGTGGGCACAATTTCTCGTCCTTTTTGATGCACTGGGCACAGCCGACACACATCTGATCAAAGTCGCGCGGTAAGACGATCTCCGTGATCTCTCCGTCTATTTTTTCTGCTAAAATCCTTGCCACATGATAGGTCGATCCCTTGTGGCTCTGTCCATGGATCAATGTAATCTTCATAAAGTATTACCTTCCCTCTCTCTTATTCGCAACTCATTCTACGCCTATGCGCTAGCAAATACAATGACATTCTGGTACTTTATGAAGTACATATACCCCCTCAAACCGAGGGGGTATATATCTAATGTTCGATCCATACCTTGGTGGTAAGGAAGATCTCTTCTCTTGGAATACCGGACTTTTCCTGCTCCAATCCATAACAGATCTGCAAGAAGCAGTCACCTATATTGATTGGAAGCAAAACTTCTATGATTATGTTCTAAGCGGAAAGACAGAATACTATAGCAATCTGATCAAATAGACTGGATCAGACCATCTGTTTGCCTTCATATTTATTCCTCTGCCGAGATGGTCTTTATCCTGGTAAAGAAATAGACATATTTAAAGATAATAAGGAATATGATAAATGCTCTCCCGTACCAATTCGGCATTGCTGCAAAGGCTAAGAGCAGCATACCCGATGCCGGAAGAAGCAGACTGAACTTTGTCTTTAAGGTCATACTCCGGTTTTGCACAAACTCGTCCAAGTGATTTTTGTATGATTTTGTGCCGTTAAACCATGTATGGAACTTTTCAGAACCTTTAGCAAGACAAAATGATGCTAATAATAGAAAGGGTGTTGTTGGCAGTGCCGGCAAGACCACACCAACAGCACCGATTCCGATCGCTGCAAATCCCATGAGCAACCATAGGATTCGTAGTGGATTTTTCTTCATATAAAATATACCCTCCTGTTAGTTTATGCTAACCATTATATCACAGTTAGGTATGACTAACAAGTGGGAATATTTACTTAGAGGAAACATCGTTATTGGGGTAAGGTTGATGGAAAATTCTTCATACTTACTGTTTCCAAGGTACGCAACTGCTGTACGACCAACTGCCGAAGCAATTTCATTCGCTCTTTTTGTTCCTTCCCCTGATGAATCAAAACACCATTATAACTTTCCAAATTAGCAAGCACTAATAACTGGTTCAAGGTCGCAACATCTCGCATATTTCCCTATACGGACGGATTTTCGTCTTTCCACTGTCTCGCCGTCTTTCCAAATAGAACGACATTCAGCATGTCTGCTTCACTAGCATATGTACACGCCACCTGCGCAGATGTTAATTCTGGTGGAATCAAATTGTCCTTAATTGCATTTGTGGCAAGCCGTGCTTTAAATTCAGAATTTTTTCGTGCTATAAAATATTTTCTACTCATCACTTCTGCTATTTTTGAAAGAATTATTTCTTTATTATCCACATTTATACCTCCTTATTTCAAGTTTATAACTACTACTCAATAATGTAAAACCACATTAGCAAAACCATACTTAACCCTGCTTCCCCCAGTTATTTCTAATTTCATATTATTTGCATAATTCAAACCTATTTCTAATTGAATAGGTGGAGATTGTGCATTTATCGGATATTCTTCAACATATTCACCATTTAAATAGACTTTTAGTATAACATCCTGTTTTTCATATTCATTAGTTCTTCCAACATCAAAGGTTATTTTTGAATATTTCCCTTGCAAATCAAATAGGGCATATCCATCTCCTTCCCCAAAAAGTGAATGGTCATCATATATTATAAAACCTTTATTATATGTACTACTTCCCATTGAAAAAGACTTTCCATCCGTAGGAAGATATTTCGCATAACAAGTTCCTTCATACAAAACATCCGTATCAAACAAATCGACTTTTGTTTCAGTAGCTACATTTCCCCCATTAGCATTATAAAATACTATATTTTGACCAGAATCATATAATAATTTATTTTTTAACACCAAATTCAAAATTCCTTCAGAATAATAGTTATTATTGTCAACCACTATTATAGATTTATTTACAGCCTCTTGAACTTTTAATCCATCAGATATAAGGGCAGGATTTTTAAATTCAAAGTTAGGTGTACTTGATATTTGACTCTGGAGGTCAGTATTCTGTTGATTCAATATATCTATTTGTTCGTCTTTATATTTAGCTTCTTCATATACTGTTTGTAATGCTTGTTTAAAAGACATATCCTTATCTACTGAATCAAAATACTCTGATAATGTTTCAACAGTATTTTTCTCTAAAGTAGCTTGAGTTGAAAAATTACCAAGAAAAAAGATGAGAACAGAACCTAATGTTGTAATAAGTGCTCCAATTATTGCACCCTTAATTGTATCACTCATAATTTGCCCCCCCTTTTGCAAATAGATATTTATAAACATAATATACCACATAACCTCAATTTTTTCTATCTCTGCGGCTATGTAAAAAGCGGTGTCAGCTTCACGCCAACACCGCTGTTTTCTTCGGTCAGTCCGTTATAAAATTCCTGCTTTTTTCAGATAACCCACGCTGTCATAGCATCCTCTGAAATATATTGTTTCCTGCTGCATATCGGAGAGCTTATTCCGAAGCTCCAAAATCTCTATCAGAGCCTTGCACTCATCCTCGGATAAATCACTCGGCTTTTCCGTATCAAACACCGCCATAACTCTCGGATACTGCTGATAAAGGCTTTCCATCCTGTCACTGACAGCTCGGTATTCTGGATTTTCTTTCGGCAGCTTTGCAATGACAGAGCTTAAATATTCCTCAAAGATGTTGCTATGGGCATCTACAAAGGTTTCAAATCTAAAATTCTCAAACACATCTTTTACCTCCAACTTTCATATTCTTCACTCATTATACTTCCCAAAAATCAGCAATACAAATGTGCAAATTGGATTAACGCTCACGGTCTGCATTTTTTCTTTCGGGCTGTTCCTCGCTATGGTCGGGCTCGGTATCCAGGACAGGGGTATCCTTTTCGTCCAGATTAAGCTCGATGTTTAAGGCGTTAAGCCTGTCAGTCTTTTCTTTCAGCTCATCTTCAAAGGCAAAGAGCTTTTGTACCTCAGTCTTTGCGTTGGCAAGCTGATCCAAGATTTCCTCTTTTCTAGTCTTTGCGGCTTCCAGTTTTGCAGGGAGCTTGGCAAGCTCGTTTTCAATTCGGGTCAGATTTCTCAGAGCGTCAGAGCCTAATTCTACCTTGTGCCTTGTCTTGCCGCAGAGATTTAGGCAGTA
Source organism: uncultured Lachnospiraceae bacterium (assembly GCA_934352055.1). Lineage (GTDB taxonomy): Bacteria > Bacillota > Clostridia > Lachnospirales > Lachnospiraceae > Pararoseburia. The sequence goes on from CAKRJY010000007.1 coordinate 125,850, forward strand.
GTGGGTGTTGACCATATCATAGAATACCTCCAGACGGAAGCCACGGTAACTGCCGACTTCCACGGGATTTGCAAGGGGATTTCCCTTGCAGACTGCCAAAAGCATTTCTCCTACATCGGATTTTTCCGTGTAGGTCACGCCTTTTAGGCTCATCGGGCAGAACTTATCCTCGCCCTGCGGCTTGTGCTGCTCGGCAAGAGCTGCATCATTTTCATAGCCTGCAATGCGTTCCTCATACTCCTTAATGGTCTGGGGATAGTATTTCAGCACCCTGTCCTCAAGGTCGTAATGCTCGGAAAGATAACTCTGCTTTAACACTCGGAGCTTGGAAACCTGTATATCCAAATCCATCTTTTCCTTAAAACGGGCATCGCCTGTGGCAAGCATTTTAACCTCCGCAAAGGACAGGGAAACCTCGTCCACATCTTCGGCAGAGCGGACAGGGCTTTTGCTCGTCATTATCTGGCTGATAAATTTCTGTTTGCTCTCCACCAACTGATAGAGGTAAGCATCAAAAGTCTGCTCGGTCACATAGCGGTAAACCTCCACCTCTGGGAACATATTTCCCTGCCGTTCAATACGCCCCTGCCTTTGTTCAAGGTCAGTCGGTCATTTTTTGCGGACAGTTCAATACATGCCTGTCTGTTTCGCTCCCTGCTCCTAATTTTCGCTTCTGTC
>CAKRJY010000008.1 GCA_934352055.1 uncultured Lachnospiraceae bacterium
AGTTTCTTTGACTTCGGTACTGCAACACACTCTTTAACCTTTACTGCACGGAAATCTGACTTGCTGAATGTATCAAAATCAACAAATTCCTCAAATAAAGGCTCTACCTTTACCTTAGAAAAATCAATCTTTTCAGACTCAGTTTTTACATTTTTTTCAGGTGCTTCAGAAGCTGTATTATTTACATCATTTTTCTTATTTACACCATCTAAGGACTTCATTGTCGGGAACAACAATACATCACGGATTGCCGCAGAGTCTGTCAACAGCATAACCAGACGGTCAATACCATAACCAATACCACCTGTAGGAGGCATACCGATTTCCAGTGCATTCAGGAAATCTTCGTCTGTATGGTTTGCTTCTTCGTCTCCAGCCTCAAAAGCAGCATCCTGCGCTGCAAAACGCTCGCGCTGATCGATCGGATCATTCAACTCAGAATACGCATTACACATTTCCCATGTATTGATGAAAAGTTCAAAACGCTCTACCTTTGTCGGGTCGCTCGGCTTTTTCTTGGTAAGTGGAGAGATCTCAATCGGATGATCCATAACAAAGGTAGGCTGGATCAATTTCTCCTCGCAGAACTCCTCAAAGAAAAGGTTGATGATATCACCCTTTTTGTGGCGTTCTTCGTATTCTACATGATGTTCTCTTGCAAGTGCCTTGGCTGCCTCATCATCTGCCACCTGATCAAAATCAATACCGGTATATTTCTTGATACAATCATTCATAGTGATACGTTCAAATGGCTTGCCAAAGTCAAGTTCGATACCATTGTATTCAATCTTAGCGCTGCCACAAACGGTCTCTGCCAAATAACGGAACATAGACTCTGTAAGTTCCATCATGCCTTCATAATCTGTATATGCCTGGTATAATTCCATCAATGTGAATTCCGGATTATGTCTGGTATCTACACCTTCGTTACGGAATACACGTCCAATTTCATATACACGCTCTAATCCACCAACAATCAATCTCTTCAGATATAATTCCAAAGAAATACGAAGCTTTACATCTTCATTCAATGCATTGTAATGTGTCTCAAATGGACGAGCTGCTGCACCACCTGCATTTGATACAAGCATTGGTGTCTCTACTTCCATAAAGTCACGACCATCTAAGAACTTACGGATTTCTTTGATAATCTGTGATCTCTTTACAAATACATCCTTGCTTTCCTGATTCATAATCAGATCAACATATCTCTGACGATAACGGGTATCTGTGTCCGTCAATCCATGGAATTTCTCCGGTAAAATCTGTAAAGACTTAGAAAGGAGTGTCATCTCTTCTGCATGAATAGAAACTTCTCCGGTTCTTGTACGGAATGCATATCCCTTAACACCCCAGATATCACCGATATCTGATTTCTTAAATGTGGCATATAAATCTTCGCCAATGGCATCTCTTGCCACATAAATCTGAATATTTCCCTTTAAATCCTGGATATTTGCAAAAGAAGCTTTACCCATCACACGCTTAAACATCATACGTCCGGCGATTGATACTTCAATTGGAGATGCATCCATGATGCTTCTTCTCTCTTCGTAATCCTTCTTTAGGATTTCTCTTGCTTCGCCTTCATCCATTCCTTCTGTATCCGGCTCCACTCTTCCTGCGAGAAGCTCTTCTTCATGTGCCGCATAGATTTCTCTAACATCAGAAGTATGATGTGTTACGTCATATTTTGTAATCTGAAAAGGATCCTGTCCTGCTTCCTGCAGATTTGCCAGCTTTTCACGTCTGATCTGCAGCAATTGTCCCAAATCCTGTCCCTGTGTATTGTTCTGATTTGCCATATAACACCTCTATCTATTAGTTTGATCTTTGAATCTCTAAAATCTTATATTGTAAATCGCCAGCTGGAGTCTCAACTGTTACAATATCTCCAACGCTTGCTCCCATGATTGCTCTACCTACCGGTGATTCGTTTGAAATTCTACCCGTCAGGCTGTTTGCCTCTGTAGATCCAACCACCTTGTACTCTAACTCTTCGTCAAATTCGATATCAAGGATTTTTACCTGACATCCAACACTGATCTTATCGAGATCAACTTCTTCTTCATCTACAACTTCTGCATTCTTAAGAATCTTCTCTAATTCTTCAATACGAGCCTCGATATCACGCTGCTCATCTTTTGCTGCATCGTACTCTGCGTTCTCTGATAAGTCGCCCTGTTCTCTTGCCTCTTTGATTTTCTGAGCAACTTCCTTTCTACGAACAACCTTCAATTCCTGAAGCTCATCCTCATATTTTTTAAGTCCACCATATGTCAAGATATTTTTCTTTTCCATGTCCGCATACCCTTTCTGCTATTTAATCAATCTATTATAGGCAAAAAGCCCCCTGATTGTCAAGAAAAGGCGGCTCCAAAACCTTGTTTTTAAAGGTTTTGAAGCCACCCTGTTTTTCATCTACTTTTGCAGACGACCATACATCTTTGTCATCCGATATAATTTTTTTGCAATTTCTGCATCCACCTCTTCCGGCAACATGCGCCACGTCCAATTTCCACTGGCCGTGCCCGGAACATTCATGCGATGTCCCTCGCCCAGTCCCAGATAATCCTGCATCTGTGCCACAAAAAGCATTGCCACGGAACGCATACCGCCACGGATAAATCCCCAATGATATGCCTCCTCGCCGATTCCCAGATACTCTGCTGCATACAAAGCATCCTTTGGCTTTGCTTCTTCTTTCCAAAGCATCACCGGACTATTGTCATGTGTACCCGTATAACAAATGCAATGTCTTGCATACGTATGAGGCTGATAATCACTTGGTTCGTCCGAATCAAACGCAAATTCTAAAATTTTCATTCCTGGGAAACCACTGTCAGCAAGCAGCTGCTTTACCGTAGGCGATTGTTCTCCCAAATCCTCTGCGATAAATTCTAACTTAGGGAACGTTTCTTTCAAAAGTCCTACCAGATGCATGCCCGGTCCCTTTTTCCACTCACCAATTTTTGCTGTCTTTTCTCCATAAGGGACTGCCCAATAAGTATCAAATCCACGGAAATGATCAATACGAATCACATCGTATAACTTGCTAGCGCCTTCGATACGGCGAATCCACCAGCCATAACCATCTTTTGCCATGGCATCCCAGTCATAAAGTGGATTTCCCCAAAGCTGTCCATCCTCACTAAAATAATCTGGAGGCACACCTGCAACTTCACGCGGAATTCGTTCCTCATTTAATGCAAAATACTCTGATTCTGCCCATACATCAGCCGAATCCATAGATACGTAGATTGGCAAATCTCCAATAATCTCGATGCCAAGATCATTGATATAGGTCCGCAATGCATTCCACTGTTTAAAAAACAGATACTGGATATAGACAAACAACTCTATATCTTCCTGCAAATCCTGACTATACTTCTTTACCGCTGGCGCACGGTGCATACGGATGTCTTCATCCTCCCACTCACTCCATGCTTTCATGCCAAAATGCTTTTTACATGCCATATAAAGCGCATAGTTCTCAAGCCAGCCTTTGTTTTCTTCACAAAAAGCCTGCACATCTTCAAAATCTCTGGCATAGCCTCTTGCTTTTGCTTTTTCTAAAACAGCAAAGCGGCTCTCGTATATTTTTCCATAATCCACGTGACGGGCATCTTCGCCCCAGTCACATGCCTCAACTTCTTCCTGCAATAGCAATCCATCTTCAATCAGAAGATCCAGATCTACAAAATAAGGATTTCCTGCAAATGTAGAAAAACTCTGATAAGGAGAATCTCCATAACTGGTTGGTCCCAGTGGCAGCAACTGCCAATACTTTTGCCCTGCTTCATGTAAAAAGTCAGCAAACGCATATGCAGCTGTGCCAAAGGTTCCGATCCCATACGCAGAAGGAAGTGAAGAAATCGGAAGTAATATTCCACTACTTCTATTCATAATCTTTACCTCTTGTCTTCATGGGAAAATCATGCTTAGCCCTTAACAGCTCCGGCCATAACACCTTTGATAATGTATTTCTGGCATACCAGATATACAATAATGATTGGCAATACGGTCATTAAGATACAAGCCATCATTGGTCCCATTTCTACTTTTCCGTAACTTCCCTGGAAGTACTGGATTAAAATCGGGATTGTCATATATTTCTTGCGGTCCAATACCAGGTATGGCAGCAAGTAATCATTCCACAACCACATGGTCTCCAAAATACCAACGGAGATTAATGTCGGTTTTAAAATCGGCAGTACAATCAGGAAAAATGTCTGTAACGGATTACATCCATCAATCATAGCTGCTTCTTCAATCTCAAGTGGAATGGATTTCATAAAGCCACAGAACATAAATACCGCAAGTCCTGCGCCAAACCCCAGATAAATAATACAGATATTGTATGGTTTATTCAATTCCATTTTATCTGCTGTTGCTGATAACGTAAACATCAGCATCTGGAATGGTACAACCATAGAAAATACAAAGAGAGCATACAAAATCTTTGATACAATACTATTTACTCTTGTAATAAACCACGCACACATAGAACAGCAAATCAGGATTAACACAACCGATGTAATTGTGATTAACAGGCTATAGCCAAATGCTTTTGCAAATCCTTTGGAAGTAAGCCCATTGATAAAGTTTGCAAGCCCTGCAAAACTGTCTGCCGTCGGCAGTTCAAAAACGGTTCTTGTCGTAATAAAACGATCTGTTTTAAATGAGTTATTCAAAATCATAAAGACTGGATAAACCCATGCCAAACTAAGAATCAGGAGTACAACAAATAATATTTTACTTCCAATTGATGTTTTTTCTTTCATTACTGTTGCACCTCCTTAGATTTCGTTGCTCTTAACTGAATCATCGAAATAATAATGACCATAATACAGAAGAGAACGGCTTTCGCCTGTCCATAGCCCTTCCACTGTGGTCCACTTCTTGCATAGAATGTACTGTAGATATTCAATGCTAACATTTCAGAAGCATGTGCCGGCTCACCTCCGGTCAACGCTAAGTTCTGATCGAATAACTTAAATCCATTTGTAAGAGATAAGAACATACAAATGGTAATGGATGGCATAACATTTGGAATCTTAATCTTCCATAATATTTGTCCTTTTGTAGCTCCATCAATTTCTGCAGCTTCAATGTAGTCATCTGGAATTGACTGTAATCCGGCAATATAAATAATCATCATATATCCGATTTGCTGCCAGCACATCAAAATCAAAAGACCGATAAAGCCATACTTTTCATCCAGTGCCAGAAGCGGTTTTTCCAACGCCGTCAATGCACCATTTAACAGAATCTGCCAGATATAACCTAATACAATACCACCAATTAAGTTTGGCATGAAGAAAATGGTACGGAACAAATTTGACGCCTTTAACTTGCTCGTTAATGCAAGTGCAAGTGCGAATGCTCCTACATTAATCAAAATCGTAACTACAATTGTAAATAATGCTGTAAACCAAAATGCATGTAAAAACGTTGCATCAGAAAGTGCATATTTATAATTCTGCAAGCCTATGAATTTTGCTCTGTCAATCGTGATGAAACTGCAGAAAGACAAATATAATCCCTGAACGAACGGATACAAAAAGCCTACGCAAAAGGCCGCAGCGGTCGGTAATACAAAGATAGGCCAATATTTTCTAACTGCTTTTTCCATGGTATCCTCCTTAAAAACAATAAATTCAAGTGTCTTTTTGACATAAATATAGAGGGCAGGCGTTCTAGCCCGCCCTCTGGGTATATGAACAATGCTAATCGATTATTCCTGATTTGCTGCCTTGTACTCTTTTGCCCATCCATCTACGAATGCTGTCTTAACATCATCCCATGATCCAGTTCCAGCTGCATAAGCTGTAAGTGCAGAGCTAAGATCTGCTTTCCACTGCTCTGAAGGAATTGTTGTGAAATCCCAAGGAATTGTTGTCTTTCCAGCTGCCTGTAATTCCTTATCCTTCTGAACAAATACGTTGTCTGTATCCTTTGCATCCTTGAAAGGAATAACGAATCCCATGTCATCAGCCATAGCTGTTGTTCCCTTGTCAGAAGATACACACCAGTTCATGAAATCAAGTGTTGCCTGAATATCCTTCTCATCAGCAGCGCTGTTTACACACCAGTAGTTCTCTGTACCAGTACAAAGTCCCTGGTTTGCTTCGTCGCCAACACCAATGTAAATAGGGATCATTGTAACATCATCTGCAGATAACTTCTTATCACCTACTACGTTGCCATATTCCCATGAACCATTCTGGAAGAATACTGCTTCGCCATTGATAAATTCAGCTTCTGAGTCATTACCTGTCTTGCTTGCAAGTTCCTTTGGATCACATGTTGAGTTGTTGATGTACAAATCAAAGATGTTCTTGTAGTTGTCAAGATATGTTCCCTTGATTGCATCTGTACTTGTCTCGTTTTCTGCTTCATATTCGAAGTAGATTGGAAGGTTTGAAAGATGTGTCTTAAATCTCCAGTCAGAAGAATCATCCATACCAGCAGATGTAAATGCTGCAAATCCAAGCTGATCTTTTCTAGCTGTGATATCTTCTGCAACCTTCTTTAAATCATCAAAGCTCTGGATATCATCAACTGTGTATCCTGCTTCCTGTAAAAGCTTTGTGTTTGTAATGATACCGTATGTTTCAACTGCCATTGCGATACCCTTTACTTCATCGCCTTCTTTTAATGCATACTCATCACCATTTAAGTTTTTGTAAACATCTGTATCTGAAAGATCTAATGCATAATCTTTCCAGTTCTTCAAACCAACAGGTCCGTTTACATGGAATAATGTAGGTGCTTCACTCTTTGACATTTCTGTCATCAATGTCTCTTCATATTTGTTAGAAGCTGCTGTTACAACAGTAACATTAACACCTGTCTCCTTTGTGTATTCCTTTGCCAAAGCCTGCCAGGCCTCATCTGCTTCTGGCTTAAAGTTCAAATAGTAGACTTTGCCTGAATCAGACTTTGCTGATTTTCCTTCTCCCTTAGAACCACATCCAACAAATGCTCCAACTGCCATAGTAGCAACCATTGTCAATGCTAATACTTTTTTTAGTTTCATGATTACCCTCTCCTTCTTGTGATAATTATTAATAAGTATTTATTTCTAATTATGGCACTGCGCTTTTGCCACAATCAAAAACCATTATATGCAGGCACGTACAATCTTATGCCTTTTATTTACGAGCAGAGATTGTACCTCCCTCGCGAAAAATCGTCGGTAAAATAACTTGACGATGTTTTCCCTTTTTTTCAATCAGATCAATCAGAAGTTCCACGCTGGTTCTTCCCAATTCTTCCATTGGCTGACGATACGTTGATAATGCCGGTGCCATATATTCCGACACCTCAATTCCATCAATTGCAACAATGGAGCACTGCTTTGGTACATCAATACCTTTTTCCCGTAACGCCCGCATCGCACCCATTGCCAGGTTGTCTGCGATTGCGAAGATGGCATCAAAGGCAATGCCTTTTTCCAACCATTCCTTTGTTCCATAATATGCATCTGCGATATTGTAGCTATCCACAGAAATGATCAAATCCTCATCCGGTGCCATTCCTGCTTCTGTCAAAGCCTTGACATAGCCCTCATATCGTATCTGTGATACCGATCCGTCATCCGGTCTTGCCAAAAGAACTGCGATACGGCGATGCCCTTCTTTGTATAATTCCTTTACCGCTTCGTATGCTGTCTGTGTATCATCAATCGATACACTTGAATAGCTGTCAGCATCTAAGGTGCCATACGCATTGTTGGAAGAACAGTTTACAAATGGTACGCCGATTCCTGCTATCTGTTCCTTTGTCGAATCCAGACGACCACCAAGAAAAATCAGGCCGCGCAACCTTTTGTCGCGTTCCATCATCGCACCGGCTAAAAGCTCATCATCGCAGGAGCCAATCTGCTGCATCACTAATGTATAACCTGCTTTTTCGATGTCCTGCTCAATCTCATGGATAATGGATGTGTAGAATGGGTTCGAAATACCTCGGACAATCAAGCCGATGTTGTCTGTTTTACTCTGACCTAAGGCTCTGGCACTGTTATTGGGAATGTAATTGTATTTCTCCACAACTGCCATAACTTTACGACGCACATCTTCACTCACGTCCGGATGATTGTTTAATACTCGAGAAACAGTACTAACGCTTACACCACTGATTTTTGCTATATCCTTAATCGTCATATGTAAGCACTCCTCTCCCATTTTCCAACTTCTCTTGAAAACGTTTCTGGGAACGTTACTGGAAACGTTTTCAGTTCTGACTTGCCTTTATCTTAAACCCCAAAATTTACCATGTCAACACAGAGATGTGATTTTTTATATTTTCGCTGAAAACACAGCAAGATTTTTGTGCATAATTACAACACTCTGCTCTCACTATGCTTCCGGTACTCACGTGGTGTCATTCCAAACTTCCGCTTGAAGATGCGGTTAAAATAAGACATATTATCAAATCCCACCTCCTGCGCTACCATCAATACCGCATCCGTTGATGCAAGCAGCATACGGGAGGCCATCGTCAAACGATAGTCATTCAGGTAATCTATGAAGCTTTGTCCCATATTATTTTTGAAATACTTCATAAAATGTGAACTACTGAATCCGCTGACATTTGCCATATCGTCTATCGTCAGCTTTTCCATATAATGCAATTCCACATATTTTAAAACGCGCTTCATCTCTTCATGTGGGACTCCGGACTTTGTTCCCTCACTTGAATCGCTGATTTCGCACAAATGATAGATCAGGACATACAGTTGCGATTTTACCAATAGTTCGTATCCATGCGCGCAAACCATACAAATCTGGTCGCACTCATCCAGGCACTTCTTGATCACTTCATATCCACGCACTCCTTCTCTATAAAAAGAAGGGATCGTTCTTTGCATGTGAAAAAGCGGTTCAAAATATCTTTGCTTTGTACCATCTTCCTGCTTTCCATATAAAATCTCCGGACGGAACATAATATTTTCATATTCCATATGCTCCCCAGATAAAGAACGAATGCCATGCAGCTGCCCCGGCAAAACAATGACAAATTCGCCGCCCTGTACACACTGCTCTTCAAATTCCACTGACACGATTCCCTTTCCTTTTTTGATATAGATAATCTCCATCTCATCATGCCAATGCAACGGCACTTCCAAAAAATCTAGCGGCATGGAGCACAAATACGTATTGTAAGCAAACTCCTGTCTGGCATGTTCTTTTGTTTCATGATAGTTTTCGTATTCTTTTATATCCATTTTTGCTTAATTTCCTCTCAAAACTTTTTTGAATGATAGGATTGTACTACTTTTTGCCACAATATGACAAGACGTTTTTTGGTATCGCATATATACTGAACGCATAAGATAACATTTTGGGACATCAAATTATCAGGAGGTTTTTATGAACGCATTAGAAATCAAAGTGAAAGATACCTTTGGTACAGATCTTTCACATGTAAGCAACGAACAGATTTATGTAGCTCTGTTAGAAATGGTAAAAGAGGAAGCTGCTAAGAAAGTTTCCACAGATGGCAAGAAAAAGCTTTACTACATTTCAGCAGAATTTTTGATCGGTAAATTGCTTTCCAACAACTTAATCAATCTTGGCATGTATGATGAAGTGGAAGCTTGTCTGCAAAAATATGGAAAAACCATGGCAGAAATCGAAACCATTGAACCGGAACCATCTCTTGGAAACGGTGGACTCGGTCGTCTTGCTGCCTGCTTTTTAGATTCCATTGCAACACTCGGTTTAAACGGCGACGGTGTAGGCTTAAATTATCACTTCGGACTTTTTAAACAGGTCTTCGAAAACAACTTACAGACAGAAACACCAAATCCTTGGATTGAAAATAAGAACTGGCTGACAAAAACAGAGAAAACATACGACATCGAATTTGGTGGTATGACACTGACTTCCTGCATGTATGATATTGACGTTGTCGGTTATATGGGAAGAACGACAAAATTGCATTTATTTGACTTGGAAACAGTAGATGAGTCTCTTGTCAGAGCTGGCATTGACTTCGACAAAACAGATATTGCAAAGAACTTAACACTTTTCTTATATCCGGATGATTCGGATGAAGCAGGACGCATCCTTCGTGTTTACCAGCAATACTTTATGGTAAGCAACGCAGCGCACCTGATTCTTGATGAAGCTGTAGAGCGCGGAAGCAATTTGCATGATTTAGCAGATTACGCAACCATTCAGATTAACGATACACACCCAAGTATGGTCATTCCTGAGCTGATCCGTCTTCTCATGCAAAAAGGCATTCGCATGGAAGAAGCGATTGAAATTGTCACCAACACCTGTGCTTACACCAATCACACCATTTTGGCAGAAGCACTTGAAAAATGGCCATCTCATTATTTACAAAAAGCAGTTCCACAGTTACTGCCTATCATTTATGAGTTAAACAACAAGGTAAACGATACATTCCATGATAAGAGTCTTTCCATCATTGATGATGAAGACCGCATTCATATGGCTCACATGGATATTCATTATGGATATTCTGTCAATGGTGTTGCTTACCTTCACACTGAGATCTTGAAAAATACAGAATTGAACAATTTTTACAAGGTTTATCCAGAGAAGTTCAACAACAAAACAAACGGTATTACGTTCCGTAGATGGTTGTTAGAATGTAACCATCCATTAGCAGATCTTTTGACTGAACTGATCGGTGATGGATATAAAAAAGATGCTACCGAGCTCGAAAAGCTTGCTGCATACGCAGACGACTCTGCTGTTCTTGAAAAATTACTTGCTGTAAAACAGGGCAAGAAAAAAGATCTTGCAGCATACTTAAAAGAAACACAGAACATTACCGTGAATCCGGATTCTGTCTTTGACATTCAGATCAAACGTCTTCATGAGTACAAGAGACAGCAGATGAACGCACTTTATGTCATCGACAAATATTTTGAAATTAAAGAAGGAAAATTACCAAAACGTCCGATTACCGTTATTTTTGGTGCAAAAGCAGCACCTGCTTACGTCATCGCCAAAGATATCATTCATGTGATTCTCTGCTTACAGGAAATCATTGCAAACGACCCGGAAGTATCTCCATACTTATCTGTCGTTATGGTAGAAAATTACAACGTTACCTTAGCAGAAAAATTAATCCCTGCTGCTGACATTCATGAACAGATTTCCCTTGCTTCCAAAGAAGCTTCCGGAACTTCTAACATGAAGTTTATGTTAAACGGTGCCATTGCCATTGGAACAGAAGACGGTGCTAATGTTGAAATGCATGAATTTGTTGGTGATGATAACATCTACATCTTTGGTGAATCTTCTGATGAAGTCATTGCTCATTATGAAAAAGCTGATTATGTTTCTAAAAACTACTATGAAAACGATCCAACCATCAAACGTGCCATTGATTTCTTAGTCAGTGATACCATGATGGCAGTCGGACAAAAGGAAAACTTAGAACGACTCTATAACGAATTATTAAACAAAGACTGGTTCATGACATTGCCTGATTTTGAAGATTACAAGGCAACAAAAGAGCGTATCTATAGCGATTATGAAGATCGTATGGCATGGGCAAAGAAAATGCTCATAAACATCAGCAAAGCCGGTTTCTTCTCTTCTGACAGAACCATTGCACAGTACAATGAAGACATCTGGCATTTATAATTTTTATTAACCAACTAACGTAAAAAATGTGTAGGCGATTCAGACATTACCATTCACTTAGTCTGAAATCGTCTACACGTTTTCTTTTTAAGAATGCTGCAACAGCACACGTTCCATCAGATCTTCTAATTCCTGATACGTATTTACTTCATTGATCATGCCACGCAGTCTTGCTGAGTTATGATATCCGCTGGTATACCAGGCAGCATGCTTGCGAAACTCACGGATTCCATAATATTCTTCACCCTTAAACGCAATTTGCATTTTCGCATGACGAAGCATCATTGCTACCAGTTCATCCATTGGGGGCTTTCCAATCAACTCACCTGTTTCAAAATAATGTAAAATCTGGTGAAAAATCCACGGGTTTCCCTGCGCTCCTCTGCCAATCATAAAACCATCGCAATGCGTCATTTCCTTCATTGCGATAACGTCCTCTGCTGTCAGTAAATCACCGTTTCCAATAACCGGGATACTGACTGCATCTTTTACCTGTGCAATGATTTCCCAATCCGCTTTGCCCGAATAATACTGTTCTCGCGTACGTCCATGCACAGCTACAGCTGCCACACCCGCATCTTCCGCAATTTTTGCCATTTCCACGGCATTGACATGTGCATCATCAAACCCTTTGCGGATTTTAACCGTCACCGGTTTCTTTATAGCCTGCACCGTCTTTCGCATAATCTCTCCCGCTAATTTGGGGTTTTTCATAAGTGCTGACCCATCACCATTATTTACTACTTTAGGCACGGGGCATCCCATATTGATATCCAGAATATCAAAAGGACGCTCCTCAATCCGTTTTGCCATCTCACTGATACAATCCGGATCTGAACCAAATAACTGCAAAGAGACCGGGCGTTCTTTTTCCTCGATCTCCAGCAATTGATATGTATTCTTATTGTTATACTGCAGCGCCTTTGCACTGACCATTTCCATACAGATTAATCCTGCGCCCTGTTCTTTACAGAGCGTACGGAATGGCAAATCCGTCACTCCCGCCATCGGTGCCAGCACCAGATTATTTTCCAGTGTAACATCTCCGATTGTCAGCCCTTGTAGGGTTTCATTTTCCATGTAAAGTTACCTCTTCTGCTCTATTCATACCGCAAAATTTCTATCATATCATCTGCAATACGGCCATCAAATCTTTTATTTTTTTCTTTTTTCAGTGCTTCCATCACATCCAAAGCAGTCTCTCCCCGCTGTATATGCCTTGATGTATAATCTGCCACTGCAAGAATACGCGCCAGACATGGAATTTCTTCTGCCTGCAAACCTTTTAAATATCCGGATCCATCGTAATTTTCCCGATGGTAAAGCACAGCTTCTGCTACATTTCCGGCACCTTGTAACTGGCAAATAATTCCATACCCCTTTTCCACATAGGTACAAAATTGCGCATACTCCTCTGGGGTCATATTCTGACACAAAATCAATGCATCCGGTATTCCTATCATTCCTATCTCGTGCAATAGTCCTGCCTGATAAGCATCCTTCTGCATTGTTTCATCCAAACCACTACGTATTGCCAATCTTCTTGCATATTCCGCCACTTGTACGCCATGTGCTTCTTCCCCCGGGATCTTTGCATCCAATGCCCGCCCCATTGCTCGCATCGTTTTGATCGCCATTCCTTGCAAACGTTCTTTTTCTATCTGGATACGCTGTTTTAAAATCTCCTCACGTCTCGTGTTTTCCACCCAATAAGATTGTATCGTATACATCAACAGGTAGGCGATTAATACGATACAAATATATAGATACGGGAAGCGAAGTGTCACGTTTTCCCCATATAATTTCTGCGCTACCATATTCGGATCCATGCGAAAACAATATATAATGGCAGACACGGATACCAGATTCAGCAATACACTATTACGTATTCCCAACATAAATACCGCAATGCACGAATAAAGTAATGGAAACATAACGCTAAAATACCCTATGCAGGCATAAAAGAAAACGTAGAACACGCCCACAAGCAAACATGCCGCAGTAACAACGTCAATCCATCGATGATAATGGTGACGGCATACAAACAGATTTATCAATAATACCGATGTCAAATAACTAAGCACAATCAGATAATCCCGCGATGCATGAAAGAAAATACCATTAGGGATACTGATCAGCCATAAAACAGCAAAAATACTCTTCATCCAGAATGCCATCTTTTGATCCTGATATGGACAGCTTACAACACGCAATATATTTTTCCAATATTCAGTTTGCCGTTGTTTCTGTTTTTGCATCTGTTTCTCCTATTGTCTGTATTTTTCCACTTTTCACCAGTTGTACAACCGTCGCTGCCACCTGAGGTTCGAACTGTTTTCCAGCACCTTTTTCAAACTCTCGTATGATGTATTGCTTCGTACATCGTTTTCGGTAACAGCGATCTGAATTCATTGCATCCAAGGCATCTGCCGCACAGATAATATGTACACTCAAAGGTAATTCGTCAGCCTTTAATCCTTGCGGATAACCTTTTCCATCATACCTTTCATGATGATGTGTCGCTGCCAGATCTGCCTGCTGCAAAAATTCCAATTCCGATAAAATTTCTTCCCCCCACAATGTATGTGTTTTCATAATCTCATACTCTTGATCCGTCAGGGGATCCGGTTTATTTAATATGTGGTCCGGAATCGCAATCTTTCCGATATCATGAAGCATACCACAGTGATATAATAACAGCATTTCTTCCTCTGAAAACGTTTGGTTTGGAAGATGACTCGCAATCAGGCGTGCATATTCTGCCACACGCTGGGAATGCCGTCTCGTATAACTGTCTTTTTCGTCGATCATACGTCCAATCGCAGCTACCGACCCCACCAACATATTTTTTGTCTGAAGCAATGCCTTATCCACTTCTGCCTGTAAATTTTTTTCATTTTCACTTTGTTTGATGCGATATTCTTTATAGAAGATATCCATAATGACAACAATCAGACAAAATGTCCAATAAAAGATCGGATAAAACAGATAATAATCATGTCGATATGAATACAGTAAATAGTGACGGAGTGGTGTCCAGAACATAAGCATTACTGCACATCCAAACCCAATACAGATAGGAGCCCCAAACGGAATTCCCAAAAGAATCAATGTAATCAGAGGTATCAAAAAATACCACAAAAGAGAGAATCCGGCGTTTGCTCCCAAAAACAAAATGGGAATCGAGAGAAACAATAAAACAATACTTGTAATTTTGCAAAGCGTACGGACCTGTTCAAAGCGACGAAGCAATAGGGCTGCGAGCACACAAATAACAGCCACAACAAAGGTAGCAATCCCTATAAGCCACTCTCCCTGTCGAAGGTTCTCCATATCGATCAATAGCATAACGATACCAAAGGTTGCCATGATTCTCTGAAGTGCGCCAACATCAATGGAAGCGGTCTGCTCGTATTTATATACATCGTGAACAGCTTTGTACACTTTGGAAAGTAAGTTCATATTTCTCCTTTTCTAACGCTCTGCCCCTCTATTTTTACTTTCTTTTTCGTAAATCAGGCGTAATCCCTGCAGTGTCAGCTCAGGATCATAAATATCAATGCAGTCTGTCTCTTTCGAAATCAGACTTCCCAGGCCTCCTGTTGCAACAACCTTAACATTTTCGTACCCGGATTCTGCAATCATATTTTTCACAATATATTCGGTCTGACCAATCTGTCCATATACAAGTCCTGCCTGCATGGAGGAAATGGTCTCCTTTGCCAAAATATGATCTGGCTTACGAATCTCAATTTCCGGCAATTTTGCTGCTTTTGACCATAATGCTTCTGCAGAAGTACGAATGCCCGGTGCAATCACACCAGAAACATAAGCGCCATCTGCACTGATCAGATCATACGTTGTCGCTGTTCCATAATCAATGACAATTGCCGGTCCTCCATATAGTCCCATAGCTCCCGCAGCGTTCACAATTCGATCCGCTCCAATTTGACGCGGATTCTCCGTAACGATTTTTACTCCGGTACGAATGCCCGGTTCTACAAGAATCGGATGTACCCCAAAATATTTGATAATACCACTTGTCAGTGAGTGCATAATCTTTGGCACAACGCTGGCAATGATGACATCATCTATATCCTCTTTTTCGATTGCATTATAGCGCAATATTTCCCCAATTGCCGTTCCAAATTCATCTGACGTGCGTGTCATCCCCGTCGTCAATCGGAAGTTTCCTATCAATTTATCCTGTGAAAAAATTCCAATCGTAACATTTGTATTTCCCACATCAATCGTCAATAACATAGCTCTTCTCCTACTCTTCGCCCTCGTATGCTTCTCCCAGATAAAATACTCTATAGTACATTTCCAAAGATTCAAACAGTTCCTCTTTTTCTCTCTGTAACTGCTTGATTTTTAACACACTTCCTATTTCATCATACAAAATGTCGTCATCTTCTGTCTGCGTACGGAGTTGTAATTCTCCTTCCTCGTCAAAAACGACCTGGATTACGCCTCCCACATCTGCCGTGAACAAGACACACATAATATGTAATTCGTCCTGAATCCCCTGTGGCAAAGAGGAAAACTGTTCGTTAAAATAATATTTTTTTGTGTAAGAACTTGCTCCACACAACACGATTTCATCATTCATCAATCGCATATCCCTTTCTATTTTCTCTTTGTCTCATCACACATAGCCATATACGCCTCGAACCGACACTTCGCCAGAATCTACCTGACGCAAATCTTCCTTTGTCTCAACCAATAATTCACCACGCTCGTTGATACCACGTGCAATGCCTTCCCATTCACCTTGTGGATCTAAAACACGCACCATCGCGTTTCGGTTAATTAGGAATCTGTTATATTCTTCCATCACAATAGACAGATCCTGTGTCATACAAAAGGCCTCATATAATAGTACAAATTCCTGCCAGATGCGCTGCGTCAACGCTTCACAATTCCCCTTCTCCTGCGTTCCCGGATTCTGTTCCTGCAAAGCCATATCAACAGAGATTGCCTTATCTGCCAGTTCTTCCGAAAAAGAGGTCTGATGCACATTGACACCTATGCCAACAACGACATACTCAGCCTGCCCGTTTGTAGCACTCATTTCCGTCAAAATACCGCATATTTTTTTTCCATGTACAATCACATCATTTGGCCACTTAATCCATGTCTCTATGTCATATAATCCCTCGATGGCTCTTCGTACTGCAACTGCTGCCACCAATGTCAGGGAATGTAATTGTTCTATCGGCATTGTCGGGCGCAGAAGTAGCGATGTAGCGATGGATATATCTGCGGGTGTTTCCCATTGGTGACCGCTTCTTCCTCTTCCAGCTGTCTGCGTTCCTGCTGAAATAACCTGGCCTTCCTTCGCACCTTTTATTGCACGGCGCTTGATTTCATTATTTGTGGAATCAATACTTTTTAAATACTCATGTTTTATTTGTACCATAACAGGATACTCTCTTATCTTTTATTCTAATGTCGCATACATAATTGCTTTGATGGAATGCATACGATTCTCTGCCTCGTCAAAAACAACAGAACGATCACTTTCGAAAACCTCATCGGTCACTTCCATCTCTGTCAAACCAAATTTCTCATGAATCTCTTTTCCCACGGTTGTGTCAAGATCATGAAATGCCGGCAGACAATGCATAAAAATCGCCGTGTCTTTTGCATAAGAAAAAGCCCTAGCATTTACCTGATATGGAAGCAAATCATGGATACGTTCCTCCCATACTTCTGTTGGTTCTCCCATGGAAACCCATACATCCGTATAAATAACATCTGCATCCTTACAACCTTGCGAAACATCTTCTGTCAAAGTAATGGTTGCTCCTGTCTCTGCTGCTATTTCCTGACATGTTGCTACCAATTCCTCATTTGGAAAATATTTTTTATTGGTACATGCCACAAAATCCATACCAAGTTTTGCACAGGTAACCATTAAAGAATTGCCCATGTTATAACGGGCATCTCCCATATAAACAAATTTAATGCCTTCTAAGGTGCCAAATTTCTCCTGGATGGTCAGCATATCTGCAATCATCTGCGTTGGATGAAATTCATTTGTCAAGCCGTTCCAGACAGGGACACCGGCATATTCTGCTAACTGTTCTACAATCTCCTGTCCATAACCACGATATTCGATACCATCAAACATTCTGCCTAGTACACGCGCGGTATCTTTGATGCTTTCTTTTTTACCAATCTGTGAACCGGACGGATCCAAGTAGGTCACATGCATACCCAGATCGTGTGCTGCCACTTCAAAGGAGCAACGTGTTCTCGTACTTGTCTTTTCAAAGATCAAAGCAATATTCTTGCCTTTCCTATCATCATGTGCTATCCCATTTTTCTTTTTTTCCTTTAATTCCGCAGATAATGCAATCAGATAGCGAATCTCTTCGGGTGTAAAGTCTAATAGTTTCAAAAAGTTCTTGCCTGACAAATTCATATGTGTATTCTCCTTTTCGCTACTTTTTCCCCACTTTTTTCTCATTGTATTATATTTCGTTTTGGTTCGATGTGCAAGTATTACAATGATAACAGCCATAACAAAAGGAGCAGGCATATTTGCCCACTCCTTCTTTTATGCGCCTATGTACAAATATTATTTTTCGTCGTCTTTGGCCACTTCGGTGATGGATTTCACCAACCCTGCAATGCCCTGAATTTCTGACGGAATGATAATCTTTGTTGCCTTACCATCTGCTGCCTTTGCAAAAGCTTCTAAGCTCTTCAACTGCAATACTGCATCGTCTGCTGCTGCATCCTTTAAGAAACGCAAACCATCTGCATTTGCCTGCTGCACCTTAAGAATAGCTTCTGCCTGACCTTCTGCCTGACGGATCGTTGCTTCCTTCACAGCTTCTGCTTTCAAAATCTGTGCCTGTTTTTCTGCCTCAGCGTCCAAAATAGCAGATTCCTTCTTACCTTCTGCAATCAGAATAGTTGATTTCTTTTCACCTTCTGCAATCAGAATTGCTTCTCTTCGCTCACGTTCTGCCTTCATCTGTTTTTCCATGGCATCACGAATCGCTGCTGGAGGAATAATGTTCTTTAACTCCACACGGTTTACTTTGATCCCCCATGGATCTGTAGCCACATCAAGAGCCGAACGCATCTTGGTGTTGATGGTCTCTCTGGATGTAAGCGTCTCATCCAACTCCAGATCACCGATGATATTACGAAGTGTTGTCGCTGTCAGGTTCTCAATCGCCATGATTGGATTTTCAACGCCATAGCAATACAGCTTTGGATCTGTAATCTGATAATACACGACCGTATCAATCTGCATCGTAACGTTATCTTTCGTGATTACCGGCTGTGGTGGAAAATCTACAACCTGCTCTTTTAAATTGACGTTACGCGCTACGCGGTCAATGAATGGCACTTTGATGTGCAAACCAACTGGCCAGGTCGTCAGATATGCCCCCAGACGCTCGATTACCATAGCATGTGCCTGTGGTACCACTTTGATACAAGAAATGACTAATAACAATAAGACTACCACTAAAACGATAACAACTACCATAAAACTACCTCCCATATAAATGTCTGTTCTTATCTACTTTCTTTATAGTACCCTATCTTTTTCTTTAAAGCAACAAATTTCATTTTTTGTCCAGTTCTATGCTCTGCTTACATAGAAAAATCCCTTTCTGCCTGTTTCATCAGAAAGGGATTCGATCTCTTTATTTAGAAAAATACATGATTGCCAATTACGACACCACCACGACCACTGCTGGTTGGGCGGAAGCTAAGTGCTCCACCTGTGTTGTCTGTTCCTGCAAGTGCTGCCTGTGCTGCCTGTATACAAGATGCCTTTGGACCACTGGCTGCTACAGATGCAACTGATCCTCCTGCTGCCGGCGTAAACTGTCCACTCTGGTAAATAACGCCATATACAGAACCTGGATATCCACCGCTGCGTACACGGTTGCAGACCACTGCTCCAACAGCCACCTGACCGTCATAACATTCATTTCCTGCTTCACACTGAATCAGTGCTGCTAATATTGTCACATCATCATAAGATGCTGCCACTGCCTGATTCTGTACGGTAACTGCGCGTGCTTTCGCCGCTGCTGCTTCTTCTGCCGCCTTGGCTGCTGCAATCGCTGCCTGCTCTTCTTCGATGGTAATCGCAGTTCCGTAATCTACAGAAACATCAACATAATCGCTGCTTACATAACCGGTACCTTGTTTGGTAGATACTGCTACCCATCCATCTACCGGCTCCGCTTCTGTATTAACCTCAATGGTATCTCCAATTGCCATTACAGTATAGATGCTGCTATCTGCACTGGCTGCTTCACGAATACGGATACCGCCTTCTTTCGCCTTTGCGTAGGTCTTACATACCTGTGTAGCAAGGGTATATGCATCATCACCTGTGACACAATACTCGCCTAACACATATCCGTGGACATTACCGGATGTGATTTGATACCAGTCACCTTCTGTTCCTGTGACCTCAGCCACATCTCCCTGATACATCTTACCAACAATATCAGACTCAGCACTTGCAGCTGCTCTTACATATAAGAACTCATCTACATTTGCCATCAGACGATTCTGCCATTCTGCATTCACTGTCTGTGTCTGTTCTTCTGCTGCGGCAACAACAGTCACCTGTGATTCCTCGACATCTGCAGTAGCATAAGCACCTGCCTCCATCGTACTGACTGCCTGAACAATACCAGCGGTACGATATCCGTTCACCGGATCACTAGCCTTGTTGTTCTGACTCAGTACGGTTGTCGTACTCATGGCGGTCAGTGCCAACGCTACTACGGTTCCCTGTGCAACGCGCTTTTTCCAACTATCATTCATATTAAAACTAATCCTCCATATTGATGTAATACTATTTATATACCAAGTATTGCATTTCTATGATATTTTATACAAAATTTGTTACAGATGTTACAAATTTATTACGAATTATAGCAATCTCATTCTTTTTTGTCAAGTTTTGCCCTTTTACCCAAAAAGATTGCCCAGCATTTCCTGCAAAAGGACCTCCTGTTCTACCGGTGTCATTGCCTCTTTGGCTACCGGTTTGTTTGTTGGTTTCTTTGCCGGTTTATTCTCCCTTACTGCTCTTTTTTCTTCTTCGCTTTCCCCCTCCTCATAATCTCCCAGGACATCTTCTACATACGCCTGAATTTCCTTTGTCGCCAGTTCGCATTTTTTTGCAAAGCCCATAAAACGAATCACAAAAACAAGCAACAAAAGTGCAATACTTAGCAATAAGCCCAGCCCAATCCAGACGCTTATATCTGCCACTCCTATATCTGCCATATCTTCCATCCACATTGTTCCCACGTTCTTTCCTCCTTCGGGTTCTTTCTTATATAAAAAATAGTACAAGTCTCCTACTGCAAAAAATGGCAGAAAAAGCAGATATCCTGCATCTTGACAATTTCCAAAAGGAAGGTAAGATTTATATAGACTTAATATAAAAGGAGTTTCTTATGAAAAAAATAGTTATGACAGGTGGCGGTACTGCCGGACATGTAACGCCTAACATTGCCCTGTTTGATTCCCTCAAAAAAGAAGGCTACGAGATTCACTACATCGGTTCCTACGAGGGCATCGAGAAAGGATTGATTGAAGATAAAAAAATTCCTTATTACGGTATTAGTTCCGGTAAATTCCGTCGTTATCGTTCATGGAAAAATCTTACTGACCCGTTCCGCGTTATCCATGGATTTTTCCAGGCGCGCAGATTACTTGGCAGGATAAAACCTAACGTTGTTTTTTCGAAAGGTGGCTTCGTTTCTGTTCCGGTTGTTATGGCAGCAAAAACAAGACATATTCCCGTTATTATCCACGAATCGGATTTAACACCAGGCCTTGCTAATAAACTTGCCATGCCATCTGCAACGAAAGTATGCTGCAATTTCCCGGAGACAGTGCCATATCTTCCAAAAGACAAAGCAGTTCTTACGGGTTCCCCTATTCGTCAGGAATTATTGCACGGCAGCAAGCAGGCAGCCAAGGAATTCTGTGGTTTCACCTCAGATCTGCCAATCCTTATGGTTATGGGTGGTAGTATCGGCTCCGTTTACATCAACAATGCCATTCGCGGTTGTATTGACGAATTGCTACGCAAATACCAGATCATTCACTTGTGCGGCAAGGGAAATATCGATGAACAATTAAAAGATAAAAAAGGCTATGCGCAATTCGAATATATCAGTGAGAATCTTCCGGATCTCTTCGCAGCTGCAGACCTCGTTGTAGCAAGAGCCGGCGCAAACTCTATCTGTGAACTTCTGGCATTACATAAGCCAAACATTTTGATTCCACTTTCTAGAAATGCCAGTCGAGGGGATCAGATTTTAAATGCCAATTCTTTTGCAAAGCAGGGATTTTCTGTTGTGCTCGAAGAAGAAGATGTCACTTCTGAGACCTTAATGAAAACAATCGACGATGTTATGACACATCGCAGCAAATATATCGAAAATATGAAAAACAGCGGTCAAATGAATGCGATTGAAACCATCATGGGATTAATCAAAGACGTCAGCCGCTCCTAAGTTTTATCCAAAAAGCAAACCGCTACACTCCCGTATCCAAGGGTGTAGCGGTTTTTATTATCCTATTTTGTATTCTAAGTTCACCTTTTACATCTGAATCTGGTCACGGATCGCATCCAGCTCCTCTGCACTAAACTCACTATGGCTCCAAGTGACATCTTTCGCATTACCGCCTTCATAACGCGGAATCACATGCATATGAAAATGATGTACGGTCTGACCTGCTGCCTCGCCATTGTTCTGCACCAGATTGATACCATCACACTGCAATGTCTCTTTCAAATGCGTTGCCACCTTTTTCGCGATAGGAAGTACCTTCGCTGCCACATCATCCGGCATCTCAAACAGGTTCGCATAATGGTTTTTTGGAAGAATCAGACAATGTCCTTTCGTTGCCGGTTCTACATCCATAATCACTTGAAAATCTTCATCTTCAAAAATTGTTCTTGATGGAATATCACCATTTAAAATCTTACAAAAAATACAGTTCTCGTCTCTCATGTTCTCTTCCTCCATTCATAATGAGATGCTCTTAGGTCCTTCTAAACCTTTGGCACTATGTATTATTTATCCTGTGAAAAGGTAAAAATCTCATCCAACATACGAAGTGTTTTGAAGTTGCCTTTTGTTGTCAGATCGCCAACGCTAAAAGCACGCTGGAATGTCATCTGTCCTCTGACTAACTGATCCATAATCTCCTGTGGTACTTTTACGTAAACATCAATGTCTTCTTCCTGTCCATAATGGCAGACAATTTCATCACCATCAACACTCACAAACAGTGGTTTTCTTTTTCCACCAATCATAAACAGATAGCGCGCTGCAAAGTCCGGCTGTGGTGCAAAATGTGATTGAAATTCCATGATATATTCTGTCGCCTGATCCCGCATTTCCTGTCCCATCATGCCGCGGAACATACTTGACAACTCTTCTATGTCCTGACGTTGTTTCTTCACATAATTGTCATCCGAAACATACTGGGATAACTGCTCGCTTTCCTGTGGTGTCAGTTCTAACTGCTGTGTACGAAGAATACTGCGTGTTACCGCCTGGTTACTCGTCGGAAGTCCTTTCGATTTCTGGGAAATCGTACGATACAGATTCTCCGCCTTTTTTTCTATGATATGTGCATATTCCTGATTTACCTGAAAACTCACCAAATCTTCTACATAACCACACAGTCCGGCACATGGAAGTCCACCTAAGATTTCCCACGCATTTTCCAATGTCAAAGTGCCTTCCCGCTCACCATACGTCGTAGACATAACCACTGGCTGCATATAAGTTGTCGCAATACTTTCCTTATCACCGTAAAGCCAACAGGCATCCAAAAACTGGTTCATATAGCCACCAATGCCCAGCCATTCTACCGTTGTTGCCAGAATAATACCATCTACATCTTTAAGCGTCTGTGGCAACATGGAAATCGCATTTTTCTGCTCATAAATATTATATCGATGAACTTCTACCCGAAGCTCAACCAATACATTTTCCATTTTTTTAATAACGTAAAGCGTTGGGTCGTCCAATACGCCTCGTCCACCATAATAAATATTGACCTTCATAAAAACCTCTGTCTTTGCGTACAATTCATTCCTTTTTATTATAAAGAACCTGTTTTCCTTATGCAAGGAAAACCCTGCGCATACGCGTTCTTTCTATCGTTATACAAACAAATACTCTACATCTGCAAAGATCACTCGATCCATGGGCTGCAATTTCTGTTTTTGGGTGTATTCCAGCAATATGCCATTGACGTATGTCCCATTGGTCGAATTCAAGTCCTCTATATAAAACTCCTGCTTGTGACGTGTAATGCGAGCGTGATGACGGCTGACTACGACGGAATGTAAACATGCATCATTTTCCATTTCTTCTGAGCCAATCCGGAATACATTGCCTTTTATGTAATAATCCGATTCTTCTGCACTTCCCTGATACAAAAGTCTTCCCTCACATCCATTCGTACTTTGATTTAAAAGAACGGTTCTTTCTATTTCTACTGGTTCGGGTTCTATAACAACATCATTTTTCGTACCATGTATCGCTTTACTCTGTGAAAACCAGGAACAAATCAGCTCCTTTATGTGCTGTCCCTTTTGCCTGATCTGTTCTAGGAGTCTTTCATATGGCGACTCATAATAGATTTCCTCCGCTTCATCTTCTGCCGGCTTATCCTCTTTAAAAGGCCAGACGTCCTCATCCACCTTCTTTTCTATTTCAGGAAAATCTTCTACCTCTTCTACCTTTTTTTGCTGCGGTGCCAAATGCTTCATTTTTTCCTGTAAATGGCACAAAAGATCGTAAAGTGTTGTCCCCTCCTGTAGTGACATATTGTACATCTCATAACAGGTACGCATCAGACTCTCCTCCTGATGATCCACAACCGCTAAGATATATTCCATAATATCTGCAATCGTGCCTTCGTTTTCCTGTAAAAAAGGACAATAGCACAAAAATACACGGAACTGCCCCTGTCTTGCCACATAGATTGTCTCTGGGCATAGGCTGACCTTTTCCTCATGTAAAAGATATTTGTGTATCTCTTCATACGCTGCCACAAGATAAAGCAGAATTTCCTCCATACAATCATAGGTTAATTCTTTTTGCTGCAAATAATCTTTTAAAGATTGTTTTCCGGAAATATCATACCAAAACTGTATCGCTCCATTCACTTCCATTGTACAGAAAGAAAGTAAAACACGTATTTCATTTTCCTTTAACATCTTCTCCTCATAATCCGATGTATACTCTTTTGTCGTAACAATCATATAGCTGTCTTTTTGCGTTCTCTTATAACTAATATCCACGAATACTCTTACCTCCCTATCTGCAACAGTTCGTCCAATGCCCATCCTTTTCGAAACATAGAAACCACATCTATGGTATATGTTGTATTCTTGGCAAACAGCAATGCCTCATGATATACCTCATAACCTAAGACCATCAAAGCTCCTATGATTACCAGACTAATGGATATAACCCAGGATGCTTCTACGGTGTAACTGGCTTCTCTCCACATGATGTCACACCGCCTTTGCTGCCGCTGCCCCCAAGCATAAAAATAATAAATATGCTACAAGTAAAAAAGGAACAAATGGCAGACTTTCCTCTTTCTTTTTTTGAAAAAAGACACATGCTACAACACCAAAAATCGCAGCCATAACCGATGCCATCCAAAGAATCGTCAGGTTATTCCATAATCCCAGATATACGCCCATGGATGTCACCAAAAAAGCATCCCCTTTTCCCACCTTTCCGTGAGATAAAATACTAATCAGATACAACACGATTCCAACAAGCATGCCACCACACATATTCAGTGCTGTCTGTTTTCCATCGTAAAAATGGAGCAATACTCCTAAAATGCCAAATGCACTGATAACAACCAGGTGTATCTGCCGTTTCCACAAATCCTCCACAGTACAAATACTTAACATGCCAACTAACCCCAATACTTCCATTTCCTTCCCCCATTATTCACAAACACATTTTTTACATCCCTGCATCCCTGCCACTTCACTTCTATACCTGCGATAGATTGTTCTTTTTAAGCCACCGCAGGATAGTCTGCTATGATAATTTTCTCCATAATCCGTAATGTAAACCACGCCCTTTTTTGTCTTTTTGCTCTTGCAGGTACGACATGGCGCATATCTGCTGCCATCTGCATTGCGAAGTTTGTCGATTGCACCTGCATCTACAGCAACAATTGCAGGATGTAGATAGTTACAATCGTACCTTGCATGATACACACTTCCCCTTGCTGTCACATATACAAAGTCATTGCCCCTTTGCTCTTCGGTAGCATCCCAGCCAATCCACTTTCGCCAGCTGGTGCTTGATTGCATATGCCACTGCATTTTTCCAAATATCTGTATCGGGAATATAATGTCATACGTTGCCGTCAAAACTACATAATTATCCGCTATGGATGATTCTTCGTAAGAAATGCCCAGGATTCCTCCGGTAATGTAAGATACCGGTGTTTTCTTCGCTACAATATTTGCATTGGCAGCTAAGATAAGAACTGGCAAATGGATTTCCTCATTGCCACAACAAACTGCTGTTTTGGCTGCCACCTCTTCTAATCCCCTTGTTACACCAATCTGTACCATCGCAATTCTAAGAAAAAACAAAATAAACACACACAAACTGATAAAAAGCGGAAGTACGATTGCCGCTTCCACCGTATAACTTCCATGAAAAGAGGTGCAAAAGGGTGTCTCTTTGTAATGATCAAGGTCTGAAGTACAGAATGTTTTATTTCTGCTAAAACGAAGAGATTTGATGATAGATTTTTGAATAGATTTTTTGATAGAAATTATAAAAAACAAAGGTCCGTTTTTTCGCTGTGCAACGCGAAAAAAAGTTTGAGAAAGAGACACCCTTTTACACCTCCCATCTGTTTAATAATGAATTGTTTCTACACATTTTGACTGATATAATGGCAGCCATATTTTTTCCATCGGAAGAAACCCATCAAACATGCCTTCTCCCTGGTACACACTTAGAATTTTCATTGTGTAAATCATATTGTCCATACGCACATATGCATATTCTTCTTGTTGACGCATCGATGCCTCCATCAGATCCATGCAGCCATATGCCAGCTTCTTTTGTGACTGCAAAACAACAAGTGCCAACAGATATTGTTCATATCCCAAGCCTTCCTGTGCAGAAGTGTCTGCAGTTTCCCCTAACGCATCCATCAAATGGCCCAGACGACTCTGCCACTGCGCTTCTGTTTTTATCACAGGCACATTCTTTCCATCTAATAAAATACGCACATCCAAAACACTCTCGACAAGCGCCCACACCGCAACCACCGCTGCCTGTACCATCTGAATCAATGGTGGGTTTGCCAATAGACCCGCAATTGCTACGGCGATTTCGTAGCTTTGCTGCATCATATGCGGATTTGATAGAATCACTGCCAAATTCTGCGCTTCGCGAACTGCTAGTAATCGCATGACAACCTGTTCTAAATTCTCGCGATCGCTGTTTTTTTGTGCAATCAGATACTCCACCTCATAATCCAGCGCACGATTTTGCTTGTCTTCACTGCCAAAATGTCCAAATTGCTGCATGACATACCAGTCAAACCAAAGACAATCCGTCGCGTCTGGTTCCACACTCTTTGTCGTCCCCTGCCATAAATCGCGACTTGCCATCGGTTCTGTGATGTGGACTGTTTTGGAAGATATATCCCGTTCACCAATCACAAGTCCCAACAGCCCCTGATCTTTTAGCTGCCAAAATAGCTCCAGTGGATCTTCCGACACCGGCACTGGCTCCATTTCCGGCATTTTTTCCGTTCCATCCTCCGGTTGCGCCTGTTCTGTTTCTTCTGCCATTTCCTCTATGCCTTTTTGCGCATTCTCCACAAGCTCTTCTACATCTGGGGCATCCTCTGTCCATTGCATATGCTGTATTTCATCACTCATGTTTTCCCATAATCCTTGCGCCACCTGATACTTTGCATATGCAGCCCCCTGTTGTATCAATCCAGCTCCCGACGCATCCGTCAGAAACCCATATTCCAGTACACTGTTTTCTTCCGGCGCAATTTCAAAAAGATATATACCTCCCGTTTCCTTGCTGTCCGAACAATTTGCCCACGCAAAATCTGATAGTCTTTTTTCCACATGGGCAATATCCATGTCCGGTCCTCCATAGCCTGCATCTAATGCCAAAATTCCATAATTCTCCCATAGATAAGGCTGATATTCTGAAAATGCATTTGCTGTGACTGTCCTGGTCACGCTCTTACTTTCCAGACGCATTTCAAAGATGCGTAGTGTTTCTACCATTGAAAAAAACAAACTACACAACAACAGCATCAGCATGCTGAAGAAGATTGTCACACTCCCCTGTTTCATTTACACCTTTCCTGCTTCTCTGTTAATGGTTTTAAAAATGTTATTGACAAGCTCCGTTATCTGTTTTTTGAAGATTAACACCAGGCCAATGAGTACGACCAAAATCAATATCACTTCCACAACACCTACTCCATCTTCTTCCATCAAAAAATTCTTTACGCTCATAAAATACCTCCTAACTCTTTATAAATGTTTCATTGTCATCATTGCCGGCAAAATCAAAATGACGATCACAATCCCCAGCATTCCCATCATCGGAAACAGCAGCTTCACCGATGCCTCCTCTCCTTCTCGCTTCACTTGATTTTTTCGCATTTCAAAGGCGATGAGATTCTCCTGTTCCAATTGCTGTATCATATGCTGACTACCCTGTCTCCTGTTTTGTTCCAGCAGCAACGCTAATTTTTTATATTCCTTTCGTCCACTTTCCTTTCCAAAACGCTTAATAGCGTCGGCCTCTCGAACGCCATCACGCATTTCATAGGATAACTTTTTCCATAGTTCATATCCTTCCTGCACTTTGCCGGTCTGCTTCTTCCTCCGTTCATAATTCTCCGTCATCTTTCTGGCAGCCTCCGTAAGCGTTACACCCGCCGCCAAGAACAGAGATAGCTCTTCCACTAACATGGGATAATCTTTTTTTCGTTTTTCCAAAATGATTTTTCTCTGTTTTTCTTCCTCTAATTTTCGACCGTAGGGAAGCAAAAAGCACACAACAATGCCAAGAATGGATAACAGGGCACCATCCATGTTTCCTTTCTTTTTCCACTGTAACGGTATTCCCGCAATGTCCGATGGTAATGTTATCTCGCTTTTTTCTAATGACTGCTGGCTGATTTTCTTTTGAATCTCTCGCCGCAATCCCTTCTCTGTCTCTACACTGCACGGGCATAGCCGCATCGAAAAGCGGTAAATCTGTTGATATTCTCCACAGGTAAGAACTGCCGTTGCCTCTACCAGTTCCGGCTCTTCCAATTCATTTTCTTTGATAACACCATCTGTGCCAATATAGGTATAATCGTCAAAACTCCATTCCGCAGCAACCATCCCATCCTGATATGTATCCTGCAAAATCACATCGGACATAACCTGTTCAAGCGCTTTGTTTTCTCCCAGAAAAGTTGCATCAATTTCTTTTTTTGCCTTTTCCAAAAGTTTCTTCGCTTCATCCTCCGTCGGCTGTTTTTCTTCGATTTCAAGTTCCACCGTTCCCTGGTAAACATCCGACTTTAATTCGAGCTCCTCTACGTAACTTCCCATTCCTAATTCTCTTCGAAAAAGGGTTCCATCAAATCCCGGATTTGCCGCATACCACTGCTTTATGCTCAGCACGCTCCCAACGATTTCAATTCCTAGCAAAAGAAAAATGATTTTTTTATCCGCTCCAGCAATACTCCACTTTTTATGCTTTCCCCAATAGATAAAAAATACAAGACATAAACCACTCATTACTACTGCTTGTATCATATATCCTCCCCATCCATATCACATCGAAATATCCATCATACGCTGGCTCCACCACACCATCAGCACATAACAGATTAAGCAGGCGCTCATAATGCAGACACCTGACATATTGTGATATAAAACCTGCAATAAATCTGACGATGTCACACGTACATACCCAATAATAACAATCGGCACAATCCACATGATTTTCATCTCCAGTTTCTTTTGTGCCATCATTGTCTCAATTTCTTCCTGCAAACTAAGCTTCTCGCCTATTTTTTCAGCACATCTTTGCACATTGCGTCCATAGTTTCCCCCCAGCCTCTTTGCTGCATATAAAACCTCTCCAAATTCTATCGCCTCCGTCAGTGCAATTTGTTCTGCCATCTCCATGCAGGCTCTTTCCACCGGAATATTGACTTTAACTTTCTGATTCATCTTATGAAGTGCAACAGCCACTTCTCTTCCATCTATGCCAAGCATCTCTATCTGTTCTTCCACATGTAAAAAACTATTTTCCAGAGAAATCCCTGCTTGCAAAAATCCAGCCAGCATTTCTAACATCTCCTTAAAAGCACGGCTTTTTCTTCGGTTTTCCTTTTCCGTTTTTACCTGTTGATAGCCACGCGAAAAAACAATATACGCAGCCGGGAAAAGCAGGATACCGTACCAGGCGTCATAAAAGATCCATGCTATCATAAGAGTAATACCAATAGATGCAGCTATTTCCACCAGCGGTTTTTCTTGTTTTCTGTGCCGACGTGCCGCATGTACTTTTGGTTGCGTGACATTTTGTTTTTCATTACCCACTCTCCTTCCACCTTCTCTTTCTGCTTCTTTTCTTCAAAGGCAAATATCGTCTGCACCTGTATCTCCCCATTCTCTATGCCAAGCACTTCCACAATCTCTGCAACTTTGCGACTTTTATCACGCATACGCTCCAAATGAATAATAAGATCCACTCCAGATGCAATCTGCGAACGAAGCGCCAGAAGCGGAATTTCTCCTGCTGCAAGAGCCATGGTCTCCAGACGGCTTAACATATCTTTTGCAGAATTTGCGTGACCGGTAGAAAAGCTTCCGTCATGTCCTGTATTAAATGCCTGCAGCATTTCAATGGCCTCAACACCTCTGCATTCTCCTACAACAATCCGGTCGGGACGCATACGAAGCGACGTTTTCACAAGGTCTCGAATACTGACTTCTAACTTTCCTTCCATCGTCGCTTCTCTTGCTTCCAACCTGACCAGATTTGCAACCGATTTCATTTGTAATTCCGCCGAATCTTCAATCGTAATCACACGTTCCTCCGCCGGAATAAATTCTGACATTGCATTGATAAACGTTGTTTTGCCGGAACCTGTCCCACCCGAAACAAATATGTTGTAGCCGCACTGCACCACTTCTTTGATAAATGCCATAACTTCCACTGAAAGCGCCTGCCACTCTACCAGCTTTTCCATGGTAATCCATTCTTTCGGAAATTTACGAATGGATAAGACGCTATGCTCAAGCGCAATGGGTGGCAGCACGATATTGATACGGGAACCATCTGCTAATCGGGTATCTACAATCGGATGTGAGGTATTTGCCATTTTATTATTGCTGGCGACAATACGCTGAATCACATCCTCCAGTTTCTCTGCAGACGAGAATGCCAGTTCCGTTCTTTCCACGCGACCAGCCCTCTCCACAAAAATGGTATCCGGACCATTTACCATAATCTCGGTAATTGTCTCATCGGCCAGCAAATCCTCTAACACATCCAGTCGGCGCAACCCATAAAAAATCTTCCGCTGCAGTTCCATTCTCTGTGGAACCGATAAATACGCTTCCTGTCCTATGTCGCATATTTTTTGTTGTATCATGGCAAGCAATTCCTCATCAGAAACCTCTCTTGTCATATCTAATTCCTGTAAGATTTCTTCCTGTATGCGCTTTTTAACCGACTCCATACGACAAGTCCTTTGCCATGACTCCCTGTCGAATCATACGTCTTACAAACATTCCCAGATTACCTTGAATCAGCTCTTCGATTGCATATGTACCATCCACCAGATTGCCGGCTGACATTGGCAGCATCACTTCATGAATTTCTGCATTCTGGTAATGCGCTTGTGCATATTCTACAAATTTTGTCTGACTCTTTTGATAATAATCCCCCGGTTTCCCCAGCACGATAAATTCCTGACACCCTGATACAATATCCTGAAATCCCCGGATAGTTCTGCCAAATAAAATAACGATGGTATCATAATCACTCATCATCAGACGATGCATAAATGTAATCCATGTTTCCTTTTCCACATCTGCCATTTCCTCCGGCCCTGCAAATGGATTGATATAATCCACCCCCATAAAACAATTTGTGTATACGCCAATATCCTCTTCCGGCGGCTGTGGTTGTGTCATCAGATATAGCAAATCAATAAAACTGCGACTCCCCTGCTGTTTCGTAAGTATCTGTAAAATGCTCAATTCTTCGATATCCAGCAGTAGCACTTTTCCCCCTTCGCGATATACCTGTGCTAATGACATGGCAAACGGCAACTGCAATTCGTGAGAAATGGGAGAATAAATCCCCACCAGTCTGGTTTTTCCTTTCTTGCTATCATTCCACCAGCTGCTCGTTTCTTTTTGCTGCATACGCTTTAGCATTTCTTCTACGATTTCCATTGATTGGTATTTGTAAACCATCGGCAAGTGCTCATATTCACCTGCAATCACATCGTCACACAAATAGAATTTCTCCCGCACCAGATCCTTTCCCGAAAATTCCAAAACACTTAAAAAGTCTTTGTTTAAAATGCCAATCGAATATACGGTATCACTGGCAAGAAATGCTTCCTCTGATGTAAACGAAGCAATGGTTACATCCCGCAAATGCTCCATCAGATAAGCAGAAAACGCATGTACATATGCCTCATCGTTGTCGCATATAACGATACTTCGTTTTGTCACTCCATCCCCTCCTTCATGATGCAAATTATGACTGCCCCCATAATGCAGATTGTAAAATGCAATTTCTCCTTTTTGTTTGTTTCCGTGAAATAAGCTGAATTTTGCTTATAAAGAAGGACATCATACATTCCATATCGCATCGATTGTAAACGATATAAAAATTGTCCTTTTAGAATCCATCGTGCTATACCGATGACAGCTCCGATGAACAATGAATAGATGATGACTGCTAGTGCCAGATCCGCTCCCATAATCGTTGATAATGCCGCAATCAGTTTGATATCGCCGGCGCCCAATCCCCGCATCAGGTAAACCGGATATAATATCACCACTGGCAAAACCAGCCTTATGAGAAATAGAATCACTCCCCCAGATCTTATCCCCATCGACGAAAGCATTGCTCCCGCCAAAACACCAAGTACAATCAGCCCGTTCGGTACGCGCATCGTCTTAAGATCTGTACAGACAGCTGCAAATGTAAGTACCAGGGCTACTCCCCCTTCTATAATTTTTCTCACCTCTCCTTCCTTGCACCCAATTATTGCACGAAAAAACCTCTGCTGTCCATGACCTTTCCGATTTCTTTCATCTTTGTCGTCATTTCACAAAGTTTTGCTGTCCTGTTTTCGCATATATACCAAAAAACCCGTCTTTTTCTACTTACATCACTCGTCACTTTTGTGTGTTATAGCCACGAACCAGTAACAAAAGTGGCAGCATTTTGCATTTTTTATTTTTGTCCCCATAAATCTTTTTTGCATGAATGTATAAATTTAACATTCTGACTCATACTTTGTAATAAAGAGTATAGGGATAGAAAGTGAGGTTATATTATGCGATTACTTACCCATACACAAGAAACAGACCCCCAGGTCCGCCTTCTTCTCGATGATCTGACACAGACACAGAACGACCTTGCCAATGCTTATTCCAACCTGGAATATATGACAGATCCCGATCTGATTGACTACTATATCTACCAGGTAAAAGCCGTACAAATGCGTCATAAATTTCTTTTAACCAAGGTAAAACAATTAAATCTCTAAATCTTTGCATAAGAAAAGAACCTGCATGAATTTCCAATCATGTAGGTTCTTCTCTTATATATTATGCAAAAAATCCGCGATTTATTTCCATATTTCCCATGGATTCATTCAGCTTTCCTTTTCCATAGGTAAGCCCAGCTGTCACCTGTTGTGTATTCCCCATCAGCGGTGCGCTGGCATCCTCTTTCGCCAGTTGTACAAACGAGTCCTGTAAATGACGCATCACATTTCCCGCTGCATGAATCGTGTCTGCTTTTTGCTCATACATAGCTCTTGCAAGCGTTCTTTCCACGTAATCATAAAGTGCATACAGCGAATATGAAATGTCATAAGAAAAGTCAAGTGCTTCTTTCAAGTGCCGTACCACCTGTCCACACTGACGCACTGCCTTTGTATAGTCTGTGACATCGCCTGTTTTTTGTGCTTCCAGAAAGTCCAGCGCCTCCGTCTCATAGGCAAAATAAATCTCATATAAAACACAAATCAACCCGGTACGATTGCTGGCTGCTATTTTTCTGGTAAATGTTGCTATTGTTTCTGCTGTCATGTTTTAGTCCTTACTGCAATAACTGAAGTGCCTGTGTCGGAAGTTCATTTGCCTGCGCCAAAACGCTGGTTCCTGCCTGCTGCAGCACATTATATTTCGTGTATTCCGTCATTTCTTCTGCCATATCCACATCTTCAATTCTGGAAAGTGCCGCTGTCATATTTTCCTGTGTTTCGTCCAGACTTGTCACGGTATAATCCAGACGGTTTTCATAGGCACCAATCTGCGAACGAATCTGGCTGATCTTAGAAATAGCATCATCCAAGCGATCCATTGCTTTGGTAGCGCCATGAATTGTCGTAACATCAATATCATCCAAATATAAGCTCTCTACATCCGTAGCCGGAATTCGTACCTGCATTGTCTGCCCTTCATTTGCACCAATCTGCAAGTCCATAATACCGATATCCGTTACTTCCAGATTAATAACGCCGGCACTTACAGTTCCGGCTGCCGTTGTAAAACCTTTTTCAAAACCGGCTTCAAGTAAAAAGCTCATCTGAAATCCATCGGTATTTGTGATATTAACCTTATTGCCTTCGTAAGATACCGTGGCTCTCGCATCAAATGCACTGTCTGCATCCAATGTAATTTCTGCATTCTTTCCCATGGCTACTACTGCATCCGCCTTAGGATCTGCCGCTGTATTTGGAACACCTGCGCCAAAAATATCTCCATCATTCGACTGCTGCAAAAGTGTGATCTGTGCATGACTTCCATATGCTGTCGATTTAAACGCAAGTGGCTCGTCTATCTTACTGATCGTACACTCGCCAATCTCCGCACCATCACGAAGGGCTGTATAAATCTGATCCTTTGTCATTTTATCATCAATCGTTACCGTATACCCATTGATGGATAAGATACCATTTTTACCTACCAGATCATCTATCTTAACACCTGTATCAAACGTAGCATTTGTTGCTGCTTTTTCCACCGTCAGACTGTAGGTTCCTTCCGCCACCTGATCCGAAACATAAGTTCTGGATACATAATCGCGATTCTCCTTATCCGTATATACTCTTGCATCCAATGAGCCATCCAGCAGACTTTTTGTGTTAAATTCTGTTGTCTGCGATATACGATCCACCTCGTCTCGAAGAGATGCAATCTCTAACTGACATGCTTCTTTTTCTTTTTGCGAATTCACACCATTTTCAGCCTGCACTGCCAACTCGCGCATACGCTGTAACATATCTGTCACTTCACCAAGTGCGCCATCAACCGTCTGTATCACGGATGTTCCATCCGATGAATTGCGGGATGCCTGATCCAGTCCTCGAATCTGCGCTTTCATTTTGTTGGAAATCGCCATTCCTGCCGGATTATCCGATGCATGATTTAATTTCAAGCCAGAAGAAAGACGTTCCATGGAAGCACTCAGATTACTCTCTGTTCCCAACAACTGCTTATTTGTAATGACTGCTGAAATATTGTTATTAATCTTCATAAAATTTACCTCGCTTTATCTTTTGCCATTCATTGGCACATATCGCATCCTTGCGGGGTCATAAAGCGGACATTCCTTGTCACACTTTTTATATCGGTTATCTACGGTGCAACTTAACCCGTCAGATCCGTTTTGTGGTTATCCATTGGCAATTAAGAAAGCAGCTCTCCCATTTCTTCTACAAACGATCTGGCAATGCCATACAAAACTTTCGTTGCAATCGGATCCTGTTCTTTCGTCACCGTAAAATCTACATCTTGTTCTTCATAAAAATCGTCCACGGTAGTCGAAGCATCCGTCCCATAACGAAACGATACCGGCAAACCGGTTGCCTCTCGCATTGCATTTGCAAAATACGGCATGTGTTCGGAAAACAAGCCTGCGATTTCCTGTTTCTCGAAATCAACATCACCGGTAATTTCACCGTTTTCATACCGGAAACTTCCGGAAATCACACCACTTTCATCCATATGCAGTGCCACATCGACCAGTCCTTTTTCTTCTGTGCCGCGAACAATTTTTAGAGATAAATTGCCCAGTTTATCTTCCACAAGAATCGGTATGTTATATGTTTCACTCTGCTCGCCCATTTTACCTAGTGCCTGTATCTGTGTCATAACAAGCTTCATGCCACGAACATCAATCGATGTCACATCCTTTTCTACCAGCATATTTTTCATGACTTTTTCTGCCGTCTCTTCCAATCTATGCTGCGCCTCTGCCATTTCTTTTGGCGTTTTACAAGCCTCTCCATATTCTTCTATTAAATTCTGGATCATGTCTGTAATATTTATCTGATTTTCATCACCGGTCTGCTCACTACTATATTTCAGAAGCTTTCTATACACTGCATTCCGATCTCTTAACATTTCTGAAATGCCCTGCAAAAATGCCGGTGTCTTCGGCAAATCATATTGTTCTAGCAGCTGATAAACTTTTTCCTCACTCTCCAGTGCCTTTGCCACCTGCTGTCTTGTCTGTTCTTCTTCTGCCTGCTGTATGCGTTCTTCCTCTTCTACATACGCTGCGTCTTTTGCAGACAGGCTCTTTGGATCTATCTGACGATATTCCTCTAAAATATCAAGCTGTGATTTGAACTGCTCCGGCGTCAAATCCATATACGCTTCTTCACTGTCAAACTGCTTCATTTTTACCGGTGTCATCGTATCCTTTGCCGCATACAGACAACTCGCCTGAAATGCCATTTCTGCCTGTTCCATAATCGATAAGGATGATCTCTCAAACGATGCCACCTCGCCAAAGGAATCATCAATCGTATATTCCTGACCACTATGTTTCGAAGATTTTACTGCTGTCATCAGATTACGGAGCGTTACGTCTTTTTGCTGCATCATAAGCGCACCAATTGCAGCACCATCTCCCGCTTCTACCTGATAAATCATACGATATATACCAATAAAACTATCACGTTGTTCCTGTGTAATATCGCCTGTCTGCTCTAACTTCCATAAAAATTTTGCGTAGGAATCACTGTCTTTTTTTGTTTGCGCATCATTTTCTTTCGACATGTTTTCTGCCATATCGGTCAGATTTTTTACCGTAAGATCTAGTGGATTCTTTCCTTCTTTGATCATCTCAAATACGGCTGCAGGCTTCATAGCGCGGAACATACGCTGTACTGCCATATCGCTCTGACGCACTTTACGGATATTCTCTTCTGTCAGATCCATCTCGTTATACGCCAATATGCGTACTGCACGACGATTTTCCTCTGTAGGCTCCATCGCCTGATCTTCTAAGATCGCGTCTATATTAGAAAATGCTTTTTGTATACGATCACCCAAATCTTTACGCGGTTCTGTCCAGACAGTCTCGTAGCGGCTCTCTGCCTTCTGATAAGCAGCCGTCATCTGTCCGGCTTCCTGACTCACCTGTCGCAACGTCATATTTTCCACTGCTGGAATCTGTGCCAGAAAAGCTGCCGGTGCATTGCGCAGCACCGCCTGTGCTTCCTGATACTCCTGATAAATCGTAACGTTTTGTTCTGTCTTTGCTGCATCTTCTGTCTGCAGCATTTGTACTGTGTACTCTTTCTCCAGCGACTTTAATGCTTCCACCGTCTCTTCTATGGACATGGTATCGATTGCCATCCCCTTCTTCAAAAGCGCATAATTCGCTTCCACGCTCATCAAAAGCCGCGCTTCCTGCATCTGTCTGGTATTTGTGATGGCATCTAATTCCTTCATCTGCTGTGCATAGGCATCCTTTGCCTGCCCCATCAGACTATACTCCGGTAAAAGGACAGCCTCGCCCGGCTGTTTGCCCTCGGTCACCGCATCCGCAATCTGCTCAACGGTTGTATCCCCCACCTGATCTAGCGGCAGTTCTAAAAGCTTCGTCAGATAGGTCAGATTTTCTGTAGTAACCGGAATCTCATTTTTAATCAAATAATTACAATACTTTAGATTTTTTTCGGAAGTCTCTAGCCCTGCTTCTAAAAGCTTTGTTTCCAATTGCTTCTGCAGATCCTGCGGCAATGCTTCGAGCTGACCTGTCTGTACCTCTTCCATTCCACCGGAAAAATAAGCCTGATACACATGATCTATTGTCGGAGACAACTCATTTTTTAACATGTAACAAGCTGCTCCCAAAGACAGTTCTCCGTTCATTTCCTCCGTCTTTGTCAGGGCAATCTGTCCGGATGTCATTGTATCTTTTTCTACCGGAAGATCTGCATCTTCTAGCGCATGCTCCAACTGTACTTTCTGTCCTTCACTTCCACTCATGGCTTCCAGCTTTGCGTCAGAAATCCCCCCCATTTTCGAGATATCAGCGCCGCCTTTTGCCATGGCAACCTTAATACGATCGGTGACCGTCACAATGGTATGTGCCTCCATATCCATAGGGGAAAAACCATCTTCCTGCATTTTTGCATAATCTTTCCCAGATGTTGTTTGCGCATAAACAGCCATCTGATTATGTAAAAGAGTTGCGTCTGTTCCCTGTGCCAATTGTTCTTCCAATTTCTGTGTCAGTGTTTTTTCTTTCAAATCCTCTTTTTGATAAAAAGGATGCTGCACTGAAACATTGCGCAGTGGCTCCTTTGTCATTTTCTGCTCTATATTAACAGGTTCTCCGGTAATCACCTTACCCTCTACCAAACCCTTTGCTTCTACGGTATCGTTGCTTCCAATTTGCCCCAGTTGCATATTCTGCCTCCTTTATCTGCTGTAGTATATTTCGGTCTTCTTCCCATAAAACTTGAGTCTTCTTATGGCAACAACAATTTATCCCCCGCACAGATATGATCCCCGTTTTCTATTTGATTTTTCGTACAAATGGCATCTACCATATCTTCTGTGCCGTAAACTTTCTTGCTGATATCGGTTAATTTATCCCCCTGCTCCACAATATAATAGCCCTGCTGCAAATATGGATTCGTTGTTGCTGCCGCTGCAGCGCTGTTATCTTCTGTCGGCTGTGTGGCTGCCGCTTCCGATGTCTCTGCATTTTCCTGTGATGCATCTGCCCCCTCTGTCTTTGCCAATTCTTCTGCACCTTGACTGATGGTTTCCTGTATCATCTCTGTACTGTCTTCACCTGTACTTTTTCCAAGAGATGCTACTGTTTTTTCCATTTCATTCAGCTTCGTGAAATTCTGGAACAGCACACCGGACAGCAAAATCATCACGACAACCGCTGCCGATATAACGATCTTTGAGGTCTGACTCCTCTGGTGACTTTGCGTCTCGTGCATATAACTCCGATAACGCGCCAATGCCTCCCGATCTTGTCTGACTTCTTCATCATATCGTTTTTCGTCATGTAAAAGAAACCGGTCCATTCCCTCCCATGTATCCTCTTTTTCCACCGATTCCCGCTTACTATGATAATCACTTAAATATGTGCTCATGCTGACATTTTTTTCATAATATACAAAAAATCCGCCGACTTCTTCCATCAGTCCGTGTCGATCCATATACAGTTTTTCCCATTCACCATACGCATCAAACAGAAGGACATTTCCATGATTTCCCGGGAAATGGCGGCTGCAAATTTTTTGTATATCCTCCATGCGCGCAGGCTCTCCTATACATTGCATCGCCCAGCCTAAGATGCTCCACTGCGGAAAATACTTCCGCGACTGTCTATAAATAGCATCCCAGATATCTTCCGAAAAAACAGGCATCTCTCCGCCAAAACTAATCTGCTCGAGTTCTAACGCCCCCTTGATATATAACTTTGGATATTCTGTCCCCTCTTTGATTTCACCCAATAAAACAAAAGCATACCGTTTTTTCTCGCGACTGCTCCCATGTAAAAAACGATAAACATAATCTTCCACATACACTCTTGCGCCTTTTGGTAAATTGCCAATTTGTCTTACATTTCTCGGTTCTTCTACTTTCTCAATTGGTGTCGGTTCTTTTACAATCTCTATCATAACGGTCTCCTTTTTTCTCAACGCTACCACACGTACATGGAGAAAAATGTAGAAATTACAGAACCAAATAAAAAAAATCACCGGGAATACCCATCCCAGTGATTTCTACTACAACTCTGTTCTGCCTTCTAAAGCACGAAGCAAAGTCACTTCATCAATATATTCCAGATCGCCTCCCACAGGAACACCACTCGCTATACGTGATACTTTAATCCCTGTCGGCTTGATCAATTTGCTGATATACATTGCCGTTGTCTCTCCCTCCAAGCTGGAGTTCGTAGCTATGATAACTTCGTCGACATCTCCTTGCAATCGCTGCATCAGTTCTTTTAACTTGATGTCCGCCGGACCAATTCCCTGCATCGGTGAAATAGCTCCATGTAACACATGATAAACACCTTCGAATTTTCCGGTCTTTTCATATGCTGCCAAATCTTTGGTATCTTCCACAACCATTATCACCTTCTGGTTTCGCTGCGGATTGCTACAGATCGGGCAGATCTCATCGTCCGTCAAAGTATAACATTGTTTACAATAATGTACCCCTTTTCTGGCACTGACCATAGCATTTGCCAAATCTTCCACTTCTTCCGTCGGCATATCCAGAATATGAAATGCCAGACGTTGCGCTGATTTTGCACCGATTCCCGGCAAAGTAGATAACTCTGCAATCAATTTACTAATCTGCTTACTGTAATAATCCATGTCATTCTGCCTAGAATGGCATTCCGCCACCCATGCCTCCGGTTATTTTTGACATCTGAGACTGTGCTTTCTCATCCATCTGACGAAGCGCTTCATTTGTCGCTGCCATAATCAAATCTTCGAGTGTCTCAATATCATCTGGATCAACAACTTCTTCTGATAATTTGATTTTTGTAATCTCTTTCTTACCAGAAACTGTAACCTCTACAACACCGCCACCTGCAGTTGCTGTCAATTCTTCTTCCTCTAATGCTCTTGATGCTTCTTCCATCTGACGCTGCATCTTCTGCGCCTGTTTCATAAGGTTGTTCATATTTCCCATGCCACCGCCGCCTGGGAATCCTCCACCTCTTCTTGCCATTTAAAAGTCCTCCTCTTCAATCTCAATGTTGGCAACCTTTGCAAAATAATCTACCGCATTGGTATACAGCTGACTACTGGTTGCTCCTGATTTGTTCACTTCCACAACAATCGGCACATGTTTTCCGATTGCCTCTTCCACCATGGCCTCCAGATCAGCCATTGTGTCTTCACTTGCCAGAATAGAGCTATTAATACTTTTCGCTCCATCCGGCTCATCATACACTAACACCAATTGATTCCGCTCATTTACTGTTGGATAAGCGCTAAGTAACGCCTGTCGGAGTAATCCGGTCGAGCCGGAAACAATCTGTTTCCATTCCCGACACAATTTTTCAATTTCCTCCGGCATCGCCTCTGGCAATTCCTTTTTTTTCGGAGCTGCCATGCCTGATACCCCAGCTTGCGCTGGTACTGCCTGCTGTGCCATAACCGGAATTCCTTCTTCCATCTTATGCTCCACAACATCCAGACGATCCACGATTGCTTCGTAATCCTGTTCCATCTGTGGCCGGCACAATTTAATCAATGCAATTTCAATCAATACACGTTTCTGTGATGATTGACGGATCTGGTTTGATAATTCGGAGAAAATACGTACATAACGCATCAGCACCTCATCTTTTACCATTGCCGCCTCTTCTTTTAATAATGCCATATGTTCACTGGAAACTTCAAGCACATCTTCCATATTTGTGTCGCTTTTTACAAGCATCAGATTACGCATATACCACGTAAATTCGATCACAAACTGATTTAAGTCTCTACCCTGGATTACCATTTCTTCCAGAACGCCGATAGCTTCCGTCACATCATGTGCTATCACTGCGCGCAGTAAATGACTAAAGATTTCATTATCTACCGCACCAAGAACCTGGAGAACTTTATCATATGTCAAATTCTCGCCAAGATAAAAAGCAATGCACTGATCCAACAAACTGAGTGCATCACGCATAGAACCATCCGCCGCCTTTGCCACATAGCGCAACGCTTTCTCCTCTACAGAGATCTCTTCTTTCACCATCAATTCCTGCAATCTTCCTGCAATCGTATCAATGGAAATTCTTCGAAAATCATAACGCTGACAACGCGACAAAATTGTGATGGGAATCATATGAACTTCTGTGGTTGCCAGGATAAAAATCACATATGCCGGTGGTTCTTCCAATGTTTTTAACAATGCTGCAAACGCACTTGCAGAAAGCATATGTACCTCATCAATGATGTAAACTTTATATTTTCCTTCTGTCGGCGAATATGCCACTTCCTCTACAATATCACGAATATTTGACACGCTGTTGTTGGAGGCAGCATCAATTTCAAATACATTCATGCTGCTTCCCTCAGCAATGCGCTTACATGTTTCACATTCATTACAAGGGCTGCCATCCACCGGATGTTCACAGTTAACTGCTTTTGCCAGGATCTTGGCAACTGTCGTCTTACCTGTTCCTCTCGTACCGGTAAAAAGATAGGCATGTCCCAGGCGGTTCGCCTTAACCTGGTTCTTTAATGCCGTCACGATATGATCCTGCCCTTTTACATCCTCAAAATCCTGAGGTCTGAATTTACGATATAATGCCATATAAGACATTGTTACACCTCTTCCTAATCACCAAAGCTAATACCGATTCGCTTTGCTTCCTGAATCATCTGGCAGTCAGGATCTACCATCTTTAATTTGCCCGCCACATCCTCAAGCGGAACACGCTTTGTTGTACCATTTTTCATAGCAATCATATAGCCATAATCTTTTTCCAAAATTGCTTCTGCTGCTGCAGATCCCAATCTGGTACAAAGCACTCTGTCATATGGACATGGACTGCCGCCTCGTTGCGTATGCCCCGGTACTGTAACCCTTGCTTCCGATCCGGTACGTTCCCCAATAATCTTTGCAATTTCATAAGAAACCGATGGATATGGCGAATGTTCTCTCTTTTTCTTCAGCTCTTTCTTAGAAAGTGCTGCATCTTCCTTAGAAATTGCACCTTCTGCAACTGCAAGGATTGTAAAACCTTTGCCAGCTTCATGACGTTTATCAATCGCAGCAAGAACCTTATCCATATCGTAAGGAATCTCCGGCAGAAGAATAATATCTGCTCCGGATGCGACTCCTGCATACAATGTCAGCCAGCCTACTTTATGTCCCATAACCTCTACAATAAAAACACGGTTATGTGATGCGGCTGTCGTATGAATACAGTCAATGGCATTACATGCTACATTGATTGCACTTTGGAAGCCAAATGTCACATCTGTTCCATAAATATCGTTATCAATTGTCTTCGGAAGATGAATGATATTTAATCCTTCTTCCCGCAATAGATTCGCTGTCTTCTGCGTTCCATTTCCACCTAAAATAACAAGGCAGTCCAAATTGAGCTTGTAATATGTCTCCTTCATCGCTGCCACTTTATCTAAGCCATTTTCATCCGGAACACGCATCATTTTAAAAGGCTGGCGGGAAGACCCTAAAATCGTTCCTCCAATCGTGAGAATACCCGAAAAATCTTTACTTGACAAAAGTCTGTAGTTGCCATAAATCAAACCCTTATAACCATCATAGAAGCCATAGACTTCCAAATCTTTGACATTTTCACTCAGACCTTTTACAACACCTCTCATGGCTGCATTTAATGCCTGACAGTCTCCGCCACTTGTCAACATTCCAATTTTCATTTGTATCCCCGTCCTTTCCGCAATCGCAATCTATTTGTATATTATCTACTTTTGATACTGTCCATATTCACATCCGGCATGTGCAACTGTAATCTCATCTACAAGCTCCCAGTCCCA
This sequence comes from uncultured Lachnospiraceae bacterium, assembly GCA_934352055.1. Taxonomy (GTDB): domain Bacteria; phylum Bacillota; class Clostridia; order Lachnospirales; family Lachnospiraceae; genus Pararoseburia. Next base: position 43,758 of record CAKRJY010000008.1, read on the forward strand.
CTTTTTCTTATCACCATCTTTTTTCAAACGAAGATGTTTGCGATATAACCGGATGGTTCCGCTTCCATTACCGCCATTCCACAGACGATCATGCCGCTTTTCTCCATCAGGTGTCTCATAATTTGCAAATAGCATTTCCTCTTTTTTGCAGGAAATCTCTGTACACATCTTGGACATCGGCGTTTCCTGAACGACACGCCAAACTACATGATTCTTTGTTTCTTTGCATTTAAACTTTGTCTTGGTTAATGTCCAGACTTTTGCAAAATTAAATTCAAAAGCCTCACCCTCATACCACATAGCACCCATCAGCTGATTTTCCAGTGTACGGGATCCGACCTTTGGTCTGCCTCCACCGATAACAAATGCAGAATCTTCCAATTTTTCTCCTGTAGATTTGCGGGTCAAATCGTTTGAGGAAAGCCATACCCACGGATTTGTAAACTCTCTGCCCCAGATTTTATCTGCATATCCATAAGAATCTTCTTTGGAAACAAGATATTCCTCTCCGTTTAAAACAACTTTACCTTCAAACGCAGTCTTCATGCCTTCACAATGCCAGAACATATCAAACGGCTCTGCGTCACGCAGTGAGTCATTTGCTCCATAACCCACATTAAATGCAATTTTTTTATCCATGGTCAAATCCCAGTACATTCTTCCTGCATCTGACATATATTCCGGATGTGCTTCTGCTTCCTCTTGTGAAACATCCACCATACCAAGGGTTCTTGTCTCTGAACAGAAGCAGTTATCTGCACTGATGAGATATGGTGCATCCTCTTTCACCGTCACTTCATCCCATGCGAAGAAACGATGCAGCTGTAACGGATGCTCACCCCAACATCCGACTTTTACCATCATATATGATGGTTTTACGTGATTTTTTTGATGTTCCTCTGTTTGTCCTAAAACAGGTTCTTCTTTTCCAAGTGCTGGATTTATCGTATAAAATACAACAAAAAAGGCACGCTCCTCGCCTGTTTTACTGTTATGAGCGGTAAACGAATGCCACCACAGATCGTAGCCTTGTTCTGCCAGCTTTCCCTGTAGCATAAAACGGTCGCGCATAATATCAGAATGGTTAAAATTCCGTTCCGGCAAATCCACTTTTGCCTCTACAGCCTCCACACTCTGACCGATTTTGTCTTCAATATCACCAATAGTCTGCCCCACTTTTTCTTCCAGACCCTTTGCTTTTTGTTTGATTTCATCGAGATTTTCAAAAATTTTCATAGAAACGCACTTCCTTACTTATACTCTTTTAGTTTGTCCTTGGTCATCACAGTGACCGGATACATCTGCCCGTCTACTTCTACAGACGGTACGGTAGCATCATGTGCAAATGCATGTTCTTCCATATAGGAATATTTATCCGGTGTCTTACCTGCTTCCAAGGTCTGTATCAGATTTTGTACCTTTGGTCCCTGATTGGGATTACATTCTCCCACATAGGAAATCTTATCTTGGAGAAGATAAGATAAAACTTCTTTATTCACGCCATCAAAAGACATGACCATGATATCACCTGCCGCGATATCCGATCCCACATGATAACCGGCATCCTCGATCGCCTCAATAGCTCCGAATGCTTCATTGTCATTCTCACAATAGACGACATTGATGTCATCATACTGCTTGAGCAGCGTGCTCATGACTTCCTTTCCCTTTGCCTGGGTAAATTCTCCCGGCACCTCCGCCAGAAGATTCCAGCCATAGGTGGCTACCGCATCCTGCAAACCCTTGGTCCTGCCGATCTGCGCGGATGCACCGATCGTCCCCTGAATATTGACAATATTCAGACTGTCCTCCGCTATGCCCTTGGCGGTCACATATTGATGCAGCCATGCGGTTGCCTTTTTTGCCTCTAATTCAAAATCAGATCCCACCCAGGAGTTAAAGAGTGTCGGATCCGACACTGCCACCTGACGGTCAATGACAATGACTGGAATATTGGCACTGCGCGCCTCCTCTAAAACAGTCTCCCAGCCGGTCTCCGTCACCGGGGCAAGCACGATATAATCGACATCCTGCTGGATGAACTTGCGGATCGCCATGATCTGATTTGCCTGTTGCTGCTGCCCATCCTCGATCAGTAACTTGTAACCCTGATCTTCGGTAAAAGTCGCCTTCATGGATTCGGTATTCGCCGATCTCCAATCCGACTCTGCTCCCAGTTGGGAAAAACCGATCACGATCTGCTTGCTATCCTGACTTTCTGTATCCTGTGATGTCGTTGCCGTCGTCGTATTTCCACATCCTGTTGTCAGCGTAAAGGCTGACAATAAGACGCTAAATACAGCAACCAGCCGACTCGACATACCGCGTCTGGTCTTTTTGATTTCTTTCATTGTAAAAACACCCCTTCTAATACCACTTCTTATTATCTCCGAATTGCGGCAATTTCGCAACACCCATACCAAAAGAAAATGAAAAATAGAGATGACGCCGGATATGCGTTCATCTCTACTTTTCTCATGTCGTTTCTAAAAAAGAAGGAGATTATTTATTTAAACTTTGTGCTTTTTTCTTACGTGCCATAACTACACTCTGGATCACTAAGAAGAGACAGAGCATTGCGGCGATCGTAATTCCTGTCCACCAAGCCTGATCCAGACCGGCAGAAGAAACGATATTCTGAATGGTGCTCAAAGAAAGTACACCAAAGAATGTGCCAATGATATTTCCTACACCACCGGTCAGCATGGTACCACCGATGATAGAAGATGCGATGGCATTCATTTCCATACCCATGGCATGGGATGCAGAACCGGATCCAACATGAAGGAAATATACAAATCCAGCGATACCTGCCAACAGACTACAGATCAGATGTGATAAAAACTTTGTTCTTCTGACATTGATACCAAGCATGAGTGCACTCTGCTGGTTACCACCAACAGCATAGAAACTACGACCCAACTTGAACCAGCGGAGCATGATAAACATAAGGATGACGACCAGAAGTGCTACAACCACGCCGATCTCTACATATGCATCCACATATCTGCCTAATTTGTTGACAGAACCCAATCCCGGAACGATCACTCTGGTATCCTTTAATGCAACGAATGCTTCGTTTTGCACATTGAAAGGATTGGTGTTGACAATCGTCGTCATACCTCTGGCAAAGAACATACCTGCCAAAGATACGATAAATGGCTGGATGTCTAAGTAGGCTACCAGATAGCCCTGGACGATACCAAAGGCAAGACCGATACCAAGGGAGATCAGCACAGCCCCTAAGATGGAACCGTTATGATAATCCAAATATACGGCACTGCACATGCTGACCAGTGCTACCACACCACCAACGGAAATATCGATTCCGCCTGTGATCATGACCAAACTCATGCCGCAGGAAGTAATGATCAGTGCTCCGTTTGCATTTAACATACTAAGGAAGGTCTGCGGCTTCAAAAAGCCCTCTCCCTGGAATACGATCGCTCCAATATACATCAGGAAAAAGATAACGATTGTGATGGTCAGAAGCATATTCGTATCCGTCATATTTTTGATTTTGTATCCAATACCTTTTTGTGCTGTAGAAGTCTTATTAGCCATATTATGCTACCTCCTTTGCACGGAATTTTTTGCCAAGACCTGCCAGTTTTTCACGGACAGCCGGTGCACTCAGGACAACCAGTAAGATAACGACAACCGCTTTGTATGCCGGAAGTGCATCGGATTGCACATCGAATTTGTATAGGGTCGTTGTCAGAAACTGGATAACATAAGCGCCCAGGATAGATGCCGCCATATTGAACTTACCACCACTTAAGGAGTTACCGCCAAGTGCTACGGCAAGAATGGCATCCATTTCAATATCCTTTGCGATAACGGAATAGTTGATCGTTGAAAGTCGGCTGACCTTAATCAGACCAACAACAGCAACGCAAAGCCCTAAGATAACAAAACTCAAGAACTTGATAAAGGTCGGATTGATACCGTTTAAGCGGGATGACTTTTCATTGATACCAACAGCCTGTGTGTAAAGTCCCAAATTTGTAAATTTCAATACCAGCGCGATAATAATAACGCAGGCAGCCGCGATAAAGAACGGTGTCGGGATCGGAATTCCCGGTAAAAATCCACCATAGTAGCCAAAAGTCGGATCGCTGATCAATGGCAATTCGTTGTTGTTGATCCAAGCCGCAATGGAACGGCCTGCGGTGTATAGGATCAGGGTTGCAACCATCGGTTGTATCTTAAAGTAGGCTACCAGGACACCGTTGAATGCTCCAAATAACATAGACACCAGACATGCTACCAAAAATGCCACCAAAACTGAAGTACGAAGTGTCTCCGGTCTGGAATTGGAACCACAAAGTACACGCAGAATCACACTGCCTGCGATGGCTACGGTAGCGCCCACACTAATGTCCTGTCCGCCGGAAGCAGCCGTTACCAGCGTCATGCCAATTGCCAGGATAGCAAGTTCTGAACCATAGTCTAAGATGGTGATCAGATAACCGGATAAGACCGGTGCCCCGGAACTGCTATATCCAAGTGTGATCTTAAAGAATGACGGATCTGCAATCAGATTGAACACTGCCAGAATCACAAGCGCTGCCACCGGGATAAACATCTGCTGTCTCACCAGATTACTGAAAAATCCAGATCCTTTCGTTTTTTTCACTGCTGTATTTTCCATGATTAATTTTCACCTCCAGCGATTGTACTCATAATCTTGTTCTGCGTCAGATCTTCTTCGGAAAGTTCTCCAACCACCTTACGATCACGCATAACGATCAGACGGGAGCATGTACGGAGCATTTCATCTGTCTCAGAAGAAATAAAGGTCACGCTCATACCTTCGGAAGCCAGTTTCAACACCAGTTTCTGGATATCGACCTTGGTTCCGATATCGATACCACGTGTCGGCTCATCCAGAATCAGATAATCCGGATGGGTCAAAAGCCAGCGTGCTAAGATGCATTTCTGTTGATTACCACCGGAGAGTGATTTGATCGGTGTGTCAGCGGATGCTGTCTTGATATCCAAAAGTTTGATGTATTCTTCCGCATATTTGTTTGCCTCTGCCTTTGAGAGTGGGCGGAAGAAGCCACGCATTACCTGCATTGCAAAAATAATATTTTCCCGAACGGAAAGATCTCCGATAATACCGTCGTTCTTACGATCTTCCGGTAAGTATGCGATACCATTTTTCATGGCATCGATCGGCTTTGTGATCTTGATCTCCTTACCGTTCTTCTTTACCTTTCCGCCAAGCACATGATCGGCACCAAAAATGGCTCTGACACATTCGCTTCGGCCGGAACCCAGAAGTCCGGTAAATCCATTGACTTCACCCTTTTTGATGTTGAAATCAAATGGCTTGATACCTGCATTACTGTATAGTCCTTCTGCCTCAAATACAATCTGGTCTGCATCCTTGCCACTGTATGACTCCTGCTCGCCGCGGATATCGGACATATCATCCAATTCCTTACCAAGCATCTTGGCAACCAGTTTCACACGCGGCAGGTCTTTGATCTCATACTGACCTACCAGTTTGCCGTCACGCAGTACCGTGATCTTGTCACAGACCTCATATACCTGATCCAAAAAGTGGGTTACAAAGATAATGCCTACGCCTCTGGATCGCAGATCCCGCATCAGGGTAAAGAGTTTTTCTACTTCCTGCTCATCCAAAGAGGATGTCGGCTCATCTAAGATCAGAACCTTGCAGTCCATATCTACCGCACGAGCAATGGCAACCATCTGCTGGACGGCGATGGAACAAGAGGCAAGTTGCTGCGTTGCCTTTGCCGGAATGTCGAGAGACCGCAATAATTTGTCAGCATCCGCATTCATTTTCTTCCAGTCCTGATAGATATTCTCTGTTCTACCTATGTACATGTTTTCAGCTACTGACAAATTAGGACAAAGTGTAATCTCCTGGTACACCGTACTAATTCCCAGTCTCTGTGCATCCTGTGGTGATCGGATGGATACTTCTTTGTCATTTCCCTCTACGAAAATCTGACCATCGTCCTTTTCATAAACGCCTGTCAAAACCTTGATCAGTGTCGATTTTCCAGCTCCGTTTTCGCCCATCAGAGCATGAATTTCACCGCCACATAATGTAAAATCTACATCCTGTAAAGCGCGAACTCCAGGAAATGATTTATTGATATGTTTCATTTCCAAAATGGTTTTATTACTCACCTGCGTTTCACTCCTTTTCTTTAAAAAATGCGTGATGCCATGCGTAGAATCTTCGTACGCCGCACCACGCATTTTCAAAATTTTTAAATTGTCAGGAAAGATTAGATTCCGTACTTATCAATATCTTCCTGTGTGATTGTTGTAGCATCAAATCCCTTTTCTTCCATGATAACTACCTTGTCTTCTAACTCTTCGCCAGCCTCTAACTTCTTGATGATACCATCGATGGTAGATGCCTGATAAGGGTTACACTGTCCATCATAGTTCCAGTTCTGGTTCAGGAGTTCTTCCAATGCCCATGAGTTGCAGTCAAATCCCATAACGATAACGTCTTTGCCAACGCCGTGAGAGATGTTTGCCTTGTCAAGAGCTGCTACAGCACCCTTAGCCATGTCGTCGTTCTCAGCATAGATAACATTGAACTTTGTTCCCTTGTCGATCTCTGACTGAACGATCTGCTGTGCTTTTTCTGCGTTCCACTCTGCTGTCTGCTGTGTAACGATGTTCCAGTTGTCATCTGACTTAGCCTTGTCATCCAAAGCGCCGGTACGTCCCTGCTGTGCTGCAGAACCCATAACACCCTGAATGTGGATGATATTGTATTCATCTAAGCCCTGATCTGCTAACCAATTAACTGCTGTCTCGCCTTCTTTGTCCATATCAGATACGATAGATGCTTCATATAAACTGTCATCAGCGTCGATTGTACGGTCGAATAAGATAACTCTGATGCCTGCATCCTGTGCATCCTTTAATACGGAATCCCATCCTGCTGTATCAGCAGCAGAAAGAAGAAGATAATCAACACCATCCTGAATGAACTTCTGTGCTGCTGTGATCTGCTCATCGTTCTTCAAACTGTAAGCGAAAGAAGCGTCATATCCATTCTCCTTTGTGAACATCTCTTTCATGTCCTTATCGTTTGCTGTACGATAACCAGACTCATTAGGATCATTGTTAATGATACCTACTTTGATCAGATCTCCTGATCCTGAATCAGATGACCCCCCATCTGATGATGCGCCCTTAGATCCACAAGCGGCTAAACCAAATACCATTGTGAGTGCCAAGATGGCTGCAAGAACTTTCCTCTTCATATAATTGTACCTCCCAAATTATAAATTTTAAGGACCATCCCTTGATGTATTACATTCTATGAGATGATCCTTTATTTATCCATGCAGAAAAATCTCAGAAAAGTTGAAATTCTTCTGCCTTCCATATTTTGTTTGATTTTTTTATGTTTGGAGTTGATTTTTTTATTTTGCTTCAACGTAAGGGAGAATCACACGTACACTTGTGCCCTCTCCGTAGACACTTTCAATAAAAATGCCATATTCTTCACCGAAATTCAGACGGATCCTTTCGCAGACATTGTAAAGCCCGTAAAAGTCCTTGCCGGTCAGAACCTTATTTTGTATGCCGGACTGCACCTGCATAAGGCGCGTCTCGTCAATACCGATACCATCGTCTGTCACGGTGATGGTAAAATCCTTTTCCCCCGCCTGCCCACGGATACTGATATGCCCCATGCCGCGTTTGTTCTTGATGCCGTGATAAAGGGCATTTTCTACCAGCGGCTGGATTGTGATCTTGGGAATACTGTAAATGTAAAGGGACTCCGGCACTTCAATATCATAACTTAAGATATCCTGATACCGAACATGCTGAATCTCCAGATAACTCTTTACATGGAGCATTTCTTCCTTAATGGAATTGATGTCCTTTCCCTGATTTAAGGAAGTACGGAAGAAATCCGAAAGATTTCGCACCATACCGACGACCCGCTTCTGCTCGCCTGCTTCTGCCAGCCAGATGATGGCATCCAGCGTATTATAGAGGAAATGCGGATTAATCTGTGCCTGCAAAAGTTCAAATTCTGCCTTGCGCAGACGAATCTGCTCTGTTGTAACCTGTTCCAGAAGTTCGTTGATCTTATCGATCATGGCATTCATGGAATTGCTGAGTGCCGTCGCTTCCACACCGGTATTGACGTTGGCACGGACAGACAGATTTCCCTTAGCGATCTCATCCGTCACCTGACTCAGTTCTTTAAAAGGCCGCGTGATGCTCAAAGGGATCAGATAAGACATGATACCGACTGCGACCACAACGCCCGCCAATGCAATCAGACAAAAACGGAGCATCCAGGTGTAGAATTTCTGGTAGTCATCCCTTGACTTCTGGATCCCCTGGATCTCATAGTAGGTGTATTGCGAGATCTCGTCCCGCACCAGGGTTGTAACGATCTGGACATCATTTTCCCAGATCTCCATGTTCTCCTCGTACAGGTTGCCCTCTGCCATGTTTTCATCAATACGCGCCACATAGACCTGCAGACTATCCAGATATTTGCGGATATCCTGCAAACGGGCCCGATTATCCTGCGATTCTGTGATATTTTCCAGACCTTTGACAACACTTTTTGCATGACGCAGCATGGTGTCTACATCCGACTCCTTGAGCGTCTTATTGCCAACAATCACCAGATAGATCTCATAGTCAAAATCTTTCTTGAAATCCAGACTGAATTCACTCGCCACCAGCGTCGAGTTGATCATATCCTCATAACGCTGGTTGCAGGACCAGAGATTGTAAATACTGAAAAAGAGGATGGAAAAAATTGGCACCAAAAGGACAAGATACGAAAATCGGATCTTGGTTGCTAATGTGGATCGATTGTAAAGTTCTATCCATCGTTTTCTCATACCGCCTTGGCTCCATTTCGATACTGGATTGGTGTCATTCCCTGGGTCTTTTTAAAGAGATAGGAAAAATAATGTGCATCCTTGTATCCCACCAAAAGACTAATGGCACTGCTCTTTTCGGCGGTGCAGCGCAAAAGTTCCTTCGCTTTTCCCATGCGGTAATCTGTCAGATATTTGATAAAGGTCTGACCGGTCTGCTGGCTGAAAATGGTACTCAGATGGTTTGGTGAAAAATTGACATAGGAAGCAACCGTGTTTAAAGACAGATCTTCCTCTGCATAGTTCTCGTCTATATAATGCATGACCTGCTCTACCACATCACGGTAGCGGTCAGTCGCCCGCTGTTCCCGTAGATTGACTGCCTTTTGTAAAATGCCCTGCACATAGTCCATGGCTTTTTTTTCATCGCCCACGATACCGGAATTTAAGTCCGGTGCAGCCACCTGCTCTTTTCCTACATGAATACTCTCCAGGAAATCGCCGACGCAGAAGTAGGCATCCATAACGATATACTGGCGGAAAACACCGGATTTTAAGGCATTGGTACCGGCTCCGCGGAAAAATTCTTCTACAAAATATACCACTTCATCCGAACCGCCCACCTTTAAGAATTCCGTGATCTTACCACGGTTGACTTCCTTGGTATTGACACTCTCGATAGAAAATGACTCCTCAGCCTCCGCCTTTTCACTGTCCTGACTGCGAACGACCATATTCTCCTTTTGCAGGTAACGATGTGCAAACGCACGCCTTGCCTGTTCAAACGACTCAGGCAACTCCCGCAGACGGTTGACCGGCTCTCCCATGCCAACATAGTAGACCAGATGATGATAGGTTCCGATTGTTTTCTGTAAGATCTCTAAGAAAAGTTTTTCCTTTTCCTCGATCTCTTCCCTGCTGTCTCCCTTGAACAAAAGTGCCTTTCCTTCCAGACTACGCTCGAATACCAGTACATCGCCCTCGGATTCATAGGACTTTAAGGTTTCCTCTGCCTCTACAATGCTGCTGGAGAACTCATCTCTGGCGTGTCTGGTCGATTGTATCTGTACCAGGACGATATTGTACCAGATAGCGGAAATATCCAGTTCCAGATGGTCTGCCATTTCCAGCAATTCGACCGGTGTCTTGCTTCCGATCACCAGATACTTAAAGAACTCTTTACGGTTCTTCTGGACATTTTCTTCCATTTCCCGCTGATACTGCTCGCGGACTTCCTGTTCTCTCTTTTTCTCCCGGATCTTTTCTGCTAACTGATCCAACTCCTGCAAGAGTTCATCCCCACTGATCGGTTTGGAAAGATACTGTGCCACACCAAGTTTGATGGCTTCTTTGGCATAAGCAAACTCCTCAAATCCTGTCAGGATGATGATCTCGATCCATGGCATCTCCTTCTTGATCAGTTTGCTCAATTCCAGACCATCCATAAAAGGCATACGGATATCCGTAATGACAATATCCGGTTTACATTTCTGGATCATAGGATAAGCAACTTCCCCATCACCTGCTTCCCCGCAAAATTCATAACCATGGGAAGCCCAGTCAATGTTATTCTTGATGCCTTCCCGCATAACGAATTCATCTTCGACTAAAAATACCTTCAACATATCTAATCTTCCTCTGTTTCCTCCACCAGATAAAGCGGGCGCTTCTTGGTTTCCAGATAGGTCTTTGCCATGTATTGTCCCAAAATACCCATGCAAAGCAATTGCACACCTGCAATAAACATGATGATACAAACCATAGACGGCCAGCCCGATGTCGGATCTCCAAAAAGTACCGTACGAATAATGATAAAAATAATTGCCACAAATGCTACCAGGCAAAAGACCATTCCCATAACCGATGCCATCACAAGTGGTGCCGTTGAAAATGCAACAATACCATCTAATGCATATAAAAACAACTTCCAGAAGGACCATTTGGTTTCTCCGGCAGAACGTTCAATATTTTCGTATTCTAGCCATTTCTTCCGGAAACCGACCCATCCAAAAATCCCTTTTGAAAAACGATTATACTCGCCCATACTAAGGATGGCATTTACCACTTTTCGGTTCATCAACTGGAAATCCCTGGCACCATCAACAATATCTGCACTTGAAATCTTATTCATGATGCGATAGAACATACGGGCAAAGAAAGAACGGATTGGTGGTTCTCCTTTTCGGGTAACACGGCGCGAACCTACACAATCATAGCCTTCCTCTTCGATCACCCGTAACATTTCCGGCAAAAGCGCCGGCGGATCCTGCAGATCTGCATCCAAAATTGCCACATAATCTCCCCTAGCATTCTGCAACCCGGCATAGATGGCTGCCTCCTTTCCAAAATTTCTGGAAAAGGAAACATATCGCACACGCGCATCCTTTTTATGTAAATCCCGCAGGACTTCAAGCGTTCCATCCGAAGATCCGTCATCAATAAAGAGATACTCGATCTCCACCCCAGGTAATTCCTTTTCTACACGCGATGCCTCCGCATAAAAGATGGGCAGTGCCTCCTCCTCATTGTATGCCGGAACCACCATGGTCAACTTCTTTTTATCCATACTCATTTTCTCTGTCAAAATTGATATTCCCTCACTATTTACGGTCAAACAGAGCCATCATGCCCTTGGTGAGCCCTTCCAACTTGTCCTCTGCATCTGCAAGGGAGGATCCCTTTACGCCAAAATAAAACTTGATCTTTGGCTCTGTACCGGAAGGCCGCACGCAGCACCATGCATGATCCTCCAACTCATAATAGAGCACATTGGAAGTCGGAAGTCCTGTTGCACTCTTACTACCATCTGTCATATCATATCTTACGTCTGTCTTATAATCACGTACTGCCAGTACCTTGGCATCACCGATCTGCTGTGGCAAATGTTCTCTTGCTTCTGCCATCATCTGCTGGATTTGCTGTGCACCATCCATACCCTTTAACGTAATGGTCTCAAGACCTTCCTTAAAGTAACCGTATTTTTCATACATGGCAAGCATGGCATCCCACAACGTCTTGCCTTGCTTTTTATACCAGGAAGCCACTTCACAAAGCATCATTACTGCCACACAGGCATCTTTATCTCTGGCATAAGTTCCCGCCAGACAACCATAGCTTTCTTCAAGACCAAATACGTAATTGTAAGTGTGGTTCTCCTCAAACAGACGAATCTGTTCTCCTATATACTTAAATCCTGTTAAAACCTCAATCAAGTGCACACCGTATGCCTGTGCAATCACTTTTGCCATATCGGTTGTAACTATGGTTTCTACAAGCGCCGGATTTTCTGGCATGGTACCCGTTGCTGTACGTTCCTTCAAAATGTATTCTGCAATCAGCATTCCTGACATATTTCCTGTGAAGGAAACATAATTTCCGCTCTTTGTATCCTTACAATATACACCAAGACGATCTGCATCCGGATCTGTTGCCAACACGATATCTGCGTCTACTTTTTTTGCAAGCGCAAGGGCAAGTTCAAAAGCTTTTGGCGATTCCGGATTCGGATATGCTACGGTCGGAAAAGTTCCGTCCGGTTTTTCCTGCTCCGGCACAACATATACCTTTTCAAATCCCAATTCTTTTAAAACACGACGCACCGGGATATTTCCCGTTCCATGCAGTGGTGTATAGACAATCGTAAAATCCTTTGCCATCTCTGAAATCACTTCCGGATGAATGGATTGTTTCTTTAACTCTTCCATATATGCTTCATCAATCTCTGTATCGATTTCCTGATAAAGCCCTGCTGCTACAGCATCTGCCTTCTCCATTGTCTTTACAAGATCAAACGATGTCACCTTTGCTACTTCCGCCAAAATATTTTTATCATGTGGTGGTGTGATCTGGGCTCCATCTTCCCAATACACCTTATAACCATTGTATTCTCTCGGATTGTGGCTGGCTGTCACCACAATACCGGCAATACAGCCTAGTTTTCTTACGGCAAAAGAAAGTTCCGGTGTTGGGCGAAGACTTGTAAAGCGATATGTCTTTATCCCATTGGCATTGAGGCAAAGTGCTGCTTCTGTGGCAAATTCCGGTGACATAATACGGGAATCATACGCAATCGCCACACCTTTTTCTTGTCCATTTTGCGAAATGATGTAATTGGCAAGTCCCTGTGTTGCCTGACGTACCGTATAGATATTCATACGGTTTGTTCCTGCTCCAATGACGCCACGGAGTCCGCCCGTACCAAATTCCAGCTGACGGTAAAAGCGGTCTTCAATCTCCTTTTCATCATCTGCGATGGCGCGCAGCTCTTCTTTTGTTGCTTCATCAAAATATGGGTTTTGCAGCCAATCCTGATATGTATCTTTGTAGTTCATGTTTGCCTCCTAATTTTACAAATATTGTGTCTCGCCGCGCTCTTTTAGCTCATCCACAATTTTCTTCACGTCCTGGGCGCGGTTCTTGTCGCAGACAAGGATTGCATCGTCAGTCTCGACGACAATCAGATTATCTACACCAATGGTGGTAATCAGACGTTTCTTTCCGTAGACGATACTATTTGTTGTATCAATACCAATGTGATCCGCTGCAACTACATTACCATTTTTATCTTCGTCATAAAGAACACCTAAATTGTCCCAGCTTCCGACATCATTCCATCCAAATTCTGCGGAAATCACAAGCACATCTGCACTCTTTTCCATAATACCATAGTCAATGGAAATACTTGGAATCGTTGGATATACGCGGGCAATGGTTTCTGCCTCTGCATCCGTCCCCATAGCTTCTCCAATTTCATGCAGACAAGCTGCCACATCTGGAAGCAATGCGTCAAACGCACGCAGGATGGTGGATGCGCGCCAGATAAACATACCGCTGTTCCATGCATATTCTCCACTGGCTACATAGGACTTTGCCGTTTCTTCATCCGGTTTTTCTCTGAATTCTACAACCTTTTTTGCATATCCTTCATCTGCTGCATCAAACTTGATGTAACCATATCCCGTCGATGGAAATGTCGGTGTAATACCAAGCGTAATGAGTTTATCCTGCTCTTCTGCAATCTGAATCGCTTCTTTTAGTACACGTGTAAACTCCGGCTCGTTTTTAATGAAATGATCTGATGGGAAAATACACATGATACCATCACCATATTTTTTTACGAGTTCAAGTGCTGCATAGCCAATGCACGCTGATGTATTTCTAGCGGAAGGTTCTGCCAGAATGTGATTCGGTGCAATTCTTCCCTCCGTTGCTATGCGCATCTTCGGCACTTGCGTCTCATTGGTCACAATAAAAATATCCTGCTGCTCCGTAAATGTCGCAATGCGGTCAATGGTCTCATTCACCATCAAATCTTTTCCGCTCAGATTTAACAACTGTTTTGGTTCCTCTGCTCTCGATAGTGGCCAAAATCTGGTGCCACCTCCACCTGCCATAATTACGCCATATGTCTTCATTTTCTATACCTCACTTTTTTAACGCGTCCAACAGCCAGCCTTCCCCATGGCTTTTCTCTTCTTATGACCGGCTTTATTAGATTCTCGTTGTAATCAATTCACATGTTCCTTCTATATGAACTGCCTTGCGACCGGCAGCGATAAAAATACTATCGCCTGCCTGGAAAGAAATTTTTTCCTCTCCACTTGTTATTATGCCATTTCCATCCAAAATCACAAGTGAAACAAATGATGATTCATCTACATATAATGTCTGTTGTTCCTGTATCTGATATTTCTCGCACTGAAAGTATTTACACAAACTTAATTGTTGTACAATATTTCCTTCTTTCTCCTGTGGTTCCAGTAAACCAAATGCGCGCTGCTCATATGGCTCAAAACACATAACATCCAATGCTTTATCCACATGCAATGGTCGTTTGTGCCCCTCTTTATCCACACGATCATAATCATATACACGATATGTGCTGTTTGAATTTTGCTGAATTTCACAAATCAATATCCCGGCTCCAATGGCATGAATGGTTCCTGCCGGAATAAAAATAACATCACCTTTTTTTACTGACACTTTATTCAGTACTTCCGTAATGGTATTATTTGCCAGGCGCTCCCGCACTTCCTGTTCTGTTACCTTCCTTGCAAATCCACAGTATAAATATGCGCCTTCTTCTGCATCCATCACATACCACATTTCATTTTTCCCAAACTCTTTTTCGTTGGAAAAAGCATACTCATCATCTGGATGAATCTGTACAGAAAGCGGCTTAGCGGCATCAATAAACTTGATCAGAATCGGAAATCGGTCAAATGTACGGCTCTTCCAGCCACACACCTTTGCGCCATATTCTCTGATAAAATCACCAAACAATTTGCCATCAAATGTTCCGCCTACAATACGGCTCTGCCCATCTTTATGTGCAGACAGTTCCCACGACTCTGCCGTAATATCACAAGGACTTTTCTTACCAAATTGTGTCACAAGGCGCGTTCCACCCCACAGATAATCCTTATATGCCGGAGACAAAAGATACATGTCCGGTATGGAGCCTGTATGTATCGCAACCTCATCCAAATGAATCATATCCCGTTCATCAATTTCCTGACCGGTGTCCACTTCGATCACAATGACATTTTGATCGCTCTCATTGTAAAGACGGTGCAATTGGTTTGGCAGAATATTTATACTCTCGCACTCATGAATATGTATCTTTTTTCCATTCAGATCAACCGCCAATGTACCTTGTATCACCGAATAGTTTTCATTGCGTTTTTCATGCGTATGGGCTGACAATGTTGCTCCCGGATACATCACAATACGCCGCACACGATATCCCGGAGCCTGCGCAATAATCTCCCGGACGCCCCAGTTACGATAAACTTTCGGGCTATAATTAAAATACGCCTCATAACAATCCGGCGCTTGAGCAATAATACTTTTGATATCCTGCTCCGATTCCTTTTTTGTGATATAAATGGCATCTTCCGTATTCACAACAAACAAATCCGATAAATCATTTCCAACAATCAGCTGACGCTCTGCCTGATTAACAACCGTCGTATTTTTACAATCACGCAAAATGGTATTTTCATTTTGTCTATTCTGATACACTTTTTCATAGGAACGGAAATTACTAACATCCTGCCACTCCATAAAAAGTGGTACAACCGCTACATGATCCGATGCTTCGAGCAATGCTTTTTCTATATGAATACGCGATGTCGCATTCTGATCCCGCTGTGCATACGCTGCACTTTCCATGGCTTTTTTCTTATTTCTCAGCACTTCTTCCAATTCTTTTTGCAACATACCGTTATTGCAAAGAATCATTCCGCTGTTCCACAGGATGTCGTCCTGATAAAAAATCTTTTCTGCCATCTCTTTTGATGGTTTTTCTATGAAACGGCTGACATGATTTCCCTGATAGCGAATATATCCATAAGATGTTTTGGGTGCATCTGCACGCACTCCAAAAAGAACATATTGCCCCTGATCTGCCAAAAGTTTTGCTGCATGAAGCGCATCGGAATAGCCTTGTCCGGTAAGAACTAAATCTGCCGGCATGCTCAAGACTTTCTCTTCTTTTGCAATGACAGAGCTCGCTTTTAAAACAGCCGGTGCTGTACCTAATGCCTCTGTTTCTGTTAGGATTTGATACGCAACCCCCTGAAACTGTTTCATCTGTCCTTCGACAATTTCCTGATATTCCTGATTCGTAACAATAATGAATTCATCACAAAACGGAATGTTACGGATAATGGTTTCCTGAAACAGGGAATTATCCTTATTTAAATTTAAAAATTGCTTCGGTGTATTTCGTCGTGAGAGTGGCCATAAGCGGTCTCCCACACCTCCTGCTAATATGATTGCTTTCAATTCTTATCTTCTCCTGTTTTGTAAGTTATTGTAAATCCTGGTCTCATTGATTACCTCCTGTATATCCTGATAAGGTACATTCAAAAACAACTCTCGCAATTCATCGGCCACATCTAATGCCATTGCTATTTTTGTCAGTGAAAGCAAGGAAATCTGACCTGTCGTCTCAAATCGTTTGATAGAACCATAACTCACACCACTCATATCTGCCAGTTTCTGCTGTGAAATTTTTCTCCGTTTACGGACTTGGCACAAGCGCTTTGCAAGTTTTTGATCTAATTCCTCTGCTGTTTCCCATATCAATGCTTCCATATAATCTCCATCATCAGATAAAATATTATCTATTTATCGCTCATTTTCCTATTTATGTATAATATATTATCTATATTATCACATCAATATATGCATAACAACTTAATAAAATCCCAAATATCTTCCTATCTTTTTCCCGGATATATACTGTCCTACTTTGACCGCCACATAACTAATGGCAAAAACAACAAATGTGCTGATAGGAAACGCAAGAGCCTTCCCGTGTTTGAACAAATACAAAAATAAAGGATGTATCAGATATATGCCAAAAGAACTGTTGCCTACATCAAGCATAACTGTCTCGATCCGTCTCAACCTCCGGGAAATCTGCTCTTGGGGCTTCTCATGTGTGATATACACATATATAAGTATGCAAACATACAAGGTCACAAGCATAGCAGATAACTTGACCTGAGTCGTCGAAAGATCCTCCCTGCCAAAAGATAACCAAAATCTCCCCTCACAGATTTCCAAAAGAATAGCGAAAGCGAGTGCTATCCCTAATTTCCAATAGGAAATCTTGTGTGTGAATTTCTGCTTTCTGAGAATCATCCCCAAATAAAAGAAACTGATCCAGACAAGACAGTTATTGATATTATTCGGATATATGAGATAATGCCCTGTCAAAGCCCAGATGGTCTCCCCGGCGATTGCTATAGGCGATACCAGAAAGATACTCCAGACTGCTCTTGTTTCTATAATCTTTAATAAAAGGGGTGTCAGCAGAGTAATCTGCAAATACACAAAAATATAATAATAAATACTGCTCTGGCGAAAAGTCAAAAGATGGATCCAGAACTTACTATAATTGCCATAGACAAGGCAAAGAATCATAGACCATGCCACATAGGGAATCAGCACCCGCAGGATCCTCTTTTTGTAAAAGACTTTGATATCCCTTATCTCCGGTGTCAAAAAGCCCGATAAAAACAAAAATGTCCCCACCCCGAAATTCATAAAAGGGCGCAGATATATCTCATAAGGATTGCCACCGACTGTATGTATGGCTATAACAGAAAATATGGCTATGGCACGCACGATCTGTATTCTGTTTTTCATTTTCTGCGTTAAAACTATCGCTTCCAATTCTTTCTACAACCTTTTATTCTGTCACAAATCAGCACAAGACCAAGGATCATCCCCACCTGCATGAGAAACATAACCACAATAGAATTTATCCCCCAGCCTCTGCATACCGCCTTCCAGTCACAAAATTGCCGAAAGAGATTTGCAAAACATAAGATTTCCAATGTATGTTGTCCGCACCAGATCAAACCGGCTCCCACAAGCGGAATCTTCTCGACATAATAACTGCACCAAATGACCACATAAGTTCCGGCAACCGCAGCAAGAATACATAAAGGAAATCCCTGATATATACGATTTGCCATCACAAGCGCACCATAGCTTATGCCAAGCATCCACAACAGAGCCATCCCTGCAAGCAAACTGATACCAGCCATGCTAAGTCTATGTAACCGGTCCCATGGAAGTCGTTTTGCAAGGTCGCCGACCGCGATAAAAAATGTCGCCATCATACCCTGATCCAGATAGTAAAAATTATCACTTCCGTACCTCTGTGACAGGAAATAACCTCCAAAAAAGACCAATATCACAGCCACTGCCCGCCAGATCCGATTCGAGAAGATCTGCCGGATGCCTGTATAGAGCAGGATGGATACAAACAAAGCCAAAAGAAACCATAAAAGCCAGATATCCCTTGCCATACATGTATCTATAACTTTTTGAAGCAGATAATTTCCCGTTGCCTGCCATGTGGCATGCAGATAGAACTTTGCTTTGAAAAATCCTACGACCAGAACCAGAAGAGAAAATCTGATATAGGGAAGCAGCAGCCCCTTGCTTTTCTTCTTCAGCGTATCTATCCATGTTTCCTCTTTTAGCAGATACCCACTGATCAGAAAAAATAAGGGCATATGAAAAGAAGTGATGATCTTGCCACGTCCCAAGATATGATCAAATATCATCAACAGTATTGCTAATCCTTTAGCAACATCCAGTGTTAAATTGCGCTTGTTATCTTTTATTACAAACAAATCGTCCGTATCGTTCCCTTCGTCTTGGTTCTTCTGGTTTGTATCCATGTTTTTTCTGTCTGTTCCTGCAAAAACTGTACAAACGCGTCCATCTTCTCTGTTTTGTCAAATACAAGCAGGCACTCATAATAAGTTTCTTTATCTTCGTCAAAAATAACTGTTGGTGGTAGTCCATGTGTCATTAAGAAATAATTCAAAAGTGTACGCCCCACTCTACCGTTACCATCGGCAAAAGGATGAATATTTTCAAAATTCAAATGAAAATAAGCTGCTTTCGTCAATAATCTCTGTGCTGATGCAACCGTTCCGTCAAAGAATTCTGCCTCTTCTATTTCCCTGCAAATAAACTCCACTTCCGCTTCCACATCTTCCGGTGGCAGTCCTGCATCAAGCCCAACACCATAAAATCCCTTCTTGAACTGCCCCGGGCGTTCTCCCTTAGCCCAGCGGGTTTCATCATAACATCCATAACAAAGTCGTTCATGAATTTGACAAACCAAATCTGGTGTCACCTTCTCCCGCTCGACAATTTTGCTCTTTAACCATTCATAACAAACCTTCTGATTTTGTGTTTCAAATAAATGACGCAATTCTCCTGTGTAGTTTGTCACTTTTCCATTTTCAAATATTTCTCTTGTCTGATGCATCGAAACGCCCGCATCTTCAATTGCATTGGAGTGATAGGCAAAAAGGATACGATAATTATCTAATGCTGCATCTAAATCCTGTTCAGTTTTTATGTTGCGTTCTGTCCATGTATGTGCGATGTGCATATAATCCGGTCGCATAGAAACTCCTTTCTGGCATTAATTGTTTATATATGTGAAGAATTTCTGTCCTATGCCACTTTCTGTTCTTCCGAACTATTTGCTATATCTCTCCATGTCATAGTTAAAACAAATGGCAAAGAAAGTAATAAGTAAAAACTATAACGATAGATCATAGATGCTGGACTTGCAATCATCATACATCCCCAACACAAATACAGTGGTAGAAACGTTAACATTAATTTATATCGCTTGTTTTTCCAAACAATACATGTGCACAAATTTAAAAGTAAAAACATAATTCCTGGCGTAAGCCACAGGTTCCATTCGCAAGCATCTTCATAAAATCCTTGAAGCAACTCCGTCAATTCATTCGGCAATAAAGAATGATTTTTCAGGGATATGCTTGCCAGATATGTTGCTTCCGAACTATCTTCCCCCGTATTATTATTTATCTTAAGAAAAACCGATTGTGTTTTATCTACAGCATCCGTATTATATGCCGCCAAGCTCCAATTTCCATATGTCTGATACAAATAGGCCTTTACATAAATCGTAAAATTCTTTTTTAGCATACTTGCCCATGTTTGCAGAAACTCTTTTTTATGCGTATTCAAATAGAAATTATCGAACTGTTCATTGAATTTGATAGTGTCTACAAACGAAAAAGAATAGCTTTCTTTCCACTCATCTTCTGGTAACAGGGAATACAAAACCTCCGCCTCATCTGAAGAAATATCTCCGTTCCAGACAATAACTGCCGCCATTTGTGATAATGGCACACTCATAGATTCTCTAAAGGATTCATCGTATCCCGCAAAATGGGCATTTTGCATATGATTTACGCAACTATTGAAAATCAAAAACGTCCCAAGCAATATCGTCAGATGCTTACGTTCTTTTTTGCATATCAAAAGCAACATGATTAAAACAGGGATTAGCACCAATTTACCATTGGATCTTGAAAACCATACGAAAAATACTGCCCCCACAATTTGCAACCAGTTGGCTTTTTCTCCATGCAGCAAATCATAAATATTGGGTAATAAAAGAAACAACGCGAGAGTAAACCATGTATCCTTCAACACTGCTAATGTATAATTTCCAATCAAAGGCATCGCAATGATACATATTGCATTTATTACAAGCAACCATTTTTTCACACCTTTTTCCCCCAGCCATCGTAGATAGTTTGAAACAATATAAGAGGCTGCCAAAATCTGTATGATTACGATAATTGCATAGGCTATGTTGGCATTTTTGCACAAAAAATAAATGCCCTGAAAAGCGCCATATACAAGTAACTGAAACATTGCAGGCTGAAAAGTGTAGAACCAAAATTGTGCAAAACTGTTGATTGTGTCATTCATTCCAGTTCCCGGAAAATATAAAAGAAATAATCCACCCCACACAATCAGACACACTGTAAATGTTTTTTTAAAGACGGATCTTTCATTTACAGGATGCTTAGATAAAACAGAAACCCTTTTCCCATATTTTTCAACAAAATAAATGATTGCATATGCCAATATTACAAATACAGCAAACACCAGTAAACCTTTTTTATTCACTATATCAATGTCATATCTTAAAAAATTTATTTTGTCTGTAGCCGCAGGATTAAGTTGATATGTGCACATGGCTGCTATCCCCACGGATATAGCAAACAAAAGGAACTGTAATCTCCCATTTTTAGATTTTTTCATCACGGTATCCTAACTCCTTTGCCTATGGACTATCCCTGTATTTTTGATGTACATAATTGTTCTAGTTTTCCGGAACAAATCCTTAATAATTCTGCGCATCTACATATCACAACCATCAAAACAATAAAACACAGACTGATTTGTAACCAGTTGCTAGTCTCAAAAATCATCAGTGGGATAAATATGTAGTAAATGCGATGGTGTACTAGATATATTTCATAATTATATTTACAAATGAACGAAGTAACTCTTGTCTTAACTTTAATTTGATAAAGTATCACAAACAGCATAAATGAAAATATTGCTGTAACCAATATATCACTTCCAAATATGGTACTCGGATTGTACACAAACATAATAACATCTATAGCCACCAACAATACCACAACTCTTTTATCTGTAAAGAATTTCTTATATTCTTCAAAAATCATTCCCGCCCAAAAATACATAAAAGCATTTGTAAATGAATACCGTCCACTATCGCCCGTACATATTTTATATTTTAAATTTATCAAAAAGATCATTAAAACAATTACTGTTCCCCAAATCCTATGATTTTTAAATAACCATCGAAATATCGGAAATAATATATATATAACTATAATAACGCAAGTGAACCATTCCCCAACCAAATACAAAGGAAAAATACCTATGGGATTCCATAATGTCCCATCAAAATTTAAACCTAAAAAAGACACTATTAATGATGGTATTCCAGCCTGCACGCCTGAACGAATATAATCTGGTTGTACTATATACATTATTCCAAAAGTGACCACAAACGCTATCCATTGCGGAATCCAAATTTTCAGGATTCTCTTTCTGTAGAACTGAACAGTATTAATTTCTTCTTTATAATTCTTCCAAAGTAATGCTCCTGATAAAATAAAGAATAACGCTACGCCTACAAAAGCAAAACAAAAATCGTCTCTCAATACTATCTTCGCAATATAATGTGGTATGGTCGCTTCTTTCATCCACTCACTACAAAAATGCAAAATAATAATTAGCAGCATGGAACAGAAGCGAATAAAATCATATCCCTTATCTCTCATTAATATTTTCCTCTATCTGCAATATTCTTATCGATTCCATATCTGTTGTACAACATCCCATATTCTCTGTGTAATGTGTACATCTAGAAATGGCATAAAAGTCATAGGATATAGTAACATAACAATTTTCGATGCCGGAATTTGTTTTTTTATCTTGCAGAATAAAACATTCACATTCTGGCGAATTTCGCTATCTCCCATAGCGAGCAGACACAATGTAACTGCAATATAGTAAAAGATCAAAGCATACATATATCTTCCATAATCGACTTTTAAAATCATCTCCGGGACAACCGTTATCCCACCTAGTACAACCGCTAAATATGTCAATAGATTCTTTCCTCGCTTTGCATGGATTAATCGAAACAAAAAGTAACTTCCATACACAATATATGGAAAAAACGCAATGACAAATAGTGGCATTTCCATTCTGTTCATCAAATGGAATATATACTCTTCTTCATATACATCTAAGCCTAGAATTTCATGATTTACTAGTGATTCACTGAAACTTTCTCCATCCATCGACAACGATTTTGCCAATGATACTATCTCGGAGTAAATTTCCTCTCCTTGAAAATGACTAAATAATTCAAAATACAAAAAGAAAACAGAAACCAATACAACAGTTACTCCAAAAAGAATGCCATACTTCTTCCTCTTTTTTTCAGGTGACTGTAACATCTTATAAAATAAAAGCACCAATACAATATTCACATTCATAAAAACAAAACCTTGATGCATTATCACACCTAATACACAAAGTGGAACAACTAACCACTCCATTTTTTCTTTTACAATCAGTATGCAACACAGCAATGTAATCATGACCAAATATTCGTCTAAACGTCCAAAATTTTCATATGTCAAAAACATCGGAAAACTAAATATAGATAAAAACAAAGTAAGATATGATGCATGCACAACATCTTCTATTCCAACCTGTCTCATGCATACATAGTAAAAGTATAAGATAATGACAAAAAACAAAGCCGTCATACATTCCGTAAAAAAATAAATTGCTCTGTAATTCATAATAGAAAATGGCAAAATTTTATCTACAACTGCCCATACAGTACCTAAGAGTCCCCTTGAGATGAATCCATACTTATACGAAAAAGCAAATATGGTTGTGTCTTGCGGGTTAATTGAATGTTTGAAATAATATATACAGCAAAAAACTGCAAAGACGGCTAACAAAATAATAGTAATTTTTATTTGTTTCTCTCGCTCTTTCTCTATATCTATCACATGTCTATTCAATACTTGCATATAATTAAATCTCTCCCTACTTATTTTTTACCACCAGTGTAGCAATGTACTATTTAACACTCCTCCTAAATACGCCGTCACCTCACATATTGACACATCCATCAATGGTTGAAATATCATCGGATATAACATCAAAATCGGACCTAACAACGCATTTTTCTGTCTTATCTTATCAAACTCTTCTGCGACGCTTTGCTCCATACCGCGATCTCCGATAGCAAGCAGCCCCAAAACAACCACTATATAATACGATATGATAGCAAACATCCATCTTCCAAAATCTACTTTGAGCAAAAGATCGGGCAGCATGGTCAATGCTCCTGCCGCAATACAAAAACACTGACATTTTGCTTTTTTTGTTGTCGCCCTTCCGATATATTTACGAAATACCGATATAAAAACTTTTATAATCGGAATCATAAGTAGGATAAAGATTGGAAACTGTACCACATTCATCAAATGATAAGGTATTTCCTTTTTTGTCAGATCAACGCCTAATATCTCATGATCAATAACGTCTTGATGAATTTTACCATCTTGGCACAAAAGTGTGGCTTTAGATATAATTTCGTCATAAATACTATCACCATTAAAATGACTAAATAATTCAAAATACATAAACAAAACAGATGCCAGCACAAAACTTATAGCAAGCACACTTATGTATTGTCTTTTTCTTTTCCCATCTTTCGTAAATACCCTATATAAAAGCAGCGCCAAAATTATGTTAAAATACATAAACACATAGCCCTGATGAACCATAACCCCCATAACTGATAAAGGTATACAAAGACCAATATACTTATCACATATAATTGTCATTGCTGCCAGCAAACTGAACATTAAACAATACAAATCCAATCTGCCAAAGTTGTAATGACTGCTAAAAAAAGGTATACAGAACATCGTATAAAACACTAGAATATAAAACATGTACTTTTGCATGTTTTCTTTGTTTTTTTGCAACATCAGAACAACAAAAGCAGCTAATTCCATAAAAAAAATCGCTGTAATCACCTGATTAAAATGTAAAACGCTTGCATAACTTAATCCATCACCTGGCAAAATTTTATGGACACACGCATAAACTGTTCCTATAAATCCTCTGGAAACAAAGCCATATTTATAAGAAAAAGCAAACATGGTTGCATTGATATAATGCACTTTTCCCTCATAGAAGCGGAAGAATAAAGCAAACGCCAACCATCCCCAAACAATAAAATATTTTACCTTTTGTTTCATCCTATTTTCCTCATTTCTTTTCTCTCAAAAGCCCGCATCCAATATTCTACTATTGCCACGGAATCCATATATGTAGATGCACATTCAGGATATTAACGATCCTCTCTGTCAGCGGACAGATGCTGATGTGCATAAGCGGCTGAAACAAGAGCGGATACACCAAAAATAATCCCGCATAGGAGTATTTTGTTCTTATCCGTTCTACAGTCTGCCGGCTCACCTCTGTCACTGCCGTATCGCGCATTGCAAGCAATGCCAATAATACAACGGCATAATAACTGATGATGGAAAAGATCCAGCGGCCATAATCTACTTTTAGTATCATATCCGGTAAAATCGTCAGGACACCAGCAAGCACAATGATGTACTTGACCTTGTCAATCTTTGTTTTCGCAAAGCCTAGCAGTTCCCGCGCAAAACCTATAGCGATCAGGATATATGGTAACATCAGCAGGCAGTATAATGGAAATTCCACAAAATTCTGCTTGTGATACTCCCATTCCTTGGCTGATAGGTCCACACCCAGGATCTCATGATCCACAACTTCAATATGATAATCAGCATCCGGTCCCATACTGCATGCCGTATTGATCAACTGCTCCGCGAATTTTTCTCCATCAATATGTGAAAATCCCTCAAACCAGATAAATAAAGCAGACACCGTAAGCATAGTCGCCAAAAACATACCCAGATATTTCCGGCTGGTCTTATTCGAAAAGATGACCCTCAAGTCTTCCTGTCCCCTGACGGCATCCAGTGCCTTATATAACTGCACCACAAGCACCATTCCCATATACATGAAAACATGTCCCTGATGAAACATCACTCCAATGGCAGAAAGCGGAACTGCCAGCCATTCTGCCTTTCCATAGACCATAAGAAGAACAGACAGCATACTGCACATGAGACAATACATGTCCAATCTTCCCAGATTATACTCACTGGAAAACATAGGAATCGCTGCAATAAAATATAAGATGATAAAATATTGGACACTCTGTTTTACCTTTTCATCGCTCATTCTCAAACACTTCATGCAAAAGAGGAAAAGTAATACAACAAAGACCAAAAAACATCCCTCGAAAAAGATCATTGCCCAGCCAAACGTATATAAATTCCACGGCAGGATTCGGTTTAAAATGCCGTAAATCGTTCCCAGTAATCCACGCGAAATAAAGCCGTATCGGTAATTAAAAGCAAGCATAGTCGTATTGATATTGCTTGTCGTTCCCGCAAAATTATTCCAGAAAAGCACAAAGGTAACGAGGATCATTGCCCATGTAAATTTATTTTCTTTTATCTTCATTGATATTTCACCCTCAAATCACTCGTTTCACAAACGGCACTTTCTTTAAAATAGCTGTAATAAACTCACACACTACAAATGTTGAAACCACTAGTACTAGTGCAGCTCCAATTCGTGTCAAATATTTTTCGGACCAGAAATAAATATCTAAAATATTTTCTCTCACAAAACGTTCTAACAAATAAACGCCAAATGTATTTGCTCCCATCACCTGTATAATTTTTTGTACTTTTACAGACATTGTTATGTTTTTTACGATGTGGCGGATCAAAGCATATGCCGAAACCGCAATCACAGCCGTTAGCATACTGCCAAAAAGTCCTTTATCATATTTTGTAAAATTTTCTATTGAAGCACTACGATTCATGGACAAATAAGCAACCATTAAAGATGTCACTCCAAAAAGGAACATGTTCCCCCATATGTATTTTTTATCATAAGCATCCCCAAGAACATTTTCCAAATAATAGCCCATCAGAGGATATATAAAAATCTTACTAAAGGTGGGCGATTCATAAATATCCAGTGTCAGTTCTAAATCTGCGTATTGAAGTAATATATTTGTCATTCCCTTAAAGATCACACAAAGAACCATAAGGTAAATATAGTGTTTTCCCCGCATCTGCCGTACCAGCATTCGTAAAAATGGTAAAATCAAGAGGTACATCAAGTAAGAATAAAGAAACCATAAGGACTCAGTAAATCCATTATTTAATATCCCCTTAAGATATCCTGCAAGTGTCATCGCATCTACTTTTCCAACCCAAACATTGTATGCATATTGGCATAAAGACGCCACCAGTAAGACCATTACAATGCGAAGGCACCTCTTTTTTAAAATATCTTCAAACCTCTCTTCTTTCCCAAGAAGCAGTGCTCCAGATACCATAAAAAATAGTGGCACTGATATTTCAGAGATAACAGCAAACAAATAATATATAAATTTTAAAACTATACTTTCTGTTGTGGCATATAAAGAATATCCCATGTCACCCGTGTGAATATATATCACTCCACAAACAGCCAAAATACGGATAACATCCATATATACTAATCTTTTTTTCTCTATATTCATTTCATTTTTCCTCAACGAATGATATCTCGCCAACATAACTGGTAAACATAGCGCATATAGCAGAGCACATCGTCATAATGCCCCCTTATACATATCTTCCTGCAATCGGTACCAATTCTCCCATATTATGCACAACCTGACATCTTCTTTTTCTGCCATTTCTACAGATACTCTCCAATCGTAAATCTCGTCTGTTCACCTATTTTCTCCACATGTAGTTCATACAAGTTCTCTTTCGTTGCAAAAAGATTTCTAGGATTTCTACCAATAATTAAATACTGATTTTCTCCATCCAGCGAAATGTATTTCCTCGTCTCATTGTCTAATAATATGTCTGCATTATCTATAACTATCAATTTATCTTTCGTCATACTTATAATGTTTCGAATATCTTTCTGATAGTCTAAATAATTCAGGCACAACAGTTGTGGATTCGTGGCGGCACACTCCCGGATTGACGAAAACACCGCTGTTTTTCCTGTTCCTGAATCTCCCATCAAAATTGTTATATTATTTTTAAATTGAAAATCGATCACAAAAGATGAATGCACTGTTGAAAAATGCTCCATGACAACCGGCTTAACATTCATCATCCCACCACTCCTTTAACACCTCATAATTCTCAATGATTCTCGCATCATCTTCAGTTTTAACAACAACCGACCTCATGTCCAATGGAATCATTGCATATTCACTATAAACATTTCCTTGTTCCATTCTATAAAGAACCTCTAAAGCATTATCTCCACACTCTTTCAGGCAAAATACTTTATCCGAGAAATACAAAACGTTCAGAACTGTCTTGCAACCAGATGATAATCGATCAACATCTAATGTAACACCATTAAATATAGACCTTATTGTATATTGACTAATAAGTTCTGCACCATCAATCTGTTTTATAATCGTCTTTGCCTGTTCATCCAACTTTGACGCTGTATTCTGATCAAAAAAGACATCATTCAGCGCAATATATTCCATATTATCGGGTATATCCTGTTTTCTTTTATATATCGTAATCATTTCATCATCTCCAGTCCAAGCGCTTCAAATTGATTTCTCAAACACGATTTTTCATATATTGTTCTCATTTTTTCATATAGGGGTAAACGCGTGTCATCTAACCCGCAAATATCATCTTCCTGACGTCCCATCCATTCACAGCAAGGTCTAATCCAGCAATCTCCAACCTTTCCTTTCGTCACCTCAAAACCTGTATTGCGTGTTATATCATATAACAATCTAGCCACAAATTGCTCTATATTGTGTTCTTGAATTCTGGAATCATATGCAGTGATTTCATCCAAATCTTTATAATGCATATTGCCACTCTGTATACACTCCACTAATTTATTTCTAGCCGATATCGCCTTTTGACGCTTATCTAGTAATTCATCATCCTTAACAAATATCCACTCCAACAAATCAGCAAAGCCCAATAAAATATATTCAAAACATATCACATCAAGTAATTCTACATTATCCATTTGCCTTGCATATTGGCGCAATTGCTTCTGTTCCATAATGATTTGCAGATTATCAAATGAATTATCCATCACTACAACGTACTTGTTTTCCTGAGGATCTATCGTTTTAACAGCCTTTAATAATTCACTACTATTTTTTTGACTAACGACGATTATATTTGGATACAATTGGTTCATTAACGTTGTCCAAAATATATAGCCAGCCTTTCCTTTTCTATCTTCTATCCACAAAAATATTTTCTTTTCCATACCATTCTCCCCATAACCTCTACCGCATCAATACCTTGCGTAGCCCCGTCAACTCGCGCCCTGTCTTGCCCTCGACAAGACCGATCAGTTTTTCCATAAACTCTTTATACTCTACCGTTCTGCCATAGAGTACCATCAATAGGACATTATACATAGCTGTACAAACGACAAGTTTTAAAAATATCTCCAGCAATCCACCCATGGCAATAAAACTACAGACAAAGTAGGTGAAGCCGCCGACTGCCACCGCAGATGCCGTATAGATGGAAAACATCTTAAAGTAATGGCTGACATTTTTTTCAAAGCCATGCTTGTAAGTAACCAGTGCTTCCACCCAGAAGCATACTCCCACCGTAGAAACTAGCGTTCCGATCAAAACACCGACCAGACCATACTTGATAACCAGGGCAATAGAAACCACAAGATTTACGATCACTTCAAAAATCGGCTTGTAGCGGTCATACCAATACAGTCCCATGGCATCACGGAAATTCAATGTCACCTTGCGCATACCGCTCATGTAAAAGTTCAGTACGATCAAGAATACAACACTCATCGGGAAAAGATAATCTTTGCCCGCCCAGACCTCGATAAAAGGATTGAACATGACAAGGAAGGTTACCGCCACATAGGAATGGATCCAGAAACCAATAAAATTCAATGTCTTATACACATGAAAAACACGTTCTTTGTCATCCGTAACGCTAAGGTTTCCGATACTTGCGACAAAGGAACCCAAGATACCATTGATAGCTGTATTGACACTTCCCAGAAGCATGCGGTAATTGTCAAAAATACCAACCGTCACCAGACCGACAAAAGCAGAAATAATCAGGCTGTCCGTATTGTTGACCATGACATCCCCCAACTTGTGCATGAACATGGCACTGACATTCTTAAAGATGCTCTTCTGCGTCTCCTTGGAAGGCAACGACTTACGGTCTCTTTTCAAATATGGATACATGCGATCACATTTGAGTGCCAGAGAGATATTCGTCAGAATGTTACATATAATCTGTATAAGTAGATAAATAATAAAATTTTCAAACACCAAAAGAACAACAATCTGCGCAATGAACTGGATGGTCATAAAGGCTGTCACATAAAGCGTACTGATATAGCCCTTCTGATGTCCGTCAATCAGCGCTCTCTTATAGCCCCATAAATAGGACACGACCGTATTCAACAGATAAAGCAGATAGATCCCTGTCAGTCCGCTGATCCCGGGATCGTCTGCAATAAAATATTTTAAGAAAGGAACCAGACAAAGTCCTGCTACCGTGATAAAACCTGCTACATAAGAGTAGAGTTTGCGATAGAGATTCATCAGTTCCGTGATCTCTTTTTCATCTTCGCGTGCAATCGGACCATACATATGGTAGATCATGGCTGTTCCGATACCGAGTTCTGCCAGAGAAAGCACGGAAAGGATATTGCCAAACAGTCCCTGCACGCCCAGATACTCCTGCGACAGAACGCGGATAAAGATCGTGCGTGCCACAAAAGAAAGTATCAAATTCACAATATAAGAGCCCGAATTTGCCAGGGCATTTAAAAAAGTATTCTTTGTTCTCATCTCACCTATCCTTGTATGCCCGGGCACAATGCTCCTAGCATATTATTAAATTATATTTTATCTTGATGTAAAATTCAACATTGGGTATGATTATCCTAAGTATATATGGGAAATATGGCAGATTTCTGCCGGAAAATGAGGGGTTTTATGGAAACAAATGTAAAAAGCGCAAAAATCAGTGTCATTGTGCCGGTCTATAACACACCGACCTTACACCTGAACCGCTGCATTGACAGCCTGCTGGAGCAGGACTATAGCAATGCCGAGATCATTTTGGTGGATGACGGATCTGATCCGGATTGTCAGGCAGATCTGGATGCTCTGACTGCCCGCGACGACCGCATCCGGCTCTTTCATAAGCCAAACGGCGGTGTCTCCTCTGCCAGAAATTACGGTATGAAAAATATGACCGGCGATTTTCTGACCTTTATTGACTCGGATGACTATCTGGATCCCCATGCTTGGTCTGTCTGCATGGAAGCCCTTGCAAAAGAAAATGCAGATCTGGTCTGCTTCGGCTGGCAGGATCATCTGGCGGACGGCACGCGCGTAGATCACTGCATCACACAGGATTTTTCCATGTCTACCCTGGGCAAGCACCTGGAAATGATGAAAAATCTGACCCCCATCGAAGAAAGGCTTCCCGATGGTTCCAAGCATGTCTATCTTCCACGCACAGAGACCACAGATCGCAATATCCTCTGCGGGCGGGATGCATTTATGATCGAGGTTGCCTCAGACAATATCCATTATGGTGGCGGCTACCCTTGGAATAAAATCTGGCGTACCTCTGCCCTGCGGGATGCGGACGGTTCCCTGCCTCTCTATGATGAGTCCCTTACCATCTACGAGGACAAACTCTGGGTACTGGAAGCCGGTGCACGGATCTCCTCTGCCCTTATTCTGCCCCATATCCTGTATCATTATATGTTTTTGCCTACCAGTCTGACCCACAAGGACACGGACATCATCGACCGGCAGCCACTGGCATACAAAGCATACGACAAGATCTTGGATTTTCTGGAAAAAGATTTCCCGGAAGCCTATATCAAAGCCTCCAATTTTTATTTTGATGTTATTTTTGATGATATCCACATATTAAAAGACGAAAAGCACCGACATCTTTATAGAGAACAATATGCCGAAACCATGGCAACTTATAAAAGGCTATGCAAACGCATAGCCCCTCGTACCTTATATTATCCGATCAAATCACCGCAATTTTGCAGTTGGCTGAAGGAACGAACCCTTCCCTAAGCCTACCACCAGCCCAAGCCGGTATTGATATAGCCTGCGAGTTTGGCAACGACACTGCAGATCGCCACATCCCAGAGCGGTTGCAGTACCAGCGGATACAAGAGCATGACCGCGGCTGCAAAGCCATGCTTTTTGACGCGGTCTATCTGCAGGTAAAACTGCTTTCCGACCGCCTCATCTCCCATGGCAAACAGTGCCAACAACACTACGCAGTAATAAGCGATGATCGCATACATCCAACGCCCGAAATCCACCTTTAAGAGCAGGTCTGGCAGGATAGTTCCTACCCCGATGGCAACAAAGATATATTTTATCTTATCTTTTTTCTCTGCCGCCTGGACGATCAATCCTTTAAAAAAGCGCACCATAAGCAGGATATAAGGCAGCATCAAAAGAAGAAATATCGGAAACTGCACCGCATTCATACGGTGGTATTTTACCTCACGACCTGTTAGATCGATTCCTAAAATCTCTTTATCCACAACATCCTGATGGATTTTTCCATTTTTACACAATTTCTTGGCATTTGCCACAATCTCCTCATAGATACCATTGCCATTGGCATGAGAGAAAAGTTCAAACCAGAAAAAGAGAATACATGCCACCAGCATGGACAACGCAAAGATAGTAATGTATTTTTTGCGTTCTTTGTCCTCTGTCGACAGTATCTTATACATGAGCAGGACTAAGATGATGTTAAAAAACATAAAGACATATCCCTGATGCACCATAACGCCAAGGGCTGAGATCGGGATCAGTAGCCACTCCGCCTTGCCCTGGATCAAAAGCATTGCCCCAAGAAGGCTTAAGAATACGCAATAAATATCCGGTCTGCCAAAATTGTAATGACTGGCAAACATAGGCACGGTAAAGATCGTCAAAAAGAGCATAAGATAGCGCATGACATCCAGATATTCTGCCCTGGCTCTTTTTAAACACAGGACAAAGAGCCCCAGCACCGTCGCATAAAAAAGCAGCGTAACGACAAGCGTATAGCCCACACAAGCCTGATAGGTCATCATATTGACCGGCAAAATTTTATCCAGTCCCTGATAGATGGTTCCGATCAGACCTCTGGAAATAAAGCCATATTTATAGGAAAACGCCATCATCGTCCCGTTGATGCGGTGCACCCATGCCTCATAATAGCGTAGGAAGAGAATGGCTCCAAACAGGATCTCTACCAGCACAAATTCTTTTATTTTTTTATTCTTCTCTGCTATTTCCATCTTTTATCCTTTACCCCGGTAACTGCATCCCCAGAATCTCCATGACCAGTGTCCTGAGTTTTGATGTTGCCCCGGATATGATCACATCATAAAAAGGCATCAAAAACATTGGGTACAAAAGCACGATCCACGGCACAGGGATCGTCGCCTTGATCTTTTTCTTTGTCGTCTCCAACTGGTCTGCGACAGCCCCATCCTGCATGACCATAAAGATCATGACCATCAAAATATAATAAGTAAAAGTCGTAAACGCATAACGCCCGTAATCTACCTTGAGCAGATACTGTGGCAGGATGGTACAGGCACCAAGTAAAAACGCTGCGTGCGCCCATTTGCTCTGCCCGCTCTCGCTCCGTTTAAACAAACCTTTGAAAAAATGGATGACGATCGGCAGATAAGGTACATACAAGACCAGAAAAGCAGGGAACTCCGTCCGGTTCAAGGCGTGATACCTCGCCTCGGATTCGTAGACATCTTTTCCCAGGATCTCATGCTGGATGATCGATTTATTGTAGCCTTTGCCATTTTCCGAAAGTGCTTTTGCCACCGCAACCACCTCTTTATAAATAGAGGCTCCGTTTCCGTGGCTGAAAAATTCAAAATACAAAAACAATGCCGAGATCGACAAGAAAAAGCCTGCAAACAGGAGCACATACTTCTTTCGCCTCTTTCCCTCTGCGGTCAGTATCTTGTAAAAGAGCGGCACTAAGATCAGGTTGGCATTGGTAAAGACAAATCCCTGATGAATGCACATACAAAAGATACCGATCGGAAGGATGATCCACTCCGCCTTCTCATCGATCAGCGCAAACAGGCTGAGGAAGGTCAGGATATAGAGATAAACATCCAATCTACCAAACATTTCCTCCGACCAGAACATAGGGAAGAAGTAGATAGCACAGGCGATCGCCATATAATACATGTTATGTCTGTGCTCTGCCTTGACCTTTTTCAGGCATTTTGCCAGAAGCAGGATGACCAGCAGGCTAAAAAGCCAGGTGATCCCCCAGTTGAACCAGTAGACCGCCTCATAAGTCATCAGATTCAGTGGCAAGATCTTATCTAAGCCTGCCCAGATCGTCCCCAACATACCGCGGGAAATGAAGCCATACTTATAGGACATGGCAAAGAGCGTCGTATTGTATTCCGTCATGGTGTGCTTAAAATAGCGCAGATAA
Source organism: uncultured Lachnospiraceae bacterium (assembly GCA_934352055.1). Taxonomy (GTDB): domain Bacteria; phylum Bacillota; class Clostridia; order Lachnospirales; family Lachnospiraceae; genus Pararoseburia. The sequence goes on from CAKRJY010000008.1 coordinate 78,172, forward strand.
TAGAATACCGCAAATGCCAGCATGGCTCCGATGAACTGCCTGTATCTTTTTTTCTCAACCTTATCAAACTGCTCTGTCATTTCTACCTCAATGTATCTACCATAAATTCAAAAATGTCTCATTGATCGGGTTGCTGATCCCACGCAGCAGCCCATTGATATGCACATCCCAAAACGGTGTCAAAAGCGCCGGCAACAAAAGCAAAAGGATGGCAAAAGGATATTTTTCTTTGATTTCCGTGAAAATGCCGGTCAACTCCTCCGCCACGATCCGATCTCCCATGGCGACCAGTGCCAGAAAGATCATACAATAATAGGAGATCAGGGCAAATACCCAGCGTGCATAATCGCATTTCATCAAAAACAGGGGCAAAAGCGTTCCTGCGGCAATGGCAAGAAAGCCGTACTTGAGCCGTTCTGTCTTCCCCTCTGCCCGCGCCAGGAACCGCCGGAATAATTTTACCACCAGAACAATATAAGGCGAGATGATGGCTATAAAAAACGGGATCTCAATCCAGTTCATCACGCGGTAAGGATATTCTACATCGGACAGGTCAATTCCCAAGATCTCGTGGTCGATCAGGGTATCATGGTAGGTCATGCCGTTAAAAGGCTTTGTCATCGCCTTGGCATTGGCAATGATCTCGTCCACATAGCGCGCTCCATCCGTATGGCTGAAAAACTCGAACCATAAAAAGAGGGCAGAACATCCGATCAGGCTGACCAGCAGAATACCACCGTAATAAATGCGTGCCTTTTTTTCCTTTTCCGATAAGAGCCGATAGACCAAAAGGGCAAGCAGGATATTGTAAAACATAAAGACATAGCCCTGATGGTACATGACACTGATCATGGAAAGCGGCACGATCAGCCATTCTGCCTTTTTTGCGATCAGACACATGGTCCCGATGACGGTCAGCGCCATCAGATAGAGATCCAGTCGTCCGAAATTGCGCTTGTAGGCAAACATGGAAACCACAAAAGCGGCATAAAATAAGATTAGATACTGAAACCTGCCCAGATACTTTTCCTGGCATCGCTTCATGCACTGATAGCAAAAAGCAAAGAAAAGCCCATAAAAAATAAGCGTCACGATCAGAGTAAATTTCAACACCATATCATAGTCGATCATATTGATCGGCAGGATGCTGTCGATCCACTGATAAATCGTGCCCGCAAGTCCTCTTGAGATAAAACCATATTTATAGGAAAATGCCAGGATCGTCGAATTATAAGGCAGCACTCTCTCGTCATAGTCCAAAAAGAAAATGGCGCATGACAACAAGGTTAAAAGCCACATAAAACGGCTGATCTGCTTCTTTTTTGGCATTTGGCTCATTCTTGTTTCTATTTCCATACTACAAACTCCATACACACATACGTTTTCATATCTTTCACACTTCTATCCCAAACCTATCCCTGCCGTCACGAGTGGTGCCTTTGATGAAACAGGCGGTCTCCCTCATTCATGATCCAAACGACCAAAAGAGAAATGAAAACGTGCATGCTCCATACCGTCAGACTGCTATAATTTAAGTCCAGATGACACAAGCGGTTGATGAGCTCCATCCCAAGATCAGTCGCCATGTTCCACAAAAAGATCGGCATACAGACATTTCCCAGCCAGACAAATGGCTTTGCCCCAAAGATCTTTCGCAGGATATCCACCTGGCATACCAGATAGATCAGACTTGTCCACACAAAAGCACTGACATACCACAAAGTCCGCAGGTTTTCGTGTCCTTCTGCCAGAACCAGACTACCGATCAATACCACGGCTGCCAAAATGCAGGAAAGTGTCTTGCCCTGTTCCTTGGTCTTTTCTATGATCTGTGCCAGTATAATGCCGGCGAAAAAACTAAAATAGCCTCTGCCACTGGTACAATACAAGAGGGGCAGTCCCAGAGGATGGATCATCAGAAAGATGCCCAGCGCCATCATGGCAACATAAGACAGGTTCTGCCACAAACGTCCTCTGACATATCGTGTCAGCAGATAGTAAATAGCATAGCAGACAAAGAAAACACTGACAAACCAACTTGGTCCGTTGACCGCCAGCGTATCATTGTCAGAGATCCATCCTGTCTGCAAGCCCAGCAGCGATACCAGGAGCGCCTTGAGGGAATTGCGGACCTCAGCTCCATCTGGATGCAGGATATAGACACCATAGATGGCATAGCCGATTTTCTGCAAAAGCCAAGTCACCAGAGCGGATACCATCATCATTGGGTAGATCTTTTTCATCTTTGGCAGGATAAAACTGCCCAGCGTCAATTTTCCCTCGGACAGACGTTGCTGATAGGACCAGTACAAAAGCAGACCACTGAGCATGAAAAAGATCTCCGACATGCAGACACTGTAGCGTGCCAAAAATCCCATGACTGCCGCCTGTATAGGGAAACGTTCCGGCATGGTGCCAAACAATTCTGTATAGTGAAAGATATAGGCGATCGCGCAGGCACTCAAGCCCCGCAGGCCTGTGATCTCATTTCTTCTTTTCTGTGTCATCACTTAAAACTCATTTCCTTGTGTCTCTATTTCCTGCTGCATGTCCTGACAGACATTTCCCAAAAAGGTCAATACAGGATATGCAGCCATTTTATCTTCTTTTGCGCAAGCAGGAGCAGTTCTTCCAGCCCTATGGTCACGAGCAATACCGTCAAATACAAGCCTGTCGTATTCCAGACAGACCCGGTATATTTCCCGAGCAAATACTGCAGACCTTCCATGACCCCATAGTGTATGGTAAAGATCAGAATACTGAGCCTGCGCAAATGCCCACAGATCTTATCCGTCCATGTCCGGGATTTTTCTCCCAGTTTTTCCCAAAAATCCACGTTCAAAAGCCACTGCAGAAGGAAATAGGATGTCGGGATCAAAAAGAACATAGCCCCAAAACTCTGTCCCAGTCCCTTGTCACGGATGACATAGGCTTCAATGACCAGGAGTAAAAAACTGATCAGACTCGGCAGGGCAAAGTCCCTGCTGTTATTTTTTTGTCCTTCCAGTGTCCTTTTATAAGCGATCCACATACCCAGAGCGCAAAAGAAAAATCCATAAGTCAGTCCATTTCCATACCAGCCAAAAATACCGTAGATGGCTGAGTCAAAATAACCTGTCACCTGCCAGCCATCGGTGATACTGCAATATTCCAACCTTGCCACCGTAAGCAAAAACCATGGTGCCGATAAGAGGAGACACAGGCGCGGTCCCAGATATTTTGTCAGGATAAAGACCAGTGGCATGGCCAGCAGGAGGGCTGTCATAAACCACATTGCCCCATAATAACCGCTCAGCCAGTATTTTCTGAACAGTGCCAAAAGCATCTTTGCCAGGCCTGCTATCCCACGGACATCTCCGCACTCCCGCCATGTCCGCGGCAAAACGACAGGCGCATAGATGACAAACCATGCGGTATATAAAGCCAAAATGCGCTTCATGTAATGTCCCAGCATGCGCCAGGACATCCCCTGTCCCAGATTGCCCGATATTTGCGCAAATATCTTTTCAAAGAACAAAAATGCAGTAATCTGAAAAAAGAGGGGATCTGCGATACGCGCTATGATGTCATCATAGACAAAGGCTGTCTGCCCTGTAAAAGGGCGCACATGGATCGCCACGACAAGAATCGCCATGACAAATTTTGCGATATCAATCGCGCGATACTGTTTTCTTTCTGCTCCTGTATTGGTCATTTTCTTATCTCTCGATCCGTCGGCTTTTCTAACATTACTGAAATCCACATTTTTTGCAAAGGGCATCAATGCCCCGCTTCCAAAGCGGTGCCAGAAATCTGCTATATAATTTCTGCGCCGCCATTCCTACAAGCAGGCAGGTTACCACATAGACGACCAGCCAGCCCCAAAATCCTGCCACCGAATAATATGGATACTGCCCATTGATCTTGCCAAAATACCAATAGACACCCATAACTGTCTCATGCAAAAGGAATACAAAGAACACACTCTTTGCCATGCGGTTGATAAGCGGCGACTGGTGGAGCCGCAATGCCCGGAAGAAAAAGAATACGGCAAGGCCCATGACAAATTGCAAGGGCGCATATTTGCCGATCAGATGCTTAACGACCAGATTGGCAGCATCGTCATTTGCCATGACTCCCGGCATCTTGACATACCAGGAGTAAAAAAATGTAAACAGAAAGCCTGTCATATAAATGCCTGCCATCCATTTCTTCTCTGTCGGAAAGATCCAGCGCCTGTAATCGTCCCTGCGCAGATAGCCCATGACAAAATAGGTAAGCAGAAAAGCGACCAGGTCATTGACAAAATTCATCTGCAGGGTCACGCCATTGATGACAAACCAAATGCCCAAGCCCAGACAAAGCATCCCATGCCAAAGCCGGGACAGCCGCTCCATCAGCCGGTTCAGCCATGGATAGACCAGAAGCAGGACCATATAAGGTGCCACGAACCACCATGCCCCTCCCAAGATGTAGTCTTCCACAAACCAATTGCCGGAATGGAAGCCCCAAAGTCCCCGGATGGCCACAAATCGGACGACATAAAGTGTCAGCACCTGCGCTCCAAACGTCAAAAACCGACGGATCACCGGGCGGTCTTTGCTTTCCAGCAGAAAATAAGATGTCAGAGCGATAAATGCATAATCAGCCGTGATCGCTCCCCCGCTGGAGAGTAACAATCCCGGCGCTACATTCTTATGATAGTCCATATAGAAAACCCCATTATAGAGCATCAAATGATAGACCGGAATCGTCAGCATCAAAAGAATACGGAGCAGTTCAAAGTTGGATTGCCGTTCTTTTTTCTCCTGCGTCATTTATTCTGCCTTTAACTTTGCTTCTCTTTGTGCAAGTTCCAAATCATGCTGCGCCATAATACGACACAACTCTTCATAACTGGTCTTCTGTGGATTCCATCCAAGCTTTGTTTTTGCCTTTGTTGGATCTCCCCAAAGATTCACGACATCTGTCGGGCGGAACCACTGTGGGTTTACGCAGACAAGCATCTTTCCTGTTGCCTTATCATAACCCTTTTCTTCCATACCTTCGCCACGCCATTCCAGTTCAATACCATCATTTGCAAATGCAAGTGTTGTGAATTCACGAACGGTATGCTGTACACCGGTTGCAATGACATAATCATCCGGCTCATCCTGCTGCAAGATCAACCACATACATTCTACATAATCTTTTGCATAACCCCAGTCACGCAAAGAATCTAAGTTGCCAAGCTCGAGATGATCCTGCAATCCACATGCAATACGTCCTGCTGCAAGCGTAATTTTTCTTGTAACAAATGTCTCTCCACGTCTCTCTGATTCATGGTTAAACAGAATACCGTTGCATGCAAACATGCCATAAGCTTCTCTGTATTCTTTCATCATCCAGAAACCATACTGTTTTGCAACTGCATATGGGCTAAATGGATGGAATGGTGTATTCTCATTCTGTGGAACTTCTTCTACTTTTCCATATAATTCAGATGTAGATGCCTGATAAATACGGCATGTCTTATCCATACCAAGCATATGTACTGCTTCCAAAATACGAAGCACACCAAGTGCATCCACATCTCCTGTATATTCTGCTGCATCAAAAGATACACCTACATGACTCTGTGCAGCCAGGTTATAAATTTCTGTTGGTCGAACTTCATTTACCACGCGGATAATGCTTGAAGAATCTGAAAGGTCTCCATCATGTAATTTGATTGCATCTTCTGCAATCAAATGATCGATACGCTCTGTTGTAGAAACAGAAGAGCGACGGATAATTCCGTGAACCTCATATCCCTTCTCCAATAAAAATTCTGCCAGGTAACTTCCATCCTGTCCGGTAATACCGGTAATCAGTGCTACATTCTTACTCATCTTGTTCTCCTTTTCATCGTTTCTATGCGCACATTGCGCTTTCTTTTACACATTCTGCAATGCTATACTTTTCACAATATTTATATATAACCATATTCCGTAGTATCATATCACAAAAAAGGTCATTTCTCTACCCCTATCACATAGCCATCTGCCTCAAAATACTGTAATCCTGTCTCTTTCGCAGACGGGAGTTCTGAAATATCAAAAAAGATATATATGATATCTTCAAACTTGTTTCCTTTTTTTCTTTCCTCAAAATGCTGATACGTTTTTTTGTCTGCCTGTGCGCTCATATCACGGCTCATATATGTCACATTAAGAGACATGTGATGGGCAAGCGCATACTCTTCCAAAACACAAGAGGTCTGCGGATCACATTCTATACCAAACTGTGTCGGTGGGTAAAAAACAATTTCATCTTTGCCTTCTCCCAACGTATCCCAGACAGGATCTGTTAAATATTTTTGATATCCTGCCGTCATTAGCTCTGTCTTTGTCTTTTTCGTATTTTTTTCTATGCCAGCCGATACATACGCATAAGCTTCCTGTTTATACAATATCCCCGGCATCAGATCATACATTTGCAGAAAAATAAGACCAATCCATAAACCATATACATATGTTTTCTTCCAATTTTTTGTCAAATGAACCATGCCGTAAAGTCCAAGGGCAAGCAGTCCATAATAAACCGGCCAGATCAGACGCCCCGTAGAGCGGAATACACTAAGTGCCTGATATATGATATCCGGATATGCAATATGATATAGCGTCTTTGTCCCGCATGTCGCCGTTGGAGACAATGCCAAAAACGTAAATATGACCATTCCAAGAAAAATACTAATTCCCCAGGAAGCGCTTGTTTTTTCTATTTTTCCCCGCAGCATCCGCGCGATGCCATACACGATACATAATGCCAGTAAAAATATTACGCCAACGCCCAGATAGGCAAATCCCTCTTCCTGCCATCCGGAGATTGTCGGCAATGCCGGCAAAAGCGAGGAATAATTCTGCGTCGAAAACAAATAATTTCTATGATGAATGACACACAAATCGTTTCCCGGATTCACAAACTGCAACAAATTAAAAGACAGATCTTCCAGTCCTGTTGTGGCTGCAGATACATCTCCGTAAAAATATCCCATCAGATAGCAAACCAATAGCAAACAGCCAAGCGCCACAGGTACCTGCACCAATATTTTTCGAAGCAGCACTCTGCGCATATCTTTTGATTCTGCCAAAAATTCCTGCAGCATACTGCAAAGCCAGATACCCAAAATCATTGGTGTAAAATAGGCATTGATCATCGCAGACAAGCACAATAGAACAATCCAATGTATCGTATAGCGCTTTCCTTTTTTTCGCAAAACATCTCTAAAGCTCCACAGGCAAAACGCAGCGACAATCAAAAAATGTGCAGATAGTGCCGTGTGATAAAAGGCTCTTTTTTGCATAACCGGAGATATCACAAAAAAGAAAGCTCCCAAAAGACAGAAACTGCTTTTCTCAGAAAACGCCCGCACAAACAGTGCGCCAAATCCTCCCATCAGGGCATAGCACATCAGTTCAAACAATCCAAAATATTGAAACTTTGCCGGAAGTAGTGGTGATAGCAGCTTACATACAAACGCAAACAGCGGAATCGAATCCGTATATACGATGGATACCGGCTCACTATAAATGCCATCCATAAGTCCCAGCGGGAAGTGCCATGCACTCTGTCGGTAAAATTCCCAGCCCAGATAATGCTGCGTCAGATCCCATAGTCCTTCCGTCTGCGAGGAATCTAATAACCATGCGATATTGGTAACTTTTATAACGTCAATGCCATAAATCCATACAAAAACCAGGCTGCCTAATAGACAACCCAGTCCAAATACAACATATGGATTTGACCACTTTTTTCGTATTTTCATCTTCCTATCTTTGTTCTCACACCGTTCCACGCAACGTACCTTCAGCAATCGCTTTCTAGCGCATATATTCTATCATGTCCGTTAGCGTCTGGCGCAGCGGAATCTCCGCTTTCCATCCAATATCCTGACAAATCTTTGCTGCAGAACCGATTACCCTCTGATTGTCTCCCGGTCTGACAAAATCCGGATTAACTCTTGTTGTAATCTCTACACCAACAATGTCTGCTATTTCTTTTACTACGTCCGCTAGAGAAACACCTTTTTCTCCACAAATGTTATAAACTTCACCGGTCTTTCCCTGCATCAGTAACTGATAATAAGCACGAACCACATCACGAACATCTACAAAGTCTCTTATAATAGACGTATCGCCCGTCTCGATTTCTCCGCTTTTTGCACCACTCTTTTGAATATCTAAAATACGACGCACAAAACTTGGGATAACAAACCGCTCATCCTGAAACGGTCCCATATGATTAAACGAACGCGTCAACATAATCTGCATCCCAAAACTGTCTGCTAACACTTTTGCCATCATTTCCTGTGAAACTCTGGCAACCGCATATGGATTCACCGGAACCAGCGACATATCCTCACGTAGCGGCAATTCGTCCTCTGATACATTTCCGTATTCTTCCGAAGATCCCACCGATAACACACGGCAATGGCACAAATCATGCTTACGCAATGCTTCTGTTACATGCAAAAAAATACTGGTATTGTTGCTAAAACACTCTGCCGGATGCTGCCAGCTGTATGCAACACTCGAAAACGATGCCAGATGCAAAATATAGTCTGGCCGAAATGATGCAATCATTTCCTCCACGGCTTCCTGATCCAGCAAATTAACCTGCAAAAATGACATAGAAAGTGTAGGCTCATATGCATCAAGCGCAAACTTTGGTGGATTGACATCCACACCTAACACCTCATATTCCAGCTTATTTTCATATAAATAGTTCAAAAAATGACGGCTCACAAATCCGGAAAAACCGGTAATAAGCATTTGCTTCATATCTTATTATTCTCCTTTAGCCTGTCCATCTTTATTTTCCAAGAAAATTTTTCTTGTCACAAAGTTGTACACCATAACAACTGCTGTCGCCACGATTTTTGCTCCTGCTGTCGCAAGTGTAGCACCGATGAGATTGTGCAGCCACGCCCAGTTTGCATACACAAGATCAATACAGAACAGAATAATCAGTTCATTGATTCCCAATCCGATGACGCTCAATACCACAAAGATAGTAAATTCTTTTTTTCGATCCAAATCTTCACGGCGCTCAAACACATATTTCATGGAGAGAATATAATTCACAATCACAGAAATAACAAAACCGAAGAACGCACCAACGAGTGCCGCCTGCGATGTTGTCATCCCCACACTTGTACGAAGGAGTGTAGAAACTGCCATCGTAATCACAAAATCCACAATAAAGGAAATAATTCCAACCACACCAAATTTTAAAATCTGGTCTATTAATTTTTTCATCTATGTATTACCTTCCTACTTACGATGCTATCGCATACGTATAATTTCTCTATTGCACAAATATCTATATCCTACTTATGAAATGCATCCTGCATGCGCACACCGATCAAACGGAACAAAGTCTTGATATAGCTGATGATAAATTTCAGCAATTGACGCTTTGACTCACCATACATACGCTTTTGGAAATTGATTGGCACTTCACCAATTTTTAATTTCTTGTCGCGCTTATTCAATTTCAGGCGGAGCAATACTTCTTCCAGAACATCATAGTTTTCACAGGTAAGCTTTACCTTCTTTAATTGCTTGGTATGATACATACGGTAATCCGTCGACAAATCATTTGCATGTAAGCCCAGGCAAATACGGAATGCAAAGTTAAGCATATGTGACATAATCTGTGAAGACTTCGCATCGTTTGTCACGCCACCTTTTACATAACGGGAGCCAATCACAACATCGCATTTGTCCTCAACGAACATTTTATGGATTGCCGGTATACATTTTGGCGGATGAGAACCATCACTGTCCATGATCAAAAACTTACTCTTATTTGCATATTTGATTGCTGTACGGAAAGCACCGCCAAATCCCGGTTCTTCCTGGTTAATATAGCGTGCACCATATTCTTCACAAACACCCTTGGTATTATCCAATGGTTTCATGGTATCTACAACAAGAATTTCATATTCCTCGTTACACTTTTCTACTTCCTCAATAATCTGTGGCAAAAGAACACGCAAATTTTCTTCTTCTTTGTATGCCAATAAAACAACACTTATTCCCATAATATATTCCCTTCTTTTATTTACAGGTTTTTATTTCAAACAATGTATAACAAATTTTACACATACACTGCTATATTCTACCATCACTTCTACACTTTTTCCATATCTTTTTGTTCGTAAATCCCTTAAAAATGCCATATTTCAACACATAAAGCAAAAGATCGCTCACAACCACACGCTCTGTGTTATACTAAGTCTATGCTGACTCTTAATATGCCTTGTTTACTTTTGGTCAGCAAAATCATAATCATGCATAAGGAGTATTATCATGGGAGAACGTTTAACACCATCCGATGTAGAAAAAATAGAAAAGGAAATCGAACACCGCAAACTGGTTGTTCGAAAAGAAGCAATTGAAGCCGTAAAAGAAGCGCGCGCGCAAGGAGATCTTAGCGAAAATTTCGAATACTATGCTGCAAAGAAAGATAAAAACCAAAACGAAAGCCGCATCCGTTATCTGGAACGCATGTTAAAAAATGCAACCATCATTGAGGATCACTCCACAAGTGACGAAGTCGGCATCAACACCATCGTTACGCTCTACATTCCAGATGACGATTGCGAAGAGACCTACAAACTTGTTACCTCTATTCGAAGCAGTTCTTTACGTGACATGGTCAGCATTGAATCTCCTCTTGGAAAGGCAATCCGAGGTAAAAAAGTAGGAGACACCGTAACCGTCGAAGTGGACTCCTCTTTTTCGTATGACGTTGTCATTCGAAAAATCGACCGCAGTGCCGGTGACGAAGATGATCAGATCCGCCGATACTAGTTCACTTTTTCTGCGCCATGACTGTACCTATTGATACAAGCAGTAAGGAAAGAAGCAGCACGCCAACATGTAAAGAATCTGCCTCATGTAACAATAGCGCAGATAACAATACGCCAAAAATTGGTGTTGTGAATCCAAATACTGCGATTTTCGATACCGGGTTGTACTTTAACAGTACGCCCCATAAAGAATATGCCACTGCCGACACCATAGCCAGATACAAAACAATGGCCCATCCTTTTACCGTTCCTTGAGCAAAAACGCCTGTTCCCATACTTTCCGGGAACAGCACACACAGTATGACCCCAAGCAATACCAGCGTAATGCCACCTACCATAAACTGATACCCGCTTAAAACAAACGGCAACTCCTGTTCAGAATACTTACGCAAATAAACGGAAGAAAAAGCATATGCTACCGTCGAAATAAAAATGCAAAGTTCACCCACGCCAATTCCGGCAAGGCTTGCACTGCCACCGCGACTTCCCCAGAGTTCCATGATAAACACACCTGCAAATCCTAAAACAGAACCCAGAATTTTATTGCGTTTCAGCTTTTCCTGCCGAAAAAGAAGGCATGCCACAAACAGAGCGACAAAGACATTTAAGGCTTCAATAATAGACGCTTTCACTCCGCTTGTTTTTCCCAGTCCAATGTAAAAGAAGAAATATTGCAGTGTTGTCTGCAGCAGACTCAAATGCAAAATCGGTTTCCAGGATGTCTTTTGGGGCAAAAGAATACGCTTATATGCCACACTTCCAATTACAAGCGCCATGACACCGGCAAGGAAAAATCGCATACCGGCAAACATAATCTGTAAACCTGCCTGGTTGCCTTCTATTCCAAAGATTTCATATCCTATTTTAATTCCAGGGAAAGCGCTCCCCCACAAAAAACAACATAGAAGAGCTACCACGCATACCACAACGGCGCGATTCCATGGAACGTTTCTTTCTTCCTTCTGTTCCATTATTTTCCTCCCAATCTAAACATCTTTTTCCAAAGCATTTTGTTCCAAAACAGTCGTTTCATTATTATCTGATGATGCTGGCAACAATTCCAACGGTATCAAAAACGGCAATATATATAGTAGCGGCATAACATAACGTGTATTGCCATTATCCGGAGACACCATGCAGATTGCGATTGTAATGAGTGGGATCAGTATCAGCGCCAGCTCATCCTTTTTCCTCCATCTAAGGTTATAAAGAAGCGCGAACAAAAACAGCCACGGCCATAATCCTATCGAAGCAAAAATATTTACAATTGGTACTTTTTCTGTAAATAACACCAATTGATTGATTGCATAACGCTGCTCCAGATATTCCTCTTTATTTTCAATATATAAATCGCTATATTGTCCCTCATCATCATGCATTTGCAAGTAATCATTGAATTTATAATATACAAGGCTGGAAATCTTATTGATATCATAATACTGATATGTATTATGCAAAACCGATTCCACATAAACTTCCGGATGTTTCCAGAACATCTTTCTCCACACTTTAAAATAAGCTTTTAAGTCCTGCTTTGTAGCTTCCTGGTTATAATATTTTTTCACCGGATCCGACAATTCCGGATTATATTTTTTCGCCAGTTTTTTATATGGTAGAACTCGATTGATTGCCTTTTTCTCTGCTGCTGTTACTTCATCTCCATATTCCGTAACATAGCGCGCTGTCTGTTGAAACGGCACCGATAATGCTTCCTGCAAACCGCCCGGAGCTACATTTAGTGCCGGCAGAAGCATACCACAAAATACAAATTTATATAAAACAACCGGTAACATGACAGACGCGATAATCTGTACAAATTGCTGACGATATTTGATGAGATAAACTGCGCCAACAATCAGTAAAATATACATTGCATACACTTTTGTCAGAATCATCATACAAGCCACGAAAAAGAAGCTTATCGTAAACCAGACATTCCGAAAAGCCTGCCCCTTGCTTCTTGCAACATAATGCATCATTAACATAAAAATCAGACAAAACGTGGCATAAAAAGTATCTTTTAACATGCAAATGGCATACATCGGAAATACCGGGATAAACATGAACAACAACAACGTCCCTATCATACGCTTCCTTGTCACACCGCAGGCATGCATATAATAAAGTCCACCGGCATACACAAGTGCTAATAACATCATTTGTATGAGGACATAACAAGCCACGCCCAACGCCGCATCACCGAAATGCTGTCCTAATTTGACAAACCAGGAAAACAAAATCGTCAAAATATACGGATGATGGTTCGTAATAAAGATATCTTCTCCCTGCACAGCAGACATTGACTGAATATAACTCGGTATCTCGTTATATTCCATAAGCATAATAACGGTATCCTCGTTACTTGTTCCCGGATAAAAATAAACAAAATATGGAAGCCATGCGACAAACATACAAAGCGCCATCATAAGAATCTGCACTGCAGGATGAATTTTTTTCCCATATGTTGTAATACGTATCTCCTGCTCTGCAAATTTATGAAAGAAATGCAGCATGACTGCTACCAAAAAGTAGCAGATCAAGACGTACGAAGACCATTTCATAAAAATGCGATACTTCTGAATCTCGGCAACACCAATTTCTTCCATAACCTCCATCATTGCATACCAGCCGCCCCATTTTTTAAAAATCATGGCAACCAATTGACCACTTGCAAACAGGATAGAAAAAAGCAATTCTGCCACTCGTTCTTTATAACTCCGTTTGATCTGCAATGCCAGATAGATGAATAGGCCAACAATCAGCGCAAACAAAAAGGTCCGCAATCGATTGGCAGAAAAAGAACGATACATCGTTCTCGTATATAACATAATCGGACTTGTCAAATCAATGTCCGGACTATTATCAATCGTTGCTTCCCTCGAAAGAGAAATAAATGCTCCCATGGCAGCATACATACCAAGCACAAGAGAAATCCAGAAATCTCTCGTCCTTACTTTTATTGTAAATTCCTTCATATTCTTCCTATCTTATTTTATAGTACCTATCATTCTTTATTGTGCATGCGATAGGTACACCCTCTTTTCACTATGCACATTCAGCTTATAAGTATAACGTAAACGCCAGGAAAGAACAACCTGCCCTGATTTCACAAAAAATAACCCATCATAGATGAAAAACAATCGTCTATGATGGGTATTTCTCTTATGCTAAGATATCCTGACGCACCAGAGCTCGCTTTAATGCAAGTTCTGCTCGCGCCACATCCAAATTAGCGTCTTTTCGATTCAATCGGTCTCTGGCTCTGTCTTCTGCCCTTCTTGCCCGATCCAAATCAATTTCATCCGGCCACTCCGCCACTTCGGCTAAAAGTGTCACTTTATCTCCCAGGATTTCGGCAAATCCCGCATGCACAACGGCACGCTTGGCTCCCTCAGGTTCTGTAATTGTAACAATTCCCGGTGCCAAAACCGTAGTAAGCGGAATATGATCTTTGTATACGCCGATTTCTCCCTCCGTCGTTGTAAATTCGATCATGCTCGCATCGCCATGATAAAAAACGCGATCCGGCGTTATAATCTCGACTTGAAACAAATTATCTGCCATAGTCGCCTCCCTTACTGCATCCGGGCGCGTACTTCATCAATTGTTCCGGCATTTAAGAAATGTCCTTCCGGCACATCATCATGTTTGCCTTCCAGAATTTCACGGAATCCTCGAATCGTCTCAGCGATTGGTACATATTTTCCTTCCAATCCGGTAAACTGTCCGGCTACAAAGAATGGCTGTGATAAAAATCTCTGGATTTTTCTTGCACGGCTTACGACAAGCTTGTCATCCTCAGACAATTCGTCCATACCAAGAATCGCAATGATATCCTGTAATTCTTTGTATTTCTGTAAGATCTCCTGCACACCACGAGCCACTTCAAAATGCTCCTGACCAACAATACGTGGATCAAGAATTCTGGAAGTTGATGCTAATGGATCTACAGCCGGGTAAATACCAAGCTCTGCAATGGATCTTTCCAATACCGTTGTTGCATCCAAGTGTGCAAATGTTGTTGCCGGCGCCGGGTCTGTCAAGTCATCTGCAGGCACATAAACGGCCTGTACCGATGTAATAGATCCGCTCTTTGTAGAAGTAATACGCTCCTGCAACGCACCCATTTCTGTCTGCAATGTAGGCTGGTAACCAACGGCTGATGGCATACGTCCCAAAAGTGCTGACACTTCAGAACCTGCCTGTGTGAAACGGAAAATATTATCAATAAAGAGAAGTACGTCCTTTCCACCTTTGTCACGGAAATACTCTGCCATGGTAAGTCCTGTTAAGCCAACACGCATTCTTGCTCCAGGTGGCTCGTTCATCTGTCCGAACACCATACAGGTCTTATCAATAACGCCAGATTCCTTCATTTCATAGTAGAGGTCATTACCCTCTCTTGTACGCTCTCCAACACCGGTAAATACAGAGTATCCACCATGTTCTGTCGCGATATTATGAATCAACTCCTGGATAAGTACGGTTTTTCCTACACCCGCACCACCAAACAAACCGATTTTTCCACCCTTCTGGTATGGGCAGAGCAAATCTACGACCTTGATTCCTGTCTCTAACATTTCTGTGGAAGTTGCCTGTTCCTCAAAAGCTGGTGCTTTTCTATGGATCGGCATGTATTCCACATCCTTTGGTGCGTCAATTTCATCAATTGGTTCACCTAACACGTTAAAAATACGTCCCAATGTCTGCTCGCCAACCGGAACACTGATTGGTGCTCCTGTTGCAACTGCATCCATTCCACGTACTAATCCGTCGGTGGTACCCATGGCAATACAACGCACAGTATCATCTCCCAGATGCTGGGCTACTTCAACTACTAATTTTTTTCCATCTTTTGTCTGGATATTAATAGCATCATTGATCTCCGGCAATTCACCTTCGGAGAACTTGATATCAAGTACCGCACCAATAATCTGAGTGATTTTTCCTATATTTTCTTTCGCCATATTTGTCACTCCTAATTCATCAAACTTTATTCTTTGCCTTCTCCCGATTATAGATTAGGAAATGGCTTCCGCACCGGCAATAATCTCTGTCAATTCCTGTGTGATAGATCCTTGTCTTGCACGGTTATATTTCAGTGATAAGTCATTGATCATATCTTCTGCATTGCTTGTTGCAGAATCCATCGCCTGCATACGGGCACCATTTTCGCTGGCAACCGCCTCGACAAGTGCACCATAAATCAGGCTTGTAATATATTTTGGAATGATCATGTCCAGCGCCTCTTCTTCGTTTGGTTCAAAATTCATCAGAAGATCTGTATTTTCTGTTGTAAGATCTTCCTCATTCACCTGTACCGGCAACAAACGAAGTAATGTCGGTTCATGACTGACTGTATTCTTGAAATGTGTATATGCTAAGTAAATCTCACCGATCTCACCAGCAGCATATGCCTCTAAGACTTCTCTGCTAATTGCTTGCGCATCTTCATACGTCGGTGCTTCCATAACATCCGAATAGTCTGTCTCCATCGCATAGCCCTTACGCACAAGCG
Source organism: uncultured Lachnospiraceae bacterium (assembly GCA_934352055.1). Taxonomy (GTDB): domain Bacteria; phylum Bacillota; class Clostridia; order Lachnospirales; family Lachnospiraceae; genus Pararoseburia. The sequence goes on from CAKRJY010000008.1 coordinate 94,506, forward strand.
CTTCCTGACCCTTGCGACCCACGGTGTAAATTCTGGCATCTTCCACTGGAATATCACTGCCTGTAATCAAACGGACAATGTTGGAATTGTATCCTCCTGCCAGACCACGATTGGATGTTATTACAATGATTCCCTTTTTATCAGAAGAACTCTTTCGCAAATAAGGATGATCAATATTCCCTGCTTTTGCTAACATCGAGCATACTGTCTGATACATATACCGGAAGTAAGGAGTTGTCTCTTCCGCTTTATTCTTGGCTTTTTGAAGTTTTACGGTAGATACAAGTTTCATGGCTTTTGTAATTTGTTGCGTACTTGAAATACTTGTTTTTCTTCTTTTAATGTCCCTCATTGAGGCCATTTCATCTCACCGCCTTTGCTATTTATAGCTTTTTTTACATTCTTCAATTGCCTGAATCAGCGCTTTTTCTGTCTCCTCTGTAAGCACCTTTTCTGTGCGGATGGATTCCGGAATCTCCGGGTACTTGGTATCCACATATTCAAATAAGGCTGCCTCAAATGGCAATACATCTTCCACTGGAATATCCAAAAGATATTTCTTGGTTGCAGCATAAATGATCATAATCTGATATTCTACCGGCATCGGCTTGTACTGTGGCTGTTTTAACATTTCCTGAATACGTTCCCCTTGTGCCAGCTTTTCTGTTGTATCAGCATCAAGTTCAGATCCAAACTGTGCAAAAGATGCAAGTTCTCTATACTGTGCCAACTCCACACGAATTGGTGCTGCAATTTTCTTCATCGCTTTAATCTGCGCAGAACCACCTACACGTGATACGGAAAGTCCTGCGTTAATTGCCGGTCTAAAGCCCGCATTAAAGGCTTCTGTTTCCAGATAAATCTGTCCATCTGTGATAGAAATAACGTTTGTCGGAATATATGCAGATACATCGCCTGCCTGTGTCTCAATAATTGGAAGTGCTGTAAGCGATCCTCCACCTAATGAGTCATTCAAACGTGCTGCACGTTCCAACAATCTGGAATGCAAATAGAATACATCTCCCGGATAAGCCTCACGTCCTGGTGGACGACGAAGCAGCAAAGAAAGGGTACGATATGCCGTAGCATGCTTACTCAAATCATCATAAACAACGAGCACATCTTCTCCGTTCTCCATCCATTCTTCTCCAATCGCACATCCTGCGTATGGAGCGATATACTGAAGTGGTGCCAATTCACTAGCGGTAGATGCTACTACCGTTGTATAGCTCATAGCTCCAAATTCTTCTAATGTATTTACAATTGTTGCAACCGTAGAAGCTTTCTGCCCGATAGCAACATAAATACATTTTACGTTTTGTCCTTTTTGATTAATGATGGTATCAATGGCAATCGCTGTCTTACCGGTCTGACGGTCACCAATGATCAATTCTCTTTGTCCACGTCCGATTGGAATCATGGAATCAATCGCTTTAATACCTGTCTGTAATGGTGTGTCAACTGATTTTCTGGAAATAACACCGGATGCTACACGTTCGATCTGACGGAACTTATCTGTCTCGATCGGTCCTTTCCCATCAATTGGTTGTCCCAACGCGTTGACAACACGCCCTAACATTGCATCTCCAACTGGTACTTCTACTACACGTCCTGTTGTTTTTACAGTGTCACCTTCGTTGATATTGCGATTATCACCAAGTAAAACCGCACCAACATTATCTTCCTCAAGGTTTAACACCATACCATATATTTCTCCAGGAAACTCAAGAAGTTCTCCCTGCATAGCATTTTCCAGTCCATGTATTCGTGCAATACCGTCAGCCACTTGTATAACCGTGCCGACATCTGCCACTTGAAGTTGCGCTGCATATCTTTTCATTTGCTCTTTAATCACTGAGCTGATTTCTTCTGGTTTTAAATTCATGAAGCGCTTTCACCTACTTTCAACTGTATTTTAGATAATTCTCTGGATAACTCTGCCAGCTTGGTGCGTACACTACTGTCCACCACGCGGTCTCCAATACGAATTATCATACCGCCGATGAGCTCGGCCTCGACTGCATAATGCATACGAAACGATGTATATGCAGTTGTCTCAAGCAAACGATCTTCGATCTGTTTTTTCTGTGCATCCGATAATTCCATCGGTGTGCTTACATAAGCAATACCGACTTTTTTCTCTTCCAGTGCACGGTCGATAAAAAAGGTTAATACTTCCTGCATTTTTGCGAAATGATCTTTTTCTACAATCATACGCATCAGACCAACCAATTCATCCGATACTCTGCCTTTAAAAACAGTCTCTACCATCTGCATTTTTTCTTCTTTTATGATGTTGGGATGAGTCATCATCTGACTAAATTCCTGATGATCCCGAAGGACATCAAGAACACCCTGGCTCTCCTCCAGATACGCATCCAGTCGACCTTGCTCCATCGCCAGTTCAAACAATGCTTCACCATACACATTTGAAACTAACTTTGCCATGTAGCATCACCCATTTCCTTCAGCGTTTCTTCTACTAATTCATTCTGAACCGTAGTGTCTATGTTTGCAGCCACGACCTTACCAGCCATCACAGAGGCAAGTGAAATCATTTCCTGTTTCATCTCATCTGCCACACGCTTCTTTTCAAGAACAGCTTCTTCACTGGCTCTTGCAATAATACGTGCCGCTTCCTCTTTGGCATCCGCTATGATCTTGGCTTCATTCTTGAGTGCCTTCTGTCTTGCCTCTGCAAGAATTACCTCAGCCTCTTTATCAACATCTTTTAAGCGTTGTTCATATTCTGCTTTTGCTTTTGCAGACTCTTCCTTGTCCTGTGCCGCACTGGCAATATCCTGACGTATCTTCTCCTGACGATCCCGCAATAGCTTTCTTGCCGGATTGAACAAAAGATATGACATAATCAGGAACAGAAAGAATACGGAAATACCTAAAGATACCGCATCAAACAACAACTGAAAATCTAAGTCAAATAGTCTTGTCATAACTTTCCTGTAGTTCCTCCTTTCCTGGGAAATTCCAAACTACACGTATTAACCTACTAATGGTTTTACGAAAAGCAGAAGCATAGCAACCAAAAGTCCGTACAGACCTGTTGTCTCGGCAACTGCCTGTCCAAGTAACATTGTTGACATAATCTTACCCTGTGCACCTGGGTTTCTACCTACAGCTGCTGCACCGTAACCTGCTGCAATACCCTGACCAATACCAGGTCCGATACCAGCGATAACAGCCAGACCAGCACCAATTGCAGAGCATGCTAAAATCAAATCTTCTCCTGTGATATTCATAATACTTTCCTCCTAATAATAAAATATAAATTATTCTTCGTCCCCATAGGACTGTGTGATGTATGTCATGGTAAGCATACAAAATACGTATGTCTGAATGGCTCCGGAAAACAAGTCAAAATAGACATGGAGCACAGCAGGCCAGACATATGCAATCTTGGCCAACAGACCGTAAACAAGGGCCATCATTACGGTTCCTGACAATACATTCGCAAATAGACGCAGTGATAAGGAAATTGGCACTGCGACCTCGCTGATCAAGTTGATCGGCAGCCATAGTGGAAACCATGGCGGTAATGGAGAACACATATCTGTCCAAATCTGTTTTACGGACTGGTGTTTCCATTTTGTGATGTGAATCAGTGCAAACGTAATGATACCAAGGGCAAATGTGGTTCCATAGTCCGCTGTTGGCGGTCTCAAACCAAACAATCCGGATATATTACTGAACAAAATAAATACGAATATGGTACTAATATAATTCGTAAATTTTGGTGCGTGAGAGCCCATATTGCCCTCCACGACTCCGGATAATTTTTCTACCATTAGTTCCAGAACGTTCTGAAAGGTATCTGGCACTTCTGTTGCATGTACTAATTTTCGATTGGCTACAATAGAAAATACCACAAGCACAAGCATAACAATGGCGATACACACATGTGAAGTTGTAATCCACACCTCCTGGCCAAATAATTCAAAGGAATACAGACCATGTATCATAAAGTCAATGTTATCTGCAGAAGCCGACATTAGAATTGCTTCATTCACAATTTCACCTCCTCTTCCTGTTCATTCGTTGATTCTTCCGGCGCGATGTCCTTAAAAATCATTTTATGCATAAAAGGTTGTACATATGCACTCACCTTTAGCCCCAAAACTCCAATAAATGCACTCACCAGGTTGCCCAGATGAAAATACATCATAACAAAAAATACCAACACTACAACCAGATAGCGTAGTACGGATTTAAACGACAGACGTCTGGTACCGCTTTCTCCCACGCGTACTGCTTCCTCAATCACCATGGCGAGATGAATACCCATACCCATCGCGCAGGCAATACCAACCCAAAGCCCTGTCGTATAATGTAACTTATCGGAAACAAACCACATGCCGATAAATTGTACTAAAAGTCCATATACCGCTATGCCCAAAAGTAGTCCCGGCAAAGCCTCATTTAGTCTCTTCAATGCTTTTATCATGCGATGCTCTTTCCTGTTCTTCTTTTTCTCTTTGCAATTCTCCTGGGGATTTTGTCTCTTTTAGATATTTTCTGACCAGCCGGTATACATTCTGAAATCCGGCTATCGTTCCTAGAATAAACCCCAACACACCAATCCATCTGGTCTGAAACTTATGATCCAGCCATGCACCACCGATACTACACATTAAAATCGGCACCAGCATCGTCACCCCGATCTGCACGATCAAAACCAGTGTATTTGCCACCTCATTGCTCTCTTTTTTCAAATCTTCTCCTAAAACTACAATAAAATAGAAATTTCACGCCCCGTATGTTCATACTTGTAAAACTCTACCCCTGCCGCACGCAACATACGCTTAGATGCCATAACCGCCGGCGTATGCTCATATTTATCCTGATCATACACAATACGGCGAATTCCTGATTGAATGATTGCCTTGGCACACTCATTACAAGGAAACAGTGATACATAAAGGGTCGAACCTTCTAAGCTGCCACCGCGATAATTTAAAATGGCATTCAATTCGCTATGCGTTGTGTAAAAATACTTGTTATCGTATGGTTCTCCCTCTCTGCACCATGGGAAATCATCATCCGAACAACCCATCGGAAATCCATTATACCCCATGGACAAAATCTTGTGATCATCACTGACGATACACGCCCCCACCTGTGTATGCGGATCCTTGGACCGCATCGCAGAAAGCATGGCTACACCCATAAAATATTCGTCCCAGCTGATGTAATTCTTTCTCTTATCGCTCATTCCGTTTCCCCCTCATCCATATGCTGTAACTTTACCAATAGCTTTTCTATTGATTTTTTTAACACCTCAAAGCAAAGTCCATATGTCTGTAACGACGCGCCATAAGGATTGACCACTTCAATCTCATCTCCTACAAACGTAGAAAGAACAAATGTGTTTTCCTCGTTTGCTCCTGCTATTTCATCTATCACTTTACGTCGCTGTGACTCTTCCATGGTAAGAATCAATGTATCCGGTATAATGTCCGCATCTACCAATTGTTCCGCTGCGAAATTATCCGGTGCGATGCCATTACTGATCAACACCGCTTCTGTCTTCTGATTCATCGGTTCCGGAAAAAGTACAACAACACCTCTTGATAAGACATCGATGCCCATTCCTTCTGCCATCTGCTTCATGATTGCTGCTGCCATTGGCGCTCTGGATGTCCCGCTTCCCGCAGCAAAAATCACACGTTTTATATGCTCCATAGTTGTTTCTTCTCCCAAAAAGTATCCCTTATACAAAAATTCGTTTATGTCCTGCCGCCTTAAGCAAACGATTCATGATTGCCTGTCCTACGCCTGCTGCAGCAAAACTTTCTGAGTAGATGAGATCTACCTGTAAGTCGTCGAATTGTCGCAGCACATCAAATAAATGTCTGGCAATCTCTGCCTCATCCTGTCTCTGCCCAATGACAATCACATGATCTGCCACATAACGATCTTTATTTTCTTCCGTTGCAAGAACGCCCACAGACTTCCCCATTGCCTGTGCTTCCCTTGTCAACGCATTGATCTTAGAAATAACCTCTTCCATGGTTCCCTCTACCAGGGTAAGGTCCGCCTTTGGTGCATAATGACGATAACGCATCCCCGGCGCTTTCGGTGGCCGTTTGCTATTTTCTGAAGCAAGCCCCGGATCCATACCAACATCACCTAATACAGCAGACAGCATCTCTTGTGTGATAAATCCCGGGCGCAAGATCATCGGTCTTTCTTCTGAAAGATCAACAATCGTCGATTCAATACCAATGCCTACCGGACCTCCATCCAAAAGGATTTCGATCTTTCCGTGTAAATCTTCCCACACATGCTGTGCCGTCGTCGGACTTGGTCGTCCAGAAGTATTCGCACTCGGTGCCGCTATCATACAGCCGCTATCCTGCAAAAAAGCTCTTGCCACAGGGTGAGATGGCATACGAATCGCTACCGTGTCCAATCCCCCTGTTGTCTCATAAGGAATCACCTCATTCTTACGCAAAATCATCGTAAGTGGTCCCGGCCAGAACGCTTCCGCCAACTTCTCTGCTTCCTGTGGTACTTCAGCAACAATATTCCTCAACTGCGAAAAATCTGCTATATGAACAATCAAAGGGTTATCCGATGGACGACCCTTTGCTGCATATATCTTGCGAGAAGCTTCCGGATTCGTCGCATCGCCTCCTAATCCGTATACCGTCTCTGTCGGAAATGCAACCAACCCACCGCTACGAATCACTGCAGATGCTTCCTTAAGTTCCTCATCATTTATGTAATTATCTCGAGCCACAAATACTTTCGTTTCCATAGTCCCCATTATATCACTTTTCATGAATTACACAACAACAAACGCTATCCACCATTTTCCATTTGCACATAACGAATCATCCCTTCGTAGATTGCCTTAACAATTTTTTGCTGATACTTTTCATCCTGTAAATTCTGACATTCCTTTTCATTGCTCAAAAATCCGCATTCCACAATTACCGTAGGACTAATCGTTTTTCGCAGCATATAGTAACTATCATTTGCCTTCGCTTTTCTATGATTGGATGCATCAACCATCGCCACCAATGTTTCCTGTATGCTCTCCGCCAAAATCCTGCTTTTTTCTGACGTACTGTAATAAAACACCTGTGCACCACATACAGATGCATCCGGGTAACTATTCTGATGAATACTAATTGTCATATCCGGTTTACAGTGTTCCACTATCTGACACCGCTTTTGCAAATCCCGTGCTTTTTTACTTCCACCGTCCTCCTGGCAAAGTGTACAGTCGCTCTCGCGTGTATAATACACGTCTACGCCGTGCTTCTTTAAATATTGTCCCAGGGCAAGTGCAATTTGTAAGTTGACATCTTTTTCCATCGTTCCATCTACTGCGACTTTTCCGGGATCACTTCCTCCATGACCGGGATCAATGACCACACGCAGGTTTTTCGCCGTCTTCTTTGCCGATACCACAGAAACACCCCACACACTTGCCATGAGACTAACGACAATAAAAAAGACTGCCATTACTATTTCTATTTTATGCTTCATACATAATCACCTGTTTTTTTATAATATATGGTGACAAAATAGAAATATGTAATGACAATCTCATGTTTTATTTGAAGTAATTCTCGATGGTCTGCCAAACATCCTTTGATTCAAATCCCAATTTCCAGAATGCAGCTCCCGCTAGTTTATTCTCCTTCATAACATCTAATTTCTTAGAAAGAGAAGTAGCATCTTCGATCCAAGCCATATAGGTTGTACCCTTTTCTGTAAACTCAGCATAATACTGACCATCTTCCTCAGACCAGGTACTTGTCGCCTGATTACGCTGTAAAAACGCCTGCATATCTTCCATGCCATATGCTGAACTTGTAATTCCGGTTTCTGACGAAGCCCAGACACGTGCATAAAATGGCATTCCCAATATGATCTGTTCTGCCGGCACTTCATCAAGTGTATCTGACACACCTTTTTCTACAAATCCAATGGATGCCACAGATCCTGCTTCATCCCCGCCGGCATAATGTTCATCGTAAGCCATAACCGCAATGTAGTCTGCGTAATCTGCTTGTACACTTCGATTATAAAACGCTGTAGAATCCGTCGGCACATAATTATCAACCGATAAAATGATGTCATTCTTTTCGCATTTGATTGACAGTTCCTTGATAAATTCAATATAACCGTCTTTTGCAGCAATACTCAATGCTTCCATATCCACGTTGATGCCATCCAGGTTATACGAAATTGCCTGTGTAATTAAGTTGTTGACCAAATTATCTCGATACGATGTTGTATTGAGCACGGTTGTCGTATCTACATTTTTATTTTCCAGATTACTAACCAGACCCCATACCTGTATATCGTTTTCATGACAATATGTCACATAATCACTGCTTGCCAGACTTCTGATATTTCCCTGATTATCGCTGAGTGAAAACCAGGTTGGCGAAATAACATTCAAATCTGTTCCGGCAACCATCTTAGACACATTTCCATTTGCAGCCTGGCTTGTCACCTGATGCCATCCCATAATAATCGGATTTTTTACGGTAATGTGGTGATAGGTACGTTCCTCGAGATTGCAGGCAACCGTCTGTGTTTTTGCCTTTGACATACGCTTATTTTGTACACATGCCAAAACGCCATCATCCGTCAACACATGGCTCCACTTGCCATAATCTTCAAGAACGGTAACCTGATCCCCCTTGCTTGCATCCTTTAAAATCAAGCTTTTTACACCGCCAAAACGGCGCAGTGCAACATCACGCTTTAGCGTTGCCACTTTCTTTTCATAACCTGCTGTTTCTATAACCACACGATTTGGGTTCTCAAACAATTCATAGGACATATCTGTGTATAATTTCACAAAATCCGCGGATACAAAATATGCTCCATTTTGAGAAACCACCACATCCTTCCCCAGACTCTCACGTGCTTTCCCAACGGTATATGCCTCACTATTCAAAGACGCTGTAATCACATCCTGATCTGTTACATAACGAAGCACACTTTCTGTTGTGTCGTAAACATATCCATCGTCCAATGCCGTTTTCAAAAAACCAATTTCCAGGTAAACACCCTGATCTGTTGCAATTGCATGAATGGTATCGTCAGTTTCCGTCACTTCCTTGTATTCACCGTTTAAGATAACTGCCGCCTCATTTTCTTCTTTCAAAACAAAAAATTCTGACAGGCTCATATGCTCCCGTGTTGGTGTATACCGACGAATCAGAAAGACCATTCCAATAACCACAAATAATAAAATGGCAATTGCCAGCAAATAAATATGATTTGGAATCTGCTGATTTCTGCGATTACGTTTTGTCCCTGTACCTGTTGTTCTTTTTCTATTTCTCTTGTCCATGCCATCCTCCAATGGTATTTGTCTGCATAATTTGATTTATTATAACATATTTCGACGATAGATGTCATCATGCAGCAGCGATAGAACGCGCAAAACAGGGCGTACCTGTCATCGATACGCCCTCATCTTTTTTCGTTTATAACGTAAAATCAAGCATTGTTGTTTCCTTCCAAACAAAAGTAACATCTTTTTTCAACGTGTTTCTTATTCCTTTTTTGCTTTATCTCCTCCTTTTCCTACTATTTTGTGTGTAACCATTGCTCTAAAAAAACAATATCTTTTTTCTTCAGTTCAAAAGGATTTGCTATCTGTGGCATCGGACGTATCCACACATGATGTTCTTTATAGAAGGATACCTGTAACCAGCTTTCGACTTGCCTGCTATAGTATTCCATTTGCGCCATGTCGTTTCTTTTTTTATTCTTATTGATATAGGTTACATATGCCTCATGCTCCCATCGCTGTATACCACCCAGCACCACATTCCGCTGACAGATACCTTGCAGTTTTTTAAATGTTTCTCCCCAAATACCAAAGTCAATGACTACTATACCGTCAAACTTCTCGCATTGCCGCATTGCTTCTTTTTCTGTCGGGCAAATCAAATACTGCACACCCAGATACGGATAAAGAATCACATCATCGCATGCTACCACCTGTTGCTGTATCAATGGATACAACTGACTGAATTTCCCCATTTCCAGATACAGTACCTTCCATTTTTCTACAGAATGCAGGTAATTGGCCACGCTAAGTGCCAGATGCGTACATCCAACACCTTCTTTTGTTCCGTAAAACCCCATAATCTTTTTATGTATCCATCTGCTTTTCTTTTTCACATAACAACTCCTTTTTTAACATGCTTGAAAAAAGTCTTCGTACTGCCCATGTTGCATGAAACGGATCCGGCTGATAAGGAAACAGATACACTCGTCGTTTCCATGCCCGTGCACATGTTTTTGCATCATAACGTGAAAAATGATTTCCTACGATAACCTCATTTTTGCGCATCGCCCATACCGCATCGGATGGTCGTTTCTGCCAGATTCTTCCACTGCAGACATAGATAGTCGCACCTGCCGTGGTATCCTCTTTGCATCCTCGATCCACAACCTGTATCCCTTCCAAAAGTTCACTTTTTGCAACTGCTGGGCCATAGGTAAGACAGCCTCGGAAAAACTCGTGATATATAAATCCATCCTGTCTGATACAAGCCATATCCTGTTGCAGCATGCGCTCTAGCGTCGGCTGTTCTGACTCATTCTTGTAATACGCGTAAAACCCCGCCTGGTTCAAATAGCAGACCAGCGCCACCGCCACATGTGTACAACCCACACCTTCTTCACTTCCTACAACGGCAATACGTTTTAAGAGATGCTTCTTGTTCTTCTTTTCTTTTTTGTTTTTTTGCTGTATCCTTTGCAGGCGATTCTGTAGGCGACTTATGCTTGTGATGCGCCTCTTTTTATCGTAGCAAAGAGTCCTTGCGATCAACGGAAAGCATACGATTCTACTCTTGATTGGCAAAAACAAAAGCATATAAGATAGGATTTTACCAACGGCATAAATATCGGTTCTTTCGTCCACCGCACCTCCGTGCTTTTGTTCCGGTGCAGCATATTTTTTTGTTCCAAAATTTTGGAAATCATTTCCCGAACTGGTAAGAATCTTTGCAATGCCAAAGTCGATTAATTTCAACTGATTGCCACATACTATAATATGTTCCGGTTTTAAATCCAAATATAAAATTGGATTTGGATTCCTCGTATGCAGATATTCCATGATATTGCACAACTGCATTGCAAATTGTAAAAATGTATCCTGGGAAATGTGTTGATGATAAAGCAAATACTGATCTAAAGAATCTCCATAAATATATTCTTCTACAATATAAAAAAACGATGCGTCTTCTTGTGTTTCATGTAGAATGGGAATTCCAGGATGTTTCAAATCCTGTAGCAGACTTGCTTCAAGAAAAAAATGTTCCGGTGTGGCCGGGTCCTTTCTAATACCCTTGATAACATATAGATCACCGGTATCTATCGTCTTGACGAGCACGACCCGTGTATATGTAGATTCATACAAAACGCGTATCGTCTCATACTGATCAGATAGAAAATATGACATTATATTGCTCCTCCCTAGAACCGGAAAAGCATCTCTTGCATACGTTATAGCAAATTGATTTTTAAAAAGCAAGGCATTTCTACATTGTTTATACTTTTTTAACAAATTTAGACATTTTTAATACTTGCTTTCTTTACTTTGTTTTTTTCATTGTTTATAATATGTATAGGTATAAGTTTACCTAATTTTCTGTAAAGGATGTGATCTTATGAAAATTGAAAAAGTAAACGATAACCAGATTCGCTGCACACTTACGAGAGAAGATCTCGATAGCAGGCACTTAAAATTAAGCGAACTCGCCTATGGCACAGAAAAAGCTAAATCTCTTTTTCGTGAAATGATGGAGAAGGCCTCTTATGAATTTGGCTTTGACGCAGAGGATATTCCTTTGATGATTGAAGCTGTTCCACTCACTGCTGACTCCATTTTATTAATAGTGACGAAAGTAGAATATCCAGATGAATTAGACACCAGATTTTCTCATTTCTCAGAAGATATGGATGAAGATGACTACGACATGGATGATTATGTTGACAACATGCCGCATCCGCCAACTGCTGCAGACGATATTATATCGCTGTTTTCCAAAGCAAAAGCGGCCGCTGCACGCGTCGGCAAATCTGCAGATGCTAATCTGCCGGACGCAGAAGACATTGAGGTTCCCGTAGACATCATCAAATTATTTGCTTTCTCTTCTCTGGATGATCTGATCCGATTGTCTCATGTACTCGGCGATTTTTATCATGGTCGCAACACTTTATACAAGAGTCCTTCGGATGATATTTTTTATCTTGTCATCAGCAAGAGTGAACACACACCTGCTGAATTCAACAAGGCCTGCAATATCCTGACCGAATATGGTTCACAGGCAGATTTTTCTGTCGGACAGGATGCTTATTTTAAAGAACACTACACCTTGATCATCCCAGACGATGCTCTTGGTATGTTAGCGAAACTGTAAATGTAAAAGGTGATGGATTTTTAATCCATCACCTTTTCTTTCTTTAGAATCCGAATTCCGACTTGGCAGCAAGCTAAAAATCTCCTGACTTATTCAGATTATACCTTAGGTGAAATCAGCAACTATTTGAATTTCTCATCACAGAGTTATTTTACGATTGTCTTTAAAAAAATTACCGGGACAACTCCCGGTAATTATCGTCGTATACATAAGCAGCATACGTGGTAAACCTTTTATTCTACTTCATAGAAAGCCAACATCTCTTTTATTTGTTGTTCATTATCTCTTATGTCACGAACAATCTTATATTCCTTATCATTCCATGGGATAATGATACTTCCCTTAGTGATCTTCGCCTGACGCAAGATTGTCGATGGCATCTGTGCCAACACATTGCCCTTGCGATCCACAATCATCATGCCACCATCCCAGTAAACCAGCATACACATCCATTTCTGCGTCACCCAAACACACCACAGACAAACTAATGCTATTATGCCAAATAATACACTATATAGGATTCCTCCTGCCACAGCACTTCCCAGTGCGCATAAAAGCATAAAGATGATCAGCGGCGGCATAAGATATTTCATGCAAATTCCCTTGTAATAGCCGGATACGACGCAATGAAAGTTCCCCCTCCACTGGTCACTATCTTGCCCTGCCGCCTCCTTTGTTTTGCTTTCCACCGCCTGATTGACAACTGCCGTTAATTTCTTTTGGATGATGCGCTCCACCTGTCTGGTGATCATTCGCTCTATTGCCTGCTGCATATAACTACTCCCTCCTTACCAATGTATTCAATATATTTCCTGTCAAACTGGCTTCCAATACCAAAAATCCTATGAGAATTGCTCTCAACTCCAGATGCTGGCTCAACTCCATATACATACACATAACATATATAAAAGTAAACATCAATCCCCAGGCTATCATTATCACAGGAATACATTTGAAGATTGCCTTTTTGATCTTTATCTGTGCGAATTCCAGTGTTTCCCGCAATGCCTGCTCCGCATCTCCTGCCTCATCCGCTGTCCGGCATATCCGACACTCCATCAATTCCTGCAAGCTCAGGTCTAATGCATCTGCCAATCCTTCTACATTTGCTATGTCCGGCAGTCCTCTTCCATTTTCCCATTTGGAAATTGCCTTATTGGTCACATGTAACTGCGCTGCCAGTTGTGCCTGTGTCATACCCAGTTCTGTACGCCTTTTCGCTATAAACATTCCCAACTCTTTTGTCTCCATAGTGTACCCTCCTCTTATAAGAAGCGTAACACAGGACTTGGTTCTAAGCAATCTACGTTGCGTAGACTGCTTTCGTAATCGAAAAAAAGACGCCCGCTCACGCGGACGTCTTTTACTTGTCTGTGATATGTAACTATCTTAGGATTACTCCTGAGAAATAGCACCTGTAGGACAAACACCTGCGCATGTGCCACAATCAACACAAGCAGATCCATCGATTTCGAACTGGCTGTCTCCCTGAGAGATAGCTCCTACTGGACATTCAGGTTCGCATGTTCCACAGCTTACACATGAATCAGAAATTACGTATGCCATTGTTAATTCCTCCAATCACCTTATCGCATATTATTCAGCTTTCTGCTGTAACCACATAATAAATCAAATAATTTGAAAAAACAAGTTCTTATTTAAAAACAAGATAATGAATTGCAAAAGGCGGAAAAAGGCATTATAATAACACCATCGAAAATAAGGAGGATAAGAATCATGGCTAGAGTAAATAAGTCAACTATGATTGGTGAATTATTACAGATTGATCAGAATGTAGCACCAATTTTATTAAATATCGGCATGCACTGTTTGGGATGCCCATCATCTCAGATGGAGACCATCGAGCAGGCTGCTATGGTACACGGTATCGACCCTGACATGTTAGTAGACGAAATCAACAACTTCTTAGAAACACAGGGTTAATGTTTACAGGAAAAGCGACGTAATGATTTTTCATCACGTCGCTTTCTTTATTTTTCTCTATTCTCTGATTTTCTTGTTGGAAGTATCCATTTAACTCCACGGCTTCGCTTTTTTCGTAAATTACTACGAATCGCTTCATCCAATTTCTTATAGTGATCCTCTTCCAACTGATAATGTTCCTGCATCAGGTAATTCATTTCTTTTAAAATACGTTCTTCGACGTGCGTTGTCAGCACCTCATTGTTCTCACGCATGGCATTTGCCACAATCTCTGTCATCAACTTTTGAAATTGCTCTACTCGGATACGCGCCTGTTCCTGCGTTTCGGCAGATATCTGGCTTTCTTCTGACCTGCTGATCATATGCCCTGCATCTGCCGCTGTATCTGCAGCCGTATCTACCGCACACTCCGAATCGACATCTTCTCCGAATCCCAATTCCTTGGCAGAGGTCAGCGTTACAAATCCATCCAAGTCCACATGCTTCTTTCTGGCTTCCTGCTCTTTTTCTTCGTTGCGCTTTTCTTTCTTTAAATACATACGGATTGCCTTGAGCTGATATCCTTTTTCCCGCAGATCCTTAATACGAAGAATTTCTTTGATATTATCATCTGTATAGTAACGATGCCCCATTTCGTTGCGTGGGATATCGAGCTGCAGTTCATCTTCCCAGTAGCGGAGCACATGCTGCTCTAATGCCACCATACGTGCTGCATCCGAAATCATATATCGTACTTTTTCCAAAAAACCAGTCCTTCCTGTATATATACTGCTCTCTTTTATGTATAGTTTAAGTATATACGCTTACAGAAAGGCGGACAAGCAAAACTAATCGTAAGATTTCGACAGTTTATTGCTGCGTATGATCTAAATTGCCAAACTTCGTGTATTCCGGCAGCCACGCGAGATTAATCGTACCAATCGGGCCGTTTCTTTGCTTTGCCACAATAATTTCAGAAATGTTTTTCAGGTCTGTATCCTTGTTATAATAATCATCACGGTAGATAAACATTACCACATCGGCATCCTGCTCGATTGCTCCGGATTCACGCAAATCTGATAGCATTGGTCTGTGATCCGGACGCTGTTCTACCGCACGGGATAACTGCGATAAGGCAATTACCGGTACATTTAATTCCCTGGCAAGCGCCTTTAAAGATCTTGAAATCTCTGAGATTTCCTGCTGTCTGGATTCCGAACGACCAGAACCACTCATCAACTGTAAATAGTCGATGATGATCAGACGCAAATCCTGATCCATTTTATATTTACGACACTTACTGCGGAGTTCTGATATGCTGATACCCGGCGTATCATCAATGATCAGATGAGAATTACCAATAATACCTGCACCTTCGATCAGCTTTTCCCATTCTGACTCCTGCAAATTACCGGTACGCAGCTTCTGCGCATCCACGCGCGATTCCAAAGAGAACAGACGGTTTACGAGCTGTTCCTTTGACATTTCCAAAGAAAAAATTGCTGTACATAAATCTTCATGAAAGGCAACATACTGCGCCAGGTTCAAAACAAACGCTGTTTTTCCCATAGAAGGACGTGCCGCAATCAGGATCAGATCCGATGGCTGCAATCCAGCCGTCTGATAGTCCAAATCGATAAATCCCGTCGGAATACCGGTGACTGCACCCTTCTGTTTTGATGCCTGCTCAATTTTATGAATGGCATTCATAACGACTTGACGAATCGGAACATATTCTGCATTTCCATGGTTTTGTACCAATGCAAAAATATCATGCTCTGTCTTTTCCAAAATCTCTGTCACACCTTGTTTGCCATTATAGCAATCGTTTTCTATTTCCTGGTTGACTTTAATAATCTGGCGAAGAAGTGCCTTATCCTTGACAATCTGGGCATAGGCTTCTGTATTTACGGTAACCGGAATTGCCGCTACTAAGTCGCTGATATACTGCACACTACTTACTTCCGGTGGTACATCCTTTTCACGCAGCTTATTCTGCAAAGTAATGACATCCACTGCCTGACCACTGTTGTATAGTTCTACGATTGTTTCAAATATCTGCCCATACTGCTGATGATAAAAATCTTCCTTGATCAAAATCTCAGATGCTGCAACGATCGCATCGCGATCCATAATCATAGAGCCGACAACAGATTGTTCTGCCTCTAAGCTGTTCGGCATCACTCGTTTGATTAACGCTTCTTCCATACTATTCTCCTGATACGTGTACGCGCATCACAGCCGTTACCTGCGGATGCAATTTTACCTTAACTTCGTAAGTTCCCTGCGCACGAATTGGTTCTTCCATGTGTATTTTTTTCTTGTCTATAGTTTCCTTGTATTGTGCCTTGACTGCTGCACAAATTTCTTTAGAGGAAACAGAACCAAACGTTCTTCCACCTTCGCCCGTTTTGATCTTTGTCTCTACCAGCCATTCCTCGATCTTTTTCGCCATAGCCTGTGCCGCTTCTAAATTCTCCTGCGCCACTTTATCTGCATGCTGATTCTGTAATTTCAAATCATTTAAATTCTTGCTGTTTGCTTCTACACCTAATTTCTTTGGCAAAAGCATGTTTCTTGCATAGCCTTCACTTACGTTAACAATCTCTCCCTTTTTTCCAAGGGACTTCACATCCTGTAATAAGATCACTTTCATAATTTGATTTCTCCTTCATCTATCATCATGTCTAAAATATCTTCAATCTTACGCTTCACTTCATCTACCGTGCTGTTCTCAATCTGTGCACCCGCTACATTCAGATGACCGCCGCCACCCAAACGTTCCATGATGTGCTGCACATCAATCTCATCAATCGAGCGGGAGCTCACATAAACTTTATTTTGGAACTCTGTCAAAACAAACGATGCCTTGATCCCTACGATATTTAAAAGTTCATTTGCTGCCTTTGCACCAACAACCGTTGGACTTTCTAATTGCCCTGACTCACAAATAGAAATTGCAAACAGGCCTCGATATACTTCCGCATGACGAATCACTTCCGCTCTCGCTTTGTATGCTGACATATCTTCACGCAAAAGCTTGCGCACACGTGTAACCTCAGCACCACAACGTCGCAAATATGCTGCTGCCTCAAATGTACGTACACCCGTCTTTGTCATAAAGTTGTTTGTATCAATCAAAATTCCTGCATAGATACAATCCGATTCATTCGGATGCAAATGCACTTTTTCTGAAAAATACTGTAGTACCTCTGCAATCATTTCACAAGCAGAAGACGCATATGGTTCGATATAGGAGAGGATTGGATTTACCACCTGCTCACTACCTTGTCTGTGATGATCAAATACCACAATCGATTTGCTGATTTCTAACAGTCTTGGGCAATCCGTATAGCTCGGACGATTGGTATCTACCACAATAACCAATGTCTGCGCATCCGCGATCTCCTCTGCCTGTTCTGATGTAATAAACATATCTTCCGGATAACCGGCAGCTTCGGAGAAGGATTCCACGAGTGGTCGCAAAGAGCTTGTCACCGTATTGAGTACAATTTTTGCATTTTTACGAATCTCGCGCGCTGCACAAAACAGACCTATCGCTGCACCAAAGGAATCGACATCCGCAATTGGATGGCCCATGATGATAATCTCTTCTCGCGTTTCCATAATCTCACGCAATGCCTGTGCTTTGACACGGGCTTTGACACGCGTATTACGCTCAATTTCCTTGCCACGCACACCATAATAAGAAACATCGCTATTATTTTTAATAACCGCCTGGGAGCCACCACGTCCCAACGCAAGATCAATAGCTACGCGGGCAAACTCTGCATTTTGTACATAAGAATTGCCACCAATACCAAATCCCATACTGAGCGTAATCTCTAGTTCATTCCCCGCCTTGGTAGTTTTGATATCTTCCAGAATAGAGAACTTGTCCTCTTCCAGCCTCTGCATATACTGCTGCTGAAAAAGCACGATAAATTTATCACGATCCAGCTTACGCACAATCGCATCCATATTCTGAAAATATTTGTTTACCTTACGATCAATAATCGCCGTAA
The DNA here is from genome assembly GCA_934352055.1 of uncultured Lachnospiraceae bacterium. Classification (GTDB taxonomy): domain Bacteria; phylum Bacillota; class Clostridia; order Lachnospirales; family Lachnospiraceae; genus Pararoseburia. Next base: position 112,879 of record CAKRJY010000008.1, read on the forward strand.
GTAAAGAACGTTTTACTTCTTCAATGGAATCAAATACTTCCTCATAATTATCAATATGTACAAGCGCAACTACAAGTTTTTGCTTTTCATTTTCTTCTTTATAATAATCCAGCTCTGTCTGATCAAATAAAAGAAGTGCAATCAACGAATTAAAATTGTCTGCTTCTGTCATGATTTCCATGGCATCCACATCCTGCTCTTCGTTGAACTGTAAGCGCTGCATACTCGCTATATACTTACGATCGCCAAACGGCAATGCAATCTCAAAATTATCATTGGCTGCTTTTTCAATCTCTTCTCGCGTAATTTCTTTGAAAATAGAGGTAATCGACTTATTGTAATTCTTATCTCTTCCTGTCACACGAGAAAATTCTTCATTCACCCAAAGAATCTTACCCGAGTAATCCATAAGAGCATATGGCAATTGAAACTCATTTAACAGCTTTTTCTGAACCGTTCCATAATGCGTGGCAAAGTGTATGATTTCCTCTTCTAATTTTGCAGAGCAACTACGATAGAACCACAAAACAATGACCGCATAAACAACAATGCAGATGGAAAAAAGCGCACCCACTTTTATGTTTTGCAAGAACACTAACACATCTCCGGCAACAAACAAAAAAACCATATAGATCGGTGCCTGAAAATAACGCTGCAACTTGCCGGTATATTTTATCGTTTCCATATTATTCTCCCTTAACCGTATCTGCTATCAACAAATTGATGCTTTGTCTTATAGTATAACACATTTTTTCTATATATGGATAGAGGGTAACGCAATAATACCCCCGGAGTATTCCGAGGGTATCATCGTATAAGATAGGAAGATATATAAGAAAAAGATTAATTAGTAATAACCAATTCTGTATCCTTATCAAAGAAATGTGCATGCTCCATATCAAACGCAAACTTGATATGATCGCCCTGTTTTGCAGTCGTTCTTGGATCTACACGTGCTGTTACCTGTGAACCTGCGTAATCGAAATACAAGAACACTTCTGCACCAAGCAATTCATACACACGAATATTTGCTTCAATCACACTATTTGGTGATGTTTCGATAAACATCTGTGAATCATGGATGTCTTCCGGACGAATACCAAGAACAACGGTCTTTCCATCATATCCGCCATCAATTAAAGCCTTAGCTTTCGCAGCCGGAACAGCAATATTAGACTCACCAACCTGTGCTGTTACATTCTCTCCATCTACAGAAATCTTTGCATCCATAAAGTTCATCTGAGGAGATCCAATGAAGCCTGCAACAAAGAGATTCTGTGGCTTATTGTATAAGTTATGAGGTGTATCAATCTGCTGAACAACACCATCTTTCATAACGACAATTCTTGTACCAAGTGTCATAGCCTCTGTCTGATCATGTGTTACATAGATGATGGTTGCACCTAAATCCTTATGTAACTTAGAAATCTCAATTCTCATCTGCACACGTAATTTTGCATCCAGGTTAGAAAGTGGCTCATCCATAAGGAATACCTTAGGATTACGAACGATTGCACGACCCATGGCAACACGCTGACGCTGTCCACCGGAAAGAGCCTTTGGCTTACGATCCAAAAGACCTTCCAAATCCAAAATCTTTGCTGCTTCGCGAACCTTCTTATCAATCTCAGCCTTTGGAAGCTTACGAAGCTTCAATCCAAATGCCATATTGTCATATACTGTCATGTGTGGATATAACGCATAGTTCTGGAATACCATTGCGATATCACGATCTTTCGGTTCTACATCATTCATGCGCTTACCATCAATTAAAAGATCTCCGCTTGAAATATCCTCAAGTCCGGCTATCATACGAAGAGTAGTAGACTTACCACATCCGGATGGTCCTACAAAGATAATAAATTCCTTATCATCAATATCAAGGTTAAAATCTTTCACTGCGTGAAAACCATTTGGATATACTTTGTTAATGTTCTTTAATGAAATGCTTGCCATAATAAAATCCTCTCTTGCTACATAAGTCCTTTGTTATTCTTTAACGATAAATTCATCAATTGCTGCCAATACAGCATCCATGTCATCCTCTTTCTGGATATTCAGTGTCAGGTTCTTTGATAAATCCAAACTGAAAATACCCATGATAGATTTCGCATCAATGACATAACGATCACAAATCAAATCAAAATCATTATCAAATGATGTGATTGCATTGACAAAACGTTTTACCTTATCAATAGAATTGATATTAACTGTAACTGAAGTCATACGAATTTCCTCTCTTTCTGATTGGTATAAGTACGATACGCCAATTCATGTTTTCATTATAGAAAAATCTTATTTTACTGTCATCGTTAAACTAACCAAAATAACCAGCGGATGTTCGTCATTTTAACTCTGTTGACGAATCCCTCGCCAAAACGTTAAAATAACGGTATGATTTGCGTCTTTCAGACAAGGAGAATAGCATGACAATACAAGAACAAATAGAAGAATTATTAGAACAGATACAAAACCAGACGGGCATTCTTTTTTCTATCACCGACAGCCAGATTGACGAGGAAGAAATGCTTGTCACATTAAAAAATATGTTGCGTGCCGGACATAACAGCACTTCAAAAGAAGGTTTTCTCCGCGGTCTTTTACTGGGGCTTTTAAGCGAGCAGGAGATTCACGAAGGAATCCATCGTTTTCATCTGGAAGAAAACGGATTTCTTTTTCCGGTTCTCTTAGAAACCAGACAGCCGATTTCTTCCATGGAGCAATCTGTTTTTGCGCAGTTCTTTTCTTCCGGCGCAGATACACTCATTCAGACCGATGATTTTCATGTAGCATTGATTCGCCAGCTGCCGATGCAGCCATCATCCGAGAGCTTAAGGCAAATGCTTTTTGATATGCAGGGAACGTTAGAAGCCGAAGCCATGATTCCTCTGCGTTTTGCCTACGACCGTGTCGCAACTTCTTATCAACAGCTGCCTTGCATTTTTTTACAGATATCCACAGCTATGGAAATTGGTAACATTTTTTCCGATACCGAGCACATTCACTGGACACAAAACCTCGGCCTCGGCAAACTCATATATCATTTACCAATCGAAATATGTGAAGAATACTTACAGAATCATTTCCAAGGGCTGCATTTATCTGATATTGATGAGGAAACACTGCACACCATTCACACATTTCTTGACAGTGGTCTAAGCATTGCCGAGTGTGCACGAAAACTTTATTTGCACCGCAATACACTGATCTATCGTCTAGATAAAATCGAACAATTAACCGGTCTTGATATCCGCCAATTCGATGATGCTATCGTATGTAAAATTGCGCTTATGATCTCCACATATCTGACATACCAGGAAAATAACGTTTAAAAAAATCCGGCAGATGGTTTACATCTGTCGGATCTTTTTTCATATCTAAACGGTTCTTCTTGCACCGTCTCCAATATCTACTACATAAAATTCTGCTTCTATGCCGATCTTTTCTTTATAACCTGCACCAACCTTTTCCATGAAATCTGCAACTGCATCATTTTTTACAATGCTGACGGTACATCCACCAAAACCGCCACCGGTAATTCGGGATCCGATAACACCATCTACCTTCCATGCAAGATCTACCAAGACATCGATTTCTTCACAAGAAACCTTATAATCATCACGGAGAGACACATGTGACGCATTCATCAATGCACCGAATTTCTCCACATCATTCTGCTTCAATGCAGCAACCGCTTCAATCGTACGCTGGTTCTCTGCAACAGCATGGCGTGCACGCTTTTTGCACTCTTCATCCGTAATAACGTCTTTATATTTCTCAAAGCCTTCATTATCCAGCTCACCAAGGCTGTTGATCGAAACAACTGTCTGCAATTGTTCCAATGCCTTTGCACATTCCTCACGACGCTTGTTATACTGACCATCCACCAGGCTATGCTTTACTTTACTGTTTGTAATCACAATCTTTGCATCTGAAAGCGCAATTTTCGCATATTCATAGGACAGATCACTCGTATCCAAAAAGATTGCGCAATCCTTTTTTCCCATAGCAACTGCAAACTGATCCATAATTCCACAATTACATCCGTTGAAATTATTCTCTGAATACTGACCAATCAGAGCAAGATCCGTCATCGAAAGATCATCAAAGCCATATAAATCGCGCAAAATTGTTCCGGTAAGCACTTCTAATGATGCAGAAGAAGAAAGTCCGGAACCATTTGGAATATTACCCCAGATTGCCATATCAAAGCCCTGTGTAATCTTTTTTCCCTTGCCATCAAATGCCCATACAACGCCGAGTGGATAATTTGCCCAATTATATTTTTTCTTATAACTAAGATCATCCAATGAAACCTCAACCACATCACAATCATCCAGGTTTGCAGAAATGAAGTGTATCTTATCATCCTCTCTCTTACGGGCCACACCATATGTTCCTATTGTGAGTGCACACGGGAACACATGACCTCCATTATAATCCGTATGTTCTCCGATCAGATTCACACGTCCCGGTGCAAAATATTCGCGGATGTCTCCACCATCTCCGTAGATTTCCACAAATTTTTCTCGCAAATTTGTTGCGTCCATACTTTTATCCTCCTCGTATAATATCTTTTAGATACATAAATACATGTATCCTGATTAATAAGTTACTAAATAAATATTGTTCAATAGGCTTAGTTAAGCCCATGATATAATTGTCCCAGTGTCAATCAGGTAATAGTTCTTTTCCCCCTGTTGAACCAGTAATAGTTGCTTCATTGAAAGTCTGTTCCCCTGACATGGAAGTTAGCTTCAAACCGGCTGGCTGTTTGCTTAAGTACATGGACTACCATCTAGCAG
>CAKRJY010000009.1 GCA_934352055.1 uncultured Lachnospiraceae bacterium
ACTACCCTTTCCAAAGAACTGGTCGCTGAGATTGATAAGGATGCGAAAGAGAACTTTCGTACACGTTCCCAGCAGATTAATATGATTCTAACCGAGTATTATAAGACCAGAATGACAGCCGATCATGAATCCAAGTAAAACACTGAATCTCCTGAAAACACAGGAAATATCAGTGTTTTCTTATGTTTTCCCTTAATTATAAGGTTCATGAGAACCGTAATTATTTCCATAGCTGATATTGATTGCTACCGGCGTTTTTTCATCCATTGCTTTTTTGGTAACATATTCCACCGCCTCCATCAGTTGTGTTGTCAATGGCGCTGCATCCGCCCTTCTGCTTTTTATCTGTACCACCAGTAAACGGCTTTCATATGCCACCCCACGATTTCTTCCACTGGACGCCCGGCCATTTCCTGCCGCAATTCCCGCCACATGTGTTCCATGACCGGATATGTCTGTAACCGGAACGATTTCCAATGCTTTTTTCATATCCGTTTGTTCTAAAGCCGCATTGATCTGCGTTTCACTGTACTCCTTTCCATCCGCCCAGAGCCAGGCAATACGTGTCGTACCATCTTCATTTCGAAAATCCGGATGAAAATAATCAATTCCGGAGTCAATCACAGCGACAAAAACACCCCGGCCAGACAAATGTCCTACCGGGGTTATCTCTTGTTGTAATGGCCAGATGCAGGAAGCCCGCACACCCTGAGCCACGCCTGTAACCATTCGCTTTGGTTGTTCTATATAAATCACCTGATCCTGTGAGGCTAATGCTTCCAGTTCATTCGCTGGAACTTGGGCAATCACATACCCGCCACTCAGTAACGTAAATGCTGCTTGTGGGAACTGCTGCTGCAATGTTTCGACCTGACCTGCAATGCGCAGAATCACCTCCCATGTTTTTTGTTCTTCCTCATATCCAGACGACAAAATCGGTGATTTTTCTCTTTCCTCCATTGGCAGCTGCAGCGCCAACTGTAAGGAGGCGTCCATCTTATCACTGATGGTTTCCATTCTTACATCTGATGACGCACGATCAAATACTCATCGTTAGACTGATAATATGGACAAGATGCTGTGTTTCCCATCAAAAAACGAACCATATCATCTTCATCTAAATCCATATCACACACATAACATTCATCCTCGTCATCATAGACAAAATTGTTACACATTTCACAGTTTGAAGTTTCTGCCATGCTCATCTCTCCTTTTTTGCTATTCTATGACATCCGTCTATTTCTCATGCTAAAAAAGCATACGAAGTGCCCCGCCAATCAGACATGCGCCAAGAATGGCCGCCAACATAATGGCGTACTGGTAGTCCTCATGCTCGCGCCCCCACTTTGTGTGCATAATGCCAAGATATGCGGCAAGACCTACAAAGATGGCTATTACATTGATTACCATATTCAACCAGTCCATTTATGCTTGTCCACCTTTCTACACTTTTCACGACAGCTTATGCTTCCTGCAAAATTTCCTGCAAAGCAGTCATAAGCTGTTCCATTTCTTCTCTTGTTCCAATTGTGATACGCAAATAATTGTCAATCCGCGGTTTTTTAAAATAGCGCACGTAAATATTTCTCTGTTTGAGTGCTGCAAAAATATCTTCTGCCGCCCGCTCTTTGTGATGTGCAAAAATAAAGTTTGCCTTAGAATCCGGGAAGTCAAATCCCAGTTTTTTCAACTGTTCCTTCGACCACTCTCTTGTATCAATAATGCGACGCACCTGCTCTGTAAAATAAGGTTCATCTTCCATTGACGCCTTTCCAACTTGAATGGTAAGCCGATCCATCGTGTAAGAATTGAACGAATATTTGCAATCATTCAGATACGCAATCAGTTTCTTGCTTCCCATGGCATAACCGATACGGCTGCCCGCTAACGATCTCGATTTTGAAAAAGTCTGTACAACCAGAATATTTTCATACGTTGTCAACAATTCCTGCGCACTTTTCGTTCCAAAATCCACATACGCTTCGTCAATAATCACAACAGAATCCGGATTTGCTGCAATGATCTCCTCAATCGCATCCAGCGACTCTGCAATCCCCGTCGGTGCATTTGGATTTGGAATCACAATACCACCATTTTTACGTTTGTAATCGTCTATGCAGATACGAAAATCTTCCTGCAATGGAATTTGTTCATAAGGAATACGAAAAAGTTCTGCCCAGACATCGTAAAAAGAATAAGTGATATCCGGAAACAAAATCGGTTGATCGCTGCCAAAAAAGGTCAAAAAACTCATAGCAAGTACATCATCGGAACCAACACCAACAAAGACCTGCTCTTTTTCCAGTCCTTTGGTCTTAGCAATCGCCGCAATCAGTTCTGAGATTTCCGGATCCGGATATAGACGCAATTGTTCTGCATCAAATCCATCTATGACTTTCTGTACGTTCGGACTCGGTGGATAAGGATTTTCATTTGTATTTAATTTGATCACCTTATGTTTTGGCTGCTCTCCCGGAACATATGGTTCCACTTTTCTTACATACGTTTCCCATCCACCCATTGCTTTTTGTCCTTTCTATAATGCTTTCAATGCGGCTACTGCTGCATCTAATGTTGCTTTATTTGTTACCTTTGCTTTTGCTGCATCCGACAATGCATTATATGCATTCTGTGCTGCATCAACCTTTGCTTTGCTGTCTGCTGTCACCGGTGTACCAATCTGGTCGATCAATGCAATCACAGCATTTGCCTGATTCTGCGCATCTGCCTCTGCCTGCTGTGCTGCGACCTGTGCCCAGATATTTGCATAGGAAGCCTCTGCATCCACAAGTACCTGATAGTTATCTACCAGTGCTTTACCGGAATCTTTAAGTGCATCGTATGCACCACGTGCTGCTGAAATTGCCGTTCCACTGTCTGTCGTTACAGATCCAATGGCATTGATTGCATTCTTGCAGTCATCCGCCTGCTTTTGTGTCAGAGAATCCACGGTTTCTGTTCCTCCAAGATCATACATCAAAACAGGGAAGCCCGCCTGCACATAACTAAAAATTGTACCTGCTGCGGAAAGCGGAAGGTTTACACAACCATGAGAGCCATAGCCTTCACGATAGCGCTGTCCACCAAAAGATTTCTGCCAGGTTGCATCATGCAAACCAATATCTCCATTAAATGGCATCCAGTAGGAAACCGGCGTTCTATAGTTTGCTCCTTTTAAGATAGCGTTACGCTCGCAATATGTAATACGGAAGGCACCACATGGTGTCACATGACCATTGTTTGGATTACCTGTAACACAAGGGGTATCCATAACACAAGAGCCATTGATTACAAGATAAACATGCTGCGCTGTACGGTTGATTTCAACATAGCTGTTGCCATAATCATTTCCATCATGACTTGCTGCCGTGTACTGGTACACAAAGTCACGATTCACATCCTTACCTGCCTTTATATCTTCCTGTAACTGTGCCACTTCACCATCTTTATCGATACGCCATCCATAGTTGCCGCCAGGCACCGTTACGGTCGTTCCATACTGTGTTGCCAGCTGTTTTGGCTGACCATAGGTATCGTATTTTTTGCTCATCGTAGAAACAAATTCTTTCATTTTTTCTGCATCAAATGCCGGCTGCATCTGATCATCTGCCGATAACCAGGAACCAATGGTTTCTTTTGGCACGGATTCGGTAGCACTGCCAACCTGATAGGTAATCTTTGTATCTACATAACCATTTAAGATTTTAACCAATTCCTTGACTTCTTTGCTGTCTTCTGTGTACTTTGGCTGCTTATAGCACTTATCTTTTTTAAGATCGAGTGACTTTTGCAAAGACAATGCTGCCTTTTTTATCTTTTTCGTTAAAAGTTCCGGTTCCACCTCTGTTCCATAGACTTCTTTTGTTACAACAAATGTACCATCCTTGTAGGAAACCTTTGCATTTTCTGTTAGTTTTGGATTCTTGTCTGTGACGCAATCCAGCTTTTTCACGGTTCTTTCTAATGTTTTGGTATCACAGGAAACAATCGCATCGTCCATATATTTTGCAGGAACAAACAAACGATACACCCATAAGAATCCGTTCTGTTCCTCTAACAGTGCATTGATCTTTTTTTCGCTGATATCAATCTGTAGTCCCAAATCTTCTGAAGAAAGCACCTGTTTCTTTCCCTTGTCATCCACAATGGCAAGTTCATAACCTTTTGCTGCACCTTCCAATCTGCCTTTGATTGCAGATGCGCTTGCAGCTGAGCTGCTGACACCATTTACTGTACTGCGGAAAAAGAAGTGGCTCTGAAAAAAGATACCAAATCCCACAAACACAACCAAAAGTGCTCCGGCTACACTACCGCAGATAATAGCAATCTTTTTGGTATTTACTTTTTTTGCTTCTGTCTCTTCTGTTGCTTCTGAAGAAGTAGCAGCTTCTGTTGTCACTGCTGCATCCACATCTTCGTTCTTTTTTGAAAATAACTTTAACATAATAACTACCTTTCTCTTATCCCTGCTCTCTATTCTAACGATGCAATCTGTTCTAACCAAAGATTAGCACATGCATCGGATGGCATTCTAAGATCTCCCCTTGGAGACAAACTTACCGTTCCTACCTTCGGTCCGTCCGGCAAGCATGACCGTTTAAACTGCTGCATAAAAAATCTCCGATAAAATGTATGCATCCATTTTAAAATGGTTGCATCATCATACTCTCCCGCAAAAGCATATTTTGCAATACGGAATACCTTTGTTGGCTCACTGCCATAACGCATCAGATGATATAAAAAGAAATCATGCAATTCATATGGTCCAACCAGTTCTTCCGTTTTCTGTGCGATCACGCCATCTTTCGGTGGTAAAAGTTCCGGCGAAACCGGTGTATCTAACACATCATACAACACTTTCGATAATTTCTCATCTGCTAAATACATTGCATAATAACGAACCAGATAACGGACCAGTGTCTTTGGTACGGATGCGTTGACGCCGTACATAGACATATGGTCTCCATTGTATGTTGCCCAGCCAAGTGCAAGCTCTGACATGTCTCCCGTACCAATGACCATACCGCCTTCTTTATTTGCAATATCCATCAGAATCTGTGTACGCTCTCTTGCCTGTCCATTTTCATAGGTCACATCATGACAATGTTCATCCTGTCCAATATCTTCAAAATGTACCTGTACTGCTTTTTTGATCGATACTTCTCTAAAGGTTACACCGAGACTCTTTATCATGGATACCGCATTCTGATACGTGCGGTCTGTCGTTCCAAATCCCGGCATCGTGACCGCTATGATTCCTGTCCTGCTAAGCTTTAACATATCAAATGCACGCACGGTTACCAAAAGTGCCAATGTGGAATCCAAGCCTCCGGAAATACCAATGACTGCCGTTTTTGTACCGGTATGTGCCAGTCTTTTTTTCAAACCAATGGACTGGATATCCAAAATTTCTTCACAGCGCTTACGCAATGTTGCCTCATCTGATGGTACAAATGGCGCTTTATCAATAAACCTCGTCAATGACGTCTCAACCTGCGGCAGTGAAAATGTACTCACATAATACGTATCGTCCGGCTTTGTTTCATAAGTTGACATCATATGGCGTTTGCTTACAATCGCATAGACATCAATTTCTGTTGTAATCATACCGGTAGCGAACAATTCACTTTCCGCCAGGATACTTCCATTTTCTGCAAGCAGACTATGACCGGAATACACCACATCCTGGGTTGATTCCCCTTCTCCGGCACACGCGTATAAATAAGCACAATAAAGACGGGCAGATGTGTTTGCCACCAGACTTCTTCGATAGGCATTTTTCCCTGTCACTTCATCGCTGGCAGAAAGATTTGCAATCACCGTAGCCCCATGCATACAGTGTTCTCCCGATGGCGGACATGGTGTCCACAAATCCTCACACAGTTCCGATGCGATTACCAGTTCCGGTATTTCACGACAGGCAAACAACTGCTTTGTGCCAAAAGGAATTGCCTCTTTTTGTCCCGGCAAATTGATCATAACCACCTGCTGCATACCGCGCGTAAACTGTCTTCCCTCATAAAATTCTGCGTAGGTTGGCAAGTATGTCTTTGGCACAAGTCCAAGCACTTTTCCCCCATGCAGTGCCGCTGCAACATTGTATAACTTTCCCTGCCATTCCCAAGGCAATCCCACAAAGTAAATGCCCGGAAGTGTCTCTGTCTTTTTTGCCAATGAAAGCAGTCCGCTCTTTGCCTGCTGCAAAAGCGTCCTCTGGTAAAACAGATCGTGACAGCTGTAGCCGGTCAGACACAATTCCGGAAATACGGTAATCATAGCACCGACTTTTGCACTTTGTTCCATTGCCTCTTCGATTTGTTGTACATGATATGCGACATCCGCCACACGCACCTGTGGTGTTACTGCCGCAACTTTGATAAATCCGTCTTTCATACGCTCTCCGATACTTTATTTGCGCTTACGCATAGCGATTAATTCATCCACCGTATAGTTATATGCTTTATTACAGAACTGACATTTCACCTCAATCGGCTTTCCTTCTGCAATAATGTCTGCTACATCCTCATCCCCTAAACTGCATAGACTTCTCTCAACACGTTCTGCTGAGCAATCACAGACAAATCCGGCATCCACCGTCTCGTGAACGGTCACCGCAAACCCATCTAAAACCGTTTCTAACATCTGTTCCGGTGTCTTTCCTTCCGCCAACATGGTTGTAACGGATGGCAGATCTTTGATGTTATTTTCCAGTTGTTCAATGATTTCATCAGATGTAAATGGCATGAGCTGGATAATAAATCCGCCGGCCTGCGCTACGGTATTATCCTTATTCATAAGAACTCCCAGACCAACCGATGATGGTACCTGTTCACTCGTTGCAAAATAATAGGTCAGGTCTTCTGCAATCTCTCCCGTCTGAAGCGGCACGGTTCCAACGTATGGTTCTTTTAATCCCATATCCTTAATCACACGCATGATACCAAGATCAATGGCTCCGCCCACGTCCAATTTACCATCTTTATTCGGTGGCAGCATAACATCCGGCACATTTGCAAAACCTTTGACATGTCCTTTTGCATCAGCTGTAACTGTGATGCCCTTCATCGGACCGCTTCCCTGAATCTGCAGTGTGAGCAAATCGTCATCGCCCTTCATCATAATCCCCATCATGGCTCCCGCTGAAAGCATACGTCCAAGTGCTGCTGTAACAACAGGACTGGTGTTATGACTCTCTCTGGCAAATTCCACCATATCTTTTGATGTGATTGCAAATGCGCGAATCGCGTCATCTGCCGCTGTTGCTCTTACAATGTAATCTTTATATTCACTCATCGTTATCCTCTTTTCTTTCCCTGTTCTTGTGCTATCACATATATGCGCTCTGTCGTTTTCTGCACCACATCCATCGTGTCTGCATCCAAAACACCCAGAAACTGCATGCCGCCTTCCTGCAGAGCTTTTTGTATTTCTGCAATCTCATAGGCACGCTGATAATGTACTTCTTCAAAACGCATGAAATAGTCGGCATCTTCTTCGTCCTGTATATACAGTGTCAGATCATACTCATTGATCCTGCTTTCCTCATCAAATGTATTTTCCCATATGAAACTACCCTGTTCCCGGTTTTCTGCAAATGTATTGTCTGCTAATTGGGTACGATACTTATATAAGGTATTCATATCAAATACAAAAACACCGCCCGGATCAAGATAATTGTTCACAAGACGTATGACCTCGACCAAATCCTCATATTCTACAATATAATTCATGGAATCACATACACTGATTACGGCTGCGACGGTTCCGTACAACTCAAATGCACGCATATCCTGACACAGATATAAAATATCCTCTGTCGGATGTTCCATTGCAATGCTTAACATGTCGTAGGAATTATCAATACCAATCATGTCATAACCGGCTTCTGCCAATCGTCTGGTCATCTTACCGGTACCGCAACCAAGTTCTGCCACCAGACCATCCGTAATATGATATTGTCCTAAAATGTCCAACAGATGCGTTTTCCAGACATCATATGGTACATTATCCATAAAAAGGTCATAGACCTCTGCAAAACTTTCGTATGTTGCCATATTCCCTCTTTTCTGTCAAAAGGCGCACTACTCCAGTGAACCTTTTTTACCATATGTAATACTATCATATTTATCCATAAATGCAAATGAAAAGTGATGATTACACTTCTTGAAAATAAACCATACAAACCTTATACTGAAAGAAATAATTTATTGGAGTCAAGCGCTTATGAAAGAAAACTTTGAACATTATATCAGCAGGAGTATCCGCTCCTTTTATCAGCATAGAATCGTTTCGCCTATTATTTATCTTGTCATTTTAGCTGTGATTGCTTTCTTTTATCCTGTCAATGACATGATGCATCCCGTTGTAGCAGACGAAAATGAAGATATTGCATCCTTATATGATAAAAATGGCCGCTATATCGAAATCACTCTTTCGAATCTGTACTTTACCGGATATACCAAACGTTGGCTTGACACCACGGTTGGTTATTACTATTACACGATTATGGAAGATGATTGCGTCATCGTCCTTTTAAATCCGGACGATTCCCAGCAGGGACTTCCTGTGATTGATCAGATTACCATTCGTGGCAAAATTTTATATAATTCCCATGCAATGAACAAGTTACTTCTGTATCTATCTGAAGATCTTGCCTGGTCACAGGATGGTATTGCATCAACGATATCACCTTACATGATTTCACAGCCGGATATCACAGACTTGGCCACCGTCGTTTTCTTATCGGTTTATGTGATCAGTGGTCTCTATGCGTTTATCAGTATTGTGTGTTATGGCATTTATATTGCCTTTCCTGTACTATCTTCGCCTGTCCGAAGATTACGCTGTTATGGGAAGCCAAGAGAAATTCTGGCACAGGCCGAGGAAGAGCTTGCCACTCTTCCACAGCTGGCAACCGAAGATATGTTCATTACTGAACACTATTTTATAGAAACTTCCCGCTTTGGTGTTGCCATTGTGCCAATCAGCGAGATGATTTGGATTTATAAATATTCGACGCTTCACAAGTTTTTGTGGCATCATTTTAGTATTTCTTATACGCTGCACATTACTGCTGCCAAGCGTCAGTATATTCATTGTCCAAAGAATATCAAATCCGATATCGATGGTATTATCGATTATCTTTCCGAAGCAAATCATGATATTTTGGTCGGATTTAATGAAGCAAACCGCCTGAAAGTGGAGGAAATCCAGGGGGATCTCGCTCCACTCAAGAAATTCTGGGCATTTCTTAGCAAGAAAGTGTAGCTTGCATCAGTGCATACGCTCCATCCGTGCGGATTTTTTGTAAATCCGCACACACTGCTGCTTCAAAGCCATCCAGCTGTGTCAGATCTTCTCCCCAGAATGCTTCGTTGGTGCAAACTGCATGCACGAGTTTCTCTACCGTATCCTCTTTATGCGAAGCATAAAATTCTAAAACACTACGGTCATCTTTGATGGTATACGTCTCTCCTTTTCGCTCTGCCAACAGCCCGTCTTCCGTCAACGTATCTCCACTATAAAATGCAATATAAAATGCAAAGGATGCTGTAATACATTCAGGAATCGTTCCCTTTCTTTTTACATATTCCTTTAACGATGGCATAACACGCGCTTTCCACTTAGACGTAGAGTTTAATGAAATTGCAAGCAGTGCGTGATCAATAAACGGATTTTGGAAACGTTCTGTCACAGCAGCTGCAAACTCTTTTAATTCCTTTTCTGGCAAATCCAGTGTTGGAATAATTTCATCGTAAATGGTTTTATTCATAAAGCTGCGTATCACTTCATCGTGCATGCAATCGCGGACAATATTCTGACCTGCCAGATAAGCGCCTAGTACAAAGGACGTATGTGCCCCATTTAAAATACGCACCTTTCTTTGCTTATAAGGCTTATGATTATCTGTGATTAACACCGGCAGATTTGCCTGTTCCACCGGGAATTCATCCTTCAACGTACTTGGTCCTTCGATGACCCAGAAGCCAAAAATTTCTCCTGTGTCAAGCAAATTGTCTTCGTAGCCCAGTTTTTCACATATGGCAGAAGCTTCTGTACGCGGATACCCTGTGACAATTCGATCTACCAGTGTAGAGCAAAATGTATTTTCCGTTTTTATCCAGTTGATAAAATCTTCTCCCAGCTGCCACTGATTTGCATATTCCAAGACACATTTTTCCAGTTCTTTTCCGTTGTCGTCAATGAGTTCACAGGATAAAACAATAAAGCCCTTTCCTGCCACCTCACCAAAGGTCTGAAAACGGCGGTATAAAAACTGTGTCAACTTTCCCGGGAAACTGCTTGCCGGACAATCTGCAAATTGACAGGATGGATCATAAACAATCCCTGCCTCTGTCGTATTACAGGTGATAAAACGAAGATCCGGATTATCCGCACAGGCAAGAACTTCCTCGTAATTCTGATAGGGATTTAAGCAACGGCTCACACACGAAATCACTCTTTTTTTATTCACAGCTTCGCCATTTTGAAATCCCCGGAGAAACAAGGTGTATAGTCCCTCCTGTTCGTTTATCACATCTGCAAGCCCCGGCGCAATCGGCTGACACAAAACAACCTTCGAGTCAAAGCCTGCCTTCTCGTTTAAAACATCGATAAAATAATCAACAAAGGCGCGCAGAAAGTTGCCTTCTCCAAATTGCATCACCCGTTCCGGAGCTTCCTTCAAAAGATAGCCATCATACTGTATTTCTTCTAATGTCTGATACGATAATTTTTTCATTTTCTTTTCCTTCCTATCTTTCCAAATGATTATAACGTTACACCTTGCTTAAAAATTGCCATATCGTGAAATCCTGCTTCCTCTGATTTTGTCTGTTTGCCGGAAGCAGTTTCTAACACAAAATCAAGCAGCCCTTCCGAAAGTTCATCCAGGGATACGCCATCTACCAACACGCCGCAATTAAAGTCAATCCAGTGATGCTTCTTTGTGGCAAGTGCTGTATTGGTTGCTATTTTCACCGTCGGAACCGGTGATGCAAACGGAGTACCACGCCCTGTTGTAAAAAGGACCATGTGTGCTCCCGCTGCCGCTAATGCTGTAGATGCCACCAGATCATTCCCCGGTGCACTCAAAAGATTCAGTCCCCTATCACGCAAGGTTTCCCCATAGGAAAGCACGCCTTTGACCGGAGCTGTCCCTGCTTTTTGCGTACAGCCAAGTGACTTATCCTCCAGACTTGATATGCCGCCTTTCTTGTTTCCCGGCGACGGATTCTCATATATGGTCTGATTGTGGTTCTTGTAATAACATTTAAAATCATTGATCAGCTGTACTGTCTCATCGAATAACTCTTCTGTTTCACAGCGGTTCATTAATATTTCTTCCGCTCCAAACATTTCCGGCACTTCCGTAAGAATGGTAGAGCCACCCATAGCAATTAATTTGTCCGAAAAAGCACCAACCGTTGGGTTTGCTGTGATACCGGAAAGACCATCCGAGCCACCGCATTTCATTCCTATAACCAGTTCACTCGCAGGAATTTTTTCTCTCTTATATTGGGAAGCATATGCGACAAGACTTTCGATGATATCTAGGCCTTCCGCGATTTCATCTTCACTTTCCTGCGCAACAAGAAAACGTACTCTCTCTTTTTCATATGCTCCAATGAATTTCTTCAACTCGTCTATATTGCTGTTTTCACATCCAAGTCCAAGCACCAGCACGCCTGCTGCATTTGGATGATTCACCAGATCTGCAAGAATTTGTCTCGTATTGTCCTGGTCATCCCCCATCTGCGAACAACCATAGGGATGCGTAAATGCAACGATACCATCGATATTTGCATTCTTATATTTTTGCGCTGCTTTTTCGATGGCAGTTGCCACATTGTTTACACAACCGACGGTCGGGATAATCCATATTTCGTTTCTCACGCCAACTTTTCCGTTCTTTCTGCGATACCCCTGAAAAAACTTAGTATCTTTCGCTGGAAGTTCTGTGACGTTGCGATGATAGGAGTAGCCAAGCAGCTCACCCAATCCTGTTTTGAGATTGTGTGTATGTACCCATTGTCCTGCCAAAATATCTGTTGTCGCATATCCAATGGGATTTCCATACTTAATAATGGTCTCTCCTTTTTTGATATCCTGTAATGCGAACTTATGCCCCTGCATAATATCTTCTGTCAATGAAAACGTGGTTTTTCCCAGTTCGATCACACTTCCTTTCGCCAATGGCGCAAGTGCTACCGCAACATTATCCAGTGCATTGATTTGTATATAGGTTTTCACCGCCTGCACCCCCTCTAAAAGCGAATCATCACCTTAAGCTTGCTTCCTGCATTTTCACTGAATTCTTGAAATGCCCTTGCCGCATCATCAAACGCATACTCTGAATTTTCCATCACGATTTTTTCCAAATCCACTTCACCCTTTTTCACCAGATCGATCAATTCTATAAAATCTTCTTTTCTGGCATTTCTGGAGCCAAAGATATTGAGTTCCTTTTTCTGGATCAATGTAAAATTGAAGTCCAGATTTTTCTTACCAACGCCAATTAACACAATACGTGCCCCATAGGTTGCTGCATCCACACAATTTTGGAAGGTGGAAGGAAGTCCAACCGCCTCAATACAGACATCAAATCCATGATGATCACCGGTGATTTCCTGTACGCGTTGCATCAGGCTTTCGTCGCTGTCATTTTTTATCATACCTGCAAGATGAAAAGTCTCATAAGCATAAGTCAGTTTTTCTTCTGCAACATCTGCAATATATACTTCTCCGCCTTTTGCTTTTGCGGCAATGGCAGCCAGTACACCAATCGTACCCGCTCCAATCACAAGTACCTTATCTCCTTTTTTCACATCGGCTCTCGACACACCATGATAACTGATACAGAACGGTTCAATCAGCGCCAGTTGCTTCGGACTCAGCCCTTTGCCATCATAAATACGTTCGATTGGCATGGTAATATACTCAGAAAAAGCACCATCTCTCTGCGCTCCCATCGTCTCATTGGACTCACAGCAGTTTACCAGACCTCTCTGACAGGCATAGCACTTCTGACAGTTAAAATATGGATTGCAGGTCACAATCATGCCCGGCTTTAATCCTCTGTCGTTCTCTCCGATTTCAATAATTTCTGCGGAAAATTCATGTCCCGGAACTCTAGGATATCCGGCATAAGCAAACGTTCCCCGATATGTTCCCAGATCACTTCCGCAAATTCCACCATATAATACCTTAAGCAGTGCCTCGCCCTCTTTTGCCTGTGGCATCGCTGTTTCCTTGATGACTACCTTTCCCGGTTCCGGGATTACAATTGTCTTCATATTCTATCTTCCTCCATCAACATAATCTTCATTCCATATCACTGCTGTTTTCATCGGTGCCCCCTTGGCATAAATGGTATTTTCATACGCATCCACAGGGTCACTTGTAAAAGTGTCCTTATCAATCAGCTCTACGATTTCGTCATAGCAGCTGTTCTGCAGAATCCGGATAGCTTCCTCCATATGATCCTGTCGGAAATTAATGGAACCAAAAATCACCTGATTCTTAAATCCAAACGGCATCGTATCAAACGTAACATCCGGTCCTAAAGAAAACGAATTGTAGATGCCATTGCAGCCTAGCACGCCATATTGAAACGCTATTTCATGCTCAATTTCTGCTCCACTCGAGCCAATAAACACGGTTGCTGTTCCACCCAGTTTTTCTTTGATTGCCTCTGCCAGTTCCTCTTTCGTATCAAATGCACTTCGGACATAAGATGCTTTTGCCTGCTTTATGGCAAAGGAAACCTTTGGACTATCCTCTTCACTTCTTGCCACAAACACAATCTTTGCATCAGGATATCTTTGATGTATCAAATCTCCGATAAACATACCCGTTGTTCCAAGTCCAAAAATACACACCCGATCAAAGGTTTCTTTTCTTGCGATTTCCCTCGCTTTTTCCTCGCTGCATTTATACTGTGCCATCTTAACCCTGAAATTTTGTGCCTCTCCCAGATCCTCCATACGTTCTCTCTGGAAAATCATGCAGGCATACGGATCACTAAACACCAGCCTTTTACAAAGCGTAAGTGATATTTTTCCATCCTTTACATAGCCATCCGGTATTTCTAACAGCATATCCGGGTTATAATAATTTTTATCGGAAAACAAACCATCGGCCTGATCACAGCCATATTCAAAATAAGTTTCTTCCTCTGTAAATCTCGTTGGATCATAACTATTGCCGCCACGAATCAATACAATGGCAAAACGATTTTCGGATGGCACCCATACCACACCTTCATGGCCATTGATTAACCGGTTGCATCCTTCCGGAAACTTGTGACTCAGATTGTTCTCCTTTCCCATATGCATCAGTGTATAATCCGTTCCGCAAAATCCAACGAAAACACTTTCTGCCAGAATGCCTTCTTTTTCCTCTTCTCCGCGCAATCTTCTCCTCTTGATATTGTGAATTTCAACATCCCCATACACCAATGGATTTGTCTCACTGTTTTGAAAATATGTACCTTTTACTATCATGTGTACCCTCCTACTCAACCATATTCTTTATTTTTTCCGGTATCTTTAATTCCTGAAATCCATAAAATCTTTTTGCATTTTCACCTAGGATTTTTTCTTTTTCTTCGTCTGACAGTTCCTTTGTTTTTTCAATAAAATCCTTACTCATATCGTATGTAATCGCTGTCATCGTACGTGGATAATCACTTCCCCACATCAATTTATCTACTCCGCAAATAGCGATTGCCTGACGTATCGCTCTGATTGCCGACGGATATGGATAAAATTCCTTGTGAAAAAGCCAGGTAATACCGCCACTTTCTATATAGACATGCTCATGCTTTGCCAGTGCGATCTGTTCTTTCCAGCCTTCCACCGTAACCATTCCGAAGTGTCCGATTGCAATTCTAAGATGCGGATATTCTGCAATCAGTTGTTCCATTTGATTCACTTGCAGATTTCCCTCTGCCATATCGATTGAAATGAATTTATGAAGTCTGTTTGCCTGATCAAAAATCGCTTTGTGATGCAGCAGATTCTGATCCTTTAATCTTCCTCCGCAGATTTTAATTCCATCAAATTGTTCAACCCAGTCATCTGCGATTTTTTGTTCCTCATACAGACAGCATATCTTCATCCTCTCCTGATACTTTTTTTTGCATTCCAAAAGATATTTGTCCTGGTTGCCATCAATATATTCCTGCGTCACGACGCATCCACTCACGCCTGCATAATCCATATTGGCAAACAGCATTTCTGCTGTATTTCTGCCGTCTACCATGTAGGGTGGCATCATCTGACGCACCTGCCCGCCGAAATCACTTCTTCCATCCCTAAGTGCAATCACAGGCCTGCCTTCCACGCATCCGGCCTGCTTGTCCCAAAGATGCAAATGTGCATCAAGTATCATAGGCATCCTCCTTTTTCTATAAAATACCAATTCTGTTCTTGCTTTCATTATAGAATCTATAGTACGATAATAATACATTACAAAGTGACATATCACACACTTATATGTCCACTTAGCGTACATAACGAGGTGTTCTTATGAAAAACGACAACTTAAATATTCTATTTACGATAGGGAATTATCAGATTACGATATTAAAATTCACTTATGAATGTCAGACGTGGAACACGCCTTCGCATGCCCACGGTTCGAACAGTTATGAAATACATTTTATTCCAAAAGGAAAAGGAACACTGGTTCGTAATCAGTGTTCCTATGAATTGTATCCGGATATCCTCTATACAACAGGTCCTCACATCGAACATCAACAGTTCTCTGATACAGGCGACCCGACATATGAATATTGTATTTATTTAAGAATTGAGTGCGTACACAACGCCTCCAAAAACGATTCTGACAAAGATGTGTTAGAACCATTTTTACATTATCCATTCTGGTATGGTAAGGATTGTGCAAACCTACAACCAACACTGGAACAGATTCACGAAGAATTATCCTCACCCGGACCTGCGACTATGGTCATGCTCCGCGCTCTTTTTATGCAATTTCTGGTCAAAATGCTGCGCAATTATGAACCGGGCTCAAATGCCGTCATCACGAATATTCCGATTCCACTTGTCAAAGCCTATATCCTCATTGAAGACAGCTTTCTTCTTGAATACGATACCATTACGTTAAAAGAGCTTGCCCGCCGTCTGGGACTCAGTACCAGACAAACCAGCCGTATGCTCTATAACAGATACGGAAAGAACTTCCTCCAGAAAAGAACAGAAGCGCGCATGGCTGCTGCTGTCACCTTTTTAAAGGAAGATACCCTCTCAATTGCTGAAATAGCAACAAGACTGGGATATTCTTATCCAAATCATTTTCATACCGCATTCAAAAATTATTACCATATGACGGTATCGGAATATCGCAAGCGCATGACATAACGCTCTACACTATACTTCCATCTTCTTTTGCATCCATGCGTACAGATCTTCGTATACCACTTCACGATCAGTCTCATTCAAAATCTCATGGCGGTCATTATCATATAACTTCAAAGATACATCCTGCATGCCGGCAGCAACAAATTTATCTCTGGCCGCCTCAACACCTTTGCCCATATTTCCAACAGGATCACACGCACCGGATACAAAGAATACCGGTAAATCCTTTTTCATCTTAGCAATATTTGCCGGGTCATTATCGTACTTTGTAGATTCTACTAAACCACGATATGCGCCAAGGGAAAACGTATAGGTACATTTTGGATCGCTATAGTATTTTTTCACGATCTCTACATCCTTTGTCAGCCAGCTATTATCCGGTGTTGCTCCCGTACAATCGTACTGCTTGTATGGTGCACTGTAGGTCATATCTCTGACCATAGTACTGCGGTACTCATCTGAATGGAAAAATGATAAGAAATTGATAAATGCAAGTCCTACATTGATAGTTCCGTTTGCTTCTGTACCGGTTCCCATAATGATGGCTCCAGCCAGACCATCCATCTCTTTTGCCTTGACACTCAGACATTTTCTTGTCATATAAGAGCCCATGCTGTGTCCCATAATAAAATATGGAAGTGATGGATAAGCTTTTTTCGTCAACTTATAATTTGCATAAATATCTTCTACCATAATATCACTTGGGTGCTTCGCATGCATAATGCCCCATTCTTCCGGTGAAGATACGGATTCCCCATGTCCGATGTGATCATGCCCAACAACCACAAAACCCTTACTGTTCAAAAATTCTGCGAATGCACGATAACGCTCTATGTATTCCACCATTCCGTGTACAATCTGAAGCACAGCTACCGGCTGTCCTTCCGGCGTCCACTTTACACCATGAATCTGTGTGACCCCATCTGCTGAAGCAAATTGATATACCTGTTCTGCCATTTTATAGTCCCCCTTATTGTTCTCTTATATATGTAAGTGTATTGCTACCTTTACTCGTATCTATTGTTACGCGTTGTCGGAAAAAACCTGTTTCATATGGGATATGCTCTGTTCCATATGACTGGTACTATCCTGCTGTTCCATATAGCAGGCACCAATTTTTTCCATCTCTTCTAAAATACATTCCTGTCGGCGCAAGTCTTCTGCCACGCGCCCCTGATATGCAAGCAGCGATTCTACTAACTGTGTCATCTGCTCATCCTGCGATATCGTGTGCTGCTGTTCTGTATTCCATCCATTGACATCTGTTGTAATCTTGCCGAGCGTCTGGTTATTTTCTTTGAGCAGGGCAATGAACTGATGAATCTGCGTATTCATCTGCGCCATCTCATTTTGTAATGTATTCGTCTGGGCAATGGTATCCGTCAATCTGGCGCCAAAAACTTCCGCCAGGGATCGAATCTGCTCTGCACTGCGGATAAAATCGCTTCCACTGTCTCCCAAACGTCCTGCATCGATTGCTGCCTGCAACGCCAGCGCACTGATAGAACCGGTCACTTTCTCTAATCCTGATATCTGCTCTTGTAAGCGCTTGCTTTCTGCAATTTCTTTGTTGGAGCCTTCGGAAAGAGACTTTGCATAACCTGTATAATGCTTACTCTGTTCCATCAAAGCTGCAAGTGCCGTCTCCTGTTTTTGTAAAAAATCTGTATGCTTATCACACTGCTCCTCTAACTGCTGCATCTGCAGACTTTCCTGGCGCAATGTGTCCACAGCCTCCTGCAAGCCTTGTTCCATGACCTGCTGATCATCTCTTGTGTCTTTTGCATAGTCTACGACCTTTGTAAGACTACGGTCCATCTTGGTTGCACTCATCTGCATCTGATCCACATCCATTTGTGTTTCAGTTACATTTTTTTCTACCTGTTGTAGCAACTGTTCATACGCTTCTACTTGCGTCTTGAGATTTTCAGCCTGCTGTAACTGTTGCTTCACTTCTTTACTATGAAACATGCCTGCGCATCCCTCCATTCATACATTTTCTTACACAAATGTATAACAAGTATTTTACATTTTTTTGTAGTATTATGCAACTGCGCTGGTATATTTTCTTCTTTCTATGTCAAATGAACTAACAGACATTGGAAACCACAATTTGCAAGGTTTTTCTGCCACGATATTCATTAATTTGTGGATAATATGTAATGGTAACACACCCTTTTTCCTGCTCTATTTCTTCTAAAGCATCCACATCCCCAAAATATAATCCTTCCATGCAAAATCCGTCTTCTCCCTGCAATTCCATACGCAAAAATTGTTTTTGCTTTCCAATCGGGAATTTACGCATAATGCGTACATTTTTCTGGGCAAAAATAGGCTTTGGATTTCCATTTCCAAATGGTTCCAGGATTTCTAACTGGGAAATCAAATCTTCACGGATATAAGAAAAAGGCATTGGCACATCAATATGAATCACCGTCTGCATTTCTTCTTTTGTCATCTGTGTATTCGCGTTGATTTCTTCCCGGAATTTTTCAATCTGTTCTTTTGGAAGAGACAAACCTGCTGCCATCGGATGCCCGCCAAACTTTGAAAAAAGTTCTTTGCATTTACACATCTCATCATACATAGAAAATCCTTCCACCGATCTTCCGCTTCCTTTTGCGCCATCTCCATCTGCGGCATCCACCAAAACAAAGGTGGGGCGTTCATATCGTTCCCGGATACGTCCCGCTATAATACCGGCAACACTCTCATGTACACTTGGCAAGTATACCACCAATACAGCATCCTGCATTAACTCCTTTTGTTCTATCTCACGAATCGCCTGTGCAATTCCCTGTTCGGTCATTACTTTTCGTTCTTCATTTAATTGTCGCAATTCTTCTGCCAGGCGCGCTGCTTCCGCTGTATCTTCTGCCTCCAACAACTGCAGCGCCTTCGTCGCGGAATCTAATCTGCCACTGGCGTTTAAGCAAGGGCCAAGCACAAAACCAATATGATACGCACTGATACCATCCATCGACAGATCACAGCGCGCTATCAAGGTCTGCATTCCTATATTTTTTGTATGACGCAAACGTTCTAAGCCAAGTGCAACAATGGTGCGATTTTCCTCAACCAGTTCCATGACATCGCCAATGGTTGCAAACGCGGCATTTTCGATAAATGCCATGGCTTCTTCTTCCGGAATTCCATATTGTTGATACAGTTGCAGAATCACCTTCCACGCCACAACAGCACCGCACAATTTTTTACATGGGTATGCACAGTCTTCGCGTTTTGGATCAATCACCGCATCCGCTGGTGGCAAATGATATTTTTTTTTTCCATCCACCAGTTCATAAGGGACTTCGTGATGGTCTGTTACGATGACCGTCAGCCCCTCTTTTTTTGCATATGCAATCGCCTCGGCAGCCGCAATCCCATTATCGCAGGTAATGACAAGTCCGATCCCATCCATCACACAGCGTTCCATCAAACGGATATTGACACCATACCCATCCTCAATACGGTCAGGGATTGCGTAATCTGCATCTGCTCCCACCCGAAGCAAACCCTGGTGCAGAATATAGGTGGACTGAATACCATCAATATCATAATCACCAATAATACGGATCTTTGTATTCTGCTGTATTGCCTTTTGTAAAAGAGCAATCGCTTTGTCCATATCCTGAAGCAAACCGGCATCTCCTAAATCCTTCTTAGACGGATGCAAATACGCGGCAATGGACGCATCATCCCCCACATCACGATTTACGAGAATCCGCGCCACCACCGGATCGATATGATATTTTTCTCCTATTGCCTTAAAATCTGCCCGTTTATTATATACCAGCCATTTTGCCATTGTATTTCCTCTTTTCCAGTATCTTCGCTGCCGTTATTTTTTATAACTCTGCAATTCCTGTCACACCCACATAAATCTGGGAAATTTTATACCATGTACGATAGTCTACCACACCTGTCACCGGCAGTCCAAAAATAGATTGGAAGGTACGCACCGCTTCCGCTGTCAAAGGTCCATAAATACCATCCACAGCCACGCGCGGAATTGCCGGATAATCCCCTGCAATCACATTCAGATGTTCCTGCAGCTGGCTCACCTTTTTTCCTTCTGAGCCCACAGACAGTTCTCCTGCCCAGGATGTCGGTATGCCACTGATTTCTTCTGCTGTGCTAATATAGATATTACTGCCATAATAATAGCGAAGAATTTCTATGGTACGTAGCCCCTGATCCGCCAAATCCTTTGATCCCCACTGGCTGAGCCATTTTGGGCATCGTACATTTTTCCCATCACAATACTGCGTCAAAATCGGTTGCTTGACATTTGGCCGTGCCAGATAGTTGGTATACATTTCATCGACTACTTGCGAAATCGATTCAAAGATGGTACGTCCATAAGACCATTTTTGATCGTATGCCGTTGATGAGGTAATAGTAAAATCATACCCTTTTCCACGGTACCATTCTGTGTAAACACGATTTAACGTAAATGACATAATGGCAAGTACATTTGCACGAATCGCCGCATCCGGCCAGGTTGCATAGATTTCACTGGATGCCACATTTTTGATATAATCCGGATATGTCACATAATAATTCTTCGCTTTTGCATCGGACGGTGCGCCATCATGCACAATAACATACTCCGGGATCACAACTCGGCTTAATACAATCTCCCCGGTTTCTGTGACCGGTTTTACCTCTGTCTCCGGGATTTTAGGCGTTTCCGATACATAAAGCGTATTGCCGGGCACCACAATTTCTTCTATTTTTCCTGTCGTACTTCCCACGGGAATCAAGGGAACCGGCTGCAATGACAATTCCTGCGGCAATACCTCCGCATCAGTAAGTTCTAGTGTTTCATACCCTGCAGCTTCTACCACGATATTATATTGTCCATAAGGCATCCCCATTGCCTGCGATTCCAAGCTGTATTCTAACGGCGGTGTTTCCAGGCGTATATCCGGAACCTGCCCTGCCTCATCCGAAACATAACTTGCTATTTTCTTACCGTCTGACGCCCGGTAAATACTCACCTGCGCCCCACGCACCGGTCCTCTGTTCGTACTATCATATAATTCAATTGCGAGTTCTCCTGAAGATGCAAATCCTATTTTCCCTGGTGTTGTCACATCCATTTTTTTCTCCTGCAGCCATCGTCTCTTTACTATATGACAGCATTAGGAAATGCGTGATTTTTCATCTACACTTCGATCAATCTGTAAATTCTTATAATATTGCATAGGTGTCACGCCATATTCTTTCTTGAATGCCCGGAAGAAATGGTTGTACCCACCAAATCCTCCCAATTCATACACTTCGCGAATGCTTTTCCCCTGCTCAATATAACGCCTGCAAAGGTCAAGTCTTGCCTTTACAATATATGCATGTGGCGTCTCTCCTGTCATTTTTTTAAATTCTCGCACGATATGATACCGGCTGACATAGAATTCATTTTCCAGACGTTCCAAGGTAATATCCTCTGTCAAATGCTCCTTAATATAGATAAAAATATCATCCATCACCACGTGTTTTTTCTTATTCGCTTTATGCTGCCTGTCCTCCTGTACAGACGAGCGCAATGCTAAGATGAGCAGCATAGACAACAGACTCTTCTCATACAAAGCATGTGCAAATTTTTGTTCTTCTGTTGCCATTGCATACAGTTTTTTTGAAATATTCTTGATCAGCATTGCCCCTTCACTCTCTGCATGTACCATTTTTACCTGAAATGGCACGACATCAAACGCGGCATTTAAATCGGTATGCTCATCTGAAAGTGATTGCAGCAGATCCGAACCAATATAAAGAACATAAAGTTCCAGTGGATATTTGTTTTTCCGGTATTCCAATTTGATACGATTTCCCGGTTTGATAAAAATCAGATCCTCCATCGTACAGACTTCGTGCTTTTCCTCCGCCTGCAAATAGGAAACACCGCCAACCACAAAAATAATGGTATGACGGTTGTTTTGTCCAAAGCTTCTCTGACCGCTCTCCACAATCTTTACATGCTCCATTTCATATCCCTGTCTCTTCATATGTTCACTTTGCACATTCCTTTCCTATATTTTTTGTTCATTTTGTCAATTTTAACGATATATCAATTTTTCATAGTTTGCAAGCAATTTTTGTATATGTGACCTCTTTTTTTGTTCCTATAATAATACCGTAGCTACCAAAACATTATAAAACGAGAGGTATTTTATTATGAAAGAAACAAGACCTTTTTCTATGAAGGACAAAATCGGCTACACTCTGGGGGATTTAGGGTGTTGCTGTACGGAACAATTCCGTGCTATGTATCTGACAATTTTTTACACATTGGTATTAAAAGTAAATCCAGTACACGTTGGTATCTTAATGTTAGTGACCAAATTATGGGATGCCATCAACGATCCACTCATCGGTGCATTGGTTGATAGCCACAAAAACAAAGGTAAAGGTAAATTTATTCCTTGGATTAAACTTTTTGCATTCCCAACCGCTGTTCTTTGTGTGTTAGGATTCGTCAATGTAAGTAACTTCGCATATGGTGCCCGTCTTGCATATATGTTTATCACTTATGTTGTATATGAAATTATGTACACTTGCGTCAACGTTCCATTCGGAAGTCTTTCCAGTGTAATGACAGATGACGTAAACCAGCGTACAGACCTTTCCCGCTACAGAAGTCTTGGCGGAACCATTTTTATGACAGTTATCGTTATTGCTGGTCCATTATTCCTTTACAAGGATAACCAGCCAGTACCTAGTCATTTCCTGATTATGGCTGCTATCTGCGCCATCATCGGTTTCATCTGCTTAATGATTACAGCAAACTGGTGTAAAGAACGTGTCATTACAGAACCTATAAAAGAAGAAAAAGAAAAACTCAATTACTTACAAGTATTAAAAGATATCACCAAAAACAAAGCTTTGCTTGGTGTTATGTTATCAAGCTTTATCGGTATCGTTGGAGCAGGTATGGTGAACGGACTGAACACCTACTTATTCCGTGACTACTTCGGAAACGTTGCTATCATGGCAATTTCTGGTATGTTAAGTGTCCTTTGGTCACTCATTGCTTTCGTTGGTATCAAGTTTGTTGCAAAGAAATTTGGTAAAAAAGAATGGATTATGTACAGTGCTACTTTCTCTGTCGTTGTATTTGCCATCTTATTCTTCTTCCCAATGAAGAATCCTTTGCTCTTTATTATCATCAACGGTATCTGCTATCTCGGTGTCAGCGGTTTCCAGGTATTGATCTGGGCACTTGTAAATGATGCCATTGATTATCAGGAACTCCAGACTGGAAAGCGTAACGAAGGTA
Organism: uncultured Lachnospiraceae bacterium; assembly: GCA_934352055.1. Taxonomy (GTDB): domain Bacteria; phylum Bacillota; class Clostridia; order Lachnospirales; family Lachnospiraceae; genus Pararoseburia. Next base: position 23,668 of record CAKRJY010000009.1, read on the forward strand.
TTGTTTACTCTGCTTACACCTTCTTCCGTAAACTTGCAAATGCAGTATCTGGAAGTATGAGCAGTTTCGCACTTGCCATCGCTGGATTCAACGTAAATCTGGAAGTACAGAGTGACGCTTTCGCTGGACATCTCTGGAAAACTTATACCGGCTTATATGTTGTTGGTTACTTATTAGCTGTACTTGTATTAAAGTTTGTATATCCATTAACCAAAGAAAAAACAGAAGAAATGTTACAGCAGTTAGCAGATAAGAGAAACGCTGCAAACGCTGAATAATTTTTAGAAAAGAGGTAAATCACATTGATCAAACAAGTCGAACTTACCAATCGTTCCGGTCACGTTTTACGCGGCATTGTAGATATCCCGGATGAGGGTTCACGTTTTCCTGCCATTGTAAATGTACATGGTTTTACTGGAAATAAGAGCGGCTATAAAAACAGTTATACGCAAACGGCAAGATTTCTTGCAAAGCATGGTTTTGCCAGCGTACGATTCGATTTATTCGGAAACGGGGAGAGTGATGGAGAATTTGAAGATATGACATTTACCGGCATCCTCGAAGATATCGAAGATATCATGAATTGGACAAAACAGCAGGATTTTGCTGATCCGGAAAAAGTAATTCTTTCCGGTCAGAGCATGGGCGGCTATGCAGCCGCCACTGCTGCTCCAAGAGTAAACCCTTACGCATTGATTCTCATGTGTCCGGGCGCCGGTATGTGGTTTGGATGTAAGGAACGCGCCGAGACTATGGAGGCAAAAGGCATCACAAGTGCTGATATTGAAGGACTTTGCTTTGCAACATCCTTTAATCATGATTTATACCAGTATGAGCCGTTTTCTTCCGCTGCCGGATATGACGGGCCTGTCCTTATCGTTCGTGGTACCGCTGATGATTTAGTAGACGATGCCACCTGCCACAAATATGAAACACTTTATTCCGGAAAATGCACCTATCAGACCATTGAAGGTGCAAACCATAACTTTGCCAGTGCTTCTGCAAGAAAAGAACTGAACCAATATATACTCTCATTCTTGCAGGCATTAGAATAAATAAACAGACTTGAAAGGAAGTATGACTTATGAAACTATTAGAACCTATCGCAGTTGGAAAAACAACCTTTAAGAACCGCTTGATGTTCCCTCCGCTTACCACCGGATATGAGGAAAAAGACGGTTCTATCGGTGAACAGAGTTTCCGTTTTTACGAACGCCTCGCTAAGGGTGGTGTTGGTTATATTGTAATCGGAGACGTTGCGCCTCTTGCAACATTCTCTCCTACACCAAAGCTTTATTCTCCTGCACAGGCAGAAGGCTTCAAAAGACTTGCAGATGCTTGTCATGAAAACGGCGCAAAGCTTGGAATCCAGTTATTCCATCCGGATTACAACGTTGCCGCATTAAATGATTTGTTCCATCAGGGAAAAATGCAGGAAGCAAGAGCAAAATTGCATCATGATATGCAGCATTTTGTAAACGAAGTCACTGCAGAAGAACTCGAAGAGATTATCAAGCACATGGAAAACTGCGCTATTTTAGCACAGGAAGCCGGCGTTGACTGTATTGAAGTACATGGTGACCGTCTGGTTGGTTCTCTCTGCTCTCCAATCTTAAATCACAGAACAGATGCATATGGCGGAGATCTTGCAAACCGTACACGTTTTGCATTAACACTCGTAAAACGTTTAAAGACCGTTGTTCCAGATATGGTTATTGATTATAAACTTCCTATTGTAACTCCACTCGGTGAAAATGCATTCCGTGGTAAAGGTGGTCTTCCATTTGAAGAAGCTTGCATTTTTGCAAAAGAATTGGAAGCAGCCGGCGTAGATACCATTCACGTAGCACAGGCAAACCACACAGGAAACATGGGTGATACCATTCCTGCTATGGGAACACAGCCATACGGCTTTATGGTTTCTTACTCTAAGAAGATCAAGGAAATCGTTTCTATTCCGGTATCCGTTGTAGGACGTATTGTGACACCGGAAGCTGCTGAAGCTGTACTTACCAGCGGTTCTGCTGATATTATCGCACTTGGTCGTTCATTGCTTGCAGATCCTGATTTTGCAAATAAATGTGCAGACAATCATGCAGGTTGTGTCAGAACATGTATGATGTGTAACAAGGGTTGTACCGACAACATTCAAAACCGTGCGTTCTTAAGCTGTGTTTTAAATGCGGAAAATGGTTATGAAGCAAGCCGTCAGATTACTCCTGCTGCTACTGCAAAACGTGTTGCTATCGTAGGCGCCGGAATTGCAGGCTTAGAAGCTGCCCGTGTTGCTGCTTTACGCGGTCATCAGGTTACTATTTTTGAAAAGTCATTACAGATTGGCGGACAGTTACTGATTGCAAGCGTTCCACCAAGAAAAGAAGAAATGATGCGTAGTATCAACTACTACTGCAACGTTTTACCGGAATTAGATGTTACTTTCCGTCTTGGTCAGGAATTTAGCGAAAAAGATTATGCTTCCTTCGATGAAGTAATTGTTGCAACAGGTGCAACGAATGCGATTATTCCTGTTCCGGGAAAAGACCTTCCAACAGTTGTCAGTGCATGGGATGTTCTTGCAAAGAAGGAAATCGTATTCGGTAACGTATCTGTCATCGGTGGTGGACTTGTCGGTGTAGAAACAGCAGAATATCTGGCTTCCCGCGGATGCAAGGTTACAATTGTTGAAATGATGGATCAGATTGCAAAAGAAGAAAGCAACACTGTTCTTCCTACATTGATGGAAGAATTAAACAGCCATGAAGTAGAAGTTCTCACTTCTGCAAAATTGATGGAAATCACAGAAAAATCTGTTATCGTTGAAAAAACAGTTGACGAAAAGACAGAAAAAGCAGAAGTTGCTTCTGATTTCGTTGTTATGGCTGTTGGCGCAAAGAAGAATGCCGTAGAATTAAACAATTGCACATTGCCAATCCACTATGTTGGTGACTGTGCCGGCGAACGTCCAAGCAACATTGAGCATGCAATCAAATCCGCTTACGACGTAGCATGTGAATTATAATATCACTTCTTTTCGAAGTCGTTTAAAAACAACATAATAAACTCCCAAAAAAGGCGCTCTGCATAAGCAGAACGCCTTTTGTATTACTTGTGATATGATTTATGCAAGTGCAGCTGTAATGATAGCCATAGAATAAACTTCTGCTGCATTACATCCACGAGACAAATCGTTAACTGGAGCATTTAATCCTAATAAGATTGGACCATACGCCTCGAAGTTACCAAGTCTCTGTGCAATCTTGTAACCAATATTACCTGCATTAATATCAGGGAAGATAAAGGTATTTGCATGACCTGCGACCTCGGAATCTTTACATTTTGTACGAGCAACACGTGGTGAAACGGCTGCATCAAACTGAATCTCTCCCTCGATTGGAAGGTTCGGGAATTTTGCCTTTGTCTTAGCTGCTGCATTACGCATCTTATCTACATCTTCGCCCTTTCCTGAGCCAAGTGTTGAATAGCTAAGGAATGCAACCTGTGGGTCAATACCAAAGATTCTAGCACATTCTGCTGTCTCTCCAGCGATTTCAACCAATTCATCTTCTGTAGGATGAATATTGATTGCGCAGTCTGCCATAGCAAGTACTTCATTCTCACCGGTAGCAGCTGGACGAACCATGATAAAGCATGAAGATACAATAGAGTTTCCTGGCTTTGTCTTAATCAACTGTAAAGCTGGTCTAACGGTATCTGCTGTAGAATAGGTTGCTCCTCCAAGCAACGAATCAGCAACACCCATCTTTACAAGCATCGTACCAAAGTAGTTTGCCTGAGAAAGAACGCCTCTTGCCTGTTCTGGTGTAACACCCTTGCTCTTTCTGAGTTCACAGAAAAGCTCAATCATCTCATCCATTCTGTCATAATTATTCGGGTCGATAATTTCTGCACCACGAATATTAAATCCGCTCTCTTCCGCAGCTGCTTCAATTTCCTCCGGCTTACCGATTAAGATTGGTGCCAAAAAGTTTGAAGCAAGAAGTCTTGAGGATGCCTCAAGAATACGAGGATCGGTTCCTTCTGTGAAAACGATCTTCTTTGGGTCTTTTTTCAAAATGTCAATTAACTGTCCAAATCCAAACATAACTGTTTCCTTTCCTACATTTCTTATTTTCCATCCATCATTCTATCACGCATAATTTATTTTTCAATCGGTTTCGAGCAAATTCATGTTTTTTCTAGAGGACATTGTTAGTCTTTACAAACTTTATAGATTTCTTCCCATATTTCCGGCAGTTTTTGCAGTTCAATCGCCGTATAATTAATGATAAATGTATGCGGACTGACCACACTTTTTTCATAGCTGTAATCGGACATACTGCGCAAGCGAATCCCCTTTTTTGCCAGTTCTTCCTTGATTGCAGCATCCTCTTTTTCTGTTTTTATATGCAAAAGAAAATGCAGACCGGAATCCTCCTCATAAATAGATGCCATCTCCCACAATGCACTTATCTTTAGCGCCGCAATCACCTGGTTTCTATGATTTTTATAAAAATTGCGCATACGGTTGATATGCTTTTCAAAATACCCCTGCTGTAAAAAAGCCGCCAATGTGTATTGCTCAAAATTCGATACCGTGCATGCATAAAAGCCAAGCTTCTCCTGAAACGTCTCAACCAGTGCCTGCGGAAGCACCATATAGCTGATACGAATCGAAGGGGTAAGGCTTTTTGAAAACGTATTCAGATAAATCACCCGCCCCGCCGTATCAATGCTTTGTAATGTTGGAATCGGCAAGCCGCCAAAACGGAACTCACAATCATAATCATCTTCTATAATGTAGCGACCTTCTTTTTCTGCCGCCCATGCCAATAGCTTCTGGCGACGGCTAATTGGCATCACAATCCCTGTCGGGAAATGGTGTGTCGGTGATGTATGAATGATTTCCACCGCCTGTTCTCTTAAAGAAGTCATAGACAGACCATGTGCATCCAACGCCACATACCGATGATTTACGCCATTTCCTGCATATATTTTTGCCAGCTTCTGATAGCCGGGATTTTCCATTCCGTAAATGTGCTCACGCCCGAGCAACTGAATCAGCAGATGGTACAGATATTCTGTTCCGGCTCCAATGACAATCTGCTCCGGCACCACACGCATCCCGCGAAAATGAAACAGATGGGCAGCAATCGCCTGTCGCAACGCATATACTCCTTGCGGCGGTGTACTTTTTAGAACATCCTGTGCAGCATCATTTAATACACCTCGCATCAGATGAGACCAGGTATTCATCGGGAAACGATCGCGTGCCACATGATTTGATGCGAAATCCATATACCATGCCCGTTCTGTCTCCTCTTTCGAAATCTCAGGGAATTCCTGCTGCATGGGTATTTTCACCTTCATCTGTGGCTGTACGGCAGCTACGTAATATCCTTTTTTCTCTTCTGCAACGATATAGCCTTCTACTAGCAGCTGCTCATAGGCACTTGCTATCGTCATCACAGAAAGACCTAAATGCTTTGCAAAAGCACGTTTGGATGGCAGCTTGGCTCCTTCTGTCAGATTTCCTTTCTCAATGTCCTCTTTGATACATTCATATAAAAATTGATAATACGGTTTGTCATTTCGTTGTTCAAATGTATATGTCAGCATAAATTCTCCCCACAAAATTATATTTTCCCAGTATATCCCTATGTTTTATCATATTTCTTTATCTGGTATGGTCAAATTTGTTTAAAATGGTTATTTTCATATAACCAATTATGCATATAATGATACTCAGTTACCGGCACAAAAGCAACTGCTTTTTCCGGAATGATAGAAAGAAGAGGAAAAAATATATGAAGACGAAAAAATTAATTTTTGCAGCATTATTTGCCGCACTCACTTGTGTAGCTACCATGATCATCAAAGTGCCAACCCCAACCATGGGTTACATTCATCCGGGAGACTCCATTGTATTGTTGTCTGGTTTCTTGCTTGGACCTGTCTATGGTGGTCTTGCAGCTGGTATCGGTTCTATGTTCTCTGATTTGTTCGGCGGCTATTTTTCTTATGCTCCAGCGACTTTTGTAATCAAAACATTGACCGCTGTCTTTGCCAGCCTTATATTCCGTGCCTTTACGAAAAAGCTTTCCGAAGTTTCTGCCGGCAAACAGGCAGCTTTTACAGCCATCAGCGGTACGATTGGTGAAGCTTTCATGGTCTTTGGCTACTTTGTATTTGAAATCTTTTTGATGGCCATTGCGACCGGTGACGGTTTCTCAAGCACCAGCCTTGCGGCAGGCGTAGCTTCCTCAGCAAGCGGTATTCCATTCAATATTGTACAGGGACTTTTCGGTGTTATTCTTTCCACGATTTTGTATCCACTGCTCAAAAAGCCACTTGCGCAGTTCACAGACTAATCTTAGAAAGCCTACATTTTCATTTGCATTTTTTATGATTTTACATATAATATATATGTCTTAGAAAGCGTTCCCCTTTGGTGGAACAACTATCTTCGCTTTCTTATGTTTTATAAAAGGAGAATGAAAATGAATTTACCACTAGACCCTATGATGTTACTTAGTGTCGTGAATATGAATTTAAGAGACCGTTATGCCAGCCTTTCAGACTTCTGTACGGCAGAAGATATTGATCAGGCAGACTTAGAAAAAAGATTAGAGGCAATTGATTATTTTTATGAAGCCGATTGCAATCAATTTCGATAAGAAACGGTTTGATTAAAAAAGATAGTCGCAGGAAATTTCCTGCGACTATCTTTCTTTTAGCTCTCATCAATTGCTTTTCCAATGTCATGACGCATATATTTATTTTCAAACGAAATCCACTCGGTTGCTGCATAAGCTTTCGCTCTCGCATCCTTTAAGTCATCACCTTTTGCTGTGATACCTAAAACACGACCACCGTTTGTCACAATCTCTCCTGCATCATTGTATGCTGTTCCCGCATGGAAACAGAAATATGATTCATTATCGAATTTATCAAATCCGGTAATTGGATATCCTTTTTCATAAGAAACCGGATAGCCGTCGGAGGCAAGCACAACACACACTGCTGCATTATCTTCAAACTCTAACGTCAACTGGTCTAATGTACCATCTACACACGCTTCCATAACATCAATAATGTCATTCTTCATACGTGGAAGTACCACCTGTGCTTCCGGATCACCAAAACGTGCATTATACTCTAACACCTTTGGGCCTTCTTCTGTAAGCATCAGTCCAAAGAAGATGACACCCTTAAACTCTCTGCCTTCTGCTGCCATAGCATCAACGGTAGCCTGATATACATATTTCTTGCAGAACTCGTCCACTTCTTTTGTATAGAACGGACTTGGTGAAAATGTTCCCATACCGCCTGTATTCAAACCTGTATCGCCATCACCAGCGCGCTTGTGATCCTGTGCACTGCTCATAATCTGAATGCTCTTTCCATCTACGAAAGACAGTACAGAAACTTCACGCCCTGTCATAAATTCTTCCACTACCATGGTATTTCCGGCATCACCGAATTTTTTATCCATCATAATGGTATGTACACCTTCGACAGCTTCCTCAAGTGTATTACAAATCAAGACACCTTTTCCTAGTGCCAGACCATCTGCTTTTAAAACGATTGGCATTTTTGCTGTCTGCAAGTAAGCAATTGCTTCCTCCGGCTGATCAAAGCGTTCATATCCTGCCGTAGGAATATTGTACTTTTTCATCAAATCCTTTGAAAAAGCCTTACTTCCTTCCAAAATAGCAGCATTTTTTCTCGGTCCAAATACTTTTAAGCCCTCTGCCTCAAAAGCATCTACAATACCGCCAACCAACGGATCATCCATACCAATAATGGTAAAATCAATCGCATGATCCTTTGCAAATGCTACCAGTTTATCAAATTCCATCGCACCGATTGGCACACATTCTGCAATCTGTCCGATACCTGCATTTCCCGGTGCACAGTAGATCTTGTCTACTCTCTTGCTTTTAGCCACACTCATACAAATGGCATGTTCACGTCCACCACTACCTACAACTAATACTTTCATATGATCGACCTCTCACTTTCTTACTCCGCGATTCTTACCTTTCCATCCACAACGCTGATTTTACCTCTGGCAATCAGATCAATTGCCTGTGGCATAATGTTCCATTCCGCCTCTTCCATCACGCGGCGCTGTAATATTTCAGGAGTATCATCCTGCTGCACTGCAACAGCTTTTTGTAAAATAATAGGACCTGTATCTGTCCCCTCATCTACAAAATGAACGGTAGCACCTGTAATCTTAACACCTCTTGCCAAAACACCTTCGTGTACCTTTAATCCATAATATCCGGTACCACAGAAAGAAGGAATCAGCGACGGATGTATATTAATGATACGATTACGATATTTCTGGATCATTGCTTTTGGAATAACGACCAAAAATCCCGCCAATACAACCAAATCCACATCATAAGAATCCAATGTTTGCAGAAAGGCTTCGTTAAAAGCTTCTCTTGTCTCATAAGATTTTGGAGACACACAAATACCTTCCACACCTGCCATTTTTGCACGTTCTAAGGCATATGCCCCCGGATTGTTGCTAATCACGACAGAAATCTCTGTATTCTGGATTTGTCCTGCCGCAATAGCATCTATAATAGCCTGCAGATTGGTTCCTCCGCCAGACACACAAACCGCTATTTTTAACATAAATCTACACCCTTTTCACCATCGACAATCTTTCCAACTACATATGGGATATCTCCAGCCGAACGCATTGCTTCCATTGTCTTATCTACATCTTTTGGATCAACAGCAACAATCATACCAAGTCCCATGTTATAGGTATTGTACATCATCTGTTCCTCTACATTACCTTTCTTAGCCATCAGCTTAAAGATTGCAGGCACTTCATAAGAATCCTTCTGTACCACTGCGCGCTTGCCTTCCGGAAGCATACGTGGAATATTTTCATAGAAACCACCGCCGGTAATGTGGCTGCATGCCTTTACCGTAACACCGGCATCTTTTACTGCCTTTAAAGCTTTTACATAAATTCTTGTTGGAGCAAGCAATGCCTCACCAAGTGTCATGCCAAGTTCATCGTAATATGTATCTAAAGATTCCTTTGTCATATCGAAAATCTTACGCACCAAAGAGAATCCATTGGAATGAACACCAGTAGATGCCATACCAATGAGTACATCACCATCTTTTACATGTTCGCCTGTGATGATGTCTTTTTTATCTACAACGCCAACTGCAAATCCTGCAAGATCGTATTCGTCTTCCGGCATAAGACCCGGATGTTCTGCAGTTTCACCGCCTACTAATGCACAGCCGGACTGCTTACAGCCCTCTGCCACACCACTAACAATCGTAGCAATCTTTTCCGGATAATTCTTTCCACATGCAATGTAATCCAGGAAGAAAAGTGGTTCCCCACCAGCACATGCCACATCATTTACACACATAGCAACTGCATCGATACCGATGGTATCATGCTTATCCATTAAGAATGCAAGTTTTACCTTTGTACCACATCCGTCTGTTCCGGAAAGAAGTACCGGCTCTTCCATATCCTTAATCGATCCTAAATCAAACGCACCTGAAAATCCACCAAGACCTCCTAATACTTCTGGTCGCATGGTCTCCTGCACGTATTTTTTCATCAACTTAACAGATTCATATCCTGCTTCAATATCTACACCTGCTTTTTTGTAATCCATGTTTTTTCCTCCCTGCTACTACGAGCACTTAGAATGGTAACAAGCCCTTTGACGCTCGTGTTCTATAGTACAATTATAATTCCCGCTTCTTAGAATTTCCATTAATAAATACTACTAGGATATATTAGACTTTCTAATATATCCTAGCACATCGTTTCCTATTATTTTTCCATATAAGCTTTATAGCCTACTTCCTGTAAGCGCTGGTCTTTCTCTACCACCTGATCTTTCAAATCTTCGCTGTACTTCTTTAATCTCTGCAAAATCTCATCATCGCTTGTTGCAAGAATTTTAGCCGCAAGAATACCGGCATTTGCACCACCATTGATTGCTACCGTTGCAACCGGAATACCACTTGGCATCTGTACAATTGAGTACAAAGAATCTACACCACCCAAATCAGATGTCTTCATTGGAATACCAATAACCGGCATTGGGAAAAGAGCTGCACACATTCCCGGAAGATGCGCTGCTTTTCCAGCACCTGCAATAATCACTTTAAAACCTCTTGCTTCTGCGCCCTTTGCGTATTCAAAGAATACATCCGGTTCTCTGTGCGCAGAAATGATTGTCATCTCATACGCAATCCCTAATTGTTCTAACACCTCAGCTGCCTTTGCCATAACCTGCATATCTGAGTCACTTCCCATTACGATTCCTACTTTTGCCATCTTTCATCCTCCTTCATGTTCTGTGTTTTTATCGATCCAACTCTTCGTTTAACTCTTCTGTTCCCGGTAAAACAAATCTACCTTCACAAATGATGGTTACCTCACTGCCATCTTCACACTGTACAACGATATCTCCCAATTCATCATAAGGAATTGTGATATCTGTATGACAGTTAAAATATGCCTGATCTGCCGTTGCTTCATCTTTTCGAAGCAGTGATACGCTATTATCCCTCGCTACAACTTCTTTTCCATCCGGATTGTACATTGCAACATCCTCCGCATGCGAATAACAGGTATCACCAACAGCAAAATGCGGTCCTGTTTTTTCTGCAATTAAAATCGGAAGTTTATCTGCTATATCATAGTCCCTTGCCATGCGATATGCTGTTGTATTTGTTCCAATTGCAAATTCTCCCAGCGGCAATGTCTTATGATGATATAACACGTTATCCTGAATATACTTTTTATTTTCTTCCTCTGTAGCAAAGTTTGCACATCGATATGCTGTGATTTTTCCATCGGTAAATGTGATTTCCAAATCCTTGTAGCAAAGTTCTCCCAGATAAACCTGGGTTACATGCAAGACGCCATTGGTACCCTCAAGCACCGGTGATGTAAATACTTCACCTACCGGAATATTCACATCGGCAACACAATTTTCAAAAATGGTCTCCTTAGACGGATCCTGTAATGGATGCAGCTTTACCGTAATATCGGTATGGTTTGCACCACGTCCTGTCACATGGACACTTTCTCCCTTGTCTAAAGCATCAATGATATGCTGCTGTATGTTTTGATATTTTTCATAATCAAGTGTATTGAGTAATACCGTTTTTTCAAAAATCTCTTCGAACTGGTCTCCAATTGCGGGCACCGGATATGCGATAATGGTAAAACTGTAAGCTTCTCCCGGAATATACGTATTTGTGACTTTTCCGGATTCGATTGCACTATACACATTCAGTGAATTCTGCTTATCTGTATATTTTGCATTTGCCTCTTTATTTTGGGGTGCAAATGGTTCTTCTCCAAAGACCTCAACGACTGCAGGACCTCCAAAAGCAAGTGCCTTATCCTTTTCTTTTTCAAAGGTATCGCGCATGATTTCCAGACGTCTTTCCACAAATGATTTGTCAAAATAATACGCCTTGTCATCCTTATGATCATAATCAAACTGACGGTTCATAGAAACACTATAATAGCCTCGCTTGCCGCCGCCTCTGCCATACAAAGAAATGGTAGCTTCCCGCAGAATAGTCGTCTGTAATCCCATCTCGGCAAACTGCTGTATTGCAGCTCTTACCATACGCTCCATACCAACAGGTGCCTCTATTTTTACTGTCTTTTTCGCCTTTAAGTCTTTTCCGGTAACTTCAAAGCCTTTGCGATAGCCCTCGGTAAAGGTGTGCGCCATGGCATCAATCTTCTCTTGTGGCATCTGTCGTAAATAATCTGCCATCAAAAGCTCATTACTTCCAATTGGTGCACCAATACGGTATAAATAGCGATTATCCGACAAGTCTGCTTCTTCTATCCACTTTGTGAAAAAATCGTACGAAGCATCGATCATCGGATTTATGGTATCCGGCACAAAAATCTCTGCATAATCATGGTAAAACCAATAAATCGCATCTTTTACATTGCCTGCAATCCACTGCTTTGAATCCTCGGAAAAGGCCACCAGCCCTTCTTCCTGCTCCTGTGTCTCTTCCACGAAAAATCCATGCATTTCTACAAATAATTCGCTCCAGATACAAAGCAGATCCAAGCGGCCTTCGTATGCATCCGGTATCGTCGACAATAAATCGGCGTACAACATACTCAGCATGCCACCCAATTCTTTTCCCAAGATGCGCTGCGCATACGCCGGATTCAGATAACTTTTGTCGTATACTTCAGGTCGCAGGCGGTCATACAACGCATCATGCATCTGCTGACGCTGTTCTAATGCATATGTCTCATATGTTTTTTCTATGATACATGCATAACTTTTTTTCACCAGACTAAGAAAGGCTGCCACTTCACGGAAATATGATGCAAATGGCTCTACAATCTCCGCATCCTGCTCCAATTGTTCTATTCGCTCACTCACAAGCGAAAAACGTTCTTCATATTCTTCCATCTGTTCCAACTGTCTCATTATTACTTCCTACTATTTTCTTTTTTGGATTCCTATCCGATTAAAATCCCAATGCAATACAAGATAATCCAGCACGCTGTTGCAATAGCCGGTACAATCACGCCTACCATGCGGGATATTTTTTCAAAATTATCATTGCGCAGCATGCGCGTTCCTACCACACATGCCGCAACAGAAAAAATCATAGCCAGCACGCAGATTCCACCTACGATATTTGCACTTGCTCCATCGGTACGTGAAGCTATTAACAGTGCCAATGCCATAACAAGAAGCGATGCTACACCGCCAACAGCTGCGCCAATCGATGGTGTGGATAACGGTTTCTTTTGCCCGCTATATCTTCTATTTCTTCGATTCATGCTTATCTTTCCTCCAAATCCAGTAACACAAATAACCCAGCATGCCACCTAATGTATTTAAGATGACATCATCCACGTCACAACAGCCTACGCGCGTAATTAGCTGAATCACTTCCACTGTAATCGAAAATTCCATGGAAAATAACGTCACTGCCCCAAAGTTTAATTTTCTGGTACTGATACAAGGTAAAAAGAACCCAAATGGTGCAAAACCAATGATATTGCCCAGCAAATTCAAGCATACTCTACCTATGCCAATCGAACGATAATAACGTAGGTAACGCATAATCTCCTGAAACGGGATCAGATTATATCGATAATAATCCGGTGTACTTTCCCGAAATGACTCTGCAAAAAACAAAAAATATATTAATAATGCCAGATACAGTGCAAACAACACATGATATTTGCCCTTTTTTTCTTTTTTCATATAACCATCAGTTCTACTGTACGCCATATTCTGTGTAATATGCGTCAATAGACTCCTTCATAGAATCGTCAATAACTATTCTACCCTGATATTCGTGATTATATAAGTGCTCTACCACTTCATCCATAGATACAATGGCATTTGTTGCAAAACCATATGTCTCTGCCACTTCATCCAATGCTGATTTGCTGCGATCTCCGGAAAGTCCGACTTCCTGACGATTCAGGCTAACCATAAGACCAACGATGGTAACATCTCCCTGTGCACGTACGATTGGAACGGTCTCTTCCATAGATTTGCCGGAAGTTGTCACATCTTCAATCATAACCACGCGGTCGCCATCTTTGATTTTATAGCCCAGAAGAGAACCCATATCTGCGCCATGGTCTTTTGCTTCTTTACGGTCTGAGCAATATTTTACTTCCTTACCGTACAAACGATAGAATGCCTCTGCTGTAATAACAGCGAGCGGAATCCCCTTGTATGCCGGTCCAAACAGTACATCAAAATCCTCGCCATATGCATCGTGAATCGCGCGGGCATAATACTCACCCAGTCGCATCAGCTGTGAGCCACTAACATATGCACCGGCATTCATAAAAAATGGAGATTTACGACCACTCTTTAATGTGAAATCGCCAAATTTTAAAACATCACTCTCTACCATAAACTCAATGAATTCCTTCTTGTAACTTTCCATATAAATAAGACCTCCTGTTTATGCGGCTTTGCGCCGTTATTGTCATCACATTACTATACATCAAACCACCTTTCTCCTATAGAGCAGAAAGGATTCCAAATTTCGTTCCCATTCTACCATAAAACCTCATGGGTTTCAATGTGTATTGGCATTAGCAGCAGCTTCTCCAGATATAAAAAACAGACATCATCACAGGCAAAAAGAACGCCCCCACAAGCGTTTCTGCCTGTGGGAGCATTCTATCAAATCATCATGTATGGTTGTGGGTATTTGGAACGTTTTTGATTGTGCCTTTACTTGTACTTGTATTATCAGTTGCTTTGGTATTTCTTTTTGATCAAGCCATTACAGAATAAGTGGTTGAATAAATTCCCTACTTCCTACAAGTCATATTTTCCAGCGCATAAAACTCTTGTCTCCTCACCCGGTAAGGTAACCTCTGCCTCAGTATTCGCAGGAATAACAATATGATATCTAACAGAACCATCCACTCGCTTCCAACCACTCACCACTTTACCATAAACAGAATCATATAACATTTCAATCTCATCTAGATCACTCACTAAATGCGGTTTAATTATAAAATAATTTTTCTGTTCACTGAGTTTTATACCACATACAGTATCAAATATCCATTGGCAACAAGCTCCCTTAGAATAATGATTCAGTGATGCATCATCTGTCCAATTCTCCCAAACTGTAGTTGCTCCATTATTAATCTGTTGTACCCATCCCAATTCCGGATTTACAAGCATGCGATACGCATCGTCAGATTCACCTGCCTCAGATAAGCACTCAAATACAAATGGTGTCGTCAAAAATCCGGTACCAATCTTATAGTCACGCTCACGATTTAATTTTACGATTTTACTGAGTAATACGCTTCTAACCTTATCATCAACAAGTTTTAATCCGCATGGACGTACAAACTTGCACATTCTATTCGTCTCAATCTTTCCATCTTTTACAAAATAATAGTTGTAGGATTCTTTTGTTTTTTCTGCAATCTTTTTATATTCATCCGCAAGATCATTCTCTTTCATATACATTGCCATCTCACTCATAAGAGCTGCATCATAGGAAAGATATGCCGTCGCCTCTTCCACCATAGGTATCATCATCTTATATTGTGACGGAGCGCAGTCCTCTGGTTCTGTCCATTCGCCAAAATCTCTTCCACAAGCACACAGATATTTGTCAAATTTAGTCCTTGGTGGATACAGCAATGAAAGAAGATTTCTCTTTCCCATTCTTCCCTTATAAAATTCAAAACACTTTTTCATTGGCTCCCAAAATTTTTTCATAAGAGAGTCATCTCCATATCGTTTCCAATAATAATATGGAATCATTATAAGAGCATCCCCCCATCCGGCACCGCCTTCCACAGACAGCCACTCCAAAATCTGAGGATTATTTGGGTTTGATGGATTAATATTATAAATAAGTCCATTTTCTTTCTGTGAATCAACTACATCCTGAAGCCATTTATGAAAAAAGCTTCTTTGATCCATCATATAATTTCCCGTATTAAAAAATAACTGTGCGTCTCCAGTCCATCCGGCACGTTCTCTGGTAGGGCAATCAGTTGGTACATCAAGAAAATTTCCCTTTACACTCCAGAATGTATTTTTTACAATTTGATTGAGCATATTATCAGATGATGCAAATTCAAATGAAGTATCCATATCACTGTATACTGCAATTGCAGTAAAGTTTTCCGGTTTTATCTCTTCCGGCCATTCAAGCAACAATACGTATCTAAATCCCATTACTGTAAATTTAGATTTATATACATGTTTATTACTATCACAGATTATGTCTACTGTCTGAAAATGGCACGTATCATACTCACCTTCCCAAGAGATGTTTTTATAAGTAAAGTTTCCATTTTCATCCAACTTCTCACCAAATACCATCTGGCACTTTTTACCATTTGCTCCACATAATGTCGTTTCCACATATCCAGCTATATTCTGATGAAAATCCAGAACAGTATGACCATCCGGACATTTTATGATTGTCGGATTTGCAAACCTCTCCTGCTCTCTTACCGGGACATTATTAGATGCACAAAGTATTCCATCATATTGGGTCGTTCTTGCGTTCCCACTGTAGGATGGCGTACATGAATAATCTACAATTTCACCATCTTTCATATCCGCTAATCTGATTGGACCATCATTCGACCATTCAAATTTTTCATCCGTGCATACATCTTCCACAGTGCCATCTTCATATACAATTTCCAACTGCCCCATTACTTTTGGTTCATGCCCATAAGTCTTTGCCTTTCCAAATACCCCTGTCTTACTTGCATAAAACCCATCTGCAAGTTCTATTGTCCAAGAATTTGTCTTTTGTGAGAACATTTCCGTCACGTCATACACCTGATAATGAGCCCTTTTCTGAAAAGCTGTCGCCCCCGGTGCAAAAACCTGATCACCAACCTTCTCTCCATTCAAATAGGTTTCATATAAGCCACATGCAGTCATGTACAATCGAGCGTGCTTTACTTTACCAGAAAGCGTAAATTTCTTTCTAAAGTAATCTACCGGATATCTTATTTTCGGATTTTTCTCATGGTCATAATCTCCCATGATAAACGTTGCTTTCCAATCAGATTTTTCCAATAAACCCATTTCAAATGTTGCGTACTCGCTCCACTCCCCCTGGATACCATTCTCGTTCGTAAGGCGAATGCAACAACGTACGATATCTCTACTTTTAAAATTATCCTCAAATCGAAACTCCATGATATCTGTATTTGCTCTGATAATCTTTGTTTCTCTGCATTCCGCTCCAAAACTTTGCACATTGTATTCAATCTCATATGCACTTTGCTTTATCGCATCTCGACATTTCCATGTCAATACTGGATTCTTTTCATCAATCCCTATCGGATTTTTCATATATGCGATTTTTAGATTTATTGCCTGAATCATATATTCTCCATTCCAAGTTCATTCGTCAATAACTCATATACCTGTCTGTATACCTTAAATGCCTCTGCATCCTTCAAAATCATTGCTTTTTTCGTTGCCCATGATTCCTGCTTCATAAAGTTTTCTCTGCCAGCACATACACGACTCATCAAGTCATTATCCACTTTTCTCGTGCCTATTTATCCTCGAATTTTATACTCTTACCTCTTTTGACTTCCATCCTCATTCAATCCATTCTCTACTCTAAGTTTCTTTAAATCTTTTTCAAGGTTAAAGAATGCAAATAAAATTACACATATTCCCAGAAAGATAAGTGGCATCCAGTTGAATGCAAAATTAATTCCCGCCATGGCAGAGTTTACAGTGTCCACTCCACCCTCAATATATTTATTAAATCCCGCTTCTCCAAGCGCTGCAAGTTCTGCCCAATCATCAAAACCATTGTCTACAACACCCTTCGTCAAATAATCAAAACTTGTCAGTGACAAAATAAGTCCGATGATTACTGAGCTCAATGAGGTAGCCATCTTTTGTGCAAAACTTACAAATGAAGAATACATTGCCTCTGCTATAACACCAGTCTTATACCGTCCGTATTCCATACATTCATAATTTATCTGTGAGCCAACACATGCAACCAGAATATTAGGGAGACTCACAAATAAGTATCCTATCATCTGTATCGGAAGTAATGATGGCATAATTAGACGAAGTACCACCCCAATCATCGCAAATACAATGGACATCTGTATCACTTTTGCAGTACCAAATTTCTTGCATAGCTTTGGTATAAAGAAAAATACCGGCATCTCTACCACAGACACAGCCATTACGATAGAAAACACACTCAAGTCTCCATATACATACTGGAAATAATACTGACCCGTTGTAAACGAACTCATCATAACAAGCATGTATAAGAAATTAATTACTGTGTACATCATAAGATATTTATTCTTAAGCACACTTTTTAAAAAGGTTCCAATAGGCACTTTCTCTATTGCTTCCTTCGCATCATATCCACCAAAAGAAGCGAGTTCTTCCTCTGTATATTCTTTGCATATCATAAACGAAATTAAAGATGTTACGATTCCAAATACTCCCACAATCAAAACAAGAATTACAAATCCCTGTTGTGATCCGTGAAATGCATTGATAATTGCCGGAAGTGCCACTTGAAGCCCAAGTGAGCCAATAGCAAATACAACCCCTATAATCGTGAGTGTTTTAATTCTGTTTTCCTCTTTTACGATACTTCGTTTAATATTTGTTTCGTATGCAATATTGGTCATGGTAGAAAAGATTGCACTATGCAATGTTGCAAACACCGTAATATAAACTACCAACCCCATATCGCTCATCAACGCTCTTGGTGCCAGAAAAACGAGTATAAGTGTAATCCACATCGGGATTGACGCAAGTATCCATGGCCTTGCCTTTCCCCATCTTGTATGTGTAGAGTCAACGATTGTTCCCATCACAAGATCCGTAAGCGCATCAATTGCTGTCTTAATAGCCACTCCAATCGAAATCGCTGCTGCTGCAATGCCAAGACTATTGGTAGCGAAATACGTAACCTCTCCTATCATAAGTCCCGCTAAGATATTTCCTAATCTTAACAATGCAAATCCCAATGTCTTCTTTTTTGAAAATTTCTCATCTGCAATATTTAATTGCGTTGTCTCCATATTTTCTCCTCCTAAATTCAGCGTTTTAATAGCATTGCCCTTAAAACTTTTTCCTTTGCGAGTTTAATCATACCTTCTGATTTCAAAATATAACATCTCACCGATTCATACATATTTCACTCCCATAAAAAAAACTTCCCACTTTTATCTGTGATGAAACTCATATTGAAATTTTCAAATTAACGTAATATAATTTCTATACTAACAGTTTCCACATGCCATTGTCATGTTTTACTGTATTTTCAGCATTTCAAATGTTTTCATTTTCAAAGAGGAGTTTATCCATGGAAATAAAAGGTACTGATCAGATTTATCATATTTTGCAAAACTTAAGTAATCTGGAGATGGCATTTCTGGACTATTCGGATAATAATAAAGACTTCGTAGAGTATCATACTTATATCGAATACTTCAACAGCTATGCCATTAGAAATCATAATCTTTCACGATTTTACTTTCCGATAGCTATTACTCCAGAACTCAATCTGCCAAAGTACATTACGGATATTGGCACTGTTCCAGAAAAGCTCAATATTCTACCCGGATACGATTACGCTATGGCAAAACAGTTCAATTTTCCCGGCGGAGCACCTCACTCCTGCGAATACTACTCTTTATTCTATATCATTGAAGGCAAGGCGGAGGTTACGATCAAAAATTCACAGTTTGCCTTATTTCAGGGTGACTTTATTTTCATACCACCTCATGTTCAGTATATGATTACGTCTGTCCCTGAAAGTATTTGTATATGTTTTAACCTAAAACGCAGTTTTGTCACGGCACAGTACTCAGATATCTTTCATGACGACAAACGTCTAACCACATTTCTTATGGATAGTCTCAATGAAAATAATCAAATGAACTATTTGATTATCCGAACAAATGCCAACGAAATCATTAAAGATTTAGCACTTAACTGCTTTGCTGAATATATCAATCAAAATAAATATGCAAATAATATTATGAAAAACTGTTTATCGCTTATTTTCACCTATGTGCTTAGAGACGAAAATACCCAGATAGAATCATCTATCCGGGTAAGTCAGAATGATCTCCAATATCAGAGAATCATCGATTATTTAAAACAAAATTATCAATTTGCATCTTTGAATTCCACAGCTGAATATGTCCATTACACCAAGCAATATGTCTGCAAAATTGTAAAAGAAGCTACCGGAAAAACATTTAATACCGTTCTTATAGAAATACGTCTTGCCATCGTCTGCCAGTATCTAGAAAACAGTGATTTCTCTCTGGAATACATTTCAGAACTATGCGGTTTCTCTGTAAGTTCTCATCTTAGCCGCGTCTTCAAAGAACACTATGGCATGACACCTAGTGCTTACCGCAAAGCACACAATCCGCATTAAGTCCGCTATACGTTCCGCCATCCTATCTGCTCCAAGCGCATTCGGATGGATTCCATCTGCTACGAACCATTCCGGGTGAGTAGCGGTAAATATATGTAGATCAAGCCAAAAATATATTTACCTTTCATGAACTCTAGCCTCTTTTCGTACAACATTGAATTTTTCTTATTTCTACTGCATCTAGCCCCTCAGCAGATACTGAGATAATAGCTTCACCTTCTTCTCCTGTTGAGCGAACATAAAATCCCAGTGTTCCATTGGATGTAGTAAAACAATTTCCCGTATATCGTTCCTCAGTAATCGGTTCTCTGCTTCCAATTGCAATAATCTCGGCAGGACCTGTAACATCAACAATTACCTTTCTATCTTCCAACAGTTTTACGATACCATTATGATCAGTAAGTTTGACCAATACAAAAGTGACATCCTCTCCATCTGCATACAGTTCCGTCTTTTCAGGAATCACTCTGATTACATCCTCCTTGCCAGCTGTCTTAATTGTCTCTTCCGCAATTACATTCCCCAATTCATCGTAACTTACTGCTTTTAATTCTCCCTGCTTATAAACTGTCTCAAAGCAGGCTTTTGTGTCAACCAATTCTTTTCTTCCTATCGATACTCCATCTTGAAACAGTTCTATGTACTTTCCAATGCTATATACCTCAATTTCAGCCTTTCGACCTTCACATCCTTTAAAACTCCAGCTTGATACAGCGTCTGTATCTCTCCACATTCCAAAAAAATGTTTTTCTCCCGAATGATTAACTGGACGAACCGCTATGTAAGGTTTCTTATACAATACCCATGCTATATTTGCAGCATATCCTTCCGTCTCCATCTCTCCAAGGAGGTTTATAACGCCACATCCGGCGCTGACGCAAGGATATGGTCTATTAAATCCTCCCCGTGTAGTGCCATAAATCGGCACACCTACTCCTGCCTCGCCCAGATAATCTATAGCGGTCCACATGAAATCTCCTATCAGATAAGAATTTTTTTCAATTAGCGGCCAGCGCTTTGCCATGGAATGAGGATATGTCTCCGACCCCACCATAATCCTCATCGGGTCGTGTTTGTGATGTGGTTCATAACAATCCTCAGCATAATTAAGTCCTACAATATCCAGTTCATCAAAACATGGCCTAAGAAGTTTCTCGACTTTTTCCGGTTTACCCATTATCTTTTTAATAAATGGAACCACTGTGACAATAATATTCGCTAGCAAACTTGCTGCTGCCTGAGAATTTTTCGTCTCTTCATAAGGATTCACCTCATCCAGAGATGTACACTTTGACTTAGAGCCCCCCATACTGGATACAACCGGATTGATGCAATTCACAACAGGTCGCGTGTTATCCTCTTCATGACATATTCTAACCAATTCGCGGCTAATTTCTACACCACTTTGTTTTCCTGTGTCTCCAATCTCATTTCCAATAGAATACATAATTACAGATGGGTGACTTATATCCTTTCTAATCATAGCGCGAAGGTCAGCTTCATGCTGCTCATCAAAATAGATTGAATAATCATATTCTACCTTCATAAACTGCCATTGATCAAAAGCTTCATCCATCACATACATTCCATACTTATCACAAGCTGAAAGCAAAGCTTTGCTGGCAGGATTATGAGCCGAACGGATGGCATTGAACCCCGCATCTTTTAGAATTTTAACCTTCCTCTCTTCCGCATAATCAATGGCTCTACTTCCAAGTATTCCATTATCATGGTGAATACAACCACCGCGAAGCTTTACATACTTATTATTTATTTTAAGTCCGTGCTCTGCACTCCATGCCAAAAGTCGAATACCGGTCTTAATCTCTTGCCTATCAATCACCTCTCCTACATTATTCACAAGATTGCACTCTACTCTATACAGATGTGGCGCTTCATCACTCCATAACTTTGCATCCTTGATCGTAAGTTTTGCATTTAATCCTACACTGCTCACCACAAGTGTATCACCATCATAAACCTTGATTGTCACATCACATTCTTCCGTAGCTTCAATCTCTGTCTTAACACAAATTACAGCAGGGTCAATACTCTTTGTAGTAACATGAATCCCATCAACTGCAATATGGTTCTTATTGCCCACATATAGATTTACATTTCTGTAAATTCCACTTCCTGTATACCAACGGCTGTTAGGCGTCCTGGTATTATCCGCTATGACTCTTATCTCGTTATCTTCGCCATAGTTCAATTGTTCTGACAGTTCAAGAACGAAGCCCGTATAGCCGTATATCCAGCCCCCAATGTACTTTCCATTCACATAGACAGAGGAATTCTGATAAATTCCCTCGAACTCAATCAAAATACATTTACCATCCCACTCATGTGGTGCATAAAAATTTTTGAGATATACATACCTTCCACCGGGAAAGAATCCCGCCGCTGCACCGTTCTTCATGTTTTGAAGGCGTTTCTCTGTCTGCATTGCGTCATGAGGAAGCGTCACTTTTATTTCATCTCCCCCCGTTATATCATTTTTAAATGTCCAGTCTTTGTTGAATCTAATCCTTTCCATATTTTTGTGTTTCTTGCTCATCTACATTCATTTTTCTTAGTTCTTGTAGATAAAGCAAGATATCATGTCCCCTTTCTAAAGTTGTATCTTTGCAGATTATAATTTGTAATTTAATTATAATAAGTCTCCTCGCTTTAGATAACTCACAGTATATTTTATTACTATGCATATTATGAAAATAAACTTATCTAATATATCTGTGATGAAACACTCTTTATCATCTACTCCAATCAACTCAAGACTCACTACTGTTGATTGGCTAAACCTTAAGCAGACCGGATTTCCACCTGTTAGATTAATTGGCTGGGCGCACAATTCAACTTTTCCAATACGTTCTCCCCTATTGCCTCAAAAAACACTCTCGAGTATCTACCCGAGAGTGCCATTCTTTAATCACTATTCAATTACCCAAACAACCTTCCTCTTCTTCCGTTCTATATTGTTACAACCATATGTACTTTTTATTTCGTTTTCTTTTTTACGAGCGTTACTGCCATGCATCCGCAAAGACCGGCACCTAAAAGCAGAAGCCATGCGATAGGTAATGAAGTATCGTTTGTCTTTGGCGATGTCGTCGCTGTAGTTGCAGCCACATCTTCATATACCAATGCATAGGTAGAAAATCCATCCGTTGCAAATGTAAATTGTTTTGTATTCGCATCAAACGTTCCGTCAATGACCGTTGCTTTTCCATCATGAATACGAACCATACGATAAACTCTCTTCACACTGGTATCTGTGTTAATAAATTTATCCGGAATTGTGATGGTAATACCGATTGCACCGCTTGGATCTGTGATATTCCGATCCGCTAAGCCTGCAATCTGAAGCAAAAGATTGATGTCATATGTTTCTGCCATCTTATTCTTACCAATGACACTTTCGATTAATTTTGCTTCTTTCTCTGTCAGCGTCTTAACATTTACATTTAACACAACATTTGCATTGGCGCCATTTGCAATTGCTTTCTTTTCTGCCGCGGTCAGACCAATAGCATCTAACAGTTCCTTTGTCGTCTGCGAAAATGTTGTCTGTGGTGCACCTGCGCCGGCATTAGCCTGTGTACTATAAACCGGTGTCTTACTCTTTTCTTTCTTTACAATAACATAGGTAGAGAACTGATTGGTTGCAAAAGAAACCGTTCCGTTGATTGCTGTTGTATCAAGTGCTGTCAATTTTCCATTGTGGTTTCTCACTACCGTATAATCATAATTGGCATCATAATCCTTCAATGCCAAAGATAATGTGATTGGTTTTTCAAATTCCGTAATTCTAGTTTCCCAATTGGTGCCATTTCCTTTGCTGACAACCTGGTTCAAAGAAAGGTCTACTGCCTCTGCTGCTACAGCATCAGAAACAAGAGCTGTGGCTGCTGCTGTGTTATACTCTGTGTTATCCGAAACCTTCAACTCCAGATTTCCACTGTTTGCAGCATTGGCACCATTTGCAATTGCTGCATTTTTGACTGTATTTCCAGTCGTTACTACGGCGTCTTCTGATTTTGTAAAAATACCTTTGAAGTGAACGCTCGTATCCGGCATGGTAAATGTAAACGTAGATACATCTTTTTGTGCCTCTAACGTAGCGCCGCCATTTAACTGCACACCCGATAACTGATAACCATAATCCGGTGTCAGCTTAATGGTGATTTTAGCACCAGGGGCTGCTGCAAAATGTCCACCATCTTTATTTCCTGCATTTGCTGCAAAATTATCCGGATCCTTTGGAAGTTTTTCAACTGGTGTTCCATCTACTGCAATGATTTCCGCTGTTCCATGCTCCAAATAGGCATCTTTACCATAGCGCACATCGTCATACGCCCATGTAATCGTGTTGACCTTTTTATCAATCTGGATATGCTGTGAACTAGAGCCATCCAAAACAAGCGGTGCATTTTCGCTAAATCCCATGCCCGCTGCATTTGGCGTAAACTGTACCATATAGTTCGCATCATATTTTACATAGAGAGAAACCTTTTTTACAGTATTTGCAAACTGATAACGTCCATCCGGTGATACGGTAACCAGAGGTGTGCTGCCTGTACTATCCTTTGTCAAATCACTGATTTTCTGATAAGGCGCTTCTTCATTCACCTTTACATAAATATTGTTGGCATCATTTCCTGTTGCAATCAAGTTATCAAATTCATCTTTTGCATTGCCTTCTAAGACAAATCCAATCCCCTGTGATGCTGGAGGCTGCGGTTGCTGTTCTCCGCCGCCAGAACCACCTGCTGCGATAAAAGCAATATGTTGAAATTCATAATTCTTATCTGTTTCCAAGGTAAGTCCATTTTCTGATTCCAACGCTGTTTTGTTTGCTTCGTCTTTCAAAATATCTTTTCCATCCAGATACAGACCTGCTCCAGGTTCTAATTGTCCACCATGGTCATACTTTATTCTTACCGCAGTCGCTGTTACTGTGTCATTCTTTTGCTGCGTATGCCAAGTTCCCGCATTGTCTTTCCACTGTATATAACCAAATTCCAGTGCCGTATCTTCATATTGAAACGTCAGATTCCCCGTACTTTCCGCCGTACTTCCTGACGTACCATCTTCCGCCAATACTTTTTGTGCCGGAATCATCGTTACCGTCAAAAGCATCGCTAAGACCAGTGATAAAATTCCACGCATCCTTCCTTTTGTTTTTTTCATGTTGTCTTCCTCCTTTTGTCGCTTTTTATCTATGTACTATTATCTTCTTACATACATCCCACTTTAAAGTGTACCGCTGCCACCACAGACAACGCACTTAAAACTGCCACCGCACACAGGACAATCCATCGCTGTGCCAACACCACCGCAATGTGTACAGGTGTGTGTCTTTGCGCCACCGCAAAAAGTACATGTATTTCCATGATCCAATCCGGTACCAAAGCAGTTACCACACTCCTCAATACCATCACCGCCACAGGCAGGACACGTCATACGACCGCCATCACAATCCGGACATTCTCCGGTGCCGTTACAGTTTGAACATACTTGTTTGATCAATCCCGCCTCTTTTTGTGCTGTCCTGACTTCTTCACTCATATCCATCGCTGTCGTGATTGTGATGTCCTGTTCCTTTGCCGCTTCCATTACGACGCTATCCATTTTGGTTTGTAACTCGGTAGCATTCAAATCAGTCGTACATTCTGTGATGGTAAGTGCTACCGTCTGATCTTCTTTCATATAGCCTTCCTCTGCTGCAATAGAAACCACAGTCTGTAACGTCTCATCCAGTGATTTCCCGGCAAACGATTTCTTGCTATATGCATCCTTTGCATCTGCATTCAGGCATTCCAATGCCACGACATTTTCATCTTTATCAAGATAAATGTTAAATTCAGGATTAATTTTTATATGAATCACAGCCACATACTTCGCATTTTTTAAAATTGCTGCTACATCATCTCCTGTTTCTTCCGGTTCAACCGTCTTTTCCGTTTTCTTTTCTGTCGAGCTCTTTTGTTCTTCCTGTTTGGTTTTGCCGCATCCAAACAACATGGTAGAACATGCCAGTACAAGGCAGAGTAAACAACAAAAAACTCCCACATTACGTCGTCGCATATGCTCACCCTCCAACATCGTATTTACTACTTAATGATGGGTAAAATTTTAACATATGCGGTCGTAATATGGGAGTTGACATATGTCTCAAATCGTCAAAATCCTTTATTTTTCCTGCATCCAGGCATAATAAAATTGGAGCAAACCAATTCTTGCCTTGGTATTTGTTTTCTCATTCATATTCGAAATATGACGGTACAATGCTGCTCGTGAAATAGCAAGCTGCGTCGCCATCTCTGTCACATTATCTTCAGAATGAAGCATGCACGCAAGTACTTCCACTTCGCGTGGTGTTAAGGAAAACTCCTGTGCAAAAAGTGCAAGCCATTCCTCTTCGTTTTTCTTATGTGTTTCTAATATTTTTTCTGTTTTTTGTGCTTCCTGCGATAAAATTGCATTTTCCTGTTTCCATCGCATTTGATCCCCAGATCTCTGGTACACAAAAATCAAAACACTTGTAATGGCAAATAGCACAAGCGCAATTACAATGGTGACATAACTTGGCGAATGTAACAGTGTCAGTGACATCGAAGCCGTTCCCACCACACACAGATTGTTGACAGCACGCCCCAATCCAGCCCACAGCTTTCCCTCTTTCATTGCATACGAAAGACGCATAAAACTGCTGGCAAAATAGATAGAAAAGAAGCCGGCTGACAGATAAAATACAACAAGTCCCAATAGAAATGGACCACCGCACGTGATTACAACCACGCAAATCGTTGAAAGCATCATCACACAATACATGATGATGTTCTGGTAAGCACCTTTTTTGATATCATATAAAAATCCTGCAAGCAAACCACTGCACGCAAGTAAAAGTCTCGGCCATTGTCCGATATCCGCACCTCCACCAGCATGTATCAATGTCACCGCGTTATCTAATGTTGCAAAAATAAATGTCATGAGCGCAACAATAAAAATCAACAGCATACCCGTCTTTCGCGCAGCACCATCAGCTTCTATGACCGGATGTGTTTCTCCTTGCGTTTCGATCTGCTGTGCTTTTACCATAAATAAGCCTTCCATAACAGCAAAAGCCAGACATAAGAAAACCACCTGTACTGCTACTGATGAAATACAATTGTTATTGATAAACTGCAATAAAATCCCAAATGCATAGGCACAGCCTACCGTTCGCGCCAAATGTGATTGTTCTGTCTCGATTTCTGCCGCAAAAGTCTGCGCAACCAAATAATGCACACCACTTCCAAAATACCCAAGCAACAAAAATAAAAACAAACCGGCGCGCAATGTGTGTCCATATCCGCTATGAATCTTGATAAAAAAGAACATCAGAATCACGGCTGCACTGCTCACGCTCCAAAACAGCCGCTTTATCTTTGCCGGTAACATTTTTTCCATTGGTGCATACAGCAGAAAACCCAGCACACTACTACCTAAAACATAACTCTGTGCTAAGACCACGCCATCTGCATCTGTCACAAAGGCCATCATATTATCAAAATAATACTCTGCACCGAGAAATACAAAGTAAAAAATTCCAAGCATTAAAATTGATCTCACAGTACCTTTTCTCATATCTTTCTTCCTACTAGTGATCCTTTCTTTTCTGTATATTTCTGATAACGAACCGGTAAATCCATCCATGTCTTCTTATCCACGATACTTCTGTTATGGCTGAAAGTCTCGAAACCTGCTTCTCCATGGTAACCGCCCATACCACTCTCACCAATACCGCCAAATGGCATCTCACTTGTCGCAAGATGAATAATGGTATCATTGATACATCATAACGCAGTTTCCAAAGATACTAAAGGGATTTTTTCTAAAGAAAAGTTTAGAATTATGAAATTATGGTTCGAAATCATAGGCTTCGTAAGCTGTTGTATCGGAATAGTCCCACCATTCTCCTGCGTAACCACGAAAGCCACATTCTGCCATCACGCTTTCCATCATTCTGGCGTTTTCTGCCGCCGTTTCCGATACATCACTGTAATCGCGATCTGCCATGAGCGAAAAATCATCAAATGCCGTCGGCATTTCTACTTCATTTCCATCAAACGTCACCAGTGTCATATCAATCGTTCCACCCAGATTATGTGCTTTCATACCATTCGCCGGGTTGGCAACATAGCGTGGATTTGGACATACCTGCCATAACTTTTCCTGTGCCGCAAATGGGCGATATGCATCCCAGATTTTTATGTAATATCCCATAGATTTGAATTTTTCCTGCGCCACTGCAAGTTTTTTTACTGTTCCATAGCGCAAATAAGCATCCTTAAAATCATAGATAACGGTTCCGGTAAAATTATCTGTTGTCGCATACTTGAGGTCTATGACGATATCCGGAATATAATCTGTAATTTTCACAAAGTCTGTATCTGCAGGTTCTTCCACTGTCTGTTCTTTTTCTGTTGTCGCTGGTTCCTCTATATCGTCTTGATCTGCATTCTTTTCCGCTGCTTTTGCATTTTCTTTGTATTCCTGTGTTTCCTTTTCCTTCTCTATTTTTTCGGCTTCTTTCTTTTGGCTGGTGTAATACCTGCCATAGGAAACACCGCCGATTAAGAGCACCGCGAAAGCAATTATAATGATGATAGATAGAAGTTTTATTTTCTTTTTTTGCATACTCAATATCCTTTCACCCCATCTGCCGTATCAATAACAATCAAACATCCCGGCTGTATTGTCTGCATGATCTGCACCATCGCACTCTGTGGAACTGACACACAACCTGCCGTCGGTCTTCCATTAAAAAATGCTGATCCGTTTCCCGGCACACATGCCGCGTTATAATCCAATGCCAGAACATAATTATAAACACTTCCGCAAGCACTGATATGTTCTGCCGAATTCCAATCCGGCACCACCTCATTGGTACTTACAAATTGATTATAATAAACCGAATTCACATCATCAACCCAATAATAAGAATCGTCGACCTGTGTATAGACTAGGGCAGTTCCCGGATTTGGCATATTGCCAAAAGCACGGCTAAAACCCCAAACACCTCTTGGCGAGCAGGATGCGTATTCTGATGCCTGCCCCACACCGCCACTTCCCACCAAACCGGATGTTTCCAAATTCTGCTGCCAAATACCATTTACATCCTTTGTATGCATAGAGATGGTTGCTGAGGTTCCACGAGCTGCAACTACGATCAATTGGTTTGTCTGTTGTGCCACGGATAACTCTGCAACCCAATCTCCGGCATTTGTCTTCTGACTAATGCTACTATTATTCTCTGCTTGCCTTTTTTGTTGTTCTTCTGACAATCTTTGCGCCTCCTCTGCCGCCTTTTGTGCCTGACTTTTCTCCACGTTCACCGTAAAACTATATTCCTTTTTATTCCCCTGGGCATCGTTTACTGTCAGACTTTCCTCATATGTCCCCTCGGTATCAAATTGCAACACTTCTGCCTGCACAAATACACCGGATATTTTCTTCTTTTCATTTTTTATCACATGCTCTTGGTCTGAATATTTTACATTTACCTCTTTGCTTTTTTCTGTTACCTTGGCGATAACATCTGTGATTTCCAGTGCCTCTCCCGCCTGTATCTGAATATCCTTTTTCAATGTTATCTTTGGTGCTGTCGTATCTTTTACCTCTAGCATAAATTCCTTTGACTTTTTCTTTAACTTAGCAGTTGCCTGATACTCTCCAACCTTATCTGTATTTACTTTTGAAAAATCAAAGTTTACATCCTCTAAATCCGCACCTTTGACTGATACATATTGGCTTTCATAGTCTGCCGGATCTTCTCCTAACTCTAAGGTAAAACGGTCTGCCTTTAAGTCCATCTTTGCACAGCCGGTAAAAATACTGGCACAAGCAAGTAATAGACTTAACATTGTCTTTCTCTGTAATTTCATGCTATTTATCCTTTTCTTCTTTTGTTTTTGCCAAAATAAAAGGGCATGTACTACTGCACACACCCTTTCTCTTGATTTATTCGTTTCTAATTTTTCTTTTCTCTTACTACCCCATAGGTAACTATGCCAAATGCTACTGCACCCACCATAAACATCATCAATAAGAAATAATTCATTCCGAATTCCCCTGTCTTTGGAGAAGAAAGACTTTGTGCATCTTCTTCTACAATAACATAGGTTGAGAAATGATTTGTAATAAAGGAAATGTTTCCCTCATTTACAGTTGTTTGACACTTCACTAATTGATCGCCATCTACACGATAAACCTGCAATGTCTTACCGGATGTTTTCAAATTCTCTGGGATGGGCATCGTAATCTGAACATTTCCATTCAATTCATGAATACTGGTTCCTGCTGCATCCAACAGATCAAACTCATATACCGCATAATTTCCGGTAAAAGCAGATACTGTCTTGCTAATCAAGGATTTTACGCTGTTCAGTGTCGTCTTATTATCAATCTTTGCTACTTTCAGCGTATTGTCCTTTGCTAAAACAGCATCCGTTCCGCTCAAGGAAACATTTGCCTCACCCGTGGCAGAAATAATGATCTGCTTTGTAGTTTCTGTAGCAGGCGTAGTATTCTTATCACTTGCTCCTGTGTTGGTGCCTGTAGATACATTGTCCTCTGTCTTCTTTGGATATACATCCGACGGCTTGATATTACCATTTGCACTTACATAATAATCTGCCGCACTCAAATCTGCTTTTTCACATTTTTCATAAGTGTTGTCTTCAACGAGTTCATAATAACTACTTACCTTAATATCACTGACAGATGCATTGGCATTGTAGACAATGGTTCTGTTCAACTGATTATCATATGCTTCTACCCAGAGTAATTGATAGAGTCCCTTTTCTGTTTCTGATGTAATCTGACCGCTTGTCTGTGACCATTCCCGCATAAGTTCTGTATATACACCATCACCATCATAGTCAGACATTTCGATATATTCATCACCATCTGGTGTCTTATATACCATGACCATGTGACTAATTCTACTTTCCCTGTCTGTTGCAGATGCTTGAACCAATCTCTCATCCCCTGGTTTCAGATTCTGTTTCTTTACTTTTACAGAAGAAACCGTAATTATTGGCGCATTGTACTCGCGCTCCACTCCGCCTTGCGTTGTGATCGTATATTTATCCTTATGTTGCTCCAAATACCCTGCATCATCGTCTGTTGAATTTCCTGCTTTGTCACTTGCATATACATATAACAAATAATGCTGTGTGTTGTATGTTTCCTTGCTAACAGAACTTGACGTTCCCTCCCAATATCCAGTCTGTTCATTATAGGCTAATTCCGTCATAAAAGTTTCCTGCCCAATGATCCACTCAAAATCTTTTGGCCAGTATCGTATATAAACACGTTCCACTCCGCTTTGATCATCCGTAACCTTTACCTTGATATGAACACGATCTCCAACATTGATCGTCGTTCCACCCTCTGCAACTTCCAGCGAGTCATAGTCTATGACCGGACCTGTTGTGTCCGCGCTTTCTTCCGCATGAACCAAATTCACCGATCCAAGTGATACAAATGCCATCACAGCACATGTCATTCCACAAAGAATTTTCTTACCAATACCTCTCATGTTTTTCCTCCTTATCATATTTACTTAGCACTTGTTCTATCCTTCATAAGACCATATACAAGCATCGCAAACATTGCAGTTCCTGCTAACATCATCATAATATACAGGTAGTTTACAGAAGTATCTCCCGTCTTCGGTGATGAAAGATTCTGTCCTGTTTGGGCGTGTCCATCACTCTGATTTTGTGATGCCGGAACATCTGTAATGACAATGGCATACTCAGATGCATGGCTAAATCCTAAGGTCACATTTCCATCCTTATCAATAGTTCCCGCATTCATCAGTACCATCTTGCCATCACTGTCATAGTAATAAAGATTGCCATATTTTCCGTAATACTGTTTTCCAACATTGATTGTAAGCTCTGCCTTGAAGCCAAAGTTTCCATTGTAAGTCAGCGAAATCTGCTCTACAGGATTATTGCCTGCAATAGCTGATACGATGCCGCTTGGAATATAATTTGTATTACGTGTCACCTCAAGGTTGATGTCCTGTAAATCAGATGCTGCAATATTTTTGCCGTTAATCGTCCATGTATAACCGTTCATTTCCAGCACAACATTAACATCTTTGCCCTGTGCCTGTTTTAAAATTTCTTTTGGAACCACAGTCGCATCATCCATATCAACTTTAATGGTCACACCTGTTTTTGCTGATTTAATCTCAGTAACAGTTTCTGCGATCTTTGTTTCCGGTAACGTTACGGCTGGTTTTGCCGGTGTTATCGCACTATCACTACCATTACCATTTGAGCCGCTGTTGTTTGTATTATTGTTGTTTCCACTGTTATTTGTGTTGCCAGAATTGCTACCATTGGTATTTCCATTATTACCAGTGTTATTGTTGTCTCCGGTATTATCCTTGTTATCCGTGGAAATGTTAGCATCTGTTACCTTCGCGTAATACTCATTCCACGTATTCGGTCCATAATTCTCTGGTGTTTTCTTAATGATAATGGAGTCTGTTCCTGCAAACTCTTCTGCTGCAATATCTCCTTTCGGATCCATCTCTCCCCAATACCATTGTAAATTTTTATATCCATCAAAAATTGGTGTTTTCAGTGTTTCTCCTGCTGTTCCCCACATACCTTTTGTTGCAATAATATTAGTACCACTCTCATCTTCACTATATATAGTAAATAAGACTCTTTCTTTATCATATTGCGCTTCGCAATTTCCCTCACCTAATACTAATTTTCCAGATGATGAACCGTAACCCCAAAATGTCCATCCGTCCAAATTGACACCATGTATTTCCGGCAATGAGAAGTTATTCTTGACATAATCTGCGAGTTCACTTACCTTCGTTCTTCGAGGAATCTGGATTGTTTCTACCTGCATAGTTGCATCTGGCTGACAATAAAAAAGCCTGACACTATAAGACGGCAACACAAAGTTTCCGTTTTGATTAACATTAACGTAATATTTTTCCTCCAGCGAAAATCCACTGTCTAATACACTGTTCAAAGAATTCGTATAGGCTTTTCCATCAAAACCACGGGCTGAAAGGAAATTGTTTGATGTATCAGATACTTCGACACTATCCATATACCATTCTGTAGCATACCATGATGAATCCACTTTTATCGTCGTTGTATACACATCAGAATTTCCATTCTTACTCAAATAAAGAGTCTTCCTATCGAAATAATTTGCACTTTTTGCCGGACAAAGTGCTACTGTAACAGAAGACACACCGACATTATCTGTTGCTTCTACAGAAAATGTAATCTCATCACCTACACCAACCGTTTCTCCTACATGTGTCATACTGATATTCTTTATTACCGGCGCTTTTATATCAGCATTTGGATTATCTACTGTAAACCATGCATTTGGGAAATCAGTAACAGTACTAGAATTCACATTGCCTGACGTATCATATATATCATCGACCCATCCACAATGATAAGTCCCTTGGGCTGTTTTATTTGTAATAGTTATTTCACCATAGAAACCTTGTCTGCTGTCATCCCAATGCAAGTATGTATTAATTTGTTTATATGCAGATGTATCATTACAGAATTGAATACTAGGATTTCTTTTCTTATCAATTGCAACATCGTCTGATGCCTTTACTAGAATCTCCACCTTATCACCTACTGTAACAGTACCTCCTGCAGGTGTAACTTCTATAGAATCTATCGTAGGCTTTACCATGTCATCCGTCTGATAATTGAACCAATATAAAGCATCATCCTTATCCGATGCGTATATTCCTGATCCTACCGTACCATATACACTATTTCCATTAGCATCCGTTACACATACGCTTTGAAGGTAGGTCTTCCCATTAAATGCACAAGAATTTATCTGCGCATTCAAGATAGTGTACTCATAACATTTAGTAACGTCATTATAAGATGCACTTACCTGATAAGATGTATTAGACGCTTCAGATGCCACACCTATCTTCACATTCTTAATCCCGCTTCCCAGATCATACGCCTTCACTGAAATCTTTACCGGGGTATCTTTGCTTATGGTCTGTCCCTGCTTATCAATCGAAATGGATTCGATTACAGGTTTATCAACATCATACCCACTCTCTTGCTCACTGGTCGCTTCTTCCGCATATACACTATTCAATCCACCCACGCCACTCAGTAGAAGCGAACATGCCATTGCACCTACCAGCAATCTTTTACATAACTTGCTTTTCATGCCTCTCATCCTCTGTTTCTCGAAAACTACATATCTTCCTACTTGGTATCGTTTCCGTTTTTTCACACATCATCCTATTTGTGTAATTGCGTTATATACAGTTTAGTACATATATTTACTAAAGTCAACGAAAACTACACATATGCCTGATAAAAGATAACCGTACAGATAATCATGCCGCAACACATCAAGCCTTGCTTTCCGTCAACAATTATTATAAGAATACCACCTGATCTGATTACCGACATATACATCAGTTTCATACCACATAAGAATGATGTGCAACATCCACCCCCTTCTATCATTACAAATTTCTATATTTCTAAATATCCTATCTTGCGAAAATAATCTATATATCCACTAATATACTTTATATCTGTTTCATTCCATTCAAAACCAACTTTTCTTAGGAACCACAGTGTAAATTTATTTTCTATACGGATATTACTGTCATATACCAACCTGCCTTGTTCATCCATATCATTCTGAAATGCTTCAAAGATATACTCTGTATTACTTTGTTTCATCGTCTCCTGAAGTGCGCAATTGAACTCTGCTCCACTTACCACTTTCATAGGTATTCCAAGTTCGTGCACCACCTCTAGGAATCGGTTAAAATGTATGACTTTATCACTATTCAGATGAAATACACATTGCTTATCTGCATACTGCGCAATCTTAACGATACCCTCTGCTGTCTTATCAATCGGTGAAAATTCTGCATACAATGGTATCAGATAATTAGGGAATAAAGAAAATTCCAAGATTGCTTTTACTCTGGTAAGAAAGGCATTCGATGTATAGTTTGGTTGGAACTTATAATCACTTGCACGATTCGTCAAATTTCCTACACGAATGACCTTTGCATTTAAACCATCTAACATGGCATCATATACTTTTCGTTCCGCTTCAAATTTGCTACGAATATATACATTATCCAAAGGCTGCCCAATATAAAATGATGTCTCACAAAAGAATTTTTCCTCATCAGAACGATAGACGGTAAAATCATCTGCCATACTATTTCCACTCACACTAAGTGTTGAAATATGTATCAGTTTTGCTCTCATCTTTTTGGCATACTCTATGACATGTGATGTTCCCTCTGTATTTACTCTGTGAAAATAACTATATGATCCATAATGCTTTACACTGGCTGCTGTATGTATTACAGTCTGCACATCTGAAGGCATTTCATCAGATAATCCTTCTTTTTCAATATCACCAATGATAGGAATAATCCTCTTATTTATCTCAGATACATACCTATCTCCAAAATAATATTGAAGAATTTCTTTTAAACGCCCGCGTCTGTCATCCGCCTGATCACCTCTGATAAGACAATATATCTTTCCGTTTTCCTTCTGCATCAACTCATTAAGCACATGTGCCCCAAGAAATCCTGTTGCCCCTGTAAGAAGTACATTTCCCAAACTTTGCTTCTCAAAGATAGCATCTTCTTCCACAACATTCTTATGAAAGAAATCTTTGTATTTATCAAAATCTGATTCTTTATATCGTACTTTTTCTTTCTTTTCTCCTTTCAAGAAATTGCATAAAGTTCTGACTGTCGGATAATCAAAAACGTTCTGCAATGACATTTCGATGCCTTTTCCATGTGCCTTAGCAACATACTCGATCGCAGCTAGGCTATCTCCGCCATATGCAAAGAAATCATCCTCCACACCGACTTTTTCTATATGCAGGATTTCACCTAGTAATTGACATAAATCACGCTCCATTTCTGTCTCGGGTGCCACATATTCATTTGCTAAAAATGTAAAATCAGGAACTGGCAGATTCTTCCTATCTGTTTTTCCACTGGCTGTCATAGGCATGGCATCCAAATGCATAAAATAATTTGGCACCATATACTTTGGCAGTTTAGATGACAGATGACTTCTCAATTCCTTTTCATCAATCTCGTTTTGCGCTGTATAATATCCAACCAGATACTGTCGGTTATTCTCATCACGCTTATCTGCGACTGCTGTAAGTTGGATTCCCGAAAAAGCACTCATCACATTTTCGATCTCTCCCAGTTCAATGCGCAGTCCTCTTATCTTTACCTGCGTATCTATTCTTCCCAGATAGGCAATCTCTCCATCCGCTCTCCAGCAAGCCAGATCCCCCGTGTGATACATGATTTTTCCATGATGATTTTCCGGTGTCGCAAATGAATTTGGCACAAACTTTTCCGCTGTGAGTTCCGGTCGGTTTAGATACCCCTTACCAACTCCTGCTCCTGCAATGCAAAGTTCTCCCGCAACACCTATTGGCAGTGGTTTGTTGTCCCTATCGAGAATGTAGATTTGTGTGTTGGCTATTGGGGAACCGATGGTGATGTCAGACTTGAAATCACCTCCTACATTCCAGACACTACATTCACTTGGTCCTAGTGGATTAAAGACTTTCGCGCTACTAATGCCCCTTATCTTCTGGAAAAGTACGTCTGTAAGTGCTTCTCCAGAAGATACGACTAGTTGTATCTGTTGAAAATAACTATCCGTTCCTGCTTCATCTTTTATGTATAGTTCTAACCTGGTCGGCGTTGTCTCGATAATATTTACCTTATTATCCACGACCAATTTTCGAAACAACTCCTTATTATTACTTGCCTCCTCACTTGCAAGAACTACAGTCCATCCATGTACCAATGGCAGAAGGGTTTCTGCAATAAAAAAATCAAACGATATTGTGTTTACACTAACAACTATCTGATTTTCTAAAGATTGTGCATCTGAAACAATATTGTTATTTAAACAGAAATTCGCTATACCTTTATGCTTCAACACACATCCTTTGGGTCTTCCCGTACTACCGGACGTATAGATAATGTAGCAAGAATCCTCTGATAAATATCTTACATTTGTATGTAGTGTATCCCTAAAATCATATTCTCTCAAATTAAGATACTTAACGTGCCACCCATCTGTTAATTCTCTATCTGTAAGAATCAATGAGACATTGCAATCATTTAGCATATAATCTATTCGGTCTTTAGGATATCTGTGATCGATTGGTAAAAATATGCCGCCTACTTTCAATACTGCCAACTGACTGATAACTGTTAATTCTGTTCTATCCAGATATGCACCTACAATATTACCTATCTTAATTCCAACATCAATCATCTTTTGCGCCAATGCATCTGACATTTCATCTAATTGTTTATATGTAAACTTCTTATCCTCAAATACCAATGCCACCTTTTCCGGTGTCTTTTTTGACTGCTCCGTAAAGAGTTCGTGAACGCACTTTTCCCTTGGATATTCCACATAGGTATCATTAAATCCTTCTATAACCTGATGATACTCCTCAGGCGACATTACCTCTATTTCTGATACATCCTCTTTATCCAACTGTTCTAAAATTCTTGTATATGCAATTATCAGCCTATCTATTAAGTTTTCATCATACTTTGCACCATTAAATTCCATTCTGGCTTTCAATCCATCTTTGACAGGAGTCAACTCCATCATGAGGTCGAACTTTGATGTATTCGTAGGTATCGGCTCCGGCACAACTATTTCTTCTCCAAGAGCAAACCTCTTATCACCCTCTGCCTGATATACAAAGGATGTATTGATCACCCTCTTATCCTCCATGCCTACAGCATCTGCCATCCATGCAAATGGTAATTCCTGATGTTCAAATAACCCCAAGACCTGTTGCTTTACCCTCTGCATATATTCCTTTACAGCACCAGAAACATCCATATGTGCAGGGAGTGTATTTACAAACATTCCTGCCATATCCTTTGTATCTGCATAGATACGGTTTTTAAGAACAATACTACTCAATACACTGCTGTTTCCGCTATATTTCGATAAAAGGATTCCATATGCTCCCCAGCATACCATGGTATCTGTCATATTATACTTTCTTGCATAATTTCTAACTGCAAGACTCGCACCTTCCGGTATCTGATATACTTTTGAGTAGCCTCCTTCTACCGGTTTCTTTGTCGCAGGAAGTATCACCGGTTCAAAATCACACTTTAATTGTTCAACAAAATAATCTTGATGCCTTGTCATATCCTGCTTGTAGAAAAAGTCCGCATAATCTCCATATGTTATCGGCTCATCACACATCATTTTTCCCTCATATTCTCCGAGTATATCTCTTAAAAGAATATGCAGTGTCTCTCCATCTGAAACAATATGGTGCATATCAAAAAGTATGTCATGTTCCGTCATTCCCACCCTGACTAAAGGAGTTTTTGCCAGATCAAAAGGTCTTACAAATTGGCTAGCGTCCTTTTCCTCATATTGTTCAAATACCAGTTCCACGTTATTATCATATACGCCGACTAATTCCTGCCCGTCTGATTCTATGTGGCTCAATAAAATTTTATGATGTCGGATTGCCCGAATCATACTTTCTTTCAACCTATTTCTATCAATTCCACTTGGTATGCGTATTCTTGCCGGCATATTATATACTAGGGATTTTGGTTCTCTACTATAGGCAGCATAAATTGCTTTTTGCTGCGGTAAAAGTTTATATGTATTTTTCTTATTGGCTTTTATCCTCACAATATGATCAGCACCTTCAATACACTTTGCAAGATTTTCCAGAACTGAATTTTCCATGATATCTTTTATTGATATTTGCACGTCAAATTCTTTTTCTATCTCAGTGATCATCGAAATAGCAATCAAACTATCACCGCCACATGCGAAGAAATCATCCGTTTTACCAATTTGATCTAACTGCAAATATTGTTGCCATATATTTGCAAGTTTTTTCTCGATCAAACTTTCAGGTTCCACATATTCTCTTTCCGACATTGTAAAATCCGGAACCGGAAGATTCTTTCTATCCGTTTTACCACTGGCTGTCATAGGCATAGCATCCAAACGCATAAAATAATTTGGCACCATATACTTTGGCAGTTTAGATGACAGATGACTTCTCAATTCCTTTTCATCAATCTCGTTTTGCGCTGTATAATATCCAACCAGATACTGTCGGTTATTCTCATCACGCTTATCTGCGACTGCTGTAAGTTGGATTCCCGAAAAAGCACTCATCACATTTTCGATCTCTCCCAGTTCAATGCGCAGTCCTCTTATCTTTACCTGCGTATCTATTCTTCCCAGATAGGCAATCTCTCCATCCGCTCTCCAGCAAGCCAGATCCCCCGTGTGATACATGATTTTTCCATGATGATTTTCCGGTGTCGCAAATGAATTTGGCACAAACTTTTCCGCTGTGAGTTCCGGTCGGTTTAGATACCCCTTACCAACTCCTGCTCCTGCAATGCAAAGTTCTCCCGCAACACCTATTGGCAGTGGTTTGTTGTCCCTATCGAGAATGTAGATTTGTGTGTTGGCTATTGGGGAACCGATGGTGATGTCAGACTTGAAATCACCTCCTACATTCCAGACACTACATTCACTTGGTCCAAGTGGATTAAATACTTTTGCTCTGCTAATTCCCCTAATCTTCTGGAGAAGTACTTCCGAAAGTGCTTCTCCAGAAGATACAATTAATTGCATCTGCTGGAAATAACTATCTTCTTCCTCGTCTTTTGTATACAGTTCAAGCCGAGTTGGCGTTGTTTCTATAATATTTACATTATTATCTTCTACCAATTTACGGAATAATTCCTTATTGTTACTTTCCTCCTCACTTGCCATAACTACTGTCCACCCCTGTACCAAAGGGAGTAATGTCTCCGCAATAAAGAAGTCAAAGGAGATTGTATTTACACTAATGACTATCTGGTTTTCTAAAGATTGTGCATACGGAACAATATTGTTATTTAAACAGAAGTTGCTTAATCCCTTGTGTTTTAACATACATCCCTTAGGCTTGCCCGTGCTTCCGGATGTGTAAATAATATAGCAGGGATCGTCCGCTTCAACTGTTACTGTCTTATTCCATATATCATCAAACTGATAATGGCTCAGATTTAGATAATTTGCATCCCACTCGTCGGGAAGTTCCTTATCTGTTATTACCAATCGTACTGTACAATCCATCAGCATATAATCTATTCGGTCTTTTGGATAACGATGATCGATCGGCAGGAAAATACCACCTGCCTTTAAAACAGCAAGTTGTGAAATCACAGTATAACTTGTTCTATCCAAATATGCTCCAACTACTTCTCCTTTGCTCACTCCTAATGCGTGCAATCGTTGTGCCAATGCACTTGATCTTTCATCCAGCACTTTATAAGTCAAATATTCTTCTCCCGACACCAATGCCACCTTTTCCGGGGTCTTTTTTGCCTGCTTCATAAAGAGTTCGTGAACACACTTTTCCCTTGGATATTCCACATAGGTATCATTAAAGTTTTCTAGCAGTATTGTTCTTTCTTCATAAGGAACAATTTCTATGTCCTTGAGCATCGTTACCTTTTCTTCCGAGATCTGCCACAATACATATTCTATACGTTTCAAAATATATGCAATTTCTGCCGCATCCTGAAAGACCGAGGTCTGATAATCTATGGTTATGGTATGTGTACCATTACCATCCCGGTTATCCACGTGCATAACAAAAGGCACTTCACTATATCCATTGGAATACCATTCTGTTCTGGCATCTATATCTGTTGTTGCGTTTTGATAACTCATCATCACATCATATAGATTATCTGAAAATTGATATTTTTTCCGCAGAGATTCCACAATTTCAGCATATGGATATTTCTGATGGCGAAAAATTTCCATATGTCCTTTCGTGATCTGTTTACTGATATCCAAAATACTTACATCATTTTCTATATCAATCGTGAAGGGCATTGTGGATATAAACATTCCAGCAATTTTCTTTTCCTTCGCATTACAGCGATTTAGGATAGGTACACCTATAGTAATGCGCCGATTTTCCGGGTTGATCTTTGCCAGATAGATCATCAGGGCTGTTTCAAATAACACAGCAGGGGTTATTTGATACTTCTTTCCATAATTGATGATTGCATGATCTAATTCCACAGGTAACTGCCTGATGTATCTGCTTGCCTCAATAGCATGATTTTGCCTGATACCTGTTTTCATAACCGTTTTTTCGGGTTGCTGCATATATTTATTATTCCAATATAGAGCATCCTTCTGATATTTGTCCGATGTCAGATACGTCTTTTCATTTTCTATATAGTCTCTATAATCCACCTCCTCACACATGTCCTTCTGACCTGTTTTTAAGGCATTATATATCTGCTCTACCTGCTTTGCCATAATACTGAAGGTCCATGCATCAGAAATCAAATGACTCAAATTTACAAGGATTCCACTGTGATTTTCCACCTCGATTACCATAAATCTATACATTGCTTTCTCGGTAAGACCAATAGGTTCTTTTGCAAATTGCTTAGCATAAGTTTCATATTCTTGCATGGTAG
This sequence comes from uncultured Lachnospiraceae bacterium, assembly GCA_934352055.1. Taxonomy (GTDB): domain Bacteria; phylum Bacillota; class Clostridia; order Lachnospirales; family Lachnospiraceae; genus Pararoseburia. Next base: position 65,246 of record CAKRJY010000009.1, read on the forward strand.
CAAAAGACAAATCCGGTATTTCTTCTACGATATCAGAAACATATTGCATAGGCTGTGTTTTTTCCACAAAGCGAAGGCGCATACCACTCTGACTCTTTACAAACTCATATAGTGCCTGTTTCAATAATGCACAATCTCTTTTTTCCTCATAAAAAATTGCTCCGCATTGATTGCTAATCGCGGTATCTGAATAATATTTCTGCAAATTCCATATATTACGCTGTGGTGTTGTCAGTTTAAAATAGTCCATTTTCTTCTCCTTTATCCTGCCTGATCCTCAAAAATTATTTTGCAATGAATACATTGCAATTATATGATGAAAAAATTCTAAAATCAATGCAAATGCAACTCATATATTGCATTTATTGGATTGGAGTTTTATTACATGGCGCAAAAAATCAAACAAGATATTTCTATCGGAAATAACATTCGCGCATTGCGAAAACAATCTCATTTGACCCAAGAACAGATCGTTGCCCGCTTGCAACTGGAAGGATTGGAAATTTCCAGGAGCAGTTATTCCCAGATTGAATGTGGTACTTATAACATTCGTGTATCCGAACTGATCGCTCTTGCCAAGATTTTTAACGTTGATTACAACGCCTTTTTTGAGAATTTATAAATTTTCCAGATATGGAGTATCTACTATGACAAAGCCATACTACACAAAGACAATCAAAGAATTACGTGAAAACCGGGGAATGACCCAACAAGAAGTTGCAGACTATCTTGGCACATCGCAGACCATGTATGCAAGATATGAACGCGGTGCAAATGAAATGCCGATCCGCCATCTCATTGCGTTATGCCATCTATACAAAGTTTCCGCCGATAGTATTCTGGGCATTAACCTATAAAAATGCCAATCATTTCTCACCTGTCCCTTTAACTGTTCCACATAATAATCCACTCTCATCACCGCCTTTTCAGTTCGTTCTTTAACTTCAACATTTTAAAGAACGTTTGTAAATATGATTCATCCATATTCTAGTGGTAAGTAATAAAAAAGACATCTGCATCTGGTATTTCTACCAAACACAGATGTCATATCATCCACACCTTCAACGTCCATAACACGCGCGTTCTCCCCATACTTTTCGCTGGAAACCGGTGCATTGTACTCCGGTTATCTGACCGCCTTATAAGGCTTGATGGCTTCCATTTTGGATCCATGATCGCCCAAAAATTTTTCCAGCGTTGTCATATGATACCAACGGTTAAACTTATAACCGCTAAAACGAAGCGTACCAGCAGCGGTATACCCCATTTTTTCATGGAAACGAATACTATCCCGCGTCAGATACTCATCTTCCTGCTCCGGTTCTGCCACAAGGGCATAACAATTTACAACGCCTTGCTTTTTTAATGCAGTTTCGAGTGCTTCGTACAAAAGGTTTCCCAAGCCTGCTCTTTTTTTATCCTGGCGGACATAAATCGTGGTCTCCACATCCCAGCCAAACGCAGCTCTTTCGTGATACCGATGCGCATATGCATATCCTAAAATTTCACCCTGGCATTCTGCCACAAAATAAGGATACCACTCCTGAATCTGACAGATGCGCTCCGTAAATTCTGCTACCGAAGGCGCCTGCGTTTCAAATGTGATTGCTGTATGTTCCACATAATATGCATAGATTTCACAGAGAGTCTCTGCATCTGCAACGGTTGCTTCCCGTATTATGATTTCCTGTTGTTTCATTATCGTACCACCTGATTTCCACCATTATATTTTGCAAGGTGTAATTTTTGTTCTGCAGATTCGATAAACTGTTCTAATTCCATGCCGTCTTCATACGTTGCCACACCACCGGATATCTGTAGTGAAGCATCTACTATCAGTTCTTTGACATGAATTTTTTGCATGGCATCCATAAGTCTCAATTCCTGATTTTGCTCATTCTGCAGATTTCTTCCCGCCAGCACAAATACATTACTATCCCATCTGGCGCACCGGCAATTTGGCATTTCCTTTTGCAGGCAGTTTGCCATTTCAATCAATGCCTGATCGGAAGCCACATGACCATAGGTTTCCCGGATTTCCTCATAATTATCCAATGTAAGTAACAAAATCCAACGCCCTGCTGCATGCTTCTCTCTGATTTCTGTCCGAAGATGATCCTGCATACCATACCGATCCATAAGCCCTGTCAATGCATCTGTCTGCGCGAGTTCCCGCAGATTCTTTTCCATGGTATACGCATATCTGGTCATAACATAAGCTAATAATATCGCACTTGCAAATGTCATAATAAGTACAGATAATCTGGTGTAAAAATTAACCCATTCCGGCAACTGATAAATCGGCATATGATATCTCGCAAAAAGTTCAATGCAGATATAACTTATCATATAAATGATGCTATATACTGTACCATGCGCTCCTCGTGCGCGCAATTTCAGTGAAAAATAATCTGTATAAAAAAATACAATTGGCATACCTAACAACGTAAATTGCAGCCCGCACTCGATGCCTATATAATACGTCGAAATCAACATGTGCACCAGAACTTCCGTTCCAACAATACCGATAAACCAGTCAATTTTTTCTCTCCGAATAATCCAAAAGCAACAGGTATAAACCAGCACACTTATAACGTTTAAATCACGCATCTGCCATACACCAAGTGCACCAAAGTAAAAAAAAAACCACGCATGCACTATCAAGAGAACTATACTAAGGATTCTTGCAGATTGCACCGCTACTTTTATGTTAAAAAAACGATCCATAAATACTCTGGCTCCCTAATGCACTGCTCCAATCAAATCGGTGATTTCTGCAACGTGCATACGCTCCATATACTTTTCAATGCCTTTTGCAATGTCCATTGTTGCTGTCGGATGGTAGAAGTTTGCCGTACCAACAGAAACAGCGCTTGCTCCTGCCAAAATCATCTCAATTGCATCTTCTGCGGTCTCAATACCACCCATACCAATCAATGGTACTTTTACTGCCTGTGCCACCTGATACACCATGCGCACAGCAATCGGATGTACTGCCGGACCAGACATACCGCCAGTCTTATTTGCAAGAGCAAATGTCTGGCGATTGATATCAATTTTCATTCCTGTCAACGTATTAATCAAAGATAACACGTCCGCGCCACCTTGTTCTGCCGCGCGCGCCATCTCCGTAATATCCGTCACATTTGGACTGAGTTTCATGATTACCGGCTGTTTTGCAACCTTTTTTATCTCGCGTGTAATAGTCTCTACTGCTTTTGGATCCTGACCAAAAGCAATTCCGCCTTCTTTTACATTCGGGCAGGAAATATTGATTTCAAGCATATCAACACGCTTTTCGTCTGAAAGACGTTCCACAACATCAAGGTAATCTGCTGTTGTTTTTCCACAGACATTGACAATTACCTTTGTATCGTATTGTTCCAGAAATGGCAGATCGCGCTCGCAAAATACATCAATTCCCGGATTCTGCAGACCAATGGCATTTAACATACCACTTCTTACTTCTGCTACACGTGGCGTAGGATTTCCCGGCCATGGCACATTTGCCACACCTTTCGTTACAACTGCGCCCAAACGGTTCAAATCTACGAATTCGCTATATTCTTCCCCGGAACCGAATGTACCAGAGGCTACCATCACTGGATTTTTTAATGTAACGCCTGCTAATGTTACCTGTGTATTCATTAGAGTTCCACCTCCTCTGCCAAAAAGACCGGACCGTCCTTACATACTCTTGTGTTGTGCACATGGGAATGCGCATCTTCCTTTTTTGTCTGGCATACACATCCAAGACATGCCCCAATACCGCATGCCATGCGTTCTTCCATAGAAACATAGCATTTGATGTCATGTTCCATTGCATAGCGCTTCACTGCTGCAAGCATCGGTTTCGGTCCACAAGCATAAATCACATCACCAGTAATCTGCTTCTGCTCTAAAACATCCACTACCGTTCCATGCACACCAACAGCCCCATTATCTGTGGCGATTTCCACCTGACCATAATCTTCAAACTGTTCCTTTAAAAATAGTTGCTCATCACGATAGCCTAAAACAATCGTTGCCTTTGCAGATAAAGATTTTGCCAATTCTAACATTGGAGGCACGCCAATACCACCTCCAATGACAATTGGGTGTTCTCCCTCTAACGGAAAGCCATTTCCCAAAGGTCCTAAAACCTTCACCTCATCATCTGTCTGTAAAGCAGAAAATTCCTTTGTTCCCTCTCCTGCCAAACGATATACCAGACGAATTGCACTACGTTCTTTATCAATCTCACAAATACTGATTGGTCTTGGAAGCAGACGACTATGTTCTTCACAATAAAGTGATACAAATTGTCCCGGAACTGCTTCCTTTGCGATGCTCGTTGACAGCCACATGCTGTAAACGCCTTCTGCCAAAATTCTTTGTTCTAATACAATTGCCATTTCCTGCACTTTTGCCATCGTTTCATCCCCTTGTTAGTTTAATGCTGTTTTAATATCTTCAATCATTGCTTCAACTGCCATACGGCTTGCATCCGCAAAGTTTTCTTCTGTGATACCCTTTGCCTGATATTGTTCCTGCTTATATGCTGCAATAATGCCGCGTGAAGAATTCACGATTGCACCTAAACCATCCTTGTCAAAGAAGTGTACCAAATCAGCGCCCTTACCACCTTGTGCGCCATAACCCGGTACTAAAATGTATGATTTTGGCATCAATTCACGTAAAACTTTACCCATTTTTGGATATGTTGCACCTACAACGGCACCTACATAGCTGTAGTCATCACCCATGCAATCACTACCCCATTTATCCACCATCTGACCTACGAATTCATACAGTGGTCTTTGCTTTCCATTGTCATCTGTAATGACGCGATCCTGGAATTCTCCACTTGATGGATTTGATGTCTTAACAAGTACAAAAATACCCTTCTTTTCTTCCTTACAAACCTTAACAAACGGGTCAATTCCGTCACTGCCAAGGTATGGGTTTACGGTCGCAAAGTCCTCATCAAATGGTGTGAGCATTTTGCTTCCCACAGCTACCTTTCCAAGATGTGCGGTAGCGTATGCTGCGGATGTTGAACCAATATCTCCACGCTTCACATCGCCAATAACCACAAGGTCTTTTTCATGACAGTAATCTACGGTCTTTTTGAATGCTTCCAATCCCGGCAAGCCAAACTGTTCATACATAGCAATCTGTGGCTTTACTGCTGGAATCAGATCATAAGTAGCATCTACGATTGCCTTGTTATATGCAAAAATAGCATCTGCAACAGCTTCCAGGCTTTCTCCTTTTTCTGCAACAGCAGCACTAAGAAGCTGGCTTGGCAAATAAGAAAGCATCGGGTCTAATCCTACAACAATCGGTGCTCCTGTTTTTTTGATTTTTTCATTTAACTTGTTAATCATATCGTTACCCTCACTCGTTTTTTTCTTTTTTTATCATAAACTACCTACGCGCGATATACAACCTGTCCGTCTAAAATTGTTGTCACAACACGTCCGGTAACTTTTCTGCCCTCAAATGGCATATTTTTTCCCTTGCTTGCAAAATCTTTTGCATGAATCTCATAAGATGCTCTCGGATCAAAAATTACGATATCTGCAATATGACCTTCGCTGATATCTCCCTTATCAATACCAAGAATCCGCGCTGGATTCGTACTCATTTTTTCAGCCATTCCCATCGGATCGAGATATCCTTTTTGCACCAGTTCTGTATACGTAAGTGCTGCTGCTGTTTCCGTTCCCACAATACCAAATGGCGCATGGTTTAAATCTTTTTTCTTTTCCTCTGCCGTATGTGGTGCATGGTCTGTGGAAATCACTTCCATAATACCATCGCGCAATCCTATTTTTAATGCTTCCACATCTTCTTTAGCGCGAAGTGGTGGATTCATCTTATAATTTGCATCTCCTGCAACAATATCGTCTTCTGTCAAAGTAAAATGATGCGGACATACTTCGCCACTGACTTTGATTCCTTTTTTCTTTGCATCACGAACCAGCTCAACCGATTCTTTTGTCGAACAATGGCACAAATGAAGCGTAGCACCTGTCTCTTCCGCTAACATAATATCTCTGGCAACAATCACGTTTTCCACAGCGTTAGAGATACCATTTACACCCAATTCTTTCGAACGATTTCCCTGATTGATAACGCCGCCCTGCACAAGATTGATGTCTTCACAATGCGCAAGCACCGGAATTCCTGCTTTTGCTACAATTTTCATAGCCTCACGATATAAACCGGAATCCATGACACTCTTTCCATCTTCTGAAATAGCCGGAATTCCTGCCTCAATCATACCGGTAAGATCAGAGAGTTCTTTTCCCTCCATTCCTTTTGTGACACTTCCCACCTGCAGCACATGCGTCAATCCAACTTCTTTTGCTTTATCGTGTACATAGCGAATCACTTCCGGACGGTCTGCTACCGGTTTTGTATTCGGCATGGCAACAATCGTCGTATAGCCGCCATGTGCAGCTGCGCGTGAGCCCGTCTCAATATCCTCTTTTTCCGTCAGTCCCGGATCACGCAGATGCACGTGTAAGTCAATAAATCCCGGAAATACATAACATCCTGTCGCATCAATCACCTGATCTTCTGCAGCTGCTGTCAGTTCTTTTCCTATTTTTTCTATACGATCCTCTTTTACATACAAATCCATGACTTCATCCGTCTTTGTCGGCGGATTTACAAGATGTCCATTTTTAATTAAAATTCCCATTCTCGTCTCCTTTTCCTATATACATACAGAAACGTTGCTTCCATCCAAAGCAATGTCTCTCTGTCATAAATCCCATGACAGGGGCACTCCTTATGACAAAAGCAACGTCCCTAATGCACGATTATTTTACCAGTGCATCATTCACAAATTTTTGAATATTCGATGCATTCACATATTTTTTCGTGTGATCGCCATCTACTACAACCAGCGTTGGTGCCTGCATAACACCATACTGTCTTGTTAACTCTTCATTTTCTTCTGCGTCAATTACAATATATTCCTGTCCCTTTAAGATTTCTTTTGCCATAGCACAATTTGGACATGTTTTTGTTGTAAACAGATACTTTACGCTATGAAGTGGTTCAATCTTTACATCATCTTCTGTGATGGTCACAAGACTCTTTGCAGGTTTTTTCAAAACAGAATGCTTGATATCATACAGCTTTCTGTTCTTATATTCCTGTGTTTTACCTTCGTTCCAGTTCTGTACCGGACGATAGTAACCGGTAATTCTGGAGTAAACTTCTGCCTTAGCGCCACAATGTGGACAGGTGAAATGTTCTCCTGCAATATATCCATGTTCCTTACATACAGAATATGTCGGAGATAATGTGTAGTAAGGTAATTTGTAATTCTGAGCAATGGTACGAACCAGTTTTGCTGCTGATTCCCAACCATCCAGCTTCTCACCTAAGAACGCATGGAATACCGTTCCTGATGTATATAATGTCTGTAAATCATCCTGAATATCCAAAGCATCAAAAATATCTGATGTATATTCCACTGGCAGATGTGAGCTATTGGTATAAAATGGGGTATCACCTTCATATCCGGCAGTCTTGATATCCGGGAACTGTGCCACATCATGTTTTGCCAGACGATATGTGGTAGACTCTGCAGGTGTTGCCTCAAGGTTATACAAATCACCATATGCTTCCTGATAATCAGAAAGACGTTCACGCATATGATTTAAGACATCCTTTGTAAACTGCTGTGTCTCTTCGTGTGTCAAATCCATGCCAAGCCATTTTGCATTTAATCCCACTTCATTCATACCAATCAGACCGATGGTTGAGAAATGGTTATCAAAGGTTCCAAGATAACGCTTTGTGTATGGGTACAAACCTTCATCCAAAAGCTTTGTAATAACGCCACGCTTGATTTTTAAGGATCTTGCTGCAATATCCATCATGCGGTCCAGACGTGCATAAAAGTCTGCTTCATCTTTTGCAAGATATGCAATACGTGGCATATTGATAGTAACAACACCCACAGATCCTGTGCTTTCACCGGCGCCAAAGAATCCACCGGATTTCTTACGGAGTTCACGTAAGTCAAGACGCAATCTACAGCACATAGAACGTACATCACTTGGCTCCATATCACTATTGATATAGTTAGAGAAATATGGCGTACCATATTTTGCTGTCATTTCAAAGAGCAGACGGTTGTTTTCTGTATCTGACCAGTCAAAGTCTCTTGTAATCGAATAGGTAGGAATCGGATACTGGAATCCACGGCCATTGGCATCGCCCTCAATCATGATCTCTAAGAATGCACGATTGACCATATCCATCTCTTTCTTACAATCTTTATATTTGAAATCCATTTCCTTACCGCCAACGATAGCAGGAAGTTCTGCAAGATCGGCAGGTACGGTCCAATCCAAAGTGATATTAGAAAATGGTGCCTGTGTTCCCCAACGGCTTGGTGTATTGACACCATAGATAAATGCTTCGATGCACTTCTTCACTTCACGATAAGATAAGTTATCTACCTTTACAAAAGGTGCTAAATATGTGTCAAATGATGAAAATGCCTGTGCACCAGCCCATTCATTCTGCATAATACCGAGGAAGTTTACCATCTGGTTGCAAAGAACTGACAAATGTGCTGCCGGAGCAGATGTAATCTTTCCTGCGATACCACCAAGTCCTTCTTTGATCAACTGTTTCAAAGACCATCCTGCACAATATCCGGTCAACATAGACAAATCATGAATATGAATATCTGCGTTGCGATGTGCTTCTGCAATTTCTTCATCGTAAATTTCAGACAACCAGTAATTTGCTGTCACTGCACCGGAATTGCTAAGAATCAGACCACCAACAGAATACGTTACCGTAGAGTTCTCCTTCACACGCCAGTCTTCTACCTTTACATAACTATTGATTACATCCTTATAATCTAAGATTGTAGATTTCATATTACGCATTTTTTCGCGCTGCTTACGATATAAAATATAAGCCTTGGCAACTTCTGTATAACCTGTCTGTTCCAAAACAGTCTCCACGCTATCCTGAATTGCTTCTACTGATATTTTGCCATCTTTAATTTTTTCCTGAAAATGTGCTGATACACGCAAAGATAACAATCCAATAATGTCATCATTATAAGCCATCTGTGTCGCATCAAATGCCTTAGCGATTGCATCATTAATTTTCCCCAAATTGAACTCTGTTACTTGTCCATCCCTTTTCACAACTTCAAACATTTCAAATCCACCTTTCCCAAAAACCTAACGATAAAAACTCTTATGTATAGCGACACATACTCCGTTCAAACGCCATTTATGAACAAATTGTATCAAAATATGGTGCATAGGTCAATGTCATTTCACTATATATAGTATTTTCGTCATTTTTACCACAAACATAAAAAAATCCCCTTGGAACGCCGATTCCATGGGGATTCTATTACTTATTCAGTTTACATTTAATAAATCCTATGTCTTTTTATCTGGTTTGTAAAAAAATCTGTTCCCGGAGTGCTGCCTGGTCTGTCGGATATTTTGCCAGATATTCTGCCATTTTTTCCTTTGCTGTGGCAAAATCACCGGTATATTCAAGAGCAACAATTTCTCCTTTTAACAAATCCTGCATAGAAGCCTCATCCGCCTTCTCGATTCCCTTCTGGTAATAGGTCAGGGCTTTGTCGTAATTGCCGGATTTCACTTCCATATTACCGAGCAATGCCATTGCTTCTGCGGATGGTTTTTCTTCTTTCACATAATCTGCTAATAAAGACGATGCCTTATCACCATCTCCTGAAACTTCATAAGCTTCTGCCAGATATACCTTTGCCTCACTTGCTTTTTTGTCTACCGCTGTCTGTAATGTCTCGATTGCCTGCTTATAGTCGCCTCGCTCCAGATAAATGCGTCCTTTTCCCAGATAGTCTTCTGCTGCATCACCTTTTAACACCAATGCTTCGTCCAAAAACGTATTTCCATCTTCTTCCATACCCGATGCTTTCAAATTTTCATAAATCAGAATATACAGCTCATATTGTTTGCCGGCACGACTGACAGCTTCCTGATAATCTTTTAACGCCTTTTCTTTTTCGCCTTCATTCAGATAAACACTGCCTCGTAAAAAGCATGGGCGATAATCTGTCTCATCATAGTCAACGATGGAATCATAAACAGCAATTGCTTCTTTTAAATTCCCTTGTGCATATTCTGCTGCAGCTTTGTAGAAACATATATCAACTACATTGGCATTGACTTTTCCACCGGATAAAGACAATGCTGCATCAAATGATTCCACTGCTGTCTTATAATCTGCTGACTGCATTGCTGTGATGCCGGCTTCTTTTTTTTCTGCCATCTGCTGCGCTGCTTTATTACCACATCCTGTCAATAGACTCATACAAAGAAGGATGCTAAGTGTGATCGATACTACTCTTTTTTTCATTACAATTTCTTCTTTCTTTTTTGTTTCCTATTCATTTTCGCAACTTTAATCATACCAAAAATCTCATTCTTTGTATAGAAGCGGTTCACATTTATGCATGCTTTGCATAGGCTATTAAAAACATGTGCAAAGGATTTCTCATGTCAAAAACCATCATTATAGATCCTGGTCACGGCGGTTTTGACCCCGGTGCCGTCTATGAAAACCGAAAAGAAAAAGACGATAACTTGAGATTAGCCCTGGCTGTCGGTCAGGAATTACAAAACGCAGGATACCAGATTATCTACACACGTACCGATGACCGCTATGATTCGCCTTACGATAAAGCGCAGATTGCAAATTCTGCCGGTGGAGACCTGTTCCTATCCTTCCACCGTAACTTTGCAGAGACGCCAGATCTTTATCGGGGCGTGCAGGCTCTTGTGTATGACAAGAATCCATTGGCGCTGCGCGTTGCTAAAAATGTCAACGAAGAATTGGAATCCATCGGTTTTAAAAATCTTGGCATCGAATCCCGCAAAGAACTTGTCGTATTGCGCCGTACATCCATGCCCGCTGTTTTACTGGAAGTAAGTTTTATTAATTCCGTGGATGACAACCGGTTGTTTGACGAAAAATTTGATGCAATTGCAAATGCCATCGCCACAGGCGTAGAACGTGCACTTCCTATTACCAAATCCAAAGAGACATCTGCATCTTCTATGCCACCAGACGATACCATGGCTTCTACGCCTATGCAGCAAAATGATACCACGGCTTCTATGTCCATGCAGCAAAACGATGCCACGGCTTCTATGTCCATGCAGCAAATTGATGCCACGGCTTCTATGTCCATGCAACCGGACGATACCATGGAATCTATGCGCACATCGCAAAGTTCTGATGCAAACCCTCTCGCTTCTATGCGCCGCTGCTTAACCGATCATCCATGCGATCTGGATCCGCTGCCAAAACCGGAAGACGCTCCACGTTTCTTATATTATGTACAGGTTGGTCTGTTCCGTTATCCTGAAAATGCCGTTTATCTTATGCAACAGCTTAACGCCCAGGGATACTCTACTGTCTGGAAACGCATAGGCGGTCTGATTGCCATCTGGGTCGGTCCGGTTGACAATTTGGATGAAGCGGTTCGTTTACAACGCAAACTGCAAAACGACGGTTACGAGACCTTAATCGTAACCGATGACTATATTGCACGTAAATAAAAAAGAAAGCCGGTACACCACTTATTCGTACCGGCCTTCTCCTTTTATTCTGTTTCTGTCATTTCTTCTGCCTTTGGCAATTTGATGTGCACTTTCGTAATTCTCTTTTTATCTACCTGTTCTACCCGAAGCATAATACCATCTCCGGTGACATAGACTTCCCCTTCCTGCGGAAAATGGTCAAATAGTCCTGTCAAATATCCGCCAATGGTATCATAATCTTCTGATATAAAGTCCAGATGCAGTGCATCACATAAATCTTCTAAATTCATGGAACCCAAAACGTCATATTCCCGGTCACTCACCTGGATCAGATCGTCTTCTTCGTTTCCATCAAATTCATCACGAATTTCACCCACAAGCTCTTCCAACAAGTCTTCTAACGTCACCAAACCGGCAACTGCACCATACTCATCCAAAACAATGGCAAGACTTAATCTCTCTTTTCGCATTTCCTCAAATAATTCAGAAGTGTTTTTCTGTTCGTAAGTAAAATAAACCTTGCGCAGGTAATCGCGAATCGAAAACGCCTCATTCTTTGGCGCTAAAATCATATCTTTCATATTGATCAGACCGATAATATTGTCTGTATCATCCTCATACACCGGCAATCTGGTAAACATATCCTCTTTAAATGTCTCCACCAGCTTTTCATAGGACCAATTGACGTTGACCATCGTCATATCAATACGTGGAATCATAATCTCTTTTGCCGTTGCATCTGTAAAATCAAAGATGTTATGGATATACTCTCGCTCTTCTCCTTCGATTTCGCCGCTTTCATGACTGGCGTCCACCATAATACGCAATTCTTCTTCTGTAATCGCACCCTCATTCTGATTCGGGTCTACACGAAGCAAGCGTAAAAATACCAAAGATAATTTATTTACCAAAAAGATAGCCGGCGTCAGAATAACCATCAATGCCCAAATACACTTTGCATATGACAAAGAAATTTTTGTTGCATTTAACGTTGCAAGTGTCTTTGGCGAAATCTCACCAAATATCAGGATCAATAAAGTCAGCACACCCGTCGCAATTCCCGCTCCTACACTGCCAAGCAATCGTATCGCAAGTGTCGTTGCAAGAGAAGACGCGGATAGATTCACCACATTATTCCCAATCAATATCGCAGACAGCATTTTTGCTGAATCATCTGTCACACGAAGAACGCACTGTGCACGCGTATCGCCCTCATCTGCCATCGTTTTCATCTTAATCTTATTAACTGTTGTAAGCGCCGTTTCCGCTGACGAAAAGAATGCTGACAAAAGCAATAAAACCACCAAAATCACTACCTGAAGTATCGAGACCGTATCCAAAAAAACATCACTCCTTTATTATTTTATATCTCGCTATTTCATATTATTATATAATTTTTCCCATAGAAATCAAGCATTCTTATCATAGCTTTTCTCTGCGTTGCATCATAATTTTTCTCTGCGTGGCATGTAATTCTAAATTTTACTTTTGATTTATAGGGTAAATTTATCGATAAAGACTGCTTTTTCCTGTTTTATATTGTTAAAAGTCTGTTGTATTTTCTGCCGACAGATAGGCTCTTCATACCAAAGAGACTGTTCCATCAAACCACCTTCCTGCTCCGTTTTTTTGTGATAATTTTCCTCGTCAATGCGCCGGATCACAATTGCGTTGGTATCACAATACTTTCCCTGGTAGATGCCGCCTTCTGTAATGCCAATCTTAATCAAACGCTCTGTGCGATTTCCAACACCATCTTGTGCAATGTAACGCGCCGTAATATACCCCATATCACCCAATTGCAGAAGTACCTCTTTTGCAGGAAGTTCCACCTTCTTTATAAGCGATTCCCCATCTTCTGCATCTGTCATTTTTGCTGTTCGAAGCAATTCTTCCTCCATCACACAACCATTTTCTACTTCTTCCTTGGAAAAATAGCGATTATGTGCTTCTATCTGCGGCGGCGCATCCCAGACACTGTAAAAGACTACATCTGCGAACTTTCCATTACTGCCGACTTCTTCTTTTCCTTCCCGAAGTAAAGTCATTTCCCACTGCGTAAGGTCAAAAGCTGCGCCGCAGCCTCGTACATCTGCATCCCGATAAATTGCATCCGGGCGCATTGCCCAACCCGTATGCGTATATATCTTTTTCTGCTGTTCTTCTTTTTCAAAATTAGCATCGTAGACCGTATTTACTTCCTGCCGTTCAAACGTATTTTGCGGCAAAATAACACTTCCCACGCAATCACGCAGCACATAATCCTCGCCTGCACTTTGTGCGTTACCACAGATTTGCACATCGCCAACCACCTCATATTGTGCATAGAAACGGTAGTCCCGCACACTTTCTGCGCCTGTAAATGTCCGTTCTGTTCCCACATTCCACTCACTTGGATGCGCAAGTGCTTCTCTACTCCATCCCACTTGTCGCAGGGCATAAAAATCCTTGCCGTCATAATAGACTTTTACCGCCGGTGCATACAGTGCCTGCGTTTCTTTCCAGAATAGCTGCTGTACCTCCGGCAAAGAAAAGGTCACGTGCGCATTGACGATATTCCCATCAAATGTCACATTATAATATTCCGATGCTACAATCTGACCAACCGGTGCATTTTCTCCCGTTCCTGCACGCAGAACTGCCGCACGATATCCCTGCCCTTGATTCGTTACCGTCGTTGTATACGCATTGGTTAGTCGAAATCTGCTTTTCATCTGATCTGCAGCGTCGCGCGTCGGATGATAAGCACACCATACCACCAATCGCCCCGGCTGCGGTTTTTCTTCTTCTAACGTAATGGGAATTGCCGTATAATTTCCAGTCAATTCTCCTACCAGTGTCAACTGACGGTCTTTTGCCAGCCAGATTCCACTTCCTGAAATATTAACATCTCCGCTGCATTGATACTCGCCTTTTTGTTCCACATCATACTTTGTGTTTTTCCGGATAACGCCTCCTTTTTGTATTATGCACGCGCCGTCCCCATTTTCAATGCCTACTTCATTATCCAAAACCTCATTCTCTGACATTGTAATGGTACCGCTATTTATAATCCCGGTTTTGTTGTTTCGAATGTGTGATGTGCGCACTTCTCCCACTGGTCGATTAAAAAATCCATTACTGATTCCTGTCGTATTTTCATAAATATCACAATCCTCGAGCAGATAAGCCTTTGCTGCCTGCCCTGTTGTCACAAATACACCTGCTAAACTCTTCATTAACTTTGTATTTTTTATCTCAATACAATTATTTGCATTTGCCCACAGACCACAGTTTGCTCCCTGACTCACACAATCCGCAGCGCTTCCACTTGCACTTCCCATATAGGATATGCCTGCGCCTCCGTACATAAATTTATTTTGATCGTATCGATTGGCATTCGCATCACAATGATTCAGATACATAGCCGCATCTATTGTCATAAATCCCCAGGAAGAGTCATACGCCTTGCAATTATCGCAGGAAATCGTAGCTCCGCATCCATCCGTGTTGCGTACAAAAAAAGCTGCGCCATCGCAATTAAAAGCCACACAATTTCGAAAAACGCCCTTGGCAGAACGTCCCGAGCCATCTTCAGAAACTATATTAAATCCAGTTCCACCACCTAAATGATCTACACCACTATATCCCACATTCCAGTTATTGCATACGGTCGTATCCGTTCCATACCATGTGGAGTTGATACAATCCACCACAGAAGAGCCACCCTCCTGCGCTGTACCATTGTTTCTATGACAGTTTCCATTCAATGTAAGGTTTCCTTCGGTAATTAACGTCGAACCATTTTGTACCACAATCATAGGTCCGGGATTTTCCATGTCATTGATGAGCTGATGTCCGTTCCCACGGATTGTATAGCTTCCCCCATCTGTAATCATCCAATTCGATTTCATCGCAACATCACTTACAAGGATCAACTTTCTTGCGTGATATTGAAACACACCGATAATCATATCCCATTGGGAAGCACATCTCCAGTAGTCTCCATCCCAGCCACCACCAGATCGTGCCGCTTGTCTGCTGAGTAAAGCATTCTCTTCTACTTCCAACATACATGCTTCTATCTCTGATTCGCTGTCTTCTTCCTTTTCTGTCTCATCTTCTCCCAAAGTCACCTTCTCCGACTCATTTTTCTCGGTTTCTGTGTTTTCATTGTTTCCCTTCTCTTTTTCTTGCTTCTTTTCTTCTATCTTTTTCTCTTCTTTTTCCTGCACCTCTTCTATGTCTGCATGCCCGCTTTCCTCTATATTATCTATATTCTCAACAGCATTGACCGTAACTGTCTGCCCTAAAATCATGATGATCATGAAAATTGCTGTTGTCATCTTCTTTATTTTATTTATGTAGTTTCTCTTCATATGCCCTCCCCTCGTTTACTTAAAAAAAGCATAGTAATCTTGTGTCGTCACAACATTTTTGGGAAAAGCTGCCTCTTTCCATTCCGCTTCTGTCATCGACCATCCCACAAACGTCTGACCTTGTTTCACCGGTGTATCCGGAAGCAAAAAGGAGCTTCCCTCTGCCACCTCATATGCCTGCCATAGCTTTCCATCCACAAAAAAGGATACGGTACAATTCTCTTTTTCCTTTTTTTGATCAATCACTGCCGTCTGTGTCACACTGCAGGTTCCCTTTTTCCCATTCGGATGTAAAAAGGTCTCCGTCACACGCACGGACAACAGACCTTTTTCCATATCCATTCCGTAAATCTCCACCTGAATACCTCCAGATGTTTTCATTCCCTTTAGCTGTTTCTTCAAACGTGCACAAAATTGTTTTTGCCATTTGGCTTCATCCACGTTTTCCTGTCCCTTTTCCCATGTTTCTTTCATCGTTGCATCTACTGCCAATGTCACTGCTTCTCTAAGCGTATGCTCCCTGTCAACACGCCCTTCCACCGTCAAAACCATCACAACAGACAATACCAGCAGCGCACAACTTACGATTCCATAGATAATGTATTTCATAGCTCATTTTCCTCCCCTCAGTCTTCGACGCGTATGTATAAATAGCCGTATTCTGTCGCCCCAGACGCATCCCACAGTTCTACCTTAGCGCGATACACACCGCTATGTGAAAACACATACATTTCCTGTTGTTCTTCTGTTATAATCTTATCCACACTGGTGCCGTCTTTCCTATCCTCCATGTCAAGAATCCTGACAAACGCTTCTTGTCCGTCTGCGTCCGTCACCACAAGCATATCTTTTATGCTGTATGCTTTGTTCGTATGCAGCGTATGACTGCACACCGTTGGAACGGCACGCCGCTTAATTGCATGTAATACATCTGTAGACTGCAACACAGGTTCTGTTACATCCATCTGCTGTTTTATGTGTCTGCTTAATACTTCCCGCATTTCTCGTGCATCTGCATGTTGCATGTAGTAAAATGCTGCAAGCAGCATGCCACAAATCATAACTGCCAGACATGTTTTCCCATAGTTTCTGATAACCTCCGTCATGTATCCCCCTTATCCCATCATCTGTAATAGTGCCAACATTAAACTTTCTCCCATCAGCCCCCGCAAATCCCCCCAGAACAAACCCACCAAAAGAACGGCTGTTACAACTGCAAATAACATTTCTCCATATTCTTCCAACACATCTTTCATGTCTTTTCTGCCCCCTTTTTCTTATATACTAAGCATCCCAATAGTTCTCAAAAAGATGCCACAGATTCCGCCGCCAACCACGGCATAAAATAATGCCATTCCATAATCCTGCATAATTTCCTTCATAACATTTCCTTTCTCACCATAATTCTGCATGGAGCACTCTCGTATTTTCCAAATCAAAAAATGGCATTCCATATACATACGTGAGCGCAACATTTCCGTATGCAGCCCTCTCTTTTCCTGCAGGTGTACTCCATTCCACCTGCAAATCATAATTTTGTGTTTTTGCATCCGCCTGACACGCCTCTACCACATTCTTGGCATAATGCGATGCTTCCATGCGTTCCACACAGGAAGATAAAAAAGAATCTGCATTACGCGATGCAACCGATGCCGACGTAATTCCAATCCCGGTTACCGTCAAAAGCAGCAAACAAAATATTCCAATAAAAGACTTTACAATAACTTCCATAATCCTCCCTTTCTATACACCAAGCGCACTTGTTGCCATCATGGCATAAAAGAGCATTCCCATATCCACAAGCATCTTCGCGCCACCCGTCAGCTGCGGTGCTAAAAACAGCGCATAGAGTCCTCCGAGCGCATCCTCATTTTTCATCTTTTGCGCCTGGTCTAACAGTAATTGATTTCGCCGTATAATGTCACTGATCTGATTATTCGCATTTCCTCCCGTTCCTTCTGATAATGCATAAAGCATTTTCATCGACGATTGCACCTCCGGCAAAGCATATTCCTGTAAAAATTCCAGATATGGCTCCATATCGGTAGGTCGCAGCTGCAGCTTTTGTATCAATTCACGCAAAGCCGGCTTCATCAATACCGGTGCCTCATCATAGGATTCCATAATCGCCACCTGTACATTTTCACTCTGTAACAGTAAAGACACTTCCAGTAACCACTGTGGAAACATCTTTTGCAGAGCACGCGATACATTTTTCTTTGCAATTCGCGTACCTAACTCTGCATGTTTTTTCTCTTCACTACGTTTTACTTTTTCATATTGGCGCAGCAGTTCTTTTTCATCGTATGTTTCATCCATACTTTCCATAGAAAGTTTGCGATCAGCTACATAAAAAATCCAAATATCTAATAGCAACGTTAAAAGCGTCACCACCTTTACAATCGTAAATCCAGTAATCGATAATGATACGCGTTCTGCCACATAGACAAAGACGGAACACAGCAAAAGCGAAACCAGCACAGAAATCAAAATCTGTGTTCGTTTTCGTTTCTTTTCTTTTAACAGCTCATACGAGCGGTCTGCCCACATTCGTCTGGCATCTAGCATCAAGCGGATTGCCTCTCCATATTCGCCACCTTTCTCCTCTACCTGCAGCGCAAAACGATGTATCATTGCCACATGATGTATCGGATATTCCTGCTCAATCATTGCCAATGCCTTTTTCTCAACATGATCTTCATCATAGGTATCCTCAATATAGGCAATGGCTTCCTGAATGCGCGTATGCATCATACCGTCTGCAAACAATTTCTCTACATCTTTTAATGTCACAAGAATTTTTCCTGATTTCTGAAAAGAATATAAAAATTGTTCCATGTAACTATTGATTTCCACAAACTGTCTCTGCCCATAGCGATTGCGGTACAAATTGCGCAGAAAAAACGGAAATAAACATGCGCACCACAGACAAAGAATGAGCAGATACATGCGTTCTAATCGGAAAAACTTTCCGCACAATAAGGCAAATGCTACCGCCATCCCATACATCAAAATGCTTCTTTTTACCGAAAAGACATAGCCATATCTTTTCAATTCATCCCACAGCAACTTTGGTTTCATAATACGTTCCCCTCCTTTGCTCCAAATTATCTCCGATCAGTTCTCCGTCCTCGACAATACTCTCTACACGGTTAATGCCATCTTCTCGCGTAAAGAAACACACCTGATCAATAAAACGACGTATGTGCTGTCGTCCCGCAGTATCCGTTTCACTCCGCCGCCTCACCATAATCCCCACATCAATAAAGGAATAAATATCATTTTCCATGCGTCCGGCATCTCGTTCCGAGCCTGCCATATTAAGCATCCGATCTGGAATTTTTCTCACATCCGAAGTATGCAGTGTCGTGATACCATGTACGCCTGTACTTAGACATTCCATCAGATAAACTACTTCTTTCGAACGTGTCTCCGACAGCATAATCCACTTTGGATTCAAACGCAGACACGTCTTAATTGCCTGTGTGTAATCCATCTGCCGATTCACACGCAATTCTAAGCAATCATGCGACGGATGTAAGCTTTTAAAATGCCATTCCATCGTATCTTCAATCGTAATCACACGTTCGTCCCTAGGAATAAATCCGGACAAGAACTTGCATAATTCGGTTTTGCCCGCTCCCGGTTCTCCCACTACAACGATATTTTTGTGTTCTTCTACGCAATGCAATAACAGGTCTAACACTTCTTTACTGCAATAGGCATCTGCAATCATCTGTCTTTCATCCAGTCGCACATATGGAAGCGATTTACGGATACAAATGCTGCGCCCACTCATACAGACAGACTCATGTACAATCGTAATACGCAGACTTGCTGTCTCCGCTTCTAATATGGGATTCTGGCGGTTAAATGCTTTACTGACACCATTTGCTACACGTCCTGTAAACTGATCAATAAAACTTTCCGTCAACTGTAAATCCGGACATACATGGCGACAATTGTTACTATCTGTAAGCCACACCTCCCGCCCGTTATAATCCACATCTGTAATATCATCATCAATGATGTACGGATATAATGGCCCGAAAAAATCACCTGTTTTATCTAAAAAAAGCATCTGTTCTGCCATATTTCCCCCTTATAGTGCATTTTTTGTAAAGAAATACGTTAGTAACTGTGCAAATGCCTTTCCCACAACACTGTTTTGATCACTACCAATCAGTGTCGAAACCAAAATCAACATCGCTCCAATCACAACGACGGTAATCATTGCCGGTCCATATTCTTTTATAATATCTTGCATAATTTGTTATCCTTTCTTTTCCTGCAAAAGGACATAAAGCAAATATCTGCGGAATAAGTAGGCGAATCGCCTTTGAAAAAAGATGCCATCCAAAAGATGGTGAGATTGATACTAACAGCACTGCTAACATTTTGCAAGTACTTTTTGAATTGTTTTAAAAGTTCGAAAACTATGAATTTTTATTTCCCTTTACAGAGCTTAGCATATCGCCTATAATACGTTTCACAGAGATTTTTTAGAAAGACGAGGTATTTTCATATGGCACAGAATCCAATTGTAACCATAGAAATGGAAAACGGCGACATCATGAAGGCAGAATTATATCCTGAAATTGCGCCAAACACAGTAAACAACTTTATTTCATTGATTCAGAAGGGCTACTACGATGGCATCATCTTCCATCGTGTTATCCGCGGTTTTATGTTACAGGGCGGTGATCCAACCGGTACAGGCACAGGCGGTCCTGGTTACTCTATCGCAGGTGAATTTTCACACAATGGTTTCCAGAATGATTTAAAGCACACACCGGGTGTTCTTTCCATGGCACGTACCATGATTCCTGACTCTGCGGGAAGCCAGTTCTTTATTATGCACCAGACAAGCCCACATCTTGACGGCGAATATGCAGCTTTCGGTCAGGTAATCGAAGGCATGGATGTGGTAAACAAGATTGCCGAGACACCAACCGATTATTCGGATCGTCCGGTTGCAGAACAGAAAATGAAAAAAGTTACCGTTGATACTTTCGGTGTAGATTATCCAGAACCAGAAAAGTGTTAACATGTAAAAAGAGAGCGTATCGCTGCATAGAACTGAGGCAAACCCTCAAGTCTTCAACGATACCCTCTCTTTTTTAATCATCCATAAATACAGAAAATGATGTCTTCCCTAATACTTCGTTGACAAATCCTTCCGTATCATCACGCACGGTTTTCCAGTCAATCTCTTCTAAGTTGTGTATGTAATCTGTCTTTTCTCCAAATAAATCCGGCAATGGTTCTTTGACTTTCTTTACCTCGCCCTTAAAGTAGCCCTTTGCCAGCTGATCCATATCGCAGCTCATACGCATATCGGTCGCCTTCAGACTAAATCCGTCTTCCGTTTCCTGCCAGCTTAAATGCGTTGTCATCCTATATGTTTTGCTATTATTGGCAAAATAATCCACTTCCACATCCATCCAACGGGAATACTTTGGATTTCGCGTCATGGTCATTTCTACGCGTTCATTCTCCGGCAGTTCATAATAAAAATATGCGGTACCGATATCTTCACCATCAATTGTCAAAGAAGCACCTTCTAACACATCCGACAAATCAATCGACAAACGACGCAAATGGTTCTGTTTGGTCAAATACACGGAATAGACAACATCATAATCCGGCGGCTCCATACCGATCAAATCCCAAAGAAACTGGCCTGTTCCTTGCGGAATGGTGACAACAAACTCTTCACTTACCGTACCATCCTCATCCTTTAGTGTCTTTCCCGTCTTTTCTATGTCGATCTGCTTCGTCAGTTCTGCAATGTCTCCCAGATGATCTTTGAACCATTCCTTATCAATATCCGATGTCGGATCCGGCATTTTCAGAAAAAGATTCTGACCTGTTGGAAAGGCATACCCGATATCTTCACCCAACAACGGCGCATCCATATATACCGTCTGATCTTCCGCATAAAAATCCAGTTCTCCCATCTCTATCCACACCAGATTCATATCTGTTTTTGCAGAGATTCGTTTTTGTGCAAAAGAACGCTTTGCATCCACATCAAAATAAATGGATGATTTTGCCTGCTGCATGCCGGATAAACCGACTTTTCCTGTCAATGTTGTATCACCATTTCCATATTCCCGGCACAT
The DNA here is from genome assembly GCA_934352055.1 of uncultured Lachnospiraceae bacterium. GTDB lineage: Bacteria > Bacillota > Clostridia > Lachnospirales > Lachnospiraceae > Pararoseburia. The sequence goes on from CAKRJY010000009.1 coordinate 87,302, forward strand.
CTCCATAATGTCGATATTATGGAGCAGATACCCCGGATTTTTTAATGTTACTTCCATGAAATAAATGGTAGATAACAACATACGTGAGCTTGGCTTCTGTGCCCATGCATAAAACATCCCACCAAAAACAGCAAGAAGGATCACCAGCACACTACATACAATTTTGCCTCTTTTTTTCATAGGCTTACCCACCTTGTCTTAAATAAATGGATTATAAAATCTACTTCCATCATGATATGTAATCACAAGTGCTATTATCATAAAAATCACCGTAACAGCCATCACCACATAATCCGCTGCAGCCAGCTTACGTCCCATATACCAGGTCCGTTTTTTGTGTTTTCCATAGCCCCGCAACTCCATGGCATTACTAACCGTATCAATACGATCCATACTCGTAAATACCAATGGGAAAATAATCGCTGTCACACTCTTGATACGATCCATCAGTTTTGCTTTCCCTGACATCTCAATACCTCGTGCTTCCTGCGCGTTTTTAATCTTATGGTAATCGTCCTGCACATCCGGAATATAACGGAGGGCAAGTGAGATTGCATATCCAATATTATAGCTTATACCAAGCTGATTCAAAGATGCCGCAAGTTCTGACGGATTTGTCGTAATGATAAACATAAAAACTGACGGTACAATTGTAAAGTACTTGATTACCACATTCAGTTCATAAAAAAGCTGCTCCTGGGTAATCACCCATCTGCCACCAAAGTCATAAAGGATATGCTCCGTGCCATAAATTTGTGCGCCCTGATATGGTGCAAAAATAAAAATAGCAAAAACGTTAATCAGCATAAATACCATAATCACTTTAAAGACAGAGCCAATCTGTTTCCAGCTGGTCTTGGAAAGTTTAAATAGGATCAGACTGATCACGAGCATCGTCGCAAGCACTCTGGTATCATAAGTCAGCATACAGGTAATCGTCCAGGCAAGGAAAAAGATCATCTTTGTCACACCGCAAAGTTGTTCCATCCATGTGCCTTTTTCTTCATAACTAAGTAATTTTGCCATTAGCGCACCGTCCTTTCATAGTTGATAAAACATTCAACAAACTCAGAAGGTGCCAAAATGCCGCATTTTTCCGCCATATCATAAAGTGATGTCTGCTTCAGATATGCGCGGTCTGAAATCTCACGATTCGTTAAAATATTTGCCGGTGTATCGTCTGAAATCATATGACCATCTGCAATAACAATCGCACGATCTGTATATTCTAACATCAGGTGCATATCATGTGTAATCATGATAATTGTCGTACCATACTCTTCATTGACACGTTTCAAAAATTCCATAATCTCCGTATAATGATGATAGTCCTGTCCCGCTGTCGGTTCATCTAAAATCATAATTTCTGGATTCATGACAAGAATAGACGCAATGGAAACACGTTTCTTCTGTCCAAAACTGAGTGCAGAAATCGGCCAGTTACGGAATGGATATAATCCGCAAATCTTTAACGTCTCATACACACGTTCTTTGATTTCTTCTTCCGGAACATCACGAACCGTCAAGCCTAACGCTACTTCTTCATAAATCATAGCCTTAGAAATCATCTGGTTTGGATTTTGCATCACAAGCCCAATGCGCTCTCCACGCTCCTTAATGGAAAGTGGCGAAATATCCTGCCCATCCAGTAAAATCCGTCCCTCACTCGGCTCATAGAATCCACAAATCAAGTTGGAAAGTGTTGTTTTTCCAGCACCATTTTTACCAACGATACTTAGCATTTCTCCTTTTTGCACTGAAAAATCAATATCATGCAAAATCGGATGCTTATCATCATATGCAAAACTCAGATGCTCTACTGCGAGCACCTGCTCTTTTCTTTTTTCTTTCAAAGGATGTGCCGCACTTGCAAACCAATCCTGTACTTTTGCCTGATATGGTGCAAAATCCATCGTCTCCACATGCGCCGGGCGATCTTTTGCAGCAATCTCACAGCCTGCATGCTTCAGCGCTGTCACATAAAGCGGTTCTCGAATTCCCTGCTGCTTTAAAATATCACTGGAAAGCAGCTCATCCGGGGTCATATCTGCCACAATCGTGCCATCACCAACAACCACGATACGATCTACGTCTTTGTACAGTGCATCTTCCAAACGATGTTCAATGATTAAGATGGTCTTATTCTGTTCTTTTTGGATGGAATCAATCAATGCAATGGCACGCTTTCCCGTTGCCGGATCCAAATTGGCAAGTGGCTCGTCAAAAAGCAGAATATCCACGTCATCAATCATGACGCCTGCCATGGACACACGTTGCTTCTGTCCACCTGACAACTCTCCCGGTGCATGATGAAGTAAATTCTTCACATCCACAATCTCAGCTATGGCATCTACACGTTTGCGCATCTTTTCTTCTTCCATACAGTCATTTTCCAGGACAAAAGCGATATCTTCTGCCACAGTCAGACCGATAAACTGTCCGTCGGTATCCTGCAATACCGTACCGACCGTTTTGGAAAGACCAAAAATGCCCAAATCTTCTGGTTTTTTTCCTCCAATATATAATTCACCGGTACTATCTCCTGCATATGAAAAAGGAACCAGTCCGTTGATGCAGTTAGCAAGTGTTGACTTTCCTGATCCGGATGGTCCTATGATGAGAATTTTTTCTCCGGGATAGACGGTAAGGTCAATATCCCGGAGTGTTGGTTCTACCTGTGAATTGTACTTAAACGAATAATTTTTAAACTCGATAATAGGTTCCACAATCACATTTCCTTTAAATAATTAGTCTTCTTTTGTAAGGCTTGATGACTTCGCGCCAATCTTAGTATAACCCATGCCAAGCAGAGTTCCAAGAATTGCTGTAATAATAATATTTGCTACAAATGCACATGCACCCTGTGCAAATACCTTATCAGTAGGTTCTGAATAGATAACGATGTCCAGTACCGGAGCAACCAGAATCCATGCAACCGCATTTGTTACAATCTGTACTATATTAAAAAGTACAATTGCTTTGCGGTCAAATCCGCCTTCTTTAATCTGATACTTCTTAGCGAAAAGACCAACACCGATACCAATCACAGCTTCCGGAATAACCCAGCTCCACCAGATACTTCCATAAAACATAGCATCGCCAAGTGCATGACCAAGAATACCTACAATACCACCAACAACCGGTCCAAATACTGCTGCTAAGAATGCAAGGACTGCTGCTCTTGGCTGTAAGGAAGTGTTAGGAATAATTCCCAATGGAATCTGCACCTCTGTAAGCACGATAAAAAGCGCTGTACCGATTGCTGTTGCAACGACTTCTTTAATACCAAACTTTTTCATTGTTTTTTCCTCCTTGTTTGTATAATACTGCCTTATTATATGTTATCTTGACATTTTTCTCAATGTCCATTTACACAAAAAATGCCGCAAATCCGTTGGATTTTTGGCATTTTATGTGGTTCTGTTTTCTTATGAATACAATTCCTTATAAATAGCATCCAGATCATAGTCTGGTGCATATTTCTTGCCAACATCATAAACTCTTTGGACTTCGGCAACATCCATATCAAAGAAATCTGCTATCTGACTCGTACTTTTTCCTCGGTTCATCTGTTGCATGATTACAGAAATCACATTCTGTCTGCGCCCTGCTTTGAGTCCCTCTGCTCGTCCTTCTTCGCGTCCTTCCGCACGTCCTTCTTCCAGACCCTGATTATGGTATATTCTCTTCAGTAGTTCTTTTTCTTCATATGCTCTCATATAACTCAGCCCTACCTTTCTGTTATCCTTTATCTGAGATACCATGCTCTGTAATTCCCGCAAGTCTTCCGTCACTGCGTTTTCGTCTGTGGATTCTTCAAATCCCTACGGCATCTACTTACTGCATGTCTTATGAATACAATTCCTTATAAATGGCATCCAGATCATAGTCTGGTGCATATTTCTTGCCAACATCATAAACTCTTTGGACTTCAGCAACATCCATATCAAAGAATTCCGCTATCTGACTCGTACTTTTTCCTCGGTTCATCTGTTGCATAATCACAGAAATCATCTGCTGTCTGCGTCCTGCTTTGAGTCCTGCTTCGCGTCCTTCTTCCAGACCCTGATTATGGTATATTCTCTTCAGTAGTTCTTTTTCTTCATATGCTCTCATATAACTCAGCCCTACCTTTCTATTATCCTTTATCTGAGATACCATGCTCTGTAATTCCCGCAAGTCTTCCGTCACTGCGTTCTCGTCTGTGGACTCTTCAAAATATGTAAGAAATTTCCGTAAATCTTCAGAGTAATTCCCAACACTACCCTTCGTATATAAGAAAATCGTCATTGCTCCATCCTCATATTCCATATCCGGTTGCTCGACACAGTAATTCTTAATTGTGTAAACCATCCGGTTATATCCAAAGGGATCAAATGGGGTAATGAAAATCACATATACTTTTTTTAGTTTCCGATAATCCTCTCCACTGGGAAGCGCTGCATTATCAATCTTCGCATGGTAAAATCGAACTCGCTTTGGGAGTCCTTCTACTGATATTGTATCATGATTTTTCTCAGGTTCAATATCAAAAATCGAAGAATCATCCTCGATAATCTGCGCCATTTCTTCTGTTTTTCCATCTGGGCTCACCGTCTCTTCAATATACACATCCAATCTGGCGCCGTGCATATCGGTGTCCACTCCATAAAACACCTTTTGCGGTGTGATCTGAATGTCTGCTATTTCTTTTCCTAAAATAAGTTTAATCAACTTCCTTGAAAAAGGAATACCTACGTCTGGGTCCGTCATCATTGCACCAAATAAAAAGTTGTCAATCAGACTTAAGTCCTGCAAAGTTTTCTTTTGCTTCATAATGCCTCTCTTTCCGGCAGTACAAGATAATAGAATCGACCTGTCTGCCTAAATATAAAATTGTGTGTATACATTCATGGAAACATTGGTCGAACTGACCGGAGAATTCCTAGAAAGTGCATCTAGCATAACAAAGTGGCTCGTAAATTGCAAGTCACCTGAAAAAAAATCTCAACAAAAAGAGGTCGCAGGGAAATGATTTCTCAATTCCCTACGACCTCATAAGTTTGTGCTCATTTATTACAAATCAGCATCGCAAATCATCAATAGATATTTACGAAAAACCTAGATTACTGAAGTAATGAAAGAACACCCTGTGTAGACTGGTTAGCCTGAGCAAGCATTGACTGTCCTGCCTGTGTAAGAATGTTATTCTTAGAGTACTTAACCATTTCATCAGCCATATCTGTATCGCGGATACGTGATTCAGCAGATGTTGTGTTTTCAACAACGTTATCCAAGTTGTCGATTGTGTGCTCAAGACGGTTCTGGATAGCACCAAGGCTAGATCTCTGATCTGAAACCTTCTGTAATGCATCGCTGATAGCATCGATTGCATATGTTGCAGCCTTACCTGAATCATCAGATACGTTTAATCCCTGAATTCCTAAGTATGCAGAATTCATTGTCTCGATATTTACATTAATCTTATTTGTCATGTCTGCATCAGAACCTACATGAAGATTGAAGGACAACTGCTGTGCTGCATCTGCTTTTCCTTTAGTGATTTCAAATGTTACACCCGTATCCTTTGCATAAGTTCCAGCTTGAATTGTTGCTGCTGTTTTTGTTGCACCAATGTTGTTAGCTGCTGTCAGCTCAGCTGTCATAAGTCCAACTGCCTTCGCTGCAGAAATAACAGATGAATCTGACTTATCAACACCTGTTGCATCAAAATCTGCTACTGTCATAGATTTTCCGCCAACTTCTACTGTTGCACCAGCTTTAACAAGCTTTTCTAATTCAGATTTTTTATACTTGAAATCAGCTTCGCTATGATTAGCATCTTCCACCAAGGTGTATTCTTGTCCATTAATCTTTGCTTTTACTGTTCCATCATAAGTATTTCCAAGTAATGCCTTTGCATCTGCTTCTGTTGCACCAATTGTATAGTTCTTTCCACCAATTGTAACAGCTTTTCCTGGATCAAGTGCACCAGCAGCAACCTTGAATGTTCCTGTTGTTTCGCCATCTGTTAAAGTTCCCTTTAATCCAGCATCATGAGCCTTCATGTACACTTCTTTTGTTGCAGCATTATCATCACCCTTCAACAAGTATGTCTCGTTGAACTTTGTTGTTTCAGCAACACGATCGATTTCTGTTGTTAACTGCTCAATCTCTGACTGGATAGCATCTCTATCTGTCTGTGAGTTTGTTCCGTTAGAAGCCTGTACTGAAAGTTCGTTCATTCTCTGAAGCATTGAGTGAACTTCTGTCAAAGCACCTTCAGCTGTCTGTACTGCAGATACACCATCCTGTGCGTTTGTAGAAGCCTGATCAAGACCACGAATCTGCTTACGCATCTTTTCAGAAATAGAAAGACCTGCTGCATCATCTGCTGCGCGGTTAATTCTATAACCTGAAGAAAGTTTCTCTGTTGACTTAGCCTGCTGACCTGCTGTAATGTTAAGCATTCTTGAGGCATTTGCTGCCTGCATATTGTGTTGAACAACCATAATATTTACCTCCGTGTGTTTGTTTGGTTTGTCCCCATGAAAAATCCTTTTTTCATGGTTTTGATTAATAGTTCCTTTATAATCAACCCGCGCCTAGGTTCGCAGGTAAATTATCTTTTTTGTTGGGGATTGTTGTGAACCACGTAACAAAATAGATATTGTGTTTCATCCCTTACACCATATATTTCGGACATTACTCTAAATACTTAACCCCCAAAATATAAATATTTTTCCAAAAGTTGAATGTATTTCTAAATGCTGCTTCTAAATTTTACTTTTTCACTCAACCGTTAATTATGCAAACAAATATATACCTGCTATCTAGGATTCCTTAATTATAGCATGATATTTGAATTTGAATATCCATTATTAGGGCTTTATTTGACCTCAGAACAGAATCTTGATTGTTAGACGTATTTTCAGTTGGATTTTAGTTTTTCATTCAATGATTCGGGCATGCGAACGAAATCTTGCGAACATTCCGTTTCTATTTTCTGAAATACTTTGCAAGAGCATGTGGCAGAAGCGCGGGGAACCGCCATGGTGGAGTATAATAGCCTGCAAAAACCAGGAGGTTATTACCATGAATAAAGCACAACCCATAAAAAATGCTATGCAATTAGAAACTTTTAAAAATTATTACTATAGAGTGCATTATCATCCCAGAAATCACATGTTTATCACGATGGGATTAAATACAGCACTGCGCGTATCAGACTTGCTTCGCCTCAAATGGTGTGATGTGTTCGATTATGACAATGTATGTTATCGAGAGCATGTGTTTTTGGTTGAACAAAAGACGCAGAAGAAATCCTATATTTATATAAATGAAAGGGTGGCAGAGACACTTCTATGGTATCAAAATACTTATGCGTATATGCCGCAACCGCAGGAATACTTGTTTTCAAACGAAAACGGGACTGCTATTTCGCGTGTAAGCGCATACCGCATTGTGCGTCTGGCAGCAGAAAACTGTCATATTGAGGGCGTAATCAGTCCACATTCTCTTCGTAAAACTTTTGGCTATCAAGCCTGGATAAAAGGCGTTTCGCCGGTTCTATTAATGGATATTTATCAACATTCCTCATTTGAAATCACAAAACGATACCTAGGTATTGAGCAGGATGAACGAGATTCTGTTTTCCGTGAAGTCATTATCTAGCAGACATGTGTAACACAATATCTATTGTGTTACGCGGTTCACAGCAATTCCCTACAAAAACGATAATTTACCTGCGAACCTAGGCGCAGGCTAATTATAAAGACACTTTATTAATCAAAACCATGAAAAACGGATTTTTCATGGGGACAAACCAAAACAAACACACGGAGGTAAATATTATGGTTGTTCAACACAATATGCAGGCAGCAAATGCCTCAAGAATGCTTAACATTACAGCAGGTCAGCAGGCTAAGTCAACAGAGAAACTTTCTTCAGGTTATAGAATTAACCGCGCAGCAGATGATGCAGCAGGTCTTTCTATTTCTGAAAAGATGCGTAAGCAGATTCGTGGTCTTGATCAGGCTTCTACAAACGCACAGGATGGTGTATCTGCAGTACAGACAGCTGAAGGTGCTTTGACAGAAGTTCACTCAATGCTTCAGAGAATGAACGAACTTTCAGTACAGGCTTCTAATGGAACAAACTCAAAGACAGATAGAGATGCTATCCAGTCAGAAATTGAACAGTTAACAACAGAAATCGATCGTGTTGCTGAAACAACAAAGTTCAACGAAACATACCTTTTGAAGGGTGATGCTGATGGCAAAAAGTCTTCTACAACAATCAATGCACATGATGCCGGCTTAAAGGGAACTTTAACAAATGTTGGTACAGGAACAGCTACTTTCAAGCTTGATAAAGAATTAGCAAATGATGACAAGGTAACGATTGGTGGTAAGGAATATACGATTGATACTACTAAGGCAGATACAGCTGTTGTAAAGCAGCCAACAAGTGCTGCAATCACACAAGAAACTGCAGGTGCAGCTGGCGCTAAAGCCAAATACAAACTTGATTTGGCTGGTATGACAAGTACAGCCGGTGATGTAACCTTTAATATTGGCGGCAAAGATTATAAAGTAACTGTTGCTGCCGGAGATGATGCTGCTGCAATCGCAGGAAAATTAAAAGCAGCATATGCCGCTGATGAAATTACCGCTAATGCAACTGCCGGCAAATACAAGGCAACTGCTACTGGCACTGCTATCACATTTGAAGCGGAAAATAATGGTGTCATTGCAGCTGGTGAAGCATTAACAGGAACAGCTACAATCGCTGCAGTAGAAAATGGCACAAATGAAATCAGTATAAATGATGCTTACAACATGATGGCTAAAGAGTTGGAAACAGCTAGCAGCCTTGGAGCAGATACTGGTGCTACCGTAACTAATAACGGCAATGGTTCTTTCACCATCGCTGAAGGAAGTGCTGCTATCACAGCTTCCTTGTCTTTCAACTTGCATGTTGGTTCTGATGCAGATATGACAAACAAGATTAATGTTGATATCAACACAATGAATTCTTCATATCTTGGAATCAAAGGATTAGATGTTTCTGATAAGACAGGTACAGCTGCAACATATGCAATTGATGCTATTGCTGATGCTTTACAGAAGGTTTCTGATCAGAGATCTAGTCTTGGTGCTATCCAGAACCGTCTTGAGCACACAATCGACAACTTGGATAACGTTGTTGAAAACACAACCTCTGCTGAATCACGTATCCGCGATACAGATATGGCTGATGAAATGGTTAAGTACTCTAAGAATAACATTCTTCAGCAGGCAGGACAGTCAATGCTTGCTCAGGCTAACCAGTCTACACAGGGTGTTCTTTCATTACTTCAGTAATCTAGGTTTTTCGTAAATATCTTTTGATGATTTGCGATGCTGATTTGTAATAAATGAGCACAAAACAAGAGGTCGCAGGGATTTAAAAATCAAATCCCTGCGACCTCTTTTAATTGGTATGAAAGCAAGTTGGTATGGGTATGAAGTCAAGAAAAACAAGCCTAATACCCATAGAATCAAGTTGGCATGGGTATGAAGTTAAGAAAACCAAGTCTAATACCCATACAAACATATTTTTCTCCAAGTGACTTGCAATTTACAAGCCATTTTGTTATGCTAGATGCACTTTCTAGGAATTCTCCGGTCAGTTCGACCAATGTTTCCATGAATGTATACATACAAATTTATATTTTTAGGCAGACAGGTCGATTTTACTATCTGGTACTGCCGGAAAGAGAGGCATTATGAAGCAAAAGAAAACTTTGCAGGACTTAAGTCTGATTGACAACTTTTTATTTGGTGCCATGATGACGGACCCAGATGTTGGCATTCCCTTTTCAAGGAAGTTGATTAAACTTATTTTAGGGAAAGAAATAGCAGACATTCAGATCACACCGCAAAAGGTATTTTATGGAGTGGACACCGATATGCACGGCGCCAGATTAGATGTGTATATTGAAGAGACGGTGAACCCGGATGGGCAAACAGAGGAAATGGCGCAGATTATCGAGGATGATTCTTCGATTTTTGATATTGAACCTGAGAAAAATCATGATACAATATCAATAGAAGGACTTCCTAAGCGAGTCCGGTTTTACCATGCGAAGATAGATAATGCAGCACTTCCTAGCGGAGAGGATTATCGGAAACTCAAAAAGGTATATGTGATTTTCATCACACCATTTGATCCCTTTGGATATAATCGGATGGTTTACACAATCAAAAATTATTGTGTCGAGCAACCGGATATGGAATATGAGGATGGAGCAATGACAATTTTTTTATATACGAAGGGAAGCGTTGGGAATTATTCTGAGGATTTACAGAAATTTCTCACATACTTTGAAGAGTCCACAGACGAAAACGCAGTGACAGATGACTTGCGGGAATTACAGAGCATGGTATCTCAGATAAAAGATAACAGAAAGGTAGGACTGAGTTATATGAGAGCATATGAAGAAAAAGAACTACTGAAGAGAATATACCATAATCAAGGACTGGAAGAAGGACTCGAAGCAGGGCGCAGACAGCAGATGATTTCTGTGATCATGCAACAGATAAACCGAGGAAAAAGTACGGGTCAGATAGCAGAACTCTTTGATATGGATGTTGCTGAAGTTCAAAGAGTTTATGATGTTGGCAAGAAATATGCACCGGATTATGATTTAGATGCCATTTATAAGGAATTGTGTTCATAAGACATGCAATAAATTAGAGGTCGCAGGGATTTACAAATCCCCACGACCTCTTTCTTTCTCTTTTTCTTTATACGCTTATGCCCTATACTGGCTTATTCTTAGCACCCACGACCATCCTACATATCCCAGTCTGCCTGTCTTGTATGTAAGAGTTCGTGCGATTTATGAGACAATGGTTCTCCTAAGAATTTATCATAAATCTGTACGATCGCCGGGTTTTCATGCGATAGACGCAGCTCGCTTTCCTGATCCAAAGTATATAACTTCTGCCCTCTTTCGCATGCTAGTTCCTCACCATCATGAATCGGCTGACCGCCGCCTCCGGCACATCCGCCCGGGCATGCCATCACCTCAACAAAATCATAGGAAACTTCATAATTTTCTATACGCTCCATCAATTTTCTGGCATTTCCCAGACCACTGACCACGGCTGCGCGTATCGGTGTTTCCTGAATCTCTACTGTCACTTCACGGATACCATCTTCCCCACGAACAACAGCAAAATCATCTGCTCCCGGATTTTCTCCTGTCACAAAGTAGTATGCACTGCGAAGTGCCGCTTCCATAACGCCACCTGTTGCGCCAAAGATTACACCAGCGCCTGTGCCAAGTCCCAGTGGCTCATCAAAGGTGTCTTCTTCGAGTGTTTCTATATTTACCTGTGCTGCACAAAGCATACGCACAAATTCTCTTGTTGTAAGTGCCACATCCACATCACGCTCTGCGCCACTGTCATTCACCTGCGGAACAGCACATTCATACTTCTTCGCTGTACAAGGCATAATGGATACGCAGGTAATCTTATCCGGCGTCACGCCCAGAATATCTGCATAATATGTTTTTGCCACTGCACCAAACATCTGCTGCGGCGATTTTGCCGTAGACAGATTGTCTACATACGCCGAGAATTGTGACTTCATAAAACGCACCCAGCCTGGACAACATGAGGTAAACATCGGCATTTTTGCCTCTTTTTTCTGTAAAAGACGTTCTAACAGCTCGTGCCCTTCTTCCATAATCGTCAGATCCGCAGAAAAATCCGTATCAAAAACATAATCAAAACCAATCTGACGCGCCGCGGAAACCATCTTTCCCACTGTTGCTTCTTCTGCAGACAAACCAAAGCCTTCGCCCCAGGCAACACGAACGGCTGGTGCAATCTGTGCAATGACAATCTGCTCCGGATCCATAATGGCATCCATCACTTTTACGGTATCATTTCTCTCACGCAAAGCGCCGGTCGGACAATGCGTGATACACTGTCCGCACAATGCACAATCCATCGCCTGAATATCCTGCATATCCACAGTACTTACACTGGTTCGCTTTCCGGTATTGATGATATCCCAGACACCCATCGTCTGAATCTTGTCACACACCTGTACGCAGCGCATACATTTGATACATTTTGCCGCATCACGAATCAATGGATATGACGCATCCCATGGATGTTCCTCCACTTCTATCTTATACGGAATTTCGATAATATTCAGCTCTCTGGCAAGCTTTTGTAAATTACAATTGCCACCTCTTACACAGGTCGCGCAGCGGAAGTCGTGCTGCGACAAAATAAGTTCTACATTGGTACGTCTTGCAGACTGCACCTTCGGCGTATTGGTAAAAATTTCCATGCCATCCTCAACTACATTATTACATGCAGCTACGAGGTTCTTTTTTCCACCAATCTCTACAAGGCAGACACGGCATGCACCGATTTCATTGATTTCTTTTAAATAGCAGAGTGTAGGGATTCGGATGCCGTGCATTCTGGCTGCTTCTAAAATCGTTGTTCCTTTTTCTACCTGAATCTCTATTCCATTCATTCTAGCATTTACCATCTGTCTTCCCTACCTCCTCTCAAAACGCCACATCCATAGTGGTCGCAGCGCAAACATCTCGCCGCTTCCTGAATGGTCTCTTCCCGGCTCATTGCATTTTCGATACCATCAAAATCATGCTTGCGTTCACATGCTTCACGCTCTGTCAAATGGATTCGTCCACTTGGAAGTTTGTCATTCATCAAAGGTGCTGGAATATCCACATCTACGGTAATCTCATGGTGATAGCCTAAATATTCATCAATATTGGCAGCAACCACTTTACCTGCTGCAATCGCCTTAATCACGGTTGCCGGTCCTGACACACAGTCCCCGCCGGAGAATACACCATCTTTTCCGGTGGTATTACCGCCTGCATCCGTTACAATGCGGTTCCACTTCGTAGAGATTCCATGTTCCTCAAACTGCTCACTCTCAATATCCTGGCCAATTGCAACAAGAATCAGATCTGCCGGAATACGAATCGGTTCTTTGTCCGCTTTGTTTGACTTTGGTCTGCCATTGCGGTCATACAGACCACTGATCTGCGGCTGCGTCCACAATGCCACTGCTTTTCCTTCTTCGTCTGCTTCCACGCGAAGCGGCGCCTGCAACGTAAAGAGCTCTACGCCCTCTTCAATCGCACCGCGCACCTCTACCGGTGATGCCGTCATATCTTTTTCCTGTCGTCTATAAATAACGGTTACCTTCTCGGCATGTGCACGAATTGCTGTTCTTGCGCAATCCATTGCCACATTTCCACCGCCGATGACCGCCACTTTTTGTCCGGTAAAGTCCAGACGTTTTTCCAGTCCAACATCACGCAGCAGATTCACTGCCGAAATAACATTCAGACTGTCTGCACCTTCAATATCAAACGTCTTGTCTGTCTGCGCACCGATGGAAATATACACAGCATCATATTCTTTTTGCAGATCTGCCATAGAGATATCGCGTCCCACCTGTGTATTTAAGCGCACTTCCACGCCTGTTTTTAATATGTAATCCAGATCCTGCGCCAGGCGTTTTCTTGGGAAACGATAATTCGGTATTCCATAACGAAGCATACCACCAAGTGCCGGTTTTTCTTCAAAAACAACGGTCTGATGTCCCATCAGCTGTAAATAATAGGCAGCCGTCAATCCACTTGGTCCACCGCCGATAATCGCAATACGCTTGCCTGTTGCCTCTGCTTTTGGCGGCACCGGAATCGCATCCATATCTGCGCAATCCACGGCTGAGCGCTTCAATCCACGAATATTAACCGAACTATCCAGCATATTTCTGCGGCATCGCTGCTCACATGGATGCTCACAAATCAGTGCACAGGCTACCGGGAATGGATTATCCTTACGAATCAGGCGCACGGCATCTTCATATCTGCCTGCACCGGTAAGCGCAATATATCCCGGAATGTCTACATGCGCCGGACATTGATCAATACATGGAATCGGCTGTTCAAAGCTGCCACTACATCTGTGTTCGCGGACATGGGAAAGATAATCCTCCCGCAAACCATCGAGTCCTACCAAAAGCATACGCGCCGCCTCAAAACCAATGGCACAATCTGCTGACAATTCAATGTTTTTGGCTGTCTTTTCGATCAGCGTCAGCGTCTCTTCTGTCGCGCGATTGTTCAGTACATCCTCTAGTAAATCCTCTAACTTACCAAGTCCATCCCTACATGGCACACACTTACCACAACTCTGCGCATGACACACTTTAAGCATCGCCAGCTGCATTTCCACCAGACATACCCCCGGCGGACTTGCAATAATTCTCTGCTTGAATTCCTTAGCAAGTGTCAATGTCGTAGACGATGCACGATCATCTGTCATAACCGTTAATCTACTCACTGTAAAAATCCCCCTTTACCCTTTTTTACGTTTCAGGCATAACCCCTTTTGCCAAAACGCTTCATACTTATATGTAATTTTATTATACAGGTGAGGAAAAACATTGGCAACAATTGATATTTTTTTCACGTTTTTTCCTATAAAAATAACCACCCAGCTTTTTTCAAAGTGGATGGTTATCATACACAAGTGCTCCTGCATACAGCTGCACTATCTTTTCTTATTTAATTCGCTCCCCAATTTCTAAAGAACGCATGGTTTCCTATCATGCTATATCCGGTAATACCATAATAGTCCGCCCATTTTTTTGTCATAAAGAACAACCAGTCGCCCGAGCGGTATCCATTGAGCACCTGCTTGGCAGCATTGGTACAACTCTCGTTCGGCCCACGCTCCAGAATCAAAGCAAGATGGCCGTCTCGCACCGGCTGGAACTGGTTTGTCTGATAAATAACGCCCGATAATGTATTCGGGAAAAGTGAACTTTTCACACGGTTCATAATAACCGTACCAACCGCCAGCTGTCCGGCATACGATTCGCCACCGGCCTCTGCCTGAATAATGGCTGCCATCAATTTCAGATCTGCATCCGAATAGGAAATGGAACCGCCTGTATTTTCTGACGGAATCTGCGGTGTCTGTCCGGTATTATCAGCTCCGCCATTTTCTGTGGAGCCATTATTTTCTCCCCCAGTTTCCCCCGGATTTTCTCCCTCCGGCTGTTGTGGCTGCTGTTGCTGCTGTTGTTGTTGCTGCTGCGCGAGAATCTGCTGCGCAATCGCTGCCTGTGCTGCTGCAGCCTGTCCCTCTAAAGCTGCCTCGTTATCACGGAATTCCTGAATCTTTGCTTCGTATTCTTCCACAGACATCTGTGCTGCCGAGACTTCTCCCTTTTTCGCACTGTAGGCACTTCCCGCATCGTTGACAAGACCGTCTAATTCGTCCTGCTTTGCAGAAAGTGTATCATTATAAGCAGACAGCTCTGTCTTTTTTTCGCTTAATGATGCTGACTTTTCCTGAATGGATGTCTGAAGCTTGGCATAGGTATTCATCATCTTGCGATCGTAAGATGTGATTGCAGATACATACTCTGCCTTCTGCAAAAATTCCACCATCGAACCGCTCTCTAGCAGAGAAACGAAAAGTGACTGCGTTCCATTCTCATACATATACTGAATGCGTGTCTTCATGCCTTCGTACTGCTCTGCCTCGGCTTCTTTTGCCTCTTCGAGCTCCTTTTCCAGCTGGCTGATGCTCGCCGTCGTTGATGCGATGGCATCCTCCGTATCGGAAATCTCTTTGTTGACGCTCTGCAAACGCTTATTGTAAGAATTATAGGTTGCCCCCAAATCATCTGCCTGATCCTGCAGATCATCTACGACCTTTTGCGCATCCTGTTTCTCACTCTCTACAGCTTCTTTTTTCTTTTTGTTTTCTAATTGTTCCTGTCGGATTTCTTCTAATGACTTGGCGTATACATTTCCCAAACCGCCAGCACTCCATGCCACACAAAAAGCAAGTAGAAGAACCAGACCTTTTTTCCAATTTTTCTTCATAGGCTCTTATATTTCTCTAGTTAAAATATGTTTCAACTTCTATATCGATGTTTCTCATCAATATATTAACATGCAGCCCCGGCGTTTTGTCAAGTATTTGCTCGATTCCTAGCGGCAAGAGGTCGAAATTGCTTCCACAGCAACGGCTCCGCCTCGCACAATCTCCACTTTTCCTTTGAATTGCTTTTTCAAAAGTGCGATCAGATCATCATTGCGGTGATCGGTCAAGGTACATTCTAACAGCACGCTGTCCTCACCAATATCTGCCACCTTTACGTTGCCATTATTGACATTAAATACCTGTGCGATACGAAAAGCTTCCTCTTTCCCCTCATGGTCCAGTCCTTTGATTTTTGCATACAAAATCTCTTTCATATGAAGTGGTACATGGGTAAGATCCATCACCTTGATGACTTCTACCATACAATTGAGCTGTTTTTTTATCTGTTCAAATGTTATATCATCGCTTGTCACACAAATTGTCATACGCGAAATGTCTTCGTGTTCCGTCGTACCTACGGTCAAGCTCTGTAGATTATAGCACTTTGCAGAAAACAAACCGGATACCTTTGCCAAAACACCGACCTGGTTTTCTACATAAAGTGCAATCCATCGATTCTTCATTCCCATATCTTTGTCCTCCTACTTTAATATCATCTCACTCATAGGATTTCCGCTCTTTACCATCGGTAAAACAAGCTCGTCCGTTGCAATCATAAACTCAATTACAGTAGGTGCATCCTTATTTTCTTTTGCCTTGGCAAGCGCTTCTCTTGCTTCTTCTGCGGAATGCACGCGGATGCCATGCGCGCCATAACTTTCTGCCCATTTTACAAAATCCGGCACATAAGGAGGACACGCTGCATTTGGTCCTTTGCATCCATCCGGACAGCCCACCTGTCTGCGCAGACAGGTAATCTCATAGCGTTTACCGTAGAACAGCTGCTGCATCTGGCGCACCATTCCCAAATAATAATTATTCAGAATACAGACGGTAAGCGGCACCTTCTCACAGATGGCGGTTGCCATTTCCTGCATATTCATCTGCATACCGCCATCACCGGTAATGCACACAACATCCTGATTTGGAGCGCCGATTTTTGCACCAATTGCTGCCGGGAAGCCAAAGCCCATCGTTCCAAGCCCACCGGATGTGATCATCTGCTTTCCACGCGGCATCGTAATGTATTGTGTCGCCCACATCTGATGTTGTCCGACATCTGTCACCACGATTCCCTGTGGGAATGTCTCATTGATGGTCTCCATAATCATCTGTGGTGAAAGCCCATGGTCTCTGCGCATTTCCAATGGATTTTCTTCCTGCCAGCTAGAAATCTTTGTCAGCCATTTATCTGTATTCTTAGGTTCTGCCCATTCCACCAGATGTTCCAGCGCAATCTTTGCATCCGAAACCACAGGAACATCCACAACTACATTTCGAGAAATCGATGCGGCATCAATATCGAGATGCACGATCTTTGCTTTCGGCGCAAATTCGTTCAAATCCCCTGTGATTCTATCGTTGAATCTTGTACCAACTGAAAAGAGCACATCACATTCACTGACTGCCATATTAGCAGCATATCTGCCATGCATACCACTGTTGCCGACATAAAGCGGATGGTCTGTAGGGATTGCCCCTTTTCCCATCACTGTCGTAACCACCGGAACACGCATCTTTTCTGCAAAGGTTGTCAGGAGTTCCTGCGCACCGGAAATATTCACGCCACCACCGGCAAGAAGTAACGGCTGTTTTGCAGATTTCAGCATCTTATAGGCTTTTTTCAGCTGTCCGATATGTACCGTTTCATTCGGCTTGTATCCTCGTATATCTACGTGATCCGGATAAGTAGCAGGACCACTTTGTGTCTGAATATCTTTTGGTATATCAATCAGAACCGGCCCCGGCTTTCCACTGCTTGCAATGTGAAATGCCATCTTGATGATTTTTCCCAGATCCTTTCGGTCACGCACTGTCACACCATATTTTACAATGCTTCGTGTCATGCCTACGATATCTACTTCCTGAAAAGCATCATTACCAATCAGACTCTGTGGCACCTGACCGGTAAAAATTACAAGCGGTATACTGTCATAATGCGCATCCGCAATACCTGTAATCGTGTTTGTCGCCCCCGGTCCACTCGTTACCAGACAAACGCCCACACGCCCTGTCGCTTTTGCATACCCTTCTGCCTCATGAATCAATGCCTGTTCGTGACGCGGCAATACCACATGAATGGAGTCCTGCTTGTACAATTCGTCCACAATATCGGTTACCATTCCGCCCGGATAAGCGAAAATCGTATCCACGCCCTCTTCCTGCAATGCCTTTACAAATAATTTTCTTCCTGTGATGTCCATATACAACTAACCTCTCTTATATGTCTGATAAGTATAGATTACATCAAAATACGTCTGTTCTTCGCTCTCCTCCACCAGATTCCATGCCGCGTCTGCTTCCAGATTCGGCAAATGCGCATCTGCCTCATAAGCATAATCAATCTTTGTAATGTATGCGGTATCGCACAAATCCAGCAGTTGTGCATAAATACTGTCACCGCCAATGACATAAATATCTTCTGTCTCGTACTTTTTTAATTCCTCCTGCAATTCTTCTAAGGAATGTACGATAACAGCGCCTTTTACGTCATAATCTGCATTTCGTGTCAAAACAATGTTCACACGGTCTTTTAAAGGAGCCTGGTTTGGAAAACTTTCTAGTGTCTTTCTTCCCATAACGACTACATTTCCCGTTGTCTTACGACGAAATTGCTTCATATCATCCGGAATACGAATGAGAAGTTCATTGTTCTTGCCAATCGCCCAATTTTTATCTGCTGATGCAATTAAATTCATAGATGCTTGTCTCCTTTTTCTTGTTTTTACTATACTGCAATCGGAATATTTTTAATCTGTGGTCCTGTCACATAGTCATCCAGACGAATATCATCCTCTGTGAATTGATAGAAATCTTTGATTTCAGGATTCAGCCAGAACTTTGGCGCCGGATGCTGTTCTCTTGTAATCAATTCCTGCACAAGTGGAATATGTCTGTCATAAATGTGTGCATCTGCAATCACATGCACCAGTTCTCCGACCTCCATATCACAAACCTGCGCTAACATGTGCATGAGAACTGCATATTGACATACATTCCAGTTATTTGCTGCCAAGACATCCTGTGAGCGCTGGTTTAAAATCGCATTCAAAACTAATTTATCGCTTCCCGGTCTTGTGGTTACATTAAACGTCATCGAATAGGCGCAAGGATATAAATGCATTTCTGCCAGATCCTGATGTACATAAATATTTGTCATAATACGTCTCGAAAATGGATTGTTTTTCAAGTCATAAATCACGCGATCCACCTGATCCATCATACCTTCTTTGTACTGATGTTTTACTCCCATCTGATAGCCATATGCCTTACCGATGGAGCCGGTTTCGTCCGCCCATTCATCCCAGACGGTACTTTTTAAATCATGAATGTTATTCGACTTTTTCTGCCAAATCCAAAGCATCTCATTTGTACAACTTTTGATGGCTGTTCTGCGAAGCGTGATCGCCGGAAATTCTTTTGATAAATCATAGCGATTTACCACGCCAAATTTCTTGATGGTATAGGCACTCGTTCCGTCTTCCCACTTTGGACGTACCTTTTCTCCTTCAGTACTAACACCATTGTTTATAATATCGTTACACATATCTACAAAAATCTGATCTGCCAGACTCATTTCTCTTCTCCTCCTCATCCATTTCGTTAAAAGGGCTACCATAGCCTTTATGTATAGCAATGCCATAGTATTATTTATTGTAGCGAATTTATTGCTTCAACGCAATAAGGTGAGAATAACTTTTACATTGCCTTTTTTCAAAAAAAGGATTATATTTAAATAAGAAATTGATCGAAGGAGTACCATTAGAATGAGCCAGGAAAAAGTTGACTTACGAAAAGAACAAAAGCACAACCGCAAAAAGATTCTAAAGAAGCAAAAGATGGAACATATTCTTCTTAGCGTCGGCGGTGTTGTTGTCGTTGCTGCGATTGTTATCTGGGCAGGATTTTCTGCACACACCAAATATAACGAAAAAAAAGCTGAGACACCTACCTACTACAGTGTAGACACTTCAGATTTAACAGAATATCTTGCTTCCTTACAGAAGTAGACATAAGAAAGCCTCTGCTATACGCACCATGCGTGCTATAGCAGAGGCTTTTTTTCGTATTGACAGAAATCTTTTTGTGTGTTATATGTGTACTAGAACACATAATACACTTTATTTGTTAGATGTACCTCATTGATAGCAGGAGGAACTATGCTTATGATTCAATTAAATTACCGGGATTCCAAGCCCATCTATGAACAGATCAAAGATGGTTTAAAGCGTCTCATCATTACCGGTGCCATAGCCCCCGATGAGAAAATGCCTTCCGTCCGCGAACTTGCAAGTCAATTAGCCATCAATCCCAACACCATTGCAAAAGCAATACGTGAGTTGGAACAGGAAGGCTATATTTATACCATTACCGGTCGCGGCAGTTTTGCAGCAGACCGCAAAGACATTTCAGCTGGGAGGAATGATCAATTGCTAAAAAAATTTGACGAAATCGTAAAAGAACTTCTTTTCTTAAATGAAAATAAGGACGATCTGAAACAACGCATCGAGGCACTGGCGAAAGGAGGCGACGACCATGATTCAAATCAATAATGTAACGAAATCATTTTCGGGCACAGACGTTCTTGACCATTTACAAATGCATGTCCCAAAGGGTTCCATCTATGGTCTGGTTGGTCCAAATGGTGCCGGAAAATCAACCATTATCCGCCACATTGTAGGAGACTATCGCCCAGACAGCGGTGAAATTCTTATCGATGGACAAAACATCCATGAAAACGCAGCTGTTAAAGAGCGCATTGCTTACATTCCGGATGAAATTTTTTACTTTCCGCAAGCCAACACCCTTGAAATGATGCGTTATTACAAAGGATTATACCCTTCCTTTGACGAACAATATTTCTACAAGATATGTAAATGTTTTCCTATGCTGCATTTAAAAAAGCCGATTCGTTCTTTTTCCAAAGGAACCATCAAACAAGTTGCTTTTGTACTGGCATTATCCATACATCCGGATTTGCTTGTACTCGATGAGCCTGTTGACGGCCTTGATCCTGTTATGCGCCGTCAGATCTGGTCTCTTATCATGAACGAAGTTGCAGATCACGGAACCACCGTTCTTGTTTCTTCCCACAATTTACGTGAGTTGGAAGATGTATGTGATCACATCGGTATCTTAAATCGCGGGCATCTTCTTTTGGAACATTCTTTGGATGATTTGCAGAGCAGTATCACCAAAGTCCAGGTGGCATTTGAACATGATTTGCCACCGATTCCTGATGGTCTTGCGCTTTTGCACTCTGTGACAAATGGCCGCGTTTCGACACTGATCTTAAAAGGAGCGCCACAGGAAGTAGAGACAAAAATGGAAGCATTACATCCTCTGCTTTTAGATGTACTTCCTCTTAGTCTCGAAGAAATCTTCATTTATGAAATGGGAGGTGAACACTATGAAGTCAAAAATATCCTTTTTTAACAAAACAATCTGTAAAAAGAACTTAAGCCGCTTCTTTTTCTTTCCTGTTTTGTATTTTCTGGCACTCTTTGTCGGCACATCCTGTAATGCCATTTTAAATCGCCTTGAGCTGCTAAAATACAAAGATGCATATGTACAGACACTCCAAAATAACAGTGACTTACACGATGCCATCATGAACAGCAACATTTCTCTTGTGGTAGCAATCTATATGATTCTTACAACATTAGCAGTCTTTTCCTATTTGTACCAGAGAAGAAGCTGTAACATGATGCATGCATTTCCTGTCAATCGTAAAATTTTGTTTGGCACAGGTGTCCTTTCCATTCTTACAATGACACTTGTTCCACAATTTATGATTGCCATCATAAATACCATCATCTGCGTAGCTTTTGATGCCGGTTCTATCGCATGGGTATCCTGGTACTGGTTTTTATGCATGATGGGATACGATCTTCTATTTTTAGGCATTGCACTTTTTACCGCAATGATCAGCGGTCAGATCGTAACCAATTTTGTGTTTTACTGGATTTTTAATTTTATGTTTTTGGCAGCTGAATTCATCATTCGTTTGTTGTTGTCGTTTATGTGTTTTGGTATGCATACTTCCAATGTCTATGAGAACACGCATTTGTTCCTGACACCTGTTGTCTACACACAAAATCATACAGTTCTTTTCATAAAGGAAACCACTCGCTGCATTTATCACATAGATCCACAGGCACTTATCCTTCTTCTGGTTTATGCAGTCGGCGGTCTGGTACTGGGATGTATTTCCTATACGCTCTACCAGCGCAAACCATTAGAATCCTGTGGAGATTTTATTGCTGTTTCTTTTATGAAGCCAATCTTTGCATTTTGTATGACATTTTTTACTTCCATCTTACTCATGGTGGGCGTGGGATATGCACTCACCAATTTACTGGGCAGAAACAACAACTTACTGCTTATCATCAGTGTACTATTTTGTCTGGTCATCAGCTTTATCCTGTATCTGCTTTTTTATATGCTGATTGACCATAGCATACACGTATGCAACCAGAAACATATAAAAACCTGGGGGATTTGCGCAGGTGTTCTCCTTGGATTTTTCTTTTTGATATCTGTAGATTTGTTTGGCATTGAAAAATATACGCCGGATTCTTCTGATATCCTACAAGCGGATGTTTCCTGTGGCGAAGCACTCTATTCTCTGCGCAACCCTGATGAAATTGAGCAGATGTTAGATATCCACAAAAAAATTATTAACGACAAAGCTGAATTAGAAGACTACGCACGCCTGTCTGACGAACCATATGTTGGCATGCAAATCACATACGTTCTAAAAGATGGTACCTGTGTAAACCGCTCCTACAATTTGCCGGATTGTACGGATAAATCAAATGTATACGATGAAATCTGTAATCGGCTGGAAGCTTTCTTTAATACGCCTGACATGATCTGTTATCATGGTATTTCTGAAAATTATGATGTTTTGACTTTACAGGAGGCGACCATTTATTTATCCAACGATACAGAGCAGGATGAAGAAAAAGAATCGCTCTACACCAGTAAGCAGTTAGAAACATTGTATCGTGCTTTCCTTTTGGATATTCAGTCAGGAAATTATAAAATTCTAACGTTACATGCCAGCGATGCATGTTATACCGAGACACTGACATTGAATTTCCTATCACCTGAAATGATATTAACCGACAGAACACGCAGCAGTTGTTATTACAGCGGCAGATATAGTACCAATATCTTTTCTCGTTCGTCCATGGCAACTGTGCAAAACCAATACGAAGATGCCGCCACCAGAGAAGCGGAATTATTACAAGCCTATGGGGATCTTTCCTGGTATACCTCTGTTTGCCTCACACCATCTTGTACCAACACACTGAAAGCTATGCAGGACATTGGTATGATACAAAGCACGGACGATCTCACCCTCTCTACCGCAGGCGATGTTCGTATGTTCACCGATAATTAAGTTTTCTATATAACACAAAAATCCACCATTTATCATTTTTGGCAAATGGTGGATTTTCTTTTCTAATAACGATTATGTACTTTTTCAGCAAAACATAGTAGATTTGATACCGGTATTTCCGTCCCATCATCTAAAATAGCTTTTCCATGCATCCGTCCGAATACCTGGTGCTGGTCAGATACAATCACTTTATAATCCAGACAGGCACTGCGATCAAGAATTGGTTCAAAATCCATTTCAAAGCGTCCATCACTTGATGTAAATTTCCAGGGTTTACAATAGTCATCTTCCGGAATAACAAACGTAACATCGTCTATTTTATGTGCTACGCCATCATAAAAAATCGTGTTTTCACTGGCAGCTTTTGTATTTCCAAAACCATAACCAATATTAAAACCAAATGCGTGACCATCCACATCACAGTTTCCCGACCCCCAATACCAGGTATTATCATAGGTCCACACACCACGTCCCCAGTCTAGCGTACCAAAATTTCTGTCCGGGAAAAACTCATAACGCTTTCCATTATACTCTGCATACCCTTCCGCACGCATGCAGTTGATCTTTTGATTGTAATAAAATCTTCCTTTTTTATCCCACGGCGTCGCAATCACCATCGTATCCATATCGGGCTGATGTAAGCGAATATCACAGCAAAAAGGCTTTCCTTCATAAAAATCATCAAACGAGCATACAATGTGACGGACTTTACCGCCCTTTTCCTCTTCCAAAAGATAGTGCAAACGCAACTTGTTCTTCTCGTATACAATATCGCCCTTAGATGAATCCGTCGGCATGTTCAGTTTTCCCATCGGAAACGCATCTAAAACTGTCTCGGTATGTTCCCATGGTTCTTCTGTAAAATCGAGTAATGATACTGACTGCAAGCCTACATAGCCATCATCAGACAAAGTAAATGCTACCGCATAATCGTCTCCTACCACCAGATAATAATCCCATTCCTTAATCAAAAATCCGGGTGCTTTAATCTGGTCTCTGGAATACTGCTGCAGCGGCTTTCTTGCCCAGCCCGGCTCTGCAATATTTCCCTTTTCGTCCAAGAGCTTTTGTGGTTTCGTTACCTCATGATTTCTTGCTGACATAGGCATTTCCTCCCATTCTATATGAAAACATTCTCATACATGTAAAATGATCTGATACCAACAACTACCAGGCGCCGCCGCCACCTCCGCCGGAACCGCCTCCGGAGAAGCCACCTCCTGAGAAGCCGCCGCCGGAACTGCCTCCGCCACTTGATTCCGGTGCAGTTGCACATGTATTTGCTGATCGAACCATAGAATAGAAAACAGCATCTCCAAATGGGTCTCTTCCGGAATACCAGTCCGGTTCCGGAATATGCATTGTTTCAAAATTCTCAATCCATTGATCACTCAATCCCAAAACATATGCATATGGCATGATGTCATAATAATAACTTGGATTTTCCTCTACCAGCATCTTTAAGCGATCCAGTTCTGCCTTTTTGATAAACTCCTTGAATCCCAATATCTGTCCATAAACCTGATTTCCGGCTTTTGTCCGTTTCGAACCAAAAAACATAAATAACGCCAAAATGATATCTGCAATACCACATACTACAAATGCAGCTCCAGTTTTTGGTGCAAATGCGTTAAAAATCACTGCTGCGATTACAAAAATGATAACACATACAACCGGCGTGATTTTATGATCCAGGTTAGAAAGTCCTTCTTTTACCACCGGACTTAACAATCCCCCTAGCACCAAACACAACACAGCAAATGCAATCGTCATTGGCATGGAATTTGCCAGAATACCATACACACCCGCAATCACGCATATACCTACAAAATATAAAAACTTTGGCATGGCTGTTGGGAAGAAGAAATTCTTCTCTTTCATCTTTTTATTTTCTTTTGTTACGCATTTATCGATCACTTCGTAAAACGAATCTTTTTCCAGCGATTTTGTAGAAGCAGTATCCCCGCGCTTAAAGAGTCCCTTCATATACAACGCTTCGATGTTATTATCCCCATCATAGTCTTTTACTTTTGTCATGGAAAAACGATCTTTTCCCTTGGTCTGTTCAATACGAAGGTAGCCTTTATTCGCCAGATAGATAAGAAGTGCTGCCATATCGGTGTTACTCACCGCCTCTTTTTCCACAAAGGCTACATCCAAAGGATTGTATCCCTCCGGTGGCTCAAAAGAAATAACCGGTATCACTTTATCTTCTTTTCCGGTAAACCAGAACAAAATCCCACACAAAAGCACAACGAGTGCTACCAAAACATATGGCATGTAATTGATCTTATAAACAAAATATCCTTCCGGAAGTGTGCAGCGAATCGTAATACCTTCATACGCATTTAAATATCCTGCATACGAACCGGTAATTGTCTGATCTGTCACCGTGCTTTGCAGCATATCCGTATCATAGCCGGAAGCTGCATAATTACCCACACTATATCCCAAAGAAGCTGCATCAAAAGTCTTTGGCATATGAATTTCCCAGGAAATATTTGCAATCGGGCATTCCCACTCGGTACCTACAATATTAAAATACAACTCATCCGCATCCCGCAAAGGATCCTTCCCCATTGCATAATCATAAGACAGCGTGTATGTCTTTTCCCCTTGAACATATGCATCTGCACTTCCTACCTGAATCGTATAATTCTTGCTGTCTCGTTCTGTACTCGCAATAGGATCCGAACACTTCACATTAGAAACTTTCGCGTAGATTTTGCTGTCAGAGCCATCTTCCCGATTTCTTGTATGCCACAAAGGGATAACTCTTGTCATACCATGATGCGCTTGAACAAAGTTGTAGGTCAAGGTCTCTGTAATATGAAAGGTGTTGTCCTCTCCCACCTCGATATCCACATGGTAAGCATCAATATAATAGTCATCATCAAGAAGTGTCTCTGCTTCGCCATCTTCTGCCCAAACAGTCTGCATCGGAAGAAAGGATACTGCCAGCAGAAGGAAAAGCGTCATTATCCCTATAAATAGAGGTCTCTTTTTTCTCATAAAGCTCCCTTTCCCTTAAAATTCAACCTTTACATTTTCTCTTTCTGCTGCATCTGCAACTTCAAACATAGGTTTCTTTTTAAATCCAAACATTCCTGCAAAAATATTGTTTGGGAACACCATCATTGTATTATTAAAATCTTTTACACAGCCGTTATAATACTTTCTTGCATTTGCAATATCTTTTTCAACTGCTTCCAACTGCTCCTGCAAAGCGATAAAGTTCGCATTTGCCTTCAAGTCCGGATATGCCTCTGCAAGTGCAAACAACCTAGAAATGCCCTTTGAAAGATCTGCATTTGCTTTCATAACATCTTCATCTGCGCTTGCCTTTGCTGCTGTGTTTCGCAATTCTACCACAGCTTCTAATGTTTCGGATTCATGCTTTGCATATCCTTTGACCGTATTTACCAGATTCGGAATCAGATCATATCTTTTCTTCAGATACACATCCATCGTTGAAAATGCTTCCTCACAAGAGTTTGCCCCCTTGATCAGTCTGTTGTAAACGCTTACCGCAAACAATGCGATAATGACCACTACTGCTACTACAATTCCAATTCCCATAATAAACTCCTTTCGACTGCTTTGTTTCTAAATAACCACACTATCTTTTAATATATTCTTCTTTGTATGCCCTTCTCTTTATAATATCTTTCCTTATCGACATACATCAATCTCTCAGATTCTTGTAATAGTACATCTAATTCCATCGTTGCTTTTTCTTCCCATATGACACCTACTGCCATATTTACAGATGCATCCTTCATCAGTTCCTGCAACAGTGCAATACGTTCTTCCAACGTCTTTTCAGCAATCTGCGGACATAACACTAATAGTTCGTCGCCCCCAATACGGAACACACCATAATCCGCGAATGCCAATTCCAGACATTTGCCCGCTTTTAAAATCAACTGGTCGCCTGCTTTGTGTCCCTCATGATCATTGATGTATTTTAGGCCTGTAATATCACAATATACAACACCAATACTTTGATTTTTATCCATCTGTTCTGCATACTTTCCTAGTGCAAAACGATTTCCCAGATGCGTGAGTGCATCCTTATAGCTCAAATCTTCCAGTTTTCTCATTAGATTTCTTCGCTTGATACAAGACCCCAGAAAAGATGCCATAATTTGAAGCATATCTGAGGTGTATTCCAAAGACACGGATGGCGGATTATCTACACCATAGAAAGCAATGATCTGACCTTCATCAAATATTGGTACAACCACAATCGAACGGATTCCCTGTCTTTTTAAATTGTCATATTGTAATGGATCACGGTCTTTTATTTCTTCCAGATCCGACACCTCAACATGCTTTCCCTCTCCAAAAATACGATACCAGTTCTCGCAAACCTCTGGTGGCAAATTCTGTAAATTATCTATCTCCGGCTGAATGCCTTCTGCCGTCCATTCATATGTGTTATCGTCGCATCCTCGCTCATTCTTCTCAAAGATATAGGTTCTTTCTCCATTGAGGGTTCTGCCAAGATGTTCCAGAATAATTGTAATGGTATCATCAGGGGTATCTGCAGAAAGTGCCATTTTTAATGCTTCATTGATCAGACTCTCCATATCTCTATACTTCTGAATCAGTTTGTCCTGTGTACGTTCTTCACTGATATCGATTCCGATCTCAATACGATACTTTCTCTTCTTCTCCGAATCTACAACCAACGTATCCTTTAGCATCATATACTTATCAATAATCGGATTATAATAACGCCATTCCTCAAACTTGCCCTCACAAAGCTTATCATTGGTGCACATGCCACATGGAACAGATGCATCCTGCAAAACCTCATAGCATTTTTTTCCTTTGATGCTATCGATTGAATCCAGCCCATACGCATCTAATGCTTTCTGATTCATATACACAATCTCATTCGTCTCAATGTCTGTTGCGTATACATATTCATTTAAGTTCAAAAAGAACTGCCATATATTCTTTATTTCTCTCATTGTACTCTCTCCCTTGTTCTCTCCCTGTATGAGAGCCCCCTCACTCTGACTTTTTACATTCCCTTGTTATTTGTAATAATCAGATACTCCTATTATAACAAATTATGCAGCGATGAAACCCTTTTTTACCATTTTTTTGATAAAAAAAGAACTCTCTGACCACTAAGTCAAAGAGTTCTGATTAAAAAAGTAATGAGACACGGGGGATTCGAACCCCCGACAACCTGATTAAAAGTCAGGTGCTCTACCAACTGAGCTAGTATCCCATATTTATAAAAGATAGCTGGGCTAGCAGGATTCGAACCTGCGAATGCTGGAATCAAAATCCAGTGCCTTACCGCTTGGCGATAGCCCAACA
>CAKRJY010000010.1 GCA_934352055.1 uncultured Lachnospiraceae bacterium
AAGCATTTTGGTGAGAAGAAATCATCGGTCAGAATAGACATTACGGTATAGGAATAGTCTGCGTGAAATTTCAGTTTGTAGGGATGACAGTCAAATTGAAATTTTTTTGTTCTAACTTGGGCAATAATTTTCAGTTTCATACGCATAATAGTATTGTTCTATTATAAAAATTGATAATATAGCATATAATAAAGGAACCTCAGAGTGCCAGCTCCGAGGTTTCTAAGCTCGTTACGGAGAACTACACCGTCAGGTTCGTGCTGTCATTCATCTCCGTCTAACCATTTGCAAATGTAGTAGCCAGCTACAGATGCCAATACGGAGATAAGAAAAATTAGTATGATTCCAAGGGAGTCTAGAAAGACCTGGAGTGCCAGCTCTAGGTTTTTTTATTACACAAAAAGGGTTTCGAGCATTAGCTCGGAACCCTTTTTAGTTTTTACCCGTAAAACAAGAATGAGAATCTCTGTTTACCTTGAGTTTACCTTCGTTTATATAATGAAACATGTTGGATGCAATCATTTTGAGAAGTAAAGACGAAGGATACAAAAAGGAGAAAAACATGAAAAACAGAAAATATTTAGTGACAGGAGCGACCGGATTTTTAGGAGGTACCATTTGCAGACAGTTGATAGAACAAGGAGAAAGTGTTCGCGCATTTGCATTGCCAAATGATAAGGCAATACAATTTATTCCGGAAGGTGTAGAAATTTGTGAGGGCGATCTGTGTGATGTGGAAGCATTGGAGCGTTTTTTTACAGTAGAAGAAGGCATAGAGACGATTGTTTTACATATTGCAAGTATCGTTACGGTGGCTCCAGATTATAATCCAGTTGTTATGAATGTAAATGTAGGGGGAACAAAAAATATCATTAAGTGTTGCCTGGAACATAAAGAATGTCAAAAATTAGTATATTGTAGTAGCACGGGTGCAATTCCTGAGACAAAAAAGGGCGCAAAGATCCGCGAGGTAAGATATTTTGATGAAGATCAGGTGGTTGGTTGTTATAGCCGGTCGAAAGCTCTCGCAACGCAGGCTGTACTAGATGCGGTTAATATTGAGGGACTCAATGCGTGTGTGGTACATCCAAGCGGCATTTTGGGACCAGAGGATTTTGCAGTGGGCGAAACGACAAAGACGCTCATTGATATTGTAAAAGGTGCTATGCCAATGGGAATTGATGGAACGTTTAACCTTTGTGATGTAAGAGATCTTGCGGCAGGCACAATAGCAGCAGCAGAAAAAGGCAGAAAAGGTGAGTGTTATATTCTAGGGAATGAAGTGGTTTCTTTCCGGGATTTTGCCAATATGCTGGTAAAAGAGACAGGTTGTAAGCCGGTGAAAACATTTCTTCCATTAGGGATTGCAAATAGTATCGCTTCCATTTTGGAAAGGAAAGCAAAAAAATCAGGAAAACAGCCATTGATGACAACATTTTCTGTGTACAATCTTGCAAGAAATAATACGTTTGATTCAAGCAAAGCAAAAAATGAATTGGGTTACACGACACGTCCTTATGAAGAAACGATTCGTGATGAAGTTCGTTGGCTAAAAGAATCAGGAAAAATTGCCTAAAACAGATAGGCAAAAGATATATTTCGTTTTAAAATACATAAAGGAATATGATTGTAAAATAGGAGCTTGGAGGAAACATGAAAAAATATCCAAAACCAGATAATCAGAGATTACCCAATTACTTTGCATTAGTCGCAATTGTGCCAGCGATACTTTCTATTATAGCTTATGAATTTATAGAATATTGCAGGGTGTTTGTTTTGCCGGAAACGTGGAGAAGGAACTTTTTATATGGGCTTGGAATGCTGATACCGATGGCTCTGATGACGGAATTGGTTACATTCTTTTTTTCCTGTATATTATCGAAACGTATTAACAAAATAGCTGAAGCAATGCAAAAGGTAGCACAGGGAGATTTCTCTATAGAATTAAAGCCGGAAAAGTTAAAGCCATTTCGAGACATTGCCATTGATTTTAATAAAATGACCAATGAACTTCGCGGCGTGGAGACGTTACGCAAAGATTTTATCAACGATTTCTCCCACGAGTTTAAAACGCCGATTAGTTCGATCAACGGCTTTGCGAAGCTTTTACTAGAAACAGATGTTTCAGAAGAAGATCGGCGAGCGTATTTAGAGATTATTGCAGAAGAATCGGAACGCTTGGCAACGTTAGCAGGAAATACAATGATGTTGTCAAAACTTGAAAATCAGACGATACTTTCCGAAATGGAAGATTATCGACTAGACAAGCAGATACGGCAGAATATCATTTTGCTATCCAATGCCTGGGAAGAAAAGAAAATACAAATGGATGTCGATTTAGAAGAAATAACCTACCATGGGAATGCAGATCTGATGTCTCATGTCTGGATGAATCTTTTAAACAATGCAATTAAATTTACACCGAAACATGGAATAATTACAGTATCTATGGCAAAAAAAGAAGATGAAATCAAAATATGTTTTGCAGATACAGGGATTGGTATGTCTGAAGAAGACAGAAAACGAATTTTCCAAAAATATTATCAGGCAGACGCATCTCACGCAACCAAAGGAATGGGGCTGGGGCTATCCATTGTCCACCGTATTATTGAAATGTGTGAGGGAACGATTACTGTAGACAGTACACCAGGGGAAGGCAGTAGTTTTACCATTACTCTGCCTGCATATAACAGCATTTTATAGAAACAGTTACATTTGGAGTTTGTGGGAGGAGAAGCATGGCAACGATTTTAGTAGTGGAAGATGATAAACATACACGGATGCTCACCGTAGCCAGATTAAAACCGCACTATATGGTATTAGAAGCAGAAGACGGGGAAAAGGCACTGGATATTTTTTATAATCAGCATGTTGATCTGATTGTTGCAGATATTATGATGCCCAATATGGATGGTTATGAATTGGTTCGGACGTTGCGTGCATACAAACAGGATGTCCCGGTAATTATGCTGACAGCAAAGCAAACATTCGATGATAAAAAAACAGGATTTGCTACGGGAATCGATGATTATATGACAAAACCGGTAAATTATGAAGAATTGCTATGGCGAATGGAAGCTTTATTGCGCAGAGCAAAAATTTATGCGGAAAAAAAGATTGAAATCGGGTCGGTAACTTTATCGGAGGCCTCATATACGGTACAACGCAAAAATGAAGGTGGTCAGATAGAACAGGTACAACTTCCCAAAAAGGAATTCGAATTGCTGTACAAATTACTATCGTATCCAAATCAGATTTTTACAAAAGAGCAGTTGTTGGAAGAAATATGGGGCTACGATACAGACAGCGATGATACGACAGTAAAGACACACATTAGTCGTATTCGTAATCGTTTTGCAGAGTGGCAGGAGTTTTCGATCGTAACGATACGAGGACTCGGTTATAAGGCAGAATATAAAAAAGAACACAGAGAGGAAGAATGAACGTGGCAGATATATGTGTAATTACAGGAGGCGGAAGCGGCATGGGACTTGCGGCCGCAAAATGCATGCCTAAGGATAAAGAAATCTTAGTAACAGGAAGAACACTGGCAAAATTAGAAAAAGCAGTTAAAGAATTAGAAGAGCAGGGGTATAAAGCATATGCCAAGACATGTGATACGTCTGATCGGGAACAGGTAAAAATGCTTGCGGAATATGCGGCAAAGCTTGGAAATGTAAAAAATGTAATTAATGCAGCAGGTTTGTCGCCTTCTATGGCAGATCCTGAGCAATTGATACGCGTGAATGCACTAGGAACCGTATATGTAAATCAGGAGTTTGCAAAGGTAATGCATGAGGGAAGTGTTATTGTTGATGTATCATCAAACTCGGCATATCTTCTGCCAGCATTTTTAGCAAATAAGAGAACATTTGCTTTAGCAGAAACGGATGAAGCTATGTTTTTAAAAAAGATGCTTAAGTTGAGCAACATGATAAAAGATAAATACAAAGCATCAGGGTTAGCCTATGGATTGTCAAAAAAATTTGTTATATGGTATGCAGCAAAATGTGCATTTGCATATGGAGAAAGAAAAATACGAGTGGTTTCTGTGAGCCCGGGATTGATTGCTACAGATATGGGAAATCTGGAAATCAGCGAGGGAAAGAGCTTATTGACGACAGCTGCAGAGAAACGTATGGGGACACCAGAAGAATTAGGATATGTATTGGCAACGGTGGCGGATGAAAGAAATGGTTACTTGGCAGGGGTTGATATTCTCTGCGATGGCGGAAGTTATGTAGGAAAGAAGTTTTTAAAAGCGTAAATTTAAATAAAAAATTCAGGCTCGGTTATAAGGCAGAATATAACTCTTCTTTTCCTTCGGATAGTATGGTAGAATATAGCCATTACGGAAAAAACGAAGGATAGGAGTTATGGAAAAAAGAAACGCAAAAGCATTACTTCCGATAGCTGTGTTTGTCGGATTATATTTAGGATTGGGAATACTATATGAATATGTACTCCACATTGAAATGGGATTTTATACGATACCGGTTGTAGTTATATTTTTAGTTGCATTGCTGGTTGCCTGTTTTCAAAATAAAGATCTTAAATTGAATCAAAAATTGGAAATCATGGGAAAGGGCATAGGAGATCCAAACATTATTACCATGATTATCATATTTCTGCTTGCGGGAATATTTGTGGGAATTGTAGGGCGGTCATCAGCGAATAGTGTGGCATATTTTATTCTGTCGCTGATTCCACCGCAGTTTGCAGTGGTTGTCCTTTTCGCAGTAAGCTGTCTAGTATCGCTTGCAATGGGAACATCAGTAGGAACGATTACATTAATTGTGCCGATATCGATTGCAGTGGCAAGAGTATCTGGTTTTTCTCTTCCGCTTTGTATTGCTTCCGTTATGAGCGGTGCTATGTTTGGGGATAACTTATCCTTTATCTCAGATACAACGATAGCAGCATGTAATGGTCAGGGATGTAAGATGACAGATAAGTTTAAAGAGAATTTCTTTATCGCGGTTCCTGCGGCCATTGCAAGTGTTGTCATCATTATGTGTTTATCGGTTAAAAATTACAATGGTGGGTTTATCAGAGAAGAATATAACCTTGTGCAAACAATACCATATATCCTCGTATTAATCGGTGGTATCATGGGACTCAACGTTTTTCTTGTTTTAATTCTTGGTATTGTCAGCGGTTCGCTGATTATGACGATTACGGGTATGGTTGCACCGACGGAGTTACTGGTTCGAATGGGTGAGGGCGCATCCGGGATGTTTGAGACTAGTATGGTAGCAATATTGGTAGCTTCCATCTGCGCGCTGATCAAAGAATACGGTGGATTTGCAGCCTTGCTTTATTGGATAAAAAAAGTATTTAAAGGCAGAAGAGGTGGCTTACTTGGCATGGGACTTTTAGTAGGCCTGATGGATATTGCTACGGCAAATAATACCGTTGCAATTGTTATGGCAAATCCAATTGCGAAAGAGATGGCGAAAGACTATGACATCAGTAGTAGAAAAGCAGCATCCATCCTGGATACATTTTCGTGTATCTTTCAGGGAATCATCCCTTATGGAGCGCAGATGCTGGTGGCAATTTCAGCTGCAGCAAGCCTCGGGGAGACGGTAAGCGCATTTGAAATACTTCCGATGCTGTTTTATCCATATATGCTGCTTTTTAGTTCTTTGGGATTCATTTTCTTTAAGAAGTCGTGATGATAGAAAAATGCACAAAATAAAAGCTTACATTTTGTGAGGTTTATACATATATATTCTTGCAGAATAAAAAAGACATTACTATAATAACTGTTGGTATCGTTACTAACAGTTATTTTTTATGGAAGAAGGAAAAAAATGCGACTTTTAAAACAGTTTTTAATTATATTAATGATTACTTTTCTAGGAGAAGGTTTAAAATACATTCTGCCATTACCAATTCCGGCAAGTATTTATGGCATGGTAATTTTGTTTGTATGTTTGTTGACAGGAATGATCAAATTAGAGTCGGTGCATGATGCAGGAAAATTTTTGATTGAGATCATGCCGGTTATGTTTATTCCGGCAGGGGTGGGACTTATGGTGTCTTGGGGTGTGTTAAAACCTATGCTGCTGCCAGTCAGTATTATTACGATCGGGAGTCTGTTTACGGTAATAGCAACTACAGGATGGATTTCACAGTGGATTATTCGTAAAGGGCAGAAGAGAGAGGAGAACGCAGATGAATAGTTTTTTTCAGGAATCGTTATTTGCGGGCGTTACGATCAGTTTGCTTGCCTACCTTGCAGGAACGCTTTTGAGAAAGAAGTTTAAGCTTGGATTTTTAAATCCATTATTGATCTCCATTGTTATTACAATTATAGTGCTTGTGGTATCCGGAGTAGATTACGATACATATAACGCCGGCGCACAGTACTTGAGCTGGTTTTTGACACCGGCAACCGTATGCCTTGCAATTCCGCTTTATGAACAGTGGGAGTTGCTGAAACATCATTGGAGAGCTGTATTCCTTGGTATTTTTGCGGGCGTATTTACCAGTATGGGTACGGTATGTGTATTGTCCTGGTTGATGGGATTGTCTCATGAACAATATGTCACGTTATTGCCAAAATCCATTACAACGGCGATAGGCATGGGCTTGTCGGAAGAACTTGGAGGATATGTGACGATAACAGTAGCAGTGATTGTTGTGACAGGTGTATTAGGAAATATTATGGGAGAAGTGATTTGTAAGATTTTCCGTATTACCGATCCAATTGCAAAAGGGCTTGCATTTGGCGCATCTTCGCATGCAATTGGTACAGCAAAGGCAATGGAAATTGGAGAGATAGAAGGCGCAATGAGCAGCCTTGCAATCGCAGTTACAGGTCTGCTCACTGTAGTGTTTTCTTCTATATTTGTTAATTTTCTGTAGAATTTTTTTGTCAGATTAATTTACATTTTCTGTAACAATCTGATAAACACTGATTTTAAACTGTTCTTCCTGTGTTATGCCAATAAAACGGCAACCATAAAGTATGGAGTCATCAATTTTATTTGCACGGATTACCTCAATCAGTGTCTGAATGGTTTCTTTGTTGTCTAAAACGATTGTAGCATTATAATAAGTTCCCAGTTCAAACGGATAATCTGAACGGAATGCCATTCCCGTTGTAGAAATATCTGTAACATTAATTTCTACGGAAGAAACCGGATGCTCCGGGTCAATGGATTTTAACTGGATGGTTACGTTGATATTGATTCTTTTGGCTTTTCTTCTTTCATTTTCCATAGTATGCGTAATCTCCTTATATTTCATTAAAAATGTTGTTTATTGGGCGCGGATAAATTCACCAATTTTTTTGTCGGAGCCTAGAATATGATTGGTCAGCCAGGTCAAAAGGAAGGCAATCAAATCTGTAAGATATTCCTGCTGGTTATCGTCCATGGCATCCAATTCAGACAAATCAATTTCGACAAGGCGCTCAATGAATGCGGTGTGCGCTCTTTTTTGCGCATCATAGGCAGGATAATGAATCTCCTTCATAAGAGCTTCCTCGTCACCAAAATGAAATTCGGTGTATTCACGCAACTCTGCAAGCAAGCGCATGATTTCGTCGTATTTGTCATGAAGTAGTTCTTCGTGAATCAGGTCGTTGACGTCACGTATAATATCAAATAACTGCTTGTGCTCAGTGTCAATCAGTTCAACACCGGTTTTGTATTTGTCAGTGAACGCAAATGGATCTTCGGCAGTATCTTCGCACATTTTTCCAATCATCATATCACTGCTTAAAATGTGGCGGTATAGCCAGTGAATCAGATAGGTAAGTATCTCATTTAGAGAAGCATGTGCAGCTTCTGGGGAAGAAATATCGATGACATAGTCATTCATTTTCTTTGTAAATGCGGCATGTTCCTTGCGCTGTATAGGAAGCTCCGGATCCTGAATGCTTTCCATATAGGCTTCTTCATGCGCAAAGTGTGTTGCGGCGTAATCTTTTAAATTAGTCAACAGATTATCGACAATCGGTGTAACGTCTGCAGTAGTGTTGGCAAGGTCGATTGCTTCATTAATCATCTGGAATAAACGACGATGCTCGTTATCGATTTCTTCAATATGTATCATACAATCTTCTGTAAATTCATACATAGGTTTATCCTCCTTTTGTGGTTACTTTTATCATAGCATAGCCTATTTGGAAAGCAAGAAAAAAAGAGAAAATGACGAAAAAATTCGTGATTTATCGGTTAGTCTAATCCTTGAACTAGGTGTGGTTTCATAGTATAATTTTGAATGATTAGAGTAGATGCATAAGCAAGGAGGAAAATCATGGCTAATTGGAAAAATTTAGATACCCTTGCGTCTTTTGACGAGTTAGCAAAGGTTGAGAAAGTAAATTTAGTACAGGCAATGTCTGGAGAAAATGGAGCGAAACGTGTGAAAACATACAGCGTTCCTATGGCAGAAGGACTTGTATATAATTACGCAGCAAAACAGGTGGATGATGATGTGATCGATGCACTTGTTGCATTAGCGGAGGAAGCAGAATTATCAGAAAAATTCGCAGAATTATACAATGGTGCAGTCATCAATACCGGAGAGAAGCGTTTGGTACTTCATCAGTTGACCAGAGGACAGCTTGGTGAGAAGGTTGTGGCTGACGGCGTAGATAAGAGAGCATTTTATGTAGAGCAGCAGCAGCGTATTGCTGATTTTGCAAACAAAGTACATAGTGGTGAAATCACAAATGCCGCAGGCGAGAAATTTACAACCGTTGTACAGATTGGTATCGGCGGTAGTGATCTTGGTCCACGTGCGATGTATCTCGCATTGGAAAATTGGGCAAAGAAGAATGACACATTTAAGATGGAAGCAAAATTCATCAGCAATGTAGATCCGGATGATGCAGCAGCAGTACTTGCATCTGTTGACGTAGCACATTCTATTTTTGTGTTGGTTTCTAAATCAGGAACAACACTTGAGACATTGACAAACGAATCTTTTGTGAAAGATGCACTTGCTAAGGCAGGATTGGATGCATCTCGCCATATGATTGCAGTTACAAGCGAGACTTCTCCACTTGCAAAGAGTGATGATTACTTAGCAGCATTCTTTATGGATGATTATATTGGAGGCCGTTATTCTTCAACATCAGCTGTTGGCGGCGCGGTTCTTTCTTTGGCATTTGGACCAGAGGTATTTGCAGCATTCTTAGATGGTGCAGCAGCAGAAGATAAGCTTTCTGCAAACACAAACGTAAGAGAAAATCCGGCAATGTTAGATGCATTGATTGGTGTATATGAGAGAAATGTATTAGGTTATCCGGCAACAGCTGTTTTACCATATTCGCAAGCGTTGAGCCGTTTCCCAGCGCACTTGCAGCAGGCAGATATGGAATCCAATGGAAAATCTGTGAACCGTTTTGGAGAGCCTGTTGATTATGTGACAGGACCAGTACTTTTTGGCGAGCCAGGAACCAATGGACAGCACTCCTTCTATCAGTTACTTCATCAGGGAACTGACATTGTGCCATTGCAGTTTATTGGATTCAAGAACAGCCAGATTGGTACAGATGTTGTGATTCAGGATAGCACAAGCCAGCAGAAATTATGTGCTAATGTAGCAGCACAGATTGTTGCATTTGCATGTGGCAAGGCAGATGACAACCGTAACAAGAACTTTGAAGGTGGTCGTCCATCCAGCATCATTATTGGAGAAC
This sequence comes from uncultured Lachnospiraceae bacterium, assembly GCA_934352055.1. Taxonomy (GTDB): domain Bacteria; phylum Bacillota; class Clostridia; order Lachnospirales; family Lachnospiraceae; genus Pararoseburia. The sequence continues at coordinate 9,662 of CAKRJY010000010.1, forward strand.
AGTTGAATCCACAGGCATTAGGCGCATTGCTTTCTCATTTTGAAAATAAAATTATGTTCCAGGGATTCTTGTGGAATGTAAACAGTTTTGATCAGGAAGGTGTGCAGCTTGGAAAAGTACTTGCGAAGAAAGTACTTGCACATGAAACGGATGGAGCATTAAAAGAATTTAGTGATTTATTGAACATTTAAATTCATAAAGAAATATGGTACTATAAGGCGACGAGGTTTTCGTTGCAAGTGGTGGGCATCCTCGGTGACGAGGGTGCCTTTTTACTATAAAGGATAACAATAGATAAGAGGGTGATACAATGACATTAAAGGAACTGGAAATCGGACAAAGCGCAACCATTGTGCATGTTGGTGGAGAGGGTGCACTGCGCCAGCACTTTCTAGATATGGGTGTTATTCCGGGAGCGGAAATTACATTGATTAAATTCGCACCTATGGGTGATCCTATGGAATTTCAAGTACATGGATATGAACTTACTTTGCGAATGGATGATGCGGCTAAAATTGCTGTGGAGCCGATCGCAGTAAGAGCGAGAAGCCATGAAGGAACAAGTGATATTAATAAGTCTGTACACCCGGGGCTTGGAGAAGAAGGAAAATATCATAGCAAAGGGGATGGAAATCCCTTGCCGGAAACAGAAGAACTCACTTTCGCGCTTGTTGGAAACCAGAATTGTGGCAAGACAACGCTATTTAACCAACTGACCGGATCAAATCAGCATATTGGTAATTTTCCAGGCGTGACGGTGGATCGAAAGGATGGTCCGATTCGTGGACAAAAGAATACAAGAGTAACAGATTTGCCGGGAATTTATTCGATGTCTCCATACAGTAGTGAGGAAATCGTATCACGTAATTTTGTATTGGATGAGCATCCGCGGGCAATTATAAATATAGTGGATGCAACGAACATTGAACGAAATCTGTATCTGACTATGCAGCTGTTGGAGATGGATATACCGGTTGTACTGGCGCTGAATATGATGGATGAAGTGACAGGAAATGGAGGCTCCATTGATGTCAACCATATGGAGCAGATGCTAGGTGTTCCTGTTGTACCAATATCAGCAGCAAAGAATGAGGGCGTCGATGAGCTGGTACGCCATGCACTGCATATTGCAAAATATCAGGAAAAACCGGGACGACAGGACTTTTGTGATGAAAACGATTTTGGTGGAGCTGTGCATCGCTGTATTCATGCCATTTGTCACCTGATTGAGGATCATGCAAAGAATGCACAGATCCCAGTCCGTTTTGCAGCATCGAAAATGATCGAGGGTGACGACTTGATTATGGAACGGCTGCAACTGGATAAAAACGAAAAAGAGGCCATTGAGCATCTGATTATTCAGATGGAAAAGGAACGAGGTATTGACCGCAGTGCGGCCATTGCAGATATGCGTTTCAATTTTATTGAAAAAGTATGTGAGCAGACGGTAGTAAAGCCAAGAGAGAGTAAAGAACGTGTACGGAGCCAGAAGATAGATCGCATTCTGACCGGTAAATATACAGCGATTCCATGTTTTTTTGGTATCATGCTTCTTGTGTTTTATCTGACATTTAATGTAATCGGCGCAGGATTACAGAGCCTTTTGGAAATGGGTATCACACAGCTGACAAATCTGACAGAACAGGCAATGATTGCCGCAAACGTCAATAGTGTCTTACGTGGACTGGTAATTGATGGTATTTTTGCGGGCGTTGGTAGTGTGCTTAGTTTTCTGCCGATTATTGTAACTTTGTTTTTCTTTTTGTCTCTGATGGAAGACAGTGGTTATATTGCACGAGTCGCTTTTGTGATGGATAAGCTGTTGCGAAAAATTGGTCTGTCCGGACGAAGCATTGTGCCGATGCTGATAGGCTTTGGCTGTACGGTTCCGGCCTTGATGTCAACACGTACACTTCCGAGTGAACGCGACCGAAAGATGACGATTCTTTTGACCCCATTTATGAGTTGTTCCGCAAAATTACCAATTTATTCGTTTTTGGTAAGTGCCTTTTTCCCAGGGCATGGAGCGTGGATTATGATGGGACTTTACCTGCTTGGTATCGTGGTAGGAATTCTGGTTGCATTGATTTATCGCAAAACGTTATTTAAAGGGGATGCAGTACCATTTGTTATGGAACTGCCAAATTATCGTTTCCCAGGGGCAAAAAATGTATTGCAGCTTTTATGGGAAAAATCAAAGGATTTCATACAAAGAGCGTTTACCGTTATTTTCCTTGCGACCATCTGTATCTGGTTCCTGCGCAGTTTTGATGTACATTTTAATTTGATACAGGATTCTAAGGATAGTATTTTGGCAATGATTGCCGGCGTCTTTGTGCCACTATTCAAACCACTTGGTCTGGGCGATTGGAGAATATGTGTTGCACTTATCAGTGGCTTTATGGCAAAGGAAAGTGTGGTATCGACATTAGAAATTCTCTTTAGCGGTTCGATACAGCAGTTGATGACACCGCTAGCTGCCATGTGTCTGCTGGTATTTAGTTTGCTTTATACACCATGTATTGCGGCAATTACGTCAATTCGCAGAGAATTGGGACACAAATGGGCATGGGGCGTTGTCATCTGGCAATGTGTGATTGCCTGGATTGCAGCATTCATCGTGCATATGGTCGGTGGGATGATCTTGGGTTAACGGAACTGAGGAGTTTGATAGGAAAAAGATGAATCTTGATGTTTTGATAGAAATCATGAATTTAATTGGTGATGTAGCATTTGCTGTCTCTGGTGCAATGACAGCCATAGAGAAGAAAATGGACATCTTTGGTGTGTGCATGCTCGGTATCGTTACGACTGTTGGCGGAGGAATGACAAGAGATGTGCTTCTTGGTATTGTTCCTCCGGTGGCTTTGCGAAATCCACTCGATATCGGTGTGGCAACCCTGGTGTCATGCATTGTTTTTATCTGGGTTGCAAGAAAAAAGCATCGTAATCAGAACCAGAGTCCAATTACAACAAATATGCTGAACGTATCCGATGCGATTGGTCTCGGTATTTTTACCGTTATTGGTATTAATGTGGCACAGGGGCAGTTAAAGGATGCAGATGCATTTATTATGATTGTTGTAGGTGTGATTACAGGTGTTGGCGGTGGTGTGCTGCGCGACGTTTTCAGTGGATCAATCCCGTATATTTTTAAAAAGCATGTCTATGCATTAGCATCGGCTGTTGGAGCGATTGCATATGTTGTGTTAGACGATTTTGTTGGTGTCGTGTGGGCTACACTTTTATGCGCTGTTCTTGTGATTGTTATTCGTTTATTGGCGGCTTATTATCGATGGAATCTACCTAGAATACAAGAAATGGAAGAAGATATCGGTAGTCATACAGAACCTTAAATCAGAACATAGAAAAAGGTACAGCACGAGGTAATAGCAGATGAAAATCGTATTAGCACAAACAGTAAGAGCATATGAAAAAAGGAATCTCCCCAAAGATATCGTAGCGGGACTGATCATTATGGCAGTTTCCATTCCGATATCTATGGGATATGCGCAAATTGCGGGATTGCCGGCAGTCTATGGATTGTATGGCTCGGTTTTTCCAATTTTGCTGTTTTCTCTCTTTTCGACATCGCCGCAATTTGTTTTCGGTGTAGATGCAGCGCCGGCGGCACTGGTTGGATCAGCACTGCTTGGTTTGGGCATTGAAGCAGGCTCGCAGGAAGCCATGCAGGTAGTACCGGCGATTACCTTTTTTGTTGCACTTTGGTTATTGGCGTTTTCGTTGCTTCGGGCCGGAAAGCTGGTTAATTATATTTCAGCACCGGTAATGGGTGGTTTTATTACAGGTATTTGTACAACGATTATTTTAATGCAGCTGCCGAAATTGTTTGGGGGCTCGGCGGGAACGGGAGAACTGCCGGAGTTGCTCATGCATTTGTGGGAAGCACTGCCTGATGCAAATCTTGCATCTCTTGGTATTGGTGTGGCAGCACTGATCATTTTATTGGTGGCAAAAAAAGTTATGCCTAAGTTTCCGATGGCGGTTGTTTTGATGGCTGCGGGTGCGTTTCTATTCAAAAATACACCAATGCAGCAGTGGAAAATTGCCACGTTATCGGCTGTGGAACCGGGGCTTCCGCGTTGGAGTGTGCCACAGCTTTCGGCGATACCTTTTGTTGATGTGATGACAATCAGTCTTTCGGTAGCAGTTGTTATCATGGCAGAAACACTTCTGGCAGAAAATAGTTTTGCACAGAAGAATGGATATCGTATTGATGATAATCGGGAAATTCTGGCTTTTTCCATGGGAAATTTTGTTGCAGCGTTTACGGGGTGCTGCCCGATGAATGGATCTGTTTCACGAACGGCTATGGGAGAACAATATCAGGCAAAAACACAATTGTCTGGTCTGATTGCCGGCGTGTCTATGATGGTTCTTCTTGCATGCGGAACAGGTTTCATCGGGTATCTTCCGGTTCCGATTTTAACGGCTATTGTGATATCGGCACTTTTGGGAGCAACAGAATTCGATCTGGCAAAAAGACTCTGGAAAGTCAGCCGCACAGAGTTTTTTATCTTTGTGGGGGCTTTTGTTGGTGTACTTTTGCTTGGAACCATCAATGGCGTATTGATTGGGATTATTTTATCTTTTTCAGAAATGATTATCCGTACGGCAAAACCGGCGCGATGTTTTTTGGGCATACAGCCGGGGCATAAACATTTTCGTGATTTAAAGGAAAGTGACCAGATTCATGCCGTTTCCGGTGTACTGATTTATCGATTTAGCAGCAATTTGTTTTTTGCCAATATAGCGGTGTTAGAACAGGATATTATGGAGCATATAACTCCGGAAACAACAACCGTGATTTTGGATGCGAGCGGCATCGGCAGCATAGACATTACAGCTGCCGATCGTCTGGGAGCGCTTTATCATCATTTGCAGGATAAAGGGATTCGTTTTTACATGACGGAGCATATTGCAGGAGTCAACGAACAACTGCGAAAACTCGGCCTTGGATATATGATTGAAGAAGGCGCGGTTCGACGGACCATACATATTGCATTAAAAGATCAAGGTTTTAAACGTCCATATCCATTGGAGGGCGGTATTGATAATGTGGAACGGAGTGCATCGCGTAAGCGTGCGGATAACCGGGTACAGGAATTTGTCTGGGCTTTTGGAAAAGAGAGCGAAGAACAGATGGAAAAACAGATAACACTACAGATAGAACAGCTTCGGAAAACAGGTGATGTGGAGGAGTTGCTGCATGGCAGATGGAGTCACATGGAGGCTTTAGACGAAGATGAATGGCTAGAACATTTGGAGGAGCACCTGAAAGAGATTGTAAATATTTCCGGTAAGGACGAGGAAACAATGGCAGCAAGATTAGAAGCACATCGACAGGAAGTGCATGATCGTATCGCTTTAGAACACCCGGAACTGGCAGAAAAATTTAGGGAACGTCGTCATATACTGGATGACCATTTAAAAGAAAAACGACCGGAAGTCTACGATCTGGTAATTAAAATGCGCGAAAAAAGAGAACACGAGAAGAAATAGGAGAGAATCATGGCAGAAGCAGTAGTAACATTAAAAAAAGGGGAAGGTCGTAGTCTGAAAGCAGGCGGACTCTGGATTTATGACAATGAAATTGACAGCATCATGGGAACCTTTACAAATGGGGATATTGTATTAGTACATGATTTTGACGGTTATGTGATGGGGCGAGGGTTTATCAACCAGAACTCAAAGATTCGTATCCGCATGATGACGAGAGATCCACAACAGTTGATTGATGAGGCATTTTTGAAAAAGAGAGTGGAAAATGCATGGCAGTACCGCAAGGACACGGTAGATATATCCTCCTGTCGTCTGATTTTTGGTGAAGCAGATTTTCTGCCAGGTCTTGTCGTGGATAAATACGAGGATGTACTTGTGGTTGAATCGTTAGCGCTTGGCATGGATCGCATGAAGGAGACGATTGTAACGCTTCTGAAAGAAGCGTTAGCCGCAGACGGTATACAGATTCGTGGTGTTTATGAGAGAAGTGATGCGAAGGTTCGTTTGAAGGAAGGACTTCCGAGAGTCAAAGACTTTATAGGAGAGCCATTTGATACCAATGTGGAAATTGTGGAAAATGGTGTCCATTATATGGTAGATGTTGTGGATGGGCAAAAGACAGGATTTTTCCTGGACCAGAAATACAATCGTCTGGCAATGCAGCGTATTTGTAAAGGAAAGACGGTATTGGATTGTTTTACGCATATGGGAACATTTGCGCTGAATGCAGGTTTTGCCGGAGCAAAGGAAGTGACGGGACTGGATATTTCGGAATATGCGGTGGAACAGGCAACGGCAAATGCAAAGTTAAACCACTTAGAAAATACGGTAACATTCCGCTGCGCTAATGTGTTAGATGAATTACCGCGTCTGGCAAATGAAGGGGTAAAATACGATGTTGTAATCCTGGATCCACCTGCGTTTACAAAATCCAGAGAGGCAACGAAAAATGCTATAAAAGGGTATCGTGAGATCAACATGAAGGGAATGAAGCTGGTTAAGAATGGGGGATACCTGGCTACCTGTTCCTGCTCACATTTTATGACACAGGAACTTTTGGCAAAGACCATCAAGGAGGCGGCAAAAGCAACACATAAAAGATTACGTCAGGTGGAATTCCGGACGCAAAGTCCGGATCATCCGATTTTATGGGCGGCAGATGAATCTTATTACTTGAAGTTTTTTATCTTCCAGGTTGTTGATGAACGCTAAAAGTGAAATGAGAGAAAGAAAAGAGTAGGAACAAGCTGTTCCTACTCTTTTCTTAATTTCTCTTTCTCTTTATCTACCTGCTTTGCAAAATATACCAATTCATCGGATACATGGATAATGCGTTCTGTTTCGTGCTCGTTGGCGAGTGCAATTTCGCGGAAATGCTTCATGTTCTGTCCGGTGATTTCGGCGTTATTGGCATTCTCTTCTGCGCTGGCTGCGAGGTGATGTACGCTATCTTCGATACGGTCTTTGTGCTCAGCTAATTCTGAAATCTCTGTATCAATGTCTGAGATAGATTGTGCTACCAGGATAATCTCAGAATTTAATTCGCCAAAAATAGCATTGGTTTCGTTGATCTTTTCACTCTGTTTTGCAAAGGAATCTGTCACCTTCTCGGTGATTTCAACACTGACATCAGCATTGTTTAACAGTTCGTTGACAATGGTATTGATTTGTTCTGTTGAACTCTTGGATTGATCAGCAAGTGCACGGATTTCATCGGCAACTACAGCAAATCCTTTACCGGCTTCTCCGGCTCTGGCAGCTTCAATACTGGCATTTAGTGCAAGCAGGTTGGTCTGTGCGGAAATGTCAGCAATCAATTCTGTAGCGGTACGAATCTGCTGCGTAGACTGGTTGGTCAGCTCTGTCTGCTGGCGAACCTGCTCGATTGCCTGTCCACTTTCTTCACTGTGAACGATTAATTCCTGAATGATTTTTTCTGCAGATGTATTACATGCACGTACTTTTTCTGCAGATGCATTAAGTGCGTTAACATTGGAAACAATCTTATCAATGGCATCGCCGATCGCTGCAATTTTCGTTGTCATATCTAAAGTGCTGTCAGCTTGTGTATTGGTGTTGTCAATGATAGAAGTAACAGCTGTCTCAGTATCTGTCATGGCATCCGACATTTCTCCGGAGATTTGTTTAAAGCTCTCGGAGACAGCGGCAAGTTCTTGTGTAGCAGAGGTGATTTGTGTTACGATAGTGGCAAGACCGAGGGTATTGCTTTGGATGGTGCGGATGGCCTCGCCCAGAGCATCATCACGCTGCGCGAACTTTTCAAATTTCTCTTTTTGCTTTTCGGATTCTACAGGTGCATCTTGACCGCGTATGGCGGATAAAAACGGACGCAAAAGGGATAAAATAAACGAAACCAAAAGTGCCATGACTGCAGCGATACCAGCAATTTGCAGAATCATTGCAACCAATGTATTAAGGATTCCATGCGATAACAATTCGAATAAAATAATTTCGAATATGAGTAGGAGAGCCAGAAGGCAAATTAATGGTTTTAGTAATTTTGAAATAATATTTTTTTTGTTGTCCATAAGTGCTCCTTTGTAGTGAAAATATCTATTATTATAGTTCTTTTTATTATAACGTGAATAAAGGAGTATTTCAACGGATTTGTAATTATCGACAGATGTGTAAAAGGAGGTCGCAGAGCATGAGAAAAAGACAAAAAACAGTATGGATTACAGGCGCTAGTTCCGGCATAGGTCTGGCATTTGCACAGGCATATGCGAAGAAGGGATATCGCTTAATCCTGACGGCGCGAAGACGTGGCCGCTTAGAAAAAATAGCAGCAAATTTAGGAGTGTCCTGTCGGATTGAGACGGCAGATTTGTCAAAAGAAGAGGAATGTTATCGCGTATGTAATTTGCTGAAAGAAGAAACGATAGATATCTTTATCAATAATGCAGGATTTGGAACCTGTGGAGAATTTGCAGAGACCGACATGACAAAAGAAATCGATATGATTCATGTGAATGTGGAAGCAATGCACATTTTGTGTAAAGAAGTTTTGCGTCATATGCGTGCAAAGGGGCATGGGACAATTCTCAATGTGGCGTCTTCTGCAGGACTTCTGCCGGGAGGCCCATACATGGCGACATATTATGCAACGAAAGCTTACGTTGTCAGCCTGACAAAAAGTATTGCCCAGGAACAGCGGGAAAAAAAGAGCGGTGTATACGTCTGCGCACTTTGTCCGGGTCCGGTAGACACGGAATTTAATGATTGTGCGAATGTTGTTTTTGCGTTGCCCGGTATTACAGCAAAACAGTGTGTGGCAGAAGCAATGCGCGGCATGTGTTTGCGTCGTACAATTATTGTGCCGGTATTTTGGATCCGCATAGGTGCGGTATTACAGCGACTGGTACCGGACTTTATTATGCTGCCACTGGTGGCAAGACGTCAAAAAGAAAAGATGGGAAAATAATAGAAGAGGTAGAATCATGGACGACAGTAAGAAGCAAAAGATACAGACATCAGAAACATTTCTTTTGAGTGCAATTTTGGCAATCTCCGGAGGGTTTCAGGATGCCTACACATATAATGTACGAGAGGAAGTATTTTCAAATGCCCAGACAGGAAATGTGGTTTTGATGAGTCAGCACTTTTTGATGGGAGATTGGCGCATTGCATTGCATTATCTGTTTCCGATTTTAGCATTTGCATTTGGGGTATTGGTGGCAGAGCAGATTGGTCATAAGTATAAATATGCGAAGAAGATTCATTGGCGCCAGATTATAGTTGTGATGGAAATGATTCTTTTGTTTGTTGTTGGCTTTATTCCGGCAAAGTACAATATGATTGCAACGATGCTCGTATCGTTTTCCTGTTCGATGCAGGTGCAGACATTTCGTAAGGTCAATGGATACGGCTATGCCAGTACCATGTGTATCGGGAATTTGCGCAGCGGAACAGAAAGTTTATCGGTATATTTGCGGGAACATCATAAAGGTGCGCTCAAAAAAGCAATGCACTATTATGGAATTATTGTTATCTTTGCACTTGGCGCAGGAGTTGGCGGAATCTGCTCTCTGCATTGGGGTATAAAAGCAATCTGGGTATCCAGTGTTCTGTTATTATTAACATTTTTTATGATGGTAGAAGAACATCGATAAAAAACATATGGGAGGAGGATGTCTATGACAGAAAATAGAACGTATATTGCAATTGATTTGAAATCCTTCTTCGCATCGGTTGAGTGTAAGGAAAGAAATCTGGAACCGTTAAAGACAAATCTGGTTGTGGCGGATGCCACCCGTACAGAAAAGACGATTTGTCTGGCAGTGACACCTTCACTGAAATCGTATGGGATTCCCGGTCGTGCGCGTCTGTTTGAAGTCGTACAGCGTGTGCGTGAAGAGAACCAAAAGCGTGCGGCAGTCGCACCGGATCATCGTTTGGTGGGATCTTCCTATGATGATGATGCATTAAAAAACGATCCATCCCTTGCCATTGACTATGTGATTGCACCGCCGCGCATGGCTCTTTACATGGAATACAGTACAAAAATCTACAATATTTACCTTAGGTATGTAGCGCCGGAGGACATACATGTTTATTCCATAGATGAAGTCATGATGGATGTGACGTCATATCTGCGGACATATGGAATGAGTGCGAGAGAATTAGCGCGAAGAATGATACAGGATGTGCTGGCGGAGACGAACATTACAGCAACAGCCGGAATCGGTACGAACCTTTATCTCTGTAAAATTGCAATGGATATCGTGGCAAAACATGTGGAGCCGGATGCAGATGGCGTACGTATTGCACAATTGGATGAGATGCAGTATCGGAAACTATTGTGGAACCATCGTCCGCTTACAGATTTTTGGCGTGTGGGTGCAGGCTATGCACGAAAGCTGGAAGAATATGGCATGTATACGATGGGTGATGTGGCGCGCTGTTCGATTGGAAAGGAAGATGACTTTTATAACGAGGATTTATTATATCGTTTGTTTGGTGTGAATGCAGAGTTACTGATTGATCATGCGTGGGGATATGAACCATGTACGATGGAGCTGATTAAGGCGTATCGTCCAACGACAAGCAGTCTATGTTCGGGACAGGTGTTACAGTGCCCGTATGATTTTGAAAAAACTAGGCTGGTTGTACAGGAAATGGTGGATTTGCAGGTGCTCGATCTGGTGGATAAAGGATTGATGACAGACCAGGTGGTTCTTACCATCGGTTATGATATTGAAAACCTGACGAATCCGAAGCGACGAAAAGCATATCATGGAGAGGTGACGATCGATCGATATGGTAGAGCAGTGCCAAAGCATGCACATGGAACCATAAATCTAGAGGAACATACATCTTCTACGATAGAAATTACCGAGAAAGTCATGGAATTGTATGATCGTATCGTAGATCCGACACTCTTAGTACGCAGAATCAATATGTCGGTGAATCATCTTGAGGCGGAGAGTGCAGTCGTACAAAAAGAGGAATATGAGCAGCTCGACCTTTTTACGGATTATGCTAAGAAGGAAGAAAAAGACCGAGAGGAACGCCAGATGCGTGAGCGTGAAAAAAATATGCAGCATGCGATGATTGATATTAAGAAAAAATACGGAAAAAATGCAATCATAAAAGGTATGAATCTGCAGGAGGGGGCAACGGCATGCGAGCGTAACCGCCAGATTGGTGGACATAAAGCGTAAGGGAATCATTATTTGAGGGGAAGATATCATGAAACAGGAAAAGAAGGATGATTACAGTGATATTATTTCGTTAGAGCATCCCGTATCCAAAAAGCATGCACATATGTCTTTGTATGATCGGGCGGCGCAATTTTCACCGTTTTCAGCGTTGACCGGACATGAGGCGGCCATTGCAGAGACAGGGCGTCTTACACAGGAAAAAATGGAATTGGATGAAGATGCAAAAGAACGGCTGGATGAAAAAATTCAGGTATTGCTGCGGCAGCAGGATACAAAGAAGCGTGTCTGTCTGCAGGTGATTTATTTTGTCCCGGATCTGAAAAAAGAAGGTGGGTCATACCAAACGTACCGCGGCTGCCTAAAACGGTTGGATCATTATCGTCGAAAATTGATTTTTGAAGATGCAACAGAGATAAAGCTGGATGCTATTTACGATATTTCCATGGCAGAAACAGAGACAGATTTTTGATGTAAAACATGTAAAAATACGGTAATCCACCTCTTGCAAGAAGCGGAATGGTGCTATACTATATAAAAATAAAAACTACCTGTAAAGATAGCAAGAAAGAAGGAAAAGATTATGAGTAAGATGAAAGAATTACAGGATGCAATGATTGCAGCGATGAAGGCAAAGGATAAGTTTCGAAAAGATGCGATTTCTGTGTTGGTATCAGCTGCAAAAAAGAGTGGTATTGATGCAGGATGTCGTGAAGATATTCCGGATGATATGGTAAATGCAGCAATTCTCAAAGAATTAAAATCCTGCAAGGAACAGATTGATACTTGTCCGGCAGCCAGAGAGGATTTGCTGGAAGAATATAAAAATCGTTATGAAATCATGAGTGAATTTGCACCAAAGCAGATGGATGCAGAGGAAGTAAAGGCATATTTACAGGAGAAATTTGCTGACGTGATAGAAACCGGAAATAAAGGACAGATTATGAAAGCCGTGATGGCGGATCTGAAAGGCAAAGCTGATGGTAAAGTCATCAATGGTGTAGTGGCAGAATTGATGCAATAGACGAAAGCCTGCTCCGATGGGGGTAGGCTTTATGATTTTATGAGGAGAGAATAGATATGAACATCTTTGAAGTGGTAGGACCGGTTATGGTTGGTCCATCGAGTTCACACACGGCTGGGGCTGTAAAGATAGGATATATTGCGGGAAAGCTTTTGGGAGAACCATTAAAACGTGCACAGATTAATCTTTACGGTTCCTTTCTTGCTACAGGGGAAGGGCATGGTACAAAAAAAGCGCTGGTAGCGGGTCTTCTGGGGATGCAGACAGATGATATCCGTATTCCGCAGGCATACGAACTTGCCAGACAGCAGGGGATTGAGATTTGCTTCGGTACAGCGGTTTTAAAAGACGCACATCCCAATTCAGCGCAGCTGATTTTGTATGGGGAGTCTGGCAGGAAGCTGGAAATCGTAGGACAATCCATCGGGGGAAGCCGTATTAATATTGCCTCCGTGGATGGCATAGAAACAAATTTTTCCGGGGATTATCCGACACTTGTTGTTCATAATCAGGATCAACCGGGGCATGTTTCCAAGGTGACCTCGACGTTATCGGAACATGGTGTCAACATTGCCTGCATGCAGTTGTACCGCTCAAAACGTGGTGGAGAAGCTGTGATGGTCGTGGAATGTGATCAGGAGATTCCACAGGAAGTGGTGGATGAACTACGCACATCCATTGGTATTTATAAAGTGACATATCTTGGCATGATAGGAGAGGGAGCATAATGTATCATTCAATTTCAGATATTATAAAGCAGAGCGAACAGGAAAAGATTGCGTTCTGGGAAGTCGTTTTGCGTGCAGACATGGAAGAGAGAGGGGTATCTTATGAGGATTCCTTTGAGATGATGCGCCGTATGTATCGGGCTATGCGTGATGCAGATGCGGGGTACGATCCAAAAGTCCGCTCTGCATCTGGTATGGCAGGTGGAGCAGGAGAACTGCTGCATATTTACAATGAAAGCGGAAAAAATATTTGTGGCGATTTTGTTGGCGAAGTGATGGAAAAGGCAATTAAGATGGGAGAGTCCAATGCGTGTATGCATCGAATTGTAGCGGCACCTACAGCCGGTTCCTGTGGTGTGATTCCGGCGGTCTTTTTGGTGGCAGAAAAGCGATTGCAGCTAAAGGAAGATGCCATGGTAGAAGCTATGTTTATTACGGCGGGTGTTGGTGCAGTTATTGCAGAGAATGCTTCGGTTGCAGGCGCATCCGGTGGTTGTCAGGCGGAAATCGGCTCTGCCAGTGCAATGGCGGCTGCGGGACTTGCTTATTTGCAAGGTGGTAACGCAAGACAAATTGCGGATGCAGCAGCATTTTCGCTTAAAAATATGCTGGGTCTTGCCTGCGATCCGGTGGGCGGTCTTGTGGAAGTGCCATGTATCAAACGAAACGTAGCAGGTGCGGTCAATGCACTGACTTCTGCCCAGCTTGCGATGGCAGGGATTCAAAGTGTGATTCCGGCAGATGAAGTCATTGATGCCATGCGACGAATTGGCAATGATATGCCATCTTCGATTAAAGAGACCAGCCTTGGTGGTCTTGCTACTTCACCAACAGCACTTGCAATTACAGGTCAGAAGAAGTAGCAAAGGATTATTTATCCAACATTTTTTTGTATTCGCGCGGGCTGACGCCGACGTGTCGCTTGAAAAGTTTCGAAAAATAACCGAAATCAGGGATACCGACAGCCTCGGCTACTTCAGCAACACTCATACTTGTGGTATTAAAGTAACGCAAAGACGCCTGGATGCGTTGCTTTCCAATATAAGAAGTCAGCGTTTCGCCGACTTCTTTTTTAAACGCATTTGACAGGTAAGATGGGTTCTTGTCAAATGCTTCGGCAAGTATGGATAACGTTAACTCTGAGGATAAATGCTGGTCAATGTAATTGACAACATTTCGGATCAGATAAGAGTATTTTTCATAGGTATAGTTCTTGGCAAGCATAGAATATTTTCGAACGATATCAAATGGCAAGTGTGCAAATTCTCTTTGGCTGTTAGCATCTTTTATGCGAAGGCCGAAAGCTTCTGCCTGCTGGTATACATAAATCGGATGTACGGCAGTCTCAAACATACGTGAAGCGAGAAAAATATTGAGGGCAGATATGTTGCGTCTTACTTCTTTTACAGGAAGAGTCTGGAAGGAAGCGGAATAATCCATAGCCTTTTTCATGGAATCGATGGCCTGGGCAGTGTTTCCAGAAGTCATTGCCTGACAACAGTGATCCAGTCGGGAAACCAGTTCTGCGATGTAATCGGAAGAAAATTTCTGAAAACGTTCGTCGTTTGGTGAAGTGTTATGAGGCTCTGTTTTATAATTTACATATTCGATGTTACATGTTTTGAATGCCGGAATAAAAAAACCAATAAAATGCTGCAGCATCAGTGTGAGTTCATCAATATCTACGATAGGAAGCGCGTAATAAAAGTGTGACAAAGTAGGTGCATATTTCGGATCAATGTGATTGTCACGGATGAGCCGATTGATAGCAACCTGATTGATCGGTTCAGCCAGAAAAGGCATGATGCCAAGAATATCAGGCTCAGTATCCGTGGTCAGACTGACAACTACATTGTAAAAACCAAGAGAACTCTGCAGAACAATGATTTGGTAAGGGGATTCACCAGACAAAGAAAAAAGAGGACTGTTGGTTTTGTAATCACCCCAGACCATGCGCCGAAGTCCCATATCCATTTTTTCAAAATCATGATAGGGAGCATGCATCAGATAAGAATCTATTTTAAATGTATCGGACAAAGTTTGCTGAAGCAAAGGGAAAAAATCATCGGTATTCATGTTTTCAAACGTCATAATGAAACTCCTTTCCTGTTAGGTTTCTCTTTTTATCTGTAAAATATTTGTCATAATCATATTTCATGTAAAAATTTTACCAAAATAGCAAAACTAAGACAAGAGAAAAATCCGTTGCATTGCTATACTGAGTGCATCAATAAGATTACGGAAAGAGCGACAGGCTCTTTTTATGAAAAAGAAGGAGGGTAAAAATGGCAACAAAGAACATTAACGCATCTTGGCAGTTTACAAAAGATGCCATCACTGTTGCAGAAGGTTCTTCTGTATTAACACAGGGCAACTGGGAGACACTTGATTTGCCTCACACATGGAATGGTGAGGATGGACAGGATGGTGGAAATGATTACCATCGTGGTACATGCTACTATGTAAAGAATATGAAGCGTGAGGAGTTTGGCAGTGAGCCAATCACTTATATTGAATTTAACGGAGCAAACTCTAGTGCATGGCTTTATGTTAACGGAAAAGAAGCTGGACATCATGATGGCGGATACTCTACATGGAGAGTGAATGTGACAGATCTTCTTGCTGATGACAATGAACTCGTAGTTGCAGTAGATAATGCACCAAACGATCATGTATATCCACAGATGGCAGATTTTACATTCTATGGTGGTCTGTATCGTGATGTAAACGTGATTTCTGTACCGGAAACACATTTTGATCTGGATTATTATGGAACACATGGGATTGCAGTAACACCTACCGTAGAAGGCGCAAATGCAAGCGTTGAAGTAGAAGTATTTGTTACAGATGCAACAGAAGAAGATACTTTAACATATGTCATCAAAGATGGTGATGAAGTTGTTGCTACAAAGAGCGTTTCTGCAAATGAGACAAAGGTTACATTCGAGATTGAAAATGTTCATCTTTGGAATGGACGCAAAGATCCACATCTTTACACAGCAGAAGTTACTTTAAAGAGAAACGATACTGTTTTAGATGAGAGAAGTACACGTTTTGGATGCAGAACATTTGCAATTGATCCGGAAAAGGGATTTATCTTAAACGGAGAGCGCTATCCACTTCGCGGTGTATCCCGTCATCAGGATAGACCACATATTGGAAATGCTTTGACACACAAAGAGCATAAAGAGGATATCGACCTTATCCTTGAAATGGGTGCAAACACCATTCGTCTTGCACATTATCAGCATGATCAGTACTTCTATGATTTGTGTGACGAGGTAGGTCTTGTGATCTGGGCAGAGATTCCATATATCTCTAAACATTTACCAAACGGACGTGAAAATACCGTTTCACAGATGAAGGAACTGATCACACAGAATTACAATCATCCATGTATTGTTGTTTGGGGACTTTCAAACGAAATCACTATGGGTGGAGCAGAAGATGCTGATCTGATTGAAAACCACAACATCTTAAATGATTTGTGTCATCAGATGGATCCAACAAGACTTACGACAATGGCTGTTGTATCTATGTGCAGTATTGATGCAAAATATGTACAGATTCCGGATGTGATTTCATACAACCACTATTATGGATGGTACGGCGGAACAACAGATATGAACGGAGAGTTCATGGATGACTTCCACAAGAAATATCCAAACATTCCAATTGGTATGAGTGAGTATGGATGTGAAGCTTTGAACTGGCATACATCAAATCCTGTTCAGGGTGATTATACTGAGGAATATCAGGCATACTATCATGAAGAACTGATTAAGCAGCTCTTTACAAGAGATTTCATCTGGGCTACCCATGTATGGAATATGTATGACTTCGCCGCTGATGCAAGAGCTGAAGGTGGAGAGAATGGTATGAACCATAAGGGATTGGTTACATTTGACAGAAAGTACAAGAAGGATGCTTTCTATGCATATAAGGCATGGTTATCAGATGATCCATTCGTTCATATCTGTGGTAAGCGCTATGTAGACCGTGTAGAAGATACAACAAAGGTTACGGTATACTCTAATCAGCCGGAAGTAGAACTGTTTGTAAACGGTGAAAGCCTTGGCAAGCAGACAAGTGATGTGCATTTCTTCTACTTTGATGTACCAAACGCTGGTGAAAGCACACTTGTCGCAAAAGCAGGTGATTGCAGCGATGAAAGCAAGATTCGCAAGGTAGATACTTTCAACGAAGACTATCGTTTGAAAGAAGAAGGCGAAGTTCTCAACTGGTTCGATATCGATATGCCAGAAGGATACTTCAACATTAATGATCAGATTGGTGATATCATGAAGACCATCAAAGGTAAGATGTTCATCGGTGAATTGATGCTTAAGATTATGAAAGACGCTGATGGCGGTGCGGCAGGAGCAGCAGCCGGTGTTGATCGCGAAGGCATGATGAAGATGCTTGGCGGTTTCTCTGTTAAGCGTATGCTCAACCTTATGGGAACTGCGGGCGGCGGAAAGCAGTTTACAAAAGAAGAACTTCTTGAGCTGAACAGAAAGCTCAATAAGATAAAGAGAAAAGACAAATAATAAAAAGTGTTTTTAGGAGGAGTTTACTATGAGTAAAACAAAAGAAGTAAGACCTTTTGGCTTACGTGACAAAATCGGCTACATGTGTGGCGATTTGGCAAATGATTTCTCATTTATCTTTGCCAGTAGTTATGTAATGGTATTTTACACAAAGGTTATGGGGATTCCAGCAGGTATGGTCGGAACGATGTTCCTTATTGCAAGATGTCTGGATGCATTTACAGATATTGGAATGGGACGTATTGTTGATAATTCAAAGCCGACAAAGAACGGACGTATCCGTCCATGGATTCTTCGTATGTGTGCTTTCGTAGCACTGGCATCCTTTATGATGTATCAGTCATTCTTGGTTGATGCTTCATATGGTGCTAAAGTAGCATATATGTTTATCACATATATCCTTTGGGGATCTATCTTCTATACATCCATCAATATCCCTTACGGATCTATGGCATCTGTTATTTCAGCAGAGCCTAAGGACAGAAGTTCTCTTTCTGTATTCCGTTCTATGGGTGGTGGTGTTGCCGGTATTATGATTGGTATTATGGCACCGATGCTTGTATATCATACCGATGCGCAGGGTAATCAGGTTGTATCTGCATCTCGTATTTCTACAGTTGCAGGAGTATTCTCTGTCATTGCTATCGTATGCTACTTGCTCTGTTATGCATTGACAACAGAGCGTGTTGAGTATGTGCCAAAGCCAGCAAGCGAAAAGAAATCAACTGCAGAGACATTAAAGACTCTTGTTACAAGCAGAGCTTTGTTAGGACTTGTACTTTCAGCTGTATTACTTCTGTTGGCATCTCTTATGGGACAGGGTATTAACACATACTTATTTGCTGATTACTTTAAGAACACAAAGGCATTGTCCGTATTTGCATTGTTGATGCTTCCATGTATGATTGTACTTGCAGGTATTTCTACAAAACTTGCTACAAAATTTGGTAAGAGAGAATGTAGTATGGTTGGTATGTTCGTATCTGGTATTCTCTACTTCATCATTGGATGCTTACACATCAAGAATGTATGGGCATTCGTTGGAATGGTATTCGTAGCTATGCTTGGTATGTACTTCTTCCAGATGCAGTGTTGGGCACTTGTTACAGACGTTATTGATGATATGGAAGTACAGACAGGAAATCGTGACGATGGTACCATTTATGGTATCTACTCATTCTCAAGAAAGATTGGACAGGCGATCGCTGGTGGTCTTTCCGGATGGGCACTTGGATGGATTGGATACGATGAACTTGCAGCAGGACAGACAGAAGCAGTTGCAAATGGTATTTACAACTTGGCTACATTCTTCCCAGCAGTTATCTATATTCTTTGCGGATTAGTACTTATGTTCATTTTCCCTCTGAATAAGGCAAGAGTAGATGCAAACGTTGCAGAACTTAAGAGCAGAAGATAAGTAGCAAACTAGTCACTTATATAAGAAAAACTCAATTACGAATGAAAATCCACATGTCAGACCAGGGCATGTGGATTTTTTCTTGTGCATTATGGGGAGTTGTGCAAATTTTCGGTAAAATGCCGAAAAAGCGTAGATTTTGCGAGGATTCTGTGTATATAATAGAAAAGAGTAAAAAATGCTGATGAAGGGGGATTTTAATATCATGGCAGAGACACAAAAATATCTTTATGCAGATAGCGAACGCCAGACCGAGCGTGTGAACTGGCTGGAATTGCTGGTTTTTACGATTTTTTCTATTTGTAATTTTATAATCGTATTTGTTGCTTTTTTGAGGGGATACAGGACAGCAGGATTTACAGGAATGACATTTGCTATTTCGGCAGTCACGGCAGTGGCTATGCTGATCGCATATTTGAACAATCGCAACAGCAGCAAGATCCGCTGGATATCACTGGCGGCACTGGTACTTCTGACTTTTTTTACGACCTTTGCTTTTGACAGTTATTATATGCGCTTTGCAGTTGTTGCACCGATAGCAGTTTATATTCTGTACTATGACTCCAAGTTCATAGTCAGTTCCGCAGTGGCAATCGCGCTGGTAGAGATCGCTACAACTGTGCATAAGTTCTTTAAACCGGATTGTACGGTAGACCGCATTGATATCTGTACGGCAACGGCAATCGTTGTTTTCTATCTGATCGTAGTCTGCTTTATTGAAAAGACCGGTAAGAAGTTCCGTCTGGATATGCTGGGCAGCCTACAGGATGAGAAAGACCAACAGGAAAAAATGATGCAGAATGTCATCTATGTGGCAAGCGAAGTACGAAAAGGTACGGCGGGAGCCATGGATATCATGAACCAGCTGAATGAATCCACCGGTATCGTAACAGGTGCAGTCCGTGATATTTCTGACAGCAGTCAGTCAACTGCGGAGAATATTCAAAACCAGACAGTGATGACACAGAGCATCCAGGATGCAATTGAAAAAACATTATCGCGTTCAGAAAATATGGTTGCTATTGCACAAAAAGCAAAAGAGCTGAATGATGAAAATCTTGGCATCGTAAAAGAAATCCAGAACCAGTCGGCAACGATTGCGCAGACAAATGGCAATGTGACAGCTACCATGCAGACCTTGCAGGAAAGGGCTGACGCAGTAAAAGGCATTGCGGATACCATTTTTGATATTTCAAGCCAGACCAATCTGCTGGCACTCAATGCCTCTATTGAAAGTGCGAGAGCTGGTGAAGCGGGCAGAGGCTTTGCGGTTGTAGCAGATGAGATTCGCCAACTGGCAGAGAAAACGCGTGTGGAGACGGAAAACATTGCCTCTATCTTAGGGCAGCTTTCGGAAAATGCAGCAGAAGCGGTAAATGTAGTGGCACAGTCGGCAGAAGCGGCAAGCGAACAGGATGGTCTGATTAGCAGAGCAGTAGATACGTTTGGCCAGATGAGTGAAAACGTAGCACAGCTGACGCAAGATATTGCAGAAGTGGATACGATGCTTACCGATTTGTCAGAGGCGAACAATCAAATCGTAGATAGTATCACGCAATTATCTGCAACATCTGAGGAAGTGTCAGCGGCATCGGCACAGGCGGAAGGTCTAAGCAATAAGAATTTGTCCAATGCAGACAATACAAAGGAAATCTTAAATCAGGTACTTTCTGTATCCAAGCAGTTAGATCAGTATGTAGGAACGAAAGAAAATACAAGCGAAGAATAGGAATGGAACATTCCATGTGAAGATACCCCGGAGAATTTTGAAAAAAATTCTTTGGGGTATAATATTTTTTTTAATATGGTCGATATTCATTGTGTAAAAGCAAAAAGAGCTTCATATTTCAAGGAAGAAAGGAGAGTGCCATTATGCGTATAGAAGCATATAATCAGGTAGCACAACTCTATAAGACGAATAAAACTTCAAATTCCCGTGCAGCAGCAGCTACAAGCATGGGCAGAGATGAAGTACAGATTTCATCGTTTGGGCGTGACTATCAGATCGCAAAAAAGGCAGTCGCAGAAGCTTCGGATATCAGGGAAGATAAAGTTGCTGAAATGAAGTCAAAGTACGAGTCAAATGATTATCAGGTAGATACCGGGGATTTTGCAAGCAAATTGCTTGAAAAGTATCAGATGGGACTGTAAGGAGAATCGTAAGTGGCTAGTTTAGTAGAAGAATTACTCATAGGAATGCAAAAAGAAGAGGCTTGTTATGCCCGGTTATTAGAATTATCAGACGCGAAGCGTGCAGCAATTATCGCAGGCGCAGTGGCAGAACTTGAGGCTGTAACAGCAAGCGAGGAAGAGATCAGCAGTGATCTTAGAAATCTGGAGAATAAACGCGTGAGTATTCTTCGCGATATGGCGGTCGTTTTGGGACATGACGGGGAACAGTTTACCGTAACCAAAGTCATTGAGCAGTTAGACGCCCAGCCAAAAGAGCAACACGATTTGACAGAAGCCAGAGATGCACTTGTGGATACCGCTACCCGTCTGCGGGCAGCGAATGAACAGAATAGTGTACTCTTGCAACAGGCATTAGAGATGGTGGAGTTTGACCTGACTTTGTTCAAAAGTCTGAAGCAGGCGCCCGAGACAGCGAATTATGACAAAAACGCTTACAATACGGGAGAACTGCTCGGCGGCAGTAGCTTTGATACATCCCAATAAAGGATAACCGAAGCTTTTGAATGAAAGTTATAGGAGGAAAGACCATGGCTAATGGATTCGGAAGCTTATATGTGGGAGCGTCAGGATTACAGACACAACAAAATGCATTAAACGTTGTTGCCAACAATTTAGCAAATGTAAATACGAAAGGGTATGTGCGACAGCAGGTCGTATTTGCAGATAGAAATTATACATCTTTTGCATCAGCATCTATTAGTACGCAGCGGGCAGGTCTCGGTGTGGATATTGGTGATGTCGTACATGCAAGAGATATTTTTTTAGATAAAGCATATCGGTCCGCAACCGGACGTCAGGCATTCTATGCCGCCAGTTACGATGCGGTCTCCGAGGTACAGACATATTTACAGGAAACACAGGGACAGGCGTTTCAGACATCGCTTGCGGATTTGTACGAAGCATTTTCAGAATTTGCAAAGGATCCGTCCGACGCGGTGAATCAGAACCTTGTAATGCAAAAAGCATCCTTGTTTGTTAGCCGTGTAAGCAGTCTGAACCAGGGACTTCAAAAATACCAGTCTACGATTAATCGTAAGATTTCGGATGACGTAGATCGTATCAATGAGCTGGGCAAAAAAATCCAGGAATTAAATTTACAAATACAAAGAGTGGAATCTGCAGGTGTTGAGACTGCTATGGATTTGCGCGATACAAGAGATTTGTATCTGGACGAACTGTCTACACTTGCAAAAGTGTCTTATTCAGAGAATGTAGACGGTGTGGTTAAAGTGCAGATTGATAATGTGGAATTTGTTACCGAAAACAGTGTTTATCCGATGTCGATGCGTGAAGATAAGCTGACAGGATTTAAAACACCATATTGGCCGCAGTTATCCGATACGGATAACGAGGATTATTATGATGTGTTTGATACGCAAAATGCAAATGCTACGAACAATACCGATGTAGGTGAAGTAAAGGCACTTCTTTTGGCAAGAGGAGATCATCATGCAACCTACCTTGATATGGTTGGCTTAAATGCGTATGACTATAATACCGGGCTTGCAAATTCTGTCATGTTAAATGCGGAAGCTGAATTGGATACCTTATTTCATAGTATTGTGACAGCTATCAATGATACATTGTGTCCGAATACAACATACGATCAGATCAACACCACATTGGGCGCAGGTGTGATGACAGGAATCGATGCCACAGGAAAGACGTGGACCATTACGGCAGACACCAAGATCTTAGATGAAAAGAATGCATCTGTCGGCAGTGATGACGAACTGCCACCACATGAATTGTTCACTCGTATTGGATGTGAGCGATATACAAAGGTGTCGTTAGCAGACGGAACGAGTATCTATGTTTATAACGAGGAAGACCCAAGCGATGAGTCAAAATGTTATACCATAGCGGATACGGTTGTTAATCCAAAAGTGGTTGAGGAAAAGAGTCTTATTCCACATAAGCTGCAGACGGGAGAGATTGATTATACATTGGGTGCGAATCTGGAACGTATCTGGGATCAGGAAAATTATTTGCTGAATCCATCCGATACAACACCATGTACCTTTACTGATTTTTATATTAAGTGGATTGGAGAAATCGGAACGGTTGGCTCCGTTTATGGAACGACAGCGGACAGTTTACAGGGGACAGCCGATACTATCGATAATAATAGACAGATGGTTGTGGGAGTATCTTCTGATGAAGAACTGACCAATATGATTCGTTACCAGTCTGCTTACAATGCTTCCAGCCGATATATCAATGTGGTCAGTGCCATGATTGATTATCTGCTGACCTCATTATAGAAAGGAGGGCAAACGTTATATGCCATCATCATTTTTTGGATTGACCGTTGCGTATTCCGGGCTTAATGCTTCACAAGCGTCCATCAATACCACGGCAAATAATATTTCAAATGTACAGACAAAAGGCTATAGCAAACAGACCGTTAATCTGACAGCGGCATCTGCCCTTCGATGTTATCAGAGATATGGCAGCACAGGAACAGGTGTTATGACGGACTCTGTTACACAGCTTCGTGATGAGTATTATGATGAAAAATATTGGAACAACCAGTCTACACTTGGTCTGTATGAAAAGAAACTTTACTATATGGAACAGATTCAGAACTACTATACAGATGGTACGTTTTCTACGACAGCAAGTTCCGGATTTTCTACCATTTATGCAAAGATGTTTAATGCGTTAGACGCGGTAAAAACAAATGCGGGATCCAGTGCATCACGCAATCAGTTTTTAAGCAGTGCGGGGGAGCTCTGTACTTATTTTAACAGTACTGCCCAGCAATTACAGAGCTTGCAGACTTCCATCAATGATGAGATTAAAACAACGGTGGATAACATTAATTCCATCGCAAAAAAAATCTCCATGTTGAATAAACAGATCAATATCATTGAAATGGAAGGCGGTCATGCGAACGAGCTGCGCGACCAGCGAGCTGTACTGGTAGATGATTTGTCAAAGATTGTTCCGACAAAAGTCGAAGAAAAGAAAGTGACAAACAGTAATTATCAGGATCAATATACGGGAGCTACCTATTATACAGTCAAAATCAACGGACAGATGTTGGTGGATAATTATGAGTATAATGGCTTGGCGTGTGTATCAAGAGAATACAAATATAACCAGTCAGATGTAGAAGGTTTGTATGATTTAGTATGGGCGGATACCGGCGCAAGTTTTGATGCAACAGCAACAAATATGAGCGGTGAGCTTCGTGCTATGTTTGAAATCCGTGATGGTAATAATGGAGAGAATCTGACGGGGCGCGTGACAGCGACGACGAGCAATACCATGACGATTACAGGCGTGAATGTGACGGATATTGATAAGATGAATATGCCGGCTTCCGGTGTTATCTGGGTTAACAATAAAGAATATCATTACGATTCTTTTGAATGCGAGACGGATGCAGACGGAAATATCACATCGTATACTTTTGATCTGACAAAACCACTTACGACGGATGAGCAGACCAAGCTTGCTAATAAAAAACTTGTCATTGGTGAAACGGTCAATTTTATGGGAATTCCATACTATATGAACCAGATGAACACATTTTTGCGTTCTTTCTGTGAAGCGTTTAATAGCATTGAAAGAACAGGTGTGGATGCAGATGGCAAGGATATGGGATCTGTGTTTGTAGCGCAAAATAAGGCGCTTGGCACAGAATATGACATGGCAGATCCTCTGACAGAGACGGATGCAACAGGAACAGTGAAAGGAACAACATTTACATCAACTGCCAATAATTATTATCAGTTGACGGCCGGAAATGTTAAGATTTCAGAAGAATGCAGTGACCCAGATCGTTTTGCGACACATGTAAAATCAGAAACAAATGATGGTGTCGATGCATATGATTTGATTGATTCCTTGAAAAAATTACAGAGTGAGACAGAATTATTCCGTGGTGGCGGTGGCGATACATTTTTGCAGTGTATTTACGCAGATGTTACGGTTGACACCCAGGAATGTGACGTGTTTAGCAAAAATTATACAAGTATCAGTACAACAATCAATAACCAGAGAATGTCAATCTCCGGTGTGGATGAAGATGAGGAAGCGTTGGATCTGATAAAATTCCAGAATTCTTACAATCTGGCATCCAAGTGTATTTCCGTATTGGCAGAGATGTATGACCAGTTGATTCTGAACACGGGCGTATAAATTTAAAACAGCAGTGATGCATAACAGAAGGAAAGGTGACGATTATGCGAGTTACGAATAATATGATTCTTCGGAATTCCTCCTACAATATCAATGGGACAAAAGGAAGTGTGAATTCTTCTATGAACCAGATGACAACACAAAAGAAAATTGATAAACCTTCCGATGATCCGGTAGTAGCAATCCGTTCACTTCGTCTGAGTACCAGTTTAAGCCGCGTGGATCAGTATTATAAGAAAAATATACCAGATGCGGAGAGCTGGTTGGACGTGACAGAGACGGCACTGACAAATATGAAATCACTGATGACAGATGTGCGTACACAGTGTGTGAATGGTTCTACCGATACGTTAAATCAGGAAGACCGAAACACCATTTTGAAGCAGCTGAAGTCTTTGCAGACACAGTTATACGCAGAGGGTAATGCGGATTACGCGGGAAGAACCGTATTTACCGGTTATCGGACAGATCAGAATCTTGTCTTTACCAACAATGAAACAAAGACATCTTATGAAATTGAACAGAACTTTAGTTATGAAGAACTGGAAAGCTTCCGGTATTATACAGGCAATGTGAAAGTGCCGGCAACCAAGAATGAAGTATTGCAGAGTGATATTTCAGATACCACGCAGACGAACTATTATCGTCTCCGTACTTCCTACGATAAGTTAGACGGTATGAGTGCCTTTTCTTATACAACAAAAGATGCTGCAGGAGCGGCCCAAAAGGTGACAATCAATCTGGAAAATGCGACAGATCAGACGGGAACAAATGCAGATGGATCAAATTTCACATATAAGACAGCAGCAGCGGTAGATGCAGGTGGAGTGGCAATCAATCCTGCAAGAACCATGTATGTCTTTGATACAGAAGAAGACTGGGCAACAGCGATGGGGCAGAAGGAAGTCGGCGAAAATGATATTGTACTCATCAAGGAAAACGGAAACATTGTCCTGGGAGAAAAGGTATCATCAGAATTCCGGACAAATAAATCTACGATTTCCACAACCTATGATAAAACAGGGTTCGATCAGGGCGAGCTGAGACCGGAATATTATTTTAACTGTACGAATAAGACAGATGCAAAGAACCCAGTCAGCTATAAAAAGTATGACGAGAATGGCAAAGAAGTGGGTTATGATATCAATTACACGATTGCTAATAATCAGGAATTGACAGTGAATACGGAGGCGTCGGATGCTTTTAACAGCGACATCCAAAGAGATATTGATGATATGATCAGTGCTGTGACAAAGGCAATCAATGCACATGATAAATTGACAGAACTCAAATCCATGAAGAGTGAAGCACAGTATGCAGATAAAGAATACCAGACAAAACTGGATGAGTGGATGACAGCCGCACAGAAGGAAGCAGATTATGCGGACGACCATTTACAAAAGCTTTTTAGCAGCGAGATTGGAAAGGTGGATGGATATTTGAGTAAAATCAATCTGTCCATTACCCAGGTCGGATGTACTGTGGACCAACTGAAATTAACGGAAACGAGAATGAGCAACCAACAGGAGACATTGCAGGAATTGCAGTCTGAAAATGATAATTTGGATTTGTCGGAAATCATTATTAATTATACGGCAATGTATAATGCATATCAGTCATCTTTGACAGCAGCAGGTAAATTGAGTGGTATGACACTTTTGAATTATCTATAATAGGGATATCGCAGAAAAGGAGAAGAACATGCGCGTAGAGACAAGATTATTTGGAACAATTGAGATAGCGGACGATAAGATTATAACATTGGGCAGAGGGTTGATTGGCTATCCGGATATGAAACATTTTACATTAATCTTTGATGAGGAGAAGCAGGATAAAGGAAATATTATGTGGCTGCAGTCTTTGGACGAACCACAGTTTGCTATGCCGGTTGTGGATCCATCTGGTCTTTGTGAAGATTATAATCCAACCGTTAATGATGAATTGCTTTTGCCGTTAGGTGAATTTACAGAGGAATCCTTGTTTGTACTTGTAACCATTAAGGTGCCGTCGGATATCACAAAGATGACAATCAATCTCAAAGGACCAATTATTATCAACACGGATAATTTAAAAGGGGAACAGATTATTGTAGAAGACGATGTGCAAATGCGTTTCCCAATTTACGATATTCTAAAGAGCAGAAAAGAAAAGGCAGGTGAATAGAGATGCTGGCGCTAACAAGAAAAAAGGGTGAATCCATTGTCATCAATAATAACATAGAAATCAGTGTATTAGAGATCCGCGGAGATCAGATTAAAATCGGCATCTCAGCACCAAAAGATGTTCCAATCTACCGCAAAGAAGTGTACTTGCAGATTCAGGAAGAAACAAAAGAGTCTATGAATGTAGACGGATTGGAAGCATTGCAAAACTTATTTTGATGATGGAATGAGAAAAGGGTTTTTCAGGTATGACTGAGGAATCCTTTTTTGATTAAGACGACCGCGAATCAGGCGATAGTACTCGCAAAACGTGCGCTATTGCTGTGGTAAAATAAATTGAGGGTTAAGAATTTGCGAGTCACGTCGATATAAAAGATAGAAGAATGATGTTGTTTATAGTTTTGCACACGGAGGTGTCAGGATGAAAGTAGAATCTATACAACCAGTGAATAACAGTTACCAGAGCCAGGGAAGTGCTAATGTAACTACACCGTCAGTGACGGCAGGCAGCGGGACGACCGCTTCCGGTGATATGAGTATGCAGCCGAAAACAAAAAATACGGTTACCATTACAGAGGATACCGGCGCTAAAGCAGGCAAGATCCGCGAAGAAGGCCAGGCAAGCAATGAACAGATTCGTAAGGCTGTGGACACAATCAATAAGAATGCACATAACGAAGAGGCTGTTTTTGGAATTCATGAAGCAACCAATCGTGTGACAATCAAGATTGTGGATAAGGATACAAAAGAAGTGATCAAAGAGTTTCCACCAGAAAAAACGTTAGATATGATTGCTAAGGTTTGGGAAATGGCTGGAATTATGGTAGACGAAAGACGATAGGAGGACGCATATGCCAATTCGTATGTCAGGTATGATATCAGGTATGGATACAGAAGCATTGGTATCCGCAATGGTATCTACATATGTATCAAAAAAAGAAAAATATCAGAAAGCGCAGACGAAGTTATCCTATAAGCAGGAAGCTTGGAAATCGTTGAATACGAAAGTATATAGTATGTATTCTTCCATTAGTAGTTTGCGATTCTCTTCTGCATATAACATGAAAAAGACAACGGTTTCGGATGCGACAAAGGCAACCATTACCGCCGGAAGTGATGCAATCAATGGAACGCAGAGTCTGCAGATCAAGCAATTGGCAAGATCCGGATATATTACCGGTGCTAAGCTTGCAAGCGGAACGACTGCGGATACAACTCTTGCATCTTTGGGATATACCGGAGATGATACAACGATTACGATAAAGACAGCATCTGGCACAAAGGATATCGCGGTTGGAAAGAATACAAAGATTTCTGAAGTTGTAGATGCTATGAATAAAGCCGGGGTTAAGGCAAGTTTTGACGCGGGCAATGGCAGACTTTTTATCAGTTCTGCAAATACAGGTACTGCAAATGATTTTGCGCTTACAGCAGCGGAGGGTAACGGATTAAAGGCGTTATCCGCACTGGGTGTTTTGGTGCGATCAAATGCAACAGATGAAGTGTATAACGCTAACGCTGCATATGCGCTTGGTACGATGGGAACAGATGCAAGTGGCAACGTGGTTTCCTACTTCGAATTGAATGCAGATGGCAGTATTAAGTATGATACCGATGGAAAAGCTGTAGTACGCACAGGTGTTACTTACAGTGCATCTGAGACGCAGAAGGCAATACAGGAAATCCTGGAAAAATTAGCGAATGCGTATGATGACAACAGTAAGATTGCAGCGGAAAAGAAAGAGTTGGAAGCAAAGATTTCTTATACAGACGCAAAGAATGCCGTAAATGATGTCTTGACAAAAGATGGCGGAGATCGTCTGGTGCAATTGCTTAAAACTGCAGACCAGGATAAGGTGTATGTTGGACCGGATGGACAGACCTATACGGGAAGAAGTGAAGTAAAAGACGCAGATGGTAATATTACAGGTTACCACTATTACAATACATCACCTCAAAATAATAACGGAACGATTCTGGATATGGAAGATGAAAGTAAACCACATCTGGATGTTACCGTAGATAATAAAATTGATTTAGCATCGGAAGAGATTGAAAAAATCGCTAAAGATATGGGTCTGATTACAACCACAACGGAAAAAGCCGAAGACGGCACTGAGAGTGAGAAAAAGGACACATCAGCGCTTGATACCTTAAAGAAGCAGCTTGATACAGTATTGGCAGTTGATGAGAATGCTACTTATACCGATGCAGACAAAGCAGCCTATATGCTGACAGCGGAACAAAAAGAGGCAGCAAAAACACGTATCGAAGAAATTGTCAAAGAAACAGAGACAAATAACCAGACAATTGCGGCGAATGATTATTGGGATGTTAAAGATTATTCAGCATATTATGAAAATGGTATGTTGAGTACAGATAAACTGAGCAATCTGGCAGCAACGATTACAGATAAGATTACAACAGCAAAAGAGATTGTGACAGGAGAAACAAGCATTGCTTACAACCAGGGAGCAACACGCGTGGATGCACAGGATGCTATTATCAGTTTAAATGATGCAGAGTTCACATCAGATACGAATACATTTAATATCAATGGACTGACGATTAAGGCATTGGCAACAACGGCCGCTGGCGAAACGCTGAGTATTAATACAGATACGGATACACAGGGGCTCTACGATAAAATCAAAGATTTCCTGACACAATATAATGAGATTATCAATGAGATTACCGGTTTGTATAATGCTGATTCTGCCAAGGGTTACGAGCCACTGACTGAGGATGAGAAAGATGCGATGAGTGAATCCGAGATCGAAAAGTGGGAGACGAAAATCAAAGATGCGATTTTGCGTAAGGATTCTACATTGGGAACGATTCAGAGTACCATGACAAATGCTATGATGCAGACCTATACGATCAACGGACAGACGTATTCGCTTGCCAGCTTTGGTATACAGACCTTAGGGTATCTGAATGCATCCAAGAATGAAAATTACGCGTACCATATCGATGGTGATTCTGAGGATACCGTTACAGCCGGAAAAACAGATAAATTGATGAGTGCGTTGACGAATGACCCGGATACCGTGATTGACTTTATGAAGCAGTTGACATCGGGACTATATACTGCACTTGATAAGCAGATGAAAGGTACCAATTTAAGAAGTACCTATACTATCTATAATGATAAGCAGATGGCATCAGAATATAGCAGCTACACAACGACCATTAAGCAATGGGAAGAAAAAATCCAGGATTACGAAGACCGTTATTACAGCCAATTTTCTAAGATGGAATCGTCTTTGGCAAAATTGCAGAGTTCAACGTCATCACTGACATCATTATTTGGAAACTAATAGGGGGTAGGAAACATGGTACCTAATAATGGGTATAATGCATACGCACAGAATAAAATTTTGACAGCATCACCTGCGGAGCTGACTTTGATGCTATACGAAGGAGCAATCAAGTTTTGCAACATTGCGGTTGTAGCAATTGAGAATAAGGATTACGCCAAGGCAAATACAAACATCCAAAAGGCAGAAAGAATCATTGGTGAATTCAAGGCGACCTTAAATCACAAGTATGCAACAGCAAAAGATTTTGACGTTGTTTATGATTATCTGATGGAGCGCTTGCTTCAGGCAAATTTAAAAAAGGACACGGAAATATTAGAGGAAGTGTTAAAACACTTGCGTACCATGCGTGACACATGGAAAGAAGTCATGCAGATCACAAAACATGGAACGCAGGTTGGCTAAGAGGAGCAAAGATGGACGAAAAAAATTATATTCAGATTCTGGAAGATAGTCTTGAGACCAAGATTGATTTGCTTCGCAGATTACAGGTGCTTTGTGGAGAACAGGCAGAAATCTTAAAGGATCCGAATGCAGCACCGGAAGCATTTGAAAAGAATATAGAAGAAAAAGGAAAGCTGATTGATCGTCTTTCTGCCATGGATCAGGGCTTTGATGCGCTTTTTTCCAAGGTGCAGGGCGAATTGGAGCGCAATCGTGAACAGTATCGCACTTCCATTGCACATATGCAGGAGATGATCCGCGAGATCACACAGCGCAGTTCCAATTTGCAGGTATTAGAACAGCAGAACAAAGAACTGGCAAAGGCAAAGTTTAGCCAGATTCGTACCCAGACAAAGGAAATCCGCCAGAGTCGTAAGGCTGTAAATTCCTACTACCAGAACATGATGAAGATGAATACAGTGGATCCACAATTCATGGATAGTAAAAAATAGAACATGAAATAATTCATAAAAATACAAAGAATAAGCGTTAAAAAGTTTGAATTATTCACAAAATTACATGTGATACGTGATAATTATAAGAAAATTTCTTGACATAGAAAAAATGTGGTGGTAATTTATTCACAAACAAAGAGTAAATGCAACGAACAGAACAAGATTGTAAGAACATCACATACAGTGCAGAGAGTTATCGGTTGGTGTGAGATAACGTATGGTTCTTATGATTATCCTCTGCGAGCAGTGTACTGAATACCTGATGGGTGAGTAAGTACCACCGGTTTCCACCGTTATATGGAGGCTTATTTCTGTAACAGAGATTACGGTGATGAGAGTGAGTGGTCACATGTGGTGGCAATTAAAGTGGTAACGCGGAAGTTGAAAGCTTTCGTCTTTAGTGATAAAGACGAAGGCTTTTTTTAATGTCCTTATACATAGACTCTTTGTAATGTATAGAAAGGAGCCGCATAAAAGGCGGGAGAAAGACATGAATGGATTAGTTATTATTTTAATTGGAATGGTAGCACTTGGGGCAGGCTACTTGTTTTACGGACGATGGCTGGCAAACAGATGGGGCATTGACCCTAAGGCTAAAACGCCGGCATACACACATGAGGACGGAGAAGATTTCGTTCCATCTTCAAAATTTACCGTATTTTCACATCAGTTTTCATCTATTGCAGGTGCAGGACCTGTCACCGGACCAATTCTTGCTTCGGTATTTGGATGGGTGCCGGTGCTTCTCTGGTTGATTGTAGGAGGACTTTTCTTTGGAGCTGTACAGGACTTTGGTGCTTTGTATGCTTCTGTAAAAAATGAAGGAAAATCCATGGGTATGATTATTGAAAAATACATTGGAAAAACAGGGCGAAAACTATTCATGCTGTTCTGTTGGTTATTTACGCTTTTAGTCATTGCTGCCTTTACCGACATGGTGGCAGGAACCTTTGTAGGAAAAGGTGTTGCAGATATGAGTAAAATGACATCTTATGCAGATGCAGCAGCAGCTTCTATTTCAATGTTATTTATCGTCGTTGCTATTATATTTGGGCTGATTCAAAAAGCAGTAGGTAATATGAATGAGTGGGTTAGAGCCGTTGTTGCTATTGCCCTATTGGTTGGCATGTTTTTCGTGGGTATGCACTTCCCGATTTATGCAACCAAAAGTGCATGGATTTATATTATTATGGCTTATTTGTTCTTGGCATCCGTTATGCCAATGTGGCTTTTGATGCAACCGAGAGATTATATGACAACATTTATGCTTCTTGGCATGATCATTGGCGCAGTCGTTGGTGTTGTTGTTGCACATCCGACAATGCAACTGAACGCTTTCAATGGATTTGAAGTAAACGGAAGTTATCTGTTCCCAACATTGTTTGTAACGATCGCCTGCGGTGCGGTATCCGGATTTCATAGTCTGGTATCTTCCGGAACCTCGTCAAAAACGATCAGCAATGAAAAAGATATGCCAATGGTAGGATATGGCGCAATGGTCGTAGAATCTCTGTTAGGCATTGTGGCACTTGTTGTTGTAGGAGCTGTTGCTGTGGGTGGCACAAAACCGGATGGAACGCCATTTTCTATCTTTTCTGCCGGTGTTGCAGGATTTCTGGAGAAATTAGGATTACCGGTACAGGTGGCAACCGTATTTATGACAATGTGTGTATCAGCGCTGGCACTGACTTCATTGGATTCCGTAGCAAGAATCGGTCGTATGTCATTTCAGGAGTTATTTTTAGGAGATACAACAGATTCTTCAAAGATGCCGGTATGGCAGAAGATTTTGACCAATAAGTATTTTGCAACGGTGATTACGCTGTTCTTTGGATATTTATTAACACTGGGTGGATATAATAATGTATGGCCGTTGTTTGGCTCAGCAAACCAGTTATTAGCCGCTTTGGTTCTGATTGCACTTTCCGTATTCTTAAAGACGACAGGAAGAACAGGCTGGACATTATATGCGCCAATGTTTATTATGTTAGCAGTAACATTCACAGCACTGATTCAAAAAACAATCGGACTTGTTGCAAATATTGCCAATGGACAGGCAACTTTCCTTGTTGATGGTTTACAGTTTATTGTAGCTGTTCTTTTGATGGTTCTGGGTGTGTGTGTTGCGTTTAGCTGTTTGAAAAAATTATTTGGCGCAAAGGAAAAGACACAGGCATAATCCTTTGCAAAAAGGAGCAGAGTATGGAGAAAAAATGGTATGCGGCTGATACAGCCGTGATGATGGGAGATATTACAGTGGCAGAAAATGTCAGTGTATGGCATCACGCAACACTTCGTGCCGATACGGCAGCACTTGTTATTGGAAAAGATAGCAATGTGCAGGATAATGTATGTATCCATGCGGGAGATGGGTATCCGGTGATACTCGGAGAACAGGTTACTATTGGTCACAGTGCCGTGATCCATGGCTGTACGATAGATGACAACACAATTGTTGGCATGGGTGCCATTGTTTTAAATGGTGCGCATATTGGAAAGAATTGTCTGATCGGTGCAGGGGCACTTATCACGCAAGGGATGGAAATTCCAGAGGGAAGTCTTGCCTTTGGCAATCCAGCGAAGGTGCGACGATCATTATCAGAGGAAGAGATTGCGCATAACAAGGAAAATGCACTGCATTATATCGAAGCAGGCAGAGAACAATTAATAGAAAAAGATGTGAAAATGTGGAATGAATCCCATACAAACTCCTAAGAGAATGTGATGATAGAACTGCTTCTTGTGAATTTTAAAACAGGAAGCAGTTCTATTTTTTACCAATACCCTATTGACACGATAGGAATAGTAGACTATAATCGGGAACATCAATAGAAAAGGGGGCACATAGAACAATGTTACACAAAAAAACAATGCGATGTATGTGTTTGGAACGTAACAACAAAGCATGCTTCTGCGTAGAATAGATAAAGGAAAAAGAAAATACAAAAAGATGATGAAAAAGGAGAACTTAAAATGAAGAATTTGAAAATAAAGAAACTATTAGCTTTGGCAATCGCCGGTGTATTAAGTGTTGGACTTGTGGCATGTGGAAGTTCTGATGCCGATGGCGCGAAGACAGATGCAGCAGCTGGATCAGACAGTGCTTCAGGCACATATCGTACATTGGACGATATCAAGGAAGATGGAACCATTAACATTGGTGTGTTTTCTGATAAAAATCCATTTGGCTATGTGGATGAAAATGGAGAATATCAAGGCTATGATGTATACTTTGCAAATCGTCTGGCAAAGGATTTAGGTGTGAAAGTTAACTTTGTATCAACAGAAGCCGCAAACCGTATCGAATATTTGCAGACTGGTAAGGTGGATGTTATTTTGGCAAACTTTACTGTGACAGAAGAAAGAGCACAGGAAGTTGACTTTGCACTTCCTTACATGAACGTGTCTATTGGTGTTGTATCAAGAGAGGATAATGTGATCAAGAGTCTGGATAACTGGAATAAAGATGATTCGATTATTGTTATTTCCGGAACAACAGCAGAGACATATCTGACAGAAAATTATCCGGATATTCCATTACAGAAATTTGATTCCTATGCAACAGCAAAAGAGGCATTTCAGAACGGAACCGGTGTTGCATGGGCAAACGATAACACAGAAGTTATTGCATTTTCTTTGCAGAACAAAGGTTATGTTGTAGGTATTCCATCTACCGGCGGCAATGATACGATTGCACCAGCTGTTACCAAGGGAAACAAGGAATTGCTTGACTGGATCAACAGCGAAATTGAGACACTGGGTCAGGAAAACTTTTTCCATAAGGATTATGAAGAAACCTTGGTTGATACGTATGGAACAGAATATGAAGACAGCCTTGTTGTAGAAGGCGGTAAGACAGAATAAATACCAGAACATCCGCGTTAAATATTTTTTGGGAAAGGAGGAAGCAATACCATGGACATCGCATTTATTACAAAATATCTGCCAATGTATGAGAAAGCAGCGATACTGACAGTAAAAATCGGCTTTATAGGTATTGCTTTTGCCATTCTGGTTGGACTCTTCTGTGCAATCATACAGTACCAGAAGATTCCGGTTGTGCGGCAGCTGGTTATGGTTTATATCGAGATCAGCCGTAACACACCGCTGTTGGTGCAGTTGTTTTTTCTCTATTATGGCTTCCCTAAAATAGGTATTGTATTACAGCCGGAGACATGTGGCGTTGTGGGATTGGCATTTCTTGGAGGAAGTTACATGGCGGAGGCCTTTCGAAGCGGATTGGAATCCGTGGCTGCCATTCAGCGCGAAAGTGCCTTGAGCCTTGGAATGAAACCATTACAGGTCATGTGTTATATTGTGCTGCCGCAGGCAGTGTCCATCAGCATTCCGGCATTCGTGGCAAATGTAATTTTCTTATTAAAGGAGACAAGTGTATTTAGTGCTATCAGCCTGATGGATCTTATGTTTACAGCGAAAGATCTGATTGGACTTTACTATAAGACGACGGAGAGTTTGTTCCTTTTAGTGGTATTTTATATGCTGATTTTGCTGCCGGTTTCCTTGTTTGGATCATGGCTGGAGAGGAGAGTGCGCTATGCTGGATTTGGGGATTGATGTTCTCTTTAAAGGAACCAATATGTTGCGGCTCTTGACTGGCCTGTGGGTGGCGATGAAAATCAGTCTGGTTTCTATCCTTATTAGCTTGCCTCTGGGTGTGTTAGCAGGAGCACTGATGACGATGAAAAACCGTGTGATCAAGGCGATTTTTCGAATCTATCTGGAGTTTATTCGGATGATGCCGCAGCTGGTGTTACTGTTTATTGTTCATTTTGGTACGACGCGCGCCCTGGGTTGGAATTTATCGGGTGAAGCGGCATCTATTATTGTATTTGTGCTGTGGGGAACAGCTGAGATGGGTGATCTCGTAAGAGGAGCACTGATTAGCATTCCAAAACATCAGTATGAAAGCAGCGAGGCACTGGGATTATCTAAGCGCCAGACGTATGTGTACATCATCATACCGCAGACCATACAACGGTTGATACCGCTGTCCATCAATCTGATCACACGTATGATTAAGACGACCAGCTTGGTGCTTATGATAGGTGTCGTAGAGATGTTAAAGGTGGCACAGCAAATCATTGAAGCAAATCGAATGACCAGTCCAAATGCGGCATTTGGTGTGTTTCTTATTGTTTTTATTTTATATTTTCTGGTATGTTGGCCGATCAGCATGTTGGCGGGATATTTGGAGAAAAAGTGGAGAGTAGCGTAGACAAAAAGGAGGCAGTAAAGTGGCAGAGACATTGCTTCAGGTAAAAAATCTGGTAAAAGAATACGGCGGAACGCGCATATTAGATGGTGTGAACCTTGATATTGCACAGGGGGAAGTTGTCGTTGTGGTCGGGCCAAGTGGCTGTGGTAAGAGCACTTTACTGCGCTGCATCAATGCGTTAGAACCTATACAGGGTGGTCAGGTGCTTTTGGAAGGAAAAGTGGTTGGAAAGGAGCATCTGGAGGAATTGCGCCAGAAAATAGGCATGGTTTTTCAAAGTTATGACCTGTTTCCACATTTGCGCGTGTTAGATAATATCACGATTGCTCCTACAAAGGTACAGAAAAGGAAGAAGGAAGAAGTACAGGCAGAGGCGGAAGAATTGCTTTCGCGCGTTGGTTTGGGCGATAAAGCAAATAGTTACCCGAGACAGTTGTCAGGAGGACAGAAACAGAGAGTAGCTATTGTGCGTGCTCTTTGTATGCACCCGGAAATATTACTTTTTGATGAAGTGACGGCTGCACTGGATCCAGAGATGGTGCGTGAGGTGCTGGACGTTATGCTTGATTTGGCAAAACAGGGAAGAACAATGATCATTGTGACACATGAAATGCAGTTTGCGAAGGCAGTTGCAGATAAGATTGTTTTTATAGATCAAGGGAAAATTCTGGAGGAAGCAACCCCGGAGGAATTTTTTACGAACCCGAAGACAGAACGTGCAAAACAGTTTTTGAATGTATTTGCATTTGAATAAGCAGAAATCGTATGCCAATAAAAAGAGCTACCGGTTATGGCAGATATCTGATTTACAGAATCTGACCAATAAAACGGGTAGCTCTTTTTGATTTACTTATTTTAATACATTGATTCCCACTGCGGAAAGTAAACCAATGATGATGCCGGCAAGAAGAACGCCGCACATAACAGAGATGGTGCTTTTTTTGAAATCCATATCAAGGAAGGAAGCAGCAAGTGTGCCGGTCCATGCACCTGTACCTGGAAGTGGAATGCCTACAAAAAGAAGTAGTGCTACATAAAGACCACGACCAGCTTTTGCTTGTAATTTTTCACCGCCTTTGTGTCCTTTGTTCAGACACCAGGTGAAGAAACCACCGATGATTGGTTTATCAGCGCCCCATTCCAAAACTTTTCTTGCAAAGAAGAAAATGATGGGAACCGGAAGCATGTTACCAATGATAGATATGATGTATGCCTGCAGAAGCGGAACCGGTGGGTTACACAGAAGCGTTCCGTAAGGAATCGCACCTCTCAGTTCCACGATAGGAACCATAGAAATAAAAAATGTAATTAAATAGCTTTTTAACATTATATCCTCCTAAAAATGCTTAACTATGTAAATGATATATGATAAGAAGAAAGATTGCAATGATTTTTGTGGTTGACAGGTAAAATGAAGTGCTTATAATTGCGATGAAATAAAAGGCGAAACATTGCAATTTCAGACGCTTTCGTATATCATAAAACTAGATTTTTATGGTATGCGGAGGCGTTCTTTTTATGGCAGAAAAAGGCTGGGATGAATTAGGTGAAGAATTAAAAGATGCAGTAAATGATGCGGTCAATAGTGGAGATTTCGGAGATTTGGCAAATTCCATTGGCGATATGGTAAATGGAGCTTTATTCCATCTTGGAGAAGATGTGTCTTCCTCTATGCGTGATGCTTCCCGAAGAACACAGGATATGGGACGTATGGCAGGAAACGCAGGTCGTATGGCAGGTGATATGGGACGCATGGCAGGTAATGTGGGAAGAGCCTTTGGTGAAGCGGCAGTGCAGATGGCTGGCGGTATGGCACAGATGGCTGGAAATATGACCGCTCGTCAGCAGGCAGACATAGCAGCAGGGCAAGGATTGCCATTGTACGATAAACACCCGGCAAAGGCATCGAGCGTTGTTATGATGGCACTTGGATATCCACTGATGGGACTGGGAATTTTCTTTAGCGCAGTTTTCGCATTTTGCGTTGCGGTTGCAGGTGCTTATTTTGTGGCACCACTTGTGATTTTTATTATGATGGCTATCGCCGGAATTGCGCTAGGTGTCAGTGGTACAAAGAAGTTTAAGATGCTGGGAAGATTTTCTAAATATACGTATCGTCTGGAGGAGCATGCTTATGTGGCAGTGTCCGATTTGGCAAACAAAGTAGGAAAATCTGTTGCATTTACAATGAAGGATCTGGAAAAAATGATTCAGCAGCACCTTTTTTATCAGGCGCATTTGGATTATGAGAACAATTATCTGATCTTGTCAGACCGCACATATGAACAATATAAGATGGCGCGGGAAGATTACAGAAAAGAGCAGGAAGAAAAGAAAGCCAAAGAAGTGGAAGAGGGGCAGTTGCCGGAAGAATGCCGGGCATTGATTGCCGAAGGGCAGCGTTATGTTGCGCACATCAGGGAATGTAACGATGCCATTCCGGGAGAAGAGATTTCTAAAAAGCTCGATACGATGGAACAGCTTGTGCAGCGAATTTTTGATGAGGTCAAGCGGCATCCGGAAGTGGCAGGCGCATTGCACAAGATGATGGAATATTACCTGCCAATGACAGAAAAATTGCTGGATTCCTACCGAGAATTAGATGCGCAGCCTGTGGCAGGAGATAATGTAATCAAGACGAAGAAAGAAATCGAAGATGCTGTGGATTCTTTAAATGTGGCATTTGAAAAACTTTTGGATAGTCTTTTTGCAGACCGGGCATGGGACATATCTTCGGACATTTCGGTACTCAATACGATGCTTGCACAAGAGGGACTCAAAGAAAGCGATTTTGATCAGAAGTAAATTGGCATGCAAAGAGGAAACATTCCATTTGTATGTGATAATAAAACATAGACAAGGAGAAGAGACATGGAAGAAGAATTCAAGGATTTTACAGTAACACCGACACTTACATTTGGGGAAACACCAGATGCACAGGAGCTGCCAAGTACGCAATCTGCGGCAGGAGATGTGATGCAGACCGCATCACAGATGACGAATGATCCTGCATTTAGTGAGAATCAGCTGACACCGGAAGAAAAGAAAATGGTTGATGATTTTTCAAAAAAAATCGATCTTCATAATTCACAGGCGATTTTAGAGTATGGTGTGGGCACGCAGAAAAAAATGGCAGATTTTTCTGAAGGTGCATTGAAAAATGTGCGCACCAAAGACATGGGCGAAGTAGGAGATATGTTGTCAGGGCTTGTATCCGAATTGAAGAGCTTTGAGATTACAGAAGAAGACAAGGGAATTTTGGGCTTTTTCAAAAAATCAGCGAACAAAGTGACAGGATTAAAGGCAAAATATGATAAGACAGAGACAAACGTTAATCATGTATGTGAAGCTTTGGAAAAGCATCAGATGACATTGATGAAAGATATTGCTTTGTTAGATAGAATGTATGACGCAAACCTGGCATATTTTAAAGAACTGTCTATGTATATCATTGCAGGCAAACAAAAGTTAGAAGAAGTCAGAACCGGGGAACTTGCAGCGGCACAGGCAAAGGCGCAGGCAAGTAATTTGCCGGAAGATGCACAGGCTGCAAAGGATATTGAAGCAATGTGCGATCGTTTTGAGAAAAAAATCCATGATCTGGAATTGACACGTATGATTTCCATTCAGACAGCACCTCAGATTCGTCTGGTACAGAACAATGACACCATGATGGCTGAAAAAATACAGTCAACGATTGTAAATACCATTCCATTATGGAAGAGCCAGATGGTGCTTGCGCTTGGCATTGAGCACTCCAATCAGGCAGCAAAGGCACAAAGAGAAGTGACCGATGTGACAAACGATCTTTTGAAAAAGAATGCAGATTTGTTAAAAACAGCCTCTGTCGAGACAGCGAAGGAATCTGAGCGTGGCATTGTAGATATGGAAACGCTGCAGCATACAAATGAAACATTGATTGCTACCTTCGATGAAGTGATGCAGATTCAGGCAGATGGACGTGCAAAGAGACAGGCGGCTGAGCAGGAAATGCAGCGCTTAGAAACAGAACTTAAGAACAAGATGTTGGAAGTTCGGGGATAAAATGTTAACAGTATTAAAAGTAATGGGGATTATAGTATTAATAATCGTGGTGTTATATCTTCTTATGATTATGCCACGTATGGGGAAACGACCGGATTTTCGTCCATTTACAGGACGTCTGTATGCACACCGTGGATTGCATGATAATAAGACAAATGCACCGGAAAATTCCATGAATGCTTTTGCAAAGGCGGTAGATGCAGGATATGGTATTGAACTGGATGTACAGTTGACAAAAGATGAAAAAATGGTGGTGTGTCACGATTTTGACCTGAAACGTATTTGTGGAAAAGATGTAAAAATTCGGGACCTGACATATGAAGAACTGCAGCAGTATCCGATTTATCAATCAGATCAGACGATACCTACGTTTGCAGAGGTTTTAAAGCTGGTAGATGGAAAAGTGCCACTGATTATCGAGTATAAAATACCGGGCATGGATACGAAAGTCTGCGAGATGGCAGATGAACTTCTACAAAGCTATCATGGTTTGTACTGTGTGGAATCATTTCATCCGCTTGCAGTGCTTTGGTATCGCAGGAACCGCAAAGAAATTGTGCGTGGTATCTTATCCGATTCCTACATAAAAGAAGGATTTGACGAGATGCCTAAAATTGTTTATGGCATTACGCATCATTTGCTGGTGAATTTTTTGATACGCCCTGATTTTGTTGCATACAATCATAAATACCATCGCGACTGGTCGAGAACGCTTTGCCGCAAATTATATCATGCGCCGGCAGTAGCCTGGACAATCAAAAGTCAAAAGCAGTTAGAAGAACGACGGGACGACTTTGATATATTTATTTTTGACAGTTTTGTGCCAAAGGACGGACCGCAATACAAAAAATAATATAGAAACACCAAATATCGAACAGAAAGACAAAAAATCAAATGGTTGTCGCAGATGCGTCTCCTATAATAAAGTTATCGTATTAGACGAGATGACTTGAAGTAGAGAATAAAAGCAAAAGGAGAGCAGTATGAAGGCAAATAGATTACGTTGTGAACAGATGAAAAACCCAATGGGAATTGATGTTGTTCGACCATGCCTTTCGTGGATATGTGAAAGCGGTGTCAGACAGAGTGCCTATGAAATTGAGGTCAAATCAGCGGATGAAATGATTTATCATAGCGGAAAAGTCGTAAGCGATGCAATGAGCATGATCTTGGAAAAGGAGCTTGAAAGTAAGCAGCGTCTTTCCTGGCGTGTTCGTCTGTGGGACGAAAATGACAACGAGGGCGAATGGAGTGAAGAAGCTACCTTTGAAATGGGAATTCTGCAGCAGGAACAGTTTGTTGCGAAATGGATTAATCCGGAACAAGAAACGCAGCCGGACAAAATGCAGCCGGTTAGTTATTTGGAGAAGAAATTTGAGTTGTCACAGGATCCAAAACAGGCAAGAGCTTATGTGAGTGCACATGGACTCTACGAAGTAAAAATCAACGGCACACGTGTAGGAGACTTTGTGCTTGCTCCGGGAACCTCTTCCTATGATAAACAAATGCCATATCAAACGTATGATGTGACAAATCTACTATGTGCAGGTGAGAATACGATTACAGCAGAAGTAGCGGATGGCTGGTATCGCAGTTATTCAGGTGTAGATGGTGACCGCAATCTGTTTGGCACAGAATTGGCCTTTTTCCTGCAATTAGAAAATGACGGAGAAGTTGTTTGCATTACAGATGAGACATGGAAAGCATCGCAGGAAGGACCACTGCGTCAGGCAGATA
The DNA here is from genome assembly GCA_934352055.1 of uncultured Lachnospiraceae bacterium. GTDB lineage: Bacteria > Bacillota > Clostridia > Lachnospirales > Lachnospiraceae > Pararoseburia. Next base: position 52,322 of record CAKRJY010000010.1, read on the forward strand.
TGCAGATGGGTGAAGTCTATGATGCGACAATGGAAAAAATAGAGACATGGCATGATGTTACAGTAGTAGAGATGGATAATACTTTGCTGAAAGCCACCAATAGTGTGCCAATCTTAGAACAGGAGCATTTTGAAGGAAAGCTTATTACAACGCCAAATGGGGAAAACGTCATTGACTATGGTCAGAATCTTGCCGGATATATCTGCTTTACGGTGGATGCACATGCCGGTGATCGTATCATAATGACACATGGTGAAACACTGGATGAAAATGGTAATTTTACGGCAGAGAATTTCCAGGATCGTAAGCGCCATAAGGGTGGTGGTACCGAACAAAAGGTAACCTTTATCTGTAAAGAGGGAGAGAATACATACCACACTAAATTTTCTATCTGGGGATTCCAATACGCAAAAGTGGAAACCGATGTGGATTTGTCAGATGCACATTTTGAATCCATTGCCGTTTATTCGGACATGGAACAAATAGGAACATTTACATGTGGCAATGATGATGTTAACCAGCTGGTACACAATAGTATCTGGAGCCAGAAATCGAATTTTTGTGATGTCCCGACCGATTGTCCAACGAGAGAGCGCGCAGCGTGGACAGGGGATGCAGGGGTGTTTGTAGATACAGGAATCTTTTTGGAAGATTGCTACAGCATTTTTAGAAAATGGCTGGGAGAGTGCCGCCTGATGCAATACGAAGATGGCAAGCTTGCAAATATTGCACCATTAAACAGTAAACCAAGTTTCTTTTCAGGACTTCTCTCCGGTTCTACAGGATGGGGAGATGCCAGCATTATTGTGCCATTTGCATTGTATAAGCGTTATGATGATGTGCGTATTCTGGAAGAGAATTATGATATGATGAAGAAGTGGTACGCATTTTTAGAGAATCGTGCCAAGAAGAAAGATATCAAGAAAATATTTAAAAAGAAAAGTCCATACCGTGATTATACGATAGAGACAGGAATTGATTATGGTGAATGGTGCGAACCAGGTGTGGATTCAACATCTTTGATGGGAAAAACACCGGTGGATTCGGCAACGGCATACTTTGCCCATTCCGGAAGATTGTTAGCAGAGATTGCACAAATTCTGGGAAAAGAGGATGATGCTAAGTACTATGGAGAAGTAGCCCAAAAAGCAACGCTGGCATTTCGAGATGTGGCAACGGAAGATGGAAAGATCACAGGCGAGCGTCAGGCACCTTATGTCAGAGCCATTGCGTTTGATCTTTTGACAGAAGAGAATAAAAAGCAGGCAGTGGAAGATTTGAATACGTTGGTGGTAGACAATCAGTACCATTTGAATACAGGTTTCCTCAGTACACCATTCCTTTGCCAGGTACTTGCGGAAAACGGACATGTGGATACAGCATATCGCCTGCTTTTGCAGGATACAGCTCCAAGCTGGCTTTATGAAGTGAAAAAAGGAGCAAATACGATCTGGGAGACATGGGAAGGTATTGATGAAAATGGCGTTCCACATGCATCTTTAAACCATTATTCATACGGCGCAATTTGTGGCTGGTTATTCGGCGGTGTTTGCGGTATTCATTTGCAGAATAAGACACTTTGTATCCATCCATATCCGGCAAAAGATTTAGGTAACGCGAAAGCGGAATATCTTTCACCGGTTGGTAAAATTGTCAGTGCATGGGAGTACGAGGGAGAAGAGATTCATTACTCTTTCGAAATTCCAGCTAATATGACAGCAGAGGTTGTCTTAGAAGATGGTCAACGAAGAATACTTGCGGCAGGCAAACATACGATGGTTTCTAAAACAGCATAATAGAAATTATAATAGGCTGTAGCAGTTTTGCTACAGCCTTACGTTTTGTTTACGGTATTCTCCGGGAGAAACACCGGTAATTTTTTGAAAGGTGTCAGAAAAATAACTTCTGGAATTAAAGGATAACTCAATACTGATATCCATGATACTCATGCTGGTGGTGCTTAGCAGAACTTTCGCGCGCTCAATTTTTTCGCGCATGATATATTCTGTAAGGGTGCAGCCCATTTCCTGCTTGAATTTACGGGAAAAATAATACTCGGAATAACCGGCACGTTCAGCCAGTTCATTGATCGATAATTTTTCACTGATATGTACGCCGATATAATCACAGCAGTTTTTAATAATGGAAGAAATACCATTGTTTTCTTTCGATTCACAGACTTTTTTGAAATAAATCTGCGGAATCTCCGCTGTGATATTGAAATTTTCGGTCAGGCTTGCGGCATCTTCAATGCGCTGTGCAAAAAAATCACACAAATCATAAGCAATGTCAGGTGATACACCACCGTCAATGGAAGCTCTTGAAATTAAAGTCAGCAGAACAAAACTGTTATTTTTGGCAGCACGTAAGCTGTCTTTGGAATTATGTTGTACACCACTACTCAAATGTGACGATTCCAATAACGCTTTTTGAAAATCAGGATTTCCGTCTTTGAATAATTGCAAAAAGCGTTGCTCTGCTGCCCAGATGCCATGGTGTCGATTGGAAACCGGAGAAGGTGAAGGGACTTCCGCAGTGCCACTGTTTTGCATGTGAATGAGCTCCGGTACATTTATGGTAGAACCATAAAGCAGATAGTGAAGCTCGGATGCAAACGTATATAAAATATTGCTGGCAATGATGGGAAGCGCTGTTAATGTCTTAGCTACAGTCGATCTGGTCTTAATAGAAAGCTGCCGGCGATCCATCTCTTTTACCAGTTCGTTGTATGAATTCTCTCCGGTAAAGGTAGGACCGAGAACATAAACTTTTTGCAATTTGCCGTCATGAACTTCAAAATCAATGAGCCACGCCAGGTTAAAAAACGAATAAATGACGTGTGGTGTGTAATTGGCTTTCGCGGCAGTAATCATAGGCGCAACTTGTATTTGAAAGAGGTTATCATACCCCTGGTAATCATCCTCCGGATATGTTGTATGTAATAGCTGCATATCGGCATCATATGTCCAGGCATATAGGCGATGTGTCTGAAACAGAAGATCCAGAAAGGATGACATGCGTTCTTCGTGTGTCATGGATTATTCCTCACATAAAAAATCGGAAAGTGTCTCATAATCAGCTGGATTTTCGCAGCGAATGGTGCCGCTCTCCAAGATGGATTCCTGCCCTGCAATGGAACAAAATACATATTGGCTGAGTGTGGAAGCAAGGTTTAGAATATCACCTTCGTTGGAATAGAAAAATACATCTTCTTTACAGGATTTAACAGCAATTAAGAATTTTGTTAAATCAGCGTCTTTTTTTAATTTTCTCATAATGCTAGTCCTCCAAAAATATGATTACAATAATTTTCTTACAATATAGCATAAAAAAATGCCCGGGTGAAGAAGAAAAACAAAAATTCTAATAAAATGGTTAAAAATCGGTTAAAAGGTGGACAAGTGGGAAGTAGAATTATATTTGTGAAAAAAGAACGAAGGCTGGAGGAAGAGGAATATGGCAAACAAAGCAATACAGCAGTTTCAACTGCGTACAGTGATTGGTACAGAAAAAAAGGCGAAGGAAACACTTCGGTTAATGGAGGAGGCAGGCTATGATGGGATTGAATTATGCAGTTATATGATAAAAAAGATGTCTCTTACGATTCGTGCAATTACACGTATAGCAGGTATGCCAATGGGAAAAAGTGGCAATCTTGATTGGCATGCGCTTTTAGCAGATACGAATTTAAAGGTTGTCAGTATTCATCAGGATTTAGGAACGGTAAAACGTGTGCCGGAAGAGGTGATTGCAGAAGCAAAATCCTATGATACAAAGTATGTAGTAATCACAGGCATGCATCATTTTGATTATTCTGATAAGGAAGCCGTGGATGCACTGATTGCGGATTTGAATGCATGTGGAAAACGATTGAAAGAGGACGGAATAGAACTTTTGTATCACAATCACAATTGTGAGTTTCGAAAAATTGACGGACAGACCGCCTATGAGCGCATCATTGAAAACACCAATCCGGAATATGTCAATTTTGAGTTTGACTCGTATTGGCCGACGGAAGCAGGCGTTAATACAATTGCCCTGATGCAGCGGCTTGGAGAACGTATGAAACTATACCATATTAATGATCGGGGAAGCCGGGTTACTGGAAAGACATCTTCCATTCTGACATCAGATAGCATGGAGCTGGGCTATGGAAATATGGACTTAAAGACGATGGTGCAAATTGCAAAAGACAATGGCGTAGATGCAGTTGTTTTGGAAAGCCATAGAAATTGGGCAGAAAAGTCTCCGGTGAAATCATTCCAGCTGAGTGCCCAATTTATGAATGAAAATGTATAGACGGACATAGAGATTATATATAATAGAGATGATAATGCCGAAACGAAGGTTGCCTATCGATGGAAAAGTTGCTACAATGATTTATATGATTTTTAGAGGTGGGGACTTATGAAGAGGGTTTTATTTGTTGGGCATTTTAGCGAACAGACAAAGCAGATGCAAAAAGAGCTGGCTCAGTTTGTCAAAATCCAGCTATGTTCAGATAATGTGACAATTGCAGAGAGCATGATGGGCATTTACGAGCCGGATCTTGTGTTGGTCAATGTGGAAGGGTTTACAGATAGCCATTTAGAATTCTTTCAGGTATTAGCGGAAAAATATGCAGGTGTGCCGGTTGTTATCATTGGAAATGAGGATGCATATCATCGCTACGCCATGTATGATATGGCAGAACAGATTTCCTATGTAGATCCACAGAACATGGCAGAGCAGGATCTTCTAGAGGCTATGATGGCGCGTGTAGATATTGATGCAGAGATTCTGCCGGATGGAACCATCGTTTCAAGAGATGAACGGAAGATGGTGATGGTTGTTGACGACAGCCCAATGATGCTTCGCAGTATGAAGCAGATGTTAGAGGAACGGTATCAGGTAATGCTTGCAACATCCGGAGAACAGGCGCTTGCTATGATGGATAAGCGTAAGCCGGATTTGGTGGTGCTGGATTATGAAATGCCGGAATGCGATGGCAGAGAAACATTGGAGATGATTCGTGCAAAAGAGGAAATAAAGGATATACCAGTTGTCTTTTTGACAGGACATGGGGATGCGGAACATATTCGCTCGGTATTAGATTTGAATCCAAGTGCATATTTTTTAAAACCACCTAAGGCAGATAAAATATTAGAAGTTTTAGGACAATTATTGTAAATCCATAGGCTGTATTTCGGGAGTGAGAAGTACAGCCTTTTCTGAATGCAGAGAGGAAACAGGCTATGAAATGTTTGAGTTGTGGTAAGAATTTTGACTATGAAAAATACTATGGCATCTGTCCAAAGTGCGGAACATATAATAAGGCAGCATCTGAGGCGGATACGACGCAGGCGTTCCAGGAAGAGTTTACGTCAACCCAGGAGGCGGAACCAACCCAGGAAGAGTTTGTGCCAACCCAGGAGCCGGAACCGACCTTCTTTTCACAAACAAAGGAAGAAAAACAAAAAAGAGTGCGGAAAAATCTGATACTTGGGATTGCCATTTTAGTTGCGTTATCCATCATTTTGACAATCGTGCAGGGAATCGTGACAGGTTATCTGGGGTCATCGGATTATCGGGAAAAGAAAAGAAAGGACATTGAAGAAGTCGCCATAGAAAAGTCAGATCTGGGTGAGGCATATACGATTGAAAACGAGTATGGCCGCACACTTACCGTGGCAAAAGCGGAGGTATTAGCAGAAGCAGACACCATCGGAGGTTTCCCAGCGGGGCAACGACTGATTGCAGTACGTATAGAGTCCAATAAGGTAGATGATATAAGCTATGATACCTATGCGCATGCACCGGTAAAAGATTTTTATATATCCTATGATGGTACATATCGTTCAACGGTACCAAATTATAAATTAACCAGTGGTGGTTATGATGATATTATTGGTAATCGACAATCCATAGATTCTTATGAATTTTCTGATGCAGGTTCTCACACAGGATATCTCTTCTTCTTTATTCCTGCAGAGGCGCAAAAGATTGATTTTGTATATAGCGTCGTGGATACCGAAAGCTGCGACCTTATAAAATATGTAAAGGTGCCGTTGGAAGTAGATGCGCAGCAGGACGAGGCAGAAACACAGTCAGCAGAAGACACAATAACGACACTGCCAGCGGAAGATGATACAGCAGAAAAACCGGTCGTGGACTAAGGAGGGGCAGAATGGTAAATGGATATGGAAGAAACAGACAGAAAAATGGTCTTTTAATTGTTGTTCTCTTTATTGTTATCTGTGTGTTTCTAGGTAGTCTGGTTCAATTTATGGTTGCTCTTGGTGAAGTGATTGAAGGACCATCTTATGTGGAAAGCAAAGCGGCACTGGATGGAGATGTTACCATTTCCTATCTTGGGAAGAATTATATGGAGAATGCAAAAAGTGGATATTCCTACTATAGAATTGATGTGCCTGTGTATAACAATGGAAGTTATGAAATGGGAACAGGGTATGAAGTGCGTTTGCAGGTAGAAACGGAAGAGTGGGATGACGTCGAGGAATTTACGATGACGGATAATAGTGATTTCGCATATTCTTATGAGGATCTGGTGCCGCCGGCAACATCCGGCATCGCTCATAAAGTTTATTTGATTAGAGATGGCGTGAAAGAAGTGAAGGCAACATTCTATGAAAGCAGTGATGATTATTATGATGGGAAAAATGGAACGGAATTTGTATTAAAAGTGCCGACAGAATAAAACAACACTTTTACGGAAACGTTGCTGAAAAGTTAAGTTTCCAAAAAAGTACAAGAAATCCTATTGCACGACTCGCATGTGCCCCTTACTATAGTTAAGGACATTATGAAAGAGGGAGCAATAGGATTTTTTTATGGAAAAGCTAAAACCAAAATTTTTTACAACGATTCGGGATTATTCGAAAGAACAGTTTATAAAGGATGTCATATCAGGCATTATTGTGGCAATTATCGCTTTGCCACTTTCGATTGCACTGGCACTTGCCTCAGGCGTAACACCGGAAAAAGGTATTTATACGGCAATTATTGCCGGATTTCTTGTGTCGTTTCTAGGTGGTTCTAAGGTACAGATTGCAGGACCGACAGCAGCTTTTGCGACAATTGTTGCAGGTATTGTGGCAAAAAGTGGTATGGACGGACTGATTGTAGCGACGATCATGGCAGGAATATTACTTGTTGTCATGGGATTATGTCATTTCGGCACCTTGATTAAATTTATTCCATATACCATTACAACCGGCTTTACAGCGGGTATAGCAGTGACGCTATTTATTGGTCAGATTAAGGACTTTTTGGGACTTACTGTTGTGAGCAAAGAACCTCTTATAGATACGGGCGATAAGTTTATGGCATATATGAAAGCGCTGCCAACGATCAACTGGCAGGCATTTCTTGTGGGAATGATTTGCATTGCCATATTAATTATCTGGCCAAAACTGGGAAAAATCAGTGTGATACCGGCATCGCTTATTGTAGTGATTGTATCGATTGTGCTGGTCAAGGGATTATCTATGCAGGTAAATACCATTGGAGATCTGTATGAGATTTCCAATAAATTACCACAATTACAGATGCCGCACATTACTTTTCGTTTGATTCAGAGCGAATTTAGTGATGCGCTTACGATTGCCATTTTAGCAGCAATTGAATCATTGCTTTCTGCTGTGGTTGCGGATTCTATGATTAATGGCAGACATCGTTCCAATATGGAACTGATCGCACAGGGCGTAGGAAATATTGGCTCTGCACTGTTTGGAGGTATTCCGGCAACAGGAGCGATTGCAAGAACTGCGGCAAATGTAAAAAATGGTGGGCGCACACCGGTGGCAGGTATGGTACATTCTATTACCCTGCTTCTTGTACTTATTCTTTTGATGCCGTATGCAGCTTTGATTCCTATGCCAGCGATTGCTGCAATTTTGTTTGGCGTTGCATATAATATGTGTGGCATCCGCAAGTTTGTAGACCTTTGTAAGATGGCTCCAAAGAGCGATATCGCTGTCTTGCTTACAACGTTTGTGCTTACGGTGGTATTTGATTTAGTTGTAGCAATCGAAGTAGGCATGGTTCTTGCGGCAATGCTTTTTATGAAACGTATGAGTGATGTGACTGCGGTGGAAGGCTGGAAGTATGTCGAGGATGAAGATGACGATCCGGATAGTCTTTCCTTGCGTCAGGTTCCGGAAAAAGTACGCGTTTATGAAATCAGTGGACCAATGTTTTTTGGCGCAGCAGATAAAATTTTTGATATAACGGTTGACGAGCGCGATAAGGTGTTGATTCTGCGTATGCGTAGTGTGGGAGCAATTGATGCGACTGCGCTGCATTCCCTCGAGCAGTTGCAGACGGATTGTGAGAGAAAAGGAATCCGCTTACTTTTGTCTCATGTAAATGAGCAACCGATGCATATGATGGAAAAAGCGGGATTTGATAAACGCATCGGAAGAGAATATTTTTGTGCGCATATTGATGATGCGCTGGCGTTGGCAGAGCGCATTGCAACAAAATAGAATACACTTTGTAAAATGAAATCCATGTTGTCAGTAAAAACTGGCGATATGGATTTTTTTTGCGTCGTTTCCAAGGCGGGAGAACACAGCGCAGACACCAACCACCATTTTTAACACAATTTTTACAAAGAGCATACATTTCATTTTACAAAGTGTTTGTATCATATGTCTTGTAAACGAAATAGAAAGAAAAGTCAAAACGACAAAAGGAGATTGAAAATGAAATTGAAGAAAATCGCCGCAACACTTCTTGTTGCAACATTAGCAATTGGCACCATGGTAGGATGCGGAAGTACAGGAAATGACAATACAGCAGATGGAGAAAAGACAGAGAACACAGGAGCATCCGGAGACATCACCATTCTTTCCCGTGAAGATGGTTCTGGTACAAGAGGCGCATTTGTAGAGCTTTTCGGGATTGAGGAAGAAAAAGATGGCGAAAAGGTGGACATGACCACAGAAGATGCTAAGATCACAAACTCTACATCCGTTATGATGACAACAGTTGCCGGAGATGTAAATTCTCTTGGTTATATCTCACTTGGTTCTTTGGATGACACAGTTACCGCTGTAAAGATTGATGGCGTAGAAGCAACAGCAGAAAACGTATCCAATGGAACATACAAGATTGCACGTCCATTTAACATTGCTACAAAGGGAGAAGACTTAAGTGAAGCTGGACAGGATTTTGTAAACTTTATTCTGAGCAAAGAAGGACAGCAGGTCATTACAGACAATGGATATATCAGCGTAGGTGAAGGGGAAGCATTTGCTTCTAACAATGCATCAGGAAAACTTACGATCGCAGGTTCTTCTTCTGTAACACCTGTTATGGAAAAACTCGTAGAGGCTTATAACAAGGTAAACGCAAACGTAGAGATTGAAGTACAGGAAAGTGATTCCTCTACCGGTATGCAGTCAACCATTGATGGTTTGTGCGATATTGGAATGGCATCCAGAGAATTAAAAGATTCTGAAACAGGAGCCGGACTGGTAGCGACAGAAATTGCAAAAGATGGTATTGCAGTGATTGTAAACAATGACAGCGGAATTACAGATTTAACATCTGATCAGGTAAAGCAGATTTACACAGGTGAGATTCTTGCATGGGATGAATTACAGTAATCTTGCGGTATAAGTTCAAGGCAAAAGGAAAGGTCAGAACATGAAACACTTTAAAGAAATACTAATGAAGGTTATCTTTTTCATAGCGGCTTGCACTTCGGTGTTAGCCGTTGCCTTGATTTGTATTTTCCTGTTTGCTAATGGTGTTCCGGCGATGGGAAAAATCGGATTAGGCGAATTTTTGACAGGAACAATGTGGAAGCCTTCCAATCATATTTTTGGCATACTTCCAATGATTCTTGGAAGTATTTATGTTACCGCGGGAGCGATTATTATTGGTGTTCCGATTGGTCTTTGTACGGCTGTTTTTATGGCGCATTATTGCCCGAAAAAAATATATGGCATCTGTAAGGCATCGGTGAATCTGATGGCAGGAGTACCATCGGTTGTATATGGATTCTTTGGACTGGTCTGTATTGTTCCTCTGATGCAGGCATTGACGGGGCATGATGGAAGCACAATGCTTACAGCTTCCATATTGCTTGGTATTATGATTCTGCCGACAATCGTCAGTGTGTGCGAGGCGGCTATACGCAGTGTGCCGACACCTTATTATGAAGGAGCCTTGGCACTTGGTGCGACCAAAGAACGAAGCATTTTTTTGACCGTTATACCGGCAGCAAAATCCGGTATCGTCGCAGGTATTGTCCTTGGTATTGGCAGGGCAATCGGTGAGACGATGGCGGTTGTTATGGTTGCAGGAAACCAGGCGCGTATGCCAAAGGGAATTACAAGAGGTGTACGTACCTTAACATCAAATATTGTACTGGAAATGGGATATGCAGCGGATTTGCACAGAGAAGCTTTGATTGCAACTGGCGTGGTTCTGTTTGTTTTTATCCTGTTGATTAACTTGTGTGTGGCAGCATTAAAACGCCAGGATACAAAGTAAGGAGGCTATGGAATGAAACAGAATTTTAAAACAGCATTGAGACATCCGGCATCCTTACTACTCAAACTTTTTGTTCTTTTATCAGCAGCGGTTACAATGGGTGTTTTGCTTTTTATTATTATTTTTATTGTGATAAAGGGAGCTCCTCATTTATCACCGGGATTGTTTGCATGGCACTATACTTCTGATAATGTGTCTATGACGCCGGCGATTATCAATACATTGATTATGACAGCACTATCCCTTGTTATAGCAGTTCCGCTTGGAATTTTTGCGGCAATCTATCTGGTAGAGTATGCAAAACGTGGCAGCAAACTGGTGAAAGTGATTCGTATGACGGCAGAAACACTATCCGGGATACCATCGATTATTTATGGTTTATTTGGTCTTCTTTTCTTCGCTACATATTTGCACTGGGGGTATTCTATGTGGTCCGGTGCATTGACACTCGTGATTATGATTTTACCACTTGTCATCCGAACGACAGAAGAGGCTTTGATTGCTGTGCCGGATACCTACCGTGAAGCCAGTTTTGGCTTGGGAGCTGGAAAATTACGAACCATCTTTCGCATTATTTTACCTGCAGCAGTGCCGGGAATTCTATCCGGTGTGATTCTTTCGATTGGTCGTATTGTGGGAGAAACGGCAGCCTTGATTTATACTTCCGGAACGGTAGCGCAGACGGCAACGGATCTGACAAAATCCGGACGTACCCTTGCTGTACATATGTATAGTTTGTCTCGTGAAGGGTTACATATGGATGAGGCGTATGCAACAGCATTGGTTTTGCTTGTGCTTGTTGTGCTGATCAATGGCATTTCGGATTGGATAGCGAAAAAAGTATCGAAAGTGTGAGAATAGGTAAAAGGAGATATCAAGAAGATGGACAATAAAGCAAAGATTTCCATTCACAATATGGATTTGTATTATGGCGATTTTCATGCCTTGAAAAATATTAACATGGAATTGCCGGAAAAAGAGATTTCAGCATTTATCGGTCCGAGTGGTTGCGGAAAATCCACCCTGCTTAAATCGATCAACCGTATGAATGATCTGGTGGAAGGCTGTAAGATTACGGGAGAATTACTGCTGGATGACCAAAATATATATGGCAATATGGATGTTAATGTTTTGCGTAAGCGTGTGGGAATGGTTTTTCAGAAACCGAATCCATTTCCAATGAGTGTTTACGATAACATTGCATATGGACCAAGAACACATGGTGTTAACAGCAGGGCACAACTGGATGAGATTGTGGAGACCTCCCTGCGGCAGGCTGCCATTTGGGATGAACTAAAAGACAGGCTGAAAAAGAGTGCTCTTGGACTTTCCGGCGGTCAGCAGCAAAGACTCTGTATTGCGAGAGCGCTTGCAGTGAAACCGGAGGTCCTTTTGATGGATGAGCCGACATCGGCGCTGGATCCAATCTCTACATCAAAGATTGAAGATCTCGTAATCGAGCTAAAGAAAGATTATACCATTATTATGGTAACGCATAATATGCAGCAGGCGGTGCGTGTGTCTGATAAGACAGCATTCTTTTTGCTGGGAGAAGTCATAGAATATGGCGAGACAGAGCAAATCTTTTCTATGCCAAAAGAGAAAAAGACAGAAGATTATATTACGGGTAGATTTGGATAAGGAGGACGTATGAGAAATCGATTTGATAGACAGTTGGAAGAACTTCATGTAGAACTGATTGAAATGGGAAGCATGTGTGAAGATGTGATACGAAAGACATCAAAACTTTTGCAATCCGGCGATATAAAAGTGGCAAAAGAAATCCGAAAGGAAGATTGCAATATAGATGATCAGGAGCGTCTGGTGGAGAGCCTTTGTTTGAAACTCCTTTTGCAGCAGCAGCCCGTGGCAAAAGATTTGCGCAAGGTTTCTGCAGCTTTAAAGATGATTACCGATATGGAGCGTATTGGTGATCAGGCTTCGGATATTGCAGAAATTATTGAAACAGCAGAATTTCATGTGCCAACGAGTGATGTGAAACTGAGCAAGATGGCAGAAACAACCATTACCATGGTAACTGAGAGTATTGATGCTTATGTAAAGCAGGATCTGGAGCTTGTGCGTGAGGTGATTGCACGTGATGATGAAGTGGATGATCTGTTTTTGGAAGTGCGCAAGGAAATTGCGGCAGGATTGGCCGAGGGAATAAATCCGACGAATAGTCTGGATCTTCTTATGATTGCAAAATACTTTGAACGTATCGGTGATCATGCAACCAATATTGCAGAGTGGGTGGAGTTTTCCATTACCGGAACACACAAAGATGCAGATATTTTATAAAGGATATTTACAAAATGTCTGCTGTTGCAATACTATGATACATAGAAAATATAATAACGAAGCAGAGGAAATCTGGGAGAACAACATATGATTTATTATGTCGAAGACGAAAAAAATATCAGAGAACTGGTGGAATATGCACTGCTTGCAAATGGAATTGAAATTCGCTGCTTTGCAGATGGTGTGTCATTCTGGCAAGGCTTGCGGGAAGAAAAGAATCCGGAATTGATCCTTCTTGATATTATGCTGCCAGGGGAAAATGGTATGGAAATCCTGCATCGCCTGAAAGAAAATGCCGCAACCAAAGATATTCCTGTGATTATGGTTACAGCAAAGGGCAGTGAGTATGATAAGGTGTTAGGACTTGATAGTGGTGCAGATGATTATATTGCAAAACCGTTTGGCATGATGGAATTGGTTTCGCGTATCAAAGCCGTATTGCGCCGGACACAAAAAGAGAAAGTGGATACAGATCTTTCCTACCGGGATATCCGCGTCTGTAACGCGTCACACAAAGTGTTTGTGCATGACGAGGAAGTGGAGTTGACGAAGAAGGAGTATGATCTGCTATCCTATCTGATTCGTAATCAGGGCGTGGTTCTTACCAGAGATCAGTTGTTAAATAGCATTTGGGGTTATGATTTTGATGGGGAGACAAGAACGGTTGATGTTCATGTACGTTCACTCCGTCAGAAACTGGGAAACGCAGGAGATTACGTCACAACGGTTCGTGGAATAGGATACCGGATAGGGGAATAATATGAAGCAACGTATTTTTCGAAGCACAGCAATTTTGGTGACATTGGCAATTTTGGTGACGTTTGCAACGTCGTTTTTCTTTATGTATAAAAGGCTGGAGAATAATATGGAGCAGCGTGTGGATAATGAGGTGAATTATCTTGCAACAGCTGTGGAAGAATTGGGCGATACGGCATTAGAAACAGGTTTGACCGATGGCTTGACGGGGCGTATTACACTCATTGATGCGGCAGGAAACGTGTTATATGATTCGTATGAGGATCCGGCTTGTATGGAGAATCATGCGACCCGACCGGAAGTTGCACAGGCAATCAAAGAGGGATATGGAAGTGCAAACCGCTATTCTACGACATATGCAAAAAGAAGTTATTATGCAGCTGTTCGCCTGTCAAATGATCAGATTTTACGCGTGGGTGATACAATCGACAGCGTATATGGTGTTCTGTTTCCGGGCATCGGCATGATTCTTCTTCCGTTGGCGCTTCTTCTTGGATTGAGTTTTGTCATTATTGATAAGACAACAAAAAGGATGATGGAGCCACTTTTACATATTGATCTGGATGAACCACTGAGGGATGTGCGATATGACGAAATGGTGCCATTCTTACGACGTATTGAAGAGCAGAACGAAGCACTGAAGGAGCAGGTGCAGGAGAGAAATAAACAGCAACAGGAATATGCTGCGATTACGGAAAACATGAAAGACGGATTGATTGTGACAAACCGTCATCGGGTATTATCCATCAATCGTGCAGCACAACGGATTTTTGAAATCCGTCCGGAAGAATGTATGGGTCAAAATATTATTGTTGTCAACCGCAATCAGAAGCTAAAAGAAGTAGTGGACGGTGCACTTGCGGGAAAAGACATGATCAAGCATATGACCATAGATGATGTAACCTATGAATTACATGGAAATCCGGTTATGCAGGACGGTTACAATAGTGGTGTGGTTATTTTCATTATGGATGTAACGCAAAAGAAACAGTTAGAGACCATGCGGCAAGAATTTTCTGCAAATGTGTCACATGAGTTAAAGACGCCACTGATGTCCATTTCGGGATATGCAGAGTTGCTAAAAGATGGAATTGCGCGGCCGGAAGATCAGAAGGAATTTGCGCAGCGCATTTATCAGGAGGCAGCACGACTGACGACGCTGGTGCAGGATATCATTCGATTGTCCAAACTGGATGATGAAAATCTGGAATTGGAAAAAGAACCGATCGATTTGTTTGACATGAGCAAAGAAATCATAGAAACATTACAGCCGGAGGCAAAAAAACGTGGGATTTCCATTTCCTTTACGGGAAAACGTGTACAGATAAAAGGTATGCGGCAAATTATTTATGAGATGCTTTATAACGTCTGTGACAATGCAATCCATTATAATAAGGATGAGGGGAGCGTTGTGATTTCATCGGAAGAGACAGAAGAAGGCATCTGCTGGCGCGTGGGAGATACCGGAATCGGTATTCCGCTGGCGGAACAGGAGCGAATTTTCGAACGATTTTATCGCGTAGATAAGAGCCACTCCCGTGCAACGGGCGGCACAGGATTGGGGCTATCTATTGTAAAACATGCGGCAGAACTCCATGGTGCACGTGTGCAGGTGGATTCTGTCGTTGATCAGGGAACAACCATTACGATTGTCTTTCCCAAAGAATAAAGCTGCATCTGACGAAGTTATGAATGTTTGGTATGGCGCTTTTCGTTAATCAGGGCACGCATGCGCTGGCGTAGTTCATTGCCCTGTTTGCTGCGCTTAAATCCTTGTATACTAAGAAATGTACTCTTTTGAGCAGCAGAAGAGGATAGGAACAGATTCTCCAAACGTTCTTTTGTGAGGCGGTCGCGAAGTGCGGCTGCCTTTTCTTCTGCGAGCTCCTTGCGGACAAAAGCACCTTCCTGAAGTTGTTCGGATTTTTCAATGGCGCTTTCAATGGCACCGGAGACGCTGGTGTCAAGTTTTTCATAGGCGCTTGCAATCTGCTCATTGATTTCAGTTTCAATACGATTGAAGTTTTTGGCGAAATTGGTAAGAGCGGAAACGGTCAATGCCATATCCATGCCAAAAACAAACATAAATGCAAGGGATAATCCTTCCATCAGATAAGGGTTGGTGTCGTGCGTCATGCCATTGACAAAAGGATAGATGATGCGAACAACGAGAATGCCGGCAAGCCCGAATCCGATGGAAGCAGGAAGGCAGACGCGTCCGTTGATATTACAGAAAACACCGCTGTAATCCCACCAGTAAGCATGGAATAATTTTTCCAGTCCCCAGGAAGTAGTGTATTCCAGTACGATACTGCCAAAGAAACATATGAGGAAAATTTTAAGATTGCTTGCTTCCTGAAGTCCTGATATCGGGAGTTCGGAAAACAGGATAGAGGCAAGCAAAGCACCCACACCATAAATAGGTACAATTGGCCCATGTAAAAACCCACGGTTTTCCCAGTGGTGTTTTCGAATGGTGCAGTAGGTGGATTCGTAAATCCACCCCATAAAACTATATATGATAAACCAGACAAAATATTTACTTACAATCATAGTGCCATCCCTTCTGTGGTTGTTAACGAGTCATGCATCTGTCATAAGATTACTATAAGAGAAATAAATAGTCAAAATAAGGATATGTAATTTGACAAAGAATAAACAATCTTTTATTCTTGGATAGGAAGTTAATGAATGAAAAACATATAAAGGAGAAAGTATTATGAATGCACAAGCAAAAACAACATCACTTCGTACGGTAGACATTGCATATATCGGTCTTTTTGTGGCGGTTATGGCAATTTGTTCCTGGATTTCCATTCCAGCGACAGTTCCATTTACGTTACAGACATTTGCTGTATTTATGGCAGTAGGTCTTCTGGGCGGAAAACGTGGAACGATAGCCGTTTTGACCTATGTATTACTCGGCGCGATTGGTGTTCCTGTATTTGCCGGATTTAGCGGAGGCGTCGGAGCGCTTCTTGGTAACAGCGGCGGCTATATCGTCGGATTTATTTTTTCTGCGCTTGTTATGTGGGCAATCACAGCAAAGTTTGGAGAAAAAACATGGGTATTGGGACTTTCTATGGTACTTGGACTGCTCGTATGCTACGCTTTTGGTACGATGTGGTTTATGATTGCTTATACAGCAAACACAGGTGCAGTTGGTATCATGGCTGTACTTGGTTGGTGTGTCATCCCATTTATTATCCCGGATCTTTGCAAGGTGGGAATTGCATTGATTCTTACAAAACGTTTGAAAAAACATGTGAAATTATAAGATAACAATTTAAGATGAAAACAGGAGCGCATCCGGTTCGGGTGTGCTCTTTTTTTGCGCCTTTGTGGATTTTCTATGGAAAAAGAATGGAATTTGTGTAAAATGGGAAGAGGAAAAGAGGTAGAAATATGGAAAAAGAAAGAATACAGGAAAATCCATTGGGGATGCTTCCGGAAAATAAATTATTGCGACAGTTTGCAATCCCGAGTATCATTGCGATGCTGGTGAGTTCGCTTTACAACATTGTGGATCAGTTCTTTATCGGGAATGCCATCGGTGAATTGGGAAATGCTGCCACTAATATTGCATTTCCTTTAAATACATCCTGCGTTGCCATTGCACTTTTGATGGGAATTGGTGGTGCATCAACCTTTAACCTTGCGATGGGGCGTGGAGATAGTAAAGGTGCCGGAAAGTATATTGGTAATTCGGTGACGGTTATGTTACTGCTGGGTGTTGCTTTGTCAACCGTTACGTTATTGTTTTTAGCGCCATTGCTTCGCTTTTTTGGCTCACCGGAAAAGGTACTTCCTCTAGCGATGGAATATACAAGAATTACAGCGATAGGTTTTCCGTTTTTGATTTTATCTGCAGGTGGTGGTCATCTGGTGCGTGCAGATGGCAGTCCGAAAATGACGATGGCAATCAACATTGTCGGCGCGGTAGTGAATACGATTCTGGATGCATTGTTCGTTTTTTGCTTCCGGTGGGGAATGACAGGTGCAGCAGCAGCGACTGTGATTGGACAGGTAGTGGCAGCGGCAATGGTTGTCTGGTATCTGTATCATTATAAGACGGTGCAATTACAAAAAAATGCTTTTTTATTGGATAAAGAAGTTGTTTTACAGGTGATGTCACTTGGTGCAGCGCCATGTTTTAACCAACTGGCAATGATGCTTGTGCAGGTTGTGATGAATCGTACACTGAAATATTACGGAGGACTGTCGGCATATGGGGAATCAATTCCGATTGCATGTTCCGGTATTATCGCGAAGGTATCAATGCTTGTTATGTCTTTTGTCATTGGTATATCCCAGGGATTGCAGCCGATTGTAAGCTACAATTATGGCGCAAAGAAATATGAACGCGTGAAAAAAGCGTATTTTTTGGCAATACGCAGTGCTGCTGTCATCTGTGTGGTTTCGTCTGTATTGTTTCAAGTTTTCCCGAGACAGATTATTTCTGTGTTTGGAAATGGTTCGGAACTTTATTTTGATTTTGGTGAGAACTTTTTCCGGAAATTTTTGTTTTTTATGTTCCTTTGTTTTATGCAGCCAATTTCAGCAAATTTCTTTACTGCAATTGGTAAACCGAAAAAAGGTATTTTTATGTCGTTGACAAGACAGATTATATTTTTACTGCCGCTGCTACTCATTCTGCCGCTATTTATGGGAATTGATGGCGTTATGTTCGCAGGTCCGGTAGCTGATCTGGTGGCGACTGTTGTTTGTACGGTTCTTGTGGTAAAGGAGATGCGAAGATCGGAATTTATCGGGAAATAATGTGGAGTACGAGAGGGTATGATGGTTAGAATCGCAATCGTAGAAGATGAAAAAGAATATCAGGATATATTGCTGTCTTATATTGAACGGTACCAGACGGAATATTTCGC
Source organism: uncultured Lachnospiraceae bacterium (assembly GCA_934352055.1). Taxonomy (GTDB): domain Bacteria; phylum Bacillota; class Clostridia; order Lachnospirales; family Lachnospiraceae; genus Pararoseburia. The sequence goes on from CAKRJY010000010.1 coordinate 70,771, forward strand.
TGATCTTACAACAACGGTCTATGCGGACGGGATGGATCTTGTGGATGAGTACCATGGTGGTTATGACATCCTTCTTATGGATATCAAGATGAAGCATTTGGACGGAATGAAAGCGGCACGTAAGATTCGAAGCATAGACCAGGCGGTGGTTATTATTTTTATCACAACAATGGCGCAGTACGCCGTGGCCGGTTATGAAGTAGATGCACTTGATTTTGTCTTAAAGCCTGTGGATTACGCCAGGTTTGAGCCAAAGCTGACAAAAGCAATCGGTCTTGTGGAAAAGCAGAGAAAAAAGAAATATCTGATGCTATCTAAGGAGAATCGCAAAGAAAAAGTTTGCTCGGATGATATTCTTTACGTGGAAATCCGTAATCACAATGTCTATTATGTGACAAAACAGGAGACCTATGTTATGCGTTCTTCTATGGCAGAGGTGGAAAAAGAACTGATGGCGTATCATTTTAGCCGTTGCAATCAGGGATATCTGGTAAATTTAAAGAATGTAGTAAGTGTAAACAAGGATGATGTACAAGTTGGGAGCTATCATTTGCCGTTTTCGCGTTCTCGCAAAAAAGCCTTTTTACAGGAATTAAGTCAATATTTAGAAGCAGGATATGAGTCATAAGGAGGAGCTATGTTAGGATTTCTTCAACTGCTGATTTTCCCAATGGAATTGTTGCTGGCGGTTACAATTTATGTGATTCCTCTGCGCATGCGCAGACAAGGTGTTTGGCGCTGCCTGCTGTCACTTGCGGCAATTTTTCTTATCGAGATGCTCTGGATGCATGTATATCCATGGGTGGCCGAGCATATGTACATCGTCAGGGATGGTGACATAGGCATACTTTTTCGGATATTATCGTCTTTCCTATTTTATTTTGTATTTTTGTTGGGGATACTTTTGGGTATCTGGTATTCGTTTGACATTTCTTTGAAAGAGGCGGTTCTTTGTGTGACTATGGGGTATGCAACGGAGCACATTGCCTATTGTATTCGTTTGCTCATTAATGGGGCGACAGATAGTCAGATTGCAGAAAGTCTGCATTTACTATATTTTTTGATTCATTTTGGTGTGTATCTGATTTTTTATTTCTTTTTTGCAAAAAAGATGGTACAGAAGCATCATTACGAAACCGATGCGATGGCGTCTCTCTGGATGACTTTGGTGACGCTGTTTATCGTTTTATTGATGAGTCTTGCAGCAACCTTTTGGGGATTTACGGTCTTGCATGGCATTTATGGTCTGGTGTGCTGTCTGTTTGTGATGATCAACCAGCGGAATTATATGTCGAATTGGCATTTGCAAAAAGAGATGGCTGAACAACAACAAATATTTGCCACGAACAAAGCACAATACGAAATGTCAAAAGAAAACATCGAACGTATCAATCGCAAATGTCACGACTTAAAACACCAGATTGCCGGACTGCGCAATATCACAGATGCAGATGAGCGTTGTCAGATTGTGGATTCCATTGAAAAATCAGTGATGATTTATGATGCTATTTTGCATACAGGAAATCCTATTTTAGATACTGTTTTAACAGAGAAAAGCCTGATTTGCCAGGAAAATGGGATTCGTATGCATGGAATCATTGATGGAAAACTGCTTTTTTTCATGGATGCCATTGATATCTATACGCTGTTTGGAAACGCACTTGACAATGCGATTGAGGCAAATCGAAAGGTGGAGAAAGAAAAGCGCTGCATCAGTATTCTGATTCATGAAAAAGTAAATCTGATCTTTATACAGATCGAGAATCCATATACGGGAGCATTGCAGATGAAACATGGTCTGCCGCAGACAAGCAAGCAGGATAAGCATGAGCATGGATTTGGCATGGAAAGTATTCAGACCATGGCAGAAAAGTATGGCGGATTTTTAAAACTGGAGACAGGTCAGGATATTTTTGTGTTACGTATTACGATTCCGCAGAGCCGATGAACCGATTACGACGCAAAAGTGACAAAACAGGACACAGTTTGTTCATAAATACAGAAGATATGCTAACCTCTTTTTTACAGAATGCCAAAATGCAAAGAATGAGCATGACGGCAGAAAGGTAAGAAGGAGGTTTTGTTATGCGAAAAAGAGAAAAGAAGCAGTCAACAAGAAAAAGCAAGATCATCAAAACAGTCATTTCTGTTCTGTTGATTGTTGTTATGGTTGCGGCAATTGTGGCAGCGAATACACTTTTGACGGAAAACAATCGTATGGTAAATGCCATGATGGGGGCGAATGACTCTGTGATTGACAACTCTGGCGTAGATACCAAGGGATTAGATTTGGACTACAATAAGAGTGATTATTCGAAAGACAAGATAGGAGAGGCTGAGGATGCACTGGCAGAGCAAATTGCGGATGAGGGAATTGTTTTGCTGAAAAATGAGGGAAATGCGCTTCCACTTTCCAAAGATACGCCAATCAGTTTCTTTAGCAGAAATGCGGTGACAGTAGCAACGCATGCAGGAATCATGGGCTATGGCAGTGGAACATTAAAAGAAGATTTTGAAGCAGATGGGTATACCGTAAATAAGACGCTTTGGAAGTTTTATGACAAGGGCGAGGGATCTTCTTATGGACTGGGCTCAGGATCTATCAGTTTTGGTAGAGAAGAAGACTTTGCCATCAATGAGTGTCCATTGGAAAAGATCACGGCAGACGACAAGGTGGTAGACAGCCTTTCCGGTACGACCGCAGTCTATGTTTTAAAGAGAGTGGCTGGTGAAGGACGTGATATGCCGCGTTCTATGTATAATCATACAGACAAGGCAGAGGATCAGACGAAGTCTTATCTGGAGCCGGATTCCGTAGAGTTGGAGATCTTATCTTACTTAAATGATAACTTCGACAATGTCGTATTGGTTGTCAATTCCAATGCTGCTTTAGAGTTGGATTGGGTGAAAGATTATGCCAATATCAAATCGGTTGTTTTGGCACCAAGTGGTCTTTCTTCTTTGCCAAAGATTTTAAGTGGAGAAGTAAATCCGTCTGGTAGAACGGTAGATACATTTGCGGCAGATGCGTTGGCATCTCCGGCTGCACAGAACTTTGGCGATTATCAATATTATGATGAAAATGGCGATGCAACCAAATATAACTATGTAAGTTATGAAGAAGGTGTCTATGTTGGTTATCGTTATTATGAGACACGTTATGAAGATGTGGTATTAGGACAGGGCAATGCGGGAGATTATGACTATGCTTCTGAAGTGTGCTATCCATTGGGTTATGGACTTTCTTACACGACGTTCTCTTGGAGCGCGCCACAGATCACATGGAAAGATGGCAGCGCAACCGCTACCGTGGAAGTGACCAATACAGGATCTGTAGCTGGAAAAGATGTCGTAGAACTTTACGCACAAAGCCCATATACCGATTATGACAAGGAAAATGGTGTGGAGAAGCCGTCCGTAGAACTTTTGGCATACGCAAAGACATCTGTCTTAGAGCCGGGAGCATCGGAGATTGTTACCATGACCTTTGATGAAGAGCAGTTCAAGGCATATGATGCCAATGGGGCAAAGACTTATATCTTAGATGCAGGCACATACTACATTACTGCTGCAAAAGATGCACATGAAGCCATCAACAATATTTTGACAGCAAAGGGAAAGACAACCGCAGATGGCATGACAGCAGCAGGGGATGCTGCTATGGTAAGTACTTATGAGCCAAAGAATGCAGACACCGATTTGGCAACCTATGCTAAGGATACCTACAGTGGTGCAGAGATTACCAACCAATTGGATGATGCCAAAGGCGATGTGGCCTATCTGACCAGAAATGACTGGATGGGTACTTTTCCAACCCATGATGGGGAACCGACCGATGAGATCAGTACCTGGGGCAATGAGATCAATGGCAGTGACAAAGACGGCAATCCTGCATCTTATGTCTACAGCAAGACCATTGACGCAGATGGCTTAAAGGCATTAGATTCCTTTGATTCCGGTTCGCCGGTTGATGCATCCAAATTTGATGATGAGATTGTTTATGGAAAGAAAAATGATCTTACTTTGATCCAGATGCGTGGACTTGATTTTGATGATCCGCAGTGGGATGACCTTTTAGATGAATTGACATATGAAGATTACTACAATACGATTGCACTTTCTGGATATGGTATAGAATATATTGATTCTATTGATATGCCATTCTGCACGGATGCGGATACGGCAAACGGCTTGATTTATGGCGGAACCGGAAAATATTATCCAAACTCTATGACATTGGCACAGACCTGGAATCAGGACCTGGCAAAAGAGATGGGAACCATGATCGGTAATGAAGCGATCATCGGTGGAATGGACGGTTGGTACGCACCATCTATGAATATCCATCGTACACCTTTCTCAGGACGTAATGGAGAATACTATTCCGAAGACCCATATCTCTCCGGAGCTGTAGCTTCTAATCAGGTTCATGGCGCTGCAACCAAAGGCGTTTATGCATATATCAAGCATTTTGCCTTTAATGATCAGGAAGATCACCGAGGCGACTGTGACGGACAGTACGGACTTGCAACATGGCTCAATGAGCAGTCTGCAAGAGAAATTTATCTCAAGCCATTTGAAATGTGCATGAAACTGGGAGATGTGACATTAAATTATCTGGAGCAAAAGAGTGATGGCACTTATGAAAATGCAACAAGACAGATCCGGGCGTGTCAGGCGGTTATGACAGCGTTTAACCGTATCGGTTATACCTGGACTGGTGGAAGTTACCCTCTTTTAACAGGAATTGCAAGAAATGAGTGGGCGTTCCAGGGGATGATGATTACAGACAATGCAAACACAGGTGTATTTATGGATGGATACCAGATGATTGAAGCAGGGGGAGACCTGAAGCTGACTTATCTGGCAGATTCTGCAAGGTTTGATTTTGATAAAAACGACGTGGCAACCTATCATTATGCAAGAGAAGCAATGCATCGTATCCTTTATACGGTGGCTAATTCTAAGGCTATGCTTGGTGCAATGCCGGGAACAGATTTTGTCGATGAACCTTCCGATACAGAAAAAATCACGATGGGCGTTGATGTTGTGTGTGGCATTCTGATTGCACTTCTTGTGGTTACAACCGTATTACGCTTTGTTCCAAAAAAGAAAAAAGAAAATAAATAAAAATGATGCAAACAGGCAGAGAACCAATCATGGTATCTCTGCTTGTTTTTTTTCTACGGAAACTATATAATGAGAACAGTGATAAAATACATGGTAAGAAGGGGCTTTTACTATGAAAAAGGAACAAAAGGTAGTACCGAATCAAGAGGAAAAAAAGAAAATCAAAGCGGAGAAGATGAAAAAAACCAGAAAACCGAAGCAGGACAAGGTTGCGAAGAAGCCGGGAAAGCTGCATAAAACAAGCATTGGAATCAAAATCTACAGTAGTATGGGGATTATGGGGCTTGCTTTTCTGATTGTAGTATTTGCTAATATATCAATTCTTGGCACGATAGAAGCGCGCAATGATAAATTGGTAAATACCTATATTCAGCTGGAAAGATATAAGAGTCTGACTGCTGAAGCATATCAGCAGACGGCAAAGTATGCAGAGTCCAGTGTAAACCGTCCGAAAGAAATAAATTTCACTGGTCTGGAATCTTCCATTGAAGACGTTCGCAAAAATATGGCGATTACACAGGAATATGCCGAAAAGACACAGGATAAGAATCTGATCAATGGTGTGGAGTCCTGGAATATCAAGATGGAAGTCTTCTTGGGCTCTACTGAACAGATCTTGCAACGATGCCGCGAGGGTGATACGGCAGGAGCGACACATACGTTATCTGCCTTGGGAAGTTCCTATTCTTATGTAAAGATGGCACAGGATGGATTTGAAACTGTGTTTAATACACAGTTAGCGAAAGTGGAAAAGGCAAATACGGAAGCAATCAGCCATATTCGACAGATCAATTATATCTGCTCAGGATTGGTAGTTCTTGTTATTATCAGTATGATTTTGGTGGTATATCGTACGATTGTGCGTCCTACCAAGAAATCAGGAGAACAGATTCGCCAGATTTCGGATAAGATTTCAAAAAATGAAGGTGATTTGACAGAGCGTATTGCCATTCGCTATGGCGATGAAGTGGGACAGATGGCAATGGGAGTCAATGGATTCCTAGATCAGTTGCAGAATGTCATGCAAAGTTTAAAGTCGGAAGCGGACAAGATGACGACGTCAGCTCAGGAAGTGCTGAACTCCGTAGATTCTTCCACAGAGAATGCAGATCATGTCTCAGCGGCTATGCAGCAGATGGCAGCCAGCATGGAAGAAATCGCAGCAACCTTGAGTGCAATGACAACAGGAAGTGAAGCGATTTTACAAGAAGTGCAAAATATGGTAACAAGTGCTGACGAAGGTGTAGAACTTGTGCAGGAGATTAAAGACCGTGCCCAGATGCTTCATGAGGAGACCATTTCTGATAAACAGGAGACAAGCGGACGTGTGGTAGAAATCCGTGATATGGTGGAAGATGCAGTAGAAGAGAGCCGCAGTGCAGAGAAGATTTCGGAATTGACAGGCGACATCTTAGATATTGCAAGCCAGACGAATCTATTGGCACTGAATGCTTCTATTGAAGCGGCAAGAGCAGGAGAAGCAGGTAAAGGCTTTGCTGTTGTGGCGGATGAGATCCGTCAATTGGCAGACAACAGCCGTGAGACAGCAAATAATATCCAGGATATCAGTAAACTGGTTATTGAATCTGTAGAAAAATTGGCTTCTCTTTCACAGAACATGCTTGCATTTATTGACCAAAAGGTTATGCAGGATTATGATGGCTTCGTTACGGTCGTGGAACAGTATGAGACAGACGCAGACAGCATCAACGAAGTGCTGAGTAAGTTCGCAACAAAGATTGATGAGATCCGCAATACCGTTCAGGATATGAATCATGGTATCAATGATATTTCTACAGCCATCGATGAAAATGCGCAGGACGTAACTGGCGTTGCACAGAGTGCAGTATCATTGGTAGAAGCAATGACGAAGATTCACCAGGAGACAGAAAACAATCAGGCGATTTCACAGGAATTGAATGCACAGGTAAATCGCTTTAAGAGAGTATAATGGAAAAAAATTACAAATTAAAAATAAGTTATGATGGTACGCGGTATTATGGCTGGGAACACCAGCCGGATCGCGAGACCATTCAAGGTAAATTAGAAACCGTTCTGGCAAGAATGGTGGATAAGGATATGGTAGATGTGATTGGCGCGGGACGTACAGATGCAGGAGTACATGCCCGCGCCATGATTGCAAATGTGAGGTTGGAGACGCCATTATCTGTAGAGGAGATTCGTGATTATATGAATCGTTATCTTCCGGATGATATTGCGGTGTTAGAAGTTCGTGAGGCATCCGAGCGTTTTCATGCCAGATATAAAGCAGTTGGGAAAACGTATCGTTACACATGTTTTGATGGTCCCGTAAAGCCGGTCTTTGATCGTAAATATTATACAGCACTCGATCAGGAGCTGGATGTGGAAGCGATGCAAAGAGCAGCTGTGTATTTGGAAGGAAAACATGATTATAAGAGTTTTTGTGGGAACAGCCGTATGAAAAAATCGACGGTGCGTATCGTAGACACGATTCAAATTCAAAGACGTAAGGGCTATGTGTACCTCACGTTTCACGGCACAGGATTTTTACAGAATATGGTCCGCATTATGGCGGGAACTCTGATTGAAGTGGGGCTTGGCCGCATGCAGGCAGAAGAAGTGCAGGATATTTTGGAAGCATGTGATCGAAAAGTAGCAGGACCGACAGCACCGGCAAAGGGACTTTGTCTGATACAGGTGGACTACTAGGGGAGGATTGGAATGAGGATTGCAGTATTTGGAACCATGTGGAATGAAGAAGTCATGAACTTTTATTATCAAGGCTTCAACAAATGGGCTTCGCAGAACAGAAGTATCGTAGATATGTTTGTCTGTTATGGTCGCATGGATATTAGCAATCCTTTTAATTATGGAGAATATGCCATTTTTGACTATCCTACTTTGGAAGAATACGATGGTGTTATTATGATTGCATCTACCATCAATGAAGATAGTGTTCGGGAACGTCTGGCAGAGCGGATTCGGCAGGCAGGTATACCTGCAGTGGCGATGGATGGAAAGATTGACGGCTTTTCTACCATCTATATAGATCAGGAAGAATATATCAGGGAATTGGTATGCCATCTGCACGATGTGCATCAGGTTACGAGAATTGCCTATATTGGTGGCCCGGCATCTAATGTGGAAAGTAAATATCGTTATCAGGGCTTTTTGAGAGGAATGAAGGAAAGCGGTCTGAGCGTTGATGAAGATCTGGTGTTTACCAAGAGTTTTTGTTTCAACGATGGCTGTGATGTTGCAGAGGAGTTGCTCTCTGACGGCAAAGAGCTGCCGGAAGGGATTGTTTGTGCTAACGATGATATGGCCGTTGGCGTGTGCGAGACTTTGTTAGAAGCAGGTATTTCGATAGGAAAGGATTGCCTTGTGACGGGCTTTGACCAATATTTTATCGGGGAGAATTATGCGCCGACACTTACGACGATACGCCGCCCGCGTGCTTCTATTGCCTACCATGCCTGTCAGATGCTGTCAGAGTCATGGGGGAGTGCAGAGTATCAGGAACATGCGAATATCATCTTTGGACAGAGCTGTGGATGTGCCAAGGGAAAGTGTCAGAATGACGTTGCATTTCGACGTACTGTCTTTCATACCTATAATGACAGAAATGTGATCAGTGATATGTTAACACATATGGAAGAAGGTATGATTGTAGGTGATAGTCTGGAGGTCATGCTAGAGAGCATTAAGAAAGTATTGCAGCATCTGGGCAAGGGACGGTGTTGCATTGTGCTGCAGCCGGAAGTGGAGACCAATCCGCATCTTTCCTATCATAGCTATCGCAGTTGCAGTAAGGAATATCTGATGTGGGATGCTGAGGATGGTGAGGTGATGTCACGGGAAGGACATGCTTATGTGTATGCACCGATTCACTTTCTGGATCATCTGTATGGCTATTGTGTATTCCGGGATATTAGTCAGTTCATTAATAATCGTGAACTCTACAATTTTACCAAGAGCTTAGGTTTTTCTCTGGAGAATATGGTGCAAAAGAAGCGCTATACCATCATAAATGATAAATTACAGGGACTTTATGAGACAGATTATTTGACGGGTGTCTTTAACCGCCATGGATTTGCCAAATATGCGGAAGAGATGCTGGAGGAAAGCAGGAAGAATCGACGTTTCTTACAGGTAATCTTTGCAGATATTGATGGATTAAAGAAGATTAATGATCAATATGGGCACGAGGCAGGTGATGTTGCCATTCGTATAGTCGGACATTCAGCGACCATGGCTGCTGATGAAAATACCAAGGTCTTCCGCTATGGTGGGGACGAATTTTTGATCCTGCGAAATGGAGATGAGGATTTTGAACCTTATCAGGAACGGATAAAAGAGCAGATTCGTGAGCGGCAGGAAACGATGCTTTTGTCATATAAGGTGTCTGCGAGTATAGGATGTGTGAAGGTTTCCTATGATGAGAAGGATTCTCTGGAAACATATATCAAACAGGCTGACGATCAGATGTATATGCTAAAGCAAAAACGACACCAGACGGAAAATGACTGACGGAAAATGAACGATGAGTGAGGGTTTTTAAACCTTCACTCTTTTTTGTTATGGCAACGTGCAACATACATCGAGCTTGCGCTATCGCTGTTCTGATGATGAGGGAAATCAAAAACTATGGATAATATACAAAAAATGAAAATGATTTTTGGTGATTATTTCTGACGGAAAATGATTGAAAATGACGGAAAGTGAATGTATAATACAATCATCAAATGAATGATTTTGAACGAAAATGAATGGAAGTGATTATATGCTTACAGAGGAAAGATTTACGAGAATATTGAACATACTAGAGGAACATGGTTCTGTGACGGTAACGGAATTGATGGAACAGCTGCATGCTTCAGAATCGACGATTCGACGAGATCTGAATACATTGGATGCCCGAGGACAACTACTTAAGGTGCACGGAGGAGCGATGCAAAAAGATGCGTCGTCTTACCGTACGCAGGATGATGACATTTTGTTTCGAAAAGAACTGCATGTTGAACAGAAGGTGGCGATTGCCCGCTATGCTGCGCAGTTGATTGTAGATCATGATGTGGTTTATCTGGATGCCGGTACGACGACAGAGTTGATGATTGATGCACAGATGAATAGAAATGCATTATATATTACCAATGCAATCGGTCATGCGAGAAAATTATCAGCACTCGGATGCACCGTTTATTTGCTGGGTGGTGAGTTTAAGGGGACGACCGATGCAATTGTTGGAGAGGAAGCTGTTCTTTCCATTGCAAAATATAACTTTACAAAAGGATTTTTTGGAACCAATGGTGTGACAAAAGAGCAGGGCTTTACGACACCGGAAGTAAAAGAAGCATTGATTAAAAGAAGAGCAATGGAACAGACAAAGGAAGCATATGTTTTGGCGGATGCCAGTAAGTTTGGCGAGATTTCGACAGTGACATTTGGCGCGTTTGCAGATGCAACCATTTTGACAAATCAGGTAAAGCAGGAGTATAGAGGTTTTTCAAATATCAAGGAGGTGGAAGAATGATCTATACAGTGACGTTTAATCCTTCGCTGGATTATATCGTATCCGTAGATGATTTTACATTAGGGCGGGTCAACCGGACAAAGACGGAAATTATTTACCCGGGAGGAAAGGGCATCAATGTTTCGATGGTGCTGAAGAATCTCGGACATGACAGCCATGCACTTGGTTTTGTGGCGGGCTTTACGGGACAGGAAATTGTGCGTCTGTTAGATGAATGGGGCGTGCAGTCTGATTTCATTCGCGTGGAGGAAGGGATTTCCCGGATTAATGTAAAGCTTCGTTCCAACGAAGAATCGGAAATTAACGGACAAGGTCCTGCGATTGCAGAGGAACATATCAGACAACTGTACCAGCAGCTGGATCATTTAAAAGATGGGGATGTGCTGGTGTTAGCCGGAAGCATTCCGGATGTGATGCCGGATGATATTTATATGGATATCATGAAGCATTTGTCAACAAAGAAAATACACATCATTGTGGATGCAACAAGAGACCTTCTGGTTAATGTGTTGCCATATCATCCATTCTTAATTAAACCAAACAATCATGAGCTAGGTGAGATTTTCGGAGTGGAGTTAAAGGAAAAGAAAGATGTATTCGTTTATGCAGCCAGGTTACAAGAGCGTGGTGCTCGTAACGTGCTTGTGTCGATGGCTGGTGATGGCGCTGTCCTTTTGACAGAGGATGGTCAGAAGTTTGAAAGCATGCCACCGAAGGGAAAGGTAGTCAATTCGGTTGGCGCAGGGGATTCTATGGTAGCAGGATTCCTCGCTGGATATATGGAACAACATGATTATGCCAAAGCATTTTACACGGGCCTGTGTGCGGGAAGCGCATCCGCATTTTCAGAGGAACTGGCAACCAGTGACGAAGTCCATGCTTTATTGCATAGTATCGGCAGATAATGCCTTGCGCATTATTTTATAGGAAAGGGAAAAGGAGGAATCACACATGAAAGTGAGAGATTTGCTGGGTGTAGAAAGTATTCAGTTGCAGGGGACACCATCCGGCAAGGAAGAGGCTATCAGACAGATGGTGGACTTGATGTGCAAACGCGGTAACATTGCAGATCCAGACAGTTATTTGCAGGGGGTTTTTGCAAGAGAAGAAGAAGGAACAACAGGTATCGGGGAAGGAATTGCGATTCCCCATTGTAAGTCAGATGCTGTAACTGCACCAGGGTTAGCAGCTATGGTTGTACCACAGGGCGTGGAATACGACGCATTAGATGGCGAACCTGTGCACATCATCTTTTTGATTGCAGCACCAAATACAGAAGAGAATGTTCATTTGGATGTATTAAGCCGGTTGTCGGTGCTCTTGATGGATGAGCAATTTACAAAAGATTTAATGCAGGCAAAAAGCCCGGAAGAATTTTTGCATGTCATTGATATGGCAGAAGCAGATAAAGAAGAAAAAGAAGAGGCAAAGGCTTCTATAGAAGAAGTTCCGTCAGAAACGGAGACGTTTGTGGTTGCTGTTACCGGATGTCCGACAGGAATTGCACATACGTATATGGCAGCAGAGGCATTAGAAAAGGCAGCAGCCGCAGTGGGTTGTCGGATTAAGGTTGAGACAAGAGGTTCCGGTGGTGCCAAGAACGTACTTACAGATGCGGAAATAGCTTCTGCTAAGGCAGTTATCGTTGCCGCAGATACAAAGGTTCCAATGGATCGTTTTGCTGGCAAAGCCATGATTGAGTGCAAAGTTGCCGATGGTATCAGTAAAGCAACAGAACTGGTAGAACGTGCGATGCGTGGAGATGCGCCACTTTATCATGTCGATGCTGCCAAAAAAGAAACGAAGGTAGAAAAGACACAGACGGATAGCGTGGGACATCAGATTTATACACACTTGATGAATGGTGTGTCTCATATGCTTCCATTTGTTATTGGCGGTGGTATTCTGGTTGCACTTGCATTTTTGACCGATACATTGATGGGATATGGTGCTACCGGTGGATCTGCTTTTGGAACATGTACACCGATCTCTGCATTCTTCAAATACGTTGGTGGTCTTGCAATGGGCTTGATGGTGCCTGTTCTTTCCGGATATATTGCATATTCCATCGCAGATCGACCAGGTCTTGCTGTAGGTTTTACCGGTGGACTTTTAGCAGCAAATGGTAATGCGCTTTTTACCAGTTATGATTGGAGTAATCTGGGCGGATTCAATGAATTTGTTGGAAGATTTGCATTTCAGGGAGAAAACGGAGGTACAACCGTATCTGGATTCCTTGGCGGTATCTTAGTTGGATTCCTAGCAGGTTATGTTGTACTGGGATTAAAGAAACTGTGTGCAAAGCTGCCGGATTCTTTAGAGGGAATCAAGCCGACATTGATTTATCCGCTGGGAGGTATGCTGATTGTCAGTGTCTTGATGTGCTTTATTTTCAATCCAATCATCGGATTGATCAATACGGGATTTTCGAATATGCTGACGTCACTTGCAAATGCAGGGCTGATCACGTTACTTGGATGTTTGCTTGGTGCAATGATGGCTATCGATATGGGAGGCCCAATTAATAAAGCTGCTTACGTTTTTGGTACCGGAATGCTTGCAACGGCATCTGATTTGATGGCAAGTGGTGCACAGTCAACCGATATGACAGTACAGGCATGCTATATTGCGATGGCATCCATTATGGTCGGCGGTATGGTTCCACCGATTGGTATTGCACTTGCATGTCAGTTCTTCCCGAAGAAATTTACAGAGGCGGAACGTGGATCTAAAATCTCGAATCTTGTTATGGGATGTTCGTTTATTACTGAGGCAGCCATACCTTTCGCAGCAAGTGATCCGGTACATGTGATTCCATGTACGCTTGTTGGCTCAGCCGTGGCAGGTGGTCTGAGCGCATTCTTTGGATGCACCTTAATGGCACCACATGGTGGTATCTTCGTCTTCGCAACGATAGGAAAGCCATTGCTTTACATCCTTTCCTGGGTCATCGGTTCTGTTATAACAACCGTGATGCTTGGTTTGGTAAAAAAGGATGCACAGGAATTTTAACCGTGATATAGATGGCGCTTTACTGTCATCTTAATGATAAAAAGAAAGAATTTAAGGAGGAAATTATCATGAAAGAAATCGTATACACTATTACAGATCCAGAAGGAATCCATGCAAGACCAGCAGGTATCTTCGTAAAGGAAGCAGCAAAGTTTTCCAGCAAAATTACCATCGGAAAAGATGGAAGAGATGTAGATGCGAAGAGAATCCTTGGTGTTATGGGACTTGGCGTGAAATGTGGCCAGGAAATTGTTTTGAAGGCTGAGGGGGAAGATGAAGATACAGCGATCGAAGCACTTGGTACATTTTTAAAGGAAAACCTATAATTTATTCGCGATATAGGGTACAATACTAAAAAGCATATTAGATGGCGGATGTTTGTTATGCTATCCATACATTCGTTTGATTATCGCCCGTCGTCCCTGACTGCGCTGTGGGATGACGGTATAGAGAAAGACCACCTTTATAAGAATAGAGGTGGTCTTTGTTTTATTCCTGTGGTAAGATAGGAACGGAAGAAAGAAGGTAAATAAGAGATGAAATACGATATTGTGTTATTTGATTTGGATGGAACACTTTTAAATACATTGGAAGATCTGGCAGACAGCGTAAATTATGTCATGGACCAGATGGGATATCCGTTGCATTCGTTGGAGGATATCCGTAAATTTGTTGGAAATGGAATTCGAACATTGATGATCAAGGCAACGCCGCAGGGGGAGGAGAATCCTCGCTTTGAAGAAGGCTTTGCGATGTTTAAGGCGTATTATCTGACCCATAATCAGATCAAAACTAGACCATATGATGGTGTGATGGAACTGTTACACGATTATGAGGAAGAAGATGTGCCGATGGCAATTGTGACCAATAAAAATCAGGAATCCGTAGACGTGCTGGTGCGCGATGTTTTTCGTAATCATGTGAGGGTTGCTGTGGGAGATAATGGTGTTCGTGCAAGAAAACCGGCCGCAGATCCGGTAGAGGAAGCACTTCGCAGATTGCGCCAGATTTATGCAGATCAGACATGGGCGCGTATGGGAGGAGAAGAAGCGCTTACAGACGCAGACTGGCTGGAATGGATCAAACCGCATGTTTTGTATGTGGGGGATTCCGAAGTGGATGCGGCAACGGCGGAAAACGCCGGAGTGGATTGTGCCCTTTGTGCATGGGGATTCCGCGAAGAGGCGATGCTTGTGACATTGCCGCATGCAGTGTTATTACATAAACCATTAGAATTAGAAACATTTATGAGGGGGTAATTATGGGAGTGAAAAAAGCGTATTGTCGCGTGTATCAGTGGGTTTATAATATTGGAATGAAGGCAATCAAGTGGAAAGAACCGGAGCGTGTGGATGGTGTGGATAGTTTTCACAGTATACCGGAAATTTTGGAACAGGCTGGTGTCTGGGCACCAATGATTGTTACTGGCCCACGTATCGGCAAGAGCGGCTTTTTGAAAGATCTTTATGGTGATTTATCAGAACGATCGGTGATTTATGATCAGGTGCGTCCGGATCCCACGATTTCACAGATTGAAGAGATGTATGGTGTTTATCAGAAACATGAATGTGATAGCATCATTGCCATTGGCGGCGGTTCTAATATGGATGCTGCAAAGGCTCTTGCAGCAAGGGTTGCGCGCCCGGAGAAAACTTTGCGGGACATGCGCGGTCAGTTAAAAGTCGGGCGGGAAGTACCATTTTTTATTGCGGTACCAACGACGGCAGGAACAGGCTCGGAAACGACAGTCGCTGCAGTTGTGACAGATGATGCCCAGAATCGCAAATATGCAATCAATGACCCGGTGCTGGTTCCGGATTATGCAGTGATGGATCCAAGCCTGAGCGTTTCTTTGCCGGCGGATATGACGGCTACAACCGGAATGGATGCGCTGACGCATGCGGTGGAAGCATATTTGAATTGGACGTATGGTACAGAAGAAACAACGATATACTGTGAAGAGGCTGTGGCGGCAATTATGGAATTTTTGCCGGAAGCGTATGAACAGGGAGACTCGTTGGAGGCAAGAGAAGAGATGCTGATTGCATCCTTTAAGGCAGGCGCTGCCTTTACCAGAGCTTGTGTTGGAAATGTACATGCAATCGCGCATGCAGTTGGCGGGCTTTACCATGTGCCGCATGGGCTGGCAAATGCTGTGATTCTTCCGATTGTACTTGAGGATTATGGTGCAGCGGTTTATAGCAAATTGGCACATTTGGCAACAATCTCGCAGATTGCGAGCGAAGGAACAGAAGAAGAACGTGCAAAAGCTTTTATTGCACATATCCGTCAAATGAATGAGCATATGGGCATCCCGGAGCATCTTTCACAGATTCAGGAAGCGGATATCGAAAAAATGGCGAAATGGGCGGAACAGGAAGCAAATCCGCTTTACCCTGTGCCTGTAGTATATGATAAAAAGCATTTTGAAGGAGTAATCCGAAAAGTTGCTGGAAAGTAGGAGGCAGAACAGACTTGATTAATATTTACAGAACAGACGACCGTATTATCTCCGAAATAGATCAATACATGGCCGGTGCCTGGGTGAAATTAACAGCACCGACATTAGAAGAATGCGCTGAAATCAGCGATCACTTTCATATGGATATTGCAGATGTACGAGCTGCCCTTGATGATGAAGAAAGTTCACGTATCAATTTGGAAGATGACTATACACTGATTCTTGTGGATATTCCATCAGCAGAGATGCGTAATAACCGCCATTCTTATACGACAATTCCATTGGGAATTTTAATCGCAGAAGATGTGGTGATTACCGTTTGTGCGGAGGAGACGGCAGTGCTCAGATCCTTTGTGGAGCAGCGCGTACGCGATTTTTCCACAAAAAAGCAAATGCGTTTTACGTACCAGGTTTTATATAATGCCTGCATGGTATACCAAAGTTTGCTGCGTAGTATTGATCGGAAACGTACAGAAATTGAAGAACGTATTGATAAAAATACAGAAGATGTAGATCTGATTGATTTGCACGAATTGGAGTCGAATCTGGTGTACTTTGCAACATCCCTTCGTGCGAATGGTGTGGTTTTGGATCGATTGACACGATATGGAAGATTGCGTCAGTATTCCGAAGACCAGGAATTACTCGAAGATGTGATTATAGAGAACCGCCAGGCGATTGAGATGACACAGATTTATCGAGATATTATCAATGGTACAAGAGAACTGATGTCAACCGTGATTAATAACCGCTTGAATAATGTTATGAAATATCTGGCAGCGATTACGATTGTTATGTCCATTCCTACCATTATTTCAGGACTTTGGGGGATGAACGTTGGCGGTAAATGGATGCCATTTTCGTCCACCCCACATGGATTTGCAATCATATGTCTGATTACGCTGCTTCTTTGTGTTTTTGTTATGTTATGGCTGCGCAAGAAAAAGATGTTATAGCGTTAAGAAAAAGAAAGCTTTGCCTCTGCAAACTGGTATTCTATTTCACGGAATACCTGCATGATACGAGGATCAAAGGATATGCCGTCTTCATCCAACAGGATAGAGACGGCTTTTTCGTGGGAAAAAGCATCTTTGTAGGAGCGCTGGCTGGTAAGAGCATCGTAAACGTCAGCGACAGCGAGAATACGTGCACTTAGTGGGATATCTTCCCCAGAAAGACCTTTGGGATATCCGGTGCCATTCCATTTTTCGTGATGATAATATGCCATGTCCCTGGCATCATTTAAAAAGCTGTCCACTCCGACAATTTCAACAGCATGCGCGAGTGCCTGCCCACCAAAAGTGGAGTGCTGCCGCATGAATTCCATTTCTTCCGGGCTGAGATGGGATGGCTTTAGTAAGGTGTTGTCTGAAATACCGACTTTACCAAGGTCATGAAGTGGGGCACCGCGGAGCAATCGTGCTTTGTAGTCAGGTGTTATGATTTCGGGAAAGGTATGTGCTTTGTCCAAAGCATTGAGCAGAATTTCAAAATACTTGGCAGTACGTTTGACATGAGAGCCGGTAATACCGTCCCGGATGTCAAGCAGGTCGTTTAAGCTGGCAACCAGTGCCGTCTCTACGCGTGCCACCTGTTCTGTTTTTTGCATGATGATGTCTTCCAGATGATCCTGGTAATGTGCAAGGGCAAGCTGTGTGCGGATGCGCATACGCATAATCTGCGGCTGGAAAGGCTTATGGATATAGTCTACAGCACCAAGTTCCAAGCCGCGGATTTCGTCATCAATATTATTTTGTGCGGTAAGAAAGATAATCGGTGTGTCTTCGGTCTGCGGCAGGGAACGGATGGCTGCCATTGTCTCGAACCCATCGATTTCCGGCATTTGAATATCTAAAAGAATGATGTCCGGGGTGTGTTGTTCTAAATAACGCAATGCCATCTTACAGGAATTGACGGTAATGACTTCATAATAATCGTCAAGGGCTTCCTTGGCAGTTCGCAAATTGATTCCATTATCATCGATGATTAAAACTTTTTCCATGTGATACCAAAACTCCTTATGTCATATCTGTATTATATGTATTTTATAGCGATGTTTTTAATCCTTCTCCGGCAAATCGCCCACTGGCTCCGCAAGGGAGTGTTAAGCCATTGCAGGAAACAGGAAGACCAATTTCTTCAGCGGCAACCGTTCCGCTGTATTTTTGTAAAGCTGTAGAAATCATATAATGAAGCACGGCGGGTTGTAATCCTGTCGTATAGGAATTTACCAAAAAGAAGAGAGGCTCGTCTGTAAGCAGTTGTGCGCACAGTTCAATCAAAGGGAAAATGGCATCTTCAATTTTCCAGATTTCGCCCTTTGGTCCACGGCCATAGGAAGGTGGATCCATGATGATGGCATCATAATGATTTCCACGACGGATTTCACGTTCCACGAATTTTTTACAGTCATCAACAATCCAGCGGATCGGTGCATCGCCAAGTCCGGAAGAAACAGCATTTTCTTTTGCCCAGCTTACCATGCCCTTAGAGGCATCAACATGGGTGACAGCAGCTCCGGCAGCTGCGGCTGCGATGGTAGCGCCACCGGTATAGGCAAACAAATTTAAGACTTTGATGGGACGGTCTGGTTCTTGTTTCTTCCTATTATATATAAGCGTTGAAAACCAATCCCAGTTCACTGCCTGTTCCGGAAACAAACCGGTGTGTTTAAAACTAAATGGTTTTAAGTGGAACGTAAGCGTGCCGGTATGATTGACATAAAGACTATCGTCGGCAGTGTGTGGCAGTTGGTAAGTGATGCTCCACTGCTCTGGCAAATCGAAAAACTCCCATTCGCCACCACCTTTTTTGCTGCGGTGATAATGTCCGTTTAATTTTTTCCAATCAGCTACTTTCTTTGGTGTGTTCCAAATAACCTGTGGGTCAGGACGAAGTAACGTGTATTTTCCCCAATGTTCTAATTTTTCGCCACCGGAACAATCGATGACGCCGTATTCTTTCCAATGTTTTGCTATCCACATAATGATATCCTCACATGATTTATTCTTTTTGCTTTGTAATTGCTTCTATATTATATATGAAGAAGAAGTATCTTGCCACTGAAATTATAGAACATGTGGATGAATTGGTATAAATGTAGTAGAATATGGAAAAATAAGGTTAAAAATAACGAATAAAAATTGTACGAAAAAAAATACAATATTTATTCAAAAAGTCTTGCATGTATTGATTTTATCATGTATATTAAATATTGCTGTGACATTGATAGCGTTGAAGCGTGAGGTTGCTGCCGATTATTACCATAGTGATCAGGCAGGTTTTCCGTGGAGCGAATGTCAAGTTAGGAAACTGGCGACAAGTCACTGTACAAAATATAGTCTACCATTGCGTAGAGATACGTGTGTTAATCCATAGGACACACACGGAGAAGTGTACAGTCACCGCTTGTCGTACTATTGAAATAAGTGCGAAGGAGGCGACTTTTTTTATGGCAACTCAGGTTATGAGAATCACACTCAAGGCATATGATCACGAATTAGTTGATGCATCTGCTAAGAAAATCATCGAGACTGTTAAGAAAAACGGATCACAGGTGAGTGGACCGGTACCACTTCCAACTAAGAAGGAAGTTGTTACAATCTTAAGAGCGGTACACAAGTACAAAGATTCCAGAGAACAGTTCGAACAGAGAACTCATAAGAGACTCATCGATATCATGACACCTACCCAGAAGACAGTTGATGCATTGCAGAGACTCGAAATGCCAGCTGGTGTTTACATCGATATCAAAATGAAGTAAGAAGTTAACAAGGTTAACAATCCGGTATAGGTTTATATAGAAGCAACATTTTTATGTTCCACTTATATTGCCTGTTCTAGGATGATCGGGTCCGCTACTCCGGCATGTCCGGGCAAGAAACGATCCGCTGTAGAAAAACAGGAGGAAAGAAAAATGAAGAAGGCTATTTTAGCAACAAAAGTCGGAATGACTCAAATCTTCAATGCTGATGGAGTTTTAACTCCTGTAACTGTTTTACAGGCAGGTCCTTGTGTGGTAACACAGATCAAAACTGTAGAGAACGACGGTTACGAAGCAGTTCAGGTTGGTTTCGTTGACAAGAAGGAAAAGGTAGTCAACAAAGATGCCAACGGTAAAAAAGAAATCAGAAACAGACATGGTGTTAACAAGGCTGAGAAGGGACACTTCGATAAGGCTGGTGTTTCTGGTAAGAGATTCGTAAGAGAATTTAAGTTTGAAAATTGCGCAGATTACAATCTTGCAGATGAGATCAAGGCTGACATCTTCGAAGAAGGTGACAAGATCGACGCTACAGCAATTTCAAAGGGTAAAGGATTCCAGGGCGCTATCAAGAGACTTGGTCAGCACAGAGGACCTATGGCTCATGGTTCTAAGTTCCATCGTCATCAGGGTTCAAACGGTGCTTGTTCTTCACCAAGTAAGGTATTCAAGGGTAAAGGAATGCCAGGTCATATGGGAAGCGTTAAAGTTACAATCCAGAACCTTGAGGTTGTACGTGTAGATGCAGAGAATAACCTGCTTTTAGTAAAAGGTGCTGTTCCAGGACCTAAGAAATCTTTAGTTACAATTAAAGAGTCTGTAAAGTCAGGTAAGTAATCGATAGTAGGAAAGGAGGAACTTTACGATGGCTAAAGTATCCGTATATAATATGGAAGGCAAAGAAGTTGAGACAATGGAACTTGACGATGCTGTTTTCGGTGTTGAAGTAAACGAGCATTTGGTTCATATGGCAGTTGTCCAGCAGCTTGCAAATAACCGTCAGGGAACTCAGAAGGCTAAGACACGTTCTGAAGTTCGTGGTGGTGGTAGAAAACCATGGAGACAGAAGGGAACAGGTCATGCAAGACAGGGTTCTACAAGAGCTCCACAGTGGACAGGTGGTGGTGTTGTATTCGCACCAACTCCAAGAGATTATTCATTCAAGTTGAATAAGAAAGAGAAGAGAGCAGCTCTTAAGTCTGCATTATCTTCTAGAGTAGCAGAAAATAAATTCGTTGTAGTTGATGAATTGAAGTTTGATGCAATCAAGACAAAGGATTTCGCAAAGGTTATGAGCAACCTTGGTGTTGAGAAAGCACTTGTTGTTATCAATGATAATGATACAAACGTTGTTATGTCAGCAAAGAATATTCCTACTGTTAAGACAGCTTCAATCAGCACAATTAACGTATATGACATCTTAAAGTACAACACAGTTGTTGTAACAAAGGATGCTGTTAATACAATTCAGGAGGTGTATGCATAATGGCTAACGTACAATATTATGATGTAATCCTCAAACCTGTAATCACAGAGAAGAGTATGAACGCAATGGCTGAGAAGAAATACACATTTCTTGTTCATCCAGAAGCAAACAAGACAATGATCAAGGAAGCAGTTGAAAGAATGTTCGAAGGAACAAAGGTTGCTTCTGTTAATACAATGAATAACGATGGCAAGGAAAAGAGACGTGGCAGAAGCGTAGGCAAGACTGCTAAGACAAAGAAGGCTATCGTTCAGCTTACAGCTGATAGCAAAGATATTGAGATTTTTGCTGGCTTATAAGCCGAAAATGACCTGGTACATGTAAGCCAATAGGCAAGACATGAACCGGTGGAACTTATGTACAAGTTAAGTACGATAATAAACGTAAATGTAACGAAAGGAGAATTACAATGGGAATTAAAACATATAACCCATATACACCTTCCAGAAGAAACATGACTGGCTCTGATTTCTCCGAGATCACAAAGACGACTCCTGAGAAGTCTCTTACAACTTCTTTGAAGAAGAATGCTGGTCGTAACAATCAGGGTAAAATTACAGTTAGACACCAGGGTGGTGGAAACAGAAGAAAATATAGAATCATTGATTTCAAGAGAAAGAAAGATGGAGTTCCTGCAACTGTTATCGGTATCGAGTATGATCCAAACAGAACAGCAAACATCGCACTTATCTGCTACGCAGATGGCGAGAAGGCTTACATCCTTGCTCCTGAAGGACTTACAGATGGAATGAAGGTCATGAATGGACCAGAAGCAGAAGTACGCGTTGGTAACTGCCTTCCACTTGCAAACATCCCAGTCGGTACTTTGGTACACAACATTGAGATGTATCCAGGAAAGGGTGGACAGTTAGTTCGTTCTGCTGGTAATAGCGCACAGCTGATGGCTAAAGAAGGCAAGTATGCAACTCTTAGACTTCCATCAGGCGAAATGAGAATGATTCCTTTGAACTGTAGAGCATCTATCGGTGTTATCGGTAATGGTGATCACAACCTTGTTAAGATTGGTAAAGCTGGTCGTAAGCGTCACATGGGTATCCGCCCAACTGTTCGTGGTTCTGTTATGAACCCTAATGACCATCCACATGGTGGTGGTGAAGGTAAAGCACCAATCGGACGTCCAGGTCCATGTACACCTTGGGGCAAGCCTGCACTTGGTTTGAAGACCAGAAAGAAGAACAAACAGTCTAACAAGCTTATCGTAAGAAGAAGAGACGGTAAGGCTATCAAATAAGGAGGATCATTATGGCTCGTTCATTAAAAAAAGGACCATTTGCTGATGAAAGCTTATTGAAGAAGATTGATGCAATGAATGCATCAGGCGACAAGAGTGTTGTTAAGACATGGTCTCGCCGTTCAACAATCTTTCCACAGATGGTAGGACATACAATCGCTGTTCATGACGGAAGAAAGCATGTGCCTGTATATGTTACAGAAGACATGGTAGGACACAAGCTTGGTGAGTTCGTTTCTACAAGAACTTACAGAGGTCATGACAAGAACGAAAAGAAATCAAGAGTACGCTAATTAATTTTTGAAAGGAGGTTTCACATCATGGCAAAAGGACATAGATCCCAGATTAAACGTGAGAGAAACAGTCAAAAAGATACTAGACCTTCAGCAAAGTTATCTTATGCTAGAATGTCAGTTCAGAAAGCTTGCTTCGTATTAGACGCTATTCGCGGTAAGGATGTTCAGACAGCTCTTGCTATCGTAACTTATAATCCAAGATACGCTTCAAGCATTATAGAGAAGTTATTAAAGTCAGCAATCGCTAATGCTGAGAACAATTACCCAGACAAGAATTACAGCCTGGAGAACCTTTATGTTGCAGAATGTTATGCAAATAAGGGACCTACAATGAAGAGAATTAGACCAAGAGCACAGGGTAGAGCTTATAGAATCGAAAAGAGAATGAGCCACATTACTGTTGTGCTTGATGAAAGATAGGAGGCAATCATGGGACAGAAAGTTAATCCTCACGGCTTAAGAGTCGGTGTAATCAAGGATTGGGATTCTAAGTGGTATGCTGAAGGTGAATTCGCTGACTACTTGGTTGAAGATTACAATATCAGAACATTTCTTAAGAAAAAGTTATATGCAGCTGGCGTATCTAAGATCGAGATCGAAAGAGCAGCTGGTAGAGTTAAAGTTATCGTTTACACAGCAAAACCTGGTGTTGTAATCGGTAAGGGTGGCGCTGAGATCGAAAAGGTTAAGGCTGAACTTCAGAAGTTAACAGATAAGAAGCTTGTCGTTGACATCAAGGAAGTTAAGAGACCTGACAAGGATGCTCAGTTAGTTGCTGAAAATATTGCAGCACAGTTGGAGAACCGTGTTTCATTCCGTCGTGCTATGAAGTCTTGCATGTCAAGATCTATGAAGTCTGGTATCAAGGGTATCAAGACAAGCGTTTCAGGACGTCTTGGTGGTGCTGATATGGCTCGTACAGAGTTCTATTCAGAAGGTACTATTCCACTTCAGACACTTCGTGCAGATATTGATTATGGATTCGCTGAGGCTGATACTACTTATGGTAAGGTCGGCGTCAAGGTTTGGATCTACAAAGGAGAAGTACTTCCTACAAAGGGAAATAAGGAAGGAGGAGCCAAATAATGTTAATGCCTAAGAGAGTAAAACATCGTAAGCAGTTCCGTGGATCTATGACAGGAAAGGCTTTACGAGGCAACAAAATCGTAAACGGTGATTTTGGTATTGTTGCTATGGAACCATGTTGGATTCGTTCTAATCAGATTGAAGCAGCCCGTATCGCTATGACACGTTACATCAAGCGTGGTGGTAAGGTTTGGATCAAGATTTTCCCTGATAAGCCTGTTACAGCAAAGCCTGCTGAAACACGTATGGGTTCTGGTAAGGGATCTTTGGAGTACTGGGTAGCTGTTGTTAAGCCAGGTCGTGTATTATTTGAAATCTCCGGGGTACAGGAAGAGGTTGCAAGAGAAGCTCTTCGTCTTGCTACACATAAATTGCCTTGCAAGTGCAAGATCGTTTCTCGTGCAGATTTGGAAAGCGAGGTTGCAGCAAATGAAAACTAAGGAATATGTTAACGAATTAAAGAATGCATCTGTTGCAGATTTAAATGCACAGTTGGTGGAAGCAAAGAAGGAACTTTTCAATTTAAGATTCCAGAACGCAACCAATCAGTTAGAGAATACAGCAAGAATCAAAGAAGTTAGAAGAAACATTGCACGTATTCAGACAATGATTACTGCAGCTGATAACAAGTAAGCAGTTCGGGATTTTAAAGGTAGAAAGGAGACAATATCGTGGAAGAAAGAAATCTTAGAAAAACACGTGTAGGTATTGTTGTAAGCGATAAGATGGATAAGACAATCGTTGTTGCTGTTAAGGATAACGTTAAGCATCCACTTTACAACAAGATCGTTAAGAGAACTTATAAATTAAAGGCTCATGACGAGAACAACGATGCACACATCGGTGATACCGTCAGAGTTATGGAAACAAGACCATTATCTAAGGATAAGAGATGGAGACTTGTTGAAATCATGGAAAGAGCAAAGTAATTAGAAGGAGGCTACAAACATGGTACAGCAGGAAAGTAGATTAAAAGTAGCTGATAATACTGGTGCAAAAGAAATCCTTTGCATTCGTGTTATGGGTGGTTCTACAAGAAGATATGCAAATATCGGTGACGTGATTACCGCTACTGTTAAAGATGCAACACCAGGTGGTGTTGTTAAAAAAGGCGATGTCGTTAAGGCAGTAGTTGTACGTTCAAAGAAGGGTGCCCGTCGTAAAGATGGTTCTTATATTAAATTTGACGAAAATGCTGCAGTTATCATCAAAGATGACAAGACTCCAAGAGGAACTCGTATTTTTGGACCTGTAGCTAGAGAGCTTCGTGAGAAACAGTTTATGAAGATTGTTTCCCTTGCTCCGGAAGTATTATAGGAGGTAGTACGATGGCAACAATGAAAATCAAAAAGGGCGATACTGTTAGAGTAATCGCTGGTGCAGATAAAGATAACGAAGGAAAAGTTATCGCTGTAAATCAGAAAAATCATACAGTTTTGGTTGAAGGTGTGAACATGATCAAAAAGCACACAAAGCCTAGCATGGCAAACCAGAACGGTGGAATCATCGAGCAGGAAGGACCAATCGACATTTCAAATGTTATGCTTCTTGTTGATGGTAAGACAACCAGAGTTGGTTTTAAGATGGATGGAGATAAGAAAGTCCGCGTCGCTAAAGCAACTGGTAAAGTGATCGATTAATTTAACGAGAGGAGGCAAATCAGTTGAGTAGACTTAAAGAGCAGTACCAAAATGAGATCGTAAAGGCTATGATCGAAAAGTTTGGTTATAAGAATATTATGGAAGTTCCAAAGCTTGACAAGATCGTAGTTAACATGGGTGTTGGTGAAGCTAAGGAAAACGCAAAGCTTTTAGAAGCAGCAGTTAAGGACATGGAGACAATCACAGGTCAGAAGGCTGTTACAACAAAGGCAAAGAACTCTGTTGCTAACTTCAAGATCAGAGAAGGTATGGCAATCGGATGTAAGACAACACTTAGAGGCGAAAAGATGTATGATTTCGCTGATCGTCTTATCAATCTTGCACTTCCACGTGTACGTGACTTTAGAGGTGTTAGTGCTGATTCTTTCGACGGAAGAGGTAACTATGCACTTGGTATCAAGGAACAGATCATCTTCCCTGAAATCGAGTATGATAAGGTTGACAAAGTAAGAGGTATGGACATTATTTTTGTTACTACTGCTAAGACAGACGAAGAGGCTCGTGAATTACTGAGATTATTCGGTATGCCTTTCGTAAAGTAATTTAGGAGGGAATTTTAAGATGGCAAAGAAATCTATGAAAGTTAAGCAACAGCGCAAGCAGAAATTCTCTACTAGAGAATATAGCCGTTGTAAAATCTGTGGTCGTCCACATGCTTATTTGAGAAAATATGGCATTTGTAGAGTATGTTTCCGTGAGTTAGCATACAAAGGACAGATCCCTGGCGTAAAGAAGGCTAGTTGGTAAGCCGGAAGGAGGAAATTTAATCATGACAATGAGTGATCCAATCGCAGATATGCTTACAAGAATCCGTAATGCAAATACTGCAAAACATGATACAGTTGATGTCCCAGCATCTAAGATGAAGATCGCAATTGCTGATATTCTTGTAGATGAGGGATATATTACAAAATATGACATCGTAGAAGATGGTAACTTTAAGAGCATCCGCGTTACATTAAAGTATGGCGCAGACAAGAACGAGAAGGTCATCACAGGCATCAAGAGAATTTCTAAGCCTGGTCTTCGCGTTTACGCTGGTAAGGATGAAATCCCAACAGTTCTTGGTGGACTTGGTATTGCAATTCTTTCTACAAACAAGGGAATCGTTACTGACAAGGAAGCTAGAAAGCTTCAGGTTGGTGGAGAAGTGCTCGCTTTTGTATGGTAGGCATTGAACACTTGGCGAATGCATAGCATGAGCCTAGTGAGAAAGCCGTTCTGTGAGATTAGTGAAAACGAGCGTTAGCGAAGTTTGAACTTAGCGAGCAGAACTACCTTAAAGCGCACAGGTTACAATATTTACGTAATGTATAAACCGTCCTATGAGACGGACATACAATATAGCACCCCGCAATAGCGGAGAAAATATAGGAGGTACGGGCATGTCACGTATAGGAAGAATGCCAATCGCAATCCCTGCAGGAGTTACTGTAGACATTGCAGAAAATAATCATGTGACTGTAACAGGTCCAAAGGGAACTCTTGAAAGAACACTTCCATCTGAGATGGATATCAAGTTAGAGGGTTCAGAAGTAATCGTTACAAGACCAAGCGACTTAAAGAAAATGAAATCTTTACATGGTCTTACAAGAACATTAATCCACAACATGGTTGTTGGTGTTACAGACGGTTACGAAAAAGTATTGGAAGTAAACGGTGTTGGATACAGAGTTCAGAAATCTGGAAAGAACTTAACATTACATTTAGGTTTCTCTCATCCAGTAGAGATGGTAGATCCAGAAGGACTTGAGTCCACAGTTGATGGTAACAAGATTATCATCAAGGGTATCGATAAAGAAAAAGTTGGCCAGTACGCAGCAGAAATCAGAGACAAGAGAAGACCTGAACCATATAAGGGCAAGGGTATCAAGTATGCTGATGAAGTTATCAGACGTAAAGTTGGTAAAACTGGTAAGAAATAATTAAAGGAGTGACGAGAAATGGTTAGTAAGAAATCAAGAGAAGTAGTTCGCCAGACAAAGCATAGAAGACTTCGTAATACTCTTTCTGGAACAGCAGACAGACCACGTCTTGCAGTTTACAGAAGTAACAATCATATGTATGCTCAGATTATTGATGATACAGTTGGTAATACACTCGTTTCCGCTTCTACGCTTGATAAAGAGGTAAAGGCTGATTTAGAGAAAACAAATAATGTTGAAGCAGCAGCTAAGTTAGGTACTGTTATTGCTAAAAAAGCATTAGATAAAGGTATTTCCACAGTTGTATTTGATAGAGGTGGATTCATTTATCAGGGTAAGATCGCAGCATTAGCTGACGCAGCTAGAGAAGCTGGATTAGAATTTTAGGAGGAAATAACACATGAGACATGAAATTATTGATGCTAGTCAATTAGAGTTAAATGAAACAGTGGTATCAATTAAACGTGTAACAAAGGTTGTTAAGGGTGGACGTAACATGCGTTTCACAGCCTTAGTTGTTGTCGGCGACGGCAATGGTCATGTTGGTGCAGGACTTGGCAAAGCAGCTGAAATCCCAGAAGCAATTCGCAAGGGAAAAGAAGATGCAATGAAGAAGTTGATTACTGTAAAACTTGATGAGAACAACAGTATTACACATGATATTTCTGGTAAGTATACCGGTGCTTCTGTACTTTTGAAGAAGGCTCCAGAAGGTACAGGTATCATCGCTGGTGGTCCAGCTCGTGCCGTTTGTGAGTTGGCAGGAATTCAGAACATCCGTACAAAGTCATTAGGTTCTTCTAATAAGCAGAACGTAGTACTTGCTACAATCGACGGACTTCGCCAGTTGAAATCCCCA
Source organism: uncultured Lachnospiraceae bacterium (assembly GCA_934352055.1). GTDB lineage: Bacteria > Bacillota > Clostridia > Lachnospirales > Lachnospiraceae > Pararoseburia. The sequence continues at coordinate 99,217 of CAKRJY010000010.1, forward strand.
GAAGAAGTTGCAAAACTTCGTGGTAAGACTGTAGAAGAGATTCTCGGTTAAGGAGGAAATGAATCATGGCAGAAAAGAAGTTAAGAATTACACTTGTTAAGTCTCCTATCGGAGCAGTTCCAAAGAATAAAAAGACTGTTGAAGCATTAGGACTTAGAAAACTCAACAAGACTGTTGAGATGCCTGATAACGAAGCAGTTCGTGGAATGATCAGACAGGTAAGACATTTAGTTAAGGTAGAAGAGATTTAATCAAAAATTAAGGAGGTGTCACAATGGATTTATCAAACTTACAGCCAGCAGAAGGCTCAAAGCACAATGATAACTTCAGAAGAGGACGTGGACACGGTTCAGGCAATGGCAAGACCGCTGGTAAGGGTCACAAGGGACAGAAGGCTCGTTCAGGAGCTCCAAGACCAGGTTTTGAAGGTGGACAGATGCCATTATACAGACGTATTCCAAAGAGAGGTTTCACATGCAGAAACTCAAAGGAAATCGTTGGTATCAACTTATCTTATCTTGAGAGATTTGAAGATGGTGCAACTGTAACAGTTGAATCATTAGTTGAAGCAGGTATCGTAAAGAACACCAGAGATGGTGTTAAGATTCTTGGCAATGGTGAACTTACAAAGAAGCTTACCGTTCAGGCTAATGCTTTTAGTGCAAGTGCTAAGGAGAAGATTGAAGCCCTTGGTGGTAAAGCAGAGGTGATCTAATGCTAGAAACACTCCGCAATGCATTTAAAATTAAAGATTTACGAAAAAGAATCGGATTTACATTTTTAATGCTCATTGTAGTGCGAATTGGAAGTCAGCTTCCAATTCCCGGAGTGGATCCGGATGTATTTTCACAGTTATTTGCAAATAGTGGCGATGCGCTGAATTTCTTTGATGCGATTACTGGTGGATCTTTTGAAAATATGTCTATTTTCGCTCTGAACATTACACCATATATTACATCTTCCATTATCATTCAGCTCTTAACGATTGCATTCCCTAAGTTAGAAGAGATGCAGCGTGATGGAGAGCAGGGTAGAAAGAAGATGACACAGATTACCCGTTATGTAACGGTTGGATTGGCAGTTGTGCAGTCACTTGCTATGGCAATTGGATCTGGTCGTGCCGGTTATCTGACCAAGTTTAACGCACTGTATGTTATTTTGACAGTCGCTGCTCTTACAGCAGGTTCATCTGTTTTGATGTGGATTGGTGAAAGAATTACAGAAAAAGGTATCGGAAACGGTATTTCCATCGTTCTTGTAATCAACATCATTTCACGTATTCCGAGTGTTCTGACTTCATTATTTGAACAGTTCATCTCAGGAAAGACCATTGCAAAGGGTACACTTTCCGGTGTTATTATCGCAGCAATCATTGTTGCTATGGTAGTTTTAGTTGTATTCTTGCAGGGTGCTGAGCGTCGAATTCCGGTTCAGTATTCAAAGAAAATTCAGGGAAAGAGACAGTTTGGTGGAGCAAATTCCGTAATTCCAATGAAGGTCAATACCGCTGGTGTTATTCCAGTCATTTTTGCACAGTCATTGTTACAGACACCAGTTATTATTTGTACATTGCTTGGTAAAACAGGCGGCACAAGTTTCTGGTACAAAATTCTTCGCGGAATGTCACAGTCAAACTGGTTTGACCCGTCAAACTGGGTATATACCATTGGTGCTGTAGTATATGTATTATTGATTATCGGTTTTGCATATTTCTATACATCAATTACCTTTAATCCGCTTGAAATTGCTGATAACTTAAAGAGGCAGGGCGGTTCCATTCCAGGTATCCGATCAGGAAAGCCAACAAGTGATTACTTACAGGCTGTTCTGAATCATATTATTTTTATCGGTGCCATCGGACTTTCTGTTGTTGCAATCATTCCGCTTGTATTTAATGGATTGTTCGGAGCAAATGTGTCTTTCGGTGGAACATCTATTATCATTATTGTAGGTGTTGTTATTGAGACATTGAAGCAGGTGGAATCCCAGATGCTTGTTAGAAATTACAAGGGATTTTTAAATGATTAATGAATAGACATCCATGTGGAGATACTGGCCTAGCCGTATCTCCTAAGGTGTTATAAGGAGGTTTTTATTGTGAAGATAATTATGTTAGGTGCTCCTGGGGCTGGAAAGGGAACACAGGCAAAACAAATTGCAACAAAGTATCAGATTCCTCATATCTCAACCGGAGATATTTTCCGTGCGAATATAAAAAATGGTACCGAATTGGGCAAGAAAGCAAAAGAATATATGGATCAGGGCTTATTAGTACCTGATGAATTGACTTGTGATCTTGTTGTAGATCGTATTGGACAGGATGACTGTGCAAATGGATTTGTATTAGATGGATTTCCACGTACGATTCCACAGGCAGAATGTCTGGATGAAGCATTAAAAAATATGGGACAAAGTATGGATTTTGCCATTGATGTCGATGTACCGGATTCCCATATCGTAGAAAGAATGTCTGGTCGTCGTGCATGCCTTTCTTGTGGAGCAACGTATCATGTTGTTGCAATCCCACCAAAGACAGAAGGTATTTGCGATGTTTGCGGTAAAGAACTCGTATTACGTGATGATGATAAGCCGGAGACTGTTCAGAAAAGACTCGATGTTTATCATGAGCAGACACAGCCTTTGATTGACTATTATGAGAAGCAGGGAATTCTGCATTCTGTAGACGGAACGCAGCCGATGGAAGACGTATTTGCAAGCATCGATGCGATTATAGGAGCGTAGCCCATGTCAGTTACCATTAAATCTGCCAAGGAATTGGAGTATATGAGAGAGGCTGGCAGGATACTAGCCAATGTACATCAGGCATTAGGGGATGCATTGGAAGAGGGAATGTCTACCTTAGAGATTGACGCTTTAGGGGAAGAAATGATTCGTAGTTTTGGCTGCGAGCCTTCCTTTTTGAATTATATGGGATATCCGGCTTCTGTTTGCGTTTCGGTAAACGATGAAGTTGTTCATGGGATTCCAAGTGCGGATCATATCATTACAAATGGAGATATCGTAAGTCTTGATATTGGTGTGATTTATAAAGGGTATCATTCAGATGCTGCAAGAACACATGGCGTGGGAGAAATCTCACCGGAAGCACAAGCGTTGATCGATGTGACACGCGAAAGCTTTTTCGCAGGTATGGAACAGGCAACAGCAGGTCGTCATTTGAATGATATATCGGGAGCTATCGGTGATTATGCTACAAAACGTGGCTACGGCGTAGTCCGTGACCTTGTTGGTCATGGGATCGGAACACACTTACATGAAGAACCTGAGATACCAAATTTCCGTAAATGGCGTCGCGGCATTAAGTTACAGGAAGGCATGACATTTGCCGTAGAACCAATGATTAATGCCGGAAGTCCAAATGTCGTATGGATGGATGATGAATGGACAGTAGTGACAGAGGATGAATCGTTATCTGCACACTATGAAAACACAATCATTATTACAAACGGTCGACCGGAGATACTGACACTGACAGAAAGTGAGAAGCATCTATGGTCGAACTGATTTTAGCAAAATCCAAGGCAGGACATGATAAGAACCATATCTATGTTGTGATAGAAAAACAGGAAGATGTTGTATATCTTGTAAATGGAACAACAAAAACCTGTGCAAATCCCAAAAAGAAAAAGGCAATACATATACAGCCGATCAAACATTTACCACAAAATATCATAGAACTGGTAAAAGATCAGGAAATAAATGATACACTGGTCGGTGAGATTTTAGATCTTTATAATAGGAGGAATGAAATAAATGTCTAAGGCAGATGTAATTGAAGTAGAAGGTGTTGTAGTAGAAAAGTTACCAAACGCTTTCTTCAAAGTGGAACTGGAAAATGGACACCAGATTTTAGCAACCATCAGCGGTAAGCTTCGTATGAATTATATTCGTATTTTACCGGGTGATAAGGTTACAATCGAAATGTCACCATACGATTTGACAAAAGGCAGAATCATTTGGAGAGATAAGTAAAAAGTTATTGACAAGAGCAGGGACTTTTTGCTATACTATCAAGTGCGTTTATGGGCACTTCTTTTCGCACGCCTATAAATGCAGTAGATAAAACACTTGTACGACCGTACAAGGAACACGAAAATGATGAGAAGGGAGGCATTTCCTACAATGAAGGTAAGATCATCAGTAAAACCTATTTGCGAAAAGTGCAAAGTAATCAAGAGAAAAGGTAGTGTTCGTATTATTTGCGAGAACCCGAAACACAAACAGAGACAGGGCTAATTCATAAGGATTAGTTTTATTTGTATATGTTATGTGCGGCTGATGTTCCCGATAATTAGTAAATAATTAGGCGACATTTTCATAATATATGCGGATCATCCTACATACCGGGGATGGTTAGTTTCGTGGATTCGGAACTCTTCCTTACAAATCTGTTTAGGAAGAAAAGAACCAGATAGGAATTATACACACATTTCAGGCCGGTAACGGAGCTGTATGAGGAATATTTGGGGATGGTAGTTGTTAATCAGAAAATTTTATGGAGGTGTAAACACACATGGCTCGTATCGCAGGTGTAGATTTACCAAGAGAAAAACGCGTAGAAATTGGTTTAACTTACATTTACGGAATTGGTAGAGTAAGTTCTAACAAGATTCTTGAAGCAGCAAATGTTGATCCTAGCACTCGTGTTAAGGACTTGACAGATGACGAAGTTAAGAGAATTAGCGCTGTCATTGACGAAACAATGATGGTAGAAGGTGATTTGAGAAGAGACGTAGCTCTCAACATCAAGAGACTTCAGGAGATTGGATGCTATCGTGGTATCCGTCATAGAAAGGGACTTCCAGTTCGTGGTCAGAAGACAAAGACCAACGCTAGAACAAGAAAGGGTCCTAAGAGAACAGTAGCAAATAAGAAGAAGTAATTCAGAAAGTAGGTTAGTTTAGATATGGCTAAAGTTGCAAAGAAAGTAACAAAAAAGCGTGTAAAGAAAAACGTTGAACACGGACAGGCACATATTCAGGCATCTTTCAACAATACAATTGTTACTATTACAGATGCACAGGGTAATGCTTTATCATGGGCAAGTGCCGGTGGTCTTGGATTTAGAGGTTCAAGAAAATCTACTCCATATGCTGCACAGATGGCAGCAGAAACAGCAGCAAAGGCTGCTCTCATTCATGGATTAAAGACAGTAGATGTTATGGTTAAGGGACCGGGATCAGGAAGAGAAGCTGCAATTCGCGCACTTTCTGCATGCGGAATCGATGTAACAAGCATCACAGACGTAACTCCAGTACCACATAATGGATGTCGTCCACCAAAGCGTAGAAGAGTTTAATAGGAGGGATAATCTAAGATGGCAGTAAATAGAACCCCAGTTCTTAAAAGATGCAGATCACTTGGTTTGGATCCTGTATATTTAGGAGTGGATAAAAAATCAAATAGACAGTTAAAGAGATCAGGAAGAAAGACTTCTGAATATGGTCTCCAGTTAAGAGAAAAGCAGAAGGCTAAGTTTATCTATGGTGTATTAGAGAAGCCTTTCCATAACTATTTCGACATCGCAGACAGAAAGAAAGGTATGACAGGTGAAAACCTTATGACTATCCTTGAAAGCCGTCTTGACAATGTTGTATTCCGTATGGGATTCGCTAGAACACGTAGAGAAGCTAGACAGGTCGTAGATCATAAGATGTTCTTAGTAAACGGAAAGCCTGTAAATGTACCATCATACTTGGTAAAAGCTGGTGATGTGATCGAAGTTCGCGAAGACAAGAAGGGCCTTCAGAGATTTAAGGATATCGTTGAGGTAACAAATGGCAGACTCGTTCCAGATTGGATCGATGTTGACCTTGAGAAGTTACAGGGAACTGTAAAAGAGTTACCTACAAGAGAGCAGATCGACGTACCAGTCGATGAAATGCTTATCGTCGAGTTGTACTCTAAGTAATTAGACACAATTTAGCAAGGTAAACCAGTATAAGGAGGGCCACCTAGTGTTCGATTTCGAAAAACCAAACATTGAGATTGCTGAAATCTCAGAAGACAAAAAGTATGGAAGATTTGTTGTAGAACCTTTAGAGAGAGGCTACGGAACTACACTTGGTAATTCACTTAGAAGAATTATGCTTTCTTCATTGCCAGGTGCAGCAGTAAGTCAGGTGAAAATCGAAGGCGTATTACATGAGTTCTCATCTATTCCTGGTGTTAAGGAAGATGTAACAGAGATTATCATGAATATCAAGAATCTTGCGATTCGCAATAACAGCACAAGCAACGACCCTAAGATCGCATATATTGAGTTCGAAGGAGAAGGCGTTGTCAGAGCAAGTGATATTCAGGTGGATTCAGATATTGAAATCATGAACCCGGATCTTGTAATCGCTAATTTAAATGGTGGTGCTGACAGCAAACTCTACATGGAGTTAACAATTACAAAGGGTAGAGGATATATCAGCGCAGATAAGAATAAGTCAGAGGACACACCAATTGGTGTTATCGCTGTTGATTCTATCTATACACCAATCGAAAGAGTAAATCTGAAGGTTGAGAATACTCGTGTAGGTCAGATTACTGACTATGACAAACTTACCTTGGATGTATATACAAATGGTACAATTCATCCGGACGAGGCAGTAAGTTTAGCTGCTAAGGTATTGAATGAGCATTTAAGCCTGTTCATTGATCTTTCTGATCGTGGAATCGAGGCTCAGGTTATGGCTGACAAGCCAATGGATCCTAAGGGCAAAGTCATGGATATGAACATTGACGAATTAGAATTATCTGTTCGTTCATACAACTGCTTGAAGAGAGCAGGCATCAACACTGTTGAAGAGTTATGCAACAAGACAGCAGATGATATGATGAAGGTTCGTAACCTTGGACGTAAGTCTTTGGAAGAAGTATTAGGTAAGTTGAACGAGTTAGGACTCCAGCTTAGAACTGGAGACGAATAAACAGTCACATAGGGAGAACCGGTAAGTCCAAAAGGCATGGAACTCTCATAAATTCATGGATGGCATACCATGCACCTCGCGAGTAAGACCAAAAGGCATTGCGAAGTGAGCCATCACATAAGGAGGAAATGAAAATGGCAAAATATAGAAAGTTAAGCAGAACATCTTCACAGAGAAAGGCATTACTGAGAAACCAGGTAACAAACCTTTTATATCATGGAAGAATCGTTACAACAGAAGCTAAGGCAAAGGAAGTTCAGAAGATCGCTGAAGGAATCATTGCTATGGCTATTAGAGAAAAAGATAACTTTGATGAAGTTACTGTACAGGCTAAGGTTGCACGCAAAGACAAAGATGGCAAGCGTGTAAAGGAAGTTGTTGATGGTAAGAAGGTTACTGTATATGATACAGTTGACAAGACAATCAAGAAAGATCAGCCTTCTCGTCTTCATGCTAGAAGAGAAATGCTTAAAGTATTATATCCTGTAAAGTCTGCTGGTAAGACAAAGAAGGATATCAAGGAAGTTGATATGCCTAAGATGTTATTTGAGGAAATCGCTCCTAAATACGCTGACCGTAACGGTGGATACACAAGAATCGTAAAGATCGGACCTCGTAAGGGTGACGGTGCTTTAGAAGTAGTTCTTGAGTTAGTATAATTTAATCACTATAATAAAAACTCTCGTTGTTTGAAATGCAACGAGAGTTTTTTGAATTATTTAAACGTTACGATGGTAACACCAGCATCACCTTCACCAAATTCTGCCAGATGGAATTCATCTACGATCTTTTGACGACGTAAGTATTGGTGCACGGCTTTGCGTAGAGCACCAGTTCCCTTACCATGTACAACACGAACAGATTTGAGATGAGAGACATAGGCATCATCTAAGTATTTGTCTAATTTGGCAACAGCTTCGTCGCCATTGAGACCAAGCAAATTGATTTCCGGAGAAACCGTTGCTGCTTTGCTGAAACCACCATTGCCGGTATAGCGGCTTTTTTTACCAGATGTCTTACTGGCGGTATCGTTATCTTCTAAAAGAACCAGATCTTTGATGTTCACTTTAGAACGCATGATACCCATTTGTACCTGCAAATCTCCCTTGGCATTTGGAAGAGAATATACGGTTCCTTTGATATTCATGGAAAGAACCTTTACCGGATCACCGATACGTAGGTTTTTCGGAATATTATGATTTGCCGGTTTTTCCTCTTTCGCAGCCACGGAAGCTTTCTTGCGGCTGTCAGACAGTTTTTTACCTACAGCAGCACGTTTGGCTTCCATTTTCGCAATGTCAGGGTTAGAATGACTATATTTGTTAAAATCACGTATGGTTTCGTCTGCAACGCGCTTGGCTTCCTGCAAAATATGTGAGGCATCCTCATTGGCCTGACGCAAAATTTTGTCCTTGGAATCCATGAGCTTCTGCTCACGTTCCTGTAAATTCTTTTGTAATTCTTCGATTTCTCTTTTCTGTCGGGCAATTTCTTCGCCGTCGCGCATCATTGCAACACGACGTTGCTCTAAATCTACCATTAGATCTTCGAAATTCTGATCATCCTCTGTGACATGTGTTTTGGCATCCTCGATGAGCGCGTCCGAAAGACCTAACTTCTTGGAAATAGCAAAAGCATTACTCTTTCCCGGAATTCCAATCAGTAGGTGATACGTTGGACTTAATGTCTCTACGGAAAATTCACAACATGCATTTTCTACACCGGGTGTGGAAAGCGCATACATTTTTAATTCACTGTAATGTGTGGTTGCCATGGTTAAAACACCGCGTTCATGCAGGTTTGACAAAATAGAAGTAGCAAGTGCAGCACCTTCTTTTGGATCTGTTCCGGCACATAACTCATCAAACAAGCATAGATATTGTCCATGTGTTTTTTCTACTTCATGTAAGATATGAACAATATTGGTCATATGGGATGAGAAGGTACTGAGTGACTGCTCAATACTTTGTTCATCACCAATATCAGCAAAAATATCATCAAAAATAGCAAGTCTGCTGCGATCTTTTGTCGGGATATGAAGGCCGGCCTGTCCCATCAGACATAGGAGTCCGCAGGTTTTTAAAGAAACTGTCTTACCGCCTGTGTTTGGACCGGTGACAATCAAAAGGTTATAATCTTCACCCAGCGTCAAGTCGATGGGAACCACTTGTTTTGAATCGAGCAAAGGATGACGGGCTGCACGCAAATGCACGATACCATCGGTGTTGAATTCCGGCTCTACAGCATTCATCTTGCGCGCGAGTTCTCCTTTGGCAAAGATAAAATCTAACTCAGCTAAGAGAGAAAAATCCTGTGATATCTCATCGGTATGTTCAGCGACAAGATTGGATAGTTCCGCTAAAATCTTTTCGATTTCTTCCGCTTCCTGTAATTCCAATTCACGCAGTGTGTTGTTTAAGTTTACAACAGACATAGGCTCGATAAAGAGTGTTGAACCACTGGCAGACTGGTCGTGTACCATGCCGGGAACATAATTCTTGTATTCGGCTTTGACCGGCAGACAATAGCGCCCGCCACGTACGGTAATGACACCATCTTGTAAGTAAGAACGCGTCGTGCTGTGATTTAGCATCGTATTCATCTGGGTACGGATACGCTCGCTGATAACTGTTTTTTGACGACGGATATTTTTCAAGCCGCTGCTGGCATCGTCTGCAATCATATCTTCGGATAAAATACAATGACGGATTTCATCACATACCATAGAAAGTGGCGCCAGATCTGCAAAATAATGAGCAAGATGATCGTTTTCTAAGGAACTGTCATTCTCGCTTCGACCATATGTCTTGACGCGTTTGGTCACCTCTAAAAGAGATGCAACAGCCAGTAATTCTGTGATCGTCAAAGAACTTCCAATCTCTAAATGTTTTAAAAAAGGGCGTACATCGGTAATGCCGGAAAAAGAGACACTGCCACGTTTGAAGATGCGGCTTAAGGCATCTTTTGTTTCCGCCTGCATATGTCTGATCTGTGATAAATCAGAAAGAGGCTGCAGATTGCGGCAATATGTTTTTCCTTGTGCACTACCGGCACATTGCTCCAAAAGTGTAATTATTTTATTGTATTCGAGTGTTTTTAATGCTTTCTTATTCATAAATTGTATTATACACAAAAACATATTGAAACACCAGTCATTCAACCGTATAATAAAAATAGTGCGTACATGGGCAGATATTAGGATAGAAGCCCATCTATATCATATATTGAAAAAGAGAATTCGTTAGAATAGGAGAGAGTAATGAAATTTATCAAAGACCTCACAGAGGGAGAAAGAATCAATGAAATATACTTGTGTCGAAAGAAGCAGTCGGCATTGACAAAAGCAGGAAAACCATATGAGAGTCTGATGCTTCAAGATAAAACAGGAACACTGGATGCAAAGATCTGGGAGCCGAGTTCCATGGGCATTGATGATTATGATGAATTGGATTATATCTGGGTACAGGGTGATATTACCTCTTTCCAGGGAGCATATCAGTTAAATATAAAAAGACTGCGTGTGGCACAGGAAGGTGAATACATACCGGCGGATTATCTGCCATGTTCGGATAAGGATGTGGATGTCATGTATGAGGAATTATTAGGCTTTATCCGAACCATAAAAGCCCCATATATGAAGCAGTTGTTATCGGGATTTTTTGATGATGCAGAGTTTGCAAAGCGTTTTAAATTTCATTCTGCAGCAAAGAGTGTGCATCACGGCTATGTAGGCGGACTCTTGGAACATACCCTTGGTGTGACAAAGAACTGTGATTTTTATGCACAGATGTATCCAATGTTAAACCGTGATTTATTGCTAACTGCTGCAATCTTCCACGATATTGGAAAATTAGATGAAATTTCACCTTTCCCACAAAATGATTATACCGATGAGGGACAGTTGCTCGGTCATATCATGATTGGTGCAGCAAAAGTGCAGGAACGAATCAATACCATAGAAGGATTTCCAGAGGTTCGTGCACGTGAGCTGATTCACTGTATTTTAGCACATCATGGAGAATTGGAATTTGGTTCGCCAAAGAAGCCTGCCATTGCAGAAGCGGTTGCGCTTAGTTTTGCAGATAATATTGATGCAAAGATGGAGACCATGAAAGAAGCATTAGGCAATGTGGCAGAAGGAGATCTCAAGTGGCAGGGATTCAACCGTTTGTTTGATTCTAATATCAGAAAGACAAGTACAGAGGACTAATATGAAAAAGAATGATACCTTTATCCTAAAAATTGAAGATATGGGCATCGGTGGTGAAGGCATTGGAAAATATGAAGGGATGACATTTTTTGTCAAAGATGCCATCATTGGAGACGAGATTATTGCGGGCGTAACTAAGCTAAAAAAAGGCTATGGCTACGCCCGCCTTGTTGAAATTATAAAACCATCGCCGAAGCGCATCGAAGCTCCATGCAAAATCGCAAGACAGTGCGGAGGGTGCCAGATACAAAATCTTTGTTATGAAGAACAATTATGTCTGAAGCAAAAGAAAGTAGAAAACAACCTGAAACGCATTGGCGGATTTTCTGAGGAACAGCTGGAAAATATCATGGAGCCGATCGTCGGTATGGACGAACCGTTTCGCTATCGTAACAAGGCACAGTTTCCTTGTGGTTACGATAAGGATGGCAATATTGTTTTTGGCTTTTATGCTGCAAGAAGTCATCAGGTCATTCCCATTGAGGACTGTCTGTTGGGAGTGGAAGACAATGCCAAAGTGTTATCCGTCATCAAAGCGTACATGATGGAGAATCGGGTAAAGCCTTATGATGAAGTGACAGGAAAAGGCTTATTGCGCCATGTGTTGATTCGAAAAGGATTTGCCAGCGCCCAACTTATGGTTTGTCTGATTATCAATGGAGAACAGTTGCCGCACGAAGAACGACTGGTTGAAAAATTGCAGGAAATTCCCGGAATGCATAGCATTTCTGTGAATGTAAATAAAGAAAAGACGAATCGTATTCTAGGAGACCAGGTACGATTACTTTGGGGCGAAATGTGTATTGCAGATACCATTCATCGCGTGAAAGAAACAGAATGCGGCGTTTTTGAAAAAACAGACCAGAGTGTTACCTTTGCCATCTCACCGAAATCCTTTTATCAGGTAAATCCACTGCAGACGGAAAAACTATACAGTCTGGCATTGGAATATGCAGATTTGACGGGACAAGAAGTGGTCTGGGATCTGTATTGTGGGATTGGGACGATTTCTTTGTTCTTAGCACAGGCAGCAAAGCATGTTTATGGTGTTGAGATTGTACCGGAAGCAATAGCAGATGCCAGAGAAAACGCAAAGAATAACCAGATGGATAATGCAACCTTTTATGTTGGAAAAGCAGAGGAAGTGCTGCCACAATGGGTAGACGAGCATAAAAAGGATGGGGATGAAGGATTACATCCGGATGTCATTGTAGTAGATCCACCGCGCAAGGGATGTGATGAGAAGTGTCTGGAAACGATGGTTACCATGGCACCAGAGCGTATTGTCTATGTCAGCTGTGATTCCGCTACTTTGGCAAGGGACCTGAAGTATTTGCAGGAAAATGGATATGTGGTTACCAGGGTGCGCCCGGTTGATCAGTTTTGTCATTCGATGCATGTGGAGACGGTAGTACTGCTTTCCCACAAAAAGCCAAACGGACATATCAACGTAAAAGTTGAGTTTGGCGAGGGTGAGGGAAAAGTTCCACTTGATAATATTGCTAAAAGAGCGGAAAGCTATAAGCCCAAAGAACGAGTGACCTACAAAATGATAAAGGAGTACATAGAAGCTAAATACGGCTTCAAAGTACATACCGCATATATCGCAGAGGTAAAGAGAGATTTAGGCTTGCCGGTGTACGATGTTCCTAATGCGGTAGAGGAATTGAAACAGCCGAGGAAGCATCCGACAGCGGAGAAAGTGGAAGCGATAAAGGATGCGTTGAAGCATTTTGAAGTGATTTAATGAGGATAGGCGTATCATTAGAAATAGTGGTACGCTTATTTTTGTACCTTTTTGCAGATTTGTCCTTTCCCCTGCTTTCCAATATAATGAAGCTAAAGAAGTGGAGGTGTGCTTATGAGAGAGAAATTTAATCATCTGTATTTGGATAGCCACGAAAGAAAACTTTTGATACATAGCCTTGTAGAGTTAAAAAATCAACTTATTCAGCAAGGCAGATATACGGATTGTATTGACGAGCTTATTTTTAAGGTCATAAATGCACCGACCAAGAGAATGAAAATTGAATATGTCTAAGGCAGATTACAAAGCCGCTTATTCTTATTGATTTTAAGAGTAGGCGGCTTTTTTGCGTTCTCTGGTACTGTTTACATAGCCACCTTGACAAAGTGGCTAAATCTATGTGAAAGGAGGACGCATCTATGTCAAATTGCAAAGTGATTGCTCTGACTAACCAGAAAGGCGGTGTCGGAAAAACAACCACAGCGGTCAATCTGGGTGTAAGTCTGGTGCAGCAGGGTAAAAAAGTCCTGCTGATTGATGCCGATGCACAGGCAAATCTCACGATGGCTCTGGGTTATAACAGACCAGACGATATTCCCATAACGCTCTCTACTGTGATGCAGAACATCATAGACGATAAAACGCTTGATGCTTCACAGGGTATTATCCATCACAGAGAGGGCGTTGACCTGCTTCCGTCAAGCATTGAGCTGTCGGGCTTTGAGGTAAAGCTCGAAAAGCTTAACGACACCAAGCGTAAGGATACGGTCATCGACTTTGAACAGCTCGGCGTTGACAGGCTTTTCATTGATGAGAGCCATTTTTATAAGAATTTGTACCTCTACACCAAGATGCGAAATGTAGGCGGTATCGCCCAGACCGAAGCCCAGAAATCAAGCGACCTCTTTATGAAATGCCGCTATCTGGACGAAATCACGGGCAACCGTGGCACGGTTTTCGCAACGGGTACGCCTGTCAGCAATTCAATGGTTGAGCTGTACTCGGTTCAGAGGTACTTGCAGTATGACACCCTTGCACAGAACGGTTTGCAGCATTTTGACAGTTGGGCGTCTACCTTTGGAGAAACGGTTACAGCTCTGGAATTAGCACCCGAAGGCACGAATTATCGAGCCAAGACGAGGTTTGCCAAGTTCTATAATCTGCCAGAGCTGATGCAGATGTTCCGTGAGGTGGCGGATATACAGACCGCCGATATGCTAAAGCTCCCCGTGCCAAAGGTCAATTACCACAATATTAAGACCAAGCCGAGCGAGATACAGACCGAGATGGTAGCTTCCCTTGCGAAGCGGGCTGAGAAAGTCAGGGCAAGGCTTGTCGAGCCGAACATCGACAATATGCTCAAGATAACCAATGACGGGCGGAAACTGGCTCTTGACCAGAGGATGATTGACCCGATGCTGCCAGATGACCCAGACAGTAAAGTCAATGCCTGCGTGGATAATGTGTACCGTATCTGGGAGGAACACGCCGATACCAAAGCGACACAGCTTGTGTTCTGCGACCTGTCCACCCCGAAAAATGACGGTACTTTCAATGTCTACGACGATATGAGGGAGAAGCTGATAGCCCGTGGTATCCCTGCGGAGCAGATACGCTTTATTCACGAAGCGACCACCGATGCACAGAAAAAAGAGTTGTTCGGCAAGGTCAGAAGCGGCGAAGTCCGTGTGCTGTTCGGTTCTACTCCGAAGATGGGGGCAGGTACGAACGTGCAGGACAGGCTCATAGCAATCCATAACCTTGATTGTCCGTGGCGTCCTTCCGATGTAGGACGGATTTTGCGGACATTCAAAATAAAAAAGAATGTGGAGGTAACAGACAATGGCAAAGACAATTTTTG
>CAKRJY010000011.1 GCA_934352055.1 uncultured Lachnospiraceae bacterium
CATCATTCTCCAGCTACTGTAAAGCAATATGCAGAAGGCTGTGTCAAATCTGTGTCAGAGTTAATTGATAAAATATTGAGTGTGTGAAACTTTTTCTGTAAATAGCTAATAACAGCAAGGTCTTCTATGGTAAAATATAAATCAATCATAGGAGACCTTTTATTATGGCAAAAGGGACGCTCCTTGTGGCAAAAGGAGCGTCCCCGTGGCCTTACGACCTAATCCTAATCTTGCAGCAACTCTTCGTTGTACTTCTGCAAAATCAAGTTCTGTATTAATTCTCTTGTAGACGATTTGATTGGATGTGCAATGTCCTTGTATTCGCCTTCTGCCGTTTTTCGGCTCGGCATTGCAATAAACATTCCTTTCTCGCCCTCGATAATTTTAATGTCATGAATCACAAATTCTTCATCAATGGTAATCGATACCACCGCCTTCATCTTACCTTCTTTTTCAATCTTGCGAATTCGCACATCTGTAATCTGCATACATTAGCCCTCCCCATTTATCTGATGTACTTCGTAACGCTTATTCTTCTCGGAAACAATCTTAATCTCGCCTTCTCCAATATACTTGCTTCCGCTCAAAAGCGTTTCTGAACTTTCTACGATGCAATTCTCAATATACACATTGTCGCCAATATATGCCCCATTCATAATAATAGAATTTTTAATCACACTATTATTGCCGACAAAAACTTTCTTAAAGAGAATTGAATTCTCTACCGTACTGTTGATAATACATCCACTGGAAATCAGACTATTGCTCACCTTCGATCCTGCGTTGTATTTTGCAGGTGGCAGGTCATAGGATTTAGAATAAATCTGTGGCTCCTGGTGGAAGAAATAATCACGAATATCTTTTTTCAGGAAATCCATATTCGTACGATAATAACTGTCTACAGATGCAATATTGCTCCAATAGCCATCTAACATATAGCCATAGATTTTCTTCAATCCTTTTTGGCGGATCAATACATCTGTAACAAAATTGTAGCGACCTTCTTCGTTACTCTGTTCCAGCAGTTCAATCAATGTTCTGCGCCGGATCACATAGACACCGGTAGAAACGATATCAGATCCTGCTACCATCGGCTTTTCCTCAAATTCGAGGATCTTGCCTTCCATGTCCATCTTTACGACACCGAATCTCTTTGGATCTTCCCACTCCGGCAATTTTGCACAGACTACGGTAATGTCAGACTGCTTTGCAATATGATATTCCAGAATTTCGCTGAAATCCATTTTAGACACGCAATCACCACTGGCAATCACAACATATGGCTCATGGCGTTTCTTTAAGAAATCAATATTCTGCCACATGGCATCTGCCGTTCCGCGATACCACCAGCTATTGTCTGATGTAACCGTCGGTGTAAAGAGGAATAATCCTCCCTGTTTTCTACCAAAATTCCACCATTTGGAGGAATTCAAATGTTCATTCAATGATCTTGCATTGTACTGACTCAGTACAGCAACTGTCTGAATATTAGAATTCGTCATATTGCTGAGCACAAAATCAATACAACGATAACTACATGCTACTGACATGGCAGAAATGGCTCTCTTCTCAGAAAGGTTCTGCATTCTGCTACTGTTTCCACCCGCTAAAATAATTCCTAATGCTTTCATGATGTTTCACCTTCCTTAATGATATATCCGCCGCTAGGAAGCTCTGCATCCGGATAATCGTCCATTGTTGTCACGCCCTTGATTGCTGTGTTTTTACCAATTTTAACCTGTGGTGGAATCACTGTACCTTCCCCAATTGTCGCAAGTCCAAAAGCATAAATCTTTGGATTTAACAAGCTTTCCGCTTCTTCTCCAACGCCAATCTCGTCACCATCACCAATCTCACAGTTTTCTGCGATGATTGCCTTTTCCACATAGGCATCCTTACCGATGTGTGTGTTCTTCATAATGATAGAATCCTTGAGCACTGCACCCTCGTCTACCGTCACGCCTGCACCAAGTACACAGTTCGTTACCTCTCCGTAAATCTGTGATCCTGCACCGATGATGGAACGTTCCACTGCTGCATCTGCAGCGATATACTGCGGCTCAATAATATCCTGCTTCGTGTAAATCTTCCAATATTCCTCGTATAAGTTAAATTCCGGAATCAGATCAATCAGTTCCATATTGGCTTCCCAATAAGAACCAAGCGTTCCTACATCTTTCCAGTAATCATTGAACTCATATGCAAAAATACGCTTGCCACCCTGATGGCAATACGGAATGATATGTTTACCAAAATCACAATTGCTCTGATCTTTCATCGCGATCAGGGAATCACGCAATACCGGCCAGCTGAATATGTAAATACCCATAGAAGCAAGATTACTTCTCGGATGCTCCGGTTTCTCTTCAAATTCGGTGATTCGCTTGTCCTCATCTGTCAAAACAACACCAAATCGGCTTGCTTCTTCTATTGGCACCGGAATTGCAGCAATCGTAATATCTGCATTCTTCTGCTTATGGAAATCAAGCATTGCTTCATAATCCATCTTATAAATATGATCTCCTGACAAGATCAGTACATACTCCGGATTGTAGCTCTCCATATATTTAATGTTCTGGTAAATGGCATTTGCTGTTCCTGAATACCACTCACTTGTATCGCTCTTTTCATATGGCGGCAATACGGCAACGCCTCCATTGTTGCGATCCAAATCCCACGGAATACCAATACCTATGTGTGAATTCAGCACCAATGGCTGATACTGGGTCAGCACACCTACTGTATCAATTCCCGAATTGATACAGTTACTCAGTGGAAAATCGATTATGCGGTATTTTCCTCCAAAAGATACCGCCGGTTTTGCCACGTCAGAAGTAAGTACTCCCAGTCTGCTTCCTTGTCCACCTGCCAGAAGCATGGCAATCATCTCTTTGCGAATCATAGTCTGTCACCTCACGTCTTTTATCATGTCTGTCAGCTTACTTTATACCCTTCCTAGCTTACAGGTGTAAATTTGTATATAAAGTATAGCATATTGACTATTTTTTCTGCAACAATATTCCCATATTCTTGTAATTTTCTGAATTTTTTTGGATAATATATACAATTTTAGGAATATCGTTTCATTCTTCTCTCCTAAAATATGTTACATGCGTCCAAAAAATGATATGTTATTGCAAATTGAATGGATAAAGTTATAATAGAAGAAAGAAAAACTGTCTTTTTACAGTTTGTACCTTTTTAATAGGAAATCAAAGAAAATGGATGGTCAAAATTATGTATAAAATAGATTTTTCAAAACCAACAAAAATACATTTCATCGGCATCGGTGGTATCAGCATGAGTGGGCTTGCAGAAATTCTCTTAAAAGAAGAGTTCTCTGTCAGTGGTTCTGATAGCAAGGAATCTCCTCTCACACAGCATCTAGAGAGTCTTGGTGCAGTGATTGCTTACCCACAGGCTGCCGAAAATATAGCTTCCGATGTGCAAATTGTTGTCTACACAGCAGCAATTCACCCGGATAATCCGGAATTTGCACATGCAAAAGAGTTAGGCATCCCAATGCTTACCCGTGCGCAGCTTTTGGGACAGATCATGGATCATTATGCTCGCTCCATTGCAGTTGCAGGCACGCACGGAAAGACAACCACAACCTCTATGATCAGCCAGGTATTATTATGCGGTCATGAAGATCCTACGATATCCGTGGGTGGTATCTTAAAAGCCATTGGCAGCAATATCCATGTAGGAGATTCTGATTTGTTTATTACGGAAGCATGTGAATATACGAACAGTTATCATTCCTTCTTCCCTAAATACAGCATTATCTTAAATATTGAGGCAGAACACTTGGATTTCTTCAAAGATCTTGCCGACGTCAGAGCATCTTTCCACAAATTTGCCGGCAACACCCAAAAAGATGGTGCCTTGATTATCAACGGTGAAATTCCGGATTACGAAGAAATCACAAAAGACCTTTCCTGTCAGGTAATCACGTTCGGTCTTAACGACCACTGTGATTATTATCCTGCAGATATTACTTATAATGAATTTGGCTGTGCTGCATTTACACCGATGCACAAAGGCGCTTCTCTACCTCGCGTAGAGCTTTCTGTACCGGGACTTCATAATGTCAGCAACGCACTTTCCTGTATTGCACTTTGCCAGGATATGGAGCTTCCTTGGGAACAGATTGCAGAAGGTCTGCGCCGTTTTGGTGGAGCTGACCGCCGTTTCCAGTACAAAGGAAAATTCCAAGGCGCTACTATCATTGACGATTATGCACACCATCCAACAGAAATCCGTGCATCACTGACGGCTGCACACAATTATCCACATAAGCGTATTATTTGCGTCTTCCAGCCACATACTTATACACGAACCAAAGCTTTTCTGGCGGATTTTGCAGATGCTTTATCTTTAGCAGATGTTGTTGTTCTCGCAGATATCTTTGCAGCAAGAGAGCAGGATATCTATGGTGTAAGTTCCAAAGATATCTTAACTTTGCTTCAGAAAAAGCATGTAGAAAGCTACTATTTCCCATCTTTTGAGGAAATTGAAAGCTTTTTGAGAAAAAATTGTATGAACGATGATTTGTTGATAACTATGGGCGCCGGAAATGTTGTAAACATTGGAGAAGACCTCTTGAAATAAGAGTTATCCACATAATCCACAATTTTTGTGAGTAAGTTATCCCCACAAAATTGTGGATTATTTTTTCCCAAAGTATGCCCTGTTTCCTTACTTATCCACAAAAACGTGACATCGCACACCCCTTGATTTTACTGGATTTGTGGATTACTTTCTTCTTCTCAACCCTCTGGTTATATGCTATAATTCTGATTGCTAATGAAGAGAGGTTATGAAAATGACAGATATACAGATACATACTGCCACAAGTCACGCATCGACTTGTGTCTCCAACATATTTATTGATGATTATATGCCGGATGCCAGCGGCGAATTTGTAAAGATTTATCTTTATCTATTACGCGTACTTTCTGACGGCAACGGCCATTTTAGTCCATCTGCCATGGCGGACAAGTTCCATTATACGGAAAACGATATCCGCAGAGGACTATCCTATTGGGAACAGATGCACTTAATACAATTAGAATATAACGATGCCAATCAGTTGACCGGCATCTGTCTATTAGAACCAAAGCAGCATGCAGCCGAGACACCTGCACCGGTGCAGCCGACGATTGCCACATTTACACCTGTGGCAGCCAATACACCTGCTGTCTCTCCTGCACCATCTGTGAAACAGCAAAACGATACCGTGCTTTTACCAGCGGAGCCACGTCATTATTCTCCACGTGAGATCGCTTCTTTTAAAAAGAAAGACGATATTGCAGAGTTGCTTTACATTTCCGAACGCTATGTCGGACATCCTCTGAATTTAACAGAAATCGAAAAAATCCTTTTCTGGTCCGAGGAATTACAGTTTCCGGTGGATATGATTGAGTATCTCGTGGAATACTGCGTAGAAAAAGGACACAGCAGCTTCCATTATATGAATAAGATTGCTTTGAACTGGAAAGAAAGCCGGATATCTACGTTAGAAGCTGCCAAAAGTGCTGCCAATATTCATTCACAGTCTTATTATGCCATCATGAAAGCATTCGGCATTTCCGGACGCAATCTAACAGACCGCGAGACAGAATATGTCCACAAGTGGACAAGCTCCTATGGATTTTCTCTGGACATCATCGGGGAAGCATGCGCCAGAACCATCCGTAATACAGGAAAAGCTAATTTTGAATATGCAGATTCCATTTTAAACAGCTGGCACAAAAAAGACATTCATCATCTGGAAGATATTGCACGTCTTGATGAAGCTTTCGCTTCTACCAAGCAGCAAAAAGCGGCTTCTACACCGGTTGCACGCACAAAAACCAACCGCTTTCACAATTTTGATCAACGTCAATATGATGATGAATATTATGAAGCGCTCGAACAACAATTACTGCGAAAGTAGAAGGATGATTTATGGCACTAACCAATGCACAATACGACTCGCTTATGCGAGAATACAATGATAAACAAATGCGCAATCATCAGATTATGATGCAGCGCGAAAAAAAATTATACCAGGCAATTCCTGCCTTATCCGATCTTGATGAAAAGGTCAGCCGTTTATCGGTTGAAAGCGTAGAATGTCTGCTCAATGGCGATACAAAAGGTTCTGCCTCGCGTAAAGCCCAGCTGCAGGATATTCGCAAGCAGCGAATCGATCTCATGCAATCCCATGGCTTTGCGGCAGACTATCTGACACCGCCTTATGATTGTGCCGATTGTCAGGATACCGGCTTTATTGACGGCAAACGCTGTCATTGCTTTGTGCAGGCATCTATTGACCTTGTTTATGCACAATCGCATCTGGTTGACATTTTGGACCGGGAAAATTTTGATGTTTTCTCTTTTGATTATTACTCATCGGACAGTATCGATGAAAAGTCCGGACGTTCTTCTTTGGATTTTGCTAAGGACGCCTATGAAGTTGCACAGAATTTTGTGCAGCATTTTTCATCAGAAGGTGGTAATCTACTTCTGTATGGCGACACAGGCACAGGAAAGACCTTTCTTTCAAACTGTATCGCAAAGTCTCTGCTTGATCAGGGACATTCTGTTATTTATTTCACGGCATTTCAGTTTTTTGATATTTTTGAAAAAGACGTATTTCAAAAAGACGAAGATGCCATGGAAGCACATGAACAGATCTTTCAATGTGACTTGCTGATCATCGACGATTTGGGGACAGAGTTTTCTAATTCTTTTACAACTTCCCAGCTATTCCTATGCCTAAATGAGCGGTTATTGCGTGGCAAATCCACTGTGATTTCCACTAATCTGTCGATGCGTCAATTGCGCGAAGTTTACACAGAGCGTACTTCTTCCCGCATTTTCAGCAATTATCAACCTTGTAAACTTTTTGGTGACGATATTCGCATCAAGAAAAAATTATCCAATAAATCTTAAAGAACAAAGGAGTAAAAGATTCATGCCAAACGAAGAAATCTGCTTAAAAGAAAGCACACCTGTAGGTACTTTGGGTATCATCCCACTCGAGAGCTGTAAGGAGCTGGGTGCCAAAGTCAACAATTACCTTGTCGACTGGAGACAAGACCGTGATGCAGAGCATTACGATCACATCACTCTCGCTGGTTACAAGAGCGATTCCTACATTGTTAAGGCCGCTGTTCCAAGATTTGGTTCCGGCGAAGCTAAGGGTTCCATTTTACAGTCTGTACGTGGACTTGACATATTTTTGATTGTTGATGTTACCAACTACAGCCTTACGTATTCACTCTGTGGACAGACCAATCATATGTCACCGGATGATCACTACGCTGACTTAAAGCGTATCATTGCTGCTATTGAAGGAAAAGCAAAGAGAATCACTGTTATTATGCCATTCCTTTATGAAAGCCGTCAGCATAAGCGTTCTTCCCGTGAGTCACTTGACTGCGCAATTGCATTACAGGAACTGATCAACATGGGTGTTGACAACATCATCACTTTTGATGCACATGATCCACGTGTACAGAATGCAATTCCACTTCATGGATTTGAAACAGTACAGCCAGCTTACCAGTTCATCAAGAACATCTTAAAGAACGTAAAGGACTTAAAGATTGACAACGATCATCTCATGATCATCAGCCCGGATGAAGGTGGTACAAACCGTGCCGTATACATGGCTGGTGTACTTGGTGTAGATATGGGTATGTTCTATAAGAGACGTGATTACAGCCAGATTGTAGACGGACGTAACCCGATCGTAGCCCATGAGTTCCTTGGTGCTTCTGTAGAAGGCAAGGATGTTATCATCGTTGATGATATGATTTCTTCCGGTGAAAGTATGATTGATGTTGCAACAGAACTCAAGAAGCGTAAAGCCAACAGAATCTTTGTTGTAGCAACCTTTGGTCTTTTCACCAATGGTTTGGAAAAATTTGATGAAGCCGTAGAAAAAGGCATCATCTACCGTGTTGTAACAACAAACCTGACTTACCAGACACCAGAGCTTTTAAGCCGCCCATATTACATCAACTGTGATATGAGTAAGTATATCGCTTACATCATTGATACTTTAAATCATGATTGCTCTATCTCTGAATTATTAAATCCATACGACCGCATTCACAAGGTTGTAAACAGATATAATAACGGCGAGTTATAAGAATAACGATATCCTAATAAGAATCCCCCAGACATCCAATTTGATGTTTGGGGGATTCTTTTCTGTCACTGTTTTTATTCTACATAACTGATAAATACATTACCTGCTCCTTCAAACAGCTGCGTTGCATTATCGGTTGACATCTTTGTATAAGTATCTGTATCTGCGTGGTATACGATAATATTTGCGGCATCATATCCAATAATAAGAAGCGCGGCATCGTCTCCTGTTCTTGCATACACCGGCGTTCCCTGGCTCACATAGTACAATACTTCACTCAAATTACATCCTGTCAAATCCAGAACCAATTTGTCCTTTAAGGATGTACTAAGCACAGACATCGGGGTTTCTCCACGATTCAAAAGCGCATGCACTTCTCCACTCATTCCTTCCCGCTGTAAAATAGCACTGATACATCCTGCTGAAGTATTCGAACTGCGATCCGAAGCACTTGCCTCAATACCATTAAATGCATTTACATAAGACTTTTTACCACGATTCCAAATATAACGCTGCTGGTTATCAATCACCAGCCCCATATCTGCATCTGCAGCTACGATTGCCTTATTTAAATTCTGCGTTGTCAGAGTTACACGATTTCCTACATAAACAAAATACGTCTCCTGCCCTTCTGTTGCTGAAATCGAAATACTTCTCGTCTCATTCACCGTTGCCAGTACTGCCTCTGATGACGCAACGCTATGAATAGACTGGCCTTCTTCCAATTCTGCCATCACATACTCTGTAGCAAGTCCCTGGCCTTCTTTAACCACTTTTTCTATGCTAACTGTCTTATTCTGTTCTCCCGCAGTATCTTTGATGGTATCCTGCGTTGTTGCAACACACATACCATCCTGCTTTGTCACACGATCCAGATACAAGGTATAAGAATTCTTCGTCACACCAGTCACATAAATACCTGATTTCGCATATTCTTTCAGCACCTGAAAATCGTCACTTGAGGTATCGACAATCTCCACTTTCGCCATCGGATAGACAACACTTCCTGCCGCATCTGTAGAAATGTCACTTTCATTGGCAATTCCATAAACGAAATCTTCTGTCATAAATGCCAGCGGTTTGATTTTTGTCCCCTTCGCAGCTGCAATGGTACGTGTTTTTTCCGTTTCCAAATCCATAATGGATATTTCATCGGCAACTTCATCCCCTGTAATCCATGCCACATAACGTCCGGAAGAGGACACGGCATACTGACCTGATTTCAGATTGGTAACCATTTCTTTGGTGGATAAATCGTTTAGTCCGACTTTTGCCAATGTACCGCTCATCATAATATAGAAATCACCTTCTGCGTTTTCATACAAAAGATCACTGAAATCTGCATTTAAAATCTGATAAGAGTGTGTTGTTGAAATAAATACCTGCTCTATTGCTTCCTGCTTTATACTGTCATAATGATATAAGTTGATGCCGCTCTCGCCCTCGTGCTCGCCGCGATTCATATAACCATATACGACAAAATCCATATTTCCTGTTTCATCAATATTTAAAATACGAATATTGTGCTGCCCATAGTTTTGACGCACATCCGTTGGATCATCGACAAAGCCAAATACTTTTGTGAATGTCTGTTTATTCTGGTTGTACGTAAACAATTCTCCCGCCTGCACGAAGCTAACGATCGTTCCAGTCTCATTGGATAGATATTCGATATCGCCATTTGTTATGCCAACGCCCAATTTGTTCCCGCTGACACCAACCGCAGCCACATCCACAATCTGTTCCATGGTTCTCTTATAATCCAATAAGTAGATCTGCAAATCGGTATAACGTACCTTATAATATTCTTCCACATTATAATAGGTGGACACGCCATCGTTCTGTTCTTCCATCTGATAGGTGTATACCAAAGAAGCATACGTATCATTGATATCGGTAAAGGATACCAATGGCTTTCCTACCTGTGTACCGTTAAATCCACGCCATCCGACCTGATCAATGGAAGAATCAATCCCAACGCTGCCAAGATCATTCTTGTCCGTATACTCAGACGGTTCCAGATAAGAAGCCAATGTCTCATATTGATCACTCATAGAAACATCATGGAATTGATCGGTAAACTCTAGACACTTTTTGGCGTAAGTTTCTTCCGGCAATGTAATACGCGTGTAATAATAGAGATTTCCACTACCACAATGCAGTTTCAGAATAAAGAGATATTCCTCTCCCTCATCCACCAGATTTTCAATCTGGAGTGACTTTGTCCAGGTATTTCCATCTTTGGACCAGTCATTTATTTTGGTATCCGCAATTTTACGCTGTGTATCCAGACTGCGCACTTCGTAAGAAACACGATCAATATCATATCCATACGTGTCAATCGTAAGATCCATTTTACGCTTGGAATCCAGCGGTATCAGCGCATCTCTCATATAGCAGGCATCCATCTCCGTCCGATATCCATGCAATTCTCCCATCGTGTGGTCATATGTCTTGACTCCAACTAATGGAAGCGTCGCATCAGCCATCGTAACCTTTTTTTCTTCTTCTCCCCTATTGAGAACAATTTGAAAAAACACCAATGCTCCTATAAATATAAGAAACAACACGCCCAGGCGATGTTTCACCCATTTTGGAATTCCTTTTTCTCTAAAATTCAGCTTCATACTCTTCTCTTCCCTATTCCTATTTCGTTAACAATCCTTGCTACAGTCAATTCCAGTATTTTCGGGGCTTCCTTGCAAATCCCTGTCCAACATGATATAATTTCACGGCAGATTAATCGACTGGAGGTCATATAAATGTCGGATCATGAAATTATGGACGCAGCAACTGCTGCAGAACATAATCATACACATGAGCATCATCATTCACACGATCATGAACATGAACACCCACATGGGCATTCACATGCTCATTCACATACACACACACATTCACCAGAACACACCAAATCTGTCATCAACCGCATGAACCGTGCAATCGGTCACATGGAAGCTGTGCGTACCATGGTAGAAGATGGTCGTGATTGTAGTGAAGTATTGATACAGATAGCAGCTGTACGGTCTGCCATCAATAACATAGGCAAACTCATCCTCAAAGAACACATCAGCCATTGTGTTGTCGACGCTGTCGAAACCGGCGATGAGCAGTGTCTTACCGATTTAGAAGATGCTATCAATAAATTCATCAAATAACATCTACATTTTATCACTCTTTTCCTAATGTGTCTTGTTACTTTTTGTGACTTTCACATTTTTGTCACATTTTTAACTATACTTAATATGTGGCGCAAAAGAGTGTTTTTGTTTGGAGGCATATATTATATGAAAACAATCATTTCAAAAATTGGAGGTTTCTTTAAATCTCTTGGAAATAAATGGTCAGCACTGACTTCTAAAATTCCAACCCCAAAATTTATCAAAAAAATACAGGAAAGTGAACGTTTGCAGAAAATCAGCAACTGGTTGAACCGTTATTCTTTGATTGAACACATCCCGCTATCACTTATTATGTGTTTTGTTATGGAATGGTTATCCCGTCATTCCTTCATTGAGGCATGGGGCTTTGTGACAAATCATACCGGAGCATACCTATACAACTCCTATCTGATTTTTGTATGTTATTCTCTTTGTTATATTATGAGCAGACAGACATTTATGCGTATGTGTATCAGTGCTGTTTTTGTAGCTTTAGGTATTACGAACTGCATTATTCTGCTCAACCGTGTCACACCATTTGGCTTTACAGATATTGCCATGATTGGTGATTTGCTTACCATGCAAAATACCAACTATTTTTCATCGCAGCAGGCAGCCATTGCTGTAACAGCACTTGTGTTGTACGCCCTATGGATGGTGCGCATTTTCATCAAAGGCAAGAAGTTAAAACCGCGTTTCCCATATTGGTTAAAGCTTCTGTTTATCGTCGGCTGTTTTGCAAGTGTACCTATGACTACTTCTGCTTTGCAGGGACAAGGTGTTCTTTCCACATATTTTGGAAACCTTGCACAGGGATATCTGGATTATGGTTATCTATATGGATTTTCTACCAGTATTTTTAACCGCGGTATGTCAGAACCAAGAAATTACGACCAGAATTCCATTACGGCAATTGTTGATGAGACTAAGCAGGGAGAATCCACCATCAAGGAGGATGAACGTCCAAATATCGTTGTCATCCTTTTGGAATCTTTCTTTGATGTCAGTGAAGCAAACTTTATCGAAACCTCAGAGGATCCGATTCCTTTTGTACATTATTTAGAGAAAAATTATTCTACCGGACATCTGACCGTACCTGTTGTCGGTGCCGGAACCTGTAACTCAGAATTTGAAGTTTTGACCGGTATGTCCTGTCAATTCTTTGGACCGGGCGAATATCCGCAGAAAACCATTCTAAAGAAGACGGATTGTGAAAGTTTTGCCGACGATTTGCGTAACCTCGGTTACAGCAGCCACGTTGTGCATAACAATGGCGGTAACTTCTACAGTCGTGCCAATGCCTTCTCCATGATGGGCTTTGATTCTTTCCAAAGTAAGGAAATGCTAGATATCACAGAATATACACCTCTTGGTTCCTGGCCAACCGATGATATTTTAACACCTGCAACCACAGAGGCACTTGACTCTACCGAAGGACCGGACTTTGTGTATACCATTACCGTAGAAGGACATGGTGATTATCCTACTTATAAAGTACTTGATAACCCGGCTGTCGGTGTTACCTGTAATGGTAAAACCGAGGAGCAGACATATGCCTGGGAATATTATATCAACCAGATTCACAATGTTGACGAATTTATCCAGTCATACATCGAAGAGCTCGATAAACGCGGGGAACCAACTTTAGTAATGATGTTTGGCGACCATTTACCAACCATGGGCTTAACCGAAAGCGAAGTTGCTACAGGTGATCTGTTCCAGACCAAATACTTTACATGGAACAATTTTGATATGGAAAAAGAAGATCAGGACTTGACGTCCTACCAGTTAGTTTCCGAATATTTAGACCGTCTTGGCATCCATGAGGGCACCATGACCAATTATCATCAGAGCAAGATAAAAGAAGGCGTAAAAGCCGGAACACCAGCATATATGACAGATCTTGAGGCTTTACAGTACGATCTTTTATACGGAAAGCGTTATGCTTATGGCGGAATCGATAAATATCCTGCATCTGATCTGGAAATGGGCGTTTCCGATGTAGTCGTTGACCGTGCATACTTCTTTGATGGCAAGTTACACATTTACGGCTCGAACTTCACAAAGTGGAGTAAAGTGTTCGTCAATGGTGAAAAGGTACCAACCACATATGAAAGTGGACAATGCCTGACTATCAAGTCTTCCGCAGTTGAAAATGGTGATGTCATTACCGTTTGTCAGGTAGGATCAAGCAATACCATTTTCCGTGAATCCAACGAATTCACGGTTATTGATCCAAATTATGTTTCCGATGCTCCTGCTAGTACAGAAGAGCCGGATGAGGACGCATTAGAATCCGACGACGAGGAAGCACAGAATTAAACAAAAGCATTTATAAAATCATATGACAAAAGGCGTTGTAACAGCACGGAGGTAACCCCTCAAATTCTGCCGCTACAACGCCTTTTCTTTTTTCCTCTATACATACTGACGATCAATATCCATCGCTACAAAATACTGCTTTCCAACCGCCTCCCACACGCGCGTCTGGATTGCCTTTTGTATGTCTTTCTCCGAATCCTTCATCTGGTATGGCACTACGATGTCAAACACCAGATTCGTATGTGTATTTCCGAACACGACTCTAAAGTCATGAATGGATGCTTTATCGTTCCATTTTGTTACCACTTCTTTTACTGCATCACGCAACGCATCTACACGTGGGTCATCCGTCACGACCGGATCCATATGTATGACCGCCTCACAATGTAATTGCTGTTTTAGAATATGCTCCGTACGATCAATCACATCATGTGATTCCATAACATCTATATTCGCCGGAACCTCCGCGTGCAGCGATATCATCACACGCCCTGGTCCATAATTATGAACCACCAGATCATGCACGCCAATGATTCCCTCCTGCGCCATAACAATGTCTTCGATCTGTTCTACAAAACCTTGTTCTGGTGGCTGCCCAAGCAATGGATCCACGGTTTCTTTTCCAGCCGATAAGCCCGCCCAGATGACAATTGCTGCTACAATGACACCGCAATAGCCATCAATATGTAAAGATGAAAATTCACAAAATATCGTAGATACCAGAACGATAAAGGTAGCCAGTGAGTCGCTCATACTATCGGTCGCTGTCGCCTTCATTGCCGCCGAATCTATCTTCTTTGCCAGTGATGTATTGTAATATGCCATGTACATTTTTACAGCAATAGAGGCGATCAAAATGACAATGACAAGCGGAGAGAAGACCATATCCTGCGGATGAATGATCTTATCCACTGAATCCCGCAGCAATTCAAATCCCATAATCACAATAATGGCAGACACCAGCAGACCTGATAAATATTCGATGCGTCCATGACCAAATGGATGTTCCGAATCCGGTTCTGCCGATGATAACTTGAAACCTAACAGTGTAATAACAGACGATCCCGCATCAGATAAATTGTTGAACGCATCGGCTGTAATGGCAATGGACCGACTCAGCAATCCCGCAAAAAATTTTAATATAAAAAGCATCACATTAAGCGCAATTCCGACCGCGCCGCTTAAAATTCCGTATCGCTCCCGCACCTTTGTATCTTCGTAATTCTTATAATCCTTGATGCAGAGTTTTGCCAGCAATGTGACCATAAATATCCCTCTTTTCCATTCTTTTGGACTGCCTTAAAAAAGCAGCACCCACTTACAATCTTATAAATCTGCGTTGACATCTCTACGCAATACTGATATACTAGCAAACGTTGAAAAACAAATCAATACATAAAACTATGCTAGGGGTGCCTTTTAGGCTGAGAGATGCATGCATCGACCCTTATTACTTGAACCGGACAATGCCGGCGTAAGGAAGCGTTTAAACCATCTCCTAGCATATACAAATGAAGGGAGATTTTTTTATGAGTTTTTTTGTAACACCTTATGTAGATGAGTACGGCGATACCACCTACAATCTTACAACTGCTGGTTATACCGGCCTTATCATTTTATTTATCGCACTTCTTTTATTGGGTGCAGCAATCTTTGGCAACAAGAAGAAAATGAGCACAAAGCAGTTGGTATTTTCTGCTATGGCAATCGCACTTGCTACCGTGACCTCTATGATCAAATTATTTGAAATGCCAATGGGCGGATCTGTCACACTGTTTTCCATGCTTTTTATCGTGTTAATCGGCTATTGGTACGGCCTCGGTGGTGGACTTACCGTTGCCATCGCTTATGGTGTATTGCAGTTGCTGCTTGACCCTTATATCTTAAGTTTCCCACAAATGTTAGTAGATTACATCCTGGCATTTGGTGCTCTCGGACTTGCAGGTATTTTCCACAATTCCAAGCATGGTCTCATCAAAGGATATATTGCAGCCGTTTTAGGACGTTATTTCTTCGCCTTCCTTTCCGGCTGGATTTTCTTCGGTATGTATGCACCGGACAACTTCCCAAATGCAGCTGTTTACTCTCTGGCTTACAACGGTTCATATCTTGGCGCAGAGGCATTAATCACTCTGATTGTCATTGCCATACCACCTGTAGCAAAAGCATTACAGACAGTAAAAAATCAAGCTATTTCCTAAGATTTTCTATAAAAGACTCTATAATAGTAAAAGTCCTTCCCCACTACAGGAAGGACTTTTACTATGTTATGTTTCTTTTCTCTTTACATTCCAGCAAAATATAAAATACTGATGTCAAATGCCAAAATACCGAAATAATATGTGGCTAAGTTGATGCAATGGATTCTTCGACGACTCTCCTGCTTATGGAACTTATAAAAATAAAGGAAGATAATGGTGAAATCCGATGTAAAGAAAAGCATTCCACCTAATCCCAGCCAACCAGAAGCAAGCCCCGGATAAAGCACCATATACTGCGTACTCTTTGAAAGCATCAAAGATAGGAAGACACAGTAAATAGAAGCCGGAATAGTCAATCTTCCCATGTGCAGATGCGATAATTTCTTTACTGTGAAAAAGACAATCACTGCCACAATCGGAAGAACAATATTCCACCAGGTTATGGTTGCATCAATACGGAAAAAACTGATCAAAAATCCCATATGTGCCAGTAAAAACAAAATCATGCCAATCAGCATATGTTTCTTTTTACTCGCAATCTGGTAAAATCCCATATACAAATCACCGGCTGCACAAAAAAGCAGTGGAACCAGCAACATGAAAAAGTATCTTGTATGGCCACTGACATATGCAAAAATCGCTGCAATCACTACAAACGACACACTACACATCATCTTAACCGGCACATAATACTTCTTTTTGTACTTTGGCAGCGCCGCCACCAATAATCCTGCAAATCCCAGGGTGTAAATAACAATCAAAATCCCCTGTACGATCATTCTTGTAAACATTCCCCTTTTTCTCCTCTCAATTCCCTTTCGCTTAAAAGGAGCAGTCTACACAACTGCTCCTTGAATGCTTAAATTTGTTTCCCCTTACTCTCTTTTAAGATCTCTTCTTGTGATTCTCACTAAGATATCTCATCTTATTAAAACGGCTATATAAAATCACACCGATACCGCCTGCAAAAATTGCCAAGCACAGGAAGTAACGTGGATCAATACCATCTGCCGTTGTCGGTGTTGCATCCTTTGTGTGGGATGCTCCTCCAGTCGCAGAAGCACTCTTAATGACCTTTCCATCGGCTGTTGTTACGGAACCATCTGCATGTGTAATCGAACCATCTGGATTTACGACATCGCCACTATTCGTCGTGCCGCCATTACCTCCGGCTGTACCACCGTTACCGTTATTACCGGCATTGCCATTATCTCCGGTTGAGCCACCGTTGTTACCGTTATTACCGTTACCACCATTTCCATTATTATCAGGTGCGTCCGGATCCGATGTATTTCCCTGTACCACAAAGACGATACCGTTATTCTTTGCATACTGCTCTGCTGCTGATCCTGCAGCGCCATAAATTGTCGATGGCGTCCACGAACCCTGTGATGCAATGGATGTCACCGTTTCCGGAATCGTAATCGTGTCGACTGCACTATCTGAAAAGGCGTTTGCTTCAATTGTGGTCACACCATTCGGAAGTGATACGGATGTAATGCCTGTACAATCCTGTAATGCGCCTGCTCCTATAGTTGTCGTACCCGCTGCTATTGCCAGAGAAGTCTTGCCTTCTGGAACAAGTAACAATCTTGTCTTGGAAGCATTGTATAAACATCCATCCGATGAAGCATATGCCCCGTTGCCGGATGCCACTGAAATATCGGAAAGATTACCACATCCGCTGAAAGCATCTGTAGAAATACTGCTGACACTTGCCGGAATGCTTACTGAACCAAGAGATGCACATCCATAAAAGGCATTGCTTGCAATGGTCGTTGCACTCTCTGGAATGGTTACAGAGCTCAGCGATAAACATTCACGGAAGCTTTCCTCTGGGATACTATTCAAAGAAGCACTCAGAGAAACCGATGCCAGTGAGCTACAGCCGCTAAAGACACCCGTTCCCATAGATGTTACCGAAGACGGCATAATCACCTGTGTAATATTTTTGTCTCCATTGAAGACACCTGCACTGATTGTGGTCACACTATCCGGAATCGTAACCGCTCCGCCACTGCCTGTATATTGTTCCAGAACCGTTCCATCATCGCTTAAAACCAATCCGGATTCTGTCGTCTGGCTTGCATCTGAACTCTGACTAACAATCACCCAAACGGATAAAATCACAGATAACGCAATCAGAAGCCAGCCTATTTTTGTACCTCTTTTCATTCTCTTATCTCCGTATAATTCTTTTTAGAAATAAAATCTACAACATTTAGTATATTATACACCTATTGCACCTGTTTGGCTACCACAAATAATCGTCCATCCTCTGTATAACTGTTGCAGGTAGACAGTGTCAGAAGCTTATCCTGCTGCGTCAGGCCATCTGCATTTCCATATACCGCCAGTGTATCTACATTTTCAACAAAATCCTGTAAATCCTGCGCCGAAGTGGAGGTGATGAAATCATAGTACCGATACGCATCTTCATCCTGGTATTGCACTTCCGACAAACACACCGCTACGATTTCATATGTTCTTTTTTCGTAAATGGTATTAAACTGGATATACTTATGACTTTCTAAATATCCCGCCTGTAAATAATTCTTCAGGCCGCCAAACATCATACCACTTTTCATGTTGTGTCCATAAATAATTGTATTAATCGTTGGACTTACAATACTGCAGCGCTCATCCATGAAAATGCTGCCATTGGTATTGTTGTTCTGATCAAATCCATGGGTAAGATAATACGTATTATCTTTTTGCACTACCGGGTAATTAATTTCCGTGTCATCAATGGAAATCCAGCCCACCA
Source organism: uncultured Lachnospiraceae bacterium (assembly GCA_934352055.1). GTDB lineage: Bacteria > Bacillota > Clostridia > Lachnospirales > Lachnospiraceae > Pararoseburia. The sequence goes on from CAKRJY010000011.1 coordinate 18,598, forward strand.
TCTCCGGATTCTGTTGTATAAGTTCTGCATATTCCGGCAAAACGGTCAAATTCTGTGTTGTCGTTTCTTCCTTTGGAGTCGTCGCTTCCGCCGCACCATCACCCGTTGCTTCTGTCGAATTTTTTTGTTTTTTTGCTGTATCTTCTTCCTTTGGCACTTCCACCTGGTTCGCCAGCTTCTGCATCTGACGTGTTGTCACAATGTCGCGCAGCTCTGCAATTCCAAACACAGCAAAAGAGACAACGGCTAAGATGACAAAACCAACGCCTAAAATCTTTTGGTATTTCACCTTACCCTCTGCCTCTTCCACAACTGCTTTGTCCTCTAACAAATCAACGGACTTATCCGCTACAATATCTGCCAGATGTGCAAAAAACTGATCCCCAATCGGTGTCTTAAACACAATTTTCCCACTACGGATATCATTGTATAAGCGCACCGCAACTTCGGGATCCTGTATATTTAATTCTTTGTTGATACATTCGATCTTGCGTACATCTTCCTGACCATCACGATATTCGTGAAAGGTCTGGAAGGTGTATTCGCCGATCTTATATTTTCCTTGTTCCTGCATGCATTATTCCTACTTTACAGTGATTGCTATTGTCTTTGAGTAATCTCCATAAACATAAGAACCATTGATTGGTTTGTAGGCACGCACCTTATAATAATACGTTCTGTTGCTTCCTACCGTATTATCGGTGTATGTTCCTTTTCCATTTGGTACAACTGCAATCTTCTTATAAGTTCCATTCTCCGTTGTACTGCGGTAAATCTCATAACCACCTACTGTATTGCTGCGATCCCATGTCAATGTTGCTGTTCTCTTGGCTGTAGATGTTCCCACAAGTTTATCTGTGGATGCCACCTTTGTATAAGCTGTTACAGACTTCATTTCTCCATAGGTCGTATTGCCTCCAACGGTTACGTAAGAACGCACGTGGAACGTATATGTCGTAGAGTTCTTAAGACCATTTACCACAAAATTGGTGGATGATGTTGTTCCATACTTAATGCGATTATCCTCGCTATAAATCTCATATCCGGTTGCTTTTCCATTTTTCAGCCAAGCCACCTGTATACTTGATTCACTCGCTGCCTGTGCGCGTAACCCAACCATAACCGGAGCAATAATATTATATTTCAATACACTGGTTCCTGTATAGTTACCAAGCCCCTGTACTGTTGCCGTGGCAACTCCCGGATTCACGTTATTGTTGTAAACAACGCTATATTCTGTTCCCTGGATTAACTCTTTTCCATCATACAACAAGGTTGCCTTTGGTTCAATGGCTTTTCCGGTATAGGTATTCTTACTCAACTGAATGATATTACATGCATTTACATTCTTTGGAATAATCTCATACGTTGCACGCATAACTTCACTCTTACCAGCTAACGAAACTGGTATAAATGCCGTAATGGTTCCAATGTTCACGCATGCATCTTCTTTCACATCTGCAATATCTGTCGCTGCAGCTTCGTCCGCACTCATACGTCCATATACCACTGCAGATGCATCGTAAGCTACCTTGTTACCACTCGGATCTTCGATAACGAAGTCCGGCTTGATTGCTTTACCAGTGTATGTATACTGGTTTGCATAATTCTTTACACGAAGTAGTGACATATCTGCGCTGATCGTATATGCACATCTTGCACTATCACTATAGTAAGAAGCCAATGGTGTAATAATGACATAGCCACCTGTTGTGTAATTGTCATCTGAATAATAATCTACCTTGTAGTCAACATCCTTTTCCAGAACATTTCCGCCACACTCTACTGTAACCGGTGGTTCTATTGCTTTTCCAGTATAGAACTGTGGTTCTATGGTAACTTTTGCATCCTTTAAGGAAGCTACAATATCAAATTCTTCTGACACTTCACCTGTATAATTTCCCTTAGCAACAGCTGTCACCGTTGCGTGTCCTGCATTTGTGTTGTCTGTCAGTTTCAGATCATAATCAACACCTGCTGTAAGTGTCCACACTGGGTCAACACCATTATCATACATAACAGATATATCCGGTGTAATCGCATTTCCGGTATAAACGACACGCTTATCATTTAATACCAGTTTAAATTTGGAAATATCCTTTGCTTTGATAACAAACGCCTGACTCTTTGTCTCTGATCCCAGCGCATAATTTCCTTTTAAGGAAACTACAGCAAATGCCGGGCTGTCCACACTTCCTATATTTTCATTATTAACATAAGAAATACTATAGTTGATTGGATCAACCTCTGTCTTTGTTGAGATAGAAGTATCATATACCTTAATGGCTGGTGTAATCGCACTACCTGTATAAGTCGTCACATAATTGCCGTCCTTATCCTGTGGTAAATCCAGTACCACATCAATTTCAGCGGCTTTTGCCACCTTCTGGTTAATGCGATAATATGCGAACGGTTTGCCATAGTAGTTACCAATTCCCTTGACAGCAAGTGTCTTTGTGCCGGCGTTGATAGAATCTTCTATATCTATAAGTTCGTAGTCGGTTCCTTCCTGTAACAATGTACCATCAGAAAGATATACGGCGTATGTTGGAATATGCGATGTTCCATCATAGGTAAATTCCTGCTGTTCCTGCGCAATACGTACCTGTGCATCTGCAAGGGATTTTCCTATGTTAAAGGTTGCTTCTCGGCTCTCTCCATAATTACCTTTACCGGTAATTTTCACGGTTGGTGCCGCATCCGCATCATCTTTTGACGCAGAGTTCGTATTATTCTTAAAGGTCACATCATAATCTGTTCCCTTCACAAGCTCTACACCTCTTGTGGTATCTGTAACCACTAACTTCGGTTCTACTGCAGAGCCGGTATAATCCATATCCGGGACGGATACTGTAATATCATCTGCCGCAATGGATTTTTGTTCTACCGTAAAGGTAGGATTCAAAGAACCATAGAAGTTGTCTTTTCCAACAATTGAAATATTATACTTTCCAGCATCTTTGATGCCGTTGCCATAATTGATTGTATAGTCAACATCCTTCTGCAAGATGTATGTTGTACCATCACCGATCGGACAACTCACTTCCACTTCCGGTGTAATCACTTCCCCTGTATAAACAGCAGAGGTCTTATCTAATTTTACGGTTCCACCGGCAAGATTTACCTTTGTTACTTCAAATTCGGCACTTCTTGTTCCTGTGTAATTGCCCTTACCGGTAAATGTCACAGATGCTTTGCTGCCAACAGAAACCTGCTCATTGTTTGACAGCTCATAAGTATAATCCGTTCCTTCCTGTAACGTATGACCGTTATAAGTAATACTCATCTGCGGCACAACCGGGTGTCCTCCAGCATAACCGGCATCAGAAACCTTTACATTGATGTCCGTTCCAGCAAGATCCTTCTGTGTAATCGTAAAGTATTTTGTTACAGCGCCGTAATAGCTTCCTGCACCACTTACGGTTACGGATGCCTGTCCCACATTGAGATTTTCTGCATAACTAACATTATAATCCTTGGTCTGGGTTAAGGTCTTACCGCCATAGGTCACTGCCACTGCCGGCTGGATATAATCCCCTGTGTAAGTAACGGTTGTTCCCGACAACTGACCATCTAATGTGATATTCATTCCGGAATCTGCCAGATTGATACCCTTGATTTCAAAGTTTATCACCTGATTTCCTATGGATGCACCATCAACACTGTTAATCACAAGCGATGCTGTACCGGCTTCTGTATTATTGGTATAGGTAAGGCTATAGTCAGCACCTTCCTGCAAGAGCTTTCCTGCACAAGTCACTTGTGGTTTCGGCTTAATCTCACTGCCGGTATAAGGATATGTGCTATCTAATCCTGTGACAACAGCTTTTGACAAATTGTAATAAATATTAAAGTTTGCCGTCTTTGTTCCTGTGTAGTAGGTATCTGTACCGCTCATCATTCGAATAACAATGTTTCCAGCATTTTTACCAACCGCTACATTGTCACCATATTCTAATGTATAATCCTGACCCTCTGCTAATACCTGTGATCCATATTGAACAATCGGTGTCGGCGTAATCTGACGTCCCGTATAGTCGTATTGCTCATTCACATTAACCACACTGGCATTATTCAAATCACCAATTACTTTAATCGGAATAATCTGGCTGCCAATACAATAATTCTTTCCAACAAAGATCAATTCGCCCTGTCCAGGTGTATCGCAATTATATTGCTGAATTTCATAGTTTGTCCTATCCAGGATTAATTTATTGAAATTACCCGAACTATCTACATTAACTGCATTGGTATAGGTAATGCTGACAGGTGCATCTGAAAATCCCAAGGTACCGTCTGCATTTAGATTATAGCGATCTTTGCATCCACCAATTGTAAATAGGTTGGCGTTACTCAAATCGCCTAAAATGTTAAAGTTTGTCGTAAGGGTTCCACTGTATGCACCGGTACCCTCGATGGAAATCGTTGCCTTTCCAGGATTCACGTTACTGCTGTATGTTAATTTATAGTCTGTATTCTCTTTAAGAACGACATCACCATACATCAGAGAAACACTTGGTGTAAGTTTTTCTCCGGTAAACATCTGATCCGGTATTGCTTCTACGGTCACATTATCAGAAATGCTCTTTGTAACAATTGAGAATTTGAGATCAACGGTACCGCTGTAATTTCCAATACCCATCAAGGTAACTGTAGGTGCATTTGCCCCTCCTTTGTCTGCGATTTCCTTATTATTGCTATATCCCTTTACTTCGTAGTCAACACCCTGTTTTAAAACAGTTCCAGCCGTATTTGTAATTGTAATTCCACTGACATCCGGCTTGATTTCTTTTCCGGTATAAGTATAGTCCGGAAGTGTTGTTGATGATAATTTGCATGCGCTAAGGTCACTTGCCACAATAGTATACACTTGGCTTAATGTGCCGCTGTAGTGACCGATTCCCTTTGCCTGCACTGTATACTTGCCAACATTTGGACCAACATCCGTGGCTGTAAACTGGTAATCAGTACCTTCCACCAGCTTAATCGTCTTACCGGATGCTGTATATGTCACTTCAAGTTGCGGTGTAATCTTATTTCCGTTATATACATATTCAAATCCAGCTGTCGGATGGTTTGTATCTGTATTTTTTACGGTGACGGAACTTTCATTATCCAGCACAACAACCGTCACATAGTAACGTCTCGTCAGTGTTCCATAATATTCGCCCTTACCTGTATAAGTAATGACAACGCATTCCGTAGATCCCATACCACCGGCTTCCGTCGTATATGACACCGTATAGTCCGTATTTTCTGTCAGATTAACTGATTTTCCTTCACTATCTGTATATGTAAGTTTTGAAACAGGTTTTACACTGTTTCCGTCATCTCCTCTGCCCCAATATGGCACATAGTAATCACCGGAAGATGCCGGTTTTATAGTAGAATCATCATAAGGGTTGTGTAATTCTACCGTTCCACCAAGAACCAGATTGTTACCAATGGTATATGTAATTTCCCTGCTTCCGATATAGTTGCCAATACCTGTGATAGTTGCAATCTTTCCCTCACCGGATGTTTTACTGTCCTCACCTGCGGTTACGGTATAATCGGTATCCTTTGTCAATACAAGATTATTAAATGTTGTGTTGACAACCTTTACCACCGGTATACGTTTTTCATCAACTTTTTCTAATTTCTGTGTATCTGTGATCGTAATACCGCTCGCTTCGGACGTGATATTCTTCGGTGCGATTGTATAATAAATTGTAACTTTTGAAGCATCATAATTTCCCTGACCACTAATTTCTACATATGGTGATTTGGTTGGATTATCAGCATTATAAGTTGCCGCATCGATATTATTTTTAAAGCTCGTCTTATAATTGCCGCTCTTTGGTACCGTAGTTTCTCCGTCTTTTACCACGATGTCAGGAGAAATAGATCTTCCCGTATATTCTGCGCTATAGGTTGCCAGGTATGTATTCTCAGCGATTTGTTTTACTTCCTGTCCGCCCAATGTAAATGTCAGATTCGAAAGGGACTTGGCAACAATGGTGAATTTCTCATCTCGCTCATCCATCAGGTTCTTCTCACCTGTAATGGTAATGGTTGCCTCACCAATGTTTTTATTATTCGTGTAAGCCAATGCATAATTTATATTTGAAATCTCACGTTTCGTTCCATCTTCATCCTGATAATATACTGCAATATCCGGCTTGATTGCATTTCCCGTATAGATCTTGTCTCCAATCGGGCTTGGCTCTACCGTTACATGATTATCTGTAAGACTCAGCTTTTGAATCGTAAAATTATTTTTTACACTTCCTGTATAGTTTCCCATACCCTTTGCGTAAACAACGGCTGTTCCTGCATCTGTATTGTTTTCATATGCCAGTTCAAAATCCTTGCCCTCCACATAGGTCGTGCCCTTCTTTACCAGCGTATACTCTCCGGCAGATAATGTAACTTCTTTTCCTGTATATGTTTTTTTTGCCAGAACATTCAGCGTACCGCTAATCGTCTGTGGGTTGATGGTAAATGTTACACGAATCTCTTTTCCTGCATATTTGCCTGCGCCTTTAATGACAGCAACTGCTTTATGCTCTTTCGTGCTGGCATCCGTATTATTTTCGTAAGAAACAGTATAATCTGTCTTTTCCTTCAACCAGCCTGTTCCCATTCTTATAGAAACAGAGGGCTGAATTTCAGAACCTGTGTAGGTTGCTTGGTAATTGCTGACATATCCATTTGTCTCATCATAAGATGTAGGGTCTGCAGTTCCAAGAGTCACAACAGCAGCTGTTTCAAAGTCACCTAAAATCTCATACTGCTTTGTAATTGTACCCTGGAAATTTTTCCCATCACCGGATATCTGTACATTCATCGTACCGATTGCCGTGTTGCTGCTGTAGCTAACCGTATAGTCCTGCCCCGGCACTAAGGTATAGACATCACCGCCATCCCTCTTTAACATCACCTTCATCACAGGCTCAATCTTCTTACCAGTATATGCAAACGTCGTTGCTTCCACGTCGTTGATACTAGCTGTTACGTCAAGCTTACTAGCATCCTGCGCCTGTTCCAAATCACAACGATTAATTACAAAGTTTTGTATAATCGTACCGGTATAGCCACTTGCCTCATTGCCGGTAATGGTTACCGTAGCTGTCCCTGCATCTGTATTATTGGTATATTCAATCTTACAGTCAGCACCGAAACCTACAATTTCTTCATTTTTTGTAGCATCATAAAATGTAACTGTCGGCTGTTTCGGTGTACCGTCATAAGTATACGTCGTCTGTGATAATTTTGCTGTCACAATCTGGCTGATATCAAACTTATTTTCTGCGCCTGCCTTGATTTGATAATCAGCGTATGTCTGTGTTCCACTATAATTTCCCGTACCGGTCACAGTAATATCATACACATATGCGAGCTTTCCACTGTTATCAACCGTTGTTCCCTTCGGCTTCGCTTCTGCCGTGTAATCCGTTCCAAGCGTAAGCGCCATGTTGTCATCTTTATAGATACCATTGGTTACCACATGAGAATTGATATCTACGCTAAACAATGCATCTGCATCTTTTGGTAAAGGTTTTGCTCCAATGACATACGTTAGCTCTTTGCTATAACCTGCATATTCCCCAATACCCGTAATAACAGCTGTCGCACTTCCCGCACGATTGCTATCACGATATGCCACGTTATAGTGTGTATCTTTTATCAATGTAGTATTGCCACATTTTACAGTCACTTCCGGTTCAATTGCAGTTCCCGTATAAACATGGTCTCCTGCTGCAATAGATGACTCTAAAATATTGACCTTAACAGTTGCTGTACTTGTTGTACCATCTGCAGATACTGTAACATTACCACTTCCACTCGTCACACCACTGTTAATAGAAATGATGCCATTTTCATTCACTGTAAATGGAGCACCTCCATCAGGTGTAAACCGAAGTGTACGTTTCAAGGCCGGTGAAAGGCTTGCCTGAATCGCGGTCTGTGTATCTTCTTTATCTATCGTGATTGTATTTTTTACTACAGAGATTATTGTGTTATCAGAAACACCACCTGCTCCTACAGGTGTAAGGCTTGTCTCAATCATACCTGATGATTTCTCATCCCAACCATAATTGTATGCGTAGCCTGTTCCTGCTGCATTTGTAGTGTAGTAATAAACGGAATCGCTTACATTAGCAAACGTATATACTACTGCATAGGTTTCACCCGCAGACAGATAGATATTTGCCCCACTCAAATCCGCCTTCAAATCTGTCGGTGCTGTAGACTCTTGTGTACCAGCAATGGTCAATGGTGAACTTGTATAGCGAAGCTCTCCGCTCGTCGGATTACTTGCATCTGTCAGATTCTGATAGACCGATACGGTATATGACACGCTCTGCGTATTATTCATATCGACCTTCATCGTTGCACTTTCCAGCTTCTGATAATCATTCGTCGCCGTACTCACCTGTGCGTATTGTCCGTCCGCCAATCCTTCTGTCGCTGTCGCTGAATACTCCGCAAACAGATTGTTGCCGATCGACAATGTCGATACGACCATCAGCGCCGCCAATACTCCTGCTAAAATTCTTTTCTTTACATCCTTGTACATACTCATAGAGCCCCTTTCACCAAGTTCTTCTCTATTTTTCACGCCCCACTTCGGGCATAGTTAGACTTATTCTATTTCCATATCGACGTATCCTATAAAAAACTTTAGCTTTTCTTTCAAAAATCCCCCAAAAAAAGTTAAAAAAACAAGAACTTCCATCTTGCGAAGTTCTTGTTTTTTCTTTCTGTTCATTTATGCATTTACGATTTTGCCGGTATACAGCTGATAATATTTTCCACCCTCTGCAATCAGTTCATCATGATTTCCACGTTCAATGATGCGTCCCTGGTCTAATACCATGATACAATCACTGTTTCGAATCGTTGACAGGCGGTGGGCAATGACAAAGGTTGTTCTTCCTGCCATAAGCTTATCCATACCATCCTGCACAATCTTTTCTGTTCGTGTATCAATGGAACTTGTCGCCTCATCCAGAATCAGTACTGGTGGATCTGCAATGGCTGCTCTTGCAATGGCTAGAAGCTGTCTCTGTCCCTGGCTTAGGTTTGCACCGTCGCCCGTCAGCACCGTATCATATCCATTCGGCAATTTGCGAATAAAGCCATCTGCATTTGCCAGTTTTGCTGCTGCACGTACCTCTTCGTCTGTCGCTTCCAATTTTCCATAGCGAATATTATCCGCAACGGTTCCTGTAAATAAATGGGTATCCTGCAATACGATACCAAGAGAATGACGCAGATCATCCTTCTTTATCTTATTGATATTGATGCCGTCATATCGTATCTTTCCGTCTGCAATATCATAAAAACGATTGATCAGATTGGTAATCGTTGTTTTACCTGCTCCGGTAGCACCGACAAAAGCAATTTTTTGCCCCGGTGTCGCAAACATATTAATGTTATGCAAAACAGTTTTTTCCGGAACATATGCAAAATCCACATCATCAAAGACCACATCACCTTCCAGCTTCACATAGGTTGTGCTGCCGTCCTCCTTATGAAAATGTTTCCACGCCCACATACCGGTTCGTTCACTACTTTCCACAATCTGTCCATTTTCTTCTCTGGCATTGACGAGTGTAACATAACCGTCATCTTCTTCCGGCTTTTCATCTAAAAGAGCAAACACACGCTCTGCTCCTGCCATAGCCATAACAATAAAGTTCAGCTGCTGACTGACCTGCATAATCGGCATATTCAGACTCTTATTAAAGGTCAGAAAACTTGCCAGACCACCAAGCGTAAAGCCGCCAAATCCACCGATTGCAAGAATACCTCCTACAACAGCAACGACAACGTAACTCACATTTCCAATCTGCGCATTTGCAGGTCCTAACATATTAGAATACTTATTCGCCTGATAGGCACTGTCGAACAATTCATCATTTAACGCATTAAACTCTTCCATCGCCTGTTCTTCATGGCAAAAGACTTTGATTACTTTTTGTCCATTCATCATTTCTTCGATGTTACCATTGACGCGGCCGAGATTTCTCTGCTGTTTTGCAAAGTATTTTCCGGAATTTCCAGCCAGAAACTTTGTTGTCAAAAGCATGATTGCTACCATACCCATCGTAACAATGGTAAGTGGTATGCTCAATTTAATCATGCATACAATCACACCGATAACGGTCACGCCGCTGTTTATCATCTGTGGAATACTCTGGCTGATCATCTGGCGCAAAGCATCAATGTCGTTCGTATAAATTGACATGATATCACCATGCTGATGTGTATCAAAATAACGGATTGGCAATTCTTCCATGTGCACAAACATTTCATCACGAAGCGCACGAAGCGTCCCCTGTGTCACCTGTGCCATGATAAAGTTATAAAGAAATGCACATACTACACCCAGTGCATAAAAGCCTGCCACACGTCCAATGGCTCCTAAAAGAGGTCCAAAATCCGTACTGTGGGTTTCAAGCATTGGCGTAATATAATCATCAATCAAATTCTGCATGAACATCGTTCCCTGCAAAGAACAAAGAACACTTGCAAGAATACAGATGAGTACAACTATCAAATGCACACCATACATTTTGAAAATATAACGAGCCAGTCTGCCCATAATATGTTTGTTTGCTTTCAAGCTACCCTTGCCTCTTGGCATTGTCTGCTGTCTTGGCATATTACTCACCCTCCTTCTCGTCAAAATCTCCCGAACCACCACCGGTTTGTGATTCATATACATCACGATAAATCGCATTGCTTGCAAGCAATTCTTCATGCGTACCGATGCCATCAATACGTCCATTGTCCAGAACGACAATACGGTCTGCGTCCTGTACAGAAGATATACGCTGTGCGATGATCAGTTTTGTCGTTCCAGGAATCTCCTCGCGAAATGCCCTGCGGATTTTCGCATCCGTTGCCGTATCTACAGCACTCGTACTATCATCTAAAATCAACACCTTCGGCTCTTTTAAAAGTGCACGTGCGATACAAAGACGCTGGCGCTGTCCTCCGGAAACATTGCTGCCCCCTTGTTCAATGAATGTATCGTATCCATCTGGGAAACGTTCGATAAATTCATCTGCACAGGCAAGTTGACAAGCCTTTTTGCACTCCTCATCTGTTGCATTTTCATTGCCCCAACGCAGGTTATCATAAATCGTTCCGGAAAACAGAACGTTATTTTGCAGCACAACCGACACCTCATTACGAATCACATCAAGATCATAGGAACGTACGTCAATGCCACCCACTTTGACGTCACCCTCACTGACATCATACAAGCGCGAAATTAAATTCACGAGCGTCGACTTTGCACTACCGGTTCCGCCGAGAACGCCGATTGTCTCGCCGCTTTTAATATGAAGATCAATGTCTTCGAGCACAAACTCTTCTGCATCCTTTTTATATGCGAAATTGACATGGTCAAAATCGATATCGCCATTTGGCACTTCCATAATCGGATTTTCTGGATTCACAATCGTTGCTTTTTCGTTTAAGACTTCTGCCACACGATTCGCATTTGCCACACTCATGATAATCATAACAAAAACCATAGAAAGCATCATCAGACTTCCCAGAATATTCATGCAATACGCAAGCATACTCATAAGTTCGCCTGTCGTGAATGTCGATGTAACAATCATCTTGGCTCCCATCCAGCTGATCAGCAAAATACAGGTATAGATGGTAGTCATCATAACCGGCGCATTACATGCCAAAATACGTTCTGCCTTTAACAGAAATTTATATATATTGCCGCTTGCCTTTTGGAATTTTTCTTTCTCGTGATCCTCTCGCACATACGCTTTTACTACACGAATACCGGAAATATTTTCCTGTACACTGGCATTCAGATCATCATATTTCTTAAATACGAAATCAAAAATTTTTGTAACTCTGGAAATAATAAAAACCAAAATTGCTGCAAGGATCAACACTGCAAGCAGATAGACACTCGCCAGTCGGGGGCTAATGTAAAACGACATGCACATAGCAACAATCAAGCTTGCCGGTGCACGCATACCCATACGCAAAACCATCTGGTATGCATTCTGTAAATTCGTCACATCTGTTGTTAATCTGGTAACCAGACCGGCGGTAGAATACTTATCAATGTTTGCAAAAGAAAATGTCTGAATGTTTGTAAACATTGACTTTCTTAAGTTTCTTGCAAATCCTGCGGAAGCTCTTGCGCCATATTTTCCGCCCATCATACCTGCCCATAAGCCAATGAGCGCAGCCAAAATCATATATGCACCAATCACAAAGATATGATGCATGTCTCCTCGATTGACACCCTCGTCAATAATCGATGCCATCATAAGTGGTATAATCATCTCCATCGCCACTTCCAAAAGCATAAATAGAGGTGTCAGAATCGAATCTTTTTTAAACTCTTTTACCTCTGCAAGTAATGTTTTTAAAACGTGCATTATTTTTCCCTTCCTTTTCTAATTTTTCTGCATCAGATGAAATCTCATCTTCCAATTGTCTTTTCACCTGTGACAACATGGAAAACAATTCTTTTCTCTGTTCTTTCGTAAGACCCGATACCAGTTTTTCTTCCATTCGGTCTATACTTTTTTGAATTTCATCATGGAAACGCATTCCTTCTTCTGTCAGCATAATCTTTTTTAAACGGGCATCGCGTTCCACAGAAACACGCGTAATATATCCATTTTTTTCCAGATTTTGCAGTGCTGCTGTGACAGACGATTTCGCCATATGGAAATCCGCTTCCATATCTTTTTGAAAAACTTCCTCATTTCTATGATGATACAGATAACCGATCATCCAGCCATGCATCGCCGTGATGGTATCACCACCGGCGTTTAAAATACTTTTCTGGTAGATATTCCGATCTAATAAACGTCCCAATTCTTTGATCTGATATCCAACCTGTTCCTCATTTCTCATGTTCTCCTCCTAGATTCCTTGCATCTTTCCCCAAATATTCTCCTCAATGTTTCGTTTTGCAAAGTCTCACCCCAAATTGTTCCGTGCCGAATTGTTCGATGTCGAACTGTTCAGGCTCGAACTATTATAGGACGCATTTATCTTTTTTTCAAGTGGGTATATCACACAAAATCGCCCTTTTTTCTTCCCCATACCTTCGTCATTTTGCTAAATCACACTCCGTGAAATTCTATACATGATTATTTCTCATGATACTTTCTACTCACTCGTTGTATATTGGGGCAAGATAATGTATAATGTCTATGTTATTACTTAGGAGAAGTAGGAGGGGTGCCAATGGAACATACTAGTAAAGACTTACGTGTCCGCAGAACACTGAAAGCCATTCGTAGTGCATTCTACGAATTGGTATTGACCAAAGATTATTCTGACATTTCCATTACCGAGCTGACAGACCGAGCTGAAATTAATCGTAAAACATTTTATCTGCATTATTCTTCTTTGGAAGACCTGGTAAAAGAAGTTGAACAGGAAATCGTTGAAAACATTTTGGAAAATGTTCGTTTAAGCGCAGAACAATTAGACGTCGAAGGATGCGTAGACACATTCTATCACTATCTGGACGAATGCGATGAAGTACAGCAGAAGTTACTTTGTGATACACATTATTATTTCTTTTATGAAGATGTGACCGATGCCGTATTAAAAAGCAGCTCATTCTCTAAATTCTTTGAAAAGACAAAACATCCGGATATTGTACGTTCTTATTCCATCTGTATTACCTTTATCTATCGTAACTGGCTAAAGAGCGGTCGTCCAATTCCACTTGACGAATTAATCGAGTATGCCAGCATGATTATTGCAAAAGGTTACAGCGGAATCATCGAAAAGGAATCTTAATGTAAACAGAATCTAAAAAACAAACCCCACAAGTCAAAAGACCTGTGGGGTTTTTATCGGCGCGACAGGATTTGAACCTGCGACCTCTGCGTCCCGAACGCAGCGCTCTACCAAACTGAGCCACGCGCCGCCAATATAATAGCAAGGCACTCCTTATTGCGAACTGCCTTGCTATTATAATACATTTAAATATAAATTTCCAGCCTTTTTTCCCAAATGATACCTATTAGGATAACAACATACGGACTGCACCATAAATTCCCGCATCATTGCCAAGCGATGCCAATACAATCGGCGTATCTTTACTTGCATGGAACACCTGTGAACGGAATGGCTCCTGCAGTGCATCAATTATGATTTGCCCTGCGCGTGATACACCACCACCAATGACAAACGCATCCGGATTCACCACGCAGCCAATCTTTGCCAATGTAGATCCAAGCATACCAAACACCTGATTTATCACGTCACATGCCACCTTATCGCCAGCTTTTGCACAATCAAAAACATCTTTTGCAGAAAGCTCCTCACCAAAAGAACGAAGTGTACTGTCCTCTGCTGTTGTAGCAAGTGCTCTCTTTGTCATGCGGACAATGCCGGTTGCAGACGCATACTGCTCAATGCAGCCATAATGCCCACAATTGCATGCTTCGATTTCCTGCTCATTGACAATCATATGTCCGATTTCGCCTGCGGCGCCATTTGCACCTGTCAAAATCTTACCATCAATAATAATGCCACCGCCGATACCGGTACCAAGCGTTACCATAACAATACTGTTGTAGCCTTTTCCACTTCCCATCCAGTTTTCGCCAAGTGCTGCCACATTGGCGTCGTTTCCAACTTTGACCTTCATACCGGATAAACGTTCTAATTCCTCAGCAAGCGGTACAACGTCCCAGCCAAGGTTTACTGCCCGGTTGACTACACCATCTTTATCTACAGCTCCGGGAACTCCAATTCCAATTCCCTCCACCATATCTTTGGTCAGATCTTTTTCTACCATTTTTCCATGAACGGTTGCAGCGATATCCTGTAAAATATGCGCTCCTTTTTCACTGGTATCTGTCGGAATTTCCCACTTTTCAAGCAATGTACCATCAGTTTCAAATAATCCCATTTTAATGGTTGTTCCACCTACATCTGCACCAAATCCATATTTCTTCATGCTATCTTCCTCCGTGTCATTCATCTCATGTATTTTATTGTAAGTTATTCCTCCGTCTGTGGCAAGGCATTTTCTGCCGTATCCGTCTGTCCCAGATCAGCCAGGGTCTGCTCCAATGGATGCACAAAATCCACCGGCTCTAATCCCTCATGCAGCCAGCTCATAAAACTATGCCAAATCTTTCCCGGATATGTTCCACCGCCTAATCCGGGCACTTCTTTTGGTATATCGTAACCTACCCATACGCTGGTTGTGTAATACGGTGTATAACCGACAAACCAGCCATCTTTGTTATCATTTGTCGTTCCTGTTTTTCCTGCACATGGCATCGTTCCCAGGGAATATCCCCGGCCTGTTCCGGAAGTAATAACCGTCTGCAGCATATCCGTCATCTGACGGCATGCATTTTCTTTATAAATCACACTTGCCGTCTGGTCTGCCTGGTATATCACTTCACCATCTGCGTCTGTGATCTTCATAATGCAGGTCGGATTACGATAACCGCCGTCGTTTTTAATGGTTGCATAACCTTTTGCCATCTCCAGTGGCGATACCCCGTTCGTAAAGCCGCCAATGGATGCCGGTAAGCGCTTATCATTCTCGTCGAGATTGGAAAAGCTCATTGCTTCCAGATAGGAAATACCTACCTCCGGCGTAAGCTCCTCAAATATTTTCCATGCGATGGTATTCTTCGAGCGCGCAACCGCCTGTCGCAAACTCATTGCCCCGGAATAGGTGCCATCACCATTTACCGGACCGTCTGCAATTGGTTCGTCTACTACAGTAGTGTCCGGTGTGTAGCCTCGCTCCAATGCCGGTGTGTACACAATCAACGGCTTAATCGCACTTCCCGGCTGACGAAAACTTTGAAAAGCGCGATTCAGCGTATATCCCTCTACATCGTCCTGGCTTCGTCCGCCAATAATGGCACGCACCATTCCAGTCGTATTGTCAATACATACCGCTGCCCCCTGCAATTCATAAATTCCCTCGTCACTCTTTTCGCCAAATCCGGCTAAAACTTCATCTACGGATGCCTGCAACTGACTCTGCGCATCCAGATCCAGTGAAGTATAAATACGATAGCCACCGGTAAATAATTTTGCATTGCATGCATCGTAAAGAGACTGATATTTACGTTCATAAGCTGTCTTTTCCTCATCACTGGAAAACACTGTCTGAAATTCGAAGCCTTCAAGTTCCATCAACGCACGTGTTGCGCAATAATATGTATACGTCTCCGCATAGTTATTTTTGATTTCTTCCGGTTCTGTCGTCTTAATCTGCTCTGCCACCGCTGTCTGGTAGGAACTCTCCGATATCACCTGGTCTTCCAGCATCGACTTCAAAATACGATCCCGTCTCGCCTGTGTCTTATCTGCGTGGGTTAGCGGGTTATACAGCGTCGGATTGTTTGGAATGGCACACAAATAAATCATCTGCGACAACGATAAATGGCTCACGTCCGTCCCAAAATACCCTTGTGCTGCAGCCTCAATACCATAATATCCATTTGCAAAATAGACATTATTCAGATAGAATTCCAAAATTTCTTCTTTGGAGTATTTCTTTTCAAGTTCCACAGCAATATACATTTCCTCAATTTTTCTCTCCCATGTTCTTTCATTGGAAAGAAAAACCGTCCTTGCCAGCTGCTGTGTGATGGTACTACCACCCTGTGTCACTTCCCCATCCTGAATCATGGCAACCACCGCACGCATAATGCCGCGATAATCAATGCCATTGTGCTTATAAAACCGCTTGTCTTCCGTACTGATAATCGCCTGTTTCACGTAAATCGGAATGTCTTCATATTCTATATAATAAACGTCCTTTTCACCCTTTAAAACCGATAGCGTCTTACCGTTGATATCGTACGCGATGCTTGTCTGGCTCTTACGAAATGTATCCTTTGAAGAATGTGAAACCATACTGACTGCTTCTGTTTTCATCGCACTGACTTTTGCCGCATATCCTCCTGCATAATAGTACGCAACCGCTGCAACGACAAGAAGCATCAAAATCATTTGAAATTTTAAAAAGCCCCATATCTTTTGGGAACGTGTTTTTTTCCTGCGTTTTTTCATGCCTTTATTTTACACGTTACCCCAGATAGACACAAGGCTTTAAAATCGGTAATCTAATCTTCCATAATGCTGCCTAAAAACTCTGCTGTCGTATGTGCCAGTGTCATTTCCATCGATGAAATCTCATCCTGCCCTAACAACACAACAGCGCCTAAAATATCGCCATTGACATTGACGACGGCGACTGCTTCATATGCATGTTCCGTCTGCACTTTCTCCGTGAGCGGTATCACATCCTCTGCTTTTTTTGCCAGATAATCCTGTCTGCCTACAATCAGCTGTTCCAACGCCCTTGTAATCGGCTGATTTTCATATGCCTTTTTTCCAGCTCCCGACGCGGCAATAATGTGATCCATATCCGTAATACAAACCAGTTTTCCTGTTGTCTCCGCAAGCACTTTTGCATACTGCGCAGCAAAATTAGCAAGCTCTCCCACAGGAGAATACTTCTTTAAGACAATTTCCCCTTCTCGATCCGTATATACTTCGAGCGGATCGCCCTCCCGAATCCGAAGTGTCCTTCGAATTTCTTTTGGCACAACGATTCTTCCCAGTTCATCAATGCGCCGAACAATACCTGTAGCCTTCATTTTCCAATCTTTCCCTCCAATCTCACTCTTTTCTGCTATAAATTCGCTGTAGAGTTATTATGTGGAAAAGAAGGAAAAAATATTCTTTTATAGTCTTATTAGTTCCACTCCTCAGCCAGAAGGAAATCACAAATATTTCGGTGTTTGATACCATTTCGACTCATGTCAAACGCATCGAGAGAAACAACATATTTGGGAAAGTTGTCACGGATGCTATCATACGCACCGAACTCACGATTGACTGTATCCTCCGATGCCAGCAGATAAGTAACCTGAACATACAGTTTTTCGCCGTGTTTATCACATACAAAATCAATTTCCTTTTCGCCTGTTCTGCCGACTGTTATTTCATATCCTCGGCGAAGCAACTCAAGATAGACGATATTTTCTAATATCAGATTGATGTCTTTCATATTGCCTCCGAATACCGCCTCGCGTATACCATGATCGGCAATATAGTACTTCTCTTTTGTAGATAGTATCTGTTTTCCTTGCAAGTCTTCACGCTTAACCTGATAGAACAGGTAAGCTTCGCAACAGTATTTGATGTAGTTTAGAATGGTTTCCGGAGCAACGATACGCTGTTCGTTTTTCAAAAATTTTGCAAGAGATGTTGCGGAGAATGTCATACCAACATTGGCAACCACATATGCAATGATACGTTCCAACAAATCCACATCACGAATTTTATTCCGCTTCACGATATCCTTTAGTTGAACGGAATTGAATAAATCCTGAAGATATTGCCGGGACGGCTCCTCTGCATAACGAAGGTTCGCAAGATAAGGCATACCTCCGGTAAGCAGGTACTTTTGAAAGCACTGTTGAATTGAATCATTGGGGTTATACGAGCGGTACAATTCCATAAATTCTGCAAAAGAAAATGGATAAATTACAAACTCTACATACCTCCCGCCAAGATAAGTCGCAAGCTCACCAGACAGTAGATTTGCGTTCGATCCGGTGATGTAAATATCACAATCCAGCGAAACGCGGAGAGAGTTTATACACTTCTCCCAATCTTTAACTTCCTGTATCTCATCAAAAAAAAGATAGACTTTGCCGTCAATTTCCTTCGCACGTCTGATGACCTCGTCGTGCAAAGCCTGTGCTGTTTGCAAATGAGAATAACTTAGGTCTTCAAAATTGATAGCAAAAAGCTGTGTTTCACTGACACCGGATTCGATAAGCTCCTGCTTAATCAATTCCAACATAACTGACTTTCCGCATCGTCGGATTCCAGTCATGACCTTGATTAATTCTGTCCCGATGAATGGGCGTATACGGTTCATATATAGTTCGCGTTTAATCATACACCTTCGTCTCCTTCTTCGTAACTACCCATAGTATATCACATTTATAACTGAAATTCTATTTGCTATTTTATTTTTTATAAGTTATAACTGACAAAATTTCTTCATAGCTATTGTCCCAAGTTATTACTATTTCAATACATTTGCATTGCGTAAATTCATTCCCAACCCAAAACGTGCTTTCTTTTCCACAATATGATATGATGGATGCTAAGAACAAAAGGGGGTTATTTTTATTATGAATTTCAGATTACGATATGGAGACGAGTTTGATGAGTCCTACCTGACAAATGTTATGGGTATTGACGAAATCGTATATGCCGCCGATGGCTATGTCGGGGAGTTGCCAAATATGATTGCTCGTTACCATGTGGAACATAGACAGTTTGTATGTCTTGAGGAAGTAGAAAGTGGCCGTTTAGCAGGTTATATCAACTTTGTTCCTTGTACGGAAGCACTTTATAAGAACATCCGCTATGAAAGTGAACACATTCGCGATGATGATATTCGACCGGATGAGCTTCAGACATTGAGCCATGATGGCAATCATCTCTTCCTGATATCGATTGCGTTACATCCTGACTTTAAGGATACCGGTGCAATCAAAGAATTGTCCAATGGCTGGATTGCATATCTTGCTCAGTTAGAACAGGAAGGCTATCCTATTACAGATATCGGTGCAACCGCTGTATCTCCGGATGGACGAAAAGCTCTGCATCGTATGCAGTTTGAACAGGAACGTGTCCTCAAGGAGGATGGTAACATTGTCTTCATCTGTGAAGGTGACAGACTTCGTAAGCTTTTAAATAAGGAATTGCGTTTTAATGGATAAAAATACTCACGAAAAAAATTATGAAAATGACATTTATCTGATGATTCCACTCGCCGACAATCAGAAAAACTGGCGTTTGGATGAACTCGGCATATTACAGCAGGCAACACAGGATCAGCAGGACGACTATAGCCGTATACCGGACAATTTCTCCCGCAGACTGTTATGCAGCCTTCAGGCATATCTCGAATATGAGTGTAGCAATGCGGTTGTGGACGAATTACGCATGGCATATCTGGGCGAATTTTCTTTTGTTCACTCTACAGATGATTATCCAAAAAAGGGACAAGAACCGGAGGTTATCGGCACTTCCCCTTGCCAGATGATTCTCACTGCACATCATGCTACGCATATGTATATTTTGACTCTGGTTCTTCCCAAAGATACCGTACATCAGTTTTCAACAACACAGGTATTAGATCAGATTAGTCATGAGAGTCTTTGGATCACCTGCCCAAAAGATGGTGCCACTTATTTGCAAGGTGTATCCCCAAAATATACCACAATGCCAACGTACGTCAGTCTGTATGACTATCTCAAATACAAATACGGTCTTTTAAAATGTGGTGCAGGGAAAGCTTTCCTTTTGCTTTCCGATCGTCCTTCGGACGAAACCGAGTTTCACTGCATGATGGCCGGCGAAACATATGACAGCCTGCATCAGGATTTCCACATTGCAAGTGATAACATTTCACAGATTTGTAACGAAAATCATGCACAGTATGATTATTACGAAGTCTACATGTCTGAAATGGTTGTTGCCTGCATTATGAAAAACTTTTCTGATGATATGGATGAGCGAATCGACATTACTGCAACCTATGCGTTTATCGTTATTCTTGCCATGTTCCAAAATACATCCATCGAAAAGGTAAATATGCAGATTTCCAATGCACTTGCCAATGATGGTGATATTTCCCATGAGGAAATTCTTAGTCTGTATCGTAATTTTGGAAAAACGGTTCGTTTCTGGGAAAAGAACAATTATAAATATTGGGGAACCCAGCAGGAAGCTGCCTGTATTGTGGAAGCATTTGGAAACAAAGAATTAAAAGAGACCTATTATGAGCATCAGGAATTCTTAGAGCACATCGCAGAACTAAAAAGTGCAAAAGCCGAGGAGCGAAACGGTTTCATCCTCAATATTGTTGCCACTATCCTGGCTGTTATTCAGGTACAGGATTTTATCGTATCACTTTTAGAAAAATTCTATGGAAACGTTGGCATCAATGTAGATTATGCAACCAGTACATTTTCTACATTAATCATCTGTGGAACGTTTTCGTTTGTCGTTGTTTTAATGATTATCAATCGCATGCGTATCAAAATGCGCAAAGGAGACATGCATATAAAGGAGTTGCGGGATGAAGACGAATAAAAAAGAAAAAGGAATCTGGAACAACAAACCTTTCTGGTGCATTCTTATATTTGGACTCGCCGTTTTATGTTCCAGCATTAAAGTTTTAGTTCTGCCACAAGGTGGTAGTCTGACCTATTTTGGTCTTCTTATTTTATGGCTGATGACCTTTATTTACGGACCACGCTATGGACTCATCGCTTCTGTCATATTTGGCTTTGTCCGCCTCGGCATCACCTATCTGACAGGAGAATACATCAATCCAAATATCTGGTCGATTATTCTCGAATATCCTGTGGCGCACGGTCTTTTCTGTCTGGGTGGATTTTTATCAGAACCGAAAAAGAAAACAGATCTTGCAATTGCTGAAAACGAAGCGATACAGGTAGAACCGTATAAACTTCGTATGGGTTATGTGATTGGTGTAGCTGCCATGCTTGTCTGCTATGTCATCTCTGCAGAATTGTTCTATCCCACCTATCGGGAAGGATTTTGGAACAATCTGATTTATAACATTATTTACGACAGTAGTTATCTTCTGATTGAAGGTTTTTTCTCTGTGCTGCTTCTATGTATTCCACAAGTGACACAGGCAATTTATTATGTAAAATATGTTGCAACACATATTGATGAAGACGACACCCTAGAATGCTTTTAAAGCACCTAGGGTGTTTTCTTATACCTCCAAAATAACAGCGATATTCTTGCCCTGATCTTTCGCACGATACATTGCAAGATCTGCACATCGAACCAGTTCAATATAATCCGTACTCTTTTTCGTTGTAACAACGCCAAGACTTCCGGTAATTGCCATATGACAATCTTCTGTCTTGCTCTGATATTCCTCTGCCAATCGCTTGATTACCGTATTCGCATCGGCTCGGATTTGTTCTCCTGAGATCTCACCTACATAGCAGAATACAAACTCATCACCACCAATGCGTCCCACTTCTCCAGGGAACAGCGATTGTAACGTCTGCGCTACATAGCATAAGATTTCATCGCCCTGCTGATGACCATAATCTGTATTAAATCTCTTAAAGTCGTCCACATCCAAAAATCCAAAAACAATCTGCTCGCCATGTTCTGCTGCATACTCTGCTTTTTCTCTGGCATACGCCTCAAACGCTCTTTTGTTCATAACACCGGTAAGTGGGTCACTGTCTGCCTGCAGCTGTAATTCCTGCTGCGCATTCTTTTGCTGCTCATGCTTTTCTTCCACATAATCCATCAATTCGTTGATGCCCTCTGCCATTTTTCCAAGTTCGTCCTGAGACTCTACGGGCATACGCAGTGAATAATCCTGTGTCTGTCTGATTTGCTCAAACATATCAATTGCATTCTGGATTGGATGCAAAATGTGATTTGTCAAAAATATCTCTGATACAACAGCTCCAACACACAAAACAAAAAACATTAAGACGATCCACAATACAAACGACCACATATCGCGTTTTTGTTCTGACAGATTTTCACTGATGCGAATGCTCCACTCTGTGTATTGTACATCTGAATAATAGGTAATGTATTTATCCCCACCATAATGATAAACAAGCTCACCCGTCGGATGTTTCTCATGATCAATCGCGCTGTATTTCTCGTGGAATTCATCTCGGTCTTTGGTCGTCGTAACAAACTTACGCAAGCTTGTCTTGTCTTCCTTTGTTCCCGCAGTAATGATGGTGTCCGTTCCATCCAGCAAATAAAAGGTTCCTTCAGACAGCGACTTCATATTCAGTCGTAATTCATCAAAATATGTCGTATCCAGTTCCTCTACCACATAGCCGACAAGCGTTTCTTCGTTATATATTCCAATATAAGCCGGAACCACCCTCTTTACGCCATCATCCGTTTCACGCTCGTAAACATCTCCCATAATGAATTCGCCCGTATGATATTTATCATCAAGAATAAGCATTTTACTAATTTCATTTAGTTCATAATGTTCACTGGAACCTACCACATGATACCCACGATCCAAAACAGACACACTTACTACATAATCCGCATGGTTTACCTGCTGCTGCAATAAGTTATCGAGATATCCACTCTGATCTTTTTTCTTTCCGTCCAGACTATCCTGTGCTGCATCTACGACCAGATCATAACTGGCTATCGCTGACATTGCACTTTTTCTTCCTTCTGCAAATTTTTGAATATTGATAATCTGATTCTTACTGATTGCTTTTAAATTGCATTCTGTCAACTCATCTATTTTCTGACTTGTCTCATAAAGAGAAAATGCGCCAAAAACACACAGCGGTACAATAGAGAAAAGCAACAGCATCGCTAATACACGCTTTTTTACTTTACTTTCTTTTTTCTTCCCAAGCATATGCCAAACCCCTTTATCTTAATGTAATAACAATGGCTACAGATACAGTCCCCATTGCCCGATCAGACGTTCCAACGAGTATGCCGCGTTTGCCGGACTCGTCGATGGAAGTGTAATCGCCTCAATTCCAATCACTTTCTGCTGATATTTTTTATAATATTTTCCCGATGCAGCCCCATTACAAAACACCCTATCAATCCCTGACTGTTCTATGATTGGCTGCAAATCTGTCGGCACGACATTTCGTATACTGCTGTCACTCGAGCCTATAATATCGCAGCTATAAATCGTATCCCACAGTGCAATATGATTCCGATGCAGCATATCCTTCTTCTCATCGATTGTCTGCGGAACCTTTTCCTGTAAAACAGCTGCCATGACTTTCCAGAAACGATTCTGCGGATGTCCATAAAAGAACATTTGCTCTCGAGACTTGACCGATGGCAGACTTCCCAAAATAAGAATCTGCGATTCTGCATCATATAAGGGCGGAAACGGATGTCTGATATGTTCATACATTGTATTCATAAAATAACCTTTTTATCCCAACATGCCAAGCACGCGGTCCAATAATCCTGTTGACTGCAAGAACAAAATCACCATAATAACCGGTGCAACAAACTTAATCATCACATTATATAAATGCTTTCTTGAAAATTTGCCATTTGGATGTTCCATTTCTTCTGCAATCCATTTTGGTCCCACAATCCATCCAACAAGAATCGTTGAAAAAACAGAAATCAGTGGCATCAAGAAACTGTTGCTGATGTAATCCATAATGTCAAGCAGCTGTCCGGTAGAACCATTTGGCAGATTTACTTCCACATAGAAAACACTATATCCCAAAGCAATTACCGCTGTTGCAATCAGATAAATCATTGTCAAGACGCTGGTTGTCTTTTTTCGTTCTGTATGGAAAATCTCCATGCAATTGGCTGTAATAGCTTCCAAAACAGAAATGCAGGAAGTCAGTGCTGCAAATGCTGTCAGCAAAAAGAATACCAGTCCGATCACATAGCCGGCTTTTCCCATTGCGTAAAATGTCTTTGGCAAAGCCACAAACATCAGGCTTGGGCCTGCTGCCATACCATCCATACCGGAGAACACAAAAATGGCCGGAATAATCATCATACCTGCAAGAACTGCTACCGCAGTGTCTACAATTTCAATCTGTGCTACCGACTTATTTAAATCGACATCTTTTTTCACGTAAGAACCATATGTGATCATAATACCCATGGACACACTGAGGGAGAAAAACAGCTGGCTCATAGCATCGAGTGTAATCTGTAAAAACCGGGATACCGTCAGACCCGATACATCCGGAAGCAAATAAATCTTCAAACCGTCTAATCCACTTCTCATGACACCACTTTCATCACTTGCATGCAAGGTCAGTGAAAAAATAGCGATTCCCACGACCATGACAAGAAGAATTGGCATAATAAACTTACTACATCTCTCGATGCCGCCTTCCACACCGTTATATACGATAAAACCGGTAATCAGCATAAAAATCAGTCCATACCAGACAGACGACGGATCTGTAATAAATCCGGTAAAATAAGAATCTTCTGCTGCTGCAGCAAAATCTCCTGTCAGATACACCATAAAATACTTTAAAATCCATCCACCAATCACAGCGTAATACGTCATAATCAGCATTGGCACCAAAAAGGTCAGAAGCCCTAACTTTTTCCAACCCGGCCGCATGGTCTCATAAGCGGCAACAGCACTCTTACCTGTCTTACGGCCGATTGCAATATCTGTTGTAAGCAGCGTAAAACCAAAGGTCAGCACCAGTACAATATAGATAATCAAAAACAAGCCGCCGCCGTCTTTTGCAACCAAATACGGAAATCGCCATAAGTTTCCCACGCCCACGGCACTTCCTGCTGCCGCCAGAACAAATCCAATCTGGCCGCTAAAACTACTCTTTTTTTTCATCTTTTTAAATTTCTCCTGTTTTATATCGTTATTTTATATTTTCCTGAAATAAAAAATAACCACTGCGCAAAAATACGCAGTGATTATATTATAGCAAGAATATTCTGTTGTGCCTAGGAATTTCTTCCTTAATTTCCGTTAATTTCCACTACATCCGTGCTTGTCTTCGCCGCAAGAATGACCTCCACAGGAATGACCTTCTCCATGACCATGATGTGAGCACGCTACATTTGGATTGTATCCCAGATTATTTGCCAAAAGTGCCTCTACTGCTGCATCACAAGATCCTGCCACGCCACCGTACAACTTGATACCAGCCTGTGCCAATGCATTCTGTGCACCGCCACCAATACCTCCACAGATGAGCACATCTGCCTTTGCTCCTGTAAGAAATCCTGCAAGTGCTCCGTGTCCCTGTCCGTTGGTATCCACAACCTGGGTATTTACAATCTTACCATCTTCTACATCGTAAAGTTTAAACTGCTCCGAATGTCCAAAATGCTGAAAAATATTTCCATCCTCATATGTAACTGCGATTCTCATTTGCTTTTCTCCCTTCTCTTGAAACTGATCTCCATACCTATGTCTCTGGCAACCGCCACAATGACATACGTCTTCCTTGCCTTCACAAAGGCGGTAGTCTCCTCCCTCAATACGAAGGGGCATGCCTTCTACGAGTGCTGTCGCAATTTTTGCTCTGGCTGTATTGTAAATCGCCTGCGCTGTTGTCCTTGCCACCTGCATATAACTGCTGCATTCTTCCTGTGAAAAACCCTGCTCATCAATCAGACGGATTGTTTCAAACTCATCTACCGTCAAAACGACTGCTGTCTGATTTTCATCCTGTCCTACAGGCACGAAGTCACATACCTTTGGCATGTGGCATACTTTTCTGCACTTTCTCGGTCTTGGCATGCTACGGCTCCTTTGTTATTGGCATATGCCAGTTAATATTTCCATCTATACTTTACTTCCATTTATGGCATATGTCAATTATCATTGTGGAATATTATCCTCTTTGTCTGCCAATAAACATTTTTCTACAAACATTTAGCCTTGCAATCCTGCCGACTGACGGATCATGTCTTCGACAACGATATCGTAGATTTCACCAATGGTATTGCAATATTCCAAGACTTTCCATGGCTCATTGGTATGGAAATGGATTTTTATCAAATCCTCATCGCCTGCTGCAATCAGGCAGTTCCCTTCAAAATGCTCTGTGATGTAATCTGCAATTTCATCTTCGTCCAGATCCTCATCTCTGCGGTCAATCAGAAGCTGCGTATCATAACGATAGGCAAACTGATCATCTTCTACATCTACACTATTTACATTTTCCATAATGAATTCCTCTCTTTCCGAATAGTATTTTCATACTTATCCTAAATATGAAACAACCACTGCGCATATTCACGCAGTGGTTTTATTATAGCACAATATGATTTCAAGCCGAGTAAAATCTACATTCCAATCAAGTCAAATGCCTCAAAAGACACAACCACCTGATAGTCATGATGGATATTCGGATATTTGATCTGGACAGATTTTAAGGTCTGGCTATAGTACCAGCCGCTCTCTGCCGCTTCATAGTCCTCACGATACAGAAAATGTTCTATCTCCTTACCATCCACTTGCACCCAATATGGCGATTTCTCACGATGCACCATATCAATATGCATCTTTTGTACAGGGCTTTCATAAGAACCGGTAAACGTAAAGTCAAGCGTTGTCTTTTCTCCGGCATGCATGGCAATATGGGTATTGCAGTAAACGCCCTTTTCAAAGTCAAGTGTTGCGCCGTCATCATCATAAAGATCAAACACTGCATCTTCATCCGGCACACAAAGAATCTTTAACTCACTGACTTTCTCTGTCGCAAGATTAAAAAGCTGATTTTCTGCAACCGGCACAATCGAACCGCTTTTTACAAACATCGGAATGCTTGAAAGAGTGACCGGAATTGTAATGGTCTGTCCGCCCTCGTAGGCTTCTCTGGTCTTGTAATCGTAAAATGTTGTTCCTTCTGGCAAATAGATTTCCCGCTCACTCGCACCTTTTTCGACCACATTTGCCACCAGAAGCGAATCCCCTAACATAAACTCGATTCCTTCATTATAACAATGCGCATCCTCCTGAAACGCATACACAAGCGGTTCCATAATCGGTGCACCTGTCTTTGCTGCACGCGCCATCAACGCATACATATAAGGAGACAAACGATAACGGAACTGAATCGCATCACGAATCAGATGCTTGGTGCCGCTATACATCCACGGCTCTGTAACTGTATTATCTATATTTGTCGAATGGATAGAAAAACGTGGCTGAAAAATGCCGTTTTGTACCCAGCGCACAAAAAGTTCTTCCTCCGGTGCTGTGCCATAAAATCCACCGATATCGCAGCCATGATTTGCCACACCGGAAAGCCCCATGCCAAGAATTGTTGCTATATTATATTTCAGGCTTTCCCAGCACGTAAGGTTATCCCCAGCCCATGTCTGTGCATAACGCTGGATACCTGCATGGCCTGATCGGCACACTGCAAAAGCTCTGGTGTTCGGGAATTCCTCATGTACCGCCTCCTGCGTCAACTGACACATCAAGTTACTCATAACCGGTTTTACCTGGCCGATGGTAGCGCCCTTTCCTTCAAAGGAAACTCTGGCGTCTTTATCCACAAGACCTTCGTATTCACAGTTATCATTCCACACAGATGTCACACCATAGGATAACAAATTATCTTTTAAATATTGCTTCCAGTCATTACGCACAGATTCCTTTGTATAGTCGACATAATTACCCATGCCGCCCCACCAGAGACCTACCGCCGGTTTTTCTTCCTCGCTGTCTTTTACAAACATGCCCTTTTCTTCCATTTCCTTCTTATAAGGATGAGATAAAAGCATACCCGGTTTCACATTCGGAGAAACGGTAATTCCGCGCTCTGTCATCTGTTTAAAATGATCTGCTGGGTCTTTGAATTTATCATGATTCCAGGTAAATGTGTAACGTTTCATACCCTCGCCAGCATCAATCTCACAATATCCGGAAGATAACTGGAAACCATCCATCGGTATCTGCTCTTTTTTGGCAGTATCAACAAAGCCCACAATGGCATCATCCGCATCCTTCGGCAATTCCGGATAATACATGGAAGAACCGAGATATCCAAGTGCCGTCTTCGGCAGCATAACCGATTTCCCTGTCAAATCCGTATAGCGCGAAACAATTTCTTTCATCGTTGGTCCCGCAATAAAGAAAAGATCAATATCACCGCCATCCATGCGGACGGTGCTATGGTGCTTTGTATAATTACTATGGGACCTGCCCATGTTAAAATCGCATTCCCAGGTTGTGTGATAAAAATATCCCACTGCTTTTTTGGTGCGTTCATTCAATTTCAGATAAAATGGAATGTGCTTATATAAAGCATCTGTTTTTTCCGGATTGTAGCCCATGCAATCTCCCGGTGCTGTCTGCATAAATGATTCACGCTTATTGAGTTCGCCCGTGCGCTCACCAAATCCATAATAATTGTCTGCACTTTCCATAACGCATGTATGAATCCGACGACCATTGCTGTCGCAGAGCCATCCACGATATGGGATATCCTCGTGCAAAAGCGTTCCCTCTTCATCGTAAATCTGCAAAAGAAATGGATCTTTTTGTACCACAACTTTTAATTTTGTCCCCTGCAGTACCACCTTAGATGCATCTTCTGTCATCACAGCATCTGCCGGTGTAATTCTATGACGATATCCTTTTAACACTTCATCCATACGGTCTTCCCAGGCTGTCATCACAAGCGAATACGATTCCTCCGCAAAATCTCCCGTAAAGCCCGCACGAATACGCACAATATCATCGGTCAAAAATAAGATACGCATTTCTATGGCATTCGTTGATAGCACAAATGTCTGCGCTCTTTTTTCCACCCCGAGCAGTTTTTCTACAATTTTCATGGTAATCCCCCTTTTATATATTATATTGAGCCTTTTCTAATTTCTTATATTTTCATACTAGCAAAGAAGAGACAGCAAATCTACACCAATTCTGCTGTCTCTCCATTCATTCTTTTACATATCTTGCTATTATATTTTTTTCCTTGTTAATATCTGCTCTACTGTGCTTTTCTCTCAGCAATGGCATCTACATTTGCCTGCACTGCCTTCTTTGACAATGGATAAAGAAATGCAAGTGATGCTGCAAGAACCAGGAATCCAATTGCAGGGAAAAGTGTGGTCACATCATAAATCCCATTGACAACGTCTGGATCAAATGCTGTTGCACTGCTATATCCTACGATAGAAAGAAGAAGACCTGTTAATCCATTCGCAGCAGCCTGTCCTAATTTTCTTGCGAAAGAATATACAGAGTAAACAGTTCCGTCACTACGAATATTTTTCTTTACTTCAATATCATCGATTACATCAATAATCATTGCCCAGCACATGATGTTAAAGAATGACATTCCGGCATAGGCTAACATATAAAGTGCGATAAATACAGCTACGTTGGTTGTATGCACAAAGTATGCAATGAACATAGAACCTGCACCAATAAAAGCACCAACAACAGCTAATTCTTTCTTACCAAATTTAGCAGCAAGTTTTGTTACAAAGGTTGACATAACAAGCACAACACCGCAGCCAAGAAGACCACTCATAGAAAGTGCTTTTGCACTGTTAAAGTAGTTTGGATAAATGTAGTTGTTCATTCCGGAAAGTGTCATCTGTACCAAAAGGAAAACGAGTGCAGAGACAACAATACCTACGAATGCACGGTTTGTAAATAATACGCCAAAGAGTTCAAATACATTTTTCTTCTCTTCCGGTGCTTCCATCTTTACACGCTCCGTAGAAAGATGATAGCAGATGAGATATACCAGAACAGCCAGAATAGAACATACACCAGAAGCCAGCATTGTCTTGCTTCCACTCAATACCTGATGTCCTTCTGCATCTGTCGTATATACAACCATTGGTAAAATAACAACAATAACAATCTGTGCCACTGTAGCACCGATGGTTCTCCAGTTAGAAAGCATGGCTCTTTCTTCCGGCTTGTCACTCATTGCAGATGCCATAGAACCATATGGAATATTTACACCGGTATAGCATACAGAACCCCAAAGGATATAGGTAAAGAACATCCAGAATACCTTAAATCCCATTGGCTTATCTGCAAAGTATGGTGCGAAAATCAGGAAAGATGCCACCGCAACCGGACCTGCAAAACGACGTACCCATGGAGCAAATTTTCCCTTTGCCGTATATCCGGAACGGTCTACTACCTGTCCCATAGCTACATCGGTAAAAGCATCCACTACTTTTGCTGCCATCATCAGTGTTCCTACAAGTGCTGCACTAACACCCATGATATCTGTATAAAATTTCATCATAAACAGAGCTGCGATAACAAAGGTTAAATCGTTCGCAAAATCGCCTGCTGCATAACCGATCTTATCTCTCAGACCAAATGGTCTTTTTGCATTTTCTTCAAACTGCGCCATTACTGCCGCATCCTTTTTGTTTTTACTCATTGTTTTTTTTCCTCCCAATTACTGTAAAAGCCAATCTAAAATATCCTGAATATATTTATCCCAAAATGTCCAGTCATGACCGCCTGCGTCTTCTTTATATACGAGATCTGCATTTTTCTTCTGCAAAGTGTCTCTTACATGCAGATTGGACTGATACAAAAAGTCATCTGTTCCAACTGCCTGATATAGCTTTGGAACACATCCCTTTGCCACATCCTGATCATACAGTGCAAACAAATCATAACTGCTTCCAGCAAGTTTTTCCGGATCACCAAAGGAATCTTCCCATGAGAACGGATTATTTTCATTTTCCTGGATGGTTGAGCTCTGATACAAACCGGCAATATCAAGTGCTCCTGACATACTTGCTGCTTTTACATAAAGATCCGGACGACTCAATCCTAAATACCATGCGCCATAACCTCCCATGGAAAATCCGGCGACATATGTCTTTTCGCGATCTTTGCTGACAGGAAATACCCCCTGAATAAATGTTGGTAATTCTTCTGTAAAAAATGTTTTGTATTTTTTACCACTCTTAAGATCCTGATAAAATGAATTCTCAGCTGATGCCATAACAACAACAATCCCTCGATCCTGTGCGTATCTGTCAATGTTGCTGTAACGAATCCATGAAAAGGCATCGCCGTAGGCACCATGAAGCAGATAAAGTACAGGAAGACCAGCTTCATAATCATATTTTTCTGTATGATTGATCTCCGTGATTTCCTCACTGCTTCCCGGTGTTGGAACAAATACATTTAATGTAATGTTGCTTCCTAACGAGAAACTATAATAATGTGTTTCCATCAATGCCATTTTTTTCACCTCCTCTTTTTTATCGCAACGTTTTTTTCTTGTCTCTTGCGTTTCTGGGAAAATGGTAGCAAAATGAAAAAAGCAAAACTACACCATTTTTGCTTTGTATGGCTTGTTTTTTTACAAATCTTGTTGTCTGCATTTATTTTTGTGGAAAAAACAAACAACATTTCATATGATGATGCCAAGTTTTTTGGTAAAAAGGAGGACTTTGAATGATTGATCGCGCAGGTATCTTAATGGACAATGGGGCAACGATCGCCTGTCATCGTGTCGAAGGTATGAATGACAATATGTCACATTCTCATTACCATACGTATTTTGAGCTCTACTTTTTAGAGGGTGGCGCACGTCATCACATCATGCAGGATCAACAGTACGAGACGAAAGTCGGCAGTTTCATGCTCTTCGCACCTTATGTCATGCATTATTCTTTTTCCGATCATGATGTGCCTTTCAAGCGGACAGTACTCTACTTTAAGGAGGATGCTATTTTTTCTCCCGCTTTGCTTTCTATGCTAAAAGAAGGCAGTGGACTCTATGAACCAGAGCAAAAGATTTCATCCAGTGTTCATTATTTATTGAATGAAATCCAAAGAGAACAGAAGCGCGATGATGCTCTCCACGAAGCAGCTATGCAAAATCTGCTAAACACACTGCTTCTTGCAATCATGCGCACTACAAGCGCTGCTCCAAAGCCAGAGACACAAAGCCGCATGGCAAAAGTCATTTCTTATATTGAAAAGAACTACCAGCATGAATTACGTTTACAGGATATTGCTGCGGAATTTTATGTCAGCGAATATTATTTGTGTCATGAGTTCAAAAAATACACAAACCGCACCATTGTGCAGTACATCAATACCCTTCGCATATTGCATGCCCAGCGACTCATTACAGAAAGTGACCTCAATTTTACCAAGATAGCAGAACAAACGGGATTTTCTTCGCTAACGCATTTTAACCGTACCTTCAAATCCATTGTTGGCACTTCTCCATCTGCGTATCGCAAGACAAACCCGAAACAAGTCTAAAGCATTGTAAAAGGAGAACACATCATATGAATTATCATGAAATTTCACCGGAAATGACCATCGGCGATCTCGTAAAATCTAATGTATACGGAGATTTTGCCAACTATATTTTTACAGATATGACGCCAGATCACTGGAACTGCCCTTTAAAAGACTATGGCTATGAAAAAGTCGGATTCGAACAGACACTGCACCGTATGGAAGAACTTGCCTCCACAGGAAAACGTTATGTTTATCACATCTATGATGAAGAAACACGCCTTTCCCAGTGGGACAAAGAGAAGCCGGTGCTTCTGCATTTTCCGGGACCAGACGCTGATCTTCCTTATGCTGTTGTCATTCCGGGCGGTGGCTTTAACCGTCAATGGGGATTGATTGAAGGCATGGCCATTGCTGCTGAGCTCAATCGTCAGGGTTATACGGCTTTCGTTTTATACTACCGCACCAAAATCGAGCCTGTCATTCCAAAGGCCATTGAAGATATGCACCAGGCCATCCGATTTATCGAAGAACATGCCTCCACTTTTTCTGTAAAAAAGGGACATTATATCTTAGGTGGATTCTCTGCCGGAGCAACGCTTGCCGGAGAAATGGGCTCTACGAATTTCGGATGGAAAACCGCTGGTCTTCCAAAACCGGAAATGATCTTCCTCGGCTATACAGCGATTGATATGAAACTGTTTTTTGATACCTATCAAAAATTCCCTCTTGGTCATCCGGCACATACCGGCATGAGCGACTTTTTGCGACGCATTGGCGGACCGGAATTTACGTGGGATGATCTTGCGCCTTATCATCTCGTTGATTTTATGGATGAAACCTATCCTCCTGTCTATCTGACAGCAAACGAAGACGATGGCACCGTACCTTTTTCCAACAGCCTTCTGATGGAATCTGCCTGCAAAAAATCAGGTATTCCATGTCAATGTAAATTTGGTAAAACAGGCGGTCACAGTTATGGGCTTGGCGTGGGACTTTCCGTAGAAGGATGGCTGACAGATGCCCTTGCTTTTTGGAAATCTCTCCCTTCCGACTAATTGTGCACAAATAACAAAAGAACTATTGCAAGCCTTTCACTCTTTTATTAAAATAATACATATATATGCATTTCTATCGAAGATGTATGCACGATACTGGATGACACAAAACGATAAAGGAGTTATGACATGGAATACGACGAGAGTCTTTTTAAGGCAAGAGCCAACAAACGCGCGCGCAATATCTGGCTGATTTTTTCGCTGCTTCTGACAGCAAATTACGGTGCTGATTTATCAAATGGACTAAGAACACCCGGTTACTATATTGTATTTCTTCTACTATGCTGGGTACCTTTTTTCTCCGGTCAGATTCTTATGAAAGTACAGGGGGCTGATACAGACCGTTATCGTTATGACCTCGCAGTTGGCTATGGCATTTTTTATCTATTTGTCATCTGTACGACGGACTCACCCATCGCATTCACATATGCACTTCCTGTGACCAGTCTTTTGGTACTTTACAAAGACAAACGCTTTATGAAATACTGCGGTATCATCAATACTGCCATGGTTATTTTCAGTTGTGCTTTCCACTATTTCCAGGGTTATAACACAGACGCTGATCTAAAAAATTATCAGCTGCAGATTGCCTGCATTATTTTATGTTATGTCTGTTATGTACGTTCCATCCAGCACTTAAATGACTCCGATGGTGCTATGACAGACAGTATTAAGTCGGATTTACAACGTGTCGTAACCACTGTTGAAAAAGTAAAAAATGCCAGCAACTCTATTCTAGATGGCGTAACCGTTGTCCGTGAACTGGCTTCTGAAAATAAGCATGGCGCTGATGTCGTTATGCTTGGCATGAATGAATTAACTGGAAACAATACACAATTACAGGATCGCACCTCCTCTTCCATGGATATGACAACTGACATCAACGCACAGGTGCAACATGTTGCTGCCATGATTGAGGAAATGGTAGAACTTACCCGCGAATCCGGCGTGCATGCCCAAAACAGTTCCTCTGATCTGGATAGTCTGATGGAAACCACGCAGCTGATGTCCACATTATCTTCTGAGGTAGATCAGGTACTACATGACTTTAAAGACGAATTTGAGATGGTAAAAGAAGAAACGGGAACCATCGACAACATTTCCAGTCAAACCAATCTTTTGGCGCTGAATGCCTCCATTGAAGCGGCAAGAGCAGGAGAAGCCGGCAAGGGCTTTGCCGTAGTTGCCGAGGAAATCCGCAAACTAAGCGCAGAGACCAGTACTTCTTCGGGTCAGATTCGCGATGCTCTCATTCATTTAGAAGAGACTTCTGCAAAAATGATGACCTCTATGGAAAAAACACTGGAACTTATTCAGCAGACGATGGATAAGGTAATGCAAACCGGTGAAAATGTCAAAAAAATCAATGCAGATTCTTCTCAGTTAGGGGATCATATCCAGGATATCGATTCCGCAATGCGCGAAGTAGAGACTTCGAATTCCCAGCTTGTAGAGAACATGGAAGAAGTATCCGGTATCATGAACCACATGACCCATTGCATCAATGATTCGGATGAAACGAGCAAACGTATGCTTAGCAAATACGAAGAAAGTGCAAATAATATTGATTCCATCGAAACTGTTATTGAAGGTCTCATGTGTGAACTTGGTTTTGGTGGATTTATGGGCATTGAAGACGTGCATGCCGGCATGAAAGTGATCGTAACACTGGAAAACGAGAACGAGGCGCGTCACGGTGAATTATTGGAACAGACAAAAGATGGTCTTACCATAAAGTTAAACGATAACTTACTTCTCAGCAATCCTTGCAGTTGTGAAGCACAGGTCGTTGTTGGCAATGTTCTCTACTGTTGGAGTAAAGCAACCTTGCAGACAAATAAAAACGACAACAAGCATTATGACGTAATCATTACAGGTCGTCCGCGTATCAATAACCGACGTAAATATCCACGCGTTGATGCCAACAATAGTTGTAGTATTACGCTTCAGAGTACAGGTGCGCGCTATCAGGGACATCTTGATAATATCAGTGCCAACGGTTTTGCTTTTATATCAAACGATCCTGTATTCCTGGATGCCAAGGGCGAA
This sequence comes from uncultured Lachnospiraceae bacterium, assembly GCA_934352055.1. GTDB lineage: Bacteria > Bacillota > Clostridia > Lachnospirales > Lachnospiraceae > Pararoseburia. Next base: position 54,508 of record CAKRJY010000011.1, read on the forward strand.
ACTGTTATCATTACCATTGATAACTTTGCTCTTGCGTCACACAACGTATTGGAAGGCCGCATCATCCGATGCTCAGATCACGATGGCGAATATATCGTTGGTTGTCAGATGCCAGATGATAATGTCTATATTATGGAATATATCGAAAGCCGCCTGCGTGATGGGGCCACAAGTTTTCAGTAGAAATGATTATTCCAGGTTTTTCTAATTCGTATACATAACACAAAAAGTCTTACTCATTATGTTCGGGTAAGACTTTTTATTATGTTCTTGACACAAACAGTAAACGACAGTAAAATGAATTCAGAACAGTAAACGACAGTAAATGAATTTTAAAACAGTAAACGACAGTAAACATACATGAGGTAGTCTTATGCAAAATCCTTTCACACTTACTTTTGGTAAAAGTCCGCTTGAGCCGGTAGATCGACCGGTACAGACAAATGAGATCATTGATGCCTTCACGGCAGATCCGGTAAATCAGCAAATGTTTATCATTACAGGTGTTCGTGGTTCCGGCAAGACCGTTATGATGTCAGAGATTGCACATCGGCTTCGCGAAAAAGATAACTGGATTGTAATCGAACTAAATCCTGCGACCGATCTTTTATTGAATATGTTGTCCAAATTAAACAGCAATGCGGTCTGCTCTAGTATCATCAAATCTGCCAGAATTAACCTGTCTTTCTTCGGATTTGGTGCGGAAATTGAAGGCTCCACACCAATCACAGATGCCGAAACAGCGATTATTGAGATCTTAGAACGCATCCATAAAAAAGGGAAACGTCTGCTCATTACAATTGACGAAGTCACAAACAATAAATATATGCACATATTTGCATCTGCTTTTCAGATATTTGTTCGGCAGGATCTTCCCGTTTTCCTGTTAGCAACTGGTCTTTATGAAAATATTGACGAATTACAAAATGAAAAAAATCTTACCTTTTTATATCGTGCTCCAAAGATACCACTAAAACCTTTAAACCAACAGGCGATTGTTACGAAATATCAGAATATCTTTAAAATCGATACCCTAAGAGCATCTGAAATGGCAAAACTAACGCGTGGATATCCTTTTGCCTTTCAGGTGCTTGGTTATCTGACATGGAATAATCATGGAGATTATAAATCTATCATAAATGAATATATGCAGTATCTAAGTGAGTTTGTTTATGATAAGATCTGGTCTGAGCTATCACTAAAAGACCGGCAGGTAGCCATCGGCATTGCCCAAGTTCCAGATGGCAAGATTCTCGATATTCGCAATTTGCTTGATATGGAAACAAACGAATTTAATCCATACCGCAAACGCCTGATTAAAAAAGGCATTTTGTCTGGAGAAACCCGAGGATATGTTTCCTTTACTTTGCCTCTGTTTTCCGAATATGTGCTGGAAAACACGTAAAAAGTAACCAAAATCTCACCGTGAAATTTATGTAAAGTTTCCAAGAGGCAATGGTTTTATTGCCTCTTTTTTTGTGTTAAAATAAATAAAGAACTTGCTCTGGGGAGGGCATCTTCTTACATTTATCAAATAGGGGGTATTATTTACATGAACAAAACACTCAAAAAAGTTCTAAAGACGATTTTAATTATTGTCATCGTCTTATTAGTAGCAGTTGTTCTGTTTATCGGTTACCTTACCGTTACAGAATACAAGCCAGAGGCTACCGAAACTCTTAACATCGAAGGATCTTCATCCAAAACACTCGCAGAAGGTGATGATTTTACCATTATGACCTGGAATATGGGTTATGCCGGCTTAGCTGACAACGCTGATTTCTTTATGGATGGCGGTGAGCACGTTCGCTCTTGCAGTGAGTCTCAGGTAAATGACAACATCGATGCTGTTGTTGACCAGATTGAAAAGGAAAATGCCGATGTAGTTTTCTTACAAGAAGTAGATCGTAACTCTAAGAGATCCTATAAAATTGACGAATTCAAAAAGATCACATCTTCCTTAACCGATTACAGTGCTACGTATGGCTGCAACTACAAAGTTGCTTATGTACCGTATCCATTGCCAACGATTGGTCAAGTAGATTGTGGTATCGCTACTTTATCCGCATTCAATGTAGATAGTTCCGAACGTGTTTCTTTACCTTGTCCATTTAAATATCCGATTCGCCTTGGCAACTTAAAGCGTTGCCTCATGGTTAATCGCGTTGCTATCGATGGCACGGACAAAGAACTTGTACTTGTTAACCTTCATTTAGAGGCTTATGATGATGGCGAGGGCAAGATTGCACAGACAAAGCAATTAAAAGAGCTTTTAGAAGCTGAAGCAGCAAAAGGAAATTATGTAATTGCCGGTGGTGACTTTAACCAGTCCTTCTCTAACTACGACAACAGTGCATATCCTTTAATCAGTGAAGATATGTGGCAGCCGGGAGCTGTTGATGTAGATCAGTTTGATGATGGTCTTTCCTTTATTACAGACAACTCTACACCATCCTGCCGTTCACTTGATCGTCCACTTGCCGGCAACGACAGTGACCCAAGTGTATTCCAGTATTACATGATTGACGGATTTATCGTTTCTGATAATCTTACCATCAACACAGTTGAGACAAGAGATCTTGGATTTAAGAACTCTGATCATAACCCAATCGTTATGAACGTAACTGTATCAAAATAAGAAATGACAAAAAGGGGCTGCCGCTTCACGAAAATTCATTCGTTAAAGCGGCAGCCCCTTTTTTACTTTTTTGTAAACCCTATTTAATTTTTTCATAATCTTTCTTGTTTTTCCAGTTTCCAATAACCAAAAAAATTTACAGGTACAATTTGTTTCCCTTCCTGCCGGAACAAACCTTCTTCATTTTCTGCCCGGCAATAAAGCTGACAAACTTGCTGTAACTTCTTGCTTTCTTCGGGCAAACTGCTACGCAGTGCATACAGGAAATACACTTATCATTATCGGTCAGCTTCGGCTTGTCTAACGAAATAGCATCCGTCGGACATTCTTTTGCACACAGACCAAAGGAATACGTCCGCCGTAGGACGGAACAGCGACCAGTTTTGTCCCTTTCGCGACAATATCTGCTACTTTCTTTGTGCCACCGGTTGGGCTAAAAAATATGTCATAAAATTTCATACTCTCCTCCTACTGATTCTTATTTATCCAATTAAACAAACTTGAATTTGACTTGCTTATTTTCTTAAAATCTCATGTGGAGCTTCTATCTCATTTGCCAAGGTATGCTCTGTTAATTCTGACATCAATTTCAATTTTTTATTAATCAATGGTCGCATACAATTAGGAACATGTTCCTGATGCGCTCTGTGGATTGCTACACATTCCTTACAGTTTCCGTGATAACGACAGGCTTTCAGGCAAGGACAGTGATCTTTGTCTTTATACTCCTTACGAAATTCCGCTGCAAATTCTTCTTGCAGTCTCAGCCCCTCGACACGGTTTCCCTTATGAAATTCTACCATTGCATCCAGTTCTTTCTGGTTCCCTTCAATCTTCATGTTATTATAGCGCCTCCATTTCAACTATTCCTCATTTTCTGATAAATCCCGATTTTACGAACTGTTTATATTTTTGGTTAGTTTTGCAAACTTGAATTTAGATCATGATTCATATGGATAGTAGTGTTCTGCCTTCGACTGAAATTCACATAATTTTAATATTTTCATATCCTTATCAAAATCTGCTATTGTAACACCATCAAAGCCATCTATCTTACCATCATAATTACATCTGAAGTACCATTCAACAATTAACGTTTGGTTTTGCTCGAATATTCGTTTGATTGTCCATTCCAATACTTGTCCCTTATTATTCCAATTTTCAAACCATGTTACAATTTGTGATAAGCCATGATATTCAGGTCCATAGCATTCACTATACAAAGCATTTTCAGAAAAAGTCTGTTTTACAATCTCAACATCGTTATCTAACCAAGACTGAAAATATTTCTTAATGACATCTACTTTCATATTATCCTCCACAAATTCCGATTTACCACTTCTGAATTCTTACTTACTTTTAGTAAACAAATTATATCACAAAATCTTTGCGCTATTCCAGTTCAAGACATAATGGAGCCATTTTGGAACCATTTCATCATTTTGGGCTATACTTTTTTTACCACCAAAAGGGTTCCGAGCTAATGCTCGAAACCCTTATAAATGCCAGTATAAGTAATAAAAAAACCTAGAGCTGGCACTCCAGGTCTTTCTAGACTCCCTTGAAATCATACTAACTTTTCTTAGCTAAATTCACAATACTATCATTCTCTGAAAAATCAATCCTATATCTTGAGCCAAACATATTATTGCCCAAGTTAGAACGAAAAAATTTCAATCTTCTAATGGCATTTGCAGATAAGCCATCATATTAGTAATGATCTCCTCTGCCGTCAGTTTTCCATTAAAAATATCACCGGCTTTTTCATCTGTCACAAAATCTGTAACATTATTCCGTTGTTTTAACATCATAATTGTAACATTTTTCTATCAAATTCTCTCCATTTCATCTTCTATATTAGTTTCCTCCTTCAACATGCGATATCCAATCCCTATGTGTGTCTGAATATAAGAATCTGAATCATTTCCCAATTTTTTTCTCAAAGTTGCCATGAATACTCTAAGAGAAGCAACATTGCTATCCCACGCACTTCCCCAAATTTTCTGTGTTATATATTTATGTGTAAGAACTTTCCCTGTGTTTTTTGCAAGAATACATAACAATTTATATTCTATCGGCGTAAGCTTTAATTCTTCATCATTTTTGTATGCACAACCTGCCACATAATCAATTTTAAGTTTTCCATTCGTGTATATTAAATTTTTGTTTACATTATTGTCTAGTTGAAGTAACGCAATTCTGCGTTGCATAACCCTTAGCCTTGCCAACAGTTCTTCAACTGAAAATGGTTTTGTAAGATAATCATCTGCTCCCGCATCTAAAGCCTCTATTTTATCTTCATCTTCACTCCTTGCACTAATAACAATAATAGGCATATTTGACCATTCACGAATCTTTCTTATAATTTCAACTCCATCCATATCAGGAAGTCCCAAATCCAAAAAGACAACATCCGGACCATGCGTTGATGCCTGTATAATGGCTTCTTCTCCGTTTTGTGCCAGCAAATATTTATAATCATGTGTTTTCAAGGTAGTTGCAATTAAATTTCTAATAGGAGAATCATCTTCAACTACAAGTATCTGAAACTTATTCATTTATTATCACCTCTCCTTTTTTTAAGTAAAAAGTAAATATACAGCCACATGGAATATTATCTTTTACTTCTATACTTCCACCATGTGCCTCTACTACAGATTTACACAATGCAAGTCCCAGACCCATGCTTCTCTTACTATCAGCAATTTTATTTTGTCCCGTATAGAACATATCAAATACATGTTCCTTTATTGTATCATCCATTCCTGGCCCATTATCTGATATATTAACATAAACCATGTCATTTTTATTCCCATACTCGATCTTAATAACTGAACCTGTTTGTGTATATTTTATTGCATTATTCACAATATTTATAACAACCTGCATAATCAACTTCGCATCGATATTGGCAATAATCAACTCCTCTGGACGACAAACTTCTATACCATGCTCCACTTTGTTTCTATCAATGTGTTTTAGCGCCTCATCTATGACATCATCCATAATCTCTATTGATTGATTCAATTTCATTTCTCCATTTTCGATGCGAGTGACAGACAAAAGATTTTCTACAAGTTGTATCAACCATTCCGAATCGTCATATATATCCGAAAATATTTGTTTCCTTGTTTCATCATCTAACATTTCATAATGGTTACACAGGTTACATGCATTACCTGATATAGATGTAAGAGGTGTTCTTAAATCATGAGATATCGTACGCAAAAGATTTGCTCTGAGCTTTTCCTTTCGTGCAATCATGGATGCCTCTTCTTTCGCTTTCTCATTATCAAGATTTACGAGAGCCAATGCACATTCACCCAAAATTGATAACAAAACACTATATTCAAAAGAACTCAGCGGCTCACGTTCCACTAAAATTCCCAGGATTCCATATACAACATCATTATTCCGAACTGCCAGATATAAGTGTTTGGCTTCTGAAAATTTTTTCGTTGTAGCACCTGCCCTCTTTTTATTTTTTAATACCCACTGCACCACTTCATCTTCTGAATCATCCATGTATATAGCACTGTTTCCATATACTTCTTTTGCATAAATATAACCATTATCAATCCTTCCATTTTTTACGGGATAAATAACGATATCTTTGTCCAATAATAGAATCACTTGGTTTGCCATTACTTGTAATACATCATCATACGTTCTACTTTTCTGTAGAAGTTGATTTGTGTCAAATAATACTTTTGTCCGATAAGCAGCACGCGCAGATTCTCTTGCGCTGTCTTTCAGGCGATATGCCAATGAGCCTGTGAGTAATGCTGCAAGCAGCATGATAATAAACGTTACATAATATCCTGGCTCATATGCATGAAAGGTATATCTCGGCTCTGTAAAAATATAATTAAAAAGAAGTACACTACACAGCGAACTAATTAAGCTGCAAAAATGACTTTTTGTTAAGACAGCACTGAGCAAAACCCCAAATATATACACCGTAATAATGTTAGCTTCTGTAAATCCACAACGACTAAAACACAATCCCAACACGGTCGTAACCAACAACAGTGTTATGGTAATTAAAATATCCTTTTTGGTTGGTATGATATACTCCGTCAGTTTTATCTTTCGGTTTTCCTTTATGTCCATTTTTGAATCCGGGATAATATAGATGTCTACATGGGGAGCAATCATAATGAGTTGTTCTGTTAAAGTCTGCTTGTCCCAAAAATGAAATTTTTTTGTGTTACTTCTTCCAATCACAATTTTTGTGACACCAGAGATTCTGGCGAATTCCGCTATCTGAAATGAAATATTTTCTCCAATAACAGTCGTAATTTCCGCTCCTTTATCCTCTGCATATTTTATGTTATTTTGTAATCTCACCCGATCCACCTCATTGAGTGAATTCTCTCTTACATTTGATACATATAAAGCTGTAAATTCTGCATGAAATGCATTTGCAAGATTTGCCGCTTCATCAATAATCCTTTTGTTAGAAGGTGATGATGACAGACATACCAGGATATGCTGCTGTTTTTCTCTTACTATACTATCATTTTGACTCATTCAATTTATGCTCCAAGTTTTTTCTTACATCATACCACTTTTATCTATTAAGATAATCTCAAAATTTATATGATCCTTTCTAAACTTGTCAATTTCCCTATCAATCTCTTCAAGTGACATATTTCCAGATAATCGAACGACCAATGGCTTCTTTTTTTCCATTTCTTTTGTCATTCTTCTCTCATTTTCTAATAGAAAACGATCTACAGCCCTCATCACATAGTATCCAAAAACAAAGACTGCCGTAATTACCAATACTACTATGATATTTCCCAATCAAATCGCCTCATTTCATATATGAAAACATTTTTGAATTGCTTTATGTTCACCAACCACAAGAAGTGTTTGTCCTTCGTTCAAAATATCATCTGGAGATATGGCCAATTTCATACTCCCCTTCTCCTTAATTGCCATAATATTAATCCCATATCTCTGTCTGATATCGACATCACGTATATTCTTTCCAATCCAGGCATCTGGCAGTTTCACTTCAAAAATTGCATAATTATCATCTAGCTTTACATAGTCCAAAATGTAATTTGATGTATACCTTATTGCTGTCCACTTTGCAATTTGTTTCTCTGGATTCACTACTTCATCCGCGCCATTTCGTAGGAGAAATTTTTCCTGAACTTCGCGATTTGCCCTTGAAACAACCATCTTTCCTCCAAGTTCTTTTAAAAGCGATGTTGTTTCAAGAGAACTTTGGAAATCATTTCCAATAGTTTCAATACATACATCGTAGTTATTAATTCCTAAAGATGCCAAAAAGTTAGCATTCGTACTATCTCCTATCAACGCATTTGTTGCATATGGCAATGCCTCGTTTACTCTGCTCTCGTTCTTATCTATAGCCATGACTTGATGTCCCAATTCATGAATTTGTTTCACAATCAACATTCCAAAATTGCCAAGTCCTATTACCAATACTGATTTCATTTTTTCTCTCCTTATCCTACTGTAATGTTTTCTATTGGATACTTTAATGTACTTGTATCCTTATGCGAAAAAGCTGCATATATAATTGTCAAACCTCCCACACGTCCAAAAAACATAAGCAAAATCAATATAATGTGCGAGGCTTCTGAAAGACTTGTCGTAATTCCAAGAGTAAGCCCTACTGTACCAATAGCTGAAAAGCTTTCAAACATACAATCCAATATCGGCAAGCCTTCAACCATACTGATGATGACAGCCGCGGACACTGCAAAAAACTGATACATAAACATAATGGTTGTTGCACTTTTTACAATGGAATCATCTATTCTTCTTCCATAAAAATTTGCATTCTGCCTTCTCCGAAAGACTGCAACAGCATTTGCAAATAAAACAGCAACCGTTGTTGTTTTCATTCCTCCTGCTGTAGAACCCGGAGAACCACCTATCAACATTAGAATCATTGTAATAGTTTTCCCTACATCAGACATTTTTGATAAATCCGCTGTATTAAATCCCGCCGTTCTTGGCGTTACAGCCTGAAAGATAGACATGCAAATACGTTTTTCCAAAGGATTGTTATAAAATTCTACAAAAAAGAATAAAACCGCGGGTACAAAAATCAATATTATTGTCGTTACCAGAATCACTTTCGTCTGCATTGCATATTCCTTAAGGCATGTTTTCTTCGTTACAATATCCCTCCATGTAAGAAATCCCATTCCTCCCAGAATAATCAAAATACATACCACCATATTTAGATATACATTTCCTGAAAATGTGGTTAAAGAACTAAACTTTCCTGTCTTATCTCCCATAAGATCAAATCCTGCATTACAAAACGCAGATATAGAATGAAAGACGGATAACCATATTCCTTTTCCCCCATATCGCGGTACGAATACTGGAAATAACAATAATGCGCCAATCCCCTCAATTGCAAATGAAGTCAAAAAAAGAAATCGTGTCAGCTTAACAACACCACCAACCTGTGGTGCTGAGAGTGCATTTTGCATCGTCTGACGCTGCATTAAACTGATTTTTCTTCCTGCAATCATAGACAGAAATGAGGCTACAGAGATAACTCCTAGTCCACCAACTTGTATCAGTATTAAAATCACTGTTTGTCCAAAATATGACCAATATGTCGCCGTATCATATACCACTAGTCCTGTAACACAAACTGCAGATGTGGCTGTAAATAATGCGTTTCCAAAGGAAGTAACCTCTCCACTTTGCGACGAAATAGGCAACATCAATAACATTGCTCCTAATAAAATTACCCCCACAAATCCTAATGTTATAATTTGAAAAGATGTTAACTTTTCTTTTATTCTTACAAGGTATGACACCTGTGCTTCCTCCGTTCTTTCTTTTTCTATAAATATTTTACGTCATAAAAAATAAGGTGCCATAAATTGTTTTTTTCTGATATAAAGATTGTATAAAGATAAAAGAGTCATCCGGTCTAACCCAGATGACTCTTTTTACATCTTAATATATCTACTGTGTGTGCCCCGGCGCCAAGCAGCTCCGGACGTTCACATGTCGACAAATGATACTCGATAAATTTCGCAAACATCTCTTCCGACATGGCATTTAATTCCCTGCGCATATAGTCCGCCGGTCCATCTGCAGAAATTGTCTGTACATGTTCTAGCCCTGCTGCATCACGCAGTTCTTTCATGTCTTCCAACCGCACATAGTCGTACAGATCTTTTTCCGTGGAATGACAATGGAAGTTTTCATCCAATCGTCCGTCTTCGACACACGCAATTGCATTTCCTTCCTTAAAGCCATAGGTGAGCACACCATATTCGTTCATCAGATATGCCACCAAAATATAACCACCTGGCTTTGTCACGCGTTTTGCTTCCATCAACGCCTGTAGCTTATCCTCAAAGGAATACAGATGATACATAGGTCCAAACAGAAGCGTCAGATCAAAGCTATCCTCAGCAAAACGTTTTAGCTTTCTTGCATCGCCCTGATAAGCCTGCAGCAAAAACTCTTTGCCTGCCTCCTGACATTCTTTTTTTGCCACTTCCGCATTCTGCTTCAAACGTCCCAGATTATATTTTACATACTCTACCGCCGTCACATCGTGACCTTCTTTTGCCAGTTTCACTGCGTAACGCCCTGTTCCTGCACCGATATCCAGAATCCGTAATGTGGTATCCTTTGCATTTTGCCCTTGCAAAACCTCTATATACTTATGGATATATTGCATCGTGGTAATATACTCTACCTGTCCATGACGTCGCGTCAAACGTTTATCTTCGTTAAATTTGTTATAGTGAGCCGTCAATTCATCCATACTCAGTTCACCTCCAATAGTTTATCTGTCAGTTTGCGCAGTGGCACAAGAGGATCCCATTTTTTCTTAAATAGCAGGATCCATAGAAAGATTGTTGCCAAAATGCCAATAAGTGTAACGATCATGCCCTCTTTAAAATATACGTAAACATAATGAATCCGTGTTGTTCCAGCTTTAACCGTGATCAGTTCATTCTTTACACCAATTTTCTGATCAGATACAAAATTATCCTGGTACGCTACATTGGTGCATACATCCTGGTCCGTCTTGATCGTCATGCCATGTGTATCATAAATGATCGTCAGCGGAACAATCTTATAGGAAACATTGGTATCTGTCTCTTTCATGGCAAACATCTTTTCCACCAGCGTCCGCAGACCTGTCTGCGGTTTCTCTGCCAACATATAGGGCAGGCTCATGCCCATAACATGAATGTTCTTATCATAGGTCGCAAAATATCCCAATTCCAAGCCATCTGCCACAAAATTCTCCATCGTCACATCATCGTTGCTGCTCGTCAGATATTGGGAAACCCACTTGTATGGCAAATCAAACGTATAAGATTCATCCCCATACTGCCATTCGGAATCCTTTGTCAAAGTAATATCCTGCACTTCAATACCAAAAAGATTTCCTATGCCATAACGGTTCTTCGGAATACTCTTGGCATCAATATACACCTCTGTTCCGGCATCCGCCAAAGATATCAATAAATTCTCGAACTTTTGTTGATCACTATAGGTAAACCCAGACAGATATATTTTTTTGTACTGTTTGAGATCATCCAGAGAATAATCATCCAAATCATCACTTGCACCAGCCACAAAGGACGGATACATATAGGAAACATACAAGGCAGATGATCCGATCGCCAAGTTATCAGCCGATATATTCACGCCAAACTGTCCGTCTACCCCCTCTAGATCAAAGAGAATCACATTTGCATTTTCATCCACAAAAGTATAGCCATATCTCTTTGCCGCCGCTGCAATATCCTCTGTTGAAAATCCCTTTGGCAGAATAGACTTTTTCAAAAGCGCACTGTCACAGCCCAATTCCAGCAATTCCCGGAAAGTATAATCGTAGTATCCGTAGCGCGTTGCCTCCGTCATATGCACAATCCGCACATTGGTTGTCGCACCCTGAATATCCCAGCCCTGGACATAATCTACATTCTTTTCCAGCACAAAATAGGAAATATATGATTTCAGTGTACTTTCATCCACAACGCCCATACGGTTTGAAGTCAGATCTGCCGCCTCGTCCAAGAGGTTTTCCTGGGATACCGGCTCCTCAATCTGGGTAAAATAGAAGTAGGACGGCGCTGTATCTAAGAGTACCGCAACCAACGTCAGCCAGAGCATCCCTTTCTTCTTAACTTCCAAAAAGCCCCACTCATAACAGATCAAAACATAACACATCTGCACATAACGCAGCATCCACCATGCCTGTGGCAAAGGCATATGACTCACCAATGGCAAAAATGCATCTGCCGACAAGACGAAGAAGATCAGACCGATGATTGCGCCCGCCTTTCGCTTACCAAAGATGATAACGACAATGGCAAGCGCAAACATTGCCAGCCCAAAGGTACAGGAAGTCTCGCCCTGCTGTCTGGTTGTCACACTTAAAGACAAGAGCAGGTTCTGGCTCCAATCCGACATACGGTTTGCCGTCGAAGAAGAGGATCCCGTCACCACATCTCCCAAAAGCGCGGGCAAAAGAACAATCCCGGAAGATAGGATTCCCAGCACAAAGGCTAAGGGACCTAAATACCATGTTCCCTTTTTTGCTCCGGTAAAAATACTATACAGTGAAAAAATAATGGCGCACATAGCAGTCAGCATGATATGGGTCGCAACAAACAAAAATACCATGATCACTGTCGGAACCAGAGATTTTTTCTTTTCGATCAGATTCGTATAAAAATAAAAGAAAAGTGGCAGCATACCCGACATAAAAGCGCGGGCAAGATTTCCCTCACCAAACATCAGACGTACGTTATCCGGCAAAAAGAAATAACAAATGCCAATCACGATAAAGAAAAACCGCTGCTCACGATTAGCGATCAGACAAAATCCGATATAACCCACCGCAAAAATGGTCACAAAGAACAGATAGTAAGACAGAAGCAGGCTACCTGTCAGCAGATAGCCGATCGCCATCACATAATAAGCAAAGATCGGCCAATAGCGGAACATCTGAAATCCATTGTACCAGTCCTCTGTATAGAGCGGAAAAAGCATACCTTTTTTGATGTTCTCTCCTAAGAATTCCACCTTATACAAGTGTCCATATACATCTTCTCCTGCCGGCTGATAGCCTCTCAAATACAAGAACAAAAAGATTCCGAGAGAAACCAGTATGCCAACCAAAATTTCAATGGCAATATATTTTTTATTGTGATTTTGTTCTTTATTTTTTTGTTTCATAAGCCTCTAAACTCGTTCTAATTGCTTTTTCCGTGCTTTCTTACACCGATCAATAACAGTATCGCTGCCACAAGTGCTCCCACAGACAAAAACACGCCCTGCGCAAAATATGGATAATACAGAATGATTGTCGTCGTACCTTTATTGACATAAACCTGATGTCCATTGACGTCATAATCGTCAGATGCAAGCATATTATCTGTGCAGGCAAGCGTCGTGTTGACATTGTCATATTGAGATGTGATCGTCACTTCCTTATTCTGCACATCTATAGTCAGCGGCACGATCTTATGACCCGGTTCCTTCGTCACATAAGAACCGATTAAATCATCTATGATCTTTTTGCTGCCATCCTCATCCAGTGTCCGATAATAATGATATGCCAGACTGATACCGATAAAAGTAATATTCTCATTCTTAGCTGTTCCGGCAAACGCCATCTGTACACCATTTTCATATAGGTAGCCCTTGACATTGGTCAGACCGTTCATACAGACGGTCTTCCACTCTGTCTCGTCCTTCGGAAAGAGTTCGCACAGAACTTCCTGATCATTGTAATAAAGGATAGGATAACCGTTTTCAAACTTGACGCTCTGACAATCCACGCCTAAAAATTTCTGGACACCTGTGTGGGTATCGGTTGGAATACCACTGGCATCGACCACAACTTTAACCCCTGCCTTTGCCAGTTTCATGACCAGATTTTCCGCGCTGGTCTGATCATCATACGTAAAGCCGGACAGATAAACCAATTTATAGTCCTTTAAGTCAGCAAAAGAATAATCGTTTAAATTATTTGATTTTCCTTGGGTCATATCCACATAGGAATAGGCCAAAAGTTTCCCAGACGTACCGATACTGATGGCATCATACTGACTGATTACACCAAAAGTTTCCGGTGTATCCTGATGAAAAAGATAATATTTGCCCTTGCTGGCAACCAGATCGTAACCACTGGTCTTAGCCGCCGCAATCACATCATCCATATCTTTTGCCAGATACCTGGTCGCATCCGTATAGATCAATACCGTATCATTGCCAAGCAAAAGGAGCCGGTCAAATAAATAGGTGTAATGTCTGGCTTCAATGGCTTCGTTCACATCCATGATATTCTCGGATGTCGCCGCATACTGCCAGCCATTGCCTCCACTCTGCGCCACCATGCCCTGTCCGTCATCCGCTACCGTTGCCACATAGGCTGCACTTGCACCATAAATATCGCCATCCAGAAAATACATGCGCTGCTTTGTGATCTGTCGTGCCTGGTCCAGCAAAGTCGTCTTTTCAAAGACATCCAACTGGTCTGCCGCATCATAGTATGCCTGCCCCAGATTTACCTTGATTGATGGATAGGCATCTATAACAAGCACCGCCACACAGGCAAGATAAAAGATTTTTTTCAAAGATTTCCAATAAACAAAACTAAGCAGGATCATACACAGGGCAATAGAAATATACTCTGTCATCCAGAAATATCGTTTACCTGGCATATTGGATAAAACAATATAGGCACTGCTGGTCGTTCCCAGAAAAAGGATAATACCTGCTAAATAACCAACACGCGACTTTTTGGAACCCGCAAGCACACCAAAAAGTGCCACTAAAAAAGCAGCCAACCCAAAATAATAATGCTGGTCATTTCCCTGCAGACGATAGATTGGATTTAAGGACTGCAAAGCACTCTGGAAGTAATTTTTCATAACTGTGACATTGTAAATATCCGATCCGTCTCCCTGCAAGGATGGATAAAGCCATACGCCAAGAAGCAGGATGCCAAGCACCATGGCTGCAACTACAGGTAAGATCCCCGGCTTCTTTTTGTACATAAAATGCACCAAAATGCCAAAAAGCAGAACCGTGATCGCCACAAAAATACTGTAGCGCACACTACAAGCTGCGATTAAAAACTGGCTGACGATTATACCTGCAAGGGTTCTACTCTTTTTGACATCCGTAAAAAACCACTCATAAGTAGAGCCGATCAGCACTGGCAAAAAAATCATAGCACATGCTTCTGCCAGATTGCCCAATAAAAAGAGGGTATGCATATTATTGGGCATAAAAAACCAAAGTGTGCCGACAAGAAATCCGGTCTTCAGACGTCCGATCTTCTTTCCAATAAAGATCCAGCCGACCGCCCCCGCAAAATAGAGTAATCCCACAAAGAGGAGATAACCCATATTGGCATCGCTGCCCATAAGAGCCTGACACGCCGCTATAAGATAGATTGGCAGAGGCTCCACATAACGGAGTAACTGCTCTCCATTAAACCAATAAGGATCATAGAGTGGGAACCAGTTTCCCTCACCTATACCTTTGAGAAGCATCTTTGCACGATAGATATATTGTAATGTATTTGTTCCTGTGGGATAATTTCCACCGCGATAAAGCATATATACAAGACCAACTGCGATCAAGGCATAAAGCACCAGCATAACAGCAATCGTGCATATCGTCTTACCTCTTTTTTTCATGGTCAATCTTCCTTTTTCTGCGCAATCCGATCAACGATTGCATCAATTTCCACATCCATGCTTTCTTTGCGTCTGTTTCTGATTGTTTCCTTAAAATCCTCGTCTTCCTCGAAACTGATGATATAACTTCTAGTCGGCGTTTCGCTGCTCTCCATCTTAATCAGTTTGGCATCGCCAGCCTCCACGATATCGCGAATATCCAGGATAAACTTTTCGGACATATTTTCCAGAGTCGGAATCACAGTATCAAAAGGTTCAAAATGGTTCATGATTCCATTTTGATACTTGGCAAAATACTCACTGATGGATTTCTCGTAAGTATTAAATTCCACGAACTCATCATTTTTTATCATGATATCAATGGTAAATTCCCAAGTATGGGGATGTGTTTCGCCCTCCACACCGTTGATGATGATATAATGATTCGCATTGAGATAAAATTTAAAACGATAGGTACGGTTCAACTGTAATGCCATGACTTACCACTCCTTTTCTTTTACTTCCGCGCATGCCTCTGTGATGGTCTTTTTGCTTTCCTTAATATCTTCCATGTGGCGGATCTGATCGACCGCTCCTACATTATGGATCACGCGCCACGCCATTTCATGAGTATAGTGACACATGAGGAGAATAATCCTTGTGTCGTCTTTCTTAAAACGCAGGATCTCATCATCTAATTTGATCATAGCGTCTGCCAAAAATTGTTTGGTATCCGCCTCTGTTGCAAAACGTAGCACTGCAATCACTGCCTGATCCACATTTTTCTCATCTAATTTGCGGGCAAATGCAGGAAGCACTGCCTCCTTATAAAGGTTTAACCTAGTATCATAGGCATCCCGCTCCTTTGCCTCGCGCTCCAGACGTTCGATGTGCTGGTTCTGGATTTCCAGACGGCTATGCAAAAGATTGTTATCAAGTTCCCGCTTCTTTACCATCATTTCTGCTCCCATGGCTACCAAGAGCATAAGTACCATAATGATAATGACATAAATATACATACTGATACGAGTTGACAAAAATTCGTTGTTATCTAAGATAACAGTCTCATCCGTCAAAAGACACAGGGTGTATTGTGTGTCATTGTAGGAAAATATCACACCGGAAGCCACATAGCGGGATCCGTCCATCTTAATCAGTTCATGGGTCACATGGTTCAAGCGCAGGGATTTTACAAATTCATCTGCCGAACTTGTGTCATAAAACGCATCCAGTGAAGTCCCCTGATATTTGTCTGTCTCCATGACATTTTTTACAAAAAGGATATTCTCCTCTTTTGACAGAGTCCAGTAATGTGTATTTCCACTATCCAGCGTTTCTATAATATCAGAAATGATACTTTCCTCAGTTCCATCCTCCTGCAAGTTGATCTGATCTAAAACCAACTGTACATAGTTATCCTGCTGGGTCGCATAGACATTCATAATCGTAGTCGTATAACGCTTCATCAGATAATGCCCCATCGCCGTCATGGCTGCCATCACGACCAGGGTAAGGATTAGGATATTTCGGAATTTCTTTTCCAGTTTCCTGATATCTGTCTTTTTATTCTGCCATTCTGCTGTCTGTCGCAGTTCTTTCTTTTTCAAAATCCAGCCTCCGTTTATCATCTTATCTTACAGTCATTCGTCTTCCATTCCTGACACATTGACAAATGCGCGGAACTTTTGGATAGCTCCCCGAATACCAGATGTATTGGCTAAAAACTCATCTTTAAATGCCTGCTTTTCTTCGGTAAAATCACGTGTTTTCCATGCACTGCTAGTATTGATACTGTTGATAATCCCTGCAAAACGGATGAAAAATACCAAAAGGTTGAAGAAAGGCAGAATGAACACCACATACCACTGCTTCTTGTAATACTTCTGCAATTCCTTAAATGGCTTTAGGAATACGACTGTCGAGAAGAAATAAAAAAATCCCACAACAAAGTAGCCCAGAAACAAAATCGCTACCGAAAACAAAACCATCTGCATGGAGTAATTCATAAACAAAAGGCAGATCAGTGCCAGATACCAGATCATGCGTGGGAAAGCAAAGGTATGATCGTAGACCAGGGTACGCACGGTCGGGTCAGAGAACATGCGATTGACCTTCAATTTGTCTTTTAAGAACATAGAAGAAACTTCCAAACTTCCGCGTTGCCAACGCTGTCTCTGCGTATATAACTTATTCATATCATCGATCGGGTCAACAAAAAAGATGGCATTCTCGCAAATCTGCACCTTTTCTTTTTTATTGTAACGCATCTGGAATGTCAATTCCGTATCTTCGCAAATGGTATCCGTATTATACATATGCGAGTTTAATACGGCTGACTTACGAAATGCAGAAAAAGCCCCCGATAAGGTATAGATCGAGTTTGTCTCGGATGCATAGTTTCGTCCTGCCAGGAATGCCTGCGCATACTCCATGAATTCGGTCTTGCGCAATAACTTTGGAAATACCCATGGATAGTCCTCAATCAAACGCGGTTCGATCAAGATAGCTCCGGTCATGACCTGAATCTCCGGATCTGCCTCAAATTTGGCGATCAGATTTTTCAGAGCGGACTTTTCCAGAATCCCGTCACTATCGATATTGATGATGTATTTTCCCTTGCTGTTAAAAAGCGCCATGTTCAACGCCTTGGACTTGCCCTGTTCTGCATTGAGCCACTGCATGATCAGTTCCGGATACATGGACTGGCACTGGCAAAAAACCTGAAAACTGTTATCCTTGCCCTGATTGTTGATCAGATAAACATTGATACGATCATTGGGATAATCGCTCTCATAGATCGAACGGATGCATGCTTCCAATGTGCCCGCAGAATTATACACAGGGATCAGCAGAGTGATCTCAGGATAAAACCCTAAGTTCTGCTCCTCTGACTCCTTTGTTTTTTGTTTGATGCGTTTGTGTTTGCGAAATAAAATAAAGATGTTACCAATCGCCGGGACCATTTCCATGATAAATGGAATAATGATCCACGCAGCCCAGAAAAGAAAGGAATTTAACACGCTATTTATCGTGGCCATACGCAAATCCTCCCACTTTTTGCCGGATAATCTGTGCCTTGGTAAATACAAAGAAATACAATATTACAGTCAGTGCATAGAACACCAATCTACCCACAATGGTATGCGCTATATGATAGGCACCGATACCGTTGAAATAGATAATGGTACAGATGACAGCAATACGCAGCGCATTGGCAAGGATAATGTAAAAAATGCCAACTACACTTACGATGATACGTTCAAAAATGTTGTATGCCTCAAAAAAGACAAGCAATGCCAGATATGCCATGATCTCCAGAATGCCAGAACATTCAAAGTCAATCTGGAGCGTGATGGCTCCATCTGTGGCATTGACAAATAATACGCCATACTTGAAAAATGCCGTATACATACCTGTGATATCACCAAAAACGCCAGCCACTGCAGCAACTACTTCTGCCAGCGGCTGGGTCATGATAGGTCTTACCCATACCATCATGATGATAAAGAGTCCGCAGGCTCCCCAGAAATACTTCCAAGCCTTGAGCTGCGCTTTATGCATCAGATAGTAAATATAAATCCAAACTCCAATTAAAACAAATCCAATGATATTTTTCATGCTAACCTTCCGGTACGTTTTTTACGATATACCTGTACGATCACAACAGCTGCCAGACAAAGAAGAATGCCTAAGATCGAGCCTGTCGATGTGCCACCACAGGATACCCACTGAGATCCAATACGGACATAATTCACATGGAATGTCTTGATATCAGACTGCTTGATATTCCAGTCATAAGCGCCCCACTGTTCCGGCTTCATATTAACGACCTTGACCAGTGTTGGGATGTCAATATAGTATTCCATCTGTGCCCTGCCGGTCTTATCGACATGGATATAGGCTCTGCCATATGCAAAAGTCCATGGATCATTGATATTGGATGCAGATCCTACATACGCAGTATCAAAAAGATAGAACTCATAATCTCCAGGTCCCAGATTGGTTGCATCATTCCACTGCTGCACATTGCCATTGGCATCTACGCCACGCAGAGTGAAATACATGGTATTTTTACTATTTTGACCGTTTACACTCAAAGTAATGAAATTGAATGCGTCCCGATAATAAGCACCGTAATAATCTACATAACCAAAAAGGATGTCACCGTCCGAATACAAAGCCGCAGAAGCATCTGCCTTGGTATTGTAACCGATGGATGTCTTCTGATAGCCTTCCCAATCAGAAAAATCGTAGTCATAGGAAATCTTTTTGAGGGTGCCTGTCGTCGTATCATCTGTATCTATGCTTGGTGACTGGTTGACACAGCCCTGTGTGATATAGATCGGTGTCGTGTCCGTCACAATACCAAAATTGAGGGATGTGATCTTGTCATTGAAACCTTGCAGGCTGGATACCGGAACGGCAATCTCATACTCATGATTATTATAACGGAAATCCAATTCTCGCAACTCCTTGCCGGATCTGGCATATACGACCTGATTACTGATCATGATATCGGTCTTGGTTCCATCACTCAGTTCAATACAGTAATTGCCGTTATTACGTGAGCCTACCTGTGTTGCACATCCATCCCACCAATTCTGCTCACGCAGATAGAGATAAACATAATCGCCGATCCATACAGCCGCACCTTCCTTCAATGCGCTTGCCGGATTCTGTGTCTTTTGCACATTATTCCAATCGGAGAAGTTTCCATCGATAGTGATGCCATTTGCCGCCGTCACTGCCAGATCAACATTTGCGTCCTCTGTGGTATCTTCTTCATTCTCATCAATGGCTTCCACGGTCTTCTCTGTGGATGCTTCGGAAGAGTTACCATTGCCAAAGCCTGTCTCATCTTCCTGCTTTTGCAGGCTTGCTGCGCCATCGATAGTCGCAATGTCGCTGCCTGCAACGGACTTGCCGGCATAAGTCAGGGTAAAGTCCTCAGATGGAAACCATGATCTTGGAATGGCAACTTCCGCAAAGGCAGCATCCACATTGTAATCTGTATTACCCCCCTCAAAAACTACCTGTGCCCCGGATATACTATTGCTCCAACCGTCTTTGACAACATAATTGCCACTGCCATCTGACCAGTCCTGCACAAACTGAATCGAACTGTAGTTAGCATTGTATAGTTGACTTTCATTATATGTAATGCCGACCTGCGTATTGCCGATTGCTTCACCATAAGCACCTGTTGGATTCTGTGCTACATACAAGTACAGATACGTACCTGACACACACACTTTCCAATCACTGATCGCACCATCGGACGAACCGTAGCTTGCGATACTACTCCAATCCGCACTATTGCCATCACATACAATGCTGTCTGATGCCTGCACATCCTTGATATGATTTGGCAGCAGACAGACTGCTGATGCCACAGCCATGCTTCCTGCTAACAATAATGAAATGATTTTCTTGCCCTTCATGCACCTCATCCTCTTATCATAAAAAACTACACTAACATCTCTTATAGTAAATATCGGCATTTTCCTCTCAGATTTCAATCATTAGCCCAACTTCTTCCATGTATTTCTGGAAAGTAAAATCATAATTGGGAAAATTTCAAGTCGCCCTGCGAGCATGTCTACAATCAATACAATCTTAGACAACACACTAAAATCGTGATAATTACACGTTGGACCAACGCCATCGAGTCCCGGTCCAATATTGTTAAAGCAGGCAATCACCGATGTCATCGTTGTTGTCAGGCTCTTTCCATCCAGACAGATGATAAGGAAGCTGACAATCGTAATCATAACATAGGCGATCAGATACGTATTCAGATTATCCAATACTTTTTCGCTGACAACCTGTCCATTATTTCTTACAACAAGAATCTTCTGCGGATTTAATGTCTTATGCAAATTTCGCTGTAAGTTCTTAAACAACAGTAAAATTCGACCGCATTTGAAACCACCACCTGTACTTCCAGCACTAGCTCCGCAGAACATCAATATAATTAAAATTGCCTTTGAAAACGTTGGCCACAAATCAAAATCCGTCGTAGCAAATCCCGTCGTGGTAATAATCGTTGCCACCTGGAAAAAGACCTGCTGCACCGTCTCACCCAGACTGTGGAACATAGATCTTGTGTTAATGGAAATCAAAATGACACTGGAGAAAATAAGCCCCAGATACAACCGCAGTTCCTCATCCTTTAAGACATCTTTTACCTTACCCAATATGAGCATATAGTAACAGGTAAAATTGACACCAAACAGAATCATAAATACCGTACATACATTTTGAATATACACACTATAACTTGCCATACTGTCGTTTTTAATACCAAATCCGCCAGTTCCGGCAGTTCCATATGCCGTACAGATGGCTTCAAATGGCGACATACCGCCCATCAATAAAAAGACAAAGCAGATCACAGTAAGTGCAATATATAACATATAAAGAATGGTTGCCGTCTGACGCATACGTGGCACTAATTTTCCTACGTTTGGTCCCGGGCTTTCTGCTCGAAGCAAATGCATGGTAAACCCACTGCCTTTCCCACTTGCAGGGATAACCGCCAGAAGAAATACCATTACACCCATACCACCAAGCCAGTGCGTAAAGCTTCGCCAATACAGCATTCCTTTAGACATGGCTTCTACATCTGTTAAAATAGAAGCCCCTGTCGTTGTAAATCCGGAAACCGTCTCAAAATATGCATCCACAAATGCCGGGATTTCGCCGGATATAAAAAATGGCATGCATCCCACAAAACTCATAATAAGCCATCCAAGTCCTGCACTGACAAGACCTTCTCTCGCATAAAAACGGATTTCTACTTTGCGGCAAAGGAAAAGCACAACCATTCCCGCAATAATAGACCCAATAATTGATATAGCAAATGCCGTAGCTGCTACATCCTCTCCATTAATCATACTGATGATCCAGGCTGGCAACATGAAAACAGCCTCTGTAATGACCACCAAGGACATAAAACGTCCTACCATTTTATAGTTCATGACAAACCTCGTTATTTCTAATTTAAATTATGCAAACATATCATTCAATGTATGAAGAACCACATCTCCATTGGTTACAACTACAATGGTATCGCCCACTTCAATGGTAGACTCACCATCTGGAATGATTGGTGTCTTGCCACGTGTGATACAGGCAATCAGCACATTCTTTCTTAACTGTAGATCCTTAAGCGGTATGCCACAGTTTTTCGTTTGATCGTCTACGCGGAATTCCAATGCTTCCATCTGCCCTTCCGCAAAAGAATGTACCGAAAGTGCAGCGCCAGTGGTACTCTCCATCGCACGTACATAACGCACAATCTGGTTACAGCATAATTCTTTTGGACATACAACACTGCCCAGATTCAAGATATCCTGAATCATAGAATTTTCTGTATGATCCACTTTTGTTATGACCTGTTCAACATTACAATTCTGCGCATACAAAGAAATGATCATGTTCATCTCATCGTAACTTGTCATGGTAACAAGTGCGTCACAGCGCTCCAACCCTTCGCTCTCTAAGAAGGACTGGTTGCTGGCATCTCCCCAGATGACAGAAACATCCGGTAAATATTTTGCCAGTTCCACACAGCGGTCTCTGTCTTTTTCAATCAAATGAACATCAATGCCTGCTTTTGCCAGATACTGTGCCAAATAAAAACTAACCTTACCACCACCACACAAAATAACACGTTTTGCCTTATGCGTAATGATGCCCAAATTTTTTAATAAGTTGGTCAATTCCTTAGAAGCTGCTGTTACATAGATACGGTCACCTTCCTGCAATATAAAATGACCATCCGGTGCACTTACAACGCCGTTTCTTCTTACAGCGCACACCAGGACTTTACTCTTTACAATCGAGTTCAAATCATTTAATGCGACATTACAAAGCTTCGAGTTTTCTTTTATCTTCAATTCCACCATTTCTGCTCTACCACGAGCAAAGGTATCTCTGCGCAGAAAGCCCGGATATTTTAATAATCGGTCAATCTCAATAGCTGCCTGTCTTTCCGGATTTACCGTCATGGACAATGCAAAAGTATCTCTCATTTTATAAATCTGCTCGCCATATTCCGGATTACGGATACGGGCAATCGTATGAATATCTGCATTCATACCATGTGCTGTCATACAGCACAGCAAATTGAACTCATCTTTACCTGTTACTGCAATCAGAAGATCTGCCTTTTGAATATTTGCCTGTTCCAGTACTTCCATAGACGCACAGTTTCCCTGCACGCTCATAACATCAAATCGGTCGGAACAAACCTCCATGACCTGCTGATTATTATCAATCAGTGTAATTTCATAACCTTCTGCCAGTAATTTTTTTGTTAGCAGACACCCTACTTTTCCGGCGCCAGCAATGATAACTTTCACTTTTAACTCCTCCTACGAAACAAATTTCGCTCATACTCCAATATAGTTGTATATCACTTGTTCCAAAAAGGCAACTGTTTTATTCATCTTTGCCGAAAACCACCCGAAATAGCATACAAAAAGGTTATTTTTTGTATATATTTTCCTGGAAATATATTATGCTAGCATTATAGAAATAATTTATTTACGGGGATAATAAAATTATTGAATGGTTAAAAAAACCAGCAAAAAAAACAGGCAAAGGCATCATTATGTATGTAGCTCCAATGCCTGACGGCATTGGTTCATCTGTTTCCTTTGGTTCACGAGTAGGAGGTTATTTATGAAACATCAAAAAACATTTCTGCGAATAGAAAGTATATGCGAGGCAATCGTATATATATGGATGATTTTCTATATGGAACAAGAGATTTTTTCCTTTCTGTATCCAAACTGGCTGACTCCGCTTGTCCTAATTGCTCTGATTGTCCACTTGTTTTGTCAATGGAAAATAAAGGCAATGACTTGTTCGTCGAAAGTATTTTGGGCTCATTTAATTATCCTTTATACATCCATGCTTATTGTTGCCGTGATTGGCACTTACTGTAAATCTATAAATACAGCATTAGGGACAATCTTTCTTGTTACATTTATGCTAGTAGATAGTTGGATGCTTTCTTATCGCAACCGAAAAACCAATTTATAGATTAACGGGGGAGGCATATATGAATCTAAGAAACAAAGCAAAACTATTTTGGTGGATCTATTTCTGTGGTCGTCAATGCCTTGACTCTTGTCTTGTGGATCTACGATATCAAACTCATCTTTCTTGATGAGAAGGACAAGTCCTCCGAAGCGACAGAAAATTAAATATATCAAGATAGCAAAACCCTCCCGAGCCTTACGGTTTCTGGGAGGGTTTCTATTTCATAGTCTACGCTTCATCCACTATCATTTTCTCTGCTGTCATGCAAAGCCAGCCTTTCTGATTTTTTTGGATCTGAATATCCTGAAAGCCTGTAGTTTTTAATATTTCCTGCAACTGCACATCCTTATAGATTGTCATGCCCTTAATCTTTTCCGTCCACTTATCATCCTTATCGGTGTCCCCACTGCTCTCATTACAGATAAAAAACATGCCACCGGGTTTTAAGACGCGGTAGATCTCTGCGAAACTCCGTGACAGATCCTGCCAAAAATAGATCGTTTCAAATGCCGTCACCAAATCAAATTGCTGCTCCTTAAAAGGCAGTTTCATAACGTTGGCTTGCAAAACCTCGCATTTACCGGCTTGTATGGCTGACTGATTTTTCTTTTGGGATGTCTGTACACTAACCTCTGAGTAATCAATGCCTCTGACCATGCCATCCGGGCATTTTTCGGTCAACTTCTTCAGATTGGCGCCACCGCCACACCCACAATCCAAAACACTAGCATCTGCCGGGATATGTAAAAACTCAAATCCCCAATCGGCAAGTGCTCCGTGCCCAATATTCATCGCTGCTACCATCATTTTTCCACCAAGCCCGATCGGCTTTCGTGTGTTTTCCACAAATGACATATGTGTGCCTCCTTATATTTTCTAGTGGTTAGCTTTGCCTAACCCATGGTGTTATGAAAAACTGCCTTGCGGCAGTTTTCCACGTCTTTATGCTTATTTATATCGTAGCAACGTCTATCCCAAAAGTCAAGACAACTTATGCTAAAGCAATAACCTGACCTTCCGTAATGCCATTTTCATTGAAAGCATCCACGCGGACAAAGTAGTCCTGTGTGGTAACAAGTGCCTTAATTTCTTTCTCGGTCACATCAAATACCATATAACTATGATATAACTTGTCTGCCTTATGTCCCCAGAGGATGTTGTAACCTACTACATCATCACCAGGACTCTCGATCGCAACTTTCATATATCTGCGGTCATCCTCGCGTTTTGCTGTAAAAGCAGGAGCCTTTGGCGCCTGACCATTACCTTTACCAAAGACACGAAGTCCACTGACGCAAGCTTTCTGATTGTATGGCACTTCCAAAACCGTCAGTTTCAGGAAACGTACCTGCATACCATCTTCTCTTACCACAAGATCGTGCGGCAGATTGGTTGTGGCAGCAGATTTATCCTCAATCACAAAGTAATCTTTGCCATCCACAGATCCTTCCAAAATCCAGCGCGTGATCAGATCGCGCTCCTCAATATAACGCTTTCCAGTCTGATTGCCGCGCAATTCTCCCGGAACCGGAATCTCAATCTTGTCATCTGCGAAGTTGACCTGTATCGCATGTACATCCATGGTCTCACCCAGATCTAACTGTACCCATTCGCCCGGATTTTCACTTGCTGCTCTCCACCATGTACGGACATTTTCATCAGTAATCTTATCTGCGCCCTTGCCCTCTTCTGCAGACGATGCTGTTGCATTTTTGCCATAACTTAAAAGCATCCACTCTGGGTCTTTCCACGGATCCTGCTTGTCGCCTGTAACAGGAAGCGGCCAGTCACCATATCTCTGGTTGCAGAAGAGTTCACCATCTGCATCAAATCCTGCCGGCCAGACACCTACGCGTCGTTCAAAATTATGATTCATACTGATGCGCATGGTAGATGTATGCCAAAGATTGTCGTTTTGATCACGCATCGTAGAACCATGACCTGCGCCCGGAATAAATCCGCCCGGTTTATAAGAGTACGGATTATTCTGTGCCAGTTTGAATGGTCCCAGCGGTGAATCTGATACATAAACACCATCCGCATACACATTATACTGTGCACCAGGACAGGCATATTGGAGATAATATTTACCATCATGCTTGTCCATCCATGCTCCCTCGATATATGGGCGACCACTGACATAACCCTTTAACATGATCGCCATACCCTGCATCTGTGGCGGCAGATTGTCCGGATCCATTCCTTGCATCTGCATGAATCCACGATATTTTGCTTCCAAAGCATCGTCTTCCAAAGGCAGGTCGCAATGGTCTTCTCCACAGACTTCATAACCATTTTCATTCCAATTACCATGCACAAGTTCGATTCGCTCCGTCTTTGGATGCATCGTCTCCGGATCCATTTCCACACCCCAGATTGGTGTCATATTGGCGCATCCCCAATAAAAATATACTTTTCCATCATCATCAACAAAAAGGTTTGGATCCCAGAAATCAAACGTTCCTTTGATTTCCTCATAAGGACCTTCCTCAATATTCTTTGTACGATAGAAATTGCAAGGTTCTCCTCTTTTGGATGCTGAAAAATATACATAATCCCCGATAACTCTGACATCCGGTGCATAATCATAAAATGGCAGATTATCCGGCAAACGCTTTGCCTCCCAATTTGCCATATCTTCCGATACCCACACCCCCAGTGTCATGGATGCGAAGATATAATATTTTCCTTTGAAACAGATCATGGATGGATCTGCTGCTTCTCGGGATACCTCGAGCGCGCCCTCACCCATGCCCGGCATAACCTGTTGGTTGAACTGATAACGATAATCCACGTTTAACGGATTACAAAAATATTTTGTCATAATAGTTTTCCTGTTCCTTTCTCGGGCAATCCCACATTGCCCATGGTTTCTGTTTATGTATCTGTATCATAGGATAATTTTTTCATCTATCATTATAATTTTTTGTTTTTTTTACAACTTTTTAAACATAAAGCAAAAAACCGACACAAGAAAATCAACACTTAACATGGTTTTCCTATCATGATTTGTTATAATAAATTTAAAATGAATTGTAGGAGGTAATTTACTTTGGAAAAATATGTATGGGGTCAGACACCTGACGGAAAAGATATGATTGTTTATGAATTAACCGGAGAACGCGGCATGAAAGCAAGTGTCATGAATTATGGGGCTAATCTTTTAAGTCTTTTTGTTCCTGACAAGAACGGCGATACAAAGGATGTCGTTTTAGGTTACGAACACTTTGAAGACTATTTTACCAATGATGCCTTCTTTGGATGCAGCGTTGTACCTTGTGGCAACCGTATTGGCGATGCCCGATTCACTTTAAATGGAAAAACTTACGAACTGGATAAAAACGATGGCGTTAACAATTTACATAGTGGTTTTGATCCACTTTGCCGCCGTATCTGGAATGTCGATACTGTATCAGAAAACAGCATCACCTTTTCTTATCAGAAAAAAGACATGGATATGGGATTTCCTGGAAATGCCACTTATACCGTTACATATACACTGACACCGGAAATGGAATTGCGCATTGATTATACCGGTCTATCCGATGCTGATACCATCTTTAATCCGACCAATCACAGTTACTTTAATCTTGCAGGTCACGATGCCGGCGATTCTGCCATGGATCAGCTTGTCTGGATCAACGCCAGCCGTTTTACACAAACCGACAAGGCATCCATTCCGGATGGAGTCCTCTTAGATGTTGCCGGCACGCCAATGGACTTTACCACGCCTAAACCAATGGCTCCGGAAATAGATGATGCTTATTCCTTCCTTGCATGGGCCGGTGGTTACGATCACAATTTTGTTCTCGACAAACCGCTCGGCGAAACCGGCATTGCAGCTTCTTTTTATGATCCTGCGTCCGGTCGTAAAATGGAAGTTTACACCGATTTGCCAGGTATGCAGTTATACGCCGGCAACTACATCAACAATGGTTTGATCGGAAAAGGTGGTTGTACTTATGGCAAACGTCATGGTGTAGCATTTGAGACACAATACTTCCCAAATGCTATCAATATCCCTTCATTCCCACAGCCAATACAAAAGGCAGGAGAACTCACGAAGACAACCACAACGTATAAATTTACAACAGTATCATAATATTAATTCTTTAAGTATTTTCGCATTGCCGCCCCTTGCGCATACTTTGAAAGTGGCGCCCGGTATATAAGTTTTGCCAAAACACACTGCAAACCAACACCTATCAGTGTACTTGCATACGCAATCAAAACAGCACCGGCAAAAGATACCGGAATGGTCGGCAATGAGAAAGAGCTAGAGCCCGACACACTATATCCCATATAAAATGAAATCGGCCAGATGATCACAAACAACAGAACGATAGATAACACATAAAATTTGTATACAAATGCTGTATATATATGTAACACCAGCATCATAACGGAAAGAATCACAAATATGCTAATCAACGCATCTTTCTGCTGCGGGTATAACGCAACCTCAACTGCCTTCATAATGACTATGATTGTCGTTGATACAAGAGAAAAAATCAAATCACCACAAGATGCAATAGAAGTCTGAATTCGTTTTCCATATGGACTTGCTGTAACAAGCGTTGACATACACATACTATATATCACCTGCACCATATACATTGGTGCCAGCATCATAAAAAACATACCCAACCAAAAAGTACCGCGGGTAGCCAGTTCTATCACAACTCCAATCAGATAAAAAATCACCATACTTCCCAACTGCAGTCTTCTTTGAAATCCAAATTTTTGTAAAGCAAATATAAGTTTAACGTTCTCGATCATAATAGCTCCTTTCCATACTACATACTGCAAATTTTACAGTCAGTATTGTTGCAAATACGGCTATTCCCAGCGCAGCCATCCAGTGTACGACCGGATTGACTTCATATAACATAAACACCAGACATACAGAAACAATTGGCGCAATGTAGGATAACAACAAACTGCTCATATAGCCCGGAAAAAAACGACTCACCATAACCGCCAAGGTTACAACAGCTCCCATAATGACACCTGAGGCAACCGATTTCATACAAATGCCTGCTAATAGTCCAAAGTATACGATACGTCGCAGACTGTCTGTAACAATCATCTGACCATATAATTTCATACCCGTGTTCGATGCCTTTACTAGTGCTATACCCTGAAAATTTTTCCCATAAATACCGCCAAAATTCCATCCATCAATTAAGACTTCTAATAAAATGTAGCCCGTTAGTAAACTATATCCCACAATACTAAACTCAAGATCATCCATTTCATTGAATAATGCCTGCGAAAAAATCGTGCTTACCACAATAAGCAAAGGAACTGCAAAAAGACCAATGATTTTGTAAAGCAATGTCAGATTATTCCAATACATTTTTAATGCTTTCATGTACGCGCCCCCTCTATGCTAACTGTACTTTGCTGCTTTTTTTCATCACAGCAACACTAATCTGGGATAGTGTCGGTGTCTCTACCGCAATATCCAGTCCGGCTAGTTTATCCATATCCTCTGCCAGACAAATACCTTCGTAGCCGTAATTGTTTTTTTGTCATGCTGTACATGAATTTCTCTGCCGTAGAGACATCTTTCAATTCGCCTTTGACATAGACATATTTTTCTTTTAAGTCTTCCACAAAGCCTTTTTCTACCACCTGTCCATGCTCCACGATAATAGCATAGTCCGTTACATTTTCCATATCAGCAATATTATGTGTGGAAAAAAGAACCGTCTTTTCTCCAGCGCCTTCCTCCAGATAGCCACGAATCATATCGCATAATACATCACGCATCAATGGATCCAGTGGAGATGCCGGTTCATCTAAAAGGAGCATCTGTGTCTCTCTGGCAAAAACGCCGGAAAGCATAAGCTTCATGCGATTTCCATCCGATAAATCGTTGACCTTTTTTCCGCCTCCTTTGTGATCTGTCGTCACAATCTGTAATTGCTGCAGGTATCGCTCAAACTTCGCCCGGTCAAATTTATCATATAGCAAATCTGTAATTTCCTCGACCTGTTTCACCGTCCACTGTGGAAGGTAATAATTATTCGGTCCAACATATCCTATCATTTCTTTCACCGGACAATCGGCATTTTCACGGTCTTTATCATCCCACTTTCCAAAGAAATCCATGTTACCCTTATAATCGAGTCGTACGCCCGCCAATGCGTTAAGAAGCGTTGTCTTTCCTGCACCATTTTCTCCAATCAGAGCTGTCGCAAATCCCTGTGGAATCTTTAAACATGGTATGTCGAGTGTAAATCCCTTAAATTTTTTACTAAGATTGTTAATTGCAACTGCTGTTTTTACCTGTTCCATATTCTGCTCCTATTCCTGCATGTTCCATAGCAAATCAAATGTCTTCATTACCTCTGTTTTTGAAATTCCCGCCATCCGTGCAGCCTTGATGGCCTCCGTCAGACTATCCTCCACACGACGCAGATGTTGCTCTTGTAGCATTTGGCTATCCTGCGCATTGACGCAAAAGCCTTTGCCCTGAATCGCCGTCACAAGTCCCTCTTCTTCCAGCTGTTCGTATGCCTTCATTGTCGTAATAACGCTGATTTTGAGTTCTTTTGCCAAGCTGCGAATGGATGGCAAATATTCCCCCTGCTTCACCTTACCAGCAAGAATGTCTTGGCGAAATGCATCTGCGATCTGTTGATAAATCGGTATCCCTGAATTTTGTATTAATTTCATAGACATCACCTACCTGTTTTTTAACTGTTATATAACTGTTTATATGTTATATATACAGTATGTGCAGTTGTATGTCAAGGGTTTATGAAAATTTTTTCTCGTCGTCGCTATAAAAAAACAGACTGTGCCAGATTTCTTCCATCTGCACACAGTCTGTTATTTGCACCAGAAACATTTCCGATCTCTCCTACGCCTCAAAATCCATGCAAGAACGAGTCGCTGTATATGGACGTACCTTACCGTCTGCAACTGCCACATGCGCCGGATGCGTACTATATCCTTTCAGGGCTTCTGCACTTTCAAAAGTCGTATCCAACATGACATCAACATTCGAACTCGGCAGACATTCCGTCTGCACATGAATCTCCACCAAACCCGGAATCTGTCCTGCCAGACCTTCTAAGCCTTCCTTGATACCCACCTTGATCTTTTCTTTTTCCTCAGCGGAAAATTCCTCCTTGAGTGTCCATAAAATAATGTGTTTTACCATTTTTACCTCCTTATAATGCGCAATTACCGGCACATCCTATGTTCTTATATTGTACACCTTTTTTCTATCATTGAAATCCTTCTATCCGTAATTCCTGCTCATCAAAGAGCGCATCCACCACTGACTGATACACAACAATTCGTTCTGCTTTTTTTATCTTTTTTAAGTATTTTTCCGGATTCGTAAATGATTTGCCAAGATATGTCCACAGCTCCTTCATGCGAAAAAGCGTATTGCGGTCGCCTGACATAATCTGCATATAACCTTCTAGTATCTCCTGGTGAAACGCATATAAGTGTTTTTTATGCTGCTGCATGTCCACACCTTCTGTATGCTCCGCCACCTCTGTTCCCTTCAAATCGGTATCACATAGCTCGATGAGAAATGGATTTTTAAGCATGCCACGGCCAATCATCACGCAATCTGTTTTCGGAAACAACGCTGCAATGTTCTTTACATCGGATGGCATATACAAATCCCCATTGTAACAAAGTCTATGACTGCTATGTTCTGCTGCGTAGGAGAATGCTTCCATCCGCGGATTCCCCTTATAAAAGTCCTTACGCACACGGGGATGAATGATTAATTCTTCCAAAGGATATTTCTCATATACCGCCAGAATGTCCTGCCATTCGTTCTCATCTTCCATGCCGATTCGCGTCTTAATCGAAATTTTTCCTGCATAGCCTTCAAAAATCTCATACAAAAAACGATCCAGCACTTCCGGTTCTGCCAACAGCCCCGCGCCGCGTCCTTTTGCTACTACTGTTCCCGATGGACATCCCACATTAAGATTCACGGTATCATAACCATATTGTACGATTTCCTTTGCTACCACAAGAAAATCCTCGCTTCGATTTGTCAAAATCTGTGGTACAACATGCATCCCTTCATTATGTTCCGGCAAAAGATCCCTTATTTCACCACTACTCATTTTCTTATTTGCAATAAACGGCGTAAAATATCTGTCCATTGGACGAAAAAACTTATGATATGCATTGCGATACACATATCCTGTCAGTCCCTCCATCGGTGCCATATAATATTTCATGTTTTCCTCCCAAAATCCCAGAACAACAACATCCTATTCCTATCATCTTTGTTCATATTATTATACACAATATGCAGATAATTTTGCTCCCAAATTTATCTTCTGTGCTATAATTTCCCTATTGCATAATCATACGACAAAAGAAACACTATAATTAAAACAATATAACATACGAGGTAATTTATTATGAAACTAGAACATGTAAATGAAGAGCGTTTTGCCAAAAACCTAAGTCGTGCTATCCAGATTGCTACCATTTCCCACGAAGACGAAGCAGATACGGATTGGACCAAATTCAAAGAATTTCATGACTTTTTGAAAGAAGCATACCCAAAGACCTTCTCTACCTTAGATGTCGAAGAAGTCGGACGCGCCGGTCTTATCCTACACTGGAAAGGCAGCGATAACACGTTAGATCCCATCGGATTTTTAGCACACCAGGATGTTGTTCCCGTTGCACCCGGAACAGAAGAAGATTGGACAAACCCGCCATTTTCCGGTGCTAATGACGGAACCTTTATCTGGGGCAGAGGTGCACTCGATATGAAAAGTCACCTGCTTTGTATTATAGAAGGTATTGAAACATTACTTGAGGAAGGCTATACAACAACACGTGACGTCTATGTATGCCTGGATTACAACGAGGAAATCGTAGCCGGAAAAGACAACGGTGCCAAAAAGATTGCCACCCTCTTAAACGAGCGCGGCATTCATTTTGACAGTATTTTAGACGAAGGTGGCGGTTCTACGGAGGTTCACGCAAAAAACATTTTAAATGCACATATCACCATGGTTGGCATTGCTGAAAAGGGATATGCCGATTACGAAATCACCGTAAAAGGATTGGGGGGCCACTCATCCTTTCCACCAAAGCATACCGCTCTCGGACAATTGTCGGAGCTGATTACCAAAATCGAAAACCACCCATTTGAGCCACATTTCACAACACCGGTACTCGCTATGTTTTCTACCATCGGAAATCATATGTCATCTCCGCTTGGTGGACTACTCAAACGCCCTGGTGTATTAAAGCCTGTGCTTAAAAATGTCATGGGCAAAAATCCATTCACCGCCGCAATGGTCCGTACATCCACCGCAGTGACAATGGCATCCGCCTCACCTGCACCAAATGTATTGCCGGAGACTGCAACATGCGTGATCAATTTCCGCCTTTTACAGGGAGACACGCTAGCTTCCGTCAAAAAACATCTGGAAGTTCTGGCCAAAGATTATGATGCTACCATCACTCTGCTAAAAGGCAAGGAAGCCAGTGCCGTATCTCCAACAGATACCAGATCCTTTCACACAATTGACGATATTTTCGCAGATGGATGCGAAACTTCTTTTACGACGCCTTACCTGTTAACAGCCTGTACCGATTCTTATCATTATGAGTGCATTTGTGAAAATCTTTATCGTTTTTCACCATTTTCTTTGCCGTCAGAATTGATGCATACACCACACTCTACCAATGAGCGTTTTCCTGTGGATCAGATTACCCCAGGTGTTTCTTTCTTCATGCAGTACATCCGCCGCATGAATGCGTAACACCGGATAATTCTTCTTCTATACGAAGCAGGCGGTTATACTTTGCCACGCGCTCACTTCTACTTGGCGCACCTGTCTTTATCTGACCGGTATTCATGGCTACCGCCAGATCAGCGATTGTCGTATCCTCCGTCTCACCGGAGCGATGCGATGCAATTGCTGTATAACCTGCTTCCTGTGCCAGACGAATGGCATCTAACGTTTCTGAAACTGTCCCAATCTGATTTAGTTTAATGAGAATCGAATTTCCACAACCCTGTGCAATCCCTCTTTGCAGGCGATTTGTATTTGTCACAAACAAATCATCTCCCACCAGTTGTACCTGATCTCCCAACTCCATGGTAAGTTTCTGCCACCCCTGCCAATCTTCCTCATCCAAGGGATCTTCAATGGATGCAATCGGATATTTTTTTACCAGATAAACCCAATGTTTGATTAATTCATCTGTCGTGTAATCAACACCGGTCTTTGGCAAATGATATAACATCTGTCCACTGCTCGTTGCCATCGTATCCTCATGAAAACAATCTGCCGTACATTTCCATTCCGATGATGCCGCATCCAGTGCTATCATAAAATGATCTTCCATTGCATAACCAGCGCGTTCTACCGCTTCCATAATCATTGCAATCGCTTCTTCGTCCGACGATAACGCCGGTGCAAAACCACCTTCATCTCCAACGGATGTCGTCATTCCCTTTTCCCGTAGAAGAGACGATAACGCATGAAATACTTCTGCGCACCAGCGCAATCCTTCCCGAAAGCAAGATGCCCCCACCGGCATAATCATAAATTCCTGTACATCTAAACCAGAGGTTGCTGCATGAACGCCTCCATTCATAATATTCATCATAGGAATCGGCATTCGCCTTCCGGAAACACCACCCCAAAATCGATACAATGGAATGTCAAGAGACGATGCTGCTGCACGACAGCAGGCAATGGATGTCGCCAAAATCGCATTTGCTCCAAAATGTGATTTGTCATCCGTGCCGTCTGCCTGTATCATGGCACGATCAATCGCGTAAATATCGGATGCGTCCATCCCCTTTAAGGCTTTATTGATTTCATCGTTGACATGCCCTGCTGCCTGTAAAACACCTTTTCCACCATATCGCTTTTCATCACCATCCCGCAGTTCTAATGCCTCAAATTCTCCGGTAGAAGCACCACTCGGTGCTGCCCCACGTGCTACTGTACCGTCCATAAGATGCACCTCCGCCTCTACGGTCGGATTTCCTCTGGAATCTAAGATCTCCCTTCCTACTACTTTTTCAATTTCTAAATAATCCATATCGTTCCTCTTCTTTCCTCATTTTCTATGGATTATTTTTCCACAACTATATTGTTTTTATACAGCGATAGCACACCCAATGTATTTTCCTCATCGCCATAACAAAGAAGCGACTACAAATGGCATTGAGGAATCACCTCACATCACGCCATCTGTAGCCGCTTCTTAATATCCTATCTTATATTTTATAAAAATGCCTTCACCTTCTTGTAGATACCTGCTGCATCCAGTTCATACTTCTCAAGAAGTTTTAATGCTGGACCAGACTCGCCAAAGCGATCTTCTACACCAATACGAAGTAACTTAGCAGGCTGCTTTTCTGCAAGTACTTCTGCAACTGCACTTCCAAGACCACCAATGATCGAATGCTCTTCTACTGTAACAACCTTGCCTGTCTTTGCTGCAGAACGTACAACTAAGTCTACATCAAGTGGCTTAATCGTATGCATATTGATTACTTCAACACTGATACCATCTGCCTCTAATTTCTCTGCTGCTGCAAGAGATTCTGCTACTTCAAGACCTGTTGCAATGATGGTAAGATCTGTACCCTCTTTTAATACAACGCCCTTGCCGATCTCAAACTTGTAATCGTCTCTGTCATTAATGACCGGCACTGCCAAACGTCCAAAACGAAGATATACCGGGCCTTCCATTTCGTAAGCTGCCTTTACAGCTGCTCTTGCTTCAACATCATCCGATGGATTGATGATTGTCATACCCGGAATCGTGCGCATCAGCGCGATATCTTCATTACACTGATGTGTTGCACCATCTTCACCAACAGAAATACCTGCATGTGTTGCACCAATCTTTACATTCAAATGTGGATATCCCACAGAGTTACGAATCTGTTCAAAGGTACGTCCTGCTGCAAACATAGCAAAACTAGAGCAGAATGGAACTTTACCTGTGCTGGCAAGACCTGCTGCAATACCAATCATATTTGCCTCTGCAATACCACAGTCAATGTGACGTTCTGGGAATTCCTTCTTAAAAATACCTGTCTTTGTAGCGGCTGCAAGGTCAGCATCCAAAACTACCAGATTCTCATGTTCTCTTCCAAGACTTGCTAGAGCATTACCATAACTATCTCTTGTCGCGATCTTCTTTACTTCTGACATAATGCTTCCTCCGCCTTCTTTAATTCTTCGATTGCAATTGCATATTCTTCGTCATTTGGAGCTTTTCCATGCCAACCTACCGCATTCTCCATGTAAGAAACGCCCTTGCCCTTTACCGTCTTCATGATAATAGCTGTTGGCATTCCCTTTGTTTCTCTTGCTTCCTTAAATGCTGCGCGGAGCTGATCAAAATCATTACCATCTTCTACCGCAATCACATGGAAGTTAAATGCTGCAAACTTATCTGTAATTGGATATGGAGAGTTCACCTCTTCAATCGTTCCATCAATCTGTAAATTGTTGTTATCTACGATAACGCACAAATTATCCAAATGATGAGATCCTGCAAACATAGCAGCCTCCCATACCTGACCTTCCTGGATTTCTCCATCACCAAGAAGTGTATATACGCGATAATCTTCCTTTGATAATTTTGCTGAAAGTGCCATACCTACAGCAACGGAAATACCTTGTCCAAGGGATCCACTAGAAGCATCTACTCCTGGTGTGTGCTGGATACATGGATGTCCCTGTAAATGAGATCCAATATGACGAAGTGTCAAAAGATCCTCAACTGGGAAATATCCTCTGTTTGCTAG
Organism: uncultured Lachnospiraceae bacterium; assembly: GCA_934352055.1. Taxonomy (GTDB): domain Bacteria; phylum Bacillota; class Clostridia; order Lachnospirales; family Lachnospiraceae; genus Pararoseburia. The sequence goes on from CAKRJY010000011.1 coordinate 91,658, forward strand.
TGCTGCATAAAGTCCTGGTGCAGTATGTCCTTTTGATAAAACAAAACGGTCACGATCTGCTTTCTTTGGATCTTTTGGGTCGATATTCATCTCTTCAAAATACAGATACGTAAAAACCTCTGCTGCTGATAAAGATCCGCCCGGATGTCCTGCCTTTGCTGCATGAACACCATCAATGATGCCCTTACGGACTTTCACTGCTTCTTTTTGTAGTTCAAGATTTGTCATTGCATTTGTCCTCTCTCTATTTTTTTAAGCCATAAATCACTATGACTATGAATAAAGTTCTCTTAGAATTTGTAGTATAAGAATACACAATCCTCTCCATAATACAAAAAGGTCATAGAAAACCCTTACAGATAAGATTTTACTATGACCTCATTTTATTATCAATAGCATAATTTATACATTTTTACGCAAATTTTTGTGTTTTCATGGAAGTTATGCTCTTATGCCAGTTTACACTCCTCATCCAACGTTACCAGAATAATATTCTTGATCGTAGATGCAACCGTTTCCACATTTTCATGGAAACGATCTTTTGCGCAAACCACATAGAATGCATCTCCTTCACGGTGCATCTGCTTTGTCTTTTCAATCATAGACTTGACTTCCGCAACCTCAATCTCACGCTGTTCGTAAAAGCACAGCGTAAAAATCGTCGCACTCTTGCCCTCGGTCTTGCCAAGTGATACCACGTCAAAGCCATCTGTGGTGCCAGCCTCATCATCATTGGTCCACCAGTTACCGGAACGCTCGATCGTAAACGGCATCTGCCCTCTGCGACTACATTCTTCCAGATGTTCTCTGCTCATAGAAATGAATACCTGCTGCATGAAATTATCAAGATCCGGCGCAATATAGGTATCCCACAAAAGGTCCCACTCTCCTGCTACATAAAGATCCATATGTGGAACAATAAATCGATACCAAAATACGGTATTGCTGTTTACAATCGAATAACGCGTTTTCTTTCGGTTCGTTTCCTCTGTAATTGCCGTCTGTTTTGTCACAACGCCAATCGACATCAGCGCATTCAGATAGGGAACAACCACGTCCTTCGGCTTATTTACCTCTGCCGATAACTGATTCACACGATTCATGCCCTGCGCCATCGCTGATAATATACAGTTATAGTAAGAGAGCTCCCGAAGTTCCATCCCCATGACCTGTTCCGGCAAAAGTGCTGCCTGTCCTGGAATCCCTGCAAATATCGCCTCAGCCGCATCCTTTACGGATTTTCCCTGCACGCGCAAAAGCTGCGCCGGGATCCCACCGCTGATACCATAATAAAGTGCTAAATCTTCCCCTGCTGCTTCTGGAAAAAACTGCTTTGTTTCCAGAAAATCCATTCCCATCAGATTCAAATGTAAATCAATGGTATCTTTCCATCTTGCTTTTTTCCCATAAAGATACTTTTCCATCAAAAGAAATGCATCTCCACAAAGGATGACCTTAATTGGAAGACTCTCCCATTTCCTTGTCACATAAGAAAATAATGTTTCATCAAAGCTGGCATCAGCTTTGACAAAATTTGGGTACTGGTCGATGATAAGTAACAGTTTTTTCTGCTTTGCCTTTTCTGTAATGGCATCAAGTAATGCCTCAATCTGCCATTCACATTCTCCTGTAGCAACATCTTTTGTCACATCATCTGCAGTTACAGTATCTGCTTCTTTTCCACCAATCATATCTGCTTTGGTTAATACCTGTGCAAACATAGAAAGTTCCTGCTTTCCTGTCGTCTCATAGGCGCAAAAATAGATTGCCTTCTTATCCTCGGCAAAATGACGCAAAAGCGTCGTCTTTCCCATACCAAGCGCACCTGTCACACAGGCAAGCGCCTCTTTATCTCCTTCGTAAAAAGCGTTCAACGCTTCTAATTCATTCTTTCGTCCAATAAACATCTGTCTGCTTTCGTCTCCCCGAAATTCTTCTGTATAAAGTAAAATCTGTCGTATCTCATGCAAAGTTCCAAGATGCGACAGATTTTATTGTAATACGTTTCAACTATGCTTGCAATGCCTTTTGGACAATTAAAAAAACTAGTAGTTTTGCAGGGCTTTCACCTACAAGATGTGGGGGTGTGGCACTTTATACAAACTTGGGTATCTCTTCCAACACCAGAACTTCCTTCCCTTCAAATGCAAATCCCAGTTTGTAGATCCTTGTTCGCTCAATGCCGGATGCAACCAGATCTGCCTCGTAGTCCCGTTCCTCTATCTGTTCAAGTGCGTGCTTTGCCGCATCTTTCAGCCCCTTTTCCTTTCTCTCATCCAATACCTTAAACTCCATGATGAAGGCAGGATCTTCCTCCCGGAGCGGATAAAGGGCTATGTCGTATCGACCTCTTCCACTCTCCCGGTTCGACACGATCCGATAGGTCTCCCGCAAAGATACGATGAGCCCCAAAACGAATCCATGATAAAAATTCTCCGGTGTACGGCTCTTGGGTCCTCTCGCCACATCAAAATAACTCATAGACGAGTAGGTAAAATCCAATAAAATATCATTGAGCATATCTATATCATGCCGCAACAGGGCATCCGTAAAATGCTCATAAGAAGTGCGACCATTGAAAAACATTCCCATGATCTCAGTACGATACATCCCCATGACTTCTTCATTGGTGACCGACAGATCACACTCTATGATCTCATTTTGCTTGACCACATTCTCAGCCTTTACATACCCCACTGCTAGAAGCAGCGACCACAGGCTTTCCTCGTCACCATCCAGATACTGAAACGTCACACATTCATTGATACGCTTATGCAGTTTCTCTCCCCGCATCAGCCGCTCGATCTCATACTTGCTCTGCACCGGATGCCTGCGGATCATTTCGCCGATCAATTTGTTGCTGCTGGTGCTGATCCAATAAGCGCAAGGCTGTCGATCCCGCATATAATTGCAGATTGACCATGGATTGTATATGTCTTTTCTATTGCCAAAGACAAAGCCATCATACAAAGCCTTGACCTGCGCCATTTCGTCAATATTTTGACATTTTAGGGCATCCATCACTTCTTCTTCCGTAAATCCACAGCAATCACTATATGTCTGACTTGTCGTTGTCGCGATTTCAACGTTGTTGAGATCGGAAAAGAGCGAATTCTTAGAAATACGCGTAACACCGGTAATGATCGCACGATCGTAATAGTCGTTTTCCTTAAATATATTGTGAAACAACTGGCGGCAGGTCTCGATCATTTCGTCCCAATAGCCCCCTGTATATGCCTCTAAAAGTGGCGTGTCGTATTCGTCTAATAATATATATGGCTTCACGCCATAATGCTTGTAAAGCAACTGACACATGGTCGGTATGGCTTCTTCCAGTACAGATTTCTCTCCGGTCGCATCACCGGAAAGCCCCCGATAGATTGCAGAAAATCTTTCCTTATCCTCTTGGCTCAACTTATCGCTTGCCAAAAGATCCTCATGAGAAAAGTAAAGGCTGCTAAAATTGATCCGGATTCCTTTGATCGCCTGTTCGTAATCCTTACCTTTGCATCCTCCAAAACTGATCGAGATCACAGGTATCTTCCCAAAATAAGCGCGTGCCATCTGATCCTTCCATACATGTAATTTCTCAAATCGTTCCGGGTGATCGCTATAACGCGGATCAAAGAAATTCTCTAGGGTGCTCAAAAGCATAGACTTTCCAAAACGCCTGGGTCTGGTAAGCAGAAGAACCTCCGATTTGCGACGTAGCCACTCTGAAATAAAATGCGTCTTATCCACATAAAACTGCTGCCCACAGGCAAATGCCTGAAAATCATGATAACCGATCCCGATCTCCACATCCAGATAAGGGTTGCGATGCAAAATCTCCTGTATCTTTTCCTGATATGCCAAAAGACGCTTCTTTTCCTCGAGTAATTCCATCCGCCGGTCAAAAGCAAGCAATACCTGCTCACGATCTGCAAGTTTTACATAGTAACTGACTGATTTTCCGTCGATCGTCCGTTGGATATAAGGCTGTTTTTTCCCCTTGATATTTTTATAGGTCAAAGTCCCCTTAGGTAATTGCTCCAATTGTTCATCAATCTGCTGGATGCGTTCTCTCGGATTGGACATGGCAGGCCTCCCGCTAAAATAAAATGGTTATCCGTGGTTATATTTTCACTATATAACCATGGATAACCATTGTCAATTCTTTTTTTATCCTTACCTCCTTGTCGCCCGAAAAACTGCCCCATTGGTAGCACTCACAAATATTCCTGTCAAAGTGAGTAACCCCACCAGTAGTGCCCGCATTTTTATACTATCCACATAATAACAGACAATCACAATTCCTATACAACATGTGACGACAGACAAGATCAGGGCGATCACGCTATATGCTTTCATCTCTAAGGTTTTTCCACGGAAGATTTCAAGGGCATTTTCTGCTACTTCCTCACACGCTAATGCATCCTGCTTTTCATCCTTTTTCGCGGCAAATAATTCAGCACTTGTAATCCCCAATGCTTCTGCCAAAACATCAAACAGTCCAAGATCAGGGAAACCTACGCCTCTTTCCCAGCGACTGATTGCCTTATCCGTCACCCCTACCTTTGCTCCAAGTTCTGCCTGTGTCATATGCAGTTCCTTGCGACGATTTGCGATAAATTTCCCCATCTCTTTTGCATCCATATTCTCTCTCCCTTATACTATCCACCCAACGACAAGTGTCACTCGCCATGCATCAACCGGATCTTTTCTATCATCATTATATAATCATACGTCCGATTTTGCACTCTACGAATCATTTACCCGCACTATTCTCACATTTTATGAGCCACTTCAATCTATTTTCTCACATTTCATGAGCCTATTTTCTGCAATTCATCACATTTTATGTGACAGAGAGTGCCGTAGTTTTCTATGACGTAAAAAAGAGACTGGCATCTGCCAGTCTCTTTTCGGGTTGGGCTGTTATATATTTAAAAAATATAGAACCTAAATTAATTACTGAATGTCCTCATCTCTAAGACCATTCGTTCCATCTGCATGCTCAAATGCTGCAAGTTCCGGATGTTCTCTCTTTTCTTCTGTATAGTTCTCGTATGAAGGCTGTTTATGCTTCTGCTCTGCCCAGATACGATCTGCAACCGGGCCCCACTCTTCTGCATAATGATCGCACTTAGAGCAAAGATGCTCAACCGTCTCTTCTGCTTCCGCATTTGTTCCCTTAGCACCTGTCTTTTTTACCATCTCTCTTAAGAGCTGTGGATTCTCAAGCATTGGGCATGGACGCAAGTGGTTTCTGTTAAATGGCTGTCCTTCATGGTATGCCTTGAAAAGTGGACTCTGTAACATCTCAAGAATTGACTTGTCATGGATGTTAGAGTCTGAGAAGTGGATAAATACGCAAGGTTCTGCATCACCCTGTGCATTGATATGGAAGTAGTTACGTCCACCAGCGATACATCCACCAACAAATTCCCCATCGTTCTGGAAATCCATTGGGAAGAATCCGATATCATTATCACCGGTACGAACCCAACGAATCTTCTTGATGATTTCTTCACGCTGTTCCAATGTAGGCATAAGCTCTGGAGCTGCATTCTGTCCTACTGGCATATAGTGGAAGTAGAATCCAAAACGAGCACCCTTATCAGCGATAAAGCGTAAGAATTTCTCATCTGTAACTGCTTCTACGTTGTCTCTTGTGTAGCAGATAGAAGTACCGAATACAATACCGTATTCTTTCAAAAGATCCATTGCCTTCATAACTGCTGCATAATGTCCGTCTCCACGACGACCATCATTTGTCTCAGGTGTTCCTTCAATAGAAAGAAGGAATGTGATATTTCCAAGTTCTACAATCTTCTGGCATAATTCTTCATCAATTAATGTAGAGTTTGAGAAAAGTGCGAACATACAATCATTGTGCTTTTCAGCAAGCTTTAAGATATCTGCTTTACGTACGGTAGGTTCTCCACCTGTCATGAAGTAAAGATATGTTCCAAGTTCCTTACCCTGTGTAACAATCTTATCCATATCTTCGAATGACATGTTATTCTTATGACCATATGTACCTGACCAGCATCCTACGCAATGTAAGTTACATGCATCTGTTGGATCAAACAGAATCAACCAAGGAATATTACAGTTATATTTTTCACGGTTTGCTCTGATTGTCTTTGTTCCACGGAAGAATGCTTCATATCCTAAATTAAGAAGGAACTTCTTAGCATACTTAGGGTTTGTTTCATCCAAAACACGGTTGATAAATTTTACCCATCTATTCTCTGGATCCTTTACATATTCTCTGACCTTATTTAATGTCGCTTTATCTGTATCGTTTCCCCAGAAAGCTTCTGCTTTATCAATAAGCTGAAGGAATGTTTCCTGTCTTTTTGCTATATCGTCAGTCTTTGTCAACTTACCAACGATACCATTTACCATTATTTCAAAAGCTTTTCTCTCTGCTTTGTGCTGTGCATTTTCTACTAATGAAGCCATGCTAATGCCCTCCCTATTTTCCTCTTCTTTGACTTTTACCCTTGCTAGTATAAAAAATAAAGCATTTTTTTAACATATACAATAGATTTTTTGTGTATCATCGCATTATACATTTTTTCAATTTTGTATATCTGGCTATACAAAAAGCCACATTTGTTTGCTAGCTTTTTGTGGTTCTAGTATAATGAAAGCAATGATAAGAGCACTTAGCCATTATCTTCAACCGCTAAAGTTGCAATGCTTATGAAAGCAGAAAGGACTACATTATGCCAGGATTTGCATCACATTACCTTTTTGGACAGGAATCACTTTCACATCTTAAGGAAGATCAGGAATTTCACACACTTTCCCTTCATCCGCACGCATTCAACCTTGGTCTGCAGGGCCCGGATGTGTTTTATTATTACCTGCCGGCATGGTTACTTTATGATAAAAATATTGCCAGCCATATCCATGGAGAAGCTTCTTTACAATTTTTTATCGCTATGCTTGATGCCCGAAATAAATTGTCAAAACACAGCGATCGCATCATTGCAGATGCATACATCTGTGGATTTTTAGGGCATTATACACTTGATACCTATTGTCATCCGTATATTTTTGCACGCACACATCATCTGCAAAATAAAGACCGAAATGGTGGACTTTATGATTTTGGACGCCATGTATTTCTAGAAACAGGCATTGATCAGGAAATGATTTCTCACTTCTTACACTGTAAACCAACGGATTTTCGCCCTGGTGATACGATTGCACTTTCCCCAAAGGAAAGACGCGTCATTGCAAAAGTTCTCGCTTTCGCCATCGCAAAAGTTTATCCAGATGCAGCTATGCCAAAGTGGCAAATTCGAGGTGCATGTCGCGCCATGAAAATCGAATCCCGTCTGATGCACGATCCAAGCGGCATAAAAAAACGCATTGTCCGTAGACTGGAAGCTATTTTTGTAAAAGTTCCAGTCATTTCACCAATGCTTCCTAGCGATACCGTTTATGCATACAAGGATCCTTGCAACTATAGACATAAATTATGGCATAACCCATGGAATCCTGAAATTGACCATACAGAAAGTATGTATGACCTCTTTACCATAGCAGCGCCGACCTTTGCCGATCGCATACACGCATATTTTGGTGCTGTTAATGAACACACCAATGTTTCTATGGAAGATATTTATCATGCCAGAAATAACTTTATGGAAAAGCATGGCGACCTATCTTATAATACAGGTCTTCCATTATAAGTATTTTCTCATCCAGATGTGCGGACATCCCTGTTCATCCTCAATCTCTCCGTACGTCTGGTATCCTGCTTTTTCGTAAAATCCCTTCGCCTGACACTGGGCATGGAGCATCATTTCTCCTGCGCCCTTTTCTTTCGCGGCTTTTTCTGCATCCTGCACGATTGCAAGTCCCAGATCTCTTCCACGATATTCCTTTGACACGGCAAGCCTTCCTAAAATATAAGTCCCACTCACCTCGCCCGGAAATATCCGACAGGTCGCAACCGGCTTATCCGCATCAAACATGACAACATGTGTTGCAATCGCATCAATGTCATCAAATTCGTCATCAAATCCCTGCTCCTGACAAAAGACTTTCTGCCGAATCCGGCTCGCTTCCTCCGGTAAATGATTGTATCTTTTTATCTGCATCTGTATATTCCTTCTTTTTTTAAGTTAGCTACTTTTTCAGATTCCCTCTTTCTATATGTTCCTGGATGATATGGTCTGTCACCTCATATAGTTTTTCAGATCCCAATGCAGTTTTTCTCTGTCTGCCATAGACCTGCTCAGCACTGACACCATGTTCTCTCCAATCGCCGCCGCCATTGCTGTTATTTAAAAGAAGCGGCTGTAGGTTGTCCATAGCGTGCGCAAACTTGGATTCCGGTGTTGTAAAATCTTCAAACTCATCAAACAATGCTACCAGCTCTTTTTTCTGATCCTCTGGCAAAAGAGAAAAGATACGTTCTTTTGCTGCATCTTCCCGTGCCTTTTGCGTCTTTAAGCCTTCAGCATCATAAGCATAAGTATCACCTGCGTCAATCTCCACAATATCATGAATCAGACACATGAGCATGACCTTCGTGATATCCACCGATGTATTTGCATAATCGCGCAAAAGGTATGCCATAATTGCCATATGCCAGGCATGCTCTGAATCATTTTCCCGGCGACCATGTCCTGATAAATGGGTCTGGCGCAGGATATTTTTTTCTTTATCAATCTCTAGAATAAAGTCCAATTGTTTTTTTAGTCTCTCATCCATTGTTTTCCCTCTTTTTTGTAAATAATTTCATTTTTCTCTGTGACTTCCAAATGCAAGATATCCAGAGTTACTTTAAAAAATCCTGAATCTGCCCATAAATAATATCCATCAGGCGCACACGTGCTTCCACAGATGCCCATGCGATATGCGGTGTGATGAGGAGTTTTGTACTGTCCTTGATGCGTCGCAACGGGTTGTCCTCACGCATTGGCTCTACATCTAATACATCAATACCTGCTGCTACAATTGTACCTTGCTCCAACGCAGTCGCTAAATCTTCTTCCACGATAATCGGGCCACGCCCAACATTGATAAGAACTGCACTCTCCTTCATCTGCGCAAGTTCTTTCTCCCCGATCAGATGCAATGTATCATCTGTTAAAGGCGCATGAATAGAAATAATATCTGATGTTTTTAACAATGTCTGCAAATCTACTTCTGTATACTGACTGTCATGATTTCGACCGGACGTTGAGAAATACTGCACCTTGCAGCCAAATACCGTCGCAATCTCAGCCACACGTTTTCCAATTGCACCAAGCCCAATAATTCCCCAGGTCTTTCCTGCCAACTGATGAAACGTCTTTGCAAAATGCGTAAACATCTTATCATTTACATATTTCTCTTCCTTTACATAAGCATCATAATACGCCAGATTCTCATATAGGTAAAATAACAAGGCGAAGGTGTGCTGCGCTACCGTCTCGGTCGAATAGCCTGCCACATTGCGCCATGCAATCTTCCGCTTTTCCAGATACTCCTTATCCAGATTGTTGGTTCCTGTTGCTGTCACACAGATTAATTTCAAATGTGAAGCTGTCGCAAGTGTTGCTTCGTTCATGTTACATTTATTCGTGATAATGATATCTGCATCCGCCACACGCGCCGGAATTTCATCATCTGTAGAAAAATTATACTCCACTAATTCCCCGAATTCCTGAAACTTCGCAAGATTAATGTCATCACCTACCGTCTTACGATCCAAAAATACAATTTTCATATATGCCTCCTAAACCTGTCTCTAATTCATCATAATTTTCTATTGGCATTTTACCATAAAATCATGCTTTCCTTTTATCCAATTTTCACATATCTGCAGGAAATTTTCTATGACACAAGAAAACACCCCACATGAGATCTGAGTATATATAATCTCTCACGCAGGGTGCTTTCTTTCATTGTTGGGGTAACGATTCTGTCAATCGTCTATGTAAAAAGGAAGAATTTGATATAAACAATATTATTTTTTAATTTTATTCAACATAGCATTGATGCCCAAAACCTGCTCCTTTGGAAGTCCTCCAAAGCCAAGCATTCTCTTGACAGTAAATCCCATCATCATCTTCTGTGCTGCTTCCGGTTCGATTTGATTTGCCATCGCCTTCATGCCCTTCTGTGGATCATCTTCGGAAGGATTCTGTTGGCTCTCCTGCATCTTTGCCATCATGCCGCCCATGAATTTTGCTCCTTCTGGATTTGCCATAATTTCTCCCATAGTGTCATTGATGGAGAAATATCCCTCTGGTGCTGTGATCTCAAACCAGTTGATCACGTCACCTGTTACTGGCATATGATAGTCTGGATTTGGTTCGTCTACTTTTCTGATGGTTGCACTATCCTCGCAGTCTCCTGCTTTTGCAAGCAATGTTGTCTCACCGACATTCTTTACTTCAAATGTAAAGAAGTGGTCTTCTGCGTTCTGTTTTCCGACAGATTCTCCGTTTGCAAAAAGTTCTACCGCAGGAAGGTTAGAATAAACCTTAACTGTCGTAACATCCTCATCACGGTCTACATAATTCTTGCTGCAAAGATGAACAAATGGTTCATCAGATAACCATGCCTTATATGCATAAAAAGCGTCCTTTTTGTACTTACGATCAAAGGTAACGAGCCCCTTGTTATTCATACCCTTACATCCGCCTTCGTCTCTGGCATCTGCTGCAAAATCAAACATATTCCAAACATGCGTAGCCCATACAAAGTCTCTGGTGTAAAGCTGCTTAATAAGTTCTTCATGATAATATGCCTGATATTCTTCGGTGTAATCACCCTGCTCCGGATGAGATGTATGCCACTTGTATGCCTCTGCACCATATTCACTCATACCAATTGGGATGTTTGGATACATTTCATGGAAGGCATCCATAAATGGTCCGTTCTGCTCGATTTTTCCACCATACCATCCCAGATACTGGTTGTAAGAAACCAAATCCGGAATTTCGATATACTGGCTCTCTGAAATATCACACATAGAGATAACTGCCATAGTCGTAAGTCTTGTCTTATCCATTTCGTGAACCATATCATTTAAAATCTGATGGTTCTCTAAAAGATCCGGGTCTTTTGCTCCCTTCATGGTTATCTCATTAGAGAGACCCCAGAAGAAAATGGATGGATGGTTATAATTTTGTACTACAAGCTCTTTCATCTGCGAAATAGTATTTTCGCGTCCATTTGGCATATGTACAGAAATATATGGAATTTCTGCCCAAAGCACAAATCCTAATTCATCACATAAATCGTAAAAATATTGATCATGTTGATAATGTGCCAGACGAATGGTCGTTGCACCAAGTTCATAAATAATCTTAGCATCTTCTTCATGCATCTCAGATGTCAAAGCATTACCGATATGCGGTCTGTCCTGATGGCGTGATACGCCGCGAAGTGGATAATGTTCACCATTTAAGAAAAAGCCTTTTTCCGGATCTACTTTAAACGTGCGGCAGCCAAAACGTGTGGTTCTCTCATCAATCACCTGACCATCTTTCTTTAATTCTACATGCATGGTGTAAAGATGCGGATCCTTGCGTCCATTCCAAAGATGAACGTTTGTGATGGTCTGCTCTACTTTGGTCTGATCTGCACAAACTGTAACGGTATCAACGACGGTATCTCCGTCTGTGATGGTAAATACCAGCTCTTCTGCGCTTCCTGCATTTGTCAGATACACCTCTGTTGTAATCTTAGCATCTTGACCTGTCACTTCCGGTGTTACCTTAATCGCAGGACTTCCATAGTAATCCAGATCAAAACGTGTTTCATCCACAAGGATCAATGATACCTTACGATACAATCCGCCGTAGAAAGTAAAATCTGCATTCTGTGGATAAACATGATCATTTGGTGCATTATCAACTACAACTACAATTTCATTTTCCTCTTTCAAATAAGAAGTAATGTTGGCTCTCCATGTTGAATAACCACCGTCATGCTTTGCTACAGATTCACCATTTACAAATAATTCTGCGGAAGAATTTGCCGCTTCAAATTCAATATAAACTTCCTTTCCTTCAGCAACCTCTACCTTAGAAAGATTTTTTGCATAATAGCATGTTCCACGATAATAATCACTTCCACCATCCTGACCATCATCGCCATTCCATGTGTGTGGAAGATCAAGCGTTTCCCAGTTTCCTGCGGAAGTTGTCTTGTCTGTTATGGTAACAGCATCTTTTGTGAACTTCCAATTTTCATTCCAAGTAAATTTCTTGCTCATACTCGCTCTCCTTTTTGTAGTTTCTTTCTATATTTGAATGTATTTTCTCAAACATTCTTCTTTGATAACTACATCATAGAGTATACCGTGTTTTTTCTTATTCAAAAATTTGCTTTTTCTTTCAATTTTCGTATTTTCTTACAATTTTCTCTCGCAATCTCAATGTTTTTTCTTATCGCCATAAAAAAACGATAACACCCACATAATGTGTGAATGTTACCGTCTTTTACTCATCTTATTTTTTATATCTTACTTGCGCTTTAAAATCATCTTAACACCACGGATCTCGGACACGACTGCCTGCTCATCTTTTGCAAAGATATCATCATCTTCTACCGCTCTCGCACTCCATTCCATGCCATTGTATAGGACTTTTCCTGTCTCTTTACGATTATTAACCTCTTCTAAAACGCGTACTTCTTTTCCAATGCATTCTTCATAATTTGTTGCAACCTTGCGACTCTCCAGATATTTCTTTGCCCACGGCCTTGTAAAATACAGCAATAGGAATGTCACAATAAAGAATACCGCAATTTGTAGTGCCGGATGTCCACCACATAAACACACGATGAGCGCAGCCAATGCTCCTCCGGAAACCCAAATAGATGTTAGTCCAACCGTAATAATTTCAATTATCGCTGTAACTAAAACTACTGCAAGCCACACATACATCCAATCACTCAATACGAAATCAACTACAATCTGCATAATTTTTTCCTCCTGGTAAAATAAAAAACAACATCTAATATGTATATTATATCTGCTTTTTCATTCTTACATTGTCCGTAAGCGTCGTACAATGTCCTCCACTTGTCGAATCGCATCCTCAACCTGATTTCTTGCCTCATTGATGCGGTCCTGCACAAGCCAATCTGCCACAAGACCATCAAAGAAGAAATCTGCAAATGTCAAAAAATCACCAACATTCAAGTTCAGATTATGCGTCATATTCACATCCTGCAACTCACGGCTAAAGCTCTGTAAATTATATTTTGCTTCCTCCATGTACTTTTGTGCATTTCCCATTTTGGAGTGTTTAACTAATCCACTAATCATGCCACCACCAAAAAGATCTAAAAGTCCCCAATTACCCGCAGACTGCAACTCGCCACGCGCTGCCCGAAGTGATGATAATGCACGCTCTCCTGCATCAATTGCTTCGTTACGTTCCTTTTCAAAATCGTATGCCATGACATATCTCCTTATACTATCTATCTTATGCTGTTCGTCTGATAAAATAATCCATAATTATCTTTATTTGCGTCTTATTATACACGATAGTGCTACTTTTGTCATCGCAGTGCATCTTATATTCGGTAAATATTTCGTTTATGTTTTACCAAATGTTTATTATTTCATTCTTCATCTGTGCGATTTTCCATATCATTATACGCCGCAGCGCGCATCCTGCCGGAGGTTTTTTATATAATAGGAAATACAATTTCCTATTATATAAAAAAACAGGCATCAGCCTAAGCCGACACCTGTCATACGCAGTTTTAATTATTCATAAAAGGTATGTAATCACACTATTTTCATTAGTCACCAAATACAGCACGATAATCTGCCTGGAACTTCTCGATTCCGGCATCTGTCAATGGATGCTTTGTCATCTGCTCGATTACTTTATAAGGTACCGTTGCAATATCTGCTCCAGCAAGTGCACAATCCGTAACATGAATTGGATTACGGATAGATGCTGCGATAATTTCCGTGTCATATCCATAATTATCAAAAATAGTTACAATATCTTCGATCAGGCCAATACCTGGTTGATTGATATCATCAAGTCTTCCAAGAAATGGTGATACATAAGTAGCTCCTGCTTCAGCCGCAAGAAGTGCCTGATTTGCAGTAAAGATTAAAGTAACGTTCGTCTTGATGCCTTCTGCTGAAAGAACTTTTACTGCCTTAAGGCCTTCTACTGTCATAGGAATCTTTACAACCATGTTTGGATGGATGGCTGCGATCTCTCTACCTTCTTTGATCATGCCTTCTGCATCTATCGTTGTAGCCTTTACTTCGCCACTAATTGGACCATCTACAATAGATGTAATTTCCTTGATTACCTCGTTAAAATCTCTTCCTTCTTTTGCAATCAATGATGGATTTGTTGTAACCCCACAAATAACACCCATGTCATTTGCTTTTCTAATATCATCTACATTTGCTGTATCGATAAAAAACTTCATCCTTCATCCCTCCTGAATCTATCGTTTTCTCTCAATGACTTCATTGTACGAGTTCTGAATAGAAAGTACAATCGCGTTTCAACAGGTTGATAAAAAAGTGAACCAACTTCCTCAAAAAACCCACTAAATATCTCATCAAACGATAATATCTGACAAAGTAAAAGGTATGACCTTACGCAATCCATCTAAGGACACCTCTACCTGATAGCCAATCTTACCTCCGCTGAAAATAATTGTATCATACGCCTCTGCACTTTGATGAATAACCGTTTGAAATACTTTTTTCATACCAATCGGTGAACATCCACCATGAATATAACCAGTAAGTCCTAGCAATTCTTTGGATTTTACCATGGCAATCGACTTTTCACCTACTGCATTTGCCGCTTTCTTCAAATCTAATTCTTCTGCCACCGGAATTACAAATACATAGTGCTCCTTGCTTTTCCCCACAGTTACTAATGTTTTAAATACTTTATCCACATTTTGCCCTAATACAGTAGCAACTTCTACACCACTGACGGCATCTGTATCTGCATAACAATAGTGGCTATACTCCACCTTCGCCTGCTCTAAAAGACGCATAACATTTGTTTTTTCTTCTTTTGCTTTCTTTGCCATAAATTACACCTGATTTCTTTTTACTTTGATATTGCTAATGCAATAATTCCACCTATAATTGCCAGTGGAAGCGCTATGTATATCAGACCTCCAAAGAAAAGTCCTATTATTACAATGGGTAGAAAGATTACATATATACCTACTTTCAGTAATCCCCAGGTCATTTTTATAGCTAACGCTATAACCTTCCACATAAACCATACAAACGCAAGAATAAATAATGCTGTAAGCATAATCATCACCTCTTTCATATTTTCCATATCATATAGCAACTGTATAAAAAAGTAAATATTTCTAATCCGTTCTTAATAAATCTTTTATATTTATATAATATCTATTGTATTTTCCTCGGCGATACAATAAAAAAATCACCTGCTTTTGCAGATGATACTTTACATAATATAAAAGTGCCCAGTTCCGGAATCGAACCAGAGACACGAGGATTTTCAGTCCTCTGCTCTACCAACTGAGCTAACTGGGCAAAAAATTGCGGGAATAGGATTTGAACCTATGACCTCCGGGTTATGAGCCCGGCGAGCTTCCAGACTGCTCCATCCCGCGATATTTAATTAAAAGAGCTTTGCTCAATGGGTGGTGGTGGATTCGAACCACCGAAGCAAGATGCAGCAGATTTACAGTCTGTCCCCTTTGGCCACTCGGGAAACCACCCATATTAAGTTATAGTAACTTAAAAAGCCGATGATCGGACTCGAACCGATAACCTGCTGATTACAAATCAGCTGCTCTGCCAATTGAGCCACATCGGCATATGAAAAATGGGACCTACAGGGCTCGAACCTGTGACCCTCTGCTTGTAAGGCAGATGCTCTCCCAGCTGAGCTAAGATCCCAAATAAAAACGACCCAAGCGGGACTCGAACCCGCGACCTCCGCCGTGACAGGGCGGCGCTCTAACCAACTGAGCCATTGGGCCTAATTAACACCTTCAAAATTTCATACAGATTCTTTGAATCAAACCTTTTTGGTTAAGCCTTCGATCTATTAGTAACAGTCA
>CAKRJY010000012.1 GCA_934352055.1 uncultured Lachnospiraceae bacterium
GTAAACTATTACGTTGCGTAGGAGTCAATAGTTTTTCAAAGAAATTTTCAAAATTAACAGCTTGATAAATTCCGATTTCTATTTTGTTCCCATAACATGGTGTACTCTTTTTCACCAGTATCTTCATCCAATCCTTCACATTGAATAATGAACCCTTCTCTTTGGTAAAAAGAAATATTCTCCTCAATTATAAAAGCGTTCGTTGTCAGCCAATCCAGCTAACATTTCGAACGCTTTAATGCCCGTCGCCAAGAGGATTTGAACCTCCGACCCCTCGCTTAGGAGGCGAGTGCTCTATCCAGCTGAGCTATGACGACATATGCCGAAACCCACGATTTAATAAATCTCTGGGATCTTCCTTTCGGCCATATATAAGATTATCAACTCTTTTTTGAGCTGTCAATCTGCTGATTTTTGCAGTTTTTAAAATTCTACTGTTCCCTGCATCCAGATATTTCCTTTGAACCGTCGTCCAACTTCCGGAATACCTAATAAATCCTTTTCGTTAATGCAGACATTGAATTCTATGTCATTACTTTCCAAATGCATGACATACAGCTCTTCCATGGTAACATAATTTGTTAATTTATGAAACTCTTTAATTTCACCAATGACAGAAAATTTATCACTCTCTATGCCATAAGGCATAAAGGTTGTTCTTACAATACTATAAATATCTTCTTTTACAACACGCTTTGAAATCATGGAATATGTATCCATATCTTCCAATGTCAGACTTTCAATTGCGTTTTCGTCACCATCTCTGGCTGCAGCCATAAGAGACGCCCGGTCTGTTGTTTTTTTATTTGTCTTTTTGATTGTAGGCTCTGCTATCGGAAGTAAAATTTTTCCTTCTAAAGAAAGACCTGTCATATAGGTTCTATAAAACCGCTCTCCTTCATAACCATGCTTGCCTTTTTCTTTTTGCAAGTACTCAATGGTATTTTGCAGATAAAAAATCAGATTTACACCCAGACGTATTTCGTCACAAAATCCCTGGTAACTTTCTTTATCTGATTGTTTGATAATATCTAATTCTCCATTGGTAGATAAGACATCACCTTTGCAATATGGATAATAATAATCTACTTTGAAATTATCATTTGTATCGTATACGCCACGAATTGCAATGCCCACGTGTTCGCATACTTCAAAATCCATTTCGACAAATTCGTTTCCATCGGAATCCAATGCTACTTCATGACTATCGGGTTTACGAATCGTTTCATAGATTAATTGATCCAATTCCTCTTTTGTAATATTAGAAAATCCAATCGCCTGTAAATAACTATGCATAAATTCCTACTTTCCTTATTGGTTACTTGTAAGCGCAGCTTCGAGTGCCTGCTGTTCTTCATCTGCAAGTGTAATAATAGAATTACCATCAATGATTTCTTTTACATATGTGTAGCAGCCTTCGCGACTATGAACAGCGTTTAATACGAAACCATCATTTTTTTCATCAAGCATAGCAAGGGAAAAACTAAGTTTGCCTCCCATTTCCTGAAATGCATCATATTTTACCAAGCCATATTTTTGAAATCCAAATTTCATTCTCTTAAACAATGCATCAATATTTCGTTCATTTGCTGCATTTGTTTCAATTAATTCATCGACCTGTTCTAAACGATACACTAATGTATCCTCTAAAGACTTCGCATTTTTGCCTTTCATAAAAATTGCATATCTTTTCTTTAATTTACTCATCTGTACAATATTTACAATCATCAAAATGACAAGCAGTAAAATCACTGCTGCCATTCCGATCACAATATAATCTGTACTGATTCCCAAATATTCTTCTATCATTCTTACACCATCTTTTCTATATTTTGTACTTTATCGAACACACGTTCTACTCTGGGCGAATAGATTGAAATAGACCAACAATGCGATCTAATTCATCTTGAGAGTAATATTCGATTTCCACTCTTCCCTTTTTGTTATCCTTCGGTACAATTGTTACCTTTGTTCCAAGAGTCTTTTTCATTTGTTCCTGCAATTCTGCGTAGATTGCCTCAAGTCTTGGATCAATCTTTGGTTCCTTTTTCTTATCATCGTCTGTTTCATTCTGCAGACGTTTCACTTCTTTTTCTACATCACGCACACTGAGCTTTTCATCAAATACACGCTGTGCAAAGTCATACTGTTTATCCTTATCTGCAATACCAAGGATTGCTCTTGCATGACCTGTAGAAAGCATTTCATCAATAACCATCTGCTGTACTCGATCATCCAATTTCAAAAGACGCATAGAGTTTGTAACTGCTGTTCTACTCTTTGAAACACGCTCTGCTACTTCATCCTGCTTTAAGTTAAATTCATCCAACAATTTCTTATAAGCAAGTGCTTCTTCAATTGGATTTAAGTCTTCACGCTGGATATTTTCAATCAGAGAAATTTCTACAATTTCCTGCTCTGAAAGATTCATTACAATAACAGGTACTTCTTTCAATCCCGCTTTTTTTGCAGCGCGCCATCTACGCTCACCTGCAATAATCTCATAGTAAGAATCTTTTCCATTTTTTACTTCATGCACCCAAAGCGGCGATAATACGCCATGTTGTTTGATAGAATCTGCTAATTCCATTAATGCATCTTCATCAAATGCTTTACGTGGCTGTTCTGCATTTGGTTCGATTTTATCAATGCTTACCAATGCTTTCGCATTCTCAACTGCATTCTGATCTGATACTTCTTTTGCACTCTCTATTGGTTTGCTTGGAATTAGAGAATCCAATCCTTTACCTAATCCTTTTTTTGCCGCCATGACTAGACATCCTTTCTCTCAATAATTTCCTTCGCCAGATTACGATAACTCTCTGCTCCGGAAGACTTTGCATCGTATAAATTGATTGGCAAACCATGAGATGGTGCTTCTGCCAAACGAACATTTCTAGGAATAATTGTCTGATAAACGGTAGCATTTAAGTTTTCTTTTACGGTATCTACAACATCGGATGAAAGATTTGTTCTTGCATCGTACATTGTAAATACAACACCATCTATCTTAAGATTTGGATTTAATCTTTCCTGAACCAGGTCAATTGTATGAATCAACTGGCTGATTCCTTCGAGCGCATAGTACTCACACTGAATTGGAACAAGAATAGAATCTGCTGTTGTCATTGCATTAACTGTAAGCATATTCAAAGAAGGTGGGCAGTCAATGATAATAAAATCATAATCATCACGAATATAATCTACTGCATTTTTCAAAATATATTCTTTTTCATTGATTCCTAATAATTCAATCTCCGCTCCTGCTAAGTTTACATTAGATGGAATCAAAGATAAATGCTCAATATTTTCCACCTGTGTCATACTCTCTCGAATGGAACATTCTCCCAGCATTAATTCATATACTGTGTTTTCCATTTCTTCCTTATCAATACCAAATCCACTGGTTGTATTTCCCTGAGGATCTAAGTCAATAACCAATACTTTTTTTTCAAGTTCTGCTAAACATGCTGATAAATTAATAGATGTTGTTGTCTTACCAACGCCACCTTTTTGATTTGCGATTGCGATGATTCTTCCCATCTGAATAAACTTCCTTTCATCTCATATTCTAGTCGTATTTTTTATTCATAACGATACCAATTATAGCACTTTTATCCGTGTTTAAAAAGTGAATTTTCCTTATGAAATCAGCACTCTGGTATTATAAAATACTACATATTGTCTATTCACATTATCCACATTCATACGTTTCACGTGAAACATTTATACAATATGTAGTTCTTTTATCTTGAGTTTAAAGATTTTTCAACACTAAATATTGTGGTTTGATATTGTGGATAACTAGACCTGTTCAAAATGTTTCACGTGAAACATTTTACAATATATGTCTATATGTAGTGTTTTAAATAAAAATAATAATATTTTAAAACATCGCAGAATGATTGAAATATAAGACTTTTTCATATAAAATCAAAGTAACAATACATTTTTCATATAAAAAGGAAAGCATTATGAAACCATTAAAAAATAAAACAGATGAATTTTATAGTCCCTGGCCTAGGATCATTTATTTTCTATTATGTTTATCATTAGCAGGAACATTACTATTTTTTATCTTATATGCAAAACTACAGATAAATTGGATCGAGTCTATTGCAATTACTTTTTTTACAACTACATATCATATTGGAATACGACTATTATCACCCGTAATACTCTCTCTGCTATTTCACAAAAAATATGATTATCATCATAAGTGGTTTCAACCAAAGAAGTATGAACAAACACTATATAAAATCCTAAACGTAAAAAAATGGAAAACAAAAGTCATGGTTTACGACCCTAGTGAATTTTCTTTAAAAGTACATAGTGTAGATCAGATTATAAATAATATGTGTCATGCAGAAGTTGTACATGAGCTGATTATGCTATGCAGTATGTTATCCATTTTCTTTGCCAAACCTTTTGGAGCATTACCTGTATTTGTCATCACTGCAATCTGTGCCACACTATTTGATAGTATGTTTGTTATCATACAACGATATAATCGACCAAGAGTGATTCGCATATATGAATCTAAAAATAGACATAAAAAATAAGGGATATGTGTATCCCTTATTTTTATATATCCGAATTCTTTTTTATAAAATAATCTAACTCTAATCCTTTATATTAATACCTATCTATGAAATGCTCTAATTCTAATTTAGCTCTTCTTGAATCCTGTATCATATATTTTGTTATATTCCGTAATTCATTTTTCTGTTCATCTGATATCTTGTTATTTTCACGTGAAACATCTTTCAACTGCTGCCATTCATTTAATGCATTCTGACATTCCAATAACTTATCATGAATCTCTTTCGTATCATTCTCAATGCGAATTTTATCTTGATTCAACTGTACTAACAATTGTTGTAATTCCTGTATACGAGATTTATTCTTTTGATTCATATCCCTTGGCGTAAAATCAGAAAAATAAGTGCTATCCTCTTCATCCAATAAATCAAGGAATTTTTCATTTTCTTTTATTTTACTAAGGACTAATTCATAGTCTTCATCCAGCTCAATTTTTTTAGCAATCAACCCTTCCTGCTGTTTTTCCAAAAATTCACGTATCATAATCTATCCCTTTTCTATATGTACATTCTATATACATCACAAATTATTTATTACAAATACTTTATTACGCTACTACGTTAATGCACTACTATTTTATATCATCCGACATCCGCTTTAAACAAGCAACTTCTTACTATAATTGTAGACGAATATCATATGATATTAGAGTAAGTACTTGTACCAATTTTTCACTTCCATGTTCTCATACCACAAGTATATAACTATTTTTCACTTTTGGCTACCTTAACCCCCGTCTAAAGTCAGTAGGATTGCGGTGGTCCTATTTCAACATGTATGATGAATTATCAAAAAATTCTAAAAGTTTTTAGAAAATATTTGATAAGGTGTATAAAGTACACTATAATAAAAAATAATAGTAGTAAAACATCTTAGGAGAATATAAGTATGGGTAAAAAACATTCCTTATTAAAAACTGTGGTTGCTGCAACAGCTGCTCTTTATGCAACAAATACAGCCATCGATTATCGCGCAAAAGAAAAAAATCTCTGCAGTAGCACAAAAGGTCAATTTTACAATTTTAAATATGGAGACATCTACTACCAGGTACAAGGAGAAGGATCTCCTCTTCTTTTGATTCATAATCTCGATACCATAAGTTCCGGATATGAATGGTCTAAGATTCTCAAAAAATTAGAAAAGACACATAAAGTATATACGTTAGACTTGCTTGGCTGTGGACAATCGGACAAGCCATCACTTACCTACACAAACTTTTTATTTGTACAGCTCATAACAAGTTTTGTCCGCGATGTCATTTGTGAAAAAACAAGCGTCGTTGCAAGTGCTGATGCTTCTTCCATTGCCATTATGGCAAACCAGATGGAGCCTGCTTTATTTGATCATATTATTTTAATCAATCCATCCGATATTCATGAGATGAAAATGGAAACAAATAATTTAGATATGGCTATCAAAAATATCTTATTTGCACCATTGATTGGAACAACTCTTTATAATTTTTATGTCAGTGAAGAACACATACGCAGCATTTTTCAGAAAAAATATCTGAGCTATCCTCTTGCGGAGAATAAAAAATTTATTGACTTGTATTATCAATCTGCACACATCAATAAAAGCAATGGAAGATTCTTATATGCCAGTAAAAAATGTTCCTATACAAATGTTGATGTTACAAAAGCAATTGCTGATAAAAACAATTTGCACATCATAGAAAGTACAGATCGAAAGAAAGCAATTCGTATTGCAGAAGATTATAAAAAATACAATTCAAAAATTGATATCACCTATATATCCAATTCCAAATTACTTCCAATGTTGGAAGTACCGGAACAATGCTTAAAGATTATTCATAAATATCTGGCATAACCTTATCAATTTTACACACGAAACAGGACATGCTTATGGAAAAGAATACAAAAGAGTGCATCATATGTCATAGATTATTATCCGATGATTATGAGGGCGATATTTGCCCTCATTGTCAGGAAGAAGATTTGTTTGCACGTGTCAAAGATTACATTCGATCAAATGTCGTAAATGAATACATGGTAGCAGAACATTTTCACATTTCTCTGCGAAAAGTGAGAAACTGGATCAAAGAAGGTCGTATTGAATATGTTGAAAACAATACACAGATTGTTGGTACCAAATGTCAACGCTGTGGTAAACCAGTCTCCTTTGGTACGTTATGTCCGGATTGTATGCGTCTGATGAATTATAACAACAAGAAAATTCAACTTACACCGGATTTCAATCAAAAAGAAGACGATCGTATGCGTTTCTTAGAATAAAAAAATCTGAGATAAGAAATAAAACTTATCTCAGATTTTTTTAATGTAATGGATCTTTTGAAGGAGTCCCTGCCTTTCTTGGATACGCCTTCGGTGTCTTCTTTTCTTTTTGAATAACCACAAAAGATCTCTGTAATTCTGAATCCGGCAATGTAAATTTGTAAACATCCTTTACTTTTCCGCCCAAAATAGCAATTCCTTTTTTTCCATCTTCCAATTCATCTTCGATAGTAGAAGATTTATAAGAAATAAAAGAACCACCAATTTTTACAAATGGTAAACAGTATTCTGACAAAGTAGAAATATTTGCAACTGCGCGAGAAACACAAAGATCAAAACCTTCTCTGTATTTTTTGTTTCTTGCAGCTTCCTCCGCTCTTCCATGAACGGCTTCGATATCTTGCAATTGCAAAGAGGATATAACATCCTGTAAAAATAAAACACGTTTGTTTAATGAATCCATTAAGGTAATCTCAAGTTCAGGAAAAACAATCTTAAGTGGAATACCAGGAAAGCCTGCTCCTGTGCCAAGGTCAAGTACTTTCAGAGGTTGATGTAAATCCATCTGCTTGGTAAGTGATACACTATCCAAAAAATGTTTTTCCACAACCTCATCAAATTCTGTAATCGCTGTCAGATTCATAACTTTATTTTTTTCAACCAACATCTCATAATATTGCAAAAATTGTTCCATCTGCTTTTCAGATAATTCAATATGAAGCTGTTGTAATCCGTTTTTAAATTTTTCTAAATTATAATTCATATATGATTCCTATCTTATTGTTCATGTTCTTTCTTATAATCATAACTTTCCAGATAAACAAGAAGTACTGATATATCTGCAGGAGAAACGCCTGAAATTCTAGAAGCCTGTCCAATACTAAGTGGTCTAAGAGCTTCCAGCTTTTGACGAGCTTCAATACGCAAGCTTGGAACAACTTCATAATCAATATCATTCGGTATTTTCTTAGATTCAATCTTTTTGAAGTTTTCTACCTGCTTTTGTTGTCTTGTAATATAGCCCTCATATTTAATATGAATATTAACCTGCTCTCTCACTTCCGGATGAAGTTCTGGTCGGTCCGGATCAATCGGAGCTAAACATTCATAATTTAACTCTGGTCTGCGAATTAAATCAGCTAATGTCACACCACAATTTAATGGAATGCTACCAAGTGATGTCAAAAGTGATTGTACTTTTTCATTTGCACCAATATGAACCTGATGAACTCGTTTGATTTCTTCATCAATCTGTTTTCTCTTTTTTTCTACCCAGGCAAATCGTTCATCAGAAATTAATCCAATTTCATGACCAATTGGTGTTAAACGAAGATCTGCATTATCCTGACGTAAAAGCAAACGATATTCTGCGCGTGAAGTCATCATACGATACGGCTCATGATTTTCTTTTGTAACAAGATCATCAATCAAAACACCAATATAACTTTGTGAACGATCTAAAACAATCTGCTCTCTACCTAATATTTCTAAAGATGCATTAATACCAGCAATAAGTCCCTGGCAAGCAGCTTCTTCATATCCACTACTTCCATTAAACTGTCCACCACTGAAAAGTCCTTTGATATTTTTGAATTCCAATGTTGCATATAACTGATTTGCATTGATACAATCATATTCAATTGCATAAGCATTTCGAACAATTTGTGCATGTTCTAACCCTGGAACCGTATGGTACATTGCATACTGTACATCTTCAGGAAGTGAAGAACTCATACCACCAATATACATTTCATTGGTATTCAGACCTTCCGGTTCCACAAACAATTGATGTCTGTCTTTATCGGCAAATTTCACAACTTTATCTTCAATGGAAGGACAATATCTTGGTCCTGTTCCTTCAATAACACCAGAATACATCGGCGAACGATCTAAATTTGCCCGGATGATTTCATGTGTTTTTTCATTTGTATATGTTAAATAACAGGAAACCTGATCAATTTGTACATCATCCGGATTTGTTGTGAAAGAAAATGGTACAACTCTCTCATCACCAAATTGTTCTTCCATTTTGCTGTAATCAATGGTGTTTCCGTCTATTCTTGCCGGAGTACCTGTCTTAAATCGGTACATTTCAACACCATTAGAAACTAAGGAATCTGTTAAATGATTTGCAGATTTTAACCCATTTGGTCCCGTATGTTCAATAACTTCACCGTAAAGGCATCTTGCTTTTAAATAAGTTCCTGTACAAAGTACACATGCTTTACAATGATAAAGTGCTCCTGATATTGTTTTTACACCTGTAATTTTTTTATCTTCCACAACAATCTCACATACTTCCGATTGACGAAGTGTAAGATTTTTTGTGTGCTGCAGTGTTTTACGCATCTCCATACTATAGGCTGCTTTATCTGCCTGTGCACGAAGAGAATGTACTGCAGGACCTTTTGATTTGTTCAGCATTTTTGATTGGATAAATGTATGGTCAATATTAATTCCCATTTGTCCGCCGAGTGCATCGATTTCTCTGACCAAATGTCCTTTTGAACTTCCTCCGATATTTGGATTACATGGCATCAATGCAACACTATCCATACTTATTGTAAACAAAATTGTTTTTAATCCCAAACGTGCCGCTGCAAGAGCAGCTTCACATCCGGCATGACCAGCACCAACAACTACAACATCATATGTTTCTTCTATTACCGGCATCGTTTATTGTCCTCCTTGATTAGCAAGTATCTTTATAAATCTATTTATTTTCCAGTACAAAACTTTGAAAAAATTTCATTTACCAAATCTTCTTCTACCGATTCTCCAATAATGGTTCCTAAACTTTCATATGCATCCATCAAATCAATAGAAAGAAAATCCTCCGGCATTGCCATAGAAATACTATCTATAACATGAAGTAAACTTTCCTTTGCATCTGAAAGTGCGGCAATGTGTCTTGCATTTGTAAGAAAAACTTCATTGTGATCTGTAATTTCACCAGAAAAGAACATATCTGTAATCATTTTTTCTAGGTGATCCAGACCTTCGCCATTTTTTGCAGAAAAAGGTAAAATATCCTGCTTTAAATATTGATGAATGGTATCTGCATCCACCACCGGTTTTAAATCTGTCTTATTTAAAAGGATAATTGCTTTTTCATCTTTTATTTTTTCCATAATGGAAATATCATTTTCATCCAATGGTGCCGAAGCATCCACCACATATAAAATCAAATCAGCATCTTCTATGGTATCATATGCTTTTTTTACACCAATGCGTTCCACGACATCTTCCGTATCACGTATTCCGGCTGTATCAATAATACGAAGAGCTATGCCATTTAACATAATCTGCTCTTCTAATGTATCACGAGTTGTTCCGGCAATATCCGTTACAATTGCTCTGTCTTTTCTTGCAAGAAGATTTAAAAGTGACGATTTACCGGCATTTGGTTTTCCTATAATCGTTGTTTTAATACCTTCTTTTAACATAGAACCATTATTTGCAGTAGCAAGTAAATGACTGATTTTATCAACAATTTCCTTTACTTTTGGAAGTAAAGTATCTTCATATCCAGTAATATCAATATGTTCGGGATCATCCAAAGCAGATTCAATAAACGCAATTTCATAAATAATCTTACTGCGCATGTCCTTAATCTGATTTGAAAATACACCCTGTAACTGATGCATGGAATTATGAAGTGCAAGCGTACTGTTTGAAGAAATAACATCCATAACAGACTCTGCCTGTGAAAGATCAATACGTCCATTTAAAAAAGCACGTTTTGTAAATTCTCCAGGTTCCGCCGGACGTACTCCTTGTGCTATAACTGCTCTTAAAATTTGCTGCATCACAAGTGTTCCACCATGACAATCAATCTCAATCGTATCTTCTGTCGTATAAGAACGTGGTGCTTTTAATACTAAAATCATAACCTCATCTACAATCTGATCTTCAAATATAATATGACCATATTGAACAGTATGAGATTCCACTTCTGTCAGTTTATGTTTTCCCTTATAAATTTGATCAACTTTTGCAATCGCATCTTCACCACTGACACGGATAATGCCGATTCCGGCATTTGTCATTGCTGAGGCAATTGCACAAATAGTATCTGTTTTATACATAATGATTTCCTCAAATAAAAAATTGGACTTTATCTCCATTTATTATGAAGATAAAGCCCAAATATTTCAACCCATTTATATTATTTCTTTAGGGTAATCACTACATGTCTGTAAGGTTCTTCACCTTCAGAATGTGTTACAACGAACTTATCGTTCTGTAAAGCAGAATGAATGATACGTCTTTCGTAAGGATTCATTGCTTCCAAAGAAACAGGACGTTTTGTTCTCTTTACCTTGTAAGCCATGTTCTTTGCAAGGTTTTCAAGAGTTTCTTTTCTTCTTCTACGATAATCTTCTGTATCAATTTTTACACGAAGATAGTTATCAGATTTTCTATTTACAGCAAGATTTGTAAGATACTGTAAAGAATCTAATGTTTGTCCACGTTTACCAATTAAAACTCCCATTTCTGGTCCTTTTAATTCAACGTCGATAACACCTTCAATTTCATCAAATTTTGCAATGATTTTAACTTCTAAGTTCATCTTTTCGAAAACTTCTGATAAGAAATCTTTTACAACATCTTCCGGTGTTAATTTTCTAGCAACTTTAATCACTGCATCTTTGCTGCCAAATCCAAGGATACCATTACTACCCTTTTCAATTACTTCATATTCAATCTGATCACTTGTTGTTCCAAGAGAAACCAATGCATTTGTAATTGCATCATCAACTGTTTTTCCTCTAAATTCTACAAATTCCATGATTTTAAACCCCCATTATTTGTTGTTACGCTCGTTAAAATCTTTTACCAGATTGGCTTTGGATGCCATAGAACCACTGGCTGCATGTGCACGTGCTTCTTCTGCTTTGTTCAAAGCTTCCACTTTATCAGAAGAAATGTTTGCCTTAGATGCCATGCTGTTACTCTTTGTATTCATCTTTGCAGCTTCATAAATCTGTGCCTGACGAATACCACGCTTTTCTTTCTTCTTTTCTGCTTTTTCTTTATTTTTCTCGATAATATCATCAAGATTAATCTTTTCGA
Source organism: uncultured Lachnospiraceae bacterium (assembly GCA_934352055.1). GTDB lineage: Bacteria > Bacillota > Clostridia > Lachnospirales > Lachnospiraceae > Pararoseburia. The sequence goes on from CAKRJY010000012.1 coordinate 11,934, forward strand.
AATGCTTATTCAAGAAATACTGTTGAACAATACGAACAACAGAACCCATGGTCCAATATAAAACAAGACCTACCGGACAAGTAAATGCAATGAAAAGTGTCATCAAAGGCATCATTGTATTCATTGTCTTCATCTGCTGTGCCATCTGGTCTGCCTGTGCATTTCCAGAACCTGTATCTTGTGCAGTAGGCATTAACTTCATGTTAATAACCTGTCCAAGATAAGAAACAATAGGAACTAAAAGTGCCGCAATCAGAAGTATCCAGTATTTATCAGCCCATGCAGTCTTAATCAGATTCCAAGGAGTGTCTGAAATATTTAAGATGAACATGTAGTTGATATCTTTTAAGTTAGCTGCTGTAGTTGCGATAGAGTCAGAAAGATTAGGAAAACTGTCTGCTAAAGCATCCCAGCCAGATTCACTTAACTTATAAAGAACATCAATGATAGAATTACTCATTGCTGTACCGGTTGCATCTGCATGAAAAGCAACATTCTTAAGGCCTGCACTCTTATAAAGTGCTTCCATTGTGCCAGCATAACCATCGGTTGCCATAATACCATTTACAACATCAGTAAAGATATCTTTTACACTTGAGATATAAGCTGGTACATTCCAGAATACACGATAAAGTGCAAAAAGAATTGGCATCTGAACAAGCATCTGAAGACAACTTCCCATTGGAGATACGCCATATTTATCGTATACCATCTGGGTTTCTTCCTGCTGAGCCTGCATAGAAACTGTATCTTTTTTATTCTTGTACTTTTTCTGAATTGCGTTTAATTCCGGCTGCATTTTTTTTGTAAGCACAGAAAACTTCTGCTGCTTATACGTAAGCGGAAATAAACAAAGGTAAATAAATACCGTAAAAACAATGATGGTAAGGGCAATACTGTCAATGTGACAAACTGTGCTTAAGAAAACATAGATTTTATCCATGATCCAGCCGAGTCCCTTAGCGATTGGTCCTAAAAACGCACCATCATAAGCAGTTAAATATAACTCTGTCAATGTTAAAAACCTCCATTTTATGGAACAGGATCATAACCACCTTTTGAAAATGGATTACAACGAAGAATGCGCCAGGCGGCCAAAGCTCCGCCTTTAAAAAAACCGTACTTCTCCACAGCATGCAGACCATAGGTCGAGCATGTGGGATAATACGGGCATTTCGTTGTTTTCATTGGCGAAATATACTTTCTATAAAATTTGATGATCCAAATTAAACCATTTTTCAAAATTGATTGCATATTCTTTTCCAATTATTACCTATTTAATAATGATATTTTGAAGACCTGCAAGATGAAGCAATGATTCTTCTATTTCATGGTAAGAACAATCCTTTGCTCTGTTTCTTACAACGATTACAATGTCCAAACCACTATTGAACATTTCTTCATGTAATCGATAACTTTCTCTGATCAGTCTCGTCAAATGATGTCGTACTACACTGTTTCCTACTTTTTTACTTACAGAAATTCCAATTCGATTGGTAGCTGATTGATTCTTGTATACATACATCACTAAATATCGATTTGCCTTGGATTGTCCGTTTTTATAAACATTCTGAAAATCGGTATTTTTTTTTAAAGAATCGCTAAATTTCAATACTATCCACTCACCTTTCCATGAAAAAAAGTGTTTCGAACCGGTTCATGATTATTTTTGATAAAAAGAAGAAAGACCACAGGGTCTGTGGCCTAAGCTGATAATTTCTTTCTACCTTTTGCTCTTCTAGCAGCCAATACTTTTCTTCCGCCTGCTGAACTCATTCTTGAACGAAAACCATGTACTTTAGATCTCTGTCTCTTTTTTGGTTGAAATGTCATCTTCATAGTATCCACCTCCCTTTATGAAAAAACATCGGTATCATTATATCAAAAAAAGTCTCAAAGTCAAGTAAAATCGGCATTTTTTAAGGATTTCCATATTTCCACTTTTTTCAAAATAATCTTGATAATGTGGATAACTTTGTGCATAAGTGTACAATTTAATAACATTCATCCACATTTAGTTTTCTATATTGTCATTTTTTGTCATATCTTGTGGTTTATGGCAGTCACATACACAAGTCACGTTATCCACATTATAAACATCAATAGCCCTACAACGTCGTATTTTGCAAAATAAAGGAAATAAGATGCTTGTATTATCCCCTACACTACTGACATTTTTGTTGATAAAATAGCTTTATTAAGGTATTATAGATGATAGGTTATTTTTGTTTTCATTATATATAAAGGAATGTTTTCCTATTTAAATAAGATAAACGCTAATAAACTTACGATATATAGAATGGGGAATACATATGAACTTAGAATTGATTCAGGAAAAATGGGATACGATCTTACAGAGTTTCAAAGAAGAACACTCTATTTCTGATATTTCCTTTAAATCCTGGTTATTACCATTGCAGCCAACATCCATTGAAGATGACACTTTAATTATTGTGTTTGATCCAAAGGACGATCAGGAATCTGACCCGGATCAGATGGCAATCAACTACATAACAAAAAAATATGCAAAGTTCCTTGCCATTATGATTAGTGAAGTATGTGGATTTCCACAGGAAGTAAAGCTTAAATTTGCATTGCCGGGTGAATTCAGTGCACCAACCATCAATGAGACTTTTATTCCTAAATCAGCGAATTACGCATCTTCCAATTTAAATGCTAAATATACGTTTGATACTTTTGTCGTTGGTGGTAATAACAAATTTGCCAGACAAGCATCACTTGCCGTCGCAGAATCACCGGGAGAAGCATACAATCCACTTTACATCTATGGTGGACCAGGACTCGGAAAAACACACCTTTTACATTCCATTGGCAACTTCATTATCAATGAGAATCCAGATAAACGCGTTTTGTATGTTACTTCAGAACAATTCTTAAATGAAGTAATCGAAGGTATTCGTAGTACAGGAAATTCCAATGCAATTACCAAAACAAGAGAAAAATATCGTTCCGTTGATATTCTTTTGATTGATGATATTCAGATTTTAATTGGTAAAGAAAGCACACAGCAGGAATTCTTTAATACCTTTAATACACTTTATTTGGCCGGAAAACAAATTGTCATTACATCCGATAGACCACCAAAAGAAATGGAGACCTTGGAAGAACGTATTCGTTCCCGTTTTGAAAGTGGTCTGATGGCAGATATCGGAAATCCGGATTACGAGACAAGAATGGCAATTCTTCGTAAAAAAGTAGAATCTGAAAAGATCAATCTGAGTGATGATATTTTGGATTATATTGCTGAAAACATCAAATCCAACATTCGTGAACTGGAAGGAGCACTCAACAAGCTGATTGCTTACGCAAATCTTGAAAAAAGTGATATTACCATGGACATTGCCATGCGTGAACTTCAGAATATTATTTATCCTGATAAGCCAAGAGAAGTTACACCTCAGCTGATTATTGAAGTTGTTTCTGAACATTACAATATTCCAATGGAAAAAATGCTTTCCAAAGACAGAAGTAAATCTGTTTCCAGACCAAGACAGATTGCTATGTTCTTATGTAATACGATGACAGATGCTACTTTAGAAGGCATTGGACAATTATTAAACGGAAGAGATCATTCCACGATTCTTCATGGTCGTAATGTTATTGAAGAAGAATATAACAATGATGAAGAATTCCGTAAGCAGATTGATACCATCAAAAAGAAAATCAATCCAAATTAATAAATTGTGCATAACTTGTTCATTTCTATGTTCAAATATATGGGATAAGTTGTTAATTTATGTTTACAATCTGAGGATAAAGTTGAACCTCACCTAAAGGCATTCGACTTTATCTACAATTCATCCTCTGTATTTCCTCATGGTTTCAACAGTACTTTTTGATTTAACTTTTGGGACAAGTTCAGTAACCATGCACGTTTCACGACTTATACACTTTTGCACACCTATTAATAATACTACTATTAATTTCTATTATATTTATCTATGTTAAGCTGAAAGGAGTTTTACCGATTATGAAGATCACCTGTCAAAAAGCAGAACTAGCAAAAGGAGTTAACATCGTTTCAAAAGCAGTTCCTACCAGAACTACTATGGCAATATTAGAATGTATTTTGATCGATGCTTCTACAAATGAAATAAAATTAACAGCCAATGATATGGAAATTGGTATCGAAACTATCATTGAAGGTAATATTGAAGAAAGAGGTATCATTGCTCTTGATGCAAGATTCTTTTCTGATATTGTACGTAAGCTTCCTGATAATGAAGTTACCATTGAAACAGATGCCACTTTTAAAACAACCATCACATGTGAAAAAGCTAATTTTACCATCGTAGGTAAATCAGGAGAGGATTTTGCTTATATTCCAATCATTCCTCGTAATGAACCAATCTTGCTTTCACAGTTTACATTGAAAGAAGTAATCCGTCAGACTATTTTCTCAATTGCTGATAATGAAAACAATAAATTGATGACAGGTGAATTATTTGAAATTGAAGGAAATCATTTGAAGGTTGTTTCTTTGGATGGTCATAGAATTTCCATTCGTAATATAGCTTTGAAAGATTCTTATGAAAATAAAAAAGTTGTTGTACCTGGTAAGAGTTTGATTGAAGTAAGTAAAATCATACCCGGTTCTACAGAAGAGATGGTAAATCTCTTTATTACCGACAACCACATTATTTTTGAATTTGACAAAACAACTGTGGTATCACGTTTGATCGAAGGAGAATACTTCAAGATTGATCAGATGCTTTCTACAGATTATGAAACAAAATTCAAAATCAACAAAAGAGAGCTTTTAGATTGTATTGACCGTGCAACACTTATGGTAAAAGAAGGGGATAAAAAGCCGATTATCATGGATATTACAGATGGTAATATGGAACTTAAAATCAATTCTGTTGCCGGATCCATGAAGGAAGACATTGAAATTGGAAAAGAAGGAAAAGATATTTTAATTGGATTTAATCCAAAATTCTTTATTGATGCTCTTCGTATCATTGATGATGAGGAAGTAACTATCTACATGGTAAATCCAAAAGCACCATGTTTTATTAAGGATGATGAAGATAAATATATTTATCTTATTCTTCCGGTTAACTTTAATACAGCATCAAACTAAGAGGAAAATAAAATGGAAGAGATAAGTTTAAGAGAAGGCGATGAATTCATCAAGCTTGGACAGCTTCTGAAAAAAGCAAACATGATGTCGTCTGGAGTAGATGCCAAAATGGTTATTTTGGATGGTCTTGTAAGCGTAAATGGTGAAGTAGAATTACGTCGTGGAAAAAAAATATATCCGGGCGATGTGGTTACTTTTGAGGGAGAGAGCGTTAAAGTAGTCCAATGATCATAAAATCCATTGAATTAAGTAATTTTCGTAATTATGAACATTTAGATATTACATTTGATGAAGGTACGAACATTTTATATGGGGATAATGCACAAGGAAAGACAAATATTCTTGAAGCAGCTTATGTAAGTGGAACGACCAAGTCACATAAAGGAAGTCGTGACAAAGAAATGATCCGTTTTAATGAAACGGAATCTCATATTAAGACGATTGTTGAAAAGAATGACAAAGAGTATCAAATAGATATTCATTTAAAGAAAAACAAAGCAAAAGGCATTGCCATCAATAAAGTTCCAATCAAAAAAGCAAGTGAACTTTTTGGTATTTTGAATATCATTTTCTTTTCACCGGAGGATTTGAATATTATAAAAAATGGTCCTGCGGAACGCAGAAGATTTATTGATGCAGAGCTTTGTCAGTTAGATAAAATTTATTTATCGGATCTGACAAACTATAATAAGATATTAAATCAGCGAAATAAACTTCTAAAGGATTTGTATTATAATCCAGGTTTAAAAGAAACGTTGCCGGTATGGGATATGCAGTTGGTGAATTACGGGAAAAAAATCATTTCCAGAAGAAACCAGTTTATCATGGAATTAAATGAACTTGTTCATGAAATTCATTATAAAATTTCCGGTGGCAGAGAAGAAATGATGATTAAGTATGAACCAAATATCGAAGATATTTTCTTTGAAGATGAACTGATTCGTGCAAAAGAAAAAGATTTAAAATACGGACAGACATCGGTAGGACCACATCGGGATGATCTTAAAATTTCGGTTGGAGATATTGATGTGCGTAAGTTTGGATCACAAGGACAACAAAGATCCTGTGCATTATCATTAAAATTGTCAGAAATAAAGTTGGTAGAACAGACAATTCATGATAAACCAATTCTTTTGCTTGATGATGTACTTTCTGAATTGGATCATAATAGACATAATTATCTATTGCAGGCAATTGATGGTACACAGACAATCATTACCTGTACAGGTTTAGATGATTTTGTAAAAAATAGATTTACACTAAATAAAGTGTATGAAGTGAAGAATGGTCAGATTTTTGAACATTCTTCGTAATAGATAGAATCCCTGTTAATTTACATAGCAATATGATGGAGGATAAAAATGAGTCAGAATAATCAGGAATATGGAGCAGATCAGATTCAGATATTGGAAGGACTTGAAGCTGTTCGTAAGCGTCCGGGTATGTATATTGGTAGTACATCCGAACGTGGATTACATCATCTGGTATATGAAATCGTAGATAATGCGGTTGATGAAGCACTTGCCGGATTTTGTAGTCATATCGTTGTAAGTATCAATGAAGATGGAACAGTAACGGTAGAAGATGATGGTCGTGGAATTCCGGTTGGAATCAATAGTAAGGCGGGTATTCCTGCAGTAGAAGTTGTATTTACGGTACTTCACGCCGGTGGTAAATTCGGCGGTGGAGGATACAAAGTATCCGGTGGTCTTCATGGAGTAGGTGCATCGGTTGTTAATGCTCTTTCTAATTGGCTGGAAGTAGAAATTTATCGTGATGGTAAGGTTTATAAACAACGATATGAAAGAGGAAAAACAATGTATCCTTTAAAAGAAGTGGGTACTTGTGATGAAAATCATACGGGAACAAAGGTTACATTTTCACCGGATGAGACTATTTTTGAAACAACAACATTTGACTTTAATACACTAAAAGTGCGTCTTCGTGAGACAGCATTTTTGACAAAAAATCTGCGTATTACATTGCAGGATAAAAGAGAAAATCCGATAAATGAAAGAATTTTCCATTATGAGGGTGGTATCAAGGAATTTGTTACATATCTGAATAAAGGTAATCAGGAACTTTATCCGGATGTTATTTATTGTGAAGGTGAAAAAGACGGTGTTTATGTAGAAGTTGCGATGCAGCATAATGATTCTTATAATGATTCCTCTTATTCATTTGTAAATAACATTATTACACCGGAAGGTGGAACACATCTTGCAGGATTTCGTAGTGCACTTACAAAAACATTTAATACGTATGCAAGAGATGCCAAGATTTTAAAGGAAAATGAATCTGCATTTAGTGGTGAAGATATTCGTGAAGGTTTGACAGCAATTATCAGTATCAAAATAGAAGAACCACAGTTTGAAGGTCAGACAAAACAAAAACTTGGTAATAGTGAGGCAAGAGGTGCTGTTGATAGTATTGTAAGTGAACAATTGACATACTTCTTAGAGCAAAATCCACAGGTTGCAAAGGCAATCTGCGAAAAAACGCTGCTTGCGCAGCGGGCAAGAGAAGCTGCCAGAAAAGCAAGAGATCTGACCAGAAGAAAGACTGCTTTAGAAGGAACATCACTTCCGGGAAAACTTGCAGATTGTTCGGATAAGGATCCAAAAAATTGTGAAATCTTTATCGTCGAAGGAGATTCCGCTGGTGGCTCTGCAAAAACAGCAAGAAGCCGTGCAACACAGGCTATTTTGCCATTGCGTGGTAAAATTTTGAATGTAGAAAAAGCCAGAGAAGATAAAATTTATGCGAATGCAGAAATCAAAGCAATGATTACAGCATTTGGTACAGGTATTCACGAGGATTTTGATATTTCAAAATTGCGTTACCATAAGATTATTATCATGACAGATGCCGATGTTGATGGTGCGCATATTGCAACATTAATGCTTACATTCCTGTATCGTTTTATGCCAGAACTGATTAAGCAGGGGTATGTTTATTTAGCAACACCACCACTTTATAAAATCGAAAAAAATCGTAAAACCTGGTATGCATACAGTGATGAAGAATTAAACAATATCTTAGTTGAAATTGGTCGTGATGGTAACAATAAAATCCAGCGATACAAAGGACTTGGAGAGATGGATGCAGAACAGCTTTGGGAGACAACCATGGATCCGGATCGTCGTGTCTTAAAACGAGTTATGGTTCATGATGAAAATGCTTCTGAAGTTGATTTGACATTTTCTACTTTGATGGGTGATAAGGTAGAACCTCGCCGTGAATTTATTGAAGAAAATGCAAAATATGTTCAGAATCTTGATATTTAGTAGGAGGACGTTTATAAATGGATGACAAAATTTTTGATCAGATTCATGAGGTGGATCTGAAAAAGACGATGGAAACATCATATATTGATTACGCCATGAGTGTAATTGCATCCCGTGCTCTTCCTGATGTTCGAGATGGATTAAAACCAGTACAACGTAGAGTACTTTACTCTATGATTGAGTTAAATAATGGACCGGACAAGCCACATCGTAAATGTGCGCGTATTGTTGGTGATACGATGGGTAAATACCATCCACATGGTGATAGTTCTATTTACGGAGCACTTGTCAACATGGCACAGGAATGGTCGACAAGATATCCACTTGTAGACGGTCATGGTAACTTTGGTTCTGTGGATGGTGATGGTGCTGCTGCGATGCGATATACAGAAGCACGTCTATCCAAAATATCTATGGCAATGCTTTCCGATATCAATAAAGATACCGTAGATTTTATGCCAAACTTTGACGAGACAGAAAAAGAACCAACGGTTCTTCCTTCCCGTTATCCAAACCTGCTTGTCAATGGAACAACAGGTATTGCCGTTGGTATGGCAACAAATATCCCACCACACAACCTGCGTGAAGTTATCGCAGCTGTGGTAAAGATCATTGATAATCAGGTAGAGGAAGATCGTGAGACAGAGATTGAAGAATTGCTTGAGATTGTCAAGGGTCCTGATTTTCCGACCGGTGGCACGATCTTAGGTCATGCCGGCATTGACGAGGCATATCGTACCGGACGCGGTAAGATCCGTGTGCGTGCGGTATCTGAGATCGAGCCGATGAACAACGGAAAGAACCGTATCGTTGTAACAGAACTTCCATACATGGTAAATAAGGCACGTCTGATCGAAAAGATTGCGGAACTAGTTCGCGATAAAAAGATCGATGGTATTACCGATCTGCGAGATGAATCATCACGAGAAGGTATGCGTATCTGTATTGAACTCCGTCGTGATGTCAATCCGAATGTCGTGCTCAACCTGCTTTACAAGCATACGCAGTTACAGGATACTTTTGGCGTTATCATGCTTGCCCTGGTTGGCAACCAGCCAAAGGTTCTCAACCTTTATGAACTTTTAAATTATTATTTGCTACATCAGAAAGATGTCGTAACCAGAAGAACCCGATACGATCTGAATAAGGCAGAAGAAAGAGCACATATCGTACAGGGATTATTGATCGCTCTGGATAATATTGATGAAGTTATCAAGATCATCCGTGGTTCTGCCGATGTTGCTACAGCAAAGCAGCAGTTGATGGAGCGCTTTGCTTTATCGGAAGCACAGGCAAATGCCATTGTTGAGATGCGTCTGCGTGCACTGACCGGTTTGGAAAGAAACAAACTGGAAGAAGAATACAAGTCTTTGATGGAACTCATTACAGAGTTAAAGGCAATTCTTGCAGATGAGAAGAAGTTACTTGGTGTTATAAAGGAAGAGATTCTTGCTATCTCTGATAAGTATGGCGATGACCGTAGAACTTCTATAGGATTTGATGAATACGATATCTCTATGGAAGATATGATCCCGGTTACCAATACCGTTATCACCTTCACAAAACTTGGTTATATCAAGCGTATGAATGTGGATAACTTTAAGAGCCAGCATCGTGGTGGTAAAGGTATTAAGGGCATGGAGACAATCGATGAAGATTACATTGTTGAAATGATGCTTACGACATCACATCACTACCTGATGTTCTTTACAAATACAGGCCGTGTTTATCGTATGAAAGCCTATGAGATTCCGGAATGTTCTAGAACAGCAAGAGGTACGGCAATCGTAAATCTTTTACAATTGCAGCCGGATGAAAAAATTACATCTATGATTGCATTGAAGGAATACTCAGAAAACCAGTATCTGTTTATGGCTACAAAGAATGGTATTGTGAAAAAGACAAAGATTACGGACTATGAAAATATCCGTAAAACAGGTCTTGCAGCAATCAATCTTCGTGAAGATGACAGATTAATTGAAGTAAAACTGACAGATAATAACGAAGATATTATTTTAATTACCAAGTTTGGTCAGTGTATCCGTTTCCACGAAACAGATGTTAGAAATACCGGACGTACCTCTATGGGTGTTATTGGTATGAGCTTAACAGATCAGGATGAAGTAATTGCTATGCAACTTGCTTCCCAGGGAGATTCTTTGATGATTGTTTCAGAAAAAGGTCTTGGTAAGTGTACACTTATCGATGAATTTACACCGCAAAATCGTGGTGGTAAGGGTGTGAAGTGTTACAAGATTACTGATAAAACAGGAAATATCATAGGATGTAAAGCTGTTAACCAGGAAGATGAGATGATGCTCATTAATACAGAAGGCATTATCATTCGCATTAAGGTAAATGATACAGCACTTCTTGGCAGAATCACTTCCGGTGTAAAACTGATCAATGTTGATGAAGGCGTAACGGTTGCAAGTATTGCAAAAGTGCGCAAAGAAGATATGATTATGGAAGAATCGGAAGAAATGGAAGAAAATGCAGATTCGGAAGTAGAAGATTCTACCGAAGAATAAAAGGTAAAAGAAAATCTCCGCTAGCCATGAAACTAGCGGAGATTTTTAAATTTTTAGTCTTTGATCGCGTTGTAAATATCCAGAGTTTCTTTATCATCAAATCCATTGACATAATAATTTTTTCCATCTGCGGAAAAATAGATGAAATACTTATGTTGCGGATTTAAAAATAATTCATAGTTTCCCTGATTTCGTTTATGAAATTTTCCCTTTAAGAGATTATCCATAGCAGTACCGTTACTTTTTACCATAGATGGCAGTTCATCTACCAAAGATACATTGGAAATGGTATCTGTATCAATGGCATAGTTTTCAAAAATATGTTCACAGTAAAGAGTGTCATCTTTTATGACAAGGTGGATTGGTGTAAATTCTTCCATAATCATAAAAATACTGATAAAAGGAATACCGAGCATTGCAATAATAGAAAAGATTGTAAGCCCTTTTCCAAGACCTGTTGCCATATTTACAGAAGTTCCAATGCCGGCTCGTGTTTCTACTATGCTGCTTTTGTCCTTAGGATTGTAGTAAAACAGTCCAAAGATCCATGCCTCATCTTCGTTGGTCTTAAATGCCGGATCAAAAGAACTTGCATAACGTTTTTCAATATTTTTGAATTTTTTCCCTAACGGGATGATTAAAATTAAAAGGACAAGGGCATAAGCAATGGATCCAACAAGAAAGATACCGGGATGGATGGCGTCGGATACAAGAGGCAAAAGGGTAATCAAAGTGTAGGCAAGGTTTAGCCAGACACAGGCTAACCAGAAATTTTTCCACACATTTTTCTTGGATCTGGTGTAATTGATGTTGGTGTCACTGTCATTGCAGATGACTTCCACCGGTCTACGATCCATCCAAAAGGCAATGATCCAGTACAATAAACTGATAGCCGCAATGCTAAGAACCAGAATCGTGCTGTCAAAATCTATTTTTTCAGAGAGAGCCGCAAATACAAGAGAAAGGACGAAAAGTAAAAAACTGAGGAAAGTCGGAAGGAAGAATGGCAAAAATCGTACCTTTCTGACATTTCCGGCATTTTTCATCTCTACATAAGATACTAAAACCTGATTTTCGTATAATTGATTTTCCTTTTTCCATTTCTTTAACTTTTTATTGGCTACGGCATATGGCACATAAAACAATAGGACTAAAAGGATGAGCCAATTCATCCAGATCGTAAACTGTATGGAAAAATGACTTGTCAGTAAACTGGTGAGAGGAACCGCGAAAAAGATGAGAAGCAAGATGTTCATCTGTTTATTAAACTCGCCTATGATCTTCTGAACCGCAGGTTGCTCTACCCATTCTTCCTTCATGGATACGGAAAACAACAAATGATCATGAAATTTATGGTTGTTCTTTAAAACAAAATAAATGATAAGCAGTACCGGATATGTACTAATAAAAAGAATGATATTAAACATAGATCTGCCTCCTAAAAATACTTTTCACATAATTGGAAAAATTCTTCCTTTGAAAATCCGCGAATGTTTGCCTCGGATATGATTTGCTGCAAATTGTCCAGAGAAGTTTGTGAGAGATATTTACCCTGATCAAATTCATTTCGGATCCTCGCGCCGTTTCTACGGTCGGTAACGATATAGCCTTCTTGTTTTAAAAGAGCATAGGCTTTGTTTACCGTCATGGAGTTGATCCCGATTTCTTCCGCAAGGGCGCGCACAGTCGGTAATTGTTCTCCGGGCTGTAATCTCCCATCAGAAATACCTAAGACAATCTGATTGCGGATCTGTTTGTAAATAGGAATTTCGGAAACCTCATCAATACAGATGACCATGATAGACTCCTTTCTTTTTATTTTGTATTATCTAGTGTAATACAAATAATACAAAAGTCAAGAGAAAAATATCAGAGATATATAAGTATGAAATAATTCTTGTATCATGTATGAAAAGATGGTATAATCCGTCCAAAGCATACAGTTTCTGAGATAATCTTTTAATTCTATGAATTCTTTTCACTTCGAAATCTATGCTTTTGATTCCATTATAAACAAAAGCAAGGGATTGAATGAAAAGTAGAGTGTGAGGCAACATCCCTTGCGGAGCCAACAAGGGAGGGGTAAATGATGAAGATTGTTTCACTAAAGACAGATTTTGCATTTAAGGAATTTATGTCTAATGAGGTTGTGCTGCGCTATTTTCTAGCGGCAACATTGGATGTGGATGCTGATTTTATTCGCTCAGTGCGATTATTAAATCCATTTTTGGGTAGGTTTTTCCGTAGGCAGAAGCAGGGCATATTGGATGTTCTCGTTGAGTTTAATGATGATACGAAGATCAATATTGAAATGCAGGTGACAAAACAGAAATACTGGAAACAGCGTAATCTGTTTTATCTTGGAAAAATGTATGTAGATGATCTGCGGTTTGGAGAACATTATATACGTTTGCGCAGATGTATAGGCATCAGTTTGTTGGATTTTAATCTAGATGAGGATGATTCTGGACATCATATTTATCGCATGAGAGATGAATATGGCAGGGATTTTTCAGATATGTGGGAATTACATATCATAGAATTGAAAAAAGTTTTTGAACCGGAAGATGCATTGGCGGATTGGGTTCAGTTGTTTAATGCTAAGACAGAGGAGGAACTGGACATGATAAAATCAACAAATATCGGAATACGGGCAGGAATCAAAATGGTGAAAGATATGAGTTTGACAGGATGGATTCGGGCAGAAATGGAAGCAAGAGAGAAAGCCAGAAGAGATCGCTTTGCACAGGATGAATATATAAAAGATGAAGCAATGGATCAGTTGATTGCAGTAACACAGCGGATCCGTGATGGAGAATCTGAAGAAAATTTGAAAAAAGAAGGTATTCCTGAAAATGTTATAAAAAGAGCAAAAAAATTATTATAGTATATTAAAAAAATAAAACGCGTCGGATATAAGGAAATATTGGACTTATATCTGGCGCGTTTTTGCTTCTACAAACGTTATATAAGTAGAAGGAGGATAAGAAAAAGTATGATAGAAAATGATAAATGTGAAGATATATACAATACATATCACAATGGAATATTTAGATATGCTCTTGGATTGCTTCATGATATGCACCAGGCAGAAGATGTTATGCAGGAAACATTTGTAAGGTTTCTAAATAATTCTTTGCATATACAGGAAGATAAGGTCAAAGCGTGGTTATATAAGGTGGCAAGAAATTTATGTTATGACAATCTTAGAAAGTATAAGCGAGAAATAACATACCAAGATAAAGCAGAAAATTTTTATGATACATTTGCCTTTTATGAAATGATAGCGTCTTTATCACAAAAAGAGCAGGAAATCATCATATTAAAGATAGTAGGAAAACTGACACATAAAGAGATAGCAGGAATTTTACATACGACGGAACACAGTGTCAAGAAAAGATATGAACGCGCCATACAATCCCTACGAAAAACGATGAAAGGAGAAATATAAGATGAATGAAATAGAAATAAAATTGATGAAATCTGCAAAAGAACTTCCAAAATGTGAGATAGCATTTGAAAATATAAAAGAACAAAAAGAAACCTGTAAAAATTTCTTTTTTCATGTGCAAAAATTTGCCATTGCATGTTTGCTAATGCTTTGTATTATAATCACAGGTATTGGAGTCTATGCGGCAAACGCAAAAGTAGAAAAAGGCATGTGGTTGGTTCATACTTCTTATTTTTATATTCCTATTAAGATAAATGCAAAATTATATGATATAGATGCGAAATTAAAAATAGATCATTATGATTTACAGAAAGCAGATTACTATGGAGTTGTTGACCATGGAAAATCGAAATTAGAAGCCACAATGCATCCGGATTACCGGCTATTTTCGTTGACCTATAAAAATGAAGATAATATCGTGGATATTTATGTTGGCAAAATGGATAATGCATATTGGAAGACATTTTTTCATTATGATGAAGAAACTGGAAGCGTTGGCATTATGAATGACCATTATAAAATATTAGAATATGATGGAAAAAACATTTATGTGTGCAGTTTTAAAGATCCATCCTATGATACAGCATATTATATAGATTTTGAAAAAGCTGTATGTCTTGAGATAAATTCAAATCAGAATAATATAGAAGATATCATTAAGATGTTTGTAGATAGCCTTGATAGTGGAAAATAACCATTGCTGATGATGGCGTGTGCGTATATAATATTTTTTAGAGTAACAAGGAGAAAAAATATGCGGTTAGTAATTCAAAGAGTAAATCATGCATCGGTAACAGTGGATGAACAGGTAATCGGTAAAATTGGAAAAGGATTGCTTGTATTTCTTGGTGTAGCAGATGGTGATACGAAGGAAATGGTTGATAAATATGTAAAAAAACTGCAGGGGCTTCGCATTTTTGAGGATGCGGATGGAAAGACAAATCTATCCATACAAGATGTCGGTGGAGAAGTTCTTGTTGTTTCACAGTTCACGCTTTATGCAGATTGTAAAAAGGGCAATCGACCGAGTTTTGTAAAGGCGGGAGCACCTGATTTTGCCAATGAACTTTATGAGTACTTTAAACAAAAATGTGAAGAGGCTTTTGGAAAAGTAGAATGTGGTAGTTTTGGTGCAGATATGAAAATTGATTTACAAAATGATGGACCATTTACCATTTTATGGGACAGTGACTGGTGGTAGAGGGAGAATGTACGATGAGAGAAATTGTAGTAGAAGACATTACAAAAGAAATTGCTAAGATGTGCATACAGGCAAATCATTATTTATCGGATGATATGGATAAGGCTCTAAAAAATGCTACAAAAGAAGAGGCTTCGCCTCTTGGAAAAAAGATTCTGGAACAATTACAGGAGAACCTTACTATTGCAGATCAGGAGATGATTCCAATTTGTCAGGATACAGGAATGGCAGTTGTTTTTATGGAAATAGGGCAGGATGTTCATTTTGTTGGTGGAAGTTTAGAAGATGCTATCAATGAAGGTGTACGACAGGGCTATACAGATGGGTATCTTCGAAAATCGGTTGTAGGAGATCCTATAGAACGCATAAACACAAAAGACAATACACCGGCAGTCATCCATTATTCTATTGTAGAAGGTGAAAAAGTAAAAATTACGTTTGCACCAAAGGGATTTGGTAGTGAAAATATGAGCCGTGTCTTTATGCTAAAGCCTGCTGATGGAATCGAAGGTGTAAAAAACGCGATTCTTACGGCAGTAAAAGATGCCGGTCCAAATGCTTGTCCACCAATGGTAGTTGGTGTAGGTATTGGTGGTACCTTTGAAAAATCTGCTTTGATGGCAAAGCAGGCACTTACGCGAAATCTGAATGAAACACCAAATATTTCCTGGGTAGCTGATCTGGAAAAAGAAATGTTAGAAAAAATCAATGGACTTGGTATTGGACCGGGAGGACTTGGCGGAAGTACAACAGCACTTGCTGTCAATATCAACACGTATGCAACACATATTGCAGGGTTACCGGTTGCAATTAATATTTGTTGCCATGTCAATCGACATGTGGTGAAGAAAATATAAAAGAACATAGCAGGATGTATCAGTAAAATCTTATTGTGTAGATAACTTAAGAGGAGTCAGAATGGATCGACATATTACATTACCAATTACGGAAGAAATTGCAGAAAGCCTTACAGCAGGTGATTATGTTTATTTAGATGGAGAAATGTATGTAGCACGTGATGCGGCACACAAACGTATGATGGAAGTGTTGGATCGTGGTGAAGAACTGCCAATTCCAATAGAAAATGCAGCTATTTATTATATGGGACCATCTCCTGCAAGAGAGGGCAGACCAATTGGTTCTGCAGGTCCGACAACAGCAAGTCGTATGGATAAATATGCGCCGCGCTTACTTAATTTAGGTCAAAAAGCCATGATTGGAAAAGGAAAAAGAACAAAGGAAGTATTAGATGCTGTTGTTCGAAATCATGCTGTATATTTTGCAGCTGTTGGTGGTGCAGGTGCTTTACTTTCAAAGTGTATTACCAAATCGGAAGTGATTTGTTATGATGACCTGGGTGCAGAAGCAATTCGAAAAATTACAGTGGAACATTTTCCTGTTATTGTTGTGGCAGATTGTCATGGCAATAATTTATACGAAACAGCTATATTAGAATATCAGAAATAAAGATAGCGGAAGGAATTTTGCAAAAAAGCCAAGAAAAACAATATTTTCATTGACAAAAGCATATTCCTTTAGTAAAATAGTTTTTGCATTGTGAATATTGATTTGATTCGACTATGGAGAAGTACTCAAGTGGCCGAAGAGGTGCCCCTGCTAAGGGTATAGGTCGGGTGACCGGCGCGAGGGTTCAAATCCCTCCTTCTCCGTTTTCATAATGCTATATGGCTCCGTGGTCAAGCGGTTAAGACATCGCCCTTTCACGGCGGTAACACGGGTTCGATTCCCGTCGGAGTCATTTACATCTTGACGGATGTAAGATTCTTTTATATAATGCATCTTGTTGATGCAACATATGGCGCCATAGCCAAGTGGTAAGGCAAAGGTCTGCAACACCTCTATCACCAGTTCAAATCTGGTTGGCGCCTCTTTCAAGCGGTTCACGAAAGTGAGCCGCTTTTTTAACATACACTTGAACGAATCATAAATAACAGGTTCCATGGACCATATTGAAATGAAAGATTATAGGTAATAACATGATTTCAAAAGAAATGATACAATCTTATCTGGCAGACTACAGTGCTATGGAAAAGATGTTTTATGCTTATCATATCTGGTCAAAAAAAGAAAATACAATTGATGATATGTTGCTAAAATATCAGTTTTTCGATCGTAATGCTGCAGCATTTATGAAAGAAAGAAAAATAGAAGAAACAAGATATGATAAAAAAGTGATAGAACTTGATAATGCCAGATTAAATTTGTATATGGAATCCATGGGAAAATCTCGTCAAAATATCAAACAAAAGAAGATCAAAGAGCAACAGATTCATTTTCAGCATAAAGATTATTTTGATACAGATAAAAATATCTATATTAATAAGCATTTGCGTTTTACACCGGGCGATTTTCACGACCATGAATTTATAGAGATGTGCTATGTCTATCATGGCCAAGTTAGTCATATTTTTCGCCAGAAAAAAGGAGAACAGGAAAAAACGGAAGTTTTAAAGCAGGGAAATCTTGTTATTATTCCTCCGGGTATGCAGCACAAAATTTCTATCTATGATGATAGCGTTATGATAAATATTGTAGTCAATAAGTACACTTTTGAAAAAACATTTTTGGGGGATATACCAGAGGATAGTCTGCTTTACCATTTCTTTAGTCAGATACTTTTTTCACAGGAAACAGGTACATATGTTGTTTTTCGTGGGGGAAATGAAGAAATTCTGCGTGATAAACTTCTGGATCTTATAGTGGCATACTTGAGCGATGATGTTTATAGTTCTAAAATATGTGACCATTATCTGAGTATTTTTTTCTTACAATTATTGGAACAGTGTGAGGACATTACACTATCATCCCATATGGGAAAAGAAGGAGAAGTAATCGCACGAATTTTACTTTATATCAGAAATCATTATAATGAAATATCCCTTGAGGATGTATCCGATGAATTTCATTATTCCAAGACATATTTGAATCGTATTTTTAAGAATTGTATGAACATTACCATTCTCAAATATATTCAGGAAACGCGTCTGGAACAAAGTACAGTATTACTTTGTAATACCAGATTATCAGTGGAAGATATTGCCATGCATGTAGGGTATGAAGATACTTCCTATTATATTGAATTGTTTAAAAGAAAATATCACAAGACACCTTTACAATATCGTTACGAAAGAAGATAGTTTTATATCACCATATTTTATGTATGAAAAAGCCTCTTTTTTTGCCTTATTGTGCTATATATAATGGAATCATAAATAGCACAGCAAGCAAAAGGAGAGGTTTTTATTTTATGAAGATAGCAAATTTACAAGTCAATCATATGGAAAATCCATGTGGAATTGATGGCGAGGATATTACAATTTGCTGGAAATTGGAAGGTGGAAAAAAACAAACTGCCTATGAAGTGGTCATAAGTGATATTTCAGATCCAGACCGGAAAAAAGAAATCGAAGCGACAGGTAAAATAGTAGGAGGACAGATGTTTTGCCATCTGAAACATGCTATTCCTTATCGCACGAAGGCTGAGATTATTCTGCGCGTATGGGACGAATCCGACATTGTAAGCGATAAGAGTCATATTCTGGTAACGACAGGCATTGAGAAAGAAGCATGGAAGGCAAAGTGGATTGACCCGGAAGAGGATCATACACCAGAAGAAAGGCAACGTGCTTCCTACTTAAAAAAGAATTTTATGCTGACGAAGGAAGATATAGAAGCAGGGAAGAAAAAAGGAGCTTTTCTCTATGCGACCTGTCATGGACTTATGAATATCAGAATCAATGGCAGAGAGATCACAGATCATCAGTTAATGCCGGGCACACAGCAATACGATAAAAGGTTGATGGTGGAGACTATTCCGGTAGAAGCTTTTTTAAAGATTGGTGAAAATGAGATTGTGGTCGCTTTGGGTAACGGTTGGTATCGTGGTTCCATGGGAAATTCACAGGAGAAAAACGTTTATGGTGATGATGTTGCACTGCTGGCTCAGTTAGAGATTGCAAGAAAACCAGTGTGTCTGACGGATGAGACATGGCAGGCAACACAAAATGGTCCAATCGGTCTGAATGACTTTATGGCAGGTGAAGAATATGATGCCCAATTAGAAGAACTTTGTGATCTGCATGACGTCAAGGCAAAAGATTTTGGCTATGAAAATTTAATCTGTAGAGATACGGTTCCAATCGTGCCAAAAGAGATTTTCCCGGCAACGTGGCTGGAAAATCCAAAGGGCGAAAAGATTCTTGATTTTGGGCAGAATTTAGTCGGCTATGTTTTGTTTGATTTTGAAGGAAACGCCGGCAAAAAAATGACACTGACACATGGAGAAGTACTGGACGCAGACGGCAACTTTACCATCGCTAATTTCCAGAATCCAAAAATGCCAGTAAAACAGGAAGTACATTATATCTGTAAGGATGGACATAACACCTATCATCCGACTATGACCTATATGGGATTCCGTTATGTAAAAGTGGAAGCGGATTTTGATATTGATGCATCTGCTTTTACGGCAGTTGCTATTTATTCGGATATGCGTCAGACAGGGCAGTTTGACTGCGGCGTTGAAAAGATCAACCAATTATTTAAAAATGCACTTTGGTCTATGAAGGGAAATTTTGTGGACGTGCCTACGGATTGCCCAACAAGAGAAAAATCCGGCTATTCCGGTGATTGTCAGGCATACATTCATACCGCTATGTATCTGATGGATTGTTATCCTGTTTATGCAAAATGGTTCCGTGAACAGGTGGCAGGTCAATATGACGATGGTGTTGTTCCGCAGATTGCACCAAAGTGTTCTAAGGCAGGAAAAAAAGAAAAATTGATGGGGAAAATTGAGATTGATGGCGGTATCGGTTGGTCAGATTCCTTTGAAATTGTCTCTTTCCGTCTTATGCAGCGTTATGGTGACGATGCTTTGATTCGTGATAATTATGACGCTTTAAAAAAGTGGACAGAATATGAAATCAATCGTGCCAAAGAAACCCGTCTTGTTAACAAGGTAAATCTGCCAAAAAAGCACCGCCAATATATGATTGATACAGGCTGGATGTGGGGAGAATGGTTGGAACCAAACCAGGATTCTGTATCTTATATGAAAAATCTTATTATAAAGGGAGATCCGGAAGTCGGAACCGCATTTTTCTATCTTCACCTTGTCTATATGAGCAAGATGGCAGATCATCTGGGACAGAAAGAAGATGCAGCCCGCTATCAGGAAATCGCAGAAAAAGCAAAAGAAGCATATCGTGCTGTATATCTGGAAAATGGCAGGGTAAAGGAAGAAAAGAGACAGTGTCGTTTTGTGCGTCCGATTGCCCATAATCTTTTATCCGAGGAGGAAAAGAAGCAGGCGGCAGCAGACCTTGCTGACAAGATCACAAAGAATGGCGATCATCTGAATACCGGATTTTTAACAACCCACGAACTCTGTCGGAGTCTCAGCCGCTACGGACAAAAGGAAAAGGCATACGATTTGCTCTTACAAAAAGATATGCCGGGCTGGCTTTATGCTGTGACAAAGGGCTGTACCACGATCCCGGAGGATTGGGACTGCTTTGATAAGGATGGCAATCCAAAGGATTCCTTTAACCATTATTCTTATGGTGCCGTTGTTGGCTGGCTTATGGATTCTGTTTGTGGAATTGTAGTAGAAGATGGTGCAATCACCATTGCTCCGCAGCCGGATGCGCGTCTGGGTTATGCCAATGCGACCTATGATTCTCCGTATGGATTGATTATGTCTGCATGGAAATATGAAAAGGATCGCATCGTATATACTTTTGAAATTCCATCAAATATGACTGCCACAATCAGATTGGAGGGATGTAATCCGGAAATTGTTGATACGGGATTTTATGAACGAATTGTATATTTATGAGAAAAAACAATGAATCAAAAAATGAAAAGGAGAAGTTATTATGGCTGAAGAAAGAACAGTAAAGTATCGTCATGCCAATTGGTTTGAATTAATTTTTGGTATGGCTAATAATGGTAATGGGGTGTGCTTCTATCTTTTAATGATGTATGCTTCCTACATTGCTACAGAAGGATATGGTATTGCAATTGCAACTATGGGTATTATTGCTACGGCTTGTCGATTGTTTGACGCAGTGACAGATACTTTCTTTGGATGGTTATTTGATATTGTCAATCCTAAGAAAGGTAAAATCCGTTTGTTCTTAGTTGTGGGATTTGCAATTGAAGCATTGTCTGCGTTTGCACTTTTTAATTGGGCAGCAGGAAAGCATGAAGGTATTGCTGGACTTGTTTACTTTATTGTTATATATATTATTTACTTTATCGGTTATACGCTGAACAATATTGGCGGAGGTGCTGTTGGTATGGTGCTTACCAATGATCCGAAGCAAAGAGGCATGGTTGGTCTGATTGGCACAATGTATTCTTATATCACACCAATGGTGTTCAATTCCATCGTAGCATTTTCTATTTTGCCTAGATATGGTAACCAATATAATGCTGCAATGTTAAAAGAGGCTTGTTACTGGTATGCACTTGCCGGTGGTGTATTTGTACTTGTTGCATGTATCGCGTTGATGCGTTCTGATACAATCGAAATTTTTAATGCCTGCAAGCCGCCTAAAAAAGAAGAAAAAGATCAGAAACTTGGTTTTAAAGAAATGTGTGGAATTTTGAAAGGTAACAGACCTTTACAGATGATGATTATTGCTACAGCGTCTGATAAAATTGCTACGACAACTGCTTCGCAGTCATTGGTTAATACATTACTTGCCGGTATCTTAATTGGATCTTACACAGCGTCTACCATGGTAGGTAACGTTTCTATGCTTGTGGGTATTGCATTTGCTTTTATCGGTGGTGCCATGATTGGTAAAAAAGGAACTAAATATACAACGGTACTTTGGACCTGGATTTCGTTGATTGCTAATGTCATTATGATTGCTGCCTGTTTCATTCTCTATTCACAGGGAAAGATGACAACCATTGGTACAGCACTCATTCCAACTTTAATCTATTGTTTACTTATGATTATTAAACAAGGTGCACAGATGGCTGTTACTACAGCAAACACAGCTATGATTGCTGATGTTGCAGATTATGAAATCACACGTTCCGGTCAGTACATACCGGGCATTGTTTCAAATATCAAATCATTACTTGATAAGATTATTTCGTCATTTGGTAATGCCATTGCAGCATTTATGATTACATTTATTGGATACAAAACAATTACACCTCAGATGGGTGATCCAGCAACATGGCCACTTTTCTGGATGTCAATGTTCTTATCGTTCGGTCTTCCAATTATTGGATTTGCTTGTACAATTGTAGCCATGAAATGGTATGATCTTACAAAAGAAAAAATGCAGGACGTTGCACAGACGATTCATAATAATGAAGAAGCTAATAAGAATCAATATAGATAATTACATAAGGTATCAAACAAAGGGGTCGGAATGAAGTTCCGGCTCCTTTTATCGTATGTGGTGTAGTTCATAGTGAAAAATCCAACCTATTTACAAAGGAAAGTTGCATATTTTTGTTATAATAGACAAATTTCTGTACATATCGTCGAAATATCGGACAAATAATCTAAAAAAAATTTTATAATTTAATCATAAAGCACAGAAACACTACATCGTTTTTGGACGGAGTAGAATGTAGCGTTAAGAGTGATATATAAAAACATATGGAGGGTTTAGCTATGGCAAACGAGAAAAAAGCAGGCATGTTTAATGCCAGCGCACGTGATGGCGTACAATATCGTAAAGCATCTTTACTTGAAATGATTCTTGGAAATGCAAACAACGGATGTGGAATCTGTTTCTACTTATTGATGATGTACGCATCTTACATCGCAAATCAGGGATATGGTATCGCTCCGGCAGTAGCAGGTATCATTATTACAGGAACAAGACTTTTTGATGGATTTACAGATGCACTTTTTGCAGCATTATTTGAAAAGATGAATCCAAAACATGGAAAGATCCGTATCTTCCTTGTAACTGGCTGGGTTATGGCATCAGCAGCAGTCCTGATGATGTATGACTGGGCATCCGGTAAATATACAGGTGCAACCGGTGTTGTAATGTTTATCATTATCTACGTTGTTTACATTTGTGGTTATACCATCAACGGTATGGCAGGTGGTACGATTGGTATCGTACTTACCAATGATCCGACACAGCGTCCTATGATGGGTGTATTCGGAACTTTGTTCTCATACTTAGTACCACTCATCTTCAACAATATCGTAACTTTCGCAATCCTGCCTCGTTACGACAATCAGTACAATGCCCCAATGCTTAAGGAAGCATGTTACTGGTATGTGATCACAGCAGGTATCTTTATGGCACTTGCCTGCTTCGCAGTTCGCAAGTCTGATAATGCTAAGACATTTGAAGTTGTCAGCAAGGATGGAAAGAAAGACGAAAAAGTTAAATTCAAAGATATGGTTGCTATCATCAAGGATAACAAGCCATGCCAGATGTATCTGATCACAGGTATTTCTGATAAGTTAGCACAGCAGGTTGGATCACAGTCAATTATCACAACCATGATGTCCGGTATTTTGATCGGATCTTATGCAGCAGCAACCATGATCGGTAACTTTACCATGATCGTAGGTATTGTCTTTGCCTTTACCGGTGGTGTATTTGTTGCCAAGATGGGCGCAAAGAAATCAACGACCGTTTGGTCTTGGGCTTCTATCGCAGTAGCCGTTGCAACAGTTATCTTCTGCACAATTTTGGGAGCAGATGGCATGAAGTCAATCGGTGTCTTTGGTATTCCGATGGTCATTTATGCATTGTTGTCATTAGCAAATACCGGTACAAAGATGATCCTTACCACAACATCTTCTGCCATGAGAGCAGATATCGTTGACTACGAATATGCAAGATCAGGAAAGTATTTACCAGCCGTTATCTCCGGTGTATACAACTTCCTTGATAAATTGATCACATCACTTGCATCTACGATTGCAGCATTCTGTATCACATTTATCGGATACAAGAACACCGTGCCACAGATGGGTGATCCTGCAACAACAGGTGTATTCTGGATGACCATGTTCCTGATGTTTGGTCTTCCTATTATCGGATGGTTATTCAATGTCGTTGCCATGAAGTTCTACAAACTGAACAAAGAAGAAATGGTTGAAGTTCAAAAGACAGTAGCAGAAATGAAAGCAAAAGCAAACGAAAATGCAGAAGCATAAAATACATAAGGTATAAAGCACAGGAGTCGGAACGTAAGTTCCGGCTTCTTTTTCTGTATAAAATCCCATATTGACAAATGAAAACCTGCGCCTGTATAATAAGAAAGATTGATAAATGCTTTGACGGAAAAGAGTAGAGATAGGAATCCGATACAGAGAAGCGTCGGTTGGTGCAAGACGCAGAAGATGATATCTTGAATACATTCCTGAGCAGCAGTCTGAACATGACATGATCAAAAGTAGGATGCGCCGGAGTGGCACACGTTACCGTGCTAAGAGTTTCACATGATATATAATCATGAGACTTGATGAGGCAGATGTTGTGAGACATTTGTGAATAAAGGTGGTACCACGAGTTTACTCGTCCTTTATCTTTGGAAGAAGATAGAGGGCGTTTTTTTATTTGTAAATTTCAATAAGAGAAACGCTCCATCAAAATCTTCCATAACGAAAATAAAAGAGATGCAACTCTTGTCAGGTTGCGGAAATGGAGGAGAACATGACAATTTATGATGAACTTGTTGCCAGAGGACTGATTGCCCAGGTAACAGACGAAGAAGAAATTAAGGAATTGATCAATAACGGAAAGGCTACTTTTTATATTGGATTTGATCCAACAGCAGACAGCCTTCATGTAGGTCATTTTATGGCGCTTTGCCTGATGAAACGTTTGCAGATGGCGGGAAATAAGCCGGTTGTTTTAATTGGTGGAGGAACTGCTATGATTGGTGATCCATCAGGAAGAAGTGATATGCGTCAGATGATGACAACAGAAACAATCAATCATAACGTAGAGTGTTTTAAAAAGCAGATGAGTCGTTTTATTGATTTTTCTGAAGACAAGGCAATTTTGGTTAACAATGCAGACTGGCTGATGGATTTAAATTACATTGATGTATTGCGTGAAGTTGGACCACATTTTTCCGTAAACCGTATGTTGACACATGAGTGTTACAAGCAGCGTATGGAAAGAGGTCTTACGTTCCTTGAATTCAATTACATGATTATGCAGAGTTACGATTTCTATGAATTGTTCCAGAAATATGGATGTAATATGCAGTTTGGTGGAGATGACCAGTGGGCAAATATGCTCGGTGGTACAGAGCTGATCCGTCGTAAACTCGGAAAAGATGCTTATGCTATGACCATTACACTTCTTTTGAACTCAGAAGGCAAGAAGATGGGTAAGACACAGTCTGGTGCAGTCTGGTTAGATCCAAACAAAACATCTCCATTTGAATTTTACCAGTACTGGCGTAATGTTTCAGATCAGGATGTTTTAAAATGTTTACGTATGCTTACATTCCTTCCAATCGAGCAGATTGACGAGATGGATAAGTGGGAAGGTTCCCAGCTCAATGAAGCAAAAGACATTTTGGCATATGAACTGACTCAGCTTGTACATGGAGAAGAAGAAGCTGTAAAAGCAAGAGAAGCATCAAAGGCATTGTTTACGACAGGAAGTGCAGCAAATATGCCAACAGAGACAATAACAGAAGATATCTTTACGGATGGAAGTGTTGATATTTTACAGCTTTTGATCAGTGCAAATCTTGCAACAAGTCGTAATGAAGCAAGACGTGCTGTAGAGCAGGGCGGTGTTTCTGTTAATGGAGAAAAAGTAACAGATACACACGCAAGCTATACAAAAGACGATTTTGCAGAAGAATTTATCCTGAAAAAGGGCAAGAAGAAATTCTGTAAGGTTACATTGGCATAATTTATCGCAAGGGGGTTACGTATGATAGCAAATATGGGGAATGTTTTTTATTTTAATTGGGAATTTGATTTACTTTATTGGTTTCAATCCTTACACAATCCAATTCTGGATAAAATTGTTGTAGTGATTACATCACTTGGAAATGCCGGAATTTTCTGGATTTTATTAACACTTGTGATGCTTATTGTCTGTAAAGATAAAAAGGTGGCATGGACATCGGCACTTGCACTTTTATTTTCATTGCTTGTGATTAATATTTTCCTGAAAAATACCGTTATGCGCGCAAGACCATGTTGGATTGACGATACGATTCCGCTTTTGGTGAAAAATCCAAAAGATTATTCGTTTCCATCCGGTCATTCGTCAGCATCTTTTGCATCTGCCGTATCGATTGTGCAGTATGCAAGATACCGGAAGCAGGGAATAGCAGCCGTTATATTGGCAGCTTTGATTGCAGTATCAAGAATGTATGTTTTTGTTCATTTTCCGACAGATGTTTTCGTCGGTACAATTCTTGGCATTATAGAAGCAATTCTTGCAGGTATCATCATTCGTTTTATTTATCGTAAGATAGAAGAAAAGAAAACAAGGGTGGCATAGAATATTTCTTGTACAAAATAGGGAAAATGTACATTGACACTTTTTGTTATTTTCGTTATATTGAAATAACTATGAGGGAGTAGCTAGCGCATAGAATTGTGTGATTTGTCAACAGACCCGGTGAAAACCTGGCAAATCTTAAATGGTGAGACTCATATGTATATAATTTACACCACAAGAATAGTGGTGGATTATATGCATATGATGTCTCTTTTTTTATCGCAATTTTTTCAAGTGCTATGTTACTGCATAAATAAAAAGGGACAAGCCATACATAAGAAAAAGAAAAGAGGGAGTATATGGGAATCGTTGAACTTACTCTGATGGGTGTTGGTCTTGCTATGGATGCTTTTGCAGTGTCTATATGTAAAGGACTTTGCATGCGAAAAGTCAATAAAAAGCAATGTTTTATCATTGCACTGTTTTTTGGTGGATTTCAGGCATTGATGCCGTTTTTAGGCTGGTTATTGGGAAGTCAGTTTGCAAACAAAATCAGTGCAATTGATCATTGGATTGCGTTTATCCTGCTTTCCTATATTGGTGGAAAGATGATAGCAGAGGCAATCAAAGAAAAAAACGAAGTGGTAGAAATCGATCAGATGGATCCGCCACTGGACATCAAAGAAATGTTTATCCTGGCAATTGCAACAAGTATAGATGCACTTGCAGTTGGTATTACATTTTCATTTTTGGAAGTTAATATTGTGGAAGCCATCACAATCATTGGTGTTGTAACAGCTATCATATCTGCAATCGGCGTATTTGTTGGCAACATTTTTGGTAACAAATATAAGACAAAAGCCGAAATGGCAGGAGGATTGATTTTGGTATTGCTTGGCCTTAAAATTCTGGCAGAGCATTTATTAAGATAAAAGAGAAGATATTTCTAGGAGGAGAAAGAAATGGGAGTAACGATTTTAAAGGCAGTGTTTGTCCTGATCATAGGTTTTGTACTTTTGGTTAAGGGCGCGGATTTTTTTGTAGAAGGTGCATCATCCGTTGCTAAAATGCTGAAAGTACCATCGCTCATCATTGGTATGACAATTGTTGCCATGGGAACAAGTTTACCGGAGACATCGGTAAGTATTGCGGCATCCATGAATAACCAGAATACACTAGCGGTCAGTAATGTAGTTGGATCAAATATTTTTAATTTGATGGTTGTACTTGGTGTCTGTGCAGTGATTGCGGAATTAAAAGTCAGCAAGGATGTACTAAAGAGAGATTATCCTTTCTCTGTACTGTGTGCTATTTTACTATTGGTTGCAGGTGTGATCGGTATGACTCTGGGCCGTATGGATGGTATCATTTTCCTTGTTATTTTTGCAGTTTTTATCTTCTGTCTCATTAAGAGCGCACTGGATGCAAGAAAACGTGGTGAGATTTCAGAAAAAGAACGTGAAATGAATGAAGAAATGGAAGAGATGGAAGATCTTCCTGTTTGGAAATGTATTCTTTACATTGTTGGTGGAGCAATTGCCATCAAATATGGTGGTGACTGGGTTGTAGACAGCGCCTCTGTAATCGCAACAAGTTTTGGCATCAGTGCAACATTGGTTGGACTTACGATTTGTTCTGTTGGAACAAGTTTACCGGAACTGGTAACATCTATTGTTGCAGCCAGAAAGAACGAATTAGATATGGCTGTTGGTAATGTGGTAGGATCCAATGTATTTAATATCTTAATGGTTCTTGGTATTGCAGCAACAGTTAGCCCAATTGCATTTTTGACAGAAAATATCATTGATATTGTTGTTCTTTTAGTATTCTCGCTGATTACATGGGTTCTTTGTGTAACACAGAAGAAGCTGAGTAAAAAAGAAGGTATTTTAATGCTTGTCCTTTATACTATTTATCTTGTATATATTTGTATTAGATAATTGCGTTATTGTACGTAAGTAAATGCCGCAGGAATGTTCCTGCGGCTTTTTTGGTTTTTTGACGAGAATAATGCATTGAAAAGCACAATACAATAATGTTATAATAACATGATGTATTAGTATCGTTTTTAAAAGGAACAATATAGAAAACAATCAAATCAAAAGGAGGAAAAACAAATGGATTTTTTTAGCAAATTAGGTGATTCTATTGTAAATGCGACACAGGAAGTCGGCGAAAAAGCAAAAGGCATGACAGACATTGCTAAGTTGCAGTATGAAATGCGTACCAAGGAAGATTTCATGAACAAGCAGTATCAAGAAATCGGAAAAATGTTCTATGACGCAAACAAAGAAAATGTTCCGGAAGAGTACAATTCTCTTTTTGAAGAGATCGAAGCAGCACAGAAGAGAGTGGCTGAAATCAAGGAACAGATCGCATACACAAAGGGTGGTAAGGCATGTCCTAAGTGTGGAGCAGTCGTAAGTGGCGGCGCAGCATTCTGTAGCACTTGTGGAGCAAAGATGGACGAGGACATTTTTGAGGAAGAAGAAGTCGATACAGACGAAAAAACAGAAGACGCTTCAGAGGAGACGGTAGAAACAGTATCCGGTGAAGTTGTTGAGGAAGAAGAAGAGTAGGAGTTAGTTTTTATTATGTCAAACAAAGGTAAGTATTACATTACAACCGCGATCGCATATACCTCAGGAAAACCACATATTGGTAATACCTATGAGATTATTTTAGCGGATAGTATTGCACGTTTTAAAAGACAGGAAGGATATGATGTATTTTTCCAGACAGGATCCGATGAGCACGGACAGAAAATCGAATTAAAGGCAAAAGAAGCCGGCGTTACACCAAAGGAATTTGTAGATGGTGTATCTGCAGAAATCAAGCGTATCTGGGATCTGATGAATACTTCTTATGATAAGTTTATCCGTACGACAGATGAAGATCATGAGACACAGGTAAAAAAGATTTTCAAGAAATTATACGATAAAGGTGATATCTATAAGGGTGCTTATGAGGGATTGTATTGTACACCATGTGAATCTTTCTGGACAGAGTCTCAGTTGGATGAAAATGGATGCTGCCCGGACTGTGGCAGACCGGTACAGCCAGCGAAGGAAGAGGCTTATTTCTTTAAAATGAGCAAATATGCAGATCGTTTGATCGAGCATATTAATACACATCCGGAGTTTATTCAGCCAGTGTCTCGTAAGAACGAAATGATGAACAATTTCTTATTACCGGGATTGCAGGATCTTTGTGTATCCAGAACAT
This sequence comes from uncultured Lachnospiraceae bacterium, assembly GCA_934352055.1. Lineage (GTDB taxonomy): Bacteria > Bacillota > Clostridia > Lachnospirales > Lachnospiraceae > Pararoseburia. The sequence goes on from CAKRJY010000012.1 coordinate 42,174, forward strand.
CATTTAGCTGGGGAATTCCAGTGGACTTTGATCCAAAACATGTAACATATGTATGGCTCGATGCACTTACCAACTACATTACCGGTATCGGATATGATTGTGATGGTAATTCTTCAGATCTTTTCAATAAGAACTGGCCGGCAGATTTACATTTGATTGGCAAAGACATCATTCGTTTCCATACAATTTATTGGCCAATTTTCTTGATGGCATTAGACCTTCCATTGCCAAAACAGGTATTTGGACATCCTTGGCTGATTCAAAGTGATGGAAAGATGAGTAAATCCAAGGGAAATGTACTATATGCGGATGAATTGGTAGATTTCTTTGGTGTTGATGCGGTGCGTTATTTTGTGCTGCATGAGATGCCTTATGATAATGATGGTGTGATTTCCTGGGAATTGCTTGTGGAACGCATGAATTCTGATCTTGCAAATACACTTGGAAATCTGGTAAACAGAACCATTTCCATGAGTAATAAATATTTTGATGGTGTTGTCTGCGATAAGGGTGTGAGCGAACCGGTTGACGATGAATTAAAAGAAGTCGTTACATCAACCGTTTCCCGTGTTGAGGCAAAGATGGAAAATCTGCGTGTAGCGGATTCCATTACAGAAGTGTTTGCACTCTTTAAACGTTGCAATAAATACATTGATGAGACAATGCCTTGGGTACTTGCAAAAGATGAGAATAAGCAGGATCGCCTGGCAACCGTACTTTATAATCTGGTAGAGAGTATTACCATTGGTGCTTCTTTGCTCAAGAGTTTTATGCCAGAAACAACAGAGCGCATTTTGGCACAGTTAAATGCAAAAGAAGTTCCATTTGAAGAATTATCAACATTTGGCCACTATGTAAGCGGTACAAAGGTAACAGAGCAGCCGGAGATTTTATTTGCACGATTAGATCTTGGCGAAGTTATGACAAAAGTAGCAGAATTGCATCCTCCAGTGGAAGAGCCACAGGAAGAAGCAGAAGATGATGCCGAAGTTATTGATATTGAACCAAAAGATGAAATTGGATTTGATGATTTCATGAAATTGCAGTTCCAGGTAGGTGAGATTATCGCATGTGAGGAAGTGCCAAAATCTAAGAAATTACTCTGTTCACAGGTTCGTATTGGCAGCCAGACAAAACAGATTGTCTCAGGCATCAAAAAACATTACAGTGCAGAAGAGATGGTAGGTAAAAAGGTGATGGTTCTTGTAAACCTGAAACCAGCCAAATTAGCAGGTGTACTTTCCGAAGGAATGCTTCTTTGTGCAGAAGATGCAGAGGGTAATTTGTCACTTATGACACCGGAAAAAGATATGCCGGCAGGAGCAGAAATCTGTTAATCGAACATAATAATTATAACTTCAGGGTCAGGTCGTATCGGTCTGACCCTGCAAGTGTCTATAAGATTACTTTAATAAAGAGAGAAAAATATGATATTTGAAAGTCATGCACATTATGATGACAGGCAATTTGATGCGGATCGGGAAAAATTATTAGAAAATCTTCCATTTCAAAATGTGGGTGTAATTGTAAATGTAGGATCGGATATAAGATCTTCAAAGGAAAGTATAGCGTTAGCACATCAATATGATTATATTTATGCGGCGATAGGTGTACATCCGGATGAAGTGGAAGCTATGAAGGAAGCGGATATGGAAGAGCTTTCTCATATGGCAAAAGAAGATAAAGTAGTGGCAATCGGCGAGATTGGTCTGGATTATTTTCGAAAAGAGGGAAATGCTTATAAAGGCATCCAAAAAGAATGGTTTTGTCGTCAGCTAGATCTGGCAAAAGAAATAGAAAAGCCGGTCATCATTCATTCCAGAGATGCAGCAGAAGATACGATACAGATTCTGCGTGATTTCAGAAAAAAGAATCCACAGATAGAAAATCCAGGTGTGATTCATTGTTATTCGTATTCGCCGGAATTGGCAAAGGAATATGTTGCTATGGGATTTTATATCGGAATCGGCGGTGTTGTCACCTTTAAAAATGCTAAAAAACTGGTGGAAACGGTAGCGCAAATTCCATTGGAGCGTATTTTGGTAGAGACAGACAGTCCATACCTTTGTCCGGAGCCAAATAGAGGCAAACGAAATGATTCATCACAAATCCGATATGTGATCGATCGCATAGCCGATATTCGTGGTATTGCACCGGAAGAAGTAGAGAAACAGACAGAAATGAATGCAAGAAAGATGTATCGTCTTTCATAAGAATTAGGAGAATATATGGCATATTTAGGAAACCCAGCATATACGATGGCTGTGCTTGAAAAACACGGTTTTCGTTTTCAAAAAAAATACGGGCAGAATTTTTTGATTGATACACATATTCTGGAAAAAATCATCGATGCAGCAGAAATCACAAAGGATGATTTTGTGTTGGAGATTGGACCGGGTATCGGCACAATGACACAGTATTTGTGTGAGTCTGCAAGAGAAGTGGTGGCAGTAGAAATTGATACGAATTTGCTGCCTGTTTTAGATGATACCTTAAAAGATTACGATAACGTAACCGTTATTAACGAAGATATTTTAAAAGTAGATATTGCTTCACTTGCAAAAGAAAAAAATGATGGAAAGCCAATCAAGGTGGTGGCAAATTTACCATATTACATTACGACACCAATAATTATGGGATTGTTTGAGAGTCACGTACCACTTGCTTCCATTACGATTATGGTACAAAAGGAAGTGGCAGATCGTATGCAGGTAGGACCGGGTACGAAGGAATATGGTGCACTTTCCCTCGCGGTGCAATATTTTGCAAAACCGGAAGTGGTATGTGTGGTGCCACCAACCTGTTTTGTACCACAGCCAAAAGTAGCCAGTTCTGTTATCCGACTGACCTGTCATGAGAAACCACCTGTTGAAATTACAGATGAAGGCTTTTTATTCCGTGTGATCCGGGCATCTTTTAACCAGAGACGAAAAACGCTTGCAAATGGTCTTAATAATGCACCGACGATTCCGGTGAGTAAAGAAAACATTATAGAAACGATAGAAGAATTGGGATATCCAGCCTCTGTTCGTGGAGAAACTTTATCCCTAGAAGAATTTGCCCGTTTGAGCGAAGCACTGAAAAAGAAAGTGTAGTAGTTGTATAATTTCTTTCATTTCAGCCATCCTATGAGTAGGAGGTAGTGGAATGAAGAGACAGAATCAATATATAAAAAATCATCGTTTATCCTTTCAAATTGCCGGAATTATGCTTATTATTGCCACTGTTGGATTCACATTGATGTACTTTTATCAGAAGAATTTATTGCAGCGGGAAGAAGCAAAGCAGGAAATAACACCGAAAGAAGAGAGCGAAATGGCATCGCATACGGTGGAGCCAAAAAATAATACAGTAGATATGGAAGCGCTGGAAAAAGAACGCTATGAAGCAAGTATTATGGAAAACGGTATGGATAAAGCCGAACAGGATGTTATGGATCAGGTAGCGCAGACATCAGCGATTACGCTGCATTTTCCGGAAGAACTTGCTTGGCCGGTAGAAGGAAAGGTTCTGATGAACTATAGTATGGATCAAACGGTGTATTTTAAAACATTAAAGCAGTATCAATGCAATCCGGCATTGATCATTGCAGCAGAAGTAAATGATGAGGTTGTCAGTGCTGCAGCCGGAAAAATCACATCTATTATGAATGATGCAAAAACAGGAACGACCGTAACGATGGATCTTGGTGATGGTTATGAGGCTGTCTATGGACAGTTGAAAGAAATTCCGGTTGCAACAGGAGAGTATGTTGCAGCAGGACAGCGCATAGGATATATCAGTGAACCATCAAAATACTATTCGGAAGAAGGAGCAAACCTGTATTTTGAATTGCGAAAGGATAAAACCCCTGTAAATCCGCAGGATTTTTTGCAACAATAACAAAAAATCGGTAATAGCTTTTTCAAAATGACAGGTTTATAATGGGCGTATGAATATTAGTCTTTATATGCAAGAAGTTCAAAACTGGATAAAAGAGATACAGTCTGACCGCGGCAGAGATCCAAAACGTCTTATGGAAAACTGCGATAAACTCGAGGAATATGGCCGTAAGATACACGATGATGCATTAATAGGTTTTGCCTGCTTTTCCAGGGGCGAGACCTATTATTTAATGAATGACACAAGAAATTTTTATGCTGAAATGTTAGCGTGTCTGCCAGCCATGGAAAAGATTAGCGAGTGGGGTTATGTTGTCATGGCAAATAATATGCTTGGCATCATGTCGATGAACCGGGGAAATGCACCTTATGCGATGGATTACTATCTGAAGGCACTTTCTTATTGCGAGAAGTATGGCTTGCCGCAATTGGAATGGATTGTGCATATGAATATGGGATGTCTGTATCAAAATATTCATGAATATCAAAAGGCACTCGATCATCTGGAAAGTGGATATCACTATATTATTGTAAATCAGATGATGCCGGGATACATACAACATTTGACAGCTGCATATTTGAATATGGCAAAAGCGTATCTGTGTATGGCAAAAGAGCAGAATGCTGCAGAAATGCTTACAACCGTTGCACATTACAATGACAAGATTGAAAAAGAATGCAAACCATATTTACAAAATGTAGAAAGCCTGGCGGTTTCCTGTTTTCAAGCGAGATATTATTATGAAAAAGGGCAGGAAGAAGCGCTGTCCAAGGAAATTCTACATATAGCAGATTATCTGAAACAGGATGTTCCGATCATGGATGTTTATGATGATCTGTATGAATATATGTGTATGTTGCTTGAAAGCAAGCGATATGATGATTTTAAATCATGTTACTTTGCCATTGAGGAGCTGACAAAACAGACCAATATTCGTAATTTAGAAAAAAGATTGCTTACCATGCTGATTCGCTATTATAAATCAATGGAAGATGAAGAACATTATCAAAAAGCAACGGTGGCATATTATGAGTTGTCTGAGGAAATGGAAAAAGAGAATAGTGTGATGGTTGCCAGTATGATTCAGATGCGAAATTCCTTAAATAATCTGGTGCAGATTAACCGAGAAGTTGAGCAGGAAAATATTGCTTTGCACCAGAAATCGGAGACAGATCCTCTGACCGGTCTTTATAATCGTTATAAGCTGAATGAATATGGTGAAGATGCATTTATACGTGCATGCGACAAGCAGACACCACTTGCTATAGAGATTTTGGATATCGACTACTTCAAAGAATATAACGACAATTATGGTCATCAGGCTGGAGATGAAGTTCTTAAAATGATTTCGCGTATACTTTTACAGATGCAAAAGCATGGAAATGTTTTTTGTTCCCGTTATGGTGGCGACGAATTTGTTCTTATTTATTCCGATATGCCAGAAGAAGAGACGTATCAATGGTCAGAACAACTCAAACAAATGATTATGCAGCAGGCGATAGAACATAAGCATTCGAAAGCGGCAGATATCATTACCATATCACAAGGTATTTGCTGGGGAATTCCGACGAAAGAAAATAAAGTCTGGGATTTTTTACATGCGGCAGATGTATTACTTTATGAAGTGAAAAAAGTATCGCGCAACAGTATTCGTTTGGGATATTTAAATGGAGCTGAGGGGTTGGAAACGCATGAGTGAGAAGAAATACTACACCTATATACTCCGTTGCGGTGACGATACTCTATATACGGGATTTACAACAGATTTAGAACACCGCCTGCAGACACATAATGCGGGAAAGGGTGCTAAATATACAAAGGCAAGGCTTCCGGTGGAGATAATCTATCATGAGGAATATCCAACGAAAGAAGAAGCAATGCGCAGAGAAGCGGCGATTAAGAAACTAACGCGAAAGCAGAAAATAGAATTGATCAAAAATCGCACGAAAACGAAAGGATAAAGGCATGAAGACGATCAAAAAAATCTTCTTTACAGATGTAAAAAATCTGGCAAAAAATCTGTTTGCCTTGATTATTGCCATTGGTGTATGTTTTTTACCGGCACTTTATGCATGGTTTAATATTTATTCCAACTGGGATCCTTATGGCAATACAGGAAATTTGCAGTTAGCTGCAGTTAATCTGGATCAGGGATATACAGATGAAAATGGGGAGTTTAAGAATACCGGTGAGGATATCATGGATGAATTGGCAGGTAACGATAAAGTAGACTGGCAATTTGTTGATTCTGCAGATGAAGCAATCGAGGGTGTAGAATCCGGTAAATATTATGCGGCACTTGTAGTACAAAACAATTTTACATATAACATGTACAATATGTTCGTAAATACGACGGAAGAACCGACGTTAATTTTCTACCAGAATCAGAAAAAGAATCCGGTAGCAAATAAGATTTCCGATACGATTGTAACGACCGTGCAGAGCAATATCAATGAAGAATTTGTTAAAGTCATGACCAAAACAATCTTTGAAGATGTCAATGATATGTATGATGACATTGAAGAAGAAGGTGGCGTGGAGGCGTTTATTGATAAGCTGGATAACCTGAATAATAATCTTATTGATTATCAGAAAACGATTGATAATGTCATTAAGGGAAATGCTGTATTATCCTCAAATATTGCAAATGCAACAGATGACGTAGAAGATTTAGAGAGCAGGACAAAGAATTCCGCAGGAAGCTTGTCGGAAGCAGGTGGTTCTTTACAGCAGAGTCAGAATACACTTAATGCATATAAGGATCAGATGAACCTGACGATTGATACGATGCTGACCATGTTAAATACGATGGAAAATCAGCTGAAGCAGGCACAACTTAGTGGCGATATCGATCAGATGGCAGACGTCTGTGAACAGACGTTAAAGGATACCAAACAGCTGAATAAAGACATTACAGCGATCAGTCAATCGATAGCGGATCAAAATAATAACCAGGATGTTGTTGATACATTGCAGCAGTTATCAGACGCAGTGGATGCCTTACAAAAGATTTTGGAGAAGGCAAATATCGATGGGCAATATGATAGTGTATCACAGCAGATCAAAGATGCAGAAGCATCTATGATTTCTGATATTGATAAAGCAATTGCAAATATTACATCCACAAGAAATACCATCAATAACCAATTGGTACCGCAGCTCAATACATGTGTTGACAATTTAGAGGATGTTATTGGAAATGCGAGCACAATCATGAATAACATGAGTGGTGTATTAAATTCCATGGGAAGTGTATTTGGATCATTGCAAACAACACTGTCAACTTCAGATAAGAGTCTTGAGAAGACAAAAGAAGCATTATCTAAGATCAGTGATAAATTGACAAAAGCAATTGATAAGGCAAGAAGTGTACAGGAGGATGAACGTGTAGAAGCATTGGTGGATACGTTGACGGGTGATCCGGATATGTATGGTGAATTTTTCTCAGAACCGGTGGAAATCGAATCCGTTGCCGTTTATCCAATCGAGAACTATGGTTCTGCCGTTGCACCGTTTTATACCGTACTATCCGTATGGGTAGGTGTTATTATCATGGCAGCAATCATCAAGGTAAAAGTAACAAAATCAAAATATCCGGACGCAACACCGACGCAGTTATTCTTTGGAAGAAGCCTCTTCTTTATTGCTATGGGGCAGGTACAGACATTGATTACGGTGTTAGGTGATTTGTTTATCTTAAAGATACAGTGTGTACATCCATTTTTATTCTGGGTGGTTGGTGCGCTTACAAGTCTGACATTTACACTTTTGATATATGCACTTGTGTATTCTTTCGGTGATGTTGGAAAAGCGATAGCAGTCGTTGTACTTGTACTTCAGATTGCGGGAAGTAGTGGAACCTATCCAATTGAGCTTTTACCGGAATTTTTCCAGAAAGTTTATATTTTCTTCCCATTCCCATACGCAATCAATGCGATGCGAGAATGTATTTGTGGCTTGTACGAAGCGGATATTGTCATTTATCTGCTTAAGTTATTAACTTTCCTTGTAGTAGGTCTGGTCGTTGGACTTTGGATCCGTATTCCATTTGAAGGACTGAATCATTATATGGAAAAACGTATGGAAGATACGGAAATGATGTAAGGAGGTATAACGGTGGCAGAGAAATACAAAGAGATGTATGACAAGTTCATCAATTATGAACAAAATCTACATCAACAAAATCAAAAGAGAATACGAGTCGGATTAAAAATAAATATCATTTTGCCATTATTCTTTCTGATTCTGAGTTTTGCGATATCCGAAGGAAAACTGGTGTTTTTGCTTCTGTGGATTATCTCCTTATTTGGCATTGCAACCTATTTGATTTATGTAGAGTACAGTGACTATAAGATGTTAGAGCAATTGAAAGAGCTTGGTGTGGATGAAGATGCACTTCGCGATGGTGTGAATTTGATTGGCGAAGGCGTGCAGCAGGCAGAGAGCAATATTACAGAAAAGCTGGACTACGCCGGTGACCTTATAGATGCCGAAAAACAAAAAATAGAAGCTGAGATAGCAGAACGTAAAGAACAATTAAAAGAAGCTGTCATTCAAAAAATCAGCGGAGATAATAAAAACGAAAAGGAGGACGAATAAGATGATGAATATTATTCGGATTTTTACCTCCGATGCGAAGAGACTGGCAACGAATGTAGTTGCAACGGTTGTTATTATGGGTCTGGCGGTTATTCCTTGTTTATATGCATGGTTTAACATTATCTCCAACTGGGATCCGTATGGAGAGGCAGCTACCGCTAATTTGAATGTCGTGGTTGCAAGTTGTGACCAGGGAACCGAGATTGAGGGTGTTGAACTGAATGTCGGAAACATGGTGATCAGCAATCTGAAGGAAAACAAGACGATTGGCTGGGTATTTGTAGATACCGAAGAAGAGGCTGTTGATGGCGTACAGAGTGGAGATTATTACGCTGCGCTTGTGATTGACGAATCTTTTTCAGAGGATTTGATAAGCTTCCTTGGTGGAAATATTGAAAATCCAAAGATTACATATTATGAGAATGAGAAAAAGAATGCGATAGCACCAAAGATTACCGGTAAGGTAAAAACAACCGTGCAGGAAGAAATCAATAGTGCCTTCGTATCTACTATGGCACAGGCACTTCTCAGCATGAGTGAATATGTTGTGACAGATAACACAGGAAATGGCAATTTTACGGATGCTGTCAAAAACAAACTCAATGATATGGATGCAGATTTAAATACCTATATCACAATTATTGATTCCTATATTGCGATTATTGATTCTGCAAACAGTCTGATGGATGCGACAAATTCGGTGACAGATCAGTTAGATTCTATTATGCAGGCAGGCAGAAGCATGGCAAATAGTGCAGATTCTGCAGCAGATGCGGCGGATGGCAGTATTGATACCGTTTCGGATATGGTGTCCGTGAATCTTGATGATATATTAAAGCAGATTGATAATATGGCAGGTGCCGTGGATAATGTGCTGAATAAAGTAGACCATACCAGTACAGGAATGGGGGATCAGATTGATTCTATCAAACTTGCTGTGGATGCATTACAGAAGAGTTTTAACAGTGCAGTCGATGGTATGACGGCAACAAACCCAACAATCCAGAACCAGCAGGCAGCAATCAATGCCGACTTTGATAAAATTCAGGCAGATTTAGATGCGTTAAAGGCAGCATCTGATAAGACGACTACAGATTCCAATGCAATTTCGGATACTTTGCATGCCGATTTTGATAATTGTAAAAACAGTGTAGAAGCGTTGAAGCGTACATATAAAGATACCGTTGATCCGCAATTGAATTCTACGATGAATGCAATACAGAGCTCGATCAGTGAAGTACAAAAGATGTTAAATTTCTCTAGTGACAGCATTAAGGATGTATCATCTGCGCTTGACAGTTATCCGGATATGATGTCTTTTGGCAAAGATAAGCTGGTGGAGACAAGAGATGACGCCATTCATATGGAGAGTAAATTACAGGATTTGATTGCTGATATGGATGACATCGAATCGAATGATCAGTACAATATCCTGATGTCTTTGATTGAATCAGATCCGGACGTGATTGCAGATTTCATATCGAGTCCGGTAAATCTGGATCAGGAACCGATTTATGAGATGAAGAATAACGGATCAGCGACAGCACCATTTTATGTGATTTTGTCCATCTGGTTTGGTGCATTGATTCTGATTGCTATCATGCATACCGGTTTAAAAACAAATCCGGGATGTCGCAATCTGCGTAATTGGCAAAAGTTCTTCGGAAGATATATTGTGTTTTATCTGATTGGTCAGCTGCAGACGGTGATTACTGTATTGGGATGTATTTTGTATGTCGGTATTCAGTGTGAGCATCCTCTGATGTTCTGGTTTGCAGCATCCTTTACCAGTTTTACATTTACACTATTTATGTATTCGCTGGCGTATGCATTTGGTAATGTCGGTGAGGCACTAGCTGTTGTACTGATGGTTATTCAGGTCGCAGGAAGTGGTGGTACATTCCCGGTAGAAGTTCTGCCGAAGGTATTCCAGTATCTGTATCAATATATGCCGTTCGCACATGGTATGAATGCGCTGCGAGAGGCAATTGCCGGAACGCATGGCAATGATTATTGGATGTATTTGACAGAAATGTCAGCCTATATTGGTGTGGCACTACTGTTTGGTCTTGTCATCAGCATTCCATGTAAGCGGTTAAATGAAAAAATCGAAGCAAGCAAAGAGAGAACGGATTTGCTTTTGTAAAATGAGAGTATAAATGCCTATAGAATAGGGCAGACGTTGTACCGACCCCAAAAAGTTAGACAGAAACATCTAACTAAGGGGTCGGTATTTTTATGGCGAAATATTCGTTGGATATACTTTACAAAAAATGAATCCTGTGTTAAATTGATAATAGTTACTGATTTAGAAAACAGAATCAGAAAGGAAAAAACTATGAAGACTTTGAACTATAGCAGGCAGAGAGAAGCTATTTATAATTACCTGCTTTCGACAAAGACACATCCTACGGCAGAAGCGGTATATCAAGTGGTTCAGCGGGATTACCCAAAGATTAGTCTTGCTACGGTATATCGGAATCTGGCGCTTTTGGAAGAGACAGGTCAAGTGCAGAGAATACCATGTAATGATGCTAAGGATCATTATGATGCAAATATTATGGAGCATCCACACTTTGTCTGCAATTCCTGCAACTGTGTTTTAGATTTGGAGATGGATAATCTGGAATTCCTGCATACCCTTGCAAATCAAGGGTTTGAAGGGGAAATTGAGCAGAGTCAGGTGGTTTTCTTTGGAAAATGTCCAGAATGTGCAAAAAATAAAAATAATAATAATTCCTAATTTTCTATTGACAATCTTTTTTCCAGGTGTTATATTAAAACCACCGAAAGGGAAACTATATAAGTATTAATAAATCACATAAGTAGAAAAGGAGAACAAGATTATGGCAAAATTTGTATGTAGTGTTTGTGGTTATGTTTATGAAGGCGAGCAGCCACCAGAGGAATGTCCAGTATGTCACGTAGGTGCTGACAAGTTCAAGGAAGTAAAAGACGGCGATATGTCACTTGCTGCAGAGCATGAATATGGCGTATATGCTAAGACAGTAAAGAACAACGCTGATATCAGTGATGAAGATAAGAAATATATCTTTGAGCAGTTAAAGGCAAACTTTGAAGGTGAATGCTCAGAAGTTGGTATGTATCTTTGCATGGCTCGTATTGCTCATCGTGAGGGATATCCTGAAATCGGACTTTACTGGGAGAAGGCAGCATACGAAGAAGCAGAACATGCTGCAAAATTCGCAGAGTTGTTAGGTGAGGATCTTGAGCCAAATATGAAGGCTACAACAAAGGACAACCTTGCTTGGAGAGTTGATTGTGAGTTTGGAGCTACTGCTGGTAAGTTTGACCTTGCAAAATGTGCTAAGATGAACAACCTTGATGCAATCCATGATACCGTTCATGAGATGGCTCGTGATGAGGCTAGACATGGAAAAGCTCTTAAGGGATTACTTGAGAGATACTTCGGATAAGCTGTATCAAATAAATAAGATATCTAAGGCGACAGAGAACGTGAAATCGTTCTTTGTCGTCTTTTTTCGACAGTAACGATTCGACAAAATATTTACATTAAAATGGTATGTAAAATGTACAGGATATGGAGGAAAGATGATGAATATAAAAGAATGCTATGCATGTATTGGAGCAAATTGGCAGGAGGTGTATGAACGGTTTGGTGGCAATGAAGCGATTGTAAAGAAATTTGCCATTAAGTTTTTGGAGGATCCGAGTTTTCATGACATGAAAGAAGCGGTTGCCGAGGGAGATACAGACCGTGCATTTCGTGCAGCACATACATTAAAGGGCATTTGTATTAATCTTGGTTTTTCAGACCTTTACCGGACAAGTTATGATATTACAGAAATCTTTCGTGGTGGCACGATGGATGGCGCGGAAGAGCTGATGGATGCAATGGAAGCACAGTATCAGATGATTGTGGAAGCAGTGACACAGGTGCGTGAAGAAGAGTCTGTGTAAGTTATATAACGTCAGGAAGGATATAGGGAGATCGTGTAATAAGTAGTTATGGTGAGAATAGCATGGAGAAAAGTTGTTGCAATAAGCCTGGTCATGCTTATAACAATGACAGGTTGTGGAAAAGCGACAACATCCACGGAAGAAAAATTGCCACAGATCGTTGTAGGGAGTGATGATTACAAACCATATAATTATGAAGATGATAATGGTAATATGGCGGGAATCGATGTTGAGATGGCAACAAACGCGTTTCATCGGATGGGATATGATGTGGTTTTTCGCAAGATTATATGGGAGAAGAAGGACGAATACCTAAAAAGTGGCGAGATTGATTGTCTGTGGGGGAGTTTTACCATGACAGAGCGGGAAAACGCATATACCTGGGCAGGACCATATTTGAATAGCCGTCAGGTCGTTGTTGTTCGGGCAAATAGTGGTATTCGTACGTTACAGGATTTGGAAGGAAAACGTTTTGCAGTACAGGTATCTTCCAAACCGGATGAAGTTTTATTAAATCATGAGGATGCAAGAATCCCGGAAGTAGATGAGATTTATTGTTTTTCTACATTAGATGAAGTTTATGCATGTATGCGTAAAGGATATTGTGATGCAATTGCAGGTCACGAGAGTGCACTGCGTCTTTTTATGGACTCTCTGCCAAATGAATTTTATATGTTGGAAGAAAGCCTATACAAATCAGAATTGGGTGTTGCCTTTGAAAAAGGAACACATGAAGAACTGGCAAATGAGCTATCGAAAACGATGCAGCAAATGCGTCAGGATGGGACGACAGAACGCATATTAGAAAAATATGGTATAAACACAGATTGCGCATGGAGCGATGCATATGCAGAGTAAAAAACGGAGAAAAAAGAAAGAAACCAGTTTAAGACGTATTCTTCTGATGATAGGGATTGCGTTGAGTCTGCTAAGTGGTGTTGTGACGCTGCAAGGCGATAAGCTAAATCTGTACCGTATATTAAATGAAAGTTTTGATACCATAGCATACCGCATAGCGTGTTTTCATAATTATGAAGTGGCAGACCGTACAAAAAGCGAAGTGCGTTTGTTAGATAAAGCAAAGGAACTGAGCCGTTGCCTGGGGCATGGGGAAGCATTGCAGCCACTTTTAGAGGAATATGCTTATGAACAGCGCTTGGATGGTATTTTGATTACCGATCAAAATAATGAGCCTTGTTGCGTGTGGGGGAATATCAGTACAGACATTTGGGATGAATTTATAAATAATGATGCGTCTTACGCAGCTTCTCTGGATCCTAAAAATTCGTATGCCACACGCATGAAGATAGGGGAACAGACATATGATTTTGCAATTGTCTCCCGTCAGGATAAAGCGGGGTGCGTTGCTGTTGTTTCTCGTAAAGAAGAGATAGCCGCGAAAGATGAAATTTGCTTGGAAACACTTTTAGATGATCAGATTTTTGGATTGAATGGAATTGTAAGTATTGCCTATCATGATCAGATTGTGAGTACCAATGTAGAAGAATTAAAAGGCAAGATGGTGCAGGAAGAATTCAATATAAAAGAAAAAAAGGATACACATGAAGGGCGGGAATCAATAACGCGTCTGCTCTGGAAGGGAAAGCATCTGTGTGGGAGCATCCGTCGTGTGGAAGGTTATGATGTGTATGTTTTTTTCCCAGAAAAAAGCGTGTATAAAACAGTCATTATAACGCAATGTTTTGGTGCTATTTTATATGCTATGGTCTGTCATCTTTTTTTATATCTCCGCTATCAGCAGGAACAAAAGGATCGGGAGAAAAACGCGGAACAGCTGCGTACCATTCGTTCTATCAGTCGAATTTACACATTTGTGCTTTTGATTGATTTCAGTACAGATTGCTGGAAAACGGTGAAATCCGTGGAATATCTGGGAAATATAGCAGGACATGGCTGTGATGTTTCCATGATGTTAAGAAATTATGCATCTCTTGTCTTAGACATGTCTGAGCAGGAGGCATTTTTGCAGTTTTCAAATGTGGAAGACATGGATGAAAGAATTGCAGGAAATAATTATATTTGCACTATCATGCAGACACAAAATGGTAAATGGAATCAACTTATGTTTGTGCCGCAGAAATATGATCATGAGGGGAAATTACAGGAAGTTTTATTTGTGTGCCGCGATGTTACAGCGGATAAAATGCTGGAGCTGCAATATCAGAACAGCTTGCGAAAGTCGGTAGAAGATGCAGAACGCGCCAGTATAGCAAAGACAGATTTTTTGCGTCGCATGAGTCATGATATTCGTACACCGATCAATGGCATCAAGGGAATGATTGAAATTAGCCGGTATTATGCGAAGGATGAGAATAAACAGGAGGAATGCCGCGCGAAAATCATGAGTGCGGCCAGTTTTTTACTTGATCTGGTAAATAATGTGCTGGATATGAATAAATTAGAGTCCGGTGAAGTGCGGCTGGAAAAAAAGCAGTTTCATTTATTGGACTTGTTTCGCGAAACGATATTACTTGTGGAAATGCAGGCTGTGGAGCGTAATGTAGCATTACAAGTGGAAATATGCGAGGGAGAGCATTGGGATGTGATGGGAAGTCCTGTGCATTTACGCCAGGTTTTACAGAATATTATAAGCAATGCCGTTAAATATAATCGTGCAGGCGGTTCCGTTTCGGTGCGGGTGCAGGAAATCGCATCTACGGAACAGACGGCGACCTTCGAGTTTGTTTGTCAGGACACCGGAATAGGCATGTCGGAGGAATTCCAAAAGCGGGCATTTGAACCGTTTGCGCAGGAGGACGCCTCTGCAAGAACTTCCTATGCCGGAACAGGACTGGGACTTTCGATTGCAAAAGAGCTGACAGAGAAAATGGGGGGAAGTATTCATTTTGTCAGCGAGCCTGGAAAAGGAACAACCTTTACGATTCAGTTTTGTTTTCAAAAAGCAGAGCATGTGGAAACAATGGAAATTGCAGATTCGGATAATCTTCGACTGGATGGCGTACATCTGCTTCTGGTGGAGGACAATGATCTGAATATGGAAATTGCAGAGTTTATCCTGAAAAATGCAGGTGCTGATGTGACAAAAGCCTGGAATGGAAAGGAAGCTGTTGATTGTTTTATGGAAACAGAAGAAGGCACATATGATGTAATTTTAATGGATATCATGATGCCAATTATGGATGGTTTAGAAGCAACGCGACACATTCGTTCCATGGAACGCAAAGATGCAAAGAAAATACCGATTTTTGCGATGACTGCAAATGCGTTTAGTGATGATAAAGAACGAAGTCTTCAGGCTGGAATGAATGAACATGTGTCAAAGCCAATCGAAGAAAAACAATTGATTCGTTATATCAGAAAATATGTAACAAATCATAAAGCATGTATGTAAATGAAAACCAGTTCCGACAGTAATAATCGGAACTGGTTTTTTGGATTTGTTAGGAAATATGGATCTATTCGATCAAGCCGCTGTTTTTCAGCAGTATCTCGACGTCGGTACCCTTTACTTTTTTCAGCAGTAATTTTAATGCTTCTTTTTCTTTAAAGGAAAGTTTTACATCGGTAATTGGTTTTTTATCGATGGCATAGTAGCATGCACGCAACAACTCACGCACATCATACTTGCTTCCCCATACTTCAGGAACTCCGCGGTCAATGTCAAGGAGCGTGTAAACAGATTCCATACCGGTACGCATAGAGTATTCAATGGTAAAGATGGTATCTCTTGGTGTTTCGGTAAACTGTCCAAGGAATGCAAAGTTTACTGCTCCGTCAGGAACGACCTTTGGACGATCCGCATTCTTTCTTGGCTGGAAGAAAGCATTGATAAATGGCATAAAGCATGTTGTTGTATTGCAGGCATTTTCTGCAAGGTCAGGAATTTCTTTTGGATCTATGCCAATGTGGTACAGCCATTCTTCGCAGACTTCCATACCTGTGCAATCGCGCATAGGCTTCTTTACATAATTACCTTCTTTGTTCGTGCTAAGAGAATAAAGCCATACGAGAACCATGTTTTTATCCTGTGCCTTAAATTGTGGCTGACGGTTGATAGTCCATGATAAATACCAGTTATCGGTACTGTCTTTTACTGTGACAATACCACCGGTTGTAACTTTTCCGTCTCTTGGATCACGTTTGCAGATATCCATAATCTTTCCAATGATTTTTTCATCAGAAGTAGCAACGGTTGCACTCATCCAGTTTGTTGCTTCGTAATTATCACAGAAGTTATCCGGATTACCAAATTCGCCATGTTTTGCCTGCTTTGCAATATTTTTCCAGAGGTTCCAGGACTCGCCAGAACCATCTTTTACCTTAGAAAGGTCCGGAGCGGTATGTTGATCACCATAGCAGCTTGTGTCGGTACAGCATCCGTTTGTGATAAATACAAGATCATCTTCTACCAGGTCTAAAGATTGTTCTTTTCCATCTTTGATATAAATAATCTGGCGGGCAATCTTCTTGTCTCCTACGGTGTCAATGATGACGTTTTGTACATTCATACCATAGTCAATCTGAACACCATGTGATGTCAGATAATTTACAAGTGGCATAATCAGACTTTCATACTGATTGTATTTTGTAAAACGAAGTGCACTGAAATCCGGAAGTCCGTCGATGTGATGTACATAACGGCATAAGTAACGTTTCATTTCCAAAGCACTTGACCAGCGCTGGAAAGCGAACATGGTCTGCCAATAAAGCCAGAAATTCGTGTCCCAGAAAGAATCTGGAAGGATATCAGAAATCTTTTTGTTTTCCAATTCCTTTTCCGGTGTAATGAAAAGTTTGGAAAGAGCCTGTGCGCTGTCTCGATCTAAGCAGAATTTTTTGTCGGTGTGTGCATCTTCTCCGCGATTTACGGTAGCACGGCAAAGAGAGTAGTTTGGATCATGCTTGTTAAGCCAGTAATATTCATCCAATACAGAAATATTTGGATTTTCAATGGATGGAACATCACGGAACATATCCCACATAACTTCAAAGTGGTTATCCATTTCACGACCGCCTCTCATAAAGAAGCCCTTGGTGATATCTTTTCTGCCGTCACAGCTTCCACCGGCAAGGTCTAGTTTTTCCAAAAGATGGATATGACCACCATCCATCTGTCCATCACGTACAAGATAAAAGGCAGCTGTTAAGCCTGCAAGTCCTGTTCCGATGATATATGCTGATTTCTTTTCTACACCCTCCGGTTTTTCCGGATGTGCGAATGATTCATAAGTTCCTGCTGAGTAATACATAATAATGACCTCCTTTATTCTTTGTATCCGTAGTATAGTCTGTTCAAAGGAAAAGGAAAATAAACAAAAAAAGACCCATGATAATATTTTTATCATGAGCCATAAATTGCAAATAAATTTATCAAATCTGCGTGTTTGATAAAAATTAAGGCTTACAGAAGCGTTGTAATGCTGCGGATAAATTTCCCTGGATCACAATGCCCAGGCGTTCGACCAATTGCTCTGGATCATCTTTCATATCGTTGCCGACCCAATCGAGCATGAGACCGACCAGTACATGAGAATAAATCTGGGCAATAAAGTCTTTATCGCTTTGTGCTACGTGAAGACCTTCGGATTGTTCTTCGATAACGTCAACCAGCAATTTGTCAGCCAGTGGCATGAGATATTGTTCTACACGCTCGCGACCGACACAGTGGTAGACATTTTGAATAAAAGGTTTGTTGTCTTTTACTGCGTAAAAAATCTGTAAGAGCCCCTGTTCCCAGGTATCGTAGGTCTTGTTATTATTTAACGCTTTCTCTGCATCTTCCAGACAGGACCATTCCACCAGATCGTAAATATCTTTGAAATGATAATAGAAAGTCATGCGGTTAATACCACAGTCAGCGGTAATGTCGTTGATTGTGATTTTATCCAAGGGTTTTTGTAAAAGAAGATTTTTTAAAGATGCCTCGAGGGCACGTTTTGTTACTTGTGACATAGCTATTCTCCTTTGGACTGCTTTTGGGGAACAATATAACCGTATAAGTAGTGGTCGCGCCACTTGTTTTGCAAAAATACTTTATCTTTGAGTAAACCTTCCTGCCAAAAACCGATTTTTTCCAATAGACGAATGGAAGGCGTATTGTCGGGTAAAACAAGCGCTTCGTAACGTCGGATGCCGATATCGTCGGAAAGAAGATGCATACCTGTACAAATTGCTTCGTAGCAATAGCCTTTGCGCAAATGATGCTGATCCATCTTGTATCCTAATTGCGCTGAGGCATAGATATTCGGTGAAATATCGTGGAAACTGATGGTTCCTATAATCTCGTCCGGATGCTCTTTTTCATAGATCCAAAAACGCAGCATATGAAGTTTTAAAATTTCTCCATATTCATAAGTTAATATGTGCTTCTGGTGTTCTAATGTATAAAAATTTTCGTCAATAAAGGGTTCATATTGCTCGAAAATACCGGCATTGTTTTTATAAAACTGTAATACCTGATAGGCATAATCTGCTGGAAGTATGCGTAAAATCAGGCGGTCTGTTGTCTGTTCAAATTTCACGAATCAAAACCTCGAATCTCTACTTTTGGAATAAAGGCAGATAAAATGTGGACAAAGCTCTCTAATGTAGCTGCATCATGTGGATGAAATCCCGGTTGTATAACCTGCTCGGATTCCTTGTATGGTTGTAAGTAGTATGCTTTTGCTCCCATGAGCCAGAGGCCGATTGCAGTCATGTCGGTTTCTTTATGTAATTCTTTGCAAAGGGTTGTGCGGAATTCATAATCCACATGGCCTTCTTTGAGATAGTCAACAGATGCGGCAATCGATTCTAAGGAATCGTCCGCTGCATGGCTGATGCTGGCATATTTTGCACGAGAATGTTTGATATCCATGGCAACATAATCCACAAGACCTTCCTCTACTAAAGAGCGGAGCATGGCCGGATTGGTACCATTGGTATCCAGTTTTACCAGGTATCCAAGCTCTTTGATCTGACGGATGAAGTCAGGTAGATCTGTCTGTAATGTTGGTTCTCCGCCACTGATTACGACGCCATCTAAGACACCTTTTCTTTTTTGTAAATGAGAAAAAATATCCTCCATTGCGTATGGTTCGATATCGTCTAGTCCTATGACAAGGTCTCCATTATGGCAGTAAGGGCAGCGAAAATTGCAACCGCCGGTAAAAAGTGTCGTTGCCACATGCCCTGGATAATCAACCAATGTTGTTTTCTGCAGCCCATATATTTTCATAGTGTCACTCCATTTCTTATCGTGTTATAATGAAATCAATTAAAAGATATTATAACAGTTTGGCGGAGGATTTACCATATGGCACTCAAAGAGAAAATCGAGAAGAACAGACAGGAAAAACATGATGAAAAGTATATGAAAATGGCACTGAAAGAGGCAAAAAAGGCATATGAATTGAATGAAGTGCCCATCGGATGTGTGATTGTACGTGATGATAAGGTAATTGGAAAAGGATATAATAAGCGCAATACAGATAAGAATGTACTTTCTCATGCAGAACTTATTGCTATGAAGCAGGCATGCAAAAAGACAGGGGACTGGCGATTGGAGGACTGCACTATGTATGTGACATTAGAGCCTTGTCAGATGTGCGCAGGCGCTATGGTGCAGGCGAGACTTAAAAAAGTAGTGATTGGAAGTATGAATGCAAAGGCAGGCTGCGCGGGCTCTGTCCTTAATATTTTACAGATGGATGCATTTAATCATCAGGTCGAGATTGAGAGGGGCGTTTTAGAAGAAGAGTGCTCGACATTGATTAGTGGATTTTTTTCAGATTTGAGAGAGCAGAAGAAGCAGTTTTAGGGGGAATTTCATTGACAAACGTGTCATAATCTCATACAATGCAAATGGCGGCCTCCATAAGTGGCGTTGATACTTGGGTCTTGCGCGACGGATGCCTACGAATCGTGTCAGGTCAGGAATGGAGCAGCACTAAGAAGGAGTTTCCGGGTGCCGCAAGGGTGCCTGGGTTGAGCAGGCTGTGGAGGTAACGCTATAAAAGACAATTTCAGGGAGATCAAGGTATCTCCCTTTTTTTAACATTATGAATTAAAGTCATCTGCGCGCAAAGGGAAGCCTGAGCGTAAAGATACGGGATTTTATAGGTGTTTGATAGGGAAAGTCTCTGTATCTTTGGATGCAGAGGCTTTTTGTTATGGCAACGTGAAAAATAGACAATTTGTAACGGAAGGAGAGGACATATGGACACGAGAGTGGCAATTCTTGCGATTGTGGTAGAAGAACGCGACAAAGCAGAAGAACTGAATCATGTGTTACACGAGTATGGAAATTATATCATCGGACGCATGGGAATTCCCTATGAAAAACGAGGGATTTCTCTGATCAGCGTCGCAGTGGATGCCCCACAGGATGTGATTAGCGCCATGTCGGGAAAGATCGGCAATATTGAGGGCGTGACAGCAAAAGCTGTCTATTCCAAATTGCAGTAAGCGATGCCTGGACAGTATCGAAAGAAAAAAAGAAGGAGAAATGCCTATGGCACGGACAATGCAGGATGTCAAAGCATTGATTGATAAACTAGATAGAGAAAATGCATTAAGTCTGGATGAATGGGAAGAAATTATCCGCGGAAGATGCGGACAAGTGGCAGAATATGCAGCAGAAATTGCCAGAAAAAGGTCTCAGGAAATCTTTGGCAATAAAATCTATACCAGAGGTCTGATCGAAATTTCTAATTATTGCAGGAACAATTGTCTGTATTGTGGCATCCGCAGGGATAACCGGCAGGTCCAGCGTTATCGACTGAGCCGGGAAGATATCTTATCTTGTGCGGACGCAGGAGCAGAACTTGGCTTTCGTACTTTTGTTTTGCAAGGGGGTGAGGATGCCTATTATACGGATGAAATCATGTGTGATTTGATTCGGGAAATCAAGAAACACCATCCGGATTGTGCAATCACGTTATCGCTTGGAGAAAGAAGCGCAGAAAGTTACCGATTAATGAAAGATGCAGGGGCAGATAGATACCTTTTAAGGCATGAAACAGCGGACAAACATCATTATGAGAGCCTACATCCGGAGGAGATGGATTTCGACCACCGCATCCAATGCCTGTACACGCTAAAAGACTTAGGCTATCAGGTTGGCTGTGGTTTTATGGTGGGATCCCGCGGGCAGACGGCTCATACCCTAGCAGAAGATATGGTTTTTATCCAGAATTTGCAGCCAGCAATGGTAGGAATCGGGCCTTTTGTGCCGCATCATGAGACGCCATTGAGGAATCAGCCACAGGGAACGGTGGCAGAGACCTTGTATCTAATCTCGCTGCTTCGTATCTTACAGCCCAAATTACTGCTTCCGGCGACAACGGCATTGGGAACGATAGATCCGCGAGGCAGGGAAAAAGGTATCCTGGCAGGTGCCAATGTGGTTATGCCGAACCTGTCACCGACCGGAGTGCGTAAGCAGTATGAACTCTACGATAATAAGATCTGCACCGGAGACGAAGCAGCAGAGTGTCGTAACTGTCTGGGAAACCGTATGCAGTCGATTGGTTACGAACTGGTCGTTGACCGGGGCGATGCGCCAGTATAAACCACGAAAAATTATAACTACACTTAATTTTATGCAAAATCGTTAAAAACACAAGACTTGTGCGGAGACGAAAGAAAAATAAGGACACACATAAAAAGGGAGGAAAAAAGAATGTACGATGTAATGTCATCCAAAGCAGAGGAATTTATCTCCGATGAGGAGATTCGGGAGTGTCTCGATTATGCTGAGAAAAACAAGAACAACCGGGAACTCATTGATGAGATTTTAAACAAGGCAAGAAAGATGAAGGGCATCAGCCACAAAGAAGCCATCGTTCTTCTGGATTGCGAATTGGAAGATAAAAATGAGGAAATCTATCAGTTGGCAAAACAGATTAAGCAGGAGTTTTATGGTAACCGTATTGTCATGTTTGCACCGCTGTATCTGTCCAATTATTGTATCAATGGCTGTGAGTATTGTCCGTACCATGCAAAGAATAAGCATATTCATAGAAAGAAACTGACACAGGAGGAAATTCGTCAGGAAGTTATCGCGTTACAGGATATGGGACATAAACGTCTGGCACTTGAGGCGGGCGAAGATCCAAAGAACAATCCGATCGAGTATATTTTGGAAAGTATCAAGACAATCTACAGTATTCATCATAAAAATGGAGATATCCGCCGCGTCAATGTCAATATCGCGGCAACAACTGTCGAAGAATACCGCATGTTAAAGGAAGCAGGCATTGGTACCTACATCCTTTTCCAGGAGACGTATAATAAGGAATCTTACGAAAAACTGCATCCGACCGGACCAAAGAGCAATTATGCATATCATACCGAGGCAATGGATCGTGCCATGGATGGTGGTATTGATGATGTAGGACTTGGTGTCCTCTTTGGACTTAACAATTATCGTTATGATTTTACCGGAATCATCATGCATGCAGAGCACTTAGAGGCAGCCAAGGGTTGCGGACCACATACCATCAGTGTACCACGTGTGCGTCGTGCGGATGATATTGATCCGGATGTCTTTGATAATGGTATTTCGGATGATACCTTTGCAAAGATTGTTGCATGCATCCGTATCGCCGTGCCATATACCGGTATGATTGTATCAACCAGAGAGAGCAAGGAGAGTAGGGAGCGTGTCCTTGAGCTTGGTATCTCACAGATCAGTGGAGGTTCCAAAACCAGCGTCGGCGGTTATGTTGAGCCGGAAGCAGAGGAAGATAACTCGGCACAGTTTGATGTCAGCGACAATCGTACACTAGACGAGGTTGTCAAATGGTTGATGGATATGGGATATGTACCAAGTTTTTGTACGGCTTGTTATCGCGAGGGCAGAACGGGAGACCGTTTCATGTCACTTTTAAAGAGCAAGCAGATTGTCAACTGCTGTCATCCAAATGCTCTGATGACCTTAAAAGAGTATCTGGAGGACTATGCAAGCTCGGAGACGAAGGAAGTGGGCGAGGCTTTGATTAAAAAAGAACTGGAAGTCATTACCAATCCAAAAGTAAAAGAAAAGGCAACGGAATATATTGAAAAGATTCATGAAGGAAATCGAGATTTTCGTTTCTAAAGGCGGATTGACGGGAGATTTACTTGACAGCAGAAAACGTTTGGGAAGAGAAAGGAATAGTCTATGAGTATAAATGAAACACCAAGCGGAGAACGTCTTCATATTGGTATTTTTGGCAGGCGAAATGCGGGAAAATCCAGCCTGATCAATGCAATCACCGGGCAGGATCTTGCCATCGTGTCAAATGTCAAAGGAACTACGACAGATCCTGTGAAAAAAGCAATGGAACTTTTACCGCTGGGGCCGGTTGTACTGATTGACACACCGGGACTGGATGATGAAGGTTTGCTGGGACAAAAGCGTATGGAAAAAGCGCTGCAGGCTTTGCGGCAAACAGACGTAGTTATCCTTGCAATCCCTGCGGATGCTGCCTTGGAGGGTCTGGAAAAAACGTTGATTCAGGAGGCAAAAAAGCGTGGTCTTCCATTCTTTGTCGTCCTAAATAAGACAGACCTGCTCGCAGATAAGAAACAGATCGAGGAAAAAGAAAAAGAGATTGCGCAGGCACTTGCTATCCCGCAGGATGTTATTGTCGCGGTTAGTGCCGGTAAAAATGAGGGCATCCACGCGCTGAAGGAAAAACTTGCAACCGGAATACCAAAGGAGCAGGAACGCCCATTGATCCGTGATCTGTTATCGCCCGGCGATCTGGTCGTACTGGTCGTACCTATCGATTCGGCAGCACCAAAGGGGCGTCTGATTCTGCCACAGCAACAGGTTATCCGCGATAGTTTGGAGGTGGGGGCTGTCCCTGTCGTAACGAGAGATAGTGAGTTGGCGCAGGCGTTACAATCCCTTGGCAAAAAGCCACGTCTGATTGTGACCGATAGTCAGGTGTTTGGGGCTGTGGCAAAAATTGTCCCAAAAGATATCCCGTTAACATCATTTTCCATTCTGATGGCACGCTACAAAGGTGATCTGGAAGTGCAGATTGCCGGAGCAAGAGCAATCGAGACATTACAGGATGGTGATACGGTACTGATCTCTGAGGGGTGCACGCACCACAGACAGTGCGATGACATCGGTACGGTAAAAATGCCGCGTTGGATCAAAGAATATACGGGAAAAGACCTGCATTTTGCTTTCACCAGTGGGGGAGAATTTCCAAAAGATCTGTCGCCTTATGCTATGGTTGTACACTGTGGCGGCTGTACGCTTCCTTTGCAGGAAATGCGCTATCGTATCACCTATGGTGCAAAGCAGGAAGTGGCGATTACCAATTATGGTGTCATGATTGCTTATATCCATGGTATTTTGCCGCGTGTGACGGAGATTTTTGTTGATAAAAAGTGATTGACAAGGGACTTGCCCCTTTGTTACACTTTGCTTATATAAAAGGGAGTAGCTGACACGGAACCGTGTCTATATATCGTCAGTACGATTGCATGCAATCCGGTATATAGCTTAGTAGCGAGACTTTTGTTGTATTATTTTTGTAATGCAGCAAGGTCTCGCTTTTTTTGATTTTCTTGCTGCAGGAAGGGAGAAAATATGAACATATTACTTCAATTGGCATTTCTTGTGGTAGGATTTCTGCTTTTGGTAAAAGGAGCAGACTGGTTTGTGGATGGTGCTTCCGGGCTTGCTACAAAACTTGGGATTCCGCAGCTGGTGATCGGTCTTACGATTGTTGCGATGGGAACAAGTCTGCCGGAGGCGGCAGTAAGTATTTCCGCGGCGCTTCGGGGAAATGCCGAAATTACAATTGGCAATGTTGTGGGAAGCAACATATTAAATGTGCTGATTATATTGGGAATCACCGCGTTAATCTGCACGCTGAGAGTTGCCGATTCCACCATCCGTTATGAAATTCCATTTATGATTGTCGTTACCCTGATTTTAATTGGCATGGGTGTAAGTGGTGGTTCTGTCAATCGTCTGGAAGGTGTTTTCCTTTGGGCTTTGTTTATAGGGTATCTCCTGTATCTTTTTGTAATGGCAAAAAAAGGGAAAGAAGAAGTAGCAGAGGAAACAAAAGAGCAGTCAGTTGTCAAACTACTTTTAATGATTGCCGGTGGCGTCGTGATGATTGTGCTGGGCAGTAATTTTGCTGTAGAGGGTGCAAGCAATATTGCGCTCGCATTGGGTATCAGCCAGAGATTTATAGGACTTACCATCGTTGCTTTCGGTACGAGTTTGCCGGAATTGGTTACGAGTGTGTCGGCAGCGCGAAAAGGGAATGCAGATATTGCCATTGGAAACATCGTAGGAAGTAACATTTTTAACATCCTGTTTATTGTTGGTACGACAGCACTGATTTGTCCGGTTTCCTTTGCGCGTGGATTTATTTTTGATACATTCGTGGCAGCGCTTGTTGGTGTTTTATTACTTGTTTGCGTAGCACGTACAAAGGAATTACGTCGTTGGGCAGGAATTGTAATGTTGATAGGCTATGCACTTTATTTTCTATCATTGCTTTAAAAATCTGTCTGTTTTATTAACAAAATTTAAGATTTATAGAGTCTTGAAACGTTGTCAGACTGTGGCTGGTATGCTATATTTTAATAGATATTTTCATATTGTAATGTGTGAAAATGCATACAAGGATTAGATGAGGTGTGAAATATGAGTGCAGCAGACCGTACGGAGAAAGTGTTGCGAGATATTCATGTGCTTTTTTCAAAGGCAGAGCCATACAATGGCAGCAAACGTGATGTAATCGTCAATAAAAACGAGATGATGGATTTGCTCAAAGAATTGAACGGATGCATGTATGACATGATGGATGAGCACGAATTGTCGCAGACAAAAAAGGACAAAGCGAACCGTGAAATGCAAAAACAGGGAGACGATATTATTTTTGCGGCTTCCCGTAGTGCAGAAGATATTTATGCGGCTTCTATTATGTATACAGATAATGCGTTGAATGATATTCAGCAAATTATTGATGATGCGGGAAGTGCCATTGCAAAAATCTATGAAAATGCGAAAGAGCAGATGGCATCTGAAAAGAGAACCATCAAGGCAAATCAATCTGAGTTGAAATCGCAATTGGGAGATTTGATTGATACGCAAAAATACCTGCGTCTAATCGAGGAAGAGAATCGTCGTTTACAGATAGAGCGTGAAAAAGGTGGAAAGAGCGAGCATGTGCAGGCAGATACACCATCTTACGCTAATGTACAGCCGGAGATTCGTATCAATAAGGATTATTTCGTACAAAATGGTATTCCGCTGGATGACGATGCGGAAGAAAAACCAACGAATGAAGAGCTGACGGAAAAAGAAGCGGCAGCACTTTCAGAAGATTTGGACAAAGAATATTTTGCATGGAAAGAGTCCGAGGATACAGAAGAAAAGAAGCCAGAAGAAGGAAAGGGAATTTTTTCATTTTTTGGCAGAAAATAATCATTGAGGAGGAATCACATGAAGTTATACGAACAGGGAGTATATTTGCTCCATGGAACAGAACTGATCGCAGATGGCCCGGAGGCGCAGGCTGAGATCAAGCAGAAAACAGGGCGTGAGGTTGCAAAGTCTGAGGCTGCAAAGCAGACAATGGCATATGCTATCTTGGAAAAACACAATACTTCAGGAAACATGGAAAACCTGCAGATAAAGTTTGATAAACTGACTTCACATGATATTACTTATGTAGGTATTATTCAGACAGCCAGAGCATCTGGTCTTGAAAAATTTCCGATTCCATATGTGCTTACCAACTGTCACAACAGCCTTTGTGCTGTAGGTGGAACCATCAACGAGGATGACCACATGTTTGGTCTTACCTGCGCGAAGAAGTATGGTGGCATTTATGTACCTCCTCATCAGGCGGTTATTCATCAGTTTGCAAGAGAGATGCTTGCAGGTGGTGGAAAAATGATTTTAGGTTCCGATTCCCATACCAGATATGGTGCACTTGGAACGATGGCGATGGGCGAAGGTGGTCCGGAGCTTGTAAAACAGCTTCTGAATAAGACATATGATATCGCTATGCCGGGTGTTGTTGGTGTTTATCTGACAGGAGCACCTAGAAAGGGTGTTGGTCCACAGGATATTGCACTTGCTATTATTGGTGAAGTTTTCGATAAAGGTTACGTTAAAAATAAGGTCATGGAATTTGTGGGACCTGGTGTGGATCAGCTGAGCGTGGATTATCGTATTGGTGTAGACGTTATGACAACGGAGACAACCTGCTTGTCATCTATTTGGAAGACCGACGATAAAGTACGCGAATACTATGAGATTCATGGAAGAAGCGAAGATTATGCAGAATTAAATCCGGGCGAAGTTGCTTATTATGATGGTATGATTGAAATTGACTTGAGCGAAATCAAGCCAATGATTGCGATGCCTTTCCATCCAAGCAATACATATACCATTGAGGAATTGAATGCAAACCTTATGGATATTCTGGATGATTGTGAGAAGAGAGCAAAAGTTAGTTTAGACGGACAGGTTGATTTTACCTTAAAGGATAAGGTTAGAAATGGCAGACTTTACGTAGATCAGGGAATCATTGCCGGATGTGCAGGTGGTGGTTATGAGAATATTACAGATGCAGCAGACATTTTGCGTGGTGCTTCCATTGGTCCGGACGAATTTACGCTTAGCGTTTATCCGGCAAGTACACCAATTTACATGGAACTTGTAAAAAATGGATGTGTAGCAGATTTGATGGAGACAGGTGCAATTGTTAAGACGGCATTCTGTGGACCATGCTTTGGTGCAGGAGATACACCAAGCAACAATGGATTTTCTATCCGTCACTCTACAAGAAACTTCCCGAACAGAGAAGGTTCTAAATTACAGAATGGACAGATTTCTTCTGTTGCACTTATGGATGCCCGTTCGATTGCAGCAACAGCAGCAAATAAGGGTTATCTTACAGCTGCAACAGACGTAGATGTAAATTATACAAAGCCAAAATATTACTTTGATAAGAATATCTATGCCAACCGTGTTTTTGACAGTAAGGGTGTAGCAGATCCGGATGAAGAAATTAAGTTTGGTCCAAATATCAAGGATTGGCCTGCAATGAGTCCATTGCCAGAGAATTTATTCTTAAAAGTGGTATCTGAAATTCATGATCCGGTTACAACGACAGATGAATTAATTCCGTCAGGAGAGACATCTTCTTACCGCTCTAATCCTCTTGGATTGGCAGAATTTACACTGTCACGTAAAGATCCGGAATACGTAGGACGTGCAAAGGAAATCCAGAAAGCACAGAAGGCATTGGAAGCTGGTGAATGTGCAGGAGAAGCTGTACCGGAATTGCGCGATATTGTGCATACAGTGAAGGAACAGTTCCCGGAAGTAGGTCATGATAATATTGGTGTGGGAAGCACAATTTTTGCTGTAAAACCAGGAGATGGTTCTGCCAGAGAGCAGGCAGCTTCCTGTCAGAAGGTATTAGGCGGCTGGGCAAATATTGCCAATGAATATGCAACGAAGAGATATCGTTCGAACCTGATCAACTGGGGTATGCTTCCATTTTTGATTCCTGCAGGAGATCTGCCATTTAAAAACGGAGATTATCTGTTTGTGCCACAAATCCGTAAGGCAATCATAGATAAAACAGAAGAAATTGAAGCATACGTAGTAAAAGATGGTCAGATGCAGCCATTTATGTTACAGCTTGGTGCATTGACAGATGATGAAAGAGACATCATTTTGAAGGGATGTCTGATCAATTATTATAGAGGTTAATTTTTTATGGAACAACAAAATCAAAAAGGCAATGATAAGAATCGCTTGAAACGAATGATGACCACATCGGCTGTGGTCATCTTCACAGCATGCTGTGTGATTCTATTCTATTTTAGCGTAGAAAGATATCAGGGGCTCGGCGAGGGGTGGAGCGAAGTTCTAGGGGTTTTACAGTCTATTTTAATCGGATTTGGTCTTGCTTTTCTTATGAATCCAATCATGGAATTTTTTGAAAGGCATATGCTTCCGTTTTTTGTGAAACATTGTAAAACAGAGGAAAATGCAAGAAAGACAACACGTATGATCACCTCAATCATTGCTTTGGTGATTGTTGTTGGCATTATTGTTTTATTTTTTGTGGCAATCATACCGGAATTGTATCAGACCATTCATTATCTGGTCACACACATAGAAGAACAGATTGATGGTGTGCTTGATTGGGCAAATCAGATTACTGGTGGACGCTATGAAAAGAATATCATGAGCGTAAAAGGCAGTGGTATTGATAAAGCAATTGATGACGGTGTGGCGTGGGTAGAAAATTATATTGATCTGGGTACCAAAGAATTAGTTTCCATGGTAGCAACCGGTATGCTGAATGTCGGTAAGCTTTTGGTAAATTGCATTATTGGTATCATTGTTTCTGTCTATGTATTATGCAGCAAAGAAGTATTCAAAGGACAGACAAAGAAATTATTATACGGTATTTTCCGTGTGGATTATGCAAATGTTATTTTGGAGATTGGCAGAAAGACAAGAGATATTTTCTATGGATTTATCATAGGTAAGCTGATTGACTCCGCTATTATCGGTGTGATCTGTTATATCTGCATGTTGATTTTCAAGATGCCATATCCTCTCTTGGTATCGATTATCATTGGAGTGACAAATATCATTCCGGTATTTGGACCATATATTGGAGCGGTGCCTACGGTTATTATTATTTTCCTGACACAGCCTATGCAAGGTATTTACTTCCTGATATTCGTTATAGTTCTACAGCAGATTGACGGAAATATCATTGGACCAAAGATTCTTGGAGATTCCACTGGTTTATCTTCTTTCTGGGTTGTGGTTGCAATCGTTGTCGGAGGTGGCTTGTTTGGATTTGCCGGAATGCTCTTTGGTGTACCGACAATGGCACTGGTTTACTATCTGATCGGACGTTTTTCAAAGTATATGCTCAGAAAGCGGGAACTTCCGGAAGAAACAGCAGATTATGTGAATTTGGAAAAGGTGGATGTAACGAATCATACAATTGTGGAACATACACAGGAGTATGAAGAACAGACCCATGTAAAAGTTTTTTCCAAGAAGAAAAAGAAGACTTCTCATGAAGCGGAAGACACAGAAGAATAAGTAAGAAACAAACAGGACAAATTACGCATAAATCTGCGCAATCTGTCCTGTTTTTATTGCTAAAAAATGGAATGAATTTCACAGATTTGTCAGACAAATATTTTTGACATGCGTTGTGCCCTATGATACACTAAAACTGTATATTTCTAGCTTTAGATAAGAGATTTATTACAGTACATTTTGAGGTAAGAACGTTGGATAAAAACGAGTTTAAGACAAAATATGATGAGATAAAACAGCTGATAAAAGAAGGACGAAAGGAAGAAGCGTTAGATATCGTAGAAAGCACGAACTGGCGCAAGGTACCAAATGTCAATGCCCTTGTAAAAGCAAGCGAAATATGTGAGGAGGCAGGACGTCTGGATGAGGCGAGAGAACTGCTGTATATAGCACATGACCGCTCGCCGATTGGCAGAATGATTATTTATCATCTGGCTATTTTATGTGTGAAATTGGGCGATTTGGAAGAGGCGAAAGAGTTCTATGATGAGTTTGTAGAAATCGCGCCACATGATAGTTTAAAATATATCATCAAATACCAGATCAATAAGGCAAAAGGTGCAGATTACACAACGTTGATCAGTATTCTCGAAGAGCTCAAAGAACATGACTTTCTGGAAGAGTGGGCCTATGAATTGGCATATTTGTATCACAAGACGATGCAGGTAGATAAATGTATCGATCTTTGCGATGAGATTATCCTGTGGTTTGGCGATGGACCATATGTAGAACGTGCTTTGGAAATGAAGATGATATATCAGCCTCTTGATAAGATGCAGGAGGATAAGTATCGCCACTTCCAGCAAAAACGAGATGGCATTACGGAAATTCGTGCCAATGAGATTTTACAGTCGGGTGAAATTGTGCATGAAACAATGGCAATTCCACAGGTAGAATTGCCGGCAGAACGCTTTAATACGGTCAATTTGCAGGCTGAGATTAAGAAAAATATCGATGAGATTATGCGTGCGACAGAAGCAGATGCCGTTTCTGAAAACATGGAAAATATCAAGACTTTGGTAGAAGAGATTCCATATTTGCAGGTAAATGAACAGAGCGAAGCAATCGCAGAAGAACAACAGCAGGCAAAACAGGAATTGAATGAATCTTTGAAAGATACGTTCAATGAGTATCTGGCAGAGGAATACGATGGACAGATCAGCTTGCTTGTACCTGAGACGAAGGAAGTCGAGCAACAGGTAGATGGACAAATGACGATTCAGGACGTCATGGAAGAATGGGAAAAGACGAGACGTGCTGCAGAGGCGGCATTACAGGAAGCGGAGCAACAAAAACTTGCCTCCGCTAAGAATATTGCCTTAAAAGAGGCATCGCAGATTATGGATCGTTTGGAAGAAGTGATTCCAAAGTTGGATGCAGGAGCATCACCGACCGATCTTTTAAAAGAAGAATATATGGCAAAGCAGGATGAGCCGGAAGCGGAAATGACAGAGCAGGCACAGGAGCATGCTGCGGTATTTCAGATACCTAAGGTTGCAATGGATGGTGCAGATGGCGTTGGTTTGGAAATTCCGGTTGTGGATCCTGCAAGTGCACATGTTATAAAAGGTGATGCCGGTGTAGAGATTCCACCGATTGTTAAATCTGCAGAGCTCGATGCGACAGCAGAGTGGGAACCACCGGTATTAGAGGAGGAAAACACGGACGTGGATTATAAAGAGGCAAGCAAAATCGTTGCCGACGTCAATGATATGTTACAACAGGAAATTGACAGAATTATGGCAAACGAGGGACAGGAAGAGATTAGACAGTTAGAAGAAGGTACGCTTGCATCAGAGGTGGCAGAAGAGGTTGCCCCAGATGTGGAAGATTTACCGGAAATTACATTACCGGAAGATTTGCAGGAAATGATTGCAGATACAGAGACAGATGCACCAGTGATGGAGATTGAGGAAGAAGCACCAGAAATGACAGAGGATGCTGCAGTAGAAGAAGCTGATGAGCAAGAAGAAATAGAAGCACTTGCAGATCAGATAGACGAGACTACGCAGGAAACAGAGAGTTCGGCAGAAGAAGATTTGCCGGAAATTGCAGAAGTGGTTCTGGAACCAGAAGAAATGGCAGAACTGGTTGATGAAAATGTGTTGGAACGAGCAATCAGCGATGAGATACCAGAGCTGAGATTGTCTGAAGAAGAAAAAGAAATTTTCTCTTATTTCATGCCAATCAATGGTATGGAAAATACCATTTGTCAGGCACTGACAGGAGCGCGTTTCCGCCTGGAAAACAAAAAGAATTCTGCCAGTGGTAATATTATTATCCAGGGTGGAGTTGGTAGTGGAAAGACAATGCTTGCATCCAATCTGATTAAGGTGTTACAGATTGAAACAGATAAGTTATCAGGAAATGTTGGTAAAATTGATGCAGAACAGCTGAATAAAAAAGATGTTGCGATGGTACTTTCAAAGGTATCCGGTGGATGCCTTATTGTAGAAGGTGCAGGCAGATTGAGCGAGCGTACACAAGAGACGATGCGACAGTTGATGTCACAGGACAATTGCGATGTTCTTGTTTTGATGGAGGATCAGAAGAACCGCATGGATAAGATGCTTTCGCGTAATCATGCTTTTGCTGCTATGTTTACGGAAAAGATTACCATACCAATCTTTACCATTGATGAGCTGGTAAACTTTGGAAAGGTTTATGCTTTAGAAGAAGGTTATGTGGTTGATGAAATGGCAATTCTGGCTATGTATAACCGTATTAATCTGATTCAACGTGTAGATCATCCGACTTCGTTGATTGAGGTTCGCGATATTATGGAGTCTGCAATTGATAAGGCGGAAAAAGGTGGTATCAAAGCGATGTTCAGTCGTTTTGGTTCCAAACGTTATGATGAAGAGGGTAACTTGATTTTACGGGAGCAGGATTTCGAGTTGTAAAATAAATGGAGAAGGGGCTTGGTTACTATGAATAATTTTTCAGAACTGGATATGTATTTATTCGGACAGGCAACGCATTATGACATCTATAAAAAGATGGGTGCGCATGTACACAGCAAAGATGGTGTTGATGGGGTATATTTTGATGTGTGGGCACCACATGCCAAAGAAGTAGCGTTGATTGGAGAGTTTAACGACTGGAATGAGACTTCACATATGATGCAGCGCCTGACGGATCCGGATATGGGGATTTATGAGTTATTTGTCCCAGAAGCAAAGCCGGGACAATTATACAAATTTTTAATCTATACACCAGATGGAGATAAATTATACAAAGCAGATCCGTATGCTTCGATGGCTGAGGAGCGTCCGGGAACAGCGTCACGTATTGTAGCACCATTTTCTTATGAATGGGCAGACGAAAAGTGGATGAAAGAGCGAAAAGCACAGGAAAATTTCTGGGAACAGCCACTTTCTATTTATGAGGTGCATCCGGGCTCTTGGAAGAAGCATCCAACGGAAGAAAACGATGGTTTTTATTCTTATCGCCAGTTAGCAGAAAGTCTGGCGGATTATGTATGTGATATGGGGTATACCCATGTAGAATTAATGGGAATTTCAGAATACCCATATGATGGTTCCTGGGGATATCAGGTGACCGGTTATTATGCACCGACTTCACGTTATGGAACACCGGAAGATTTTATGTATCTGGTCGATCATTTGCATCAACGAGGTATAGGCGTTATTTTGGACTGGGTTCCTGCCCATTTTCCAAAAGACGCACATGGACTGGCGGATTTTGATGGTCAGCCATTGTACGAATACGCAGATCCACGTAAGGGAGAACATCCGGAGTGGGGTACAAAGATTTTTGATTACGGGAAAAACGAGGTCAAGAATTTCCTGATTGGTAGTGCTCTGATGTGGATTGAACAATACCATATTGATGGTTTGCGCGTGGATGCGGTGGCATCTATGCTTTATCTGGACTATGGCAAAGAAGCAGGACAGTGGACACCAAATCAATTTGGCGGCAATGAAAACTTAGAGGCTGTAGAGTTTTTCCGCCATATTAATACACTGATTCGCGGACGTAACAAAGGTGCTGTTATGATTGCGGAAGAATCAACAGCATGGCCGAAAGTTACCGGTGATGTAGAAGATGGTGGACTCAATTTTTCTTATAAGTGGAATATGGGGTGGATGCATGATTTCTTAGATTATATGAAGCTGGATCCATATTTCAGAAAAGATAACCACAATAAGATGACGTTTGCGATGAGTTATAATGAGTATGAACGTTATATTCTGGTATTGTCTCATGACGAGGTTGTGCATCTAAAATGCTCTATGCTTAGCAAAATGCCTGGGCTTGAAGATGATAAGTTCAAAAATCTGAAAGCCGGTTATGCATTTATGATGGGACATCCGGGCAAAAAACTGCTATTTATGGGACAGGATTTTGGTCAGATTCAGGAGTGGAGTGAAGAAAGAGAACTGGATTGGTACCTTTTGGATAATCCAAATCATCGTAATTTACTTTCGTTTGTAAAAGATCTTTTACATATATATAAGAAGTATCCGGCAATGTATGAGCAGGATGTGTCATGGGCAGGATTTGAATGGATCAATGCAAACGATAGTTATCGTGGTATCTTTAGTTTTGTGCGTAAATCTAAGAGTGGAAAAAATGATCTCTTATTTGTATGTAACTTTACACCGGTAGCATATGATGAGTATCGTGTAGGTGTGCTGCGTAAGCAAAAGCACAAACTTGTTTTGAACAGTGAAGATGTAAAATACGGTGGCACAGATGCAAAACGTCAGGTGACCTATACACCAAAGAAGCAGGAATGCGATGGTAGGGAATATTCGATTGCGTATCCACTGCCGGCATATGGTGTAGCAGTATTTGTATTTTAATTAAGGAAAGAAATGTATGGCAGATGAGAATGCAGTAGCTTCAAAGGAAAAAAAGAGACACAGTGTCAAAGAAATAGGAGCTGCAGGAACAGAGTTTCTACAAAATCATAAGCATATATATACGAAACATCGGAAGAAGATCTTGGTCTTCTTCCTTTGTGTTGTTGCGATTATTTTATGCGTGCTTATTTACCAGTTGCAAAAATATGATGATTTTGATGTGAAAGAAACATATGAACGTGTGGACTCCGCAGAGACGCATTATGTGGATTTCCAAGGGAATCTATTAAAATATAGTAGAGATGGAACGTTTTATACAGAATATGATGGAGATCTTATCTGGAATTATACCTATGAGATGAGTAATCCGGAGATTGACGTATGCGATAATTATATTTTGATTTATGATGTACAGGGAACACAGGCAGCTATTTTGACAAATACCGGATTTAAACAATCCATCAAAACAGCAATGCCAATTGTGGATGCTAAAATTGCATCCCAGGGAACCGTTGCTATTTTGATGCAGGATGGGGAAACAGGTTATGTGCAATTGTGTGATGATGCAGGAAAAGTTTTGGCATCGGGAGAATTGCATATGAAAAATAGTGGTTATCCGATGGCAATTGCGCTATCTTTGGATGCGCAAAGGCTTATGGTATCGCAGTTGGATGTAAAAGATGGCAGTGTAAAGACAACGATATCTTTTTATGATTTCAGCAATAAAGGGAAAGATGAAATTGACAATATCATTGCAACCTATAGTTTTTCGGATCAGATAATTCCTCAGATTGCCTATGTCGATGGGGGTAAGGCGATTGCATTTGGGGATAGTGAAGTCATTGTCTTTAACAATAACGCGAAAGCGTCCATTGCGAAGGAAATATTTGTACAAGGTCAGATCGAAAGCGTTTTTTATGATGATAAATATTGTGGTGTTATTTGCCAGGCGACAGATGATGAAGGTCAGTACATAAACCAGCTGACTGTTTATACATTGAGTGGAAGAAAACGTATGCAAAAGGCAGTAGGAATAGCAAGCACAAATGCAGAATTTTTATCCAATCATGAAATTTTACTTTCTAATAATAAGGAAGTAGAACTTTATACATTACAGGGTATTAAAAAATTTGCATACGAATTTGACACAAGCATATATAAAATAATACCACAGGATGCATCGCGCAGATATGTCTTCGTTGAGGATGGACATACCGATGTGGTTAGAATGAAATAGTCTGGAGATGGAAATATGAATTTGGTACTTATTATAATGCTGTTTATTTTGTTCTTTTTGACATTACAAGGATGGCGAAAAGGGATTTTGGGAATCGTCTACGGCCTGGTATCCTGGATTTTTATTTTTGTCTTTGTGACAATAGCAAATCCGTATGTATTAAATTATTTGAAAACGCAGACACATTTATATGATAAGGTCTACCAGCAGGCTGAGCAGTTTGTGGAGAAAAAAGCAGAATCTTTGCCGCAGGATACCGGACTGACGGAATGGTATCAGTCTATGATGCAGGGAATCCCGGATAATATGATGGGGGATATGACGGATGCTATACAAAAAATGCAGGAAACAACGAGTGAAAACGAACAGCTGAATCAGATACTACAGAGTCTGAAGACGCAAAGTGATTTGACGGTAGATCAATTTGGTGGGGCAACGGGTATTTTGCAATTATCCGATGGCACAAGAACTTTAAAACAGATGCTGTGCCATCAGATTGCAGATTTTATGATGCAGGGTATTGCCACCATTATTTCGCTGATTATAGCGCAGATTATTGTTGTGGTTGTAGGATTATTTGTAAAAGGAGCGAGACGAGCGCCGGGGGTTGGTCATATTAATGGATTGCTAGGTTTGGTTGCGGGGGCTGCAGAAGGCTTTCTTGTAATTTGGATTATTATGTATGTCGCTGCATGTGTTAGTACAACAACGTTTGGGCAAGGTGTGATTCTTGGTGTGGAACAAAGTACTTTTTTAACATATTTATATCAGCATAATCTTTTTATGGCACTTATTGCCACAATGTAATAAAAAAGCATAAAAATAATATTATATATAGAAGAAATAATAGCAATAGATGTTGTGGTAAATGGTTGGTTTACCCCAACATCTATTTTGTTGTAATAGTAAACAAAAATTTATGAAAAAAAGTGGTAAAAATGCCTTGACATTGGGTGGTCGGTTTGATAATATAATCTTCGCACCGCACGTGAGGCGGTCAAACAAAACAGAATAAAAGATGTTTTCAAAAAACTTTTAAAAAAGTGTTGACAGACAAGAAAACATATGATATTCTAAATGAGTTGTGTCTGACAGACATAACAAAATAAATAACCTTGATAACTGAACAGTGAAACAACCTTGAAAGATTCTAAGAGAATAATTCAAGTCGATCAGAAATGATCGCAA
>CAKRJY010000013.1 GCA_934352055.1 uncultured Lachnospiraceae bacterium
CACTGGGAGCATTATTTTCAACATATCATTCAGAAGTATAATAATACTTACAAAGTACAGATGCCTGTCATCACCCCACATGTATGCCGGCACACCTATTGCTCAAATATGGCAAAATCCGGAATGAATCCAAAAGCATTGCAATATTTGATGGGCCACTCAGAGATCAGCGTAACGCTGAATACATATACGCATGTAAATCTTGAGGATGCCAGGGAAGAAGTTGCCCGGATTCAGGTTGTGTAATTACGATTTTTAATTGAAAATAGCAAGGTGTAAAATAGAAAAACATACACCTTATTTTACACCTTTTGCGGACAATATTATGCGAAAATAAACCAGGTTATGCCAGGAAGCAAAAATATACAAAGGCTTACAAAGCCCGAAATACCAAGAAAAACTAAGAAATGCGAGGTTATGCAACAATGATAAAAGTACTTTTCATCTGCCACGGCAACATATGCCGCAGCACAATGGCCGAGAGCGTTTTTACCGACATGGTAGACAAGCTTGGCTTATTATCACAATTTGAGATAGATTCGGCGGCTACCAGCCGAGAAGAGATAGGCAATGCACCACATTATGGTACGCGCGCGAAACTTGCGCAGGTGGGAATCCCAGTTGTGCCCCATCGCGCACGTCAGATGACACAAAAGGATTACGAGTATTATGACTATCTGATTGGAATGGATTCTGCAAATATCCGTAATATGAAGCGGATTGCAGGGAATGCAGTGAACGGTGAAAAAATTTATAAAATGCTTTCTTTTGCAGATTATAAGAATAATCAGTGTTTAAAGGAAGCAAATGATGTGGCAGATCCATGGTATACGGGAGACTTTGAAGCAACATATCGCGATATTGTGGCGGGGTGTGAAGGCCTCTTGGAATATTTAGGGTACAGATAATTCTTTTTTTAGAATCAGACTTTTTCAGTGCCCTTTAAAATCAAGCTTTGTGGATTAAGTTGACCACAGTGGTGTCAGGCACTGTTAATGGCAAAAACGAATCATGTCATCTGTATTGCGGTGCCGAACCAGCCGGCAGGTCTTGACAAAGCGCTTGCGGTTATCGAAGAAAATAATATTTCGATTGAGTACATGTATTCACTCAATTACATTATCGGAAACAAGGCGCTTATGGTGCTGCGGCTGAAATCCGATGAGATGGAAAGAGCGAAAATCGCGGAATTGCTTTGTGAAAATGAGATTGTGATGGTGACACAGAGCGACATCAATAAGTTATAATCCGGACAATGGCGAATCACATGGTTTGCCGGCAGCGGTATTCCTTTGGCGTGCATCCGTATTTTTCTTCAAATTTTTTGAAGAAGAACCCAGTATTCTCATATCCCACGGCAATGCTGATGTCGCAGGTCGGCAGCGTGGTGGTACGCAGCAGCATGGCGGCCTGTGATAACCGCTGGTTCTGGATGAGTTGTTTATATGTATAGTTTGTATGCTTTTTGATATACGAAGAGAGATAGTTCGGATGCATATGGAAGAAAGCCGCGGTCGATTCCAGCGTACAGTCTGCGCAGTTGGTTTCTATATAACGCAGGATGGAGTAAATATGGTTGGAGGAAGAGAGGCTTGCCAGCGCCATGTTGTGCTGGAAGTAATTGATTAACTCGCAAATCAATAAAGTCATCTGTGCGTCAAGGATGACGACGGACGTAACGGAGGGCGAGTAGAATTCACACAGAAACTGGTTGGCAAATAATGTCAGCCGGTTTCTTTTTTGGGCGGAAAACAGGATATAGTTATCCCGTCGGGACTGGCTGTTGAGCGCCTCAATGAGAAATTGCGTGATAAAATTCTTTTTTGCGAGTTTCTCAAAGAAGTTGTTTAAATATTTTTTGGTAATCAAAAAATTAATCATAATATCTTCTTCATTACATTTTGTCGTGCGGTGAGGCGTATTCGGGCTGATTAAAAGAATCTCTCCGGCAGATAAAGTGAGGGATACGTCATTGAACGTAAATGTACAGCTACCAGAATAGACATAGCAAAGCTCCAGCCATTCGTGAATATGCAGGGGAACCGTCTCAAAGCGGTCCTGCTTGATGACTGCAAAATTTTGGTAATTGGCCAGAACCTTGTTCTCCGAGAGCGCCATCTGCATACTGAGCGGGGTAGGCGTGAAACAGTAGCAGAGTTCCCCCGACGCCGTAGTGATTGTCTCGATACCGGGATAATCATTGGTAGCTCCCAAGAGATTCTGTTCTTCCTGTGCAGTGTGTTTTCGCAGATAAGTATCCAGTCCGGAATCCGTCAACATTGGTATATCCTCCCATATTTTTAAAAATATTTAAAAATCCGCCTTCATCGGCTGCCTTCGCATGTTTTTCAGGTTTCAAAGTCATGGCTTTCATGCAAATGCAAAGGTATGCTCTTTGGCACTTTGCATTTTTATCATTATAGAAAACATTTGCGGATGTATCAATATAAATCTTAAGTTTGGTAGGTAAAATGATTAAATACCGTAAATGATTTTATTTGGGAAATCCATTATACTCAAATTACAGTGGACACAATGAAAAAAGGAAGGAGCTTGGAAAACGGCAATATGAATCAGATTTACGCAGCAAAAACAAA
This sequence comes from uncultured Lachnospiraceae bacterium, assembly GCA_934352055.1. Taxonomy (GTDB): domain Bacteria; phylum Bacillota; class Clostridia; order Lachnospirales; family Lachnospiraceae; genus Pararoseburia. Next base: position 2,598 of record CAKRJY010000013.1, read on the forward strand.
TCATATCACGAATCCGGTGGGATTTTTACTGAATCCGGTGGTTTTTTCGTGGAAGGTCAGAGACTGCAGGGGAAAGAACCAGAGATGTGCCAGAATCCTTGTGGCAAAGGATGAAACCTTCGCGGATGTTCTTTGGGACACCGGGGAGGCAAAGCTCGACAGTCTGGCTGTAAAAGCGGAGATGAATCTGGAGCCTTGTACCAGATATTACTGGAAGGTAATCGTTACTACGGACGCAGACGAAGTGCTGGAGTCCGAAGTACAGTTCTTTGAGACGGCAAAGAGGGACGAGCCATGGGCGGGGAAATGGATTACCTGCGACAGCAGGGAGGCGCGCCATCCGATTTTTTCAAAGCAGATCACTCTCCGGAAGAAGGTGAAAAAAGCCCGTCTTTATATCTGTGGACTGGGTCTTTATGAGGCATATTTTACGGATGGAGACAAAGACCAAACAGACATTCCTCAATCCGCAAAAATCGGTGAGGAGTATCTGACCCCGTACTGCAATAACTACAATCAGTGGTTACAGTATCAGACGTATGATGTGACCGCGCAGATGCAGCGCGAAGGTGTGTTGTCCGTTCTTTTGGGGAATGGCTGGTACAAAGGGAGGTTCGGGTTCAATCAGACAGAACAGAAAGGATTTTACGGCGACGAGTGGAAACTGCTGGCAGAGGTGCATCTGGAATATGAGGATGGCACACAAGAGATAATCGGCACGGATGACACATGGGAAGTGACAAGAAGCAATCTGTTTTTTTCCAATATTTATGACGGAGAGAAACGGGATGATACGCTGGAACCTGTCGCACCTGTCAGCGCGCAGCTTGCAGATGCACCGAAGGGTCATCTGACGGAGCGGCTGTCCCTGCCGGTGACAGCGCATGAGCAGTTCACACCGAAGGAACTGATTCACACCCCGAAGGATGAGTGGGTGTTTGACTTGGGACAGGAGATTACCGGGATTTTCAAACTACATGTCCATGAGCCGAAAGGTAAGGAGATCAGAATCCAGACAGGCGAAATCCTGCAGGACGGATGCTTTTATAACGAAAACTTAAGAACCGCTTTATCAGAATATGTGTATATCTCTGACGGAGAAGAAAAAGACATTATCCCACATTTTACATTTTACGGATACCGGTATGTAAAAATCAGCGGGGTAACCAATCTCTCCTGTGAAGATTTTACGGGAATGACACTCTACAGTGATTACGAAGGTACCGGCAGTATACAGACAGGAAATGAACTGGTAAATCAGTTGATTTCCAATGTGGAATGGGGCATGAAGGATAACTTCTTAGATGTGCCGACAGACTGTCCGCAGAGAGATGAGCGCATGGGATGGACAGGCGACACACAGGTGTTTTCGGGTACGGCATGTTATCTGGCGGATACCTATGCATTTTACAGAAAATATCTGTACGATTTGTATAAGGAACAGCTGATTGCCGGAGGGATGGTTCCGGAGGTGGTGCCGACCTTCGGTCCGTCGAAATGTTCCTGTGCATGGGGCGATGCGGCCTGTATCGTTCCGTGGAATGTCTATCTGTTCAGCGGGGATGCTGCCATATTGGAACAGCAGTTTGACAGTATGAAGGCTTGGGTGGACTATATCCGTAAGGTGGACGGAGAGCACCACGGATGGAGACATTCCTTCCATTACGGAGACTGGCTGGCGCTTGACCGGGTGGGAGCCGCGGCGGGAAATGTATACGGAGCGACCGATGAAGGCTATATTGCGGATATTTATTATGCGGCAAGCGCGGAGCTTACAGCGAAGGCAGCGGCGGTTCTCGGGCGAAAGGAAGAGGAAAAACAATATCGGGAAATCGCCGAAAAACAATGGCGTGTGGTAAAAGAAGAATATTTTACCCCGACCGGAAGATGCGCGGTAAAGACACAGACGGGACTTCTGCTGGCTTTGAAATATCATTTGTCAGAGGACGAAGAGCTGACCAGAGAGATGTTAAAGAAACTTTTCCGCGAGAGCAGAAACAAATTGAATACCGGATTTGTGGGAACCTCTCTTTTGTGTAATGTGTTGACCGATAACGGAATGACGGATACCGCCTACCGCCTGCTTTTGAACGAGGAGTATCCGGGGTGGCTGCACGAAGTGAAACTGGGAGCCACCACAGTCTGGGAGCGATGGAATTCACTGGATGAAGACGGTAAGATATCCAGTACCGGAATGAACAGTCTCAACCATTATTCTTACGGGGCGATTCTGGAATGGATGTTCCGCCATGTGGGAGGAATCCATCTTTTGGAAGAATCTCCGGGAGGCAGAAGGGTTGCAATTTGTCCGAATGTCCATTATGACCTGAGACAGGTAAAGACCGTGTATGACTCGGCAAGCGGACGGTATGAGTGCGGCTGGGAAATTATGGAGGATAACAGGATTAGAATCAAAATTACGATTCCGTTTGGTGGAGAAGGCGAGGTGCGATTGCCGCATGCTCCGGAGATTCTGTTTGAAGATAAGACAAATCCACTATTCGCAACAGTGGTGAACGGTATTTGTTATATCACTGCAGGAAACTATGAAGTCGTATATGAGGCAACTGAGAAGTTAAAGAAAATATACAGCGTGGAGTCAAAGCTGGAGGATTTGCTGAACCATCCGCAGATACGGGCATTTTTGTCGACGATGACCGAGGTGGATATGATACCGGATGCGGTCTATGGATTGTCGTTTCGGCAGGTGGCGGAGATGTTTTCCGGACCGATGGATGAAGGACAGGCAGAGATGTTGAATACAGCATTATCACAATTTTAAGGAGGAGAGAACAAATGAGTGGGAAGAGTAAAGAACAAAAGGTTAGTATCGTGGAAAAAATGGGCTTATTCATGGTATGTGCGGGAAATATTCCACTGATGGGATTATTGTCAGGATTCTTTATGATTTACTATACGACTGTGGTTGGTCTGGAACCGGCAGCACTGGCGACCCTGTTTTTAATATCCAAGGTGGTGGATGGAATCAGCGACCCGATTATGGGATATTTGCTGGACAAATTTCCAGTCACAAAAATGGGAAAATTTCGCCCTATGATTATTCTGGGAACAATCATCTGTGTTATAAATTATATTTTACTGTGGTTTGGCGCAGTCTGGATTCCGGTCGGAAAATATGTGATTGTGTATGTGACGTATCTGCTGCTGGGCTGGACGTTTGATATTATGGATATCTCCAAGAACAGTCTGCTCCCGGTCATGAGCGCGGATGACAAGGAGAGAAACAGTTTGTCACTTTTCAACGCGTTGGGAACAATGATAGGTGGCGCGGTACTGGCTGTGGCAGCACCGATTCTTGTGGCGGAAGGAACGTTACAGAACTATTACGTGTTAATTTTCGGTTCCATGGCCATGGTGTTGGTTTTATCTATTGCAGGGGCTCTTTGTGTAAAGGAAAGAGTAGCTTTTGAAGGAAAAAAAGAAGAAAGTTATACATTCAGGGAATTGTTACAGTTTATGCGGTATAAACCTGTCTGGGCAATGTTTGTAATGGCACTGGTAGCCGGGGTGGGCAGTAATATAGCAGGAGGAGCCGGCGCTTATTTTTACACATATATAATGGGTGATATGACGCTTATGTCAGGGGTGTCACTTGTTTCAATGATAACTGCTCTGGTGGGAATTTTCCTTGGACCAATTCTGGCAAACCGGTTTGGAAAGAAAAAGATTTATGTAATGGCAATCGTCGTATCCATCCTGTTTACCGCACTGCGTTTGATTGATGTGAGATCTATGCTTTTGATCTATATTAGTACAGTGGCAGGAGGTGTGGCAGGCGGATGTATAGTACCGCTGACAACCAGTATACAGGCAGATAATACTACTTACGTGCAGTATAAAACCGGAAAACGTGCAGAAGCGGCAATCGCATCGTTTACATCTTTTATTACAAAAGTGGCGCAGGGAATCGGAGGAGCGATTCCGGGGTATGTATTGGCAGCTACAGGTTTTGTTACCGGCTCGGCTGTCCAGCCGGAGAGTATCAATACAGGAATTATCCTCTGCGTACTGATACTTCCGATTATCCTGACTTCCGCAGGGGCGATTCTTTTTGGTACACAGTATACGTTGGATAAAAAAGCAGTAGAGGAAATGAACACGGCAATCGCAGCGCGCAGCAATAAGTAACATATTGAAGGAGAATGCGATGGAACTGACAAGAGATAAGGAGTGAAAGAACATATGAAAATTCTGGCAATGATAATACTTGTGCTGCTCATTTTGGCAGTCGGCTTCGTGGGGTATGTTTATAAGAAAAATGCGATGTTTCTGCCGGCACTGTTTGGCATCGGCGGTTTTCCGAATATAAAAAAGGAAGATTATTATCAGGCAGACGGAACATTCCGGAAAGCGGAAAAAGATGATAAAATGGCATTTTTTATGCAGCATCCGGTGTTTGGCGGCTATAAGCATATGTTTTTTAATGTTGAGGATAACGTGTTAAAAGCGATTGCCCCGGCAAAATATGCAGATTTTCTAAAAGCGCAGGGCAGAAGTGATCAGATGGAAAATGCACTGGAGGCTTTTCATTACCTGACCCGGCTTGTGGAAAGTGGAGAGGCGCAGTTGATTTCCGATATTAACCCGAAGGAAATGATAGAACAGAATCCATATCAGTCTCATTTGACCGGAATGTTTTACAAAGGAAAGCAAGGAAAACCGTTGGCGGTGGTCGTTCCCGGAGGTGGATTTATCAGTAATGTGACGGATTGCGAGGGATATCCCGTGGCAATGAAATTACACAAGTTGGGGTACTCCGTATTGGTAATCAGTTACCCGATTGGCAAACAGCTGGGAGAAACGGAACAGGAAAAACAGGGGCAGGCAGCGGTCAGGGAGTTGGTGCAGGTAATCCGTTATCTAAAGGAGCATGAGCAGGAACTGTCTGTGGATATGGATGACTATGCGATATTCGGTTTCTCGGCAGGCGGCATGATGACTACGGCATATTCCTTCGCAAATTACGAGGACTGCTGTCACAAAGTAAAACTGCCGAGACCAAAAGTGATTTTCCCGATGTATGGTCTGGACTGGAATGTGAAAGCGCTTGAGCAGGATAAGGGACTGGCGGTATTTTCCATCGCAGGGCGCGAGGACGAATACGGATTCGGAAATGTAGAGAAGAGACTTCCGCAATTGAAATCCGTGTTGGGTGAGGACAATGTGTCTGTACGGATTTACGATAATCTCGGACATGGATTTGGTATTGGTTCCAATACCATAGTACCTCATTGGCTTGAAGAGGCAGTGGAATTCTGGGAGGCACATCGGAAATAATTTTTTCAAGAACAGGAAGAGTGAACTTTGAGAGGTCAAGTGTTTTATAAAATTATAAAACATTTGACCTTTTTAAAAGATGTTGGGGTCAAAAGCCCCCCCAACTATGGTGCTCACATTTAGAACAGTGGTTTTTACCATAAGGACATCGCCATAAAAGACAACCACAGGCTTTGTCATAGCCATTGGGAGCCATGCGTTCTCCCTGTTGGCAGATAGGAGTTCCGTCCTTATCAATATGAATGTTATCCGGAATAGATTTCGGGCGACCACACTTAGCGTTAAGGTCAATAAAAGCATGAATATGCCGATCTTTTAACAGGTTATATGTTGGATAGTTATCCATGGCAGAATCAAGGCACATATTTGATATGTGCAGGTCGGGCATGTGTTTTTCAAATTCATGGAAAGCTACCAGAAAACTGACAGAATCATGTCTTTTGGCACTGGTAAACCGCAAAAGGAGTGGAATATCAACGTGTAGTGAATGGTTATGGCAGGACAGCTGAAAGAGGGTATATCCGTAATAGTATTTTTCCATATCGCTGTCCCATCCCCATGAGGCATCGGGGGCTGAAAAATGGCGAGGAACATCCGGGTTGTATGGTTTATCGGGGTCAGGATTTAAACGGTGTCCCCTCGGGTTGGCATGAGTATGGACAGCGGTACCGTCGCCGGAAACCGTAAGGTTTTCAGAAGAAATCAGACCGCATTGAACGGAGGGAAGAACAGCAACGGAATAAAAGAGATGTTGAAGGGTAGCCTCGAAATTAAAATGAATAATTTTTCCGTTAAGCAGGCGGTTTACAAGAACCTCCGTAATTTTAGGCTTTATTTCCTGAGCTTTCCAAAGAGTAAGAGAGGGTGGAGTAAGTCCCATAGAAATGAGCAGAAAAAACAGGATAAAGAAACGCACAATTCACGAGAAATGTCAATAGTTTTTTGAAAAATTGCTGAAAAAATTTAAAATCCTTCTCTGAAAATGGGAGGAAACGAAAAAAGTAACAAGTACAAAAAGAGCGGAGATTCGGGCTTTATGGAGTTTCCGAGACCGTTCTGAAATAGATAAGGAGGGAAAAAACATGGGTAAGTACAAAGGGCTGTTCTGGCCGGCAATCTTAGGCGTCAAGCATATGCCGAAGGTAAAGGAATCGGAGTTTTACAATGACGCGGGAGGGTTCCGCAGGGCTACGATCAATGACAAGATGGCGTTCTTCCTGCAGCATCCCGTATGGGAGGGCAGGCCGGAGCTTTTTATGAAGACCGGGTCGCCAAAGGAAATATATGCCATGTCAGGCATGAGCGTCCATGGTTTGTGCAATCTTATCGGGCAGCCCGCACAGGCGCAGAGCATCGTGGATGGTTTCAACTATGTCGTGGAGCAGAAAGGGCTGAAAAAGGTGCATTTCATCAGCGGGCTTTATGCGGAGGATGAGGTAAGGCGTGATCCCGACAAGGGAAAGGTACAGGGGATCCTGTTCCAGGGGAAGCCAGGGAAGCCCGTGGCTGTGCAGATTGCGGGCGGCGGGTTTGACGGCGTAGCCTCTTATTTGGAGAGCATCCCGGCAGCCATGGAGCTGCACAGGAGGGGATACAGTGTGTTTGTGCTGGTCTACCGTGTGAATGTGGAGCTGCATGAAACCGAACCGCAGGCCAAGGGCGAGGAGGCATCCAAGGATGTGCTGCCGGCGGTAAGGTATCTGATGGGGCATCAGGCAGAGTACGGCTATACGATGGACGGCTTTGGTATGTTCGGGTTCTCCGCTGGAGGCCTGATGACGACAGCCTACGCATTTTCTGATTATAAGGACTGCTGCCATAAACATAATCTGCCAAGGCCCGCCGCCATCTTCCCCATCTATGGCCTGCACTGGGAGCTTAAGGTTCACGAGAAGGACAAGGGGCTTGCTGTATTTTCTAGGGTCGGGCGGGATGACCCTACCGGTTTTGCGGCCGTGGAGAAAATCATCCCGGACATCAGGAAAGCGCTGGGGCAGGAAAATGTCGATATCGTCATGTATGATAAGCTGGGTCATGGCTTTGGCCTGGGGATAGATACTGCGGCAGATGGCTGGCTGCGGGATGCAGTCGCATTCTGGGAGAAGCATCGGAAATGTTGATTTGCTCTTCACGGATTTCAACCTTTCTTTTGCAGATTATAAGAAAAATCAGTGTTTAAAGGAAGCAAATGATGTAGCAGATCCATGGTATACGGGAGACTTTGAAGCAACATATCGCGATATTGTGGCGGGATGTGAAGGCCTCTTGGAATATTTAGGTTACAGATAAAAAGTGCCTGCCTTTTCTGTGTGAGAACAGGAAAGACAGGCATTTTGTGGGTTATTTTAGTAACCCCATTCACCTTCTACAAGGATTACTTTGATTCTGTTTTCGTCACGGCTGTTTCTGGTGATTACAATCTGATTACAGATGCAATCATTAGAGAGGCAGTCTCCGCAGCTTCCGTTTGCAGTACAAGGTGTTTTTTTGTCAAAGCGAAGAGCATTTGGTGGGGATGCGATATTTCTTGCGCGCACCATAGCGGAATCTAAGTCATGGCAGACTTTATTCATGCCGGCAATGACAATGACTTGCTTTGGCCCGAAGATAAGTGCAGCAACACGATTGCCTGTGCCATCAATATTTACCAGTTGCCCATCAAGGGAAATGGCATTTGTACTCATGATAAAATTATCTGCAGAAAAAGTTTTGCGATAGATTTCATCAATTTCTTCCTGCGAATTCGCATTAGCACGGTCATATACAACCAGATCGGAACGGCTGGCAATGAGTTTGTCTAAGCCAATTTCTTTCATGGTCATCGTACCACCCCAGGATACAGAAGAACCTTGTTTCATAAGCGAAGAAGCGAGGTTACATGCCTCTTCTGGTGTCTCACAATAAAATCCTTCCATATGACGTTTTGCCAGATTTTTAATCAACTGATCGGCTAATATTTTGTGATGTTCTCTCTTTGGATCCATAGAATTAACCTCCATTTCAAAAATGTTTTTTGTCGTTTTTGCATAATCTTTTTTTCTACAAAAGGAAAATTTCGACCATTGTACACAAATGGATTTATGCTATAATATATGTTGCTATATTTATAAGCAGAAAGTCAAGAGAAAGAAGGATGAAATTATGACAAAAATTGACATTATTTCTGGATTTTTAGGAGCAGGTAAGACAACCTTTATCAAGAAAATGATTGATGAAGTTTACACTGGTGAGAAACTTGTATTAATAGAGAATGAATTCGGTGAAGTTGGTATCGATGGTGGATTTTTAAAAGATTCCGGTATTGAGATTTCAGAGATGAATTCTGGTTGCATCTGCTGCTCGTTGGTAGGAGATTTTGCAAAGAACTTACAGGAAGTTCTGGATAAATTTTCTCCAGACCGTATTTTGATTGAACCATCAGGTGTAGGCAAATTATCAGATGTTATGGCATCTGTGATTGATTTGGAAAAGACACATGATGTTAAGGTTAACGCACTTGTTACGGTTGTAAATGCATTAAAGGCATCGAAGCAGATGAAAGCCTTTGGAGAATTTTTTAACAATCAGATTGAATATGCGACAACGGTTGTATTGAGCAGAAGTCAGAAGGCTACACCGGAACAGTTGGAGTTTTGTGTAAAACAGATTCAAAAGCTCAATCCAAAAGCTGCGATTATCACAACACCTTGGGATGAAATTCAGGGAAGTCAGATCTTAAAGGTTATCGAAGGACAGGATAATCTTGAAATGAAGACATTAGCAGAAGCAGCACACGAGGCACATGAGCACGAGCATCATCATGACCACGACCATCACCATGAACACGACCACGACCATGACCACGACCATGAGCACGAGCATCATCATGAGCATGACCACGATCACGACCATGAGCACGAGCATCATCATGATCACGACCATGACCATGAACATCATCACGAGCATGGCGAAGGATGTACTTGTGGATGTCACGACCATGACCATGAGCACCATCATGCAGATGATGTATTTACAAGCTGGGGCAAAGAGACACCACACATTTTTGAACGCGCAACGATTGAGCATGCGTTGAAAGCCTTTGCAGAAACAGAAGATTATGGAACGGTTATCCGTTCAAAAGGAATGGTACAGTCTACCGACGGCACATGGATTTACTTTGATCTGGTAGATGGCGAATATGAACTTCGTACAGGAGAGCCGGATTATACAGGACGTCTTGTTGTTATTGGAACAGGTATTGATGAACATCAATTAGAGGAACTCTTTGGCATTGCATAATGCAAGCCGGGAGATCTCTTGCTATTTTAAAACGAGAATAAGAGAGAGAGGATAGATTATGGCAGAGATACCAGTATATTTTTTCACAGGTTTTATGGATAGTGGAAAAACCACATTGATTCAGGAAACCTTATTTGAAAATGGTTTTGCAGAAGATGATGATCGCATTTTAATTATTGCCTGTGAGGATGGCGATATAGAGTACGATACAGAAAAGCTAAAAACAATCAATGCATCCGTAGTAATGGTTGAATCAGAAGCTGATTTTAACACAGAGCATTTGCAGGAAATTGCTGATGAGTATCGTCCGGATGCAGTGTTTATTGAATACAATGGTACCTGGGGCGTAGGGGATGTCTATGAAATGGAATTGCCTCGTAACTGGGTTATCGTGCAGTCTCTTGCAACGGTAGATGCCACGACATTTGAGATGTATATGGCAAATATGCGTCCAATGATGATGGAACAGTTTTTTCGCGCAGAGGTTGTTATTATCAATCGCTGTGATGATGATACACCAAAGAGCAAGTTCCGTGGCAATATTAAGGCGGTGAATCGTCCGGCTCAGATTGTTTACGAAAGAGCTGACGGAACGATTGATGACCGAGAAGAAGAATTGCCATTTGACATCAATGCAGATGTTATTGAAATTTCAGATGCAGATTATGCACTCTGGTTTATGGATTGTATGGAAAATCCAAAGAAATATGATGGAAAGACAGTACATTTCTTAGGACTTGTTTATAATCCAAAGGATGGCAAATTAAAACGTGGCGTTATTGTGCCGGGACGTTTTGCAATGACATGTTGTATCGAAGATATCACATTTCTTGGTATGATGTGCAAGACAGGTATGGAGAACGCACCAGAGCATCGTTCCTGGATTGATCTTACGGCAAGAATCAAAGTAGAATTTGCCAAAGAATATAAGGGTAGAGGTCCAATTCTTTATCCAATCGAACTAAAGCCAGCTGAAAAGCCAGAGGATGAACTCGTATATTTCAGCTAATAAAATACGTATTTTTATGCAAACGATTGCCGGGAAGTATCGTTACCCCGCAAGAAGCATATAAAATAGAAAATAAGAAAATGGGAGGACAACTATGTATCCAATCGTAAAAAAAGAAAAACTTGCGGACAAGATTTTCTTGATGGATGTGAAGGCACCAAGAGTGGCAGATAACTGTCTGCCGGGACAGTTCATCATTGCAAAGATTGACGAGGTGGGAGAGAGAATTCCACTGACAATCTGTGATTATGACAGAGAAGCCGGCACAATTACTATTGTGTTCCAGACTGTTGGCGCGTCTACAGAAAGAATGTCACATCTGGAAGTGGGAGAAAGCTTTATGGACTTTGTTGGTCCATTGGGGCAGCCATCAGAACTTTGTGTAGAAGAGAATCTGGAAGAGACAAAGAAGAAGAAAATTGTTTTTATTGCCGGTGGTGTTGGTACAGCACCAGTATATCCACAGGTAAAATGGTTAAAAGAGCATGGCGTAGAAACAACAGTAATTATGGGTTCACGTACAAAAGATCTGCTGTTCTATGTTGACGAAATGCGCGAAGTTGCCACCAAGCTTTGCGTGACAACAGATGATGGTAGTTATGGCTTCCATGGTATGGGAACAAATCAGTTGCAGGCACTTGTTGATGAAGGACAGGAATTTGACTGGTGTGTAGCAATTGGACCTATGATTATGATGAAATTTGTTTGTAAGCTTACCAAGGAACTTGGTATTCCTACGATTGTATCCATGAATCCAATTATGGTAGACGGAACAGGAATGTGTGGAGCATGTCGTCTTGTAGTAGGCGATGAGGTGAAATTTGCCTGTGTAGATGGACCGGAATTCGATGGTCATCTGGTAGATTTTGACCAGGCAATGTCCAGACAGCAGCAATACAAGACAGAAGAAGGTCGCGCGATGCTTGCTTTACAGGAAGGTGATACACACCACGGCGGATGCGGACATTGTGGAGGTGACGAATAATGGATGTAATGGTAAAAGTTCCAGTTAGTGAGCAGGATCCGAAGGTTCGTGCTACAAACTTTGAAGAAGTATGTTTGGGATACAATAAAGAAGAAGCTATGGAAGAGGCTTCTCGTTGTTTGAACTGTAAAAATGCACAGTGTATCAAAGGATGTCCGGTCTCTATTCAGATTCCGGATTTCATTGCCGCTGTAAAAGAAGGCAATATCGAAAAAGCATATGAAGTTATCAGTGAGTCCTCTGCCCTTCCGGCAGTTTGTGGTCGTGTGTGTCCACAGGAGAGTCAGTGTGAAGGCAAGTGTATCCGTGGTATTAAGGGCGAAGCTGTTTCCATCGGTAAATTGGAAAGATTTGTTGCTGATTGGGCGAGAGAAAACAACATTAAGCCACAGGGAGCAACCGAAAAGAATGGTCATAAGGTAGCTGTCATTGGTTCCGGTCCTGCAGGACTTACTTGTGCCGGAGATTTAGCAAAGCTCGGTTATGATGTTACTATTTTTGAAGCACTGCATGAAGCAGGTGGTGTACTCGTTTATGGTATTCCGGAATTCCGTCTTCCAAAGAGCAAGGTTGTTGCTGCAGAAGTAGAAAATGTAAAATCCCTCGGTGTTAAGATTGAGACAAATGTCATCATTGGTCGTTCCGTTACCATTGATGAACTGATGGAAAAAGAAGGATTTGAAGCAGTATTTATTGGCTCTGGAGCAGGTCTTCCAAGATTTATGGGTATTCCTGGAGAACAGGCAAAGGGCGTATTCTCTGCAAATGAATTCCTTACAAGAAATAACCTCATGAAAGCATTCAAGGAAGGTTATGATACACCAATTGCACGAGGTAAAAAGGTCGTTGTTGTTGGTGGTGGAAATGTAGCTATGGATGCTGCAAGAACAGCGCTTCGTCTTGGGGCAGAAGTACATATTGTATATCGTCGTAGCGAGGCAGAATTGCCAGCACGTGTGGAAGAAGTACATCATGCAAAAGAAGAAGGCGTTATCTTTGATCTTTTGCAGAACCCAACAGAAATTCTTGTGGATGAAGAAGGTTGTGTAAGGGGCATACGTATCATTAAGATGGAATTGGGTGAACCAGATGAATCCGGAAGAAGAAGTCCGGTTGAAATTCCTGGATCTGAATATGAGATCGAAGCAGATACCGTGATTATGTCACTGGGTACTTCACCAAATCCATTGATTTCTTCTACAACGAAGGGATTGGATGTGAATCGCAGAGGCTGCATTATCTGTGAAGATGATGGTGCAACTTCAAAAGAAGCAGTATATGCAGGTGGCGACGCTGTAACAGGCGCTGCAACCGTAATTCTTGCAATGGGTGCAGGAAAAGCAGCTGCAAAGGGTATTCACGAATACTTTCAAAATAAATAAGAATTATATATAAAAAGAAAAGCACTGCAGGATGATTCAAAAATCATGTTGCAGTGCTTTTTTATACGAAATATTCAATTTAACGTAGCAGACAGTCTAATAAACGGCTGTTATCTTCTGGGTTCATAAAGCAGAAGCGGATATATTTGTCATTCAAAAATGGGAAGGTTGAGCAATCGCGAATCATAAGTCCTTCTCGAATGGCACGGTCAAATAAGATGCTGCTGTTTAAATCTTCATCTACAATACGCATCAGCATAAAATTAGCGGTTGGCTTGTATGGATGAAAACGCTTAGATTCGGCTAAGGTTTCATAGCAGCGTGTGCGCTCCTGTTGGATTAAAGCACGTGTTTTTTGAATATATGCTTCATCCTGGAACATAAGCTCTCCGGCAATTGCGGCGAGAGAATTGATCATCCATGGATTCTTTCGCTGATTCATATTGCGCAGCAAATCTTCATTGCCTGTAATAGCATACCCAAGACGAAGTCCGGGTGCAGCGAAGAACTTACTTGTTCCACGCAAGATGATGATATTATTATAATAAGCTGTTAAGGAAACAGCACTTGTGTGTTTTACATCATCTACAAATTCGATGTAGGTTTCGTCTACCATAACAAAAATGCCATGTTCTTTGCAGACATCAAGAATGGTGCGCATATCATCTGATAAAATGCAGCTTGAAGTCGGATTATTCGGATTGCATAGAATTAAAAGATCTATGGTATCGTCTAATTTGGAAGTAAAATGTGCAGTGTCCAGTTTAAAACCGCTTTCTTCCTTGAGTGGATAATAAACAGTGGTGCCACCACCGAGTGAGACTTCACGTTCATATTCTGAGTAAGTAGGACCTAAAATCATTGCTTTTTTCGGATGCTCGATCTGAATAAAAAGCGAGATGAGTTCAGTGGAACCATTGCCTACGATAATATTTTCTTTTTCTGTACCAACATAATCAGCCATACGTTTTCGAAGGGTCGTGTATTCGCGGTCTGGATATGAGGTGATGCAGTCGATATGGCTGGCAAGATGTTCGCGTAATTTCGGCGAGATACCAAGGGGATTGACATTGGCAGAAAAACTGATGATATCTTCTTTGCGAATGCCGTAAATCTGTTCTATTTTTTCTAAATCACTTCCATGAAAATGGTCCTTGTGTGTTAGCATGTTTTCCTCCTGTGAAGGACAAAGTTTATTTGCATGTCCTTTCGAAATAGTTTATAATTCATTATAGTCTTTTTTCGTCGGAAATTGCAACCGACAGAAGATAAAACGGCAGGAAAAGGGTGTCATATTTTGCGTAAACGAATCTGGCGTATGTCAGAAGACAAATTTGACAATAGAAGGCCGCAGATAGCATTTTCAGAAGAGACCGTAACACTGGTTGGTAAAATAGGAGAGCGATTACAGGGCGAGTTTGGAATGCGCTCAACCAACGAAGTTCCCATACGTGGTATTGTATATTCTTCCAATCCATATATACGGATTCCAAAGCCGCAGTTTGATGGCATGGAAGCGACCATACGTTTTGAAGTGCTAGGTCAGGATTATCGAGAAGGGGATCACCTTACAGGTTATTTTACAATCGTATGTAACCAGAGGGAGTGTCGCCTTCCTTTTGATGTACAATTTGAGATGGAACATCTTTACGCTTCCATCGGAGAGATCGCAACACTTGAAGATTTTGCAACACTTGCACAGGGGCACTGGAGCGAAGCAATGCAGCTGTTTTATGCTGCACCATTTGAAAAATTCATATCACGTCAGGAAAAAACAGTACAGATGGTCTATACCGGCTATCGAAAAGCTTTGCCAACAGCAGCCAATTTAGAAGAGTTTTTGGTCGCTGTCGGTGTGAAAGATGCAGTAGATTTTACGGTGCGTGAGCGCAAAGAGGCATTTTATCGTGTGACAGAGAACCGAAAAGAAACGCTTGTGATTGCGAAAAATACATGGGGACATATTGAGATTGCCGTAGAGAGTGACAGCCCGTTTGTTACCGTAGAAAAAGATGTTATTACGACCGATTATTTTTTGGGAAGCACCATGCTTCTCAATTACTATATACATAAGAATCGCATGCATGCCGGCATCAATCGCGCACGGATTACATTTTCCTGCAAGGGAACCATTCGTGTGATTGAGATTATGGCAACGTTTGATTGTGAAGATGAGATGAAGGAATTCCCTTGGAGAAGGGACAAGAAATGTCTTGCGCAGTTGACAGAGACATATAAGAAATATCGTTTTCGTGAAATTACGACGGGAGCCTGGTGCGACCAGTCAGTGGCACTTTTGGATGAGCTCTTAGAACGTCGTCCTAATAATGCATGGTATATGCTTATGAAAGCACAGTGCCTCATTGTTAACAAAAAACGTCAGGAAGCACTTTGGATTATTTCTGATATGAAGCGGGAAATCGCAGATAAGTCAAGTGTGTTGTGGGCATATCTTTTATATCTTTGTACTTTGATTGAACAGGAAAAATCCTATGTGGATCGCCTGACGAAAGAGATTGAAATGATTTTTAGGGAGCATCCGGAGGATGTGCGCCTATTCTGGTTTTTATCCTTTTTACGTGAGACGTATATGGAGAATCCATCACGCAAATTAAAAGACATAAACCAGTGGATCAATGCAAATCATGATACACCATTTTTATATATCGAAGCATATGCAATGTATGTGCAGGATCCATATTTGTTACATGAATTTACGCCACAGGCAATCAAGGTTTTATATTGGGCAGCGCACCATGTGACATATACAAAAGATATGGCTATGCAGATTTTTCATGTGCTTGAAAACGTGAAAGATTTTGACGCACATATCTTTGAAATCGCCTGCAAAGCATACGAAGTAGAAAAGAGTGAGGAAGCGTTTTCGACGATGGTAGCGTACTTGCTTCGAAATCAGATGTATCAGGAAAAGTATTTGCACTGGTATCGAGAGGCGGTTGTGCTTGATTTACGCCTAAGTGGTCTGTATGAAGCTTATATGCTTTCTATGCCGGATAACAGCACAGAAGAATTGCCACAGATGGTAACGATGTATTTCCGTTATAGCTGTAATCTGCCATATCAAAAAAAGGCATTGCTTTATGCCAATATTATTTCAGACCGCAAAAAGATATCGCAGTTATACGAACAATATTTACGCAGTATCGAATTGTTTGCGATTGAACAGATGAAGGCAAACCGGATGAATGATAATCTGGCAATCATTTATCAAAATGTGCTGGAAATGGGTGTGGTGGATGAAGAAATGGCGCACTTGATTTCCGGTATGGTTTTCATGAAAAAACTGGTTTGTCTCTATCCGGATATTACACGAGCTTTTGTGTATCAGGAGCAGTATGAAATGCCAATTGTGATTCCGGTACAGAACCATCAGGCTTATGTTCCGATTTTGCCGGGGCAGTATCAGCTGATGCTTGAGAAAAAAGATGGTACCTTGATTTGCGATCATAAGGCATTTACGCTGCAGCGCTTGATGTATCCGGAGCGATTTATGGAACGCCTGCAACAGCTCTCGCCGTTATCACTGCCATTTATTCTTGCAGATTTTGCCGAAAAACAAAGCGCAGATGATTATACCTTAGATGATGTAAAACGGATGCAGGTATTTTTGGAATCATCGGTAGTGGCAGAGTGTTATAAACAGAGTAAATATAGTGAGTTTATTGGATTTTTGCAGAATCATTGCAGAGAAGAAATGTTAGAAGAACATTTTGCAAAGGATACGGCTGTCGGACAGTTAGAAACAGCCACAAGAGGCTTTGTGATTTCTCTGTTTATACAGCGTCAGGACTATGCGCGTGCTTATGCACTGATGCAGCAATATTATGGACTTCAGGTAGATGAACGTTTGTTACTGCAAATGTGTAATGAGCAGATTTTAGCCACAGAATTTGAAAAGGATGATTTTCTGTTGGCGTTATGCGGATATCTGCTGCAAAAGAAACAGACATCACCGGCTATGATATCTTATTTGGCACAGAATTATGTTGGACCAAGTGAAGATATGATTGCCCTTTGGCAAAAAGCAAAGGAACAGCAGATGTCAGTGGTAGATTTGGAAGAAAATATCTTATTCCAGACATTATATGCAGAAAGCCATGTCGAGCAGACACCGGAGATTTATGATTCTTATCTTGCCCGAGGCAAGGACCGGATGTTAATAGAGGCTTATCTGAATTATTGGTCGCATGCGTATATGTTATCCCAAGACCAGGTGCCAATGCAGTTGTTTGCATATCTGGCATATTATTTTTCAAAAGGTGTTGCGTTAAAAGAAAGTTGTAAGCTGGCGTATATGAAATATCTGTCTACGTTAGATGCACTCGATGACAAGGAATATGCAATTCTAGATCAGTTGCTACAATATTATATTTTGCGCAATGTTTACTTTAAATTCTATAAAGATATCGATCATCGGCTGATTATCAAGTATCATCTGTATGATAAGCATTTCGTGGAATATCGCGGAAATCCGGGAGAACGGATCACGATTACCTATCAGTTTGATGGGAAAGAAGCGATTACGGAAGAAATGATTGAGATGTATGAAGGCATTTTTGTGAAACAATTTGTTGTATTCTTTGGGGAGACCATTCACTACGAATTGTATGCGGATGCTGTTTCTGATTTGCCGGTGAGTGCAGATGATCTGAGCATTTCAAGCGATTTAAAAGATGGAAATCTGGATCGATATGATATGTTAAATGCGATGCAGAATGCGTATCTGTATCATGAAGACGGACAGCTGGCTGCTTTGATGAAGCAGTATCAGGGATTGGATTATGTAACAAAGGAACTATTTACTACAGTATAAGAGGCGACTATGGAACAGCAGAAAGCGGGACTGTATCTTGGTATTGATATCAGTGATAAATATACCATGCTCAGTATTTACCAACAGCATATGACGGAGCCGCAGACAATCAGTACCATCATGGGAAGCGAGAGCTACCAGATACCGATGGTGTTGGCGAAGAAAAAAGGTGTGGGTCAGTGGTTCTTTGGACATGATGCCAAAATGCGCATCAAAGCAGGGGAAGCGCTGGGTGTAGACAATCTTTTGGCGAAGGCAGCGGCAAAAGAAGAGATTTTTTTGGAACATGAAAAATATGATGCAGCCGATTTGTTGACGATTTATCTCAAGCGTGTTTTTTCATTGGCTGGCAGTGTGCATGCCACGATGCCTTTGGCACGAATGACAATTTGTGTGGATCGCGTGAGTGTTTCTTATATGGAATTGTTTTCTGCTGTGATGGTAAAGCTTGGCTTTGAGCCGGAAAAGCTTTTGCTTGTAGATCGACGGGAGAGCTTTTATTATTATGCGCTGAGCCAGCAGCCGGAGACTTTTTTACACGATGTTGTACTTTTTGATTATACGGAATCAGACATGATGTCTTGTTGTCTGCATCGCAATCTGCACACAACGCCGCAGGTCATTACCTTAGATCAAAAAAATAATGGTAAGCTACTGGATCAAAAGGATGAACAATTTAAACATATTGCAGAACAAATCATGGCGGGACAGGTTGTGTCTTCCGTTTATTTGATCGGAGATGGATTTGACGGTGATTGGATGAAAATATCGCTGCAATACCTCTGCCATACCAGAAAGGTATTTCTGGGTAAAAATCTGTATTCTAAGGGTGCCTGCTATGCAGGATTTATCAAGGATGAGACAAGAGACTGGCCATTTGTATATATTGGGGACAACGAATTAAAGCTGAATCTGTATTTAAAGGTGTTAGTGCGGAATGAAATGCAGTTTTTCACATTGATTACAGCAGGCGAAAGCTGGTTTGACGCAGTTGGTGAATGTGAGGTTATTTTGGATGGTACGCCGGAAATTGAAGTGTGGATCCAAAGACCGGAGAGCCGGGAAGCGCATGTGGAATTGCTGGAGCTGACAGATATGGTAGAGCGGGAACGCCGTACAACAAGATTGCGTATCACTGCGGTACCGGAATCTGACTGTAAAGTGAAAATTACCATTCGCGATCTTGGATTTGGTGAGATTGCACCGTCATCAAACCGGACATGGGAACATACAATCTGCCTGGAGTAAGGAGAAAATGAGATGGGTGAATTAATCTTATGTAAACAATCCATAGCGGCAAATCCATATTTTATTGAGGATGGCGCACTCAATATCTATTCTCTGGAAGAACTGAGTTATTATATTGCACACAATGTGTATCTTTTGAATACAGAGTTTGCGTCGAAAGAGCTGTGCCGCTGGATTGGCGGAGAGCTTGGGGCGCGTGATTTAGAGAAACAGTTATTGGATACGATTTCACAGCAGGCGCCGCTTCATATTTTTATCGGGCAGATCCTGACCTATAATGGCTATCTGACCAGCGTGGAAATTCGAGATGTCTTGCAGGCAATTGCGTCTTTTGAAAATAAAAGTCCGACGGAATGCCAGAAAATGCGCGCAGACCGTTTGATGGAAAAAGATAAGATTGTGGATGCTATTTTTGAATATGAAAAAATGCTCGATGACCCGGCAGTGACACATGGTGCAACTGTTTTTGAGGGTGATGTCTGGCATAATCTGGGCGTGGCATATGGGAGGCTGTTCTTTTTTGGAGAGGCATCACTCTGTTTTGAAGAGGCATACAAGCGCAATCATAAAGTACAGTCACTTCGCTCTATGCTGGCAGCACTTCGCTGTAACAAGGACGAAACACATTTTAAGGAGCTGGTTGATACATATTTTATTCCACAGGACATGGTGGATGAAATATGCGAAGAAGTCACGATGCTAAGTGCCAAAGAGCAAATCCATGATTTCGATGAAAAGATTCAGCAGGCATTGCAGCAGGACGAAGATAGAGAAAATGTAATCGGTCCGATCTTAGATCAATGGAAAGTAGATTACAATCATTTGTGTCGTATTTAATAAAGCGATATCGTTTGGGAGAAACGGATGCTATTTTTTGGAAAGAAACGTAAAAAAGAACAGGAGATTGACGAGGCATTTGCAAAGGTCTATCAGGAGATAGAGACGATAGACAATTGGAACGATCCAAAAAAGTTAGAACACTATATTTTGGATTCGTGTGAACAGATTATTGCACTGACCAAGGAAATCGAGGGAGAAAAAACAGAATATCGTATTGTAACATCCTATCTGACCGACATACAGACAATTGAAGGTCTGCCGGAGGAGATGCGCCAATCCATCCGTGAAGCTGCGACAAATATTGAACAGTTGAATGCAGCGCGCCAGGCGTACGAAAAGGCATCCTATCAAATATCAGAAGAACAGTTTATGTTGATGGAGCAGGAAGAGGATGATATTCCACAGACCATTCACCGCATGCTGGATAACGAACGCTATCAGGATAAGGTGCGCAGAGACAAAAATATTTTAGAGGCGCAAAAGAATCAGTGGGAGATTGAAAGGGAAGCCATTACCGGTGAACGTAAAATCCTAAAAAGAGCTTCGGTGTTATTGTTTCTATTGTATGCAACACTGCTCATTCTTTTATTTGTGTTGCAATTTATGGCAAAAATGGATTTGACGGTTGCTTTTTTGGTACTGTTTTTTGTGGGTGCCCTTGGTGGTGCAATTATTTATTTTCGCAGTCTGTATTTGCAAAAACAGATGCGCCAGGCAACGCGGAATGAAAATCAGGCAATTAGTCTATTGAATGTAGTGTGCATGAAATATGTCAATGTGACAAAAGCCGTGGAATATACAAAAGATAAATTTGGCATACACAATTCGACAGAGTTAAATTATGTATGGGAACAATATACAAGTGCAGTCAGAGAAAAAGAAAAGTTTTTGCGCAACAATGATGATTTGGAATATTTTAATGGCCGGCTGATACGATTGCTGCAGCGTATAGATTTGTATGACCGTAAAATCTGGCTTACACAGACAAAAGCATTGATTGACGATCAGGAAATGGTGGAAATCAAACATAATCTTGTGAAGCGCAGACAAAAAATCAGAGCACATATGGAAGAAAACCGTAAGATTGTGCAAAGCGAGAGAAATGAAATTGACCGTTTGATGACAGAACATGAACATTATGTGCCGGAAATTATAGAGATTATATCATCGGTAGATAAGTTGTGTGGTCTGGATGAGAAGTAAAAGATTTGTTAGGTGTTTGAAAGGAGCGGAAAGATGGAAGTTATTCATCTGAAAGCAGGGGAGAAGGTTGCAAAAAGAAAAGATAAGGTGAGTGCCTGGTATATTGTGCAGGAGGGAACCGTAACACTTTGTCATGAGTTTGAGGAAACTACGTTAGGACCAAACTCTATTATAGGTATTTTAGAACAGGATTGGTTTATCTGCGATTATGAAGCAAACAGTGATGTTACACTGTATGTTTTTCCATGTGAGGGTGTCAATGATTTGAAGCAGTTTTTGACAGCAGAACCGAAAATGCGCAAAATCTTTTTACGCAGTGCATTATTGCAGAGACACCAGATGTTCTGTGCTTATGCAGATATGTATCATAAGATACGCCAGTTTTTAACATCGGCAGATCATATGTATGAAGAATATATTTACCTTTGTGCCCGCAATAAAGTGGAAGCAATGCCTTCTTTGGATGTGGAGAGTATTGTACCGCTTGAAATGCAGCATAAAGCAGAAAACTGGGAAATCAACAGCAGTAACAGTCTGATTCGGGGAAAATTGGATGCTTACCTGAAGTTGATGGAAACGGATGAAGACCTGTGTATCGGAGCTATTATGGAGGCATCCGCACAGATGCATCGTATCGCACGTGGTATCCGCGAAATGTCTGTTTTCTTGCGAAATAATAGAGATGCCTTAGTCAGCGAAATACGAAACGATTTATTTCATGCATCATTGGAACTGCAAAGTGCAGTCAAAGCACAGGGGGCAGACGATGGTGAAATCAAAAAGTTAATAGAGGAACAACTCCTTTGTGCAGAGCATTTAGGAATATATGCAGAGGAACTGTTAGAAACCTGCAAGAAAGAATACGCGTCAAATACAGAAAAGAAGAGCGCAAAAGAGCAGGTATGTCAGACGGACTTAGAGTATATTTTACAATATGCAGGCTATGAAAATGAAAAGTTTGAGACGATGCGGGATCTTTTTGTATCCTACGAAAAAGTAAAGGATGCGGACAACAAAGATGAAGATGCTTATCGTCTGCGCAAACAAGTCGGAAAAGTCTTCTATGAACTGTACTGGGATTGCTTTATGCAGGCAATGGAACATAAAAAGAAAATCACACCGGTGATGGAGATGTTTTTCAATTTTGCTTATATCGACCAGAGCTATCTGGGAGAGGATAAGACAAGTGAACTCTATCAATTATCAGCGCATTTGGATATGTGTTCTTCTGAGCATGTCTTTACGATTTTCTCATGGCTGCAAGCTGTTTATGAAGGAAAAAAAGAACCGTCAAAGAACGAATTTGACATGGATTATACCGCATATCTGACGGATGGATTGCGCAGAGGTGAATGGACCAAAGATGAAATCGAGCGCATGAAAATGGATCAGAAAGCAAAAGCCAAGTATGAGCTTGAAAATATGTTTGTTTCGGTCAATCGTGTGACATATGGTAATATTACGATGTTTTCACCGTTGTTGACGGAGAAGGATTTGTTTAACAGTTTAGACAAGATGCTCGTTACAGCAGACCGTTTAGAGGATGCCTTTAACGCTGTGCGTAAAGTGGATTATTCGTTGTTCTATCGCCCGATGTTTCCACAACAAACTACGGGAGATTTGTTGAAGAACGAAATGATCATGAAAGAAATTTTGCCGGATGTTATTTTGATGCCAAATGCGGGAACGCGTGCGATGATGTGGCAGGAAACGGCAAGCGTGCGAAACGATACACCTGCGCGTTTTATGGTTCCGATTTTTACGGCGGTCGATCTTCAGGAAGCTATTTTGGAAAATTGCGGAAGATATCGCTGGGAAATGTGTAGAAAGATTCAGGGTGTACGTTGGAATGATTTACGTGAACATTCCCTGACGAGCGATTATTATGATTATCTGCAATTCTACCGTAAAAACAGAGAATTGTCTCCGGAGACGAAGGATCAGATTAAGGGTGCTCTGTCGCGTGCAAAAAACAATTTCCGGGAAGTTTTTGTCAAAGATTATCAGAACTGGATTAAGTACGAAGCGAAAGGTGGTTTCCGCCTCAATCGTTATGTACGTCAAATTATGTTTACCTATTGCCCGTTTGCGAAACTGTATCGCTCAGATTTGCGAGGCAATCCAATGTTTGCGGATTCCATTTCAAAGTTTGAGACAAACAATGCGAGAAGTTACAAACGCTTACAGGGATTATATGAAAAATACAAACGTGAGGGTGGTGAGATGACACCGGAATTACGTGAAAATTTGAATTTCTATCAGATGTAAAAAAGAATTGCGAAAAACCATCCCAGGGAGGCGGCAATATGCAGCCTCCACAGGGAACACAAACAAATTAAGCATCATAGGAAGGATTAAACATATAATAGTTTTTGGCATCCAATCGGTCGCAGACGATGCGCATCGCTTCACCAAAGCGCTGGAAGTGTACAATTTCTCTGGCGCGGAGGAAGCGAATCGGATCAACGATATCAGGATCCTTTACCATACGAAGAATATTGTCATAGGTGGTGCGGGCTTTTTGCTCCGCCGCCATATCTTCGTATAAATCGGTAATGGTATCTCCGGTAGATTGGAACGTATCAGCGGAAAATGGAGTACCGGATGCGGCCTGGGGATAGACACCTAAAGTGTGATCGACAAAGTATTTGTCGTAACCACCGGCTTTGATTTCCTCTGGTGAAAGACCATCGGTTAATTGATACACGATGGTAGAAACCATTTCCAAATGACCAAGCTCCTCAACTGCGATATCGGTTAATAAGCCGGCAACTTCACGATATGGCATGGTATAACGTTGTGAAAGGTAGCGCAGTGATGCACCGAGTTCACCGTCGGGACCACCATACTGGCTGATAATAATAGATGCTGCCTCTGGGTTCGTCTGTTTGATGTTGATGGGATATTGTAATCTCTTTTCGTAATGGAACATTAATTCGCACCTCTTTCCCATGGATTTTTTGAAACGCCCCAGGTCCACATGTTTTCTGGAGTTGCTGTTGAAAGTGTTAATGGTTCATAAGCTTTTGCATATTCCTGTAAGGCATTTTGGTAAAGC
This sequence comes from uncultured Lachnospiraceae bacterium, assembly GCA_934352055.1. Classification (GTDB taxonomy): domain Bacteria; phylum Bacillota; class Clostridia; order Lachnospirales; family Lachnospiraceae; genus Pararoseburia. Next base: position 26,733 of record CAKRJY010000013.1, read on the forward strand.
GTCTGATAATGGTTATAATGATCCATGGCTACTTCATCAAAAGGATGTGTATCGAGATATTCTGTCAGATCGACAAGCATGATGCTTACCATGTCAATCCAGCAAAGTAATTGATCCTGGTTTCGATTTTGCATTATGAGCGCATTCTCCTTCCTTCAAATGGTTTGTTGAGTTCTGGGAAAATAGTACCAACCTTGAGGGCTTTATCAGGTTCGTAAAGTGTTGTTAAATACTGCCAGGGAACATATCCCATGGCTACAGCAAAATTCTTTAATCCGTTCGGATTACTCGCGGCCCGGTTGGATGGGTGTTCTTTGTTTCGATATGGATTCATAAGACTGCCTTTTCTTTTCTTCATACTTACAGTATGCTAGGAAAAAAGATGTGTGATTATGGAAATAATCGGTTTGACAAAATCTCCCTTTTTTTCTATGATAGATAGGATAAAAACGTTATAAGCAAGGAAGGTTTTAAGATGAGCAAAGTAAGAACAAGATTTGCACCAAGTCCAACAGGACGTATGCATGTGGGCAATCTTCGTACCGCATTATATGCCTATTTGATCGCAAAACATGAGGGCGGAGATTTTATTCTCCGTATTGAAGATACAGACCAGGAGAGATATGTGGAAGGCGCTGTAGATATTATCTATCGTACGATGGCGAGTACAGGCCTGATCCATGATGAAGGTCCGGATAAAGATGGTGGGGTTGGCCCATATGTGCAGAGCGAACGTCAGGCGCAGGGAATCTACTTAAAATATGCAAAAGAACTGATTGAAAAAGGAGAAGCATATTATTGCTTCTGTGATCAGGAGAGATTAGATAGTTTGAAACAGACCGTTGCAGGAAAAGAGATTTCTATCTATGACAAGCATTGTCTTTCTTTATCAAAAGAAGAAATCGAAGAGAATCTTCGTGCCGGAAAGCCATATGTTATTCGTCAGAATAATCCCCGTACAGGCACAACGACATTTGAGGATGAAATCTATGGTGATATTACCGTAGATAATGCAGAATTAGATGATATGATTTTGATTAAATCAGATGGATATCCAACCTATAATTTTGCTAATGTTGTGGACGATCATTTGATGGGAATTACACATGTCGTTCGTGGTAATGAATATTTATCATCTTCCCCAAAATACAATCGTTTGTATGAAGCATTTGGTTGGGATATTCCGGTTTATGTACATTGTCCGTTGATTACCAACGAAGAACATCAGAAGTTAAGTAAGAGAAGTGGTCATTCTTCTTATGAGGATTTACTTGAGCAGGGATTTTTGACAGAAGCAATCATTAATTTTGTTGCATTGTTAGGCTGGAGTCCGGTAGATAACCAGGAGATTTTCTCCTTAGAAGAACTGGTAAAGGTGTTCGATTATCATCATATGAGTAAATCACCGGCAGTATTTGATACTGTAAAGCTTCGCTGGATGAATGGAGAATACTTAAAAGCAATGGATTTTGACCGCTTCTACGAGATGGCAGAACCATATATCCGCAAGGTTATTACAAAGGATTATGACTTGAAGAAGATTGCAGCTATGGTAAAGACCCGTATCGAGGTTTTCCCGGATATTGCAGATCATATTGATTTCTTTGAGCAGGTACCGGAGTATGACATTTCTATGTACACACATAAGAAAATGAAAACGAATCCGGAAAGTTCTCTTACGGTATTACAGGAGATTCTCCCTGTACTTACAGAGTTGGAGGATTATACAAACGATGCGATTTACGCATGTATCAGTGGTTTTGTAGCAGAAAAAGGTTACAAGAACGGTTACGTATTGTGGCCGGTTCGTACCGCAGTATCTGGAAAACAGATGACTCCTGGTGGTGCAACAGAGATTATGGAAGTCATTGGAAAAGAAGAATCCCTGGCAAGGATTCGTGCAGCAATTGAAAAATTGCAAAATGAGATTGCATAAGAGTAATCATAAATAAATATAAGGTCTGAAGAAAGTAAATAACGAAGAGTAGTAAGGAGTTTATATGCTGAGTCCGTCTCAACAAGAGGCAGTGTGTCATGGTATGGGACCATGTCTGACATTGGCAGGACCAGGCAGTGGTAAGACATATGTCCTGATCCGTCGCATCCAACATCTTATTACAAATAATCATATTTTACCGGAGAACATTCTGGTAATCACATTTACGAAGGCCGCAGCACTTGAAATGAAGGAACGTTTCGATGGATTGATGGAGCAGGAATGCCCCGTGGTCTTTGGAACGTTCCATTCTGTTTTTTATGGGATGTTGCGGCAGGATTCTTTTTTTCGAAAATACCGCTTGATGGATCAAAAGACAAAAAGACAGATTCTAAAAGAAACCGCTTATGCCTGCAAGTTGTCTTCCGCGGAAGAAGAAATGGAACACATGGAGCAGGAAATCAGCTTTATCAAAAACACGATGTGCGATCTGGCGCAATATGAATCCGCATATTTTTCACAACAAACGATACAGCAGATGTATGCTCATTATGAGGCGAGAAAAGATGCGTATGAACTCTTTGATTTTGATGATCTCCTTGTAAAAACGAAAGACCGGATGCAAAAGGATCCGGCGTTTCTGGCAAAATGGCAGGAGCGTTTTTCCTATATTCTTGTGGATGAAGTACAGGATATGAATCCTTTGCAGTTTGATATGATCAGACTGTTGGCACTGCCGGAAAATAATCTGTTTATGGTGGGAGATGATGACCAGTCTATTTATGGCTTTCGTGGGGCAAAACCGGAGCTGATGTTTTCTTTTTCTTCCTATTATCCCGCGATAAAACAGATACAACTACAGGAAAACTATCGCTGTGAACAAAAGATATTGGAAGCTTCCCTGCACTTAATTTCACATAATGAAAAACGTTTTTGTAAGCAGATTGACGGAGTCAAACAGGAAGAGGGCGTGTTAGAATGTGTTGCCTCAGAGGATGAACAGCAGGAAGTGACACAGGTTATATCGATTTTAAGGACGCGGCAAGAGGAAGAAAAAACGTGGGAAAACTGTGCCATTTTGTATCGTAACCATCGACAGATCACATGGTTGTTATCGGGTCTGGCAGAACAGAATATACCATTTTACGTAAAGGATCATATGAGCAATCCGTATATGCATTTCGTGATGCAGGATATTGTTTCTTATCTGCGTCTGTGCAGTCCGATGCTGCATCGCAGAGACCTGTTTCGCGTAATGAACCGGCCAAATCGGTATTTGCAGAGGGCTAGTGTTACAAAAGAATGGGTGACCTTTTCTGCATGGAAATCATATTATGAAAAACAGCCACAGATGCAACAGAAAATTGAAGCATTAGAACGGGATCTTAGTTTTTTAAAAACGTTGTCCGGAAAAGCAGCAGTGACCTTTATCTGTAAACGTTTAGGCTATGAGAACTATCTTTTGAAAGAGGCAAAAAATAAAGAACAGTATGAAGAATGGAAAGAAATAAGAGACTTGTTTTTGGATGCAGTGCAAGATACGACATCCATTGGACAGATGCTTTTGCAATGGGAAGAAAAACGGGATTTCGTGGAACGGATTAACCGGGAAAAAGTAAAAGATAAGACAGGAAAGGTCGGATTATATACACTGCATGGATCGAAGGGGTTAGAATTCGATACCGTGATTATTTTAGATTGTAATGAAAGTATTCTGCCAACAAAAAAGGCGACAACATCTGCCGCGGTAGAAGAAGAACGTCGTCTGTTTTATGTAGGAATGACGCGTGCGAAAAAAAGATTATATCTGCTTTATGTGCAATCATATGAAGATAAAAAAATGCACCCTTCGCGTTTCCTGGAAGAAATGCAAAAGGTGCAAAAGAGACATTAGTCCATATCGTCGAATTCTGCTTCATCCAACAATTCATCAAAGCGTTCTTCGACAGCTTCGTATTCCTCGTCAGATTGAATATTTTCTAAAGCAGGAGTTCCATCTTCAGCTTCGTGATAACGATAAATGTATACAGTATCATCGGTTACTTCTTTACCATTTTCTTCGTATGGAAGAAGCGCAATGTAATCCTGGTCGTTCACATCGAAAATGGTTAAAATTTCGCAGGTTACTTCAGAACCATCATCCATTTCAATTGTCACTACTACATCATCATCGTTTTCATCTACTGGAAAAACTTCATCTTTTGCCATAACCGTCTCCTTTTCATTCTTTATTTTTCATAATTCCTATGGAATTAAAAAGATTATACGAAAGGATTTGGAAAAAAGCAACATTTCAAGTATAATAGAAACAGATTTTTAATAGTTAAGGCGGACATGAGAAGGGGCATATGAAGATTAGAATCGGTGATTTTGAAAGATATGGAACAAAAAAGACGACAGATGGTATGATGTTTACCTTTGCACTTTCTACAGAGGAGGATTGTGCCATCTGTTTGTATGACCGTAAGAATAAAACGCTTATAGAGGAAATTGCGCTGCCAGAGGCTTATCGTATTGGTCAGGTATACTCTGTGGAACTTATAGGCAGTAAATGGGAACGTTATTGTTATCGTATACGACAGGGAAAGCAGCTGTTTGTGGATCCTTATGCGCGAAGCATTGCAGGACGTGAAGTCTGGAATGATACGATGCGTTTTGGACAGGATGACGGATGCTATGGTGCATTTGATGTGACCTATGAACTGCCGGCACAGCGCGGACGATGGATTAAAGCCCAGGACATGGTAATGTACAAACTACATATGCGTGGTTTTACCATGCAGCATGGTTTTAAGAATTCAGAAAAAGGGACAGATGCCGGGATTTTAGCCGGGCTTTCATATTTGCAGAAGCTTGGGATCACTTCTTTGGAGTTTCAGCCATTTTATGAATTTGAGGAAGTGTTCTACGAAAAAAGCCAGAACATCGATGAAAATGGAGATAGTCTTGTTACATGTGTTCCACAGGAAAAAACAAATTACTGGGGCTATGGTGATGCTTATTATTTTGCTCCAAAAGCATCTTATTTTGGAGGGGTACAAGCCCCACAGCGCTGCCGTACGATGATTAAAAAAATTCATGAGGCCGGCATGGAAGTCATCATGGAAATTGCATTTTCGGCAGAAACCTCACAGGAGTTGATGATGGATTGCCTGTGGTATTGGGTAAGTCATTATGGTGTGGATGGCTTCCATTTGTTGGGCTGTCATGTTCCGACAGAACAGCTGATTGCATCACCACGGTTTCGGGATACAAAGATTTTTGTGGAGACCATTCCGGAAAGTTGTCAGCAGCAAAAAGAACATAAACATATTTTTCAATACAAAGATGATTTTTTGTATGTAGGGCGTCAGCTCCAAAATCATATGCAGGGTTCTATGGTGCAGTTTACTAATTTCTTACGTCGCCAGAATGCGTCGTATGGTTTTGTAAATTATATGGCAAATACAACGGGATTTACACTGTATGATTCCTATTGCTATGGGGAAAAGCACAACCAGGATAATGGGGAAGAAAACCGCGATGGCAATAATTTTAACTGTAGTTTTAATTATGGAGCTGAAGGAATTTCCAAAAATAAACAAATTCAGAAGATGCGTTATATGCAGGTGAAAAATGGTCTTTGTATGACTTTGCTTGCACAGGCAGTGCCATTGATCTGTGGCGGAGATGAGTGTCTGAATTCACAGGAAGGAAATAACAATCCGTATTGTCAGGATAATGCGATTGGCTGGGTTCAGTATAGAACACGCAGTGCAGATGCAAAGGCATTGACGTCTTTTTTGACAAATCTGATTGCTTTTCGAAAGGAACATCGTGTGCTTCGGCAGGAAAACGCCATGCGTTTTACCGATTACTGTCATGTAGGCATGCCGGATTTATCCTATCATGGGGCAGAACCATGGCTGATGCATATTGGAGATGAACAAAAGGCGATAGGTATCTTGTATACGGGACATTATGTAAAAGAAGAGGAAGATGTATATGTGGCATACAATTTCCATTATGAGAGAGCAAGAATTTCATTGCCAAGTCTATCCAAAGAAAAGGAGTGGATGCAGGTAATGAATACAGCGGATCGCTCGACAGATGATTTTGTTCCGCAACCGATAGAAGAACAAAGATGTGTGGAAGTGGCACCACAATCCATATCCATACTGATTTCTTGTTTTCGTGAGGGAAAGGAGTATAATGAAAGCGTTAGAACACTTTAAGACAATTACGCATCATAGACATCTTGTGATGGGGTATTGTTTTAAATTAGGTTTATATAAACAAGGATTATTGCATGATCTTTCAAAGTATGCACCGGTAGAATTTTTGGTGGGATGTAAATACTATCAGGGAACACGCAGCCCTAATAATGCAGAGAGAGAAGCAACAGGCGTATCCATGGCATGGCTGCACCACAAAGGACGCAATAAGCATCATTTTGAATATTGGATTGACTATGGAATGCCACCGGCAGATGGTATGATAGGGATGAAAATGCCAACCCGCTATGTGATGGAAATGTTTGTAGACCGCATTGCAGCTAGTCGGAATTATATGAAAGAGGATTATACCGATGCCAGTGCGTTGGCATATTATCGCAAAGGATGTCACAAATACATCATACATCCGGAGACAGCAGCATTATTAGAAAGATTACTTGTTATGCTCGCAGAAAAGGGCGAGGAAGAGACATTTTCTTATGTAAGACGTGAAGTTTTACATAATATATAGATTTAGGAGAGAAGAGAGGAATTAGAAAATGGAAAAAGAAAAGAAAATACTTTATAGCGGTATGCAGGCAACAGGAACATTGACCTTAGGAAATTACTTGGGAGCATTGAAAAACTGGGTAAATTTATGTGATGAATATGAGTGCTTTTATGGAGTAATGGATTTACATTCCCTGACCGTTCGCCAGAATCCGACAGAATTCCGTCAGAACGCAAGAAAGCTATATGCACTGTATGTTGCAGCTGGTTTGGATCCGGAAAAGAACTGTATTTATTACCAGTCACATGTGCCGGCACATGCACAGCTGGGATGGGTGCTGGATTGCTTTACCTACATGGGTGAATTAAATCGTATGACACAGTTTAAGGATAAAGCGGCAAAACATGCGGATAATATCAACGCAGGGCTTTATACCTATCCGGTATTGATGGCAGCTGACATTTTGTTGTATCAGGCTGATGTGGTACCGGTTGGTATTGATCAGAAGCAGCACTTAGAGATTACAAGAGACATTGCAGAACGTTTTAATAATCTTTATGGAGAGGTATTTACAGTACCGGAAGCTTATTTTGGAAAGAATAGTGCAAAGGTTATGAGTTTGCAGGATCCAACAAGAAAGATGTCAAAGTCAGACGAAAACGTGAATGCAACCATTATGTTATTGGACGATAAAGATACCATCATCCGCAAGTTTAAGCGTGCTGTCACAGATTCTGAGGCTGAGGTACGTTATGGTGAAGATAAGCCTGGTATCAGCAATCTTATGGATATCTATGGTTGTGTGACAGGAAAGACAAACGATGAAATTACAGCAGAATTTGCCGGAAAAGGTTATGGTGACTTTAAGCTTGCCGTGGGTGAAACTGTTGCAGATGAACTTGCACCATTACAAAAACGCTATGACGAATTATTAAAAGATAAGGCATATATTGAAAACTGTATCAAGGAAAATGATGCAAAGGCAGCTTATTTTGCAAATAAGACATTGCGTAAAGTGCATAAAAAAATTGGCCTGACAGAAATGATTCGATAATTTTAGAGTGGAAAGGCACTTGCAAGGGGGTGCACACATACAATATAAAAAATGATTTTCTGAGGCGACATGAAAACATTTTTATCCCCCTTGACCACGGAAGAGGAAAAGATGCTTTTGCAACAGATGGCGGATGGCGATTTGGAGGCAAAAGCCAGCTTGATCGAACACAATATGCGTTTGGTGGCACATGTCGCTAAGAAATACTATAGTCCCAATGAAGATCCGGAAGATTTGTTATCTATTGGGACGATTGGACTATTAAAGGCAGTTGATACTTATGATGGTACGAAGGGATATAAGCTTGTGACGTACGCGGCGAGATGCATCGATAATGAGTTACTGATGTATTTTCGCTGTCGTAAAAAACAGGCAAAAGACGTATCTTTGTATGAGCCAATTGGATGTGACAAGGAAGGCAATCAGATTCGGCTGTACGATGTTTTAGAACAGGAGCCGATTGATGTGGCATCGCAGATGGATCAGAAAAATGATTTACTGCGCCTGCACTGCCTCATGCCACAGGTGTTAAATGACAGAGAACGCCAAATTATAGAAAAACGCTATGGGTTGTACCGGGAGCATCCGGCAACACAGAAAGAGATTGCAAAACAGATGGGGATTTCACGTTCCTATGTGTCGCGCATTGAGAAAAGAGCCTTGGAAAAGCTGCGGATGGCTCTTATGACAAATTCATAATTAGTTCTTGAAAAAGGTGAAATTTATGTTATGATAATTTCATCTTTTTTCGTTATATCGTCGTTTCGACGAAATTTCCAAACATAGAATACAAGAGAATATGAGGAAAGGTTTATGTATAGTGTAGTACAAACAGCAGTCCTTTTAGGTATTGATGCAAGGATGGTGTCTGTGGAAGCAGATATCAGTAATGGTTTACCTATGTTTGAAATGGTGGGACTACTGGCGTCAGAAGTACGCGAATCGAAAGAACGAGTGAGAACAGCACTTAAAAACTGTGGGTATGAATTACCGATCAAACGGATTACCGTGAATCTTGCACCGGCAAATGTAAGAAAATCCGGTTCGGGTTTTGATCTTCCTGTGGCGGTGGCAGTACTGGCTGCAATGGGTGTTTTTTCTACGGAGGAGTTACCGGAAATATTCTTTGCCGGAGAGATTTCCTTAGAAGGAAGAATTATTGGTGTAAATGGTGTTTTACCGATGGTGATTTGTGCGCGAGAGGCAGGTATAACGACCTGTGTGGTTGCAAAAGAAAATGAGAAGGAGGCAGCACTCGTACCGGGTATAACGGTTATTGGTGTTTCCCATTTACAGGAGGTTGTCGCTTTTTTACAGGGAGAAAAACGACAGTCGTCAGAAGATGCTACAGGTATCTTACAGCAAAAAGAAATTATTGTGCAGCCATCTTCCCATGATTTTTCACAGATTAATGGGCAAAAACTTTTGAAAAGAGCATGTGAAGTGGCAATATCCGGCATGCATAATATGCTCATGGTGGGACCGCCCGGTGCAGGAAAAACGATGGTGGCTAAGTGCATACCGACAATTTTGCCGCCAATGAGTGAGGAAGAACAGCTGGAAGTATCGAAAATCTATAGTGTATGTGGTGTACTCAAAGAGGCAGATCATTTGATCAGCACACGACCATTTCGCAGTCCGCATCATACGATTACGGAGCAGGGATTGATCGGAGGGGGAAATGTGGTACATCCGGGAGAAATTTCATTGGCACATGGTGGTGTGTTATTTTTGGACGAATTGACAGAATTTAAAAAGAGTACGTTAGAGGTCTTACGGCAGCCATTAGAAGATAAACAGGTCTGCGTATCGCGTGTGAGCGGAAATTACTGTTTCCCGGCTGATTTTGTCCTGGTTGCAGCCATGAATCCCTGTAATTGTGGTTATTATCCGGATCTTTCCCGCTGTAATTGCACTAGGCAGTCACTTTTGCGCTACCACAATAAATTGAGTCAGCCACTTCTGGATCGCATCGACTTATGTGTGGAGGCAGCAGGTGTTGGCTTCCATGATTTGACAACAAAGAAGGGAAAGAATGAAAGTTCGGCTGTTATTCGTGAGCGCGTGTGTCGTATGCATATGCTACAGCGCGAACGTTTTGCAGGAACTGGTATCCGTTATAATAGCCAGATTCCGGCGGAGAAAATGGATGTGTACTGTCCTCTTTTAGAAGAAGAGGAAGCATATATGGAAGCTGTTTTTGAGCAGTTGGCACTGACAGCGCGAACGTATCATAAACTGCTTCGTGTTGCCAGAACAATAGCGGATATGGATGGAAGTGATTATATTTTGTGTAAACATTTACAGGAGGCAGTCTGGTATCGTGGCATGCAAAAAAATTATTGGGAGAAAATCTTATGAAATATAAATATTGGTGGATGCAATTGCAAGGTCTGGGAAATCGTACAAAAAGAGTGATGTTAGAGCATTATAAGAGCGCAAAAAATATTTTCTTGTTATCAGAAAAAACATTGCAGGAGGATGGAATTCTCGATGAAAAGCAACGGATAAGGTTTTTAAAAGCAAGGGAGTTGTGCGATCTGGATGTGCTATATCAGGCTTTTTTAGAGACCGGACAATCGTTTGTTACGTTGGAAGATGCAGAATATCCCTACTATTTAAAAGAGGTATTTGATGCGCCTTATGGTATGTATGTGCGTGGAGAGCTTCCGGATACGAAAAAGATTGTGGCGATGGTCGGTGCAAGGGGATGTAGTGCTTATGGTAAAAAAATTGCGCAGGAACTGGCATATTTTCTTGGCAAAAACGGTTATGTTGTCATTAGCGGAATGGCAAGGGGCATAGACGCGTATGCGCATATTGGCTGTTTGCAGGCGCGTGCGAAGACAATTGCAGTACTTGGCTGTGGCGTGGATGTATGTTATCCGGCGGAACACAGAAGGCTCTATGAACAGATCATAAGTGAGGGATGTGTACTTTCAGAATACGCGCCGGGAAGTAAGCCGATTGCCCGGCAGTTTCCTCCTAGGAATCGTATTATCAGCGGAATGGCAAGATATGTTGTTGTCGTGGAAGCAAAAGAGAAAAGTGGATCTTTGATTACGACAGACTTTGCACTGGAACAGGGGAAAGATATTTATGTAGTGCCAGGGCGAATGACGGATGCTTTGAGTACCGGATGCAACCGTCTGATCGCGCAGGGAGCAGGCATTATTACCTCTTATGAACAGTTTTTACAGGAAATAGAAGAGACGCAATTAACCGATCTGACATGTGGAGGCGCGTTCACATCAAATGAAATTCTCCTTGAAAAAGATGAATTGTTGGTGTATAGTTGCTTTGATTTCTATCCCAAGAGCATAGAAGATGTATTACAGGAGACAGGCTTAGAGTTACTTTATCTGTTATCGGTCATTATGCAGCTATGCGACAAAGGGATGCTGCGGGAATGTTTTAAGAATCAATATATCCGTATGAAATAAAGGATGATATATAAGGAGAACGTAATGGCAAAATATCTTGTGATCGTGGAATCACCGGCAAAAGTAAAAACCATTAAGAAATTTTTGGGGAAAAATTATGAGGTTATGGCATCAAATGGACATGTGAGAGATCTTCCAAAATCCCAGTTGGGATTTGACCCGGCAAATGATTATGAGCCGAAATACATCACAATTCGTGGCAAAGGAGAGCTTTTAGCAGGCCTTCGTAAAGAAGCAAAAAAGGCAGATCGTATTTATCTCGCAACTGACCCGGACCGCGAGGGAGAAGCAATTTCATGGCATTTAACGAATGCACTGAAATTGGAAGGAAAAGATGTTAAGCGTATTACGTTTAATGAGATTACAAAAACAGCAGTAAAAAATTCTTTGAAGAATCCACGCCAGATTGATATGAATCTGGTAGATGCGCAGCAGGCAAGAAGAATGCTGGATCGTATGGTGGGTTATAAAATCAGTCCGCTGTTGTGGGCAAAAGTAAAAAGAGGTCTTTCTGCTGGCCGTGTACAGTCGGTAGCACTTCGCATTATCTGTGACAGAGAAGAGGAAATTGAAGCATTTATTCCACAGGAATATTATACACTTGATGTCATCTTAGATAATCTGGATACAAAGAAACAGCTCGTTGCCAAGTTTTATGGAGATAAAAATGGCAAATTAGATATTGGTGACAAGGCATCATTGGATAAAATCATGGATGAGCTGCAGTCGGCAACTTATCGGGTAGATAATATTAAAACGGGCAAACGTGAGAAAAAGGCACCGTTGCCATTTACGACAAGTACGTTACAACAGGAAGCATCAAAGGCATTAAATTTCTCTATACAAAAAACAATGCGTATCGCACAGCAGTTATACGAAGGCGTGGATGTTAAAGGCACGGGAACGGTCGGTCTGATTACTTATTTGCGTACAGACTCGACCAGAGTATCTGATGAGGCAAAGAGTGCAGCAATTTCCTTTATTTCAGAAAACTATGGCGAAGATTATCTGCAGGAAGGCGCAGCAAAAGCCAAGGTAAATGGAACAAAGGTACAGGATGCGCATGAGGCAATTCGTCCTTCTGATATTACGAGAATACCATCTGAAATTAAGGATTCTCTTTCAAGAGATCAGTTCCGTCTGTATCAGCTGATCTGGAAACGTTTTGTTGCAAGTCAGATGAGTAATGCTTTATATGAGACAGTGAATGTGAAAATTGCTGCAAAGGATTATCGTTTCACCGTATCGGATTCCAAACGTGTATTTGACGGTTTTATGCTCGTATATACCGCATCGGATGAAGAAAAAGAAGATAAAAAGTTAAGTGCACATGCAATTACAGAAGATACGAAATTAGAATTTTCTGCATTTGAAGAAAAACAGCACTTTACGCAGCCGGCACCACACTTTACAGAAGCATCACTGGTGCATACATTAGAAGAACTTGGCATCGGACGCCCAAGTACATATTCACCAATCATTTCAACTCTGCTGAAACGAAGATATATTACAAAAGAAGCAAAAAATATCTTTGTAACGGAATTGGGTGAAGTAGTTAACAGTATTATGAAGGAATCCTTCCCATCAATTGTAGATGAGCATTTTACTGCAAATATGGAAGGTCTTTTGGATCAAATAGAAGAAGGCAATGTGGCATGGAAATCTGTCATCAGTAATTTCTATCCGGATTTGGATGAGGCTGTCAAAGTCGCTGAGAATCAATTACAGAAAGTTAAGATTGAAGATGAAGTTACAGATGTAATCTGCGAAGAATGTGGCAGAAATATGGTTGTGAAATATGGCCCTCACGGAAAGTTCTTAGCTTGTCCGGGATTCCCGGAGTGTCGCAACACCAAGCCATATTTAGAGAAAATTGGCGTGGCATGTCCAAAATGCGGCAAGGATATTGTTATGAAAAAATCCAAAAAGGGAAGACGATTCTATGGCTGTGAGAACAACCCGGATTGTGACTTTATGTCATGGGCAAGACCGGTGGCAAAGCCATGTCCAAAATGTGGTGGTTATATGGTGCGCAAGGGAAATAAACTGGTTTGTGCCAACGAAGAGTGTCGTCATGTGGAGGCAGCAACGACAGAGGAAGATTAATTTGAATATTCTGTGATTATACACAATTCATGCAAGTATGTGCAATTTTCAGAAAACTATTGTAATTGTTATGCGATTATGCTAAAATCTGTATAGTTGTTGGCAAATGTAGTTTGTGGCACGAGGAGGAAGCACATGAGTGTTCAGTTATTAGATAAGACAAGAAAAATTGGGAAATTATTGCACAACAATAATTCTTCAAAAGTAGTTTTTAATGATATTTGTCAAGTGTTGACAGAGATTCTGGATTCCTGCATCCTTGTCATCAGTAAAAAGGGCAAGGTGCTTGGTGTTAGTCATAGCAAGAGCACACCGGATATTACAGAACTGATTGTGGATGAGGTCGGAGGCTTTATTGATCCGATGCTGAATGAGAGATTACTTGGAATCCTTTCTACAAAAGAGAATGTCAATTTACAGACTTTGGGATTTGAGGGATCGGAAATCAATCGTTATTCTGCGATTATCGCACCGCTTGATATCGCGGGTGAGCGCTTAGGAACGTTGTTTGTATACCGTTATGATAATCCATATGATATTGATGATATTATTCTATGCGAGTATGGAACAACAGTCGTTGGATTGGAAATGATGCGTTCTGTGAACGAAGAAAATGCAGAGGAGAATCGTAAGATTCAAATCGTAAAATCAGCAATCAGCACACTTTCTTTTTCAGAGCTGGAGGCTATCAATCATATTTTTGATGAATTAGAGGGCGAAGAAGGTATTCTCGTTGCATCGAAGATTGCAGACCGTGTTGGTATTACAAGATCTGTTATTGTCAATGCACTTCGTAAATTTGAGAGTGCAGGAGTGATCGAATCCAGATCATCAGGTATGAAGGGAACATACATTAAGGTATTAAATGATGCCGTCTTTGATGAGTTGGATAAGAACAAAAGAAACAGTTAAATCAATTGCATAGGCAAGGATGGATGATATAAAAGGGACTTATGGCAGCATAGGTCTCTTTTTCATTTCTAACAAATACTTGTGTCGTAATATGTAAAATAACACAATATCATGTAAAAAACACTTGTGTTTTCATAGATATAATTTATAATATAATAAGATTAGGCTAAGTATGTGTCAAAAGGAGATAGGAACATGATCAATTCGAATGCATTCAGTTATATCAATGTCTTGGATCGGGCGGCAGATGCCAGCTGGACGCGTGAAACAGCCATTGCAAACAACGTGGCAAATGTGGATACACCGGGATATAAAAGGCAGGATGTAGCATTTGAAGATATTTTAAAACGCGAATTAAAGAGTTCCAAATATAACACGTTGCAAAAAGCCGTAGATCATGTGTCTCTGGATAAGCTGGAGGGACAGGTTTATACCGATTATGCGTCATATTCTTATCGACTGGATGGCAATAATGTAGATATTGACACGGAAAATGTAGAGCTTGCGTCAGAGCAGCTGCGTTACCAGACGCTGACAAAAGCAGCAAGTGAAGAACTTACGCGTATGAGTACTGCAATGCAGACACCATAAGAGGAGGTAGAACATGGGATTATTTCAATCATTTGACATTTGTGCGTCAGGTATGACAGCACAGCGCTTTCGTATGGATACCATTGCGGAGAATATCGCAAATGTAAATACAACAAGAACGGAAGATGGAACACCATATCGCCGTAAGATCGTTACCTTTGAGGAAAAAGCAGTGACACCATCGTTTTCCAATGTGTTAGCAAACACAACACAATTTCAGGGAAACGGTGTAAAGGTGGCAAAAGTGTCGGAGGATTACGAGACAGATTTTACGATGGAGTACGATCCGTCGCATCCGGATGCGGACGAGAACGGCTATGTCTCTTACCCGAATGTGAATACGGTAACAGAGATGACCAACTTAATTGACAGCAGCCGTGCATACGAAGCAAACACAACTGCATTTAATGCCATGAAATCCATGGTACAGGCAGGCCTTAATATTGGACAATCATAATTTTCATAAGTTTACATAGGAGATAGCGATGGACGTTACGACAACAGCGGCATTAAATGGCCTATATAAGACAACCAACAATCAGTCATCCATCAAACAGGCAAATCAGACATCAGTTTCAAATAATAGCTTTGATCAGGTGTTAGCTGGTGCCATGCAGATGGTCGATGATACCAATACATTGCAAAACAATGCGTCAGCAGAGGCAATTTCATTTGCCCTTGGTGAGACAGACAATGTGCACGATCTTTTGATCGCAGAGAAAAAAGCAAATTTGGCACTGCAGTATACGGTGGCAATTCGTAACCAGTTTATTTCCGGTTACAACACAATTATGAATATGCAAATCTAAAATAGAAGGAAGTAAATCATGCCGGAGAGAGTACAACAGATATTAAATCGAATAGTGGAATGGTGGAAGAACTTTAACACCAGACAAAAAGCTCTGATCATCAGTATCGCGGCAGTGGTTGTTGTGGCATTTTCTATTTTGGGATTTGTTATGACAAGACCGACCATGGTCAATCTGATTACCTGTGATTCGGCAAAACAGGCATCTTCTGTAAAAGAGTTATTGGATAGTAACAGTATCACGTATGAAGTTTCAGATGATGGATTGACATATTCTGTAAAAAAAGAAGACCGCGCAAATGCGACAATTCTTTTGGGAAGTAATGATATTCCATCGGAAGGATTTAGTATTAACGATGCTATTGATGGAAGCTTTAGCACGACGGAAGCAGATAAGAGTAAAAAATACCAGTTGTATCTGGAAGAAAAGTTTGCAGATGATTTGGAGACAATCTCAAATATTTCCAAAGCACAGGTGACATTGTCGCTGCCGGAAGATGATGGGACTATCATTTCCAAAGAAGAAGAGGCGTACGCCAGTATTATCTTACAGCTTAATGATGAGATGGGAGAAGAGCAGGCGGCAGGTATTGCAAAGTACGTTGCAACGGAATTGGGAAATAAAACAACAGATAATATCCAGATTTTAGATGGAGACGGAAATACACTGTTTTCGGGCGGAGATGAGACATCTACCGCAGGAAAGGCATCTTCAAATATGACCGTGCAGCAAAAAGCAGAAGCTAACGTATCCAATGCAGTCAAAAGTGTGATTCTTGGTACAAATGTGTATGACAATGTCGAAGTGGGTATGAATCTGGACATGAACTTCGATCAGCAAAAGATAGAAGATTATCACTACTATGTAGACGAGGGACAGACACAAGGCTATCTGGATAGCCGTACGGAATCTACCTCAGAATCTACATCAGGGGCTGGTGGTCCACCGGGGACGGATACCAACGATGATGACACGACATATGTGTTAGAAGATGGAACGATTACGTCTTCGAACACATCAGATATCACAGAAGACTATCTGCCAAGTGAGACGATCACGACCACAGAAAAGGCTGTGGGAACAATTAATCTGGAAAATTCATCGTTGACGGTAGTTGCTACGAATCGAGTTGTCTACAACGAAGATAAGTTAAAAGCAGATGGCACATTGGATAATATGACGTTTGATGAATTTGTGGCACAGAACTCAGAACGTGTAAAAACCGATGTGGATCAGGATTTTTATAATATGGTATCAAAGGCAACGGGTATTTCTACGGATAATATTTCAATTGTCGCTTATGAAATTCCGATGTTCCAATATTCAGAAGGCAGTGGAAGAGACTGGACAGATTATCTCCAGATTATTCTGGCGGTACTCATCTTTGCAATGCTCGCATTTGTTGTGTTCCGCAGCATGCGTCCACAGCAGGAAGAAGAAGTGGCAGAGGCAGTGACGGTAGAGTCCCTGCTCGAAGCACAGGAAAATCAGCTGGATGATATTGGCTTCAATGAGAAGTCAGAGGCAAGATTGCTGATTGAAAAATTTGTAGATGAAAATCCAGAAGCAGTAGCTTCTCTATTGCGCAACTGGTTAAATGATGATTGGGGTTAATTATGGCAAATGAGGAATTATCTGGTGTACAAAAAGCAGCAATTTTGCTGATTACATTGGGACCGGAAAAATCTGCAGATATTTTTAAACATTTAAAAGAAGATGAAATTGAAGAATTGACGCTTGAAATTGCGAATACGCAAAGCGTTTCTCCAAAGTTAAAGGAAGATGTCATCAATGAGTTTTATCAGGTGTGTCTTGCACAGCAGTATATTGCAGAAGGTGGTATTGGCTATGCAAAAGAACTTTTGGAGAAAGCATTGGGTGCAGATGAGGCAACACGCGTGATTACGAAGCTGACAGCATCATTGCAGGTGCGTCCATTTGAGTTTATCCGCAAGACAGAGCCTTCACAGGTTTTGAACTTTATTCAGGATGAACATCCGCAGACGATTGCTATGATTTTGTCGTATTTGTCTCCAGGACAGGCATCGATGATTTTAGGTGCTTTGGATCCGGAAAAACAGGCAGATGTAGCAAAGCGTATTGCGATGATGGATCGTACTTCACCGGAAGTAATCAAGGAAGTGGAGCGCGTATTGGAACGCAAGCTTTCTTCTCTGATCAATCAGGATTACACCATTGCCGGTGGCGTGGATGCCATCGTTGCTATTTTGAATACCGTAGATCGAGGAACAGAAAAACGAATTATGGAGTCTTTGGAAATCGAAGAGCCGGAACTTGCAGACGAAATCCGCAAGAAA
This sequence comes from uncultured Lachnospiraceae bacterium, assembly GCA_934352055.1. Lineage (GTDB taxonomy): Bacteria > Bacillota > Clostridia > Lachnospirales > Lachnospiraceae > Pararoseburia. The sequence continues at coordinate 44,606 of CAKRJY010000013.1, forward strand.
ATGTTCGTATTCGAAGATATTTTGTTGTTGGACGACAGAGCAATTCAGCGTGTTATGCGTGATGTGGATAACAGTGATCTGAGTGTGGCACTTAAGGGTGCAAACGAGGAAGTACAGGCTGCAATTTTCAAAAATATGTCTTCTCGTATGGCTACGATGATCAAGGAAGATATGGAATTTATGGGTCCGGTACGAATGAAGGATGTAGAGGAAGCGCAGCAGAAAATTGTTGGTATTATCCGCAAGTTAGAAGATTCCGCAGAGATTGTAATCTCCAGAGGTGGAGGTGACGAACTGGTTGTCTAATATTTTATATCGTGTACAGATGGCTCCACAAGAGGATACAAAAACATGTGTGATTGACTCAAACGAACTGGTGGATGAGAAAATAGAAACCAGAAGGCGCGAAGAGAAAAGACGTCAGCTGCATCAAATGGCAGCGGAAGATGATTTTGTTCCGATGGATGGAGAAAATCTAGAAGAAGAGGAAGCCAATTTAGGGGAAACGCTTCCGGAGGAAGTAGAACCGGAAGAACCACAGATTGATTATGTGGCAGAAGCAAAGGCACAGGCGGATGCTATTTTGGCAGATGCAAATCTGACGGCAGAGAACATTTTGGCAGAGGCACATGAACAGGCAGAAGCACTGCGGTCTCATGCAGAAGCTGAAGGGCAGAAGCAGGGGTATGAGCAGGGAATGCAGGAAGCTGCTGTAAAGCAGCGTGAGATGGAACAGCAATTACAACGCTCACAGGAACAATTGCAACAGCAATATGAAGAAAAACAAAATGCCATAGAACATGATGTGGTAGATGTGGTTTGTGAAGTGGTAGAAAAGGTCTTTTTGGTTCAGTTTGGTGACAAAAAAGAGATTATTCTACATTGTGTGGATCAGGCACTGACAAATATTGAGGGAAGTAAAACCTTTATGATTCGTGTGAATGAGAATAACTTAGAGTATTTGCGCGCGCATAAAGAAGAACTGCAAGAAAAAGTAGGACAGGATGTTATGTTAGACATCGTCTTAGATCCGCTTTTGGATGAAAAACAGTGCATGATAGAGACAGATGGCGGATTGTTTGACTGTGGTATGGATACACAGATGCGCAATTTAGCTAAAGATATTAAATCCCTCAGTTGATGGAGATATAACGTGGATATTGATCGCAGTAAATATTTAGCACTTACAAATGAAACATATTTTGATTGTCTGGGTCGCGTCACGAAAGTGGTGGGACTCACAATTGAGTCTGTAGGACCCGATGCAAAATTAAATGATTTATGTCGTATTTTTGTGGATGGTAATCGGGAACAGGCAGTCATGGCGCAGGTTGTTGGATTTCGTGATAAACACTTATTACTGACACCGTTTGATAGTGTGGATGGTATCGGCATTGGTGCTGTGGTAGAGAACACAAAAGCACCGCTAACCATACCGGTCGGAGAAGCCTTGTTAGGACATACATTGGATGGTATTGGACGTCCAACGGATGTAGATGAGCTTTACCTGTCAGAAGAATATCCGGTGGACAGTACACCGCCGGAACCGATGGATCGAGAGATTATTTCTGACGTGTTACCACTGGGGGTAAAAGCGGTAGACGGTCTGATTACAGTTGGAAAAGGACAACGAATCGGAATTTTTGCCGGATCTGGTGTTGGAAAAAGTACTTTGATGGGTATGTTTGCACGGAATACCAAGGCAGATATCAATGTAATAGCATTGATTGGAGAACGTGGACGTGAGGTAAGAGAATTTATTGAGCGTGATCTTGGACCGGAAGGTATGAAAAGAAGCGTTGTGGTTGTGGCAACGTCAGATAAACCGGCGTCTATTCGTAAGTGTGCTGCAAAAACAGCAACGGCGGTTGCAGAATATTTCCGTGATCAGGGAAAGGACGTACTTTTAATGATGGATTCGCTGACGCGTTTTTCTATGGCACAGCGGGAAATCGGACTTGCAGCCGGAGAACCGCCGGTGACAAGAGGCTATCCTCCTAGTGTGTATTCAGAAATGCCAAAGTTATTGGAACGTGCAGGAAATTCAGATAAAGGATCCATTACGGGACTTTATACCGTACTTGTGGACGGTGATGATTTCAACGAACCAATTACTGATACTGCGAGAGGTATTTTGGATGGTCATATTGTTTTGTCACGAAAACTGGCGCAAATGAACCATTATCCTGCCATTGATGTTCTGGCAAGTATTTCCCGTGTGATGAGTGCAATAGCAACGAAAGAACATAAGCAGATGGCTGGAAAATTAAAAAATGTCATGGCAACTTATCAGGAAGCAGAAGATCTGATTAATATTGGCGCTTACAAAGCGGGCTCCAATAAACAAATTGATTATGCTATTTCTAAAATTGATCAGGTGAATGATTTCCTTTGTCAAAGTACGGAAGATAAATATGATTTTGACGAAATTGTCGGTGCATTGGAACAGATGTTTCAGGAACCGGCATGATGTTATAGAAAAGAGATAACAGATGGCAAAATTTAGGTATCGTATGCAAAATATCCTGGAAATCAAAGAAAAGATGGAAGAACAGGAAAAGATAGCATATGGCATTGCAAATGCAAAACTGGCAGAAGAACAGGAAAAACTACAACAATTATTTGTCCGTCAGGCTGGGTATGAGGCACGACTGAAAGAATTGAACTGTGGTGTGCTTGACCTGGCAGAGATTCAAACCTGTAAAAGAGCAATAGATTCTATGAAATCCATGATTCGAGACCAGATGATTGCCGTGCATACAGCACAGAGAAACTTGGAAATGGCCAGAAAGCGTCTGAATGAAGTGATGAAAGAAAGAAAGACGCATGAAAATCTTAAGGAAAAGGCTTTTGAAGCATTTAAGGAAGAATTACTTGCGGAAGAAAGTAAAATGACAGATGAGTTGGTAAGCTACACCTATCATAACAAAGAGACAGATCAGGAGTAAAACGATGGCAGAAGAAAAAGAAGATAAGAAGGCAAGACGGGCAGCCGCAAAAGAAGCAAAACGCGCAAAGAAGAAAGAAAAGCAAGACGGAAATATAGACGAGGAAGAAGAAACACTTGGCAGCAAAGTGTTGATTGGTGTGGTTGCCGTTGTTATTATATTACTTTGGCTGCTGATTTTAGGTATTCTTGTTAAAATGGATGTCGGAGGATTTGGCTCTACCGTGCTTTATCCGGTGCTCAAAGATGTTCCGGTCATCAACAAGATATTGCCGGATGTTCAGGAATATGCGAAGGAAGACGAAGCCTATACCTATGATTCTGTGGAGGACGCGGTAAAGCGGATCAAAGAACTGGAAAAAGAACTGGCGGATGCCAAGGCAAGCAAAGATGATTCAGATGCGCATGTAGCAGACCTGGAAGCACAATCGCAGGAATTACAGAATTATAAACAAAATGAAGCATCTTTTGAAGAAGAAAAAGAAAAATTCTATCAAGAGGTTGTTTTTTCGGACAAAGCACCCGATATAAGTGCATATAAAGAGTATTATGAGAGTATTGAGCCACAGAAGGCAGAAGAAATATACAAACAGGTAGTTGAACAGACACAGGAGAATGATGAAATCAAGGCGTATGCATCGACCTATTCATCAATGAAACCAAAACAGGCAGCTGCTATTTTTAACACAATGACAGACAACTTACAACTTGTTGGCAAAATACTATGGGCGATGGATGCCCAGTCCAGAGGGAATATTCTAGGGGCTATGGATGCGGACACAGCTGCGGCAGTGACCAAATTGATGGAACCTTAAGAATATATAGTTCCAATAGGAACGAGTACATTGATAATTGCATATGGAAGGAGGAAGATACCATGACAAGTACAGGTGTATCCAATACGCTGCTTATGACTGCGATGGCAGGAAATGCAAAGCAGGGAAACGTAAAAGATACCGGCGGAAAGAATTTTGACCAGCTGATGCAGACAAGTCAAAATAAAACATCTTTTATGGAAACAGCGGCAAGTAAGCCCGATGTGAAAAAGGTGGAACAGAATCCGCAAATGGAAACGAAACGTCCTGACACCGTACAAAAGAAGCTTGATAAAAAAGAGCTTGTGCAGACGACAGATATCAAAGAAAAGACAGATACTCTGGAAAAGAATGTAAAAAAAGTGCTTGGTGAGGAACTGGATGTAACAGAAGACCAGATTGAAAAAGCTATGGAAGAACTCGGTTTACAGTTTTTAGATTTGGCAGATCAATCAAATGTAGCGTCCTTAGTAGCCAAGTTGACAGGTGCAGAATGTGGTTCGGAGCTTTTGGTCAGTGATTCATTTCCGAAGATTGTTTCCCAAATAACAGGTTTGTTTGATGCTTTGCAGGAAGATGTGGGAATCCCTGTTGAACAATTACAGCAGATGATGGCGTCGATTACAGATGAACAGCCTGAAGTGGTGGAACAGGCAGAAGCAAAGGAAGCATTGTTGCCAGATGAGAACGCAGATGTAAAACAGTCAGATGTATCCGTAAAAGAGGATGCAATGACAGATGTAGCGTCCGAAACAGTAAATGCAGATGAAGAGATGAATGCATCACAAAAAGGAATGCATGAAACAGAGGAAGCAGATGTTACAGAACGTCAGCCGGAAGTGAAAACAGCAGCAGATCAGGAAACAAAAAATACCGCGGAAGATGATGGTGGTAAATCATTTTTGGAACAGCGTCAGCATTCAGCTGAAAAGGCGAATGTGCAGGAGACAGCACATATGCAGGCGATAGATCCAAAGGTAGAATTTTCTGAGACAACAAAACCGATGGTAGAATTGCCAACGGGAGAACGCGTATCTGTGCAGTCAATTATTGATCAGATTGTGGAAGCAAGCCGCACGACAATACAGTCAGAAAAGACAACTGTTGAGATGCTTTTAAATCCGGAAGGATTGGGAAAAGTACTGATGGAAGTTTCTGAAGAAAATGGTCAAGTCAAAGCGCATATTTATACGCAGAATGAACAGGTAAAGGAAGCTCTTGAAAATCAGATGTTCCAATTAAAGGAGCAGATGAATCAGGCACAGACAAAAGTGCAGTCTGTTGAGATTTCAGTGGGAACACATGAGTTTGAAAGAAATCTGGAGGATGGACAAAAAGGACAGCAAGAGGGACAGCCGGAGCAGGATCAACGAGCAAGAAAAATGAGAAATCTCAATATGAATCAGCTGGATGACTTGCAGGGGCTGATGACACAGGAAGAAGAATTGGTAGTAAAAATGATGCGGGAACAGGGAAATAGTGTGAATTATACCGCATAAGAAAAGAAAGGAGGAGAGGCATGGCAATCGTACAGGAAATTAAAAATGGTCAGGTGGTTGATAATAGCGCCAGTCAAAAGAAGACAGACGAATCGACCACTAAGAATGCGTATGATAAGGAGATGTTTTTGAAACTTCTGGTTGCTGAAATGCAATATCAGGATCCGCTGGAGCCGACAAGCAATACAGAATATGTATCCGAACTTGCATCTTTTTCACAGATTGAAGCAGTGCAGGCAGTGCAGGGACAGATGTCTACCATTCAGGCAAATTCATTGGTTGGAAAATATGTCATCCTGCTAGAAGATGATCAGTACATTTCAGGAAAAGTGGATTACGTTATGACAGAGGATAATGAAATGTTTTTATCCGTCAACAACAAATTGTACAGTATTGATACATTAGACAGCGTTTGTGACGAAGATTATTACATGGGAGTACTCAATGCACAGACATTTACGGATATGCTGAAAAAGTTACCAACAGTCTACACACTTACAACAGCAGATGAAGACAAAATCAAAGAAGCAAGAAAATTCTATGATGCGATGACAGATGGTCAGAAGCAATTTGTTTCAGCAGATTCAGTCACAACCCTGCAGAAGTTAGAAGAACGTTTGCAGAAATTGAAAGATGCACAGAGTGAACTCGATAAGAAACCGGAGGAGACAACAGAATAGGAGGAAACGATATGAATCAGATTAATCGTTCCTTTTCCTCAATCGAGCAGGTAGCTGGTCAGTATTTACAACAGAATGATACCAAGACAAAAGTAAAGGAAACAGGTGTATCGTTTGAAGATGTATTACGACAGCAAATTGGCAGTACGACAGAAGTGGCGCCAGAACTCAAGTTTTCTAAGCATGCAAATATGCGTTTAGAGCAAAGAGATATTGCACTATCTGCAGAACAGAGCCAACGACTGGAAGCAGGCGTGGCAAAAGCGAGTGCAAAAGGAATCAAAGAATCATTGGTCATTGTAGATTCGCTGGCATTTATTGTAAATGTTCCGAATCAAACAGTGGTAACAGCCATGGATCAGACAGAGTCTGAGGACAATGTATTTACAAATATAGACGGAGCTGTAATTATTTAGCCGGACCTTATGGAGGCTAATGCCGTTGACTGACAGATACGGCAATGCAGCAATTTAGGAGGTCATTTATTATGATGAGAGCATTATATTCTGGTGTATCAGGATTAAAAACACACCAGACAAAGATGGATGTTATTGGTAATAACATTTCAAACGTCAACACAGTTGGCTTTAAAGCGTCATCTACGACGTTTTCGGATATTATGTATCAAACAACATCAGGAGCAACAGCAGCCACAGCAACAACGGGTGGAAAAAATGCAATGCAGATTGGTCTTGGTGTTGCAACAGCAGCAACGAAGGTGAGTATCACTTCTTCCGGTGCAGCACAATCAACAGGCGATGCTTTTGATATTCGTCTGACAGATAGTAATAGTACAAATTTCTTTATTGTTAATAATGGAACAGAAAATCTCTTTACGAGAGCCGGTTCTTTTTATCTGGACGGAGCTGGAAACCTTGCAATGACATCTACAGGTTATACTGTAATGGGATGGCAGGTTGATCCGTTGACAGGGGATATCCGTAAGGATACCGTATCAGCACTCCGTATTATGCAGGCAGATAATATGACAAGTGCACCAGAGGCTACTACAAAGGCAAATGTTGCAGGGTTGATTGATAAAAATGATACGAATGTAACAAGTGACGCAGGATATGTGCGCACATTATCATTTTTTGATAATCTGGGATATTCATACACAGCAAAGTTTGCTTACAAAGCAGTAGATACAGATGCCGGTACCTATTCTGTGGAACTGACCAACATTTACGATAGTGATAATAACGATATTTTAAAGGAATGGTTAGATCAGCAAGGCGTAGACCCGACAACAGGTAGTGATGCGCTGGATCAGATTTTCGGAAATGATACAAAAGCTGTAAAATCATTCTCTGTAGCAAAAAATTACACATTGGATAATACAGGTAATCCGGCACAAATTACATACACAGAAAATGGAAAGACGTATACGATGGTGACTGGCAAAGATGGAGCACCAGTGACGGTAGGCGGACAGTTGGGATATCAGTTTACCGATGGTACCGGAGGACCGACAACATTCCGATCATTATCTGATATCTATGGTATTGATGCAGCTACAGCAGCAACAGGAACGTTAGCAGTTGATACAGCAACCGGTATGTTAAATCTTACCTATGATACAACAAACTATACATTGCAGTTTAATACGAGTGATGGTACATTCCGTTATATTGATTCTGCAGGAACTAATGTGGTTAATCTGAATATGTCTTTGCTCGGTGATAATTTCGAAAACATTGCTATAGATTTCAGTCATTTACTGAACCAGAATAATGGTGGAAGTTCTACAGCAGAATTTGAAAAAGGAGCTGCTGAAAAAGCAACCGATGGAACCGGAAAGAAACTCGGACAGCTGACAGGAGTATCCATTGATGGAACTGGAAAGATTTATGGATCTTACGATAATGGTAATACTGTTCTTTTGGGACAGATTCCGGTAGCACAGTTTGCGAATGCATCCGGTCTGGAAAGCCTTGGTAATAACTGTTATGGAACAACATTAAACTCCGGTGATTTCGATGGTATTGGTGTTGAAGTTACAGCAGATGGTGGTAGCATGACAACAGGACAGCTTGAAATGTCCAATGTAGATCTTTCTGAGCAGTTTACAGATATGATTACGACACAGAGAGGCTTCCAGGCAAACTCACGAATTATTACAACTTCGGATACATTGCTGGAAGAACTGGTTAATCTGAAACGATAATGTATAAAAAAGAGCCTGCTATAAAGTGGGCTTTTTTTTGTTTTAATTTTCGCAATTTGTGTAGAAATATGATAAATAAATGGAATTACAAGTAGACAAGATAGATAAAATTTAGTAAGATTAAATAAACGTGTAACTATGGGTTTTTGTGTGAAAAACACAAGATATAGTATTTTATATGTAAGGCGGTGAATAGTTTGGATATAGCATCGTTAGTCGGTCTGATCTTAGGCGCGGTCATGGTTGTCTTTGGTATTTTGTCGTCCGGCGGTAATATTGTCGATGACTTTGTGGATCTTCCATCTATTATTATTACGATTGGTGGTTCCTTAGCGGGTACCTTGGCATCCCATAAGCTGGCAGATTTTATCAATGGCTTAAAGAGTATTGGACTGGCGATGAAAGAACCATCTGTAGGTAATGCATCGGAAGTCATATCCAATATTATCAATTTATCCAATATATCTCGAAAAGAAGGCCTTCTGGCATTGGAAGAAGCGACACACGATATGGATGATGAATTCTTAAAAAAAGGTATTAACCTGGTTGTGGATGGTACCGATCCGGATCTTGTGCGTGGTATTTTGGAAACAGATTTGATTAATCTGGAAGCAAGACATAAAAAGGTTATGGGTTTCTGGGAGAAATGGGCAGAACTTGGCCCGGCCTGGGGTATGATTGGTACATTGATTGGTCTGGTAAATATGTTGAAGAACTTAACAGATTCATCTACCATTGGACCGAATATGGCGGTAGCACTTTTGACAACATTGTATGGTTCTTTGATTGCAAACTGGTTGGCAGGTCCGACAGCAGCTAAGTTAAAAGTGAACAATGATATGGAAATTATGATGCGAGAGATTACCGTAGAAGGTCTTTTGTCTATTCAGGCGGGAGAGAACCCTCGTGTTATTGAAGAAAAGCTCAAGTCATTCCTGGCACCATCTGACCGAGATAATGCCGGTAGTGAAGACGGAGGTGAGGCATAGTGGCAAAGCGTAAACAGGAGGATCCACCAAAGGGTTCCCCGGCGTGGATGTCGACCTTTAGTGATCTGATGAACTTGCTGTTATGCTTCTTTGTATTGCTCTTTTCTATGTCAACAGTTGATGCTGAGAAATTTGAATTGGTGGTACAGTCATTACAGAGTACGTTTAGTATTTTGCCATCTGGCGGTTCTACGATTGGAGAGGGTGAATTGATTTCATCCGGTGTGAGTATGTTAGAGAAGTTTGATGTTTACTTTAATTCTTCATCCGCACTCCCGAAGGGTGATGAGGAACCGGAGGACGAAGTGACCAATCAGACATCGAAGGTGACGACAGAGGAGGCACAGGAGGCGCTTGAAAACGCAGGGCTTACGGAAAGTGAGCAGATGGCAGAACAGGTTACCCGGCTTCTTGAGTCGTATGGCCTACAGGATCAGGTGGACGTTGAGTTTAATCAATACTATACGTTGATTAATTTAAATGGGGCATTACTATTCGATCCAGGAGAAGCACAGATTCGCGAGGCAGTTTTGCCTGTTATGGAAAAAATTGCTGTGATTCTTGGCAATTACACAAATAATCTGATAGAAATCGAAGGGCATACGGATAATGTGCCGCCGGCAGCTGGAGAAAAATTCAGTGACAATGATATTTTGTCGATGTACCGTGCACTGAATGTTGCTAATTATATTCGCACGAATACGACACTGGATCCTTCGCATATCAAGTCATCCGGACGCGGGGCATATGCGCCGATTGCTGATAATGCGACACCGGAAGGACGTGCAAAAAATCGAAGAGTGGAGATTAAAATATATAATTCACTTAATTCGGAATCATTGAATCAATAAAAGAGGTTAATCATGAAGAAAAATCTTATTACAGTCATTACATTAGCACTTGTCGTTGTGAATCTGGTACTTACTGTGATTCTTACAATTACTATTTTGCCGGAGACAAAAAAAGCAAACGAACTGATTACAAAAGTATGCAGTGCGATTGATTTGGATCTGGAATCCGGAAGTGCGACAAGCAATGCTAACATCCCAATTGATCAGATAGATGTTTATGATATTGAAGATGAGCAGACAATCAATCTGAAATCATCTGGTGATGGCAAAGATCATTTTGCTATTATTACGGTTTCAATTTCTATGGATAAAAAAAATAAAGACTACAAAGATTTACAGCCGGAAGTTGAGAACAAAGTTAAGCTGATCAAGGGTGAAATCAATAATATTGTTTCACAATATACGATTGACGAAATAAAGGATAATCAGAGTGCTGTGCAGAATGAGATTTTAAAGGATCTGCAAAAGATGTTTGGCTCTGACTTTATTGTTGCCGTAGGATTCCCGACAGCACAATACCAGTAAAAGGAGAAATTTGCAGTGGGTGGTGAGAAAACTTGAGCGATATACTTTCCCAAAATGAAATAGACAATTTATTACAGGCGCTGAGCAGTGGTGAAGTAGATGCTGAAGAGATGAAGGCGAGCAGTGAGAAGCAAGTCAAGAATTATGACTTCTCCAGACCATCCAAGTTTTCCAAAGAACATTTACGAACCCTTGAGATTATATTTGAACATTATGGCAGACTTTTATCGACGAACCTTCCGGTCTATCTGCGCAAAAACATCCAGGTAGAAGTGATGAATTCAGAGGCAGTCACCTATATGGAATTTTCGAATTCCCTTTCCAATCCGGTGCTTTTAGGAATCGTTAATTTTGATCCGCTAGAGGGCAATATTATCGTAGAGATGGCATCAAAACTTGGCTATGCGATTGTAGACCGCATGCTTGGAGGTGAGGGAGAACCTCTGGATAAAGTACGAGAGTATTCAGAAATAGAGCTTTTGATTATTGAACGCATCATGAGTGCTTGTGTGCAACTGTTGCGTGAACCATGGGCCAACGTTGTGGATGTACATCCACGCTTGGAACGTATTGAAACCAATTCCCAATTCGCACAGATTATTTCACCTTCAGAAATGATTGCAATCGTAACCATCAGTATCAAGATTGGCGATGTGGAAGGCTTTATGAATATCTGTTTGCCGTATATTACGCTAGAACCGGTGATGGACAAGTTAAACACCAAGTTCTGGTATTCCAATATGCAGGAACGAGCCGGCATGGAATATGCGGATACCATTGAATCGCTGATTTCAAAAGCGATTGTGCCGGTAAAGGCAATCCTTGGAAAGAGTATTATTTCCGTCAATGATTTCTCGGGGCTTCAGCCGGGAGATATTATACGTCTGGATACAAAAGTAAATCAGGAATTAGACGTATATGTTGGCGATATTAAAAAATTTACCGCACTTCCCGGATCAACCGGAGAAGATTATGCGGTTCGAATAACATCAGTCATAAGAGAGGAGCAGGAATAAATGAGTGACGGCGTATTATCCCAGGAAGAGATCAACGCACTTCTGAGTGGCGGGATTCCGGACGCAGATACCAGTGGTGCTGCATCTGATGAAGAACTCACACCGGATGAAGTTGATACTATTGGTGAAATTGCCAATATCAGCATGGGAACGGCAGCGACAACACTGTTTTCCTTAGTAAATAAAAAAGTCGAAATCTCAACGCCCGTTGTTTCCATGGGAACGTGGGATGAGATTGTAGATAAATATGAAAAACCGTGTGTTTTGGTACGAATCGCCTATACCAAAGGATTAGATGGAAGCAATATCTTAGTATTGCGGGAAAATGACGTAAAAATCATTACGGATCTGATGATGGGAGGCGATGGCTCAAACACGGATGGTGAGATTACAGAGCTGCATTTGAGTGCAATCAGTGAAGCTATGAACCAGATGATGGGATCTTCTGCAACATCGATGTCATCCATGCTCAATACCATGATTGATATCAGCCCACCATCCTCAACCTTGATGGATCTGCAGGATACAACCGATGGAGGAGAAATCGAAGATTTTCTGGAAGGAAGATTCGTTAAGATTAACTTTAAAATGTTGATCGGTGATTTGGTGGATAGTGAGATTATGCAGTTGTATCCGGTATCCTTAGCCAAAGACATGTGTCGCAGTATTGTGTCAAATATGGAGAGTGATACAGCATCTACGGTGGAAGATGATCTGATACATCCGGAACCACAGCCAGCAGAACAACCACAAATGCAGGCACAACCGGAACCACAGGTTACACCACAGCCACAGATGCAGACCCCACCGCAGCAACCAATGCCGGATATGGGAATGTCTGGCGGACAACCATATATGCAACAGCCATATATGCAGCAACCATATCCACCACAACAGCAGGTAAATGTTCAGCCTGCACAGTTTCAACCTTTTGCCGGCAGCTATCAGGCACCATATCAGCCGGAAAACATAGATTTGATTATGGACGTTCCATTGGAGGTGACAGTAGAGCTGGGTAGAACCCACAAGTCTATTCAGGATATCTTGGATTTTGCACCGGGAACGATTATCGAATTAAATAAGATTGCCGGAGAACCGATTGATGTTTTGGTCAACGGCAAATATGTCGCAAAAGGTGAAGTAGTGGTCATTGAAGAGTCATTTGGTATTCGAATTACCGAAATTATGAAATAACAGAAAAAAGGAGATTAAACGATGGCAAAGAATATTTTAATTAGTGATGATGCAGCATTCATGCGAATGATGATAAAGGATATTTTGACCAAGAATGGTTATAACGTTGTTGGCGAAGCAGAGAATGGAAAAGTAGCTGTAGACAAATATATGGAATTAAAACCGGATTTGGTTCTTATGGATATCACAATGCCAGAGATGGATGGTATTGAATCTTTAAAGGAAATTCGTGCAAAAGACCCAAATGCCTGTGTTATTATGTGTTCAGCAATGGGTCAGCAGGCAATGGTTATTGAAGCAATTCAGTCTGGAGCAAAGGACTTTATTGTAAAGCCATTCCAGGCAGAACGTGTTCTTGAAGCAGTAAAGAAGGTTATTGGATAAGAATGATTTTATTATCATCTACAGGTGAAAACCTTTTTCAATTGATTGTAGTATTGTTTTGTTTTGTGATTGTTCTGGCACTTACTTATTATGTGACCCGTTGGATTGCAGGATATCAGAAGAGCCAGAGCATCAATAAAAACTTGGCGGTTGTAGAAACACTTAAGTTGACCACCAATAAATACGTTCAATTGATTCAGGCGGGAAAAGATACGTATTATGTAATTGCCATTGGAAAAGATGAAATCACAGTGTTGGGAGAATTGTCAGCGGAACAGTTAAAAGAATTGCCATCCGATGCAACGATAATTCCTACAGCGAAAGGTGATTTCGCGGATGCATTACAAAAGTTTAAAGATTATTTACCGAAGAAATAGACATGAAAATGAGAAACAAATTAAAAAAAGGATATTGTATCTTTAGCTTGATTTTAGCTACGTTTGCGATATGCGCGAGCCTTTGGTATATAAGTGGAGATACAGCATATGCAGCTTCGTATGGCGCAACAGATAATGCACCAAATGCAAGTGATTGGGTTACAGGAAAAGGTGGCGTTTCCCTGACATTGGATTCGGACTCCGGCACGTTATCTGCAAATGTGCGGATTCTTCTTGTGATTACGATTTTAGCGTTAGCACCGTCGATTTTGATCATGCTGACATCGTTTACCAGAATCATTATTGTGCTGCATTTCGTACGGTCAGCGATTGGAACGCAGACTGCACCGCCCAATCAGGTATTGATTGGACTTGCGCTGTTTTTGACATTCTTTATTATGTGGCCGACGTTTACGCAGATTAACGAAAAAGCCATTACACCGCTAGATCAGGGAGAAATCACGCAGCAGGAAGCACTGCAACGTGCAGAAGAACCGATTCGTAATTTTATGTATGGGCAGACGCAGGAAAAAGATCTTGATCTGTTCTGCGAAATTGCAGACGTTACCTATAAGGATTATGATGATGTTCCATTTGTTGTATTGGTTCCAAGTTTTATTTTGAGTGAGTTGCGTACAGCATTCATTATAGGTGTCGTCATTTATATTCCTTTTATCGTTATCGATATGGTAGTATCTTCTGTATTGATGTCAATGGGTATGATGATGCTTCCACCGACAACCATTTCATTACCATTTAAGATTTTGCTGTTTGTATTGGCAGATGGATGGAATCTGGTGATTGGTGGTCTGGTTAAAACCTTTTATTGATGGAATAGAAAGAGAGTGTGATATTTGTGACACAGGGACAGGTCTTAGATATTGTCAGAGATGCTATTTATAACATCATTATATGTTCGGCACCACTTCTTCTGGTGTCACTTGTTGTGGGACTCATTGTCAGTATTTTCCAAACGGTTACATCTATTCAGGAACAGACATTGACGTTTGTTCCAAAGATTATAGCAGTATTTTTGGGAATGTTGATTTTTGGCGCATTCATACTTACGACCATGACAGATTATATGACAGAATTATGGACAAATTTCAGCATGTATTTAGGCTAGTTTAGATATGTTACAATATACATTTGATATAAGTACATTTGAATATTTTTTGCTGATACTGGTAAGAATTTCCTGTTTTGTATTTGTGGCTCCTTTTTTCGGAGCCAAGGAAGTTCCGGGGAGAGTTAAAGTTGGATTGTCTGCATTTGTAGCAATTCTTGTTTTTTTTGCAGTCCCGATGGAACATACCGCATACACATCAGAGATTGGTTATGCCGTATTAGTTCTAAAAGAGGGAATTACAGGATTGCTGATTGGATTTGCAGCATATATTTGTAATTCCATTATTTTATATGCGGGAACCATTATTGACATGGATATTGGATTGTCCATGGCAATGGTATTTGACCCATCCACGGGAAGTCAGGTGAGTATCACTGGTAATTTATACAGTTATTTTGTGTTGCTTCTTTTGATTGTCTCTAATATGCATCAATACATTTTGCGGGCACTGGTGGATTCTTTCCGTTTGTTTCCTCTTGGAGGGGCGCAGTTTCAGATGGATTCGTTGTTGACATCTATGATACAGTATTGCACTGATTTGTTTGTGATTGCATTTCGTATTGTGCTGCCGGTTTTTGCCTGCATGATGATTTTAAATTGCATTTTGGGTATTATGGCAAAGGTTGCGCCACAGATGAACATGTTTGCCGTTGGTGTGCAATTAAAATTATTGGTAGGACTGGCGGTGTTGTTCCTTACGACATTCTTACTGCCGGATATTGCCAATTTCATTTTTAAAGAGATAAAAATCATGACAGTGTCGTTTATAGAAGGAATGTATTAACGTGATGGAAGAAAAAATGTTAGTGCTGTCGTATGATCTGCAGTGGTTCGCAAAAGATGGACCCGGTGGAGAAAAGACAGAACCTGCGACTTCGAAAAAATTAAAAGATGCGCGTGAAGAAGGAAAGGTTGCCAAAAGTCAGGAATTGAATTCTGCGGCAATGCTGATTGCTTTGTTTATGTCACTGCGCATTTTTGTTTCGTATGTTGGAAATGGTTTTATAGGCGTTTTTCATCTGTTTTATACGATGATCCCGGATATTATCAGCACGCAGCGGGATGGTATGACAGTGCAGTCGGCAGAGGGCATACTGACACAGGGCTATTTGCAGTTGCTGCGTTTGGCAGCACCATTTTTGATTGCTGGTTTTGTCGTAGCAATTGTCATTAGTATTGTTCAGGTAGGATGGCAGGTGTCGACAAAGCCATTACAACCCAAACTTGATAAATTTAATCCGGTGAATGGATTTAAGCGGATTTTTTCAAAGGATTCGTTATTTAATTTGTTTATGTCGATCTTAAAGATCGTTTTGATATTTTATGTAGCATATACCTGCATTCGAAATCAGGCAAATAATCTGTTTATTCTATATGAAATCCCGTTAAATCAAGCTATTTCATTGATTGGTGAAATTATCATTGATACAGGACTTCGTATTAGTTTATGTTATTTGATTGTTGGTCTTGCTGATTATATTTACCAGCGTATTCGTTTTAATGAAGATATGAAAATGACAAAACAGGAAGTGAAAGACGAATACAAGAATACAGAAGGAGACCCACAGATCAAAGGACAGCAGCGACAGCGAATGCGTGAGGCATCACAGCGCCGTATGATGCAGGATGTACCAAAAGCGGATGTCGTTATTACAAACCCAACGCATATTGCAGTAGCAATCCGTTATGATGCGGAAGTGGAAAATGCACCGACGGTATTAGCAAAAGGTGAAGATTATCTGGCGCAGAAAATTCGTGAGACAGCGAAAGAGAATGGCGTTGAAATCATGGAAAACAAACCACTTGCCAGAGCACTATATGCCACAGTTGAAGTGGGAGAACAGATTCCACCGGAGTTATATCAGGCGGTAGCGGAGATTCTTGCAGTTGTTTACAGTAAAAGATAAATAGTTTAAGATGAAAGAAAAGTACCATAGAAAGGAGGAAGCGGAATGGATTTATCCGGAGTGAAAAAAACTGACGTCGGTGTTGCTGCTTATCTGTTAGCGGCAATTATATTCTTTATTGTTCCGATTCCTTCTATTTTATTGGATGTTATGTTGGCGCTAAACATTTCGATTGCATTGATTGTGCTGATGAATGTTTTATTTGTGCGTGAAGTGTTAGATATGTCATTTTTCCCGACACTACTTTTGTTTACGACGATATTTCGTATTTCTCTAAACGTATCCTCGACACGTTTGATTTTAAGTACAGGTTCGCCGGGAAATGTTGTAGAAACGTTTGGTCAATTCGTGGGTGGTGGTGACCTTGTCATTGGTGCCATTATATTCATTGTTTTGATTATTGTGCAGTTCATGGTAATCAACAAAGGTTCTGAACGTGTGGCTGAAGTTTCTGCTCGTTTTACACTTGATGCTATGCCCGGAAAACAGATGGCGATTGATGCTGATTTAAATACCGGAGCAATTACAGAAAAAGATGCACGGGAAAGAAGACAGAAATTGCAGGACGAGTCCAGCTTTTTTGGTTCTATGGATGGTGCGACAAAGTACGTAAAAGGAGATGCAACAGCGGGTCTGTTAATTACCTTTATCAACCTGATTGGTGGAACCGTTATGGGTGTTATGCGTAGTGGATTGGCATTTTCAGATGCTATCCAGCAGTATGGACTTCTTACCATTGGTGATGGTCTTTGTTCACAGATTCCATCACTTCTGATTTCGCTTGCGACAGGTATTTTGGTAACGAAGGGATCGAAAGAAGCTGACTTTAGTGGCGTTTTGGTAAAACAGTTGTTTGGCATACCAAAAGTACTCTATATTGTTGGTACATCCATGATCTTTTTGGGTATTGTAACACCGTTGAATACTATATTATTTGGCGCCTTTGGT
This sequence comes from uncultured Lachnospiraceae bacterium, assembly GCA_934352055.1. GTDB lineage: Bacteria > Bacillota > Clostridia > Lachnospirales > Lachnospiraceae > Pararoseburia. The sequence goes on from CAKRJY010000013.1 coordinate 62,034, forward strand.
GCGGTCTTTCTGGTTTCCGGATATTCTATGTCTAAGAGTATCGGAGAAGAGAGCATTGAAGAAGAGGTGGCAGCGGAGGAATCTGAGGCGGAAGAAATACGCCGTCCGGAAAATGTGGTTTCATTGCTGCAGGTAGACCCGATCGAGTTGGAATTTGGATATGGAATCATTCCTCTTGCAGATGTTAATCAAGGCGGCGATTTGTTGGATCGTGTAGTTATGATTCGCCGACAGATTGCCTTGGAACTTGGTACGGTAGTACCGATTATTCGACTGCGTGATAATATACAGTTGAATCCAAATCAGTATATTATCAAAATCAAGGGGATTCAGGTGGCAGAAGGTGAGATTTTGTTTGACCACTATATGGCAATGAATCCGGGCTATGCAGAGGAAGAAATCAATGGAATTCCAACGTTCGAGCCATCATTCCATCTGCCGGCTATCTGGATTACAGATGGACAGCGCGAACGTGCAGAGAGTTTGGGATATACGGTGGTAGATCCGCCATCCATTATTGCAACGCATCTGACGGAGGTCATCCGTCGTCATATTGCTGAACTTTTGAGCAGACAGGATGTACAGAATCTGGTAAATAACCTAAAAGAGACAAATCCTGCTCTGGTAGAGGAATTGACACCAAAATTATTAGGACTTGGAGAAATCCAGAAAGTATTACAAAATCTTTTAAAGGAAGGTGTTTCCATTCGAGATTTGCTTTCTATTTTTGAAACACTTGCAGACCATGCCACTACGACGCGTGATACGGATGTACTGACAGAATATGTAAGACAAGGATTGAAGCGTGCGATATCCAGCCATTATTTTGTCCCGAATGAAGTGACCAGCTGCATTACCTTAGATCCGAAGGTAGAACAGGACATCATGGCATCCATCAAACAGACGGAGCAAGGTGCCTATTTGACATTAGACCCAGAACGTATACGCGCAATTATGGAGTCTTTACAGACAGAGATTGCTAAATTTGAAGAAAGTGGTAAAACGCCAATTGTTGTAACATCACCGATTGTGCGTATGTACTTTAAGAAAATGACAGAAGACTATGTGAAAGATCTCATTGTGGTATCTTATAATGAGATTGATTCCGATGTAGAATTACAATCAGTAGGGATGGTGACAGGATAAAATGACCATAAAAAAATTTCAAGGAAAAACAAAAGAAGAAGCAATCGCATTGGCGAAAGAAGAAATGGGTTCCTCTGTCGTTATCATGAATGTAAAAGAAGTACGTCAGAAAGGCTTTTTTGGTATTTTCAAGGGCAGCATGTATGAAGTGACAGCTGCACTTGAGGATGATGTGATGCCGCAAAGACCTTTTAGCATTCCACAGCCACAGAAAGAAAGTAATACCAGCGGTTTTAATGCAGTGGCAGATGAAGAGATTTCGTTACGTGATTTAACAAAAGATACAGAACCAGTGGCAGTGCCACCTGTAAAAAATGCTGCGCCAGCATCACAGGAATTACATGCAGAATCGCAGGCATTAAAAGAGGCATTTGCCGCAGTAAACGAAGTTATGGAAAAAAATGGTCATAAGCCGATTGCACCATTAAAGGAATCACAGGCTGCACAGATGGTGAAAGAGCCTGAATTCCGTCCATTACAATCTATGGATTTTGTTGAAGAAATTCCACAAGAGCGTGATGAACAAAGCCATCAGTTTTTTAAGGTCTTATATAAAGTATTACTCGACAATGAAGTGGATGAAGTCTATATCAATCAGTTTATGGATGAATTGGATCGTGTTTCACATAGTACCAATGGATTGGATTATCTGATTTCTAATGTTTATCAGAAAATGATCTTAAAACTTGGTCAGCCGGAAGTGATTTCACTTTCTAAAAAGAAACCGAAAGTCGTTTTTTTTATTGGACCGACAGGGGTAGGAAAAACAACGACAATTGCAAAGATAGCATCGCGATTTAAAGTAGAGCAGGAAAAGAAAGTAGCGCTGCTTACAGCAGATACCTACCGAATTGCTGCTGCAGAACAACTGCGCACCTATGCAAATATTTTGGATACACCTCTTTCTATTATCTATACGCCGGAAGATATTGGAAAAGAGATGGAAAAGTTCTTGGATTATGACCTTGTATTAGTGGATACAGCAGGATTTTCCCATAAAAATGATGGTCAGCGCGAGGACATGAAGCGCTTATTAGAAAATTTGCCGGCACAATATGAGAGACAGATTTATCTGGTTCTCAGTGCGACAACAAAATATAAAGATTTAATCGAAATCACAGATATTTATGATGAATTTTGTGATTATCATCTTATTTTTACGAAGTTGGATGAAACCAGTACTTATGGTAATATATTAAATATCAAGTTACATACCGGTGCGCAGCTTTCCTATGTGACTACAGGGCAGAATGTACCAGACGACATAGAAGTTGTGGATACGCAAAAACTGGTAAAGCAATTGTTGGGAGGCAGATAAATGGATCAGGCCGAGCAATTAAGAAATGTGATCAAACAGAAAAATCAAAATAATATCGGAAACGCCCGTGTGATCACCATTACCAGCGGAAAAGGCGGCGTGGGCAAGTCTAATATGGCAGTTAATCTAGCGATTATGTTTCGCAAAATGGGTCAGCGTGTCATTATTTTAGATGCAGATTTTGGACTTGCGAATGTAGAAGTAATGTTTGGTACCGTTCCAAAATACAATCTAAGTGACTTGATTTTTGGCGGTAAGAGCATACGAGAGATTATTACAACCGGACCGATGGATATTGGCTTTATTTCCGGAGGATCAGGGATTGTAGGATTAAATAATCTGTCAAAAGAACAGATTAGCTATTTAGTGCATAGTCTGTCTCTTTTAAATGATTTATGCGATGTGCTGATTATTGACACAGGTGCAGGCGTTGCGGATAGTGTGCTGGAATTTGTACTTGCCAGTCCTGAAGTGATTCTTGTGACAACACCGGAGCCTAGTTCAATAACGGATTCGTATTCGTTAATGAAGGCGCTCTATAAGAATCCGAAATTTATTCGTAATGGTACAAATGTCCATCTGGTTGCCAATAAAGTGACGTCGGAAGCTGAGGGAAATGCAGTTTATCAGAAATTAAATTCTGTCGTGGAAAAGTTTTTGGATGGAAAGCTACATTATCTTGGAATGATTCCAGCAGACCCAACGCTTGAAAAAGCAGTGCGCAATCAGAAAACGGTATCAACCGTGTCTCCGAATGCAAAATCAACAAAAGCATTTGAAATCATAGCGCAAAATTTGATGACGGGTGATGATAAAAACAGATATCGTTGGGGCATTACCCAATTATTTAATAATTTTATGGGACGTTCTTAGAAATTAGGGGAATGTCTAGGAGTAGTATATGAGAATGGAAGACTTGTTGCCGGGATGCAAAGTGGATATCCGTATTACGCAAGTGATGGAAAATGATGATATCGCTGCAACGCAGGGAATTTATTACTCGACCATTTTTGATGTTACGAGTGAAGGAATTGAACTGCAAATGCCAATGACTGGTGGAAGATTACAAATTCTACCTAAGAATATACGTTATGAATTTGTTTTTTCTACGCAGAGCGGACTTTATAAGGCTCATGGTACTGTAACAGATCACATCAAAAAAGAACATTTTTACTTGCTGAAAATCGAATTGACCAGTGAATTAGAGCGATTCCAACGTAGAGAGTATTATCGTGTCGCTTGTATGGTGCCGATGATTTTTATGGAATTGGCGGAAACAGCAGCTATGGCAGAAACCATTGAAGAAGTGAAAACAAGTATTAAGACACGCAATGAAATGACGGTGCGTGGCATAGGTACCATATTAGATATTAGCGGCGGCGGAGCTCGTTTTACATCGTCTAATTCTTTACAGGATATAAAGTTTTTGCTCATGGAATTTCAGTTGCCCCGGGAAAATAAAGAAGAACAATTAGAAATCGATGTGGTTGCAAAGATTATAGAATCGAGTCGTACAGAAGCAAGGGACAAATATATGCACCGTGTGAAATTTTATTTTAAAGATGCACGATTAAAAGAACAGTTGATTGGGTACGTTTTTGAAGAGGAACGTAGAATCAGAAAGAAGGAACAGGAAATATAATGCAAAAGGTACTAGTTGTTGATGACTTTGCACTCATGAGAAGAAAAATCTGTGATATAATTAACGCAGACAAAGATTTTCATGTGTCTGAGATGAGCATGAACATACAAGATGCTTACAACAAAATAGTAGAAAATGCCTATCCGCTTGTTGTTATTGGTTTGTCAGCACGTATGGATGTGGTTGCTTTTATGCAACAGCTACAAGCGTTAGAAAAGCGCCCGCAAGTTGTGATATTGACAACGTCAATCGAGGAAGATATGCAGATTGTAAGAAAAGCGATGAAGCTTGGCGCATACGATTATGTATATCGGGAGAATCGATTGCATGGAATGACAGATGCAGTGGCAGAGGATTTGCTAAAATCCCTGCGGAGTGCCTCACGCGGAATGCAAGCGCCCAAACATGTGCGCGACATAGACCCGTATGAAACAACAAAACGTGTCCGCGAGATTACAAAGCGCGTTACAGAGAAGCTGGAACGTAACGATAACGCACCAGCCAAAACAGAGAGCAGCGCATTTGTAAATGCAAAAAAAGATACGTTAGTGGCACTGGCATGTTCGACAGGAGGACCACAGGCATTACAAGTGATGGTTCCTATGTTGCCGGCAGATTTGCCGGTTCCGATTGTACTTGTACAGCATATGCCGGCTGGATTTACTGATTCACTTGCCAGACGACTAGATCAGACAAGCAAGGTTCATGTGAAGGAAGCGGAGCATCAGGAGGTATTGCAGGCAGGGTATGTTTATATTGCGCCTGGTGGAAAGCATATGGAGATTGCAAAAGACCGCAGTGGACGATCCGTGATTAGTATCAATGATAAGCCGCCGGTCAGCAGTTTAAAGCCATGTGCCGATGTGATGTACGAGTCACTCTGTGACTCGGGATATAGCGAAATTATCTGCGTTGTTTTAACAGGTATGGGTGCAGATGGTACAAAAGGTATCCAACAGCTAAAAAAACACAAGAAAATCTATGTAATATCAGAAAGCCAGGACACATGTGTTGTCTATGGTATGCCTAGATCTATCGAACAGCAGGGTCTAAGTGATAAAGTAGTTCCTATTAATCAGGTTGCAGATGCAATTATAAAGAAATTGGGGGATTAAAAGATGGATGTAAGTCAATATCTCGACATTTTTATCGACGAAACAAATGGTCATATTCAGACATTGAATGACAACATTATGATTTTGGAAAAAGAGCCGGAAAATAAAGATGTTATCAATGAAATTTTCCGTGCAGCGCATTCTTTAAAGGGAATGGCAGGTACCATGGGATTTAAGAAAATGCAAAGACTCACCCATGATATGGAGAATGTATTTCAGGAAGTTCGTAATGACAATATCAAAGTCAACAGTAATTTGATTGATATTTTGTTTAATTGCCTGGATGCCATTGAAGAATATCTTGAGACAGTCAAAGCTACTTCAGATGAGGGCGATAACGGAAATGAAGCTTTGATCCAACAGTTAAATGATTATTTGAATGGTGGCAGTGCACCAGTAGAGGCAGCCCCTGAAAAAGCAGTGGTACAGGAAGAGGTTCCTTCTGAATCAAAGACAGAATTATTACATATGGATGTGGATGACGCGACCTATGCACACATCAAAGAAGCGCAGCAATCAGGCTTGCATATCTATGAGTTTACTGTACATATTCAAAAGGACTGTCTGTTAAAAGCCGCAAGAGCATTCCTTGTATTTAAGGCAGTAGAAGATTTTGGAGAAATTCTTGCGTATAATCCAAGCTCACAGGATATTGAGGATGAAAAGTTTGATTTGGACTTTAGCTTAGTTGCTGCATCCAGTCATGATTTACAATCAATCATTGATGCCATTAAGGCAGTATCTGAAATTGAAGGTGTGGATGCAGGAGAGACAAGCTTTGATAAATTCCAGCAGGAAGAAGCAGCTTCGATTGTACAGGAAGAAAAGCCGGAAGCAGAACATAAGACAGAAGACAAGCAGCCGGAAGCACCAAAATCTGCAAAAGCATCTGCAAAGTCGAAAAAAGCGACAAACAATAAGCCAGTAACGGCGAGAACCGTACGTGTTGATATTGAGAAATTAGATGCACTTATGAATCAGGTAAGTGAGCTGATTATTGCAAAGAACAGTCTGGTATCATTGAGTGATTCCGAGCAGAATGGCGAGGGCAACAACCAGTCGTTCCACGATCAGATTGAATACCTAGAGCGTATCACAACAAATCTTCATGAATCTGTTATGAAAGTGCGAATGGTTCCAATCGAGAGCGTTGTAAACAAATTCCCACGAATGATTCGTGATTTGAGCCGTAGGTTAAATAAGCCGATGGAATTGTATATGTCCGGTGAAGAGACAGAATTGGATCGTACGGTAGTTGACCAGATTGGTGATCCATTGCAGCACTTGCTCCGTAATTCTGCAGATCATGGTATTGAATCTCCGGAAGAAAGACGCAAAGCAGGTAAGCCGGAAACCGGAAGCATTATCTTAAATGCATTTCAGGAAGGTAATAACGTAATCATTGAAGTTAAGGACGATGGCGCAGGTATTGATACAGAAAGGGTAAAGGAAAAGGCAATCGAAAGAGGCCTTGTCACACCGGAACAGGCAGAAAATCTAACCCAAAAAGAGATCGTCGATTTCCTCTTTATGCCAAGTTTTTCTATGGCAAAGAAGATTACAGATATCTCAGGCAGAGGCGTAGGATTAGATGTTGTTAAATCTAATATTGAGGCTTTGGGCGGTGATGTTGCGGTTAAGAGTGTTAAAGGTACAGGAACCACCTTTATTGTACGTCTTCCACTTACACTTGCAATTATCCAGGCATTGATGGTTGAAGTGCGTGATGAAAAATATGCCATTGCACTTGGTTCTATCCAGAACATTGAAAATATTCCGGTTAGCGATATTAAGTACGTACAGGCAGAAGAAGTGATTCATTTGCGTGGAATGGTTATTCCGTTGATTCGTCTGGATCAAATGCTTGATTCAGCACCATCGGAGGAAGAACCGGAAAATCTGACTGTCGTTATTGTGCGTAAGGGAGATAATTATGCAGGTCTTGTTGTTGATGATTTGATCGGACAGCAGGAAATCGTTATCAAATCTCTTGGCAAATGTATTGATAATAATAAGATTATCAATGGTGCAACCATTCTTGGTGATGGAGAAGTTGCATTGATTATTGATGTAAACGCAATTTTCTAATAGGGGGTAGAAGGACATGAAAGACGAAAACGGATTAGATATTGTTGAAAAAGAAACTGTACAATATATCGTGGTATCTATCGGAAATGAGCAGTATGGTCTGGATATTTCCTATGTAGATAATATTGTTCGTATGTGTAAGATTACACGAGTGCCAAAAGCACCATCACATTATATCGGAGTTATCAATCTTCGTGGTGAAATCGTGCCACTGATGAGTTTACGACGTAAGATGAATCTCGAAGATGATGTATTTACGGATATTACACGTATTATCATTTTAAAGACGGAAGAACAGGGATTGGTTGGTATTGTTGTTGATGAAGTCAAAGAAGTTATTGCACTTGCTGAAGATGAAATTGATCGTAATACACAAAATTCTCAGTCAGACAAGACACAGTATATCAATGGTATCGGTAAAAGTGGGGAAGAATTAATTTCTATTCTTGAGATATCATCTATTTTGGATGAGGTGGATGCTTCATAAATCGGGAGGAACAAATGATTAGTTTACAGGAAGTAAATGAAAAATACCGCGATGTTTTAGCAGAAATTGGTAATATTGGCGCAGGAAACGCGACAACTGCAGTTGCAGATATGCTGGGACTTCGAATTGATATGAGTGTTCCACAGGTACAGTTCTTACCGGTGGAAGAGATTGGTACATCAATTGGAGCTGAGGATGAAGTTATTGTTGGTATTATGCTTGGTGTAGGCAGTGATATTGATGGCAGCATGATGTTTTTGATGGATATGGAATCAGCACATCACATTGTAAATCGACTGATGATGCGTCCGGATGATTATATGGAAGATTTTGATGAAATGGATCTTTCTGCTGTCAAAGAAGTTGGCAATATTATTGCCGGCTCCTATTTGTCAGCATTATCAGGTCTTACCGGTTTGACAATCACCCCGACGGTTCCTTTTGTGGCGGTTGATATGGCTGCAGCCATTTTGAGTGTTCCGGCGATTCAGTTTGGCATGTTTGGTGATAATGCTTTGATGATCAAGACGGAATTCAGTGATGATTTACAGATTAATGGTTATTTTATTTTAATGCCAGAAGAAGAATCCTATGAGAAGATTTTATCCTCCTTGGGATTGCCAATATAGGGGGAGGCTATGGGACAAGTCATAAAAGTCGGCATGGCAGATCTGAACATATGTAAGGAACCGGATGTGTTGACAACGATTGGGCTTGGATCATGTATAGGTATTGCATTATATGATCCTACAACAAAGATTAGTGGTCTTGCTCATATTATGTTGCCAGACAGTACGCAGATCAGAAATAATTCTAATATTGCTAAATTTGCCGATACAGGAATACAAAAATTATATGATGATATGATTAAAGCGGGGGCAAATCGTAGTAAGATTATTGCTAAGATTGCTGGTGGAGCCAAGATGTTTGAACTGAGCAATGCAAATGCGCAGGGAATCAATATCGGTGAGAAAAATGCGGTAGCATCTAGACAAAAGTTAAAGGCACTTGGCATACCGCTTGTGGCAGAGGATACGGGACTTAATTTTGGACGAACAGTAGAATTGTATAGTGAAACAGGACAGTTTAAGATTAAGTCTGTCGGTAGACAGGAAAAATTCATTTGATGGAGGAAGTATGAATACAAAGCCAATTCCGATCATCATAACGCTATTAGCGGCGGGAATCACTTGTTTGGTGTCAGCGATACAGAGAGTGCCGTTTGCTATTTATACGAAAAGATTGTTTGTCACTGTTGTTTGTTTTGCATTGATTGGCACTGTGATTAAGGTGATTTTGGATCGTTCTTTTCCTGTGATGGAGGAAGAGAATGAACAAAATGAAGAGGATAATGAACAGGTAGAGGAGACAACAGAGGAAGAGACCGAGCGTGTCGAGACAGGTGAAGAACAGGAATAGAACTTCGGGAGTACTAGGTAGATGAAGACGGTAGACAGAGAAAAGTTGTGGGAATCTTTTCGAAAGAAACCCACACCGGAGATAAGAGAGCAGATTATAATCGAATATGCGCCGCTTGTAAAAGTTGTTGCCGGACGTCTTAGTATGTACCTTGGGAATAACGTAGAATTTGATGATTTGGTGAGCTATGGTGTTTTTGGTTTGATTGATGCAATTGACAAATTTGATTTGGGCAAAGATGTAAAATTTGAAACCTATGCTAGTCTGCGTATTCGTGGCTCTATTCTGGATCAGATTCGAAAGATGGATTGGATTCCAAGAACCGTACGCCAAAAACAAAAAAAGATTGACGAAGCCATCAAGATGGTAGAAATGCGTACAGGAAAGACGGCAACAGATGATGAAATCGCTGCAGAGTTGGGATTGTCCGGGGAGGAACTGATAGATTGGCAATCTCAGTTAAAAGTAACAAACGTTGTTTCACTCAATGAATTTGTTGAGCAGGGAACAGAACCGGCGATGGATACGCATCGTAATTCACATTTTATACAGCCGGAAGAAATGATCTCAAAGCAGGAATTAAAGCAAATGCTTGCGGAAGCACTTGAGACATTAACAGAAAAAGAAAGAAAAGTGGTACTGATGTACTATTATGAAGATTTGACTTTGAAGGAAATCAGCATGGTACTTGAGGTATCAGAATCCAGAGTTTCCCAGTTGCATACAAAAGCAATTGCAAAATTACGTAAACGCATGGGAAATTATCTGGGGATTTTAACAAATATGGAATAGGGGGCTTTTATGGAGCAACAGAATGGGTATTTTCAAATTACGTGGAATGATACGACAGCCGTATGCCATCTCTTTGCGCCGAAAGCAAAAGGTGTGCCAGTTTCTTATAAGGAACTGGCTTCTTTTTTGGATGACCATGGTGTGATTGGTTATAAGGAAAAAGAAATCTCTGATGCAATTGCAAAGGGCGTAGATCAGGTGTTTTATGTGGGACAGGGAGATGGATTGGAGTTTGCTGAGTCCATGGAAGTACACTGTTCCCTTGACAAAATGAAAGTGACGGCGACATTTTATCCACCTTCACAAAAGGGCGCACATTTAAATACGATGGATGTGGAGGCATATTTAAATGGCAGAGGTATTCGCTTTGGTATTTGTAATGAGCAGATTGCAGAGTTTATAACAAATCCAATTTTTTGCACACCGATTGTAGTTGCGGAAGGAAAACAGCCGCGACATGGTAGGGATGCAAAAATAGAATATTTTTTCAATACGAATCCATCGTTAAAACCAAAGCACAATGAAGATGGGTCTGTAGATTATCATGCGTTAAATACCATCTGTTCTGTTATGGCGGGGGATAAATTAGCAACGCTTCATCCGATGGATCAGGGAGAACCGGGGATGGATGTCTTTGGAAAGACGTTACCTCCACGCTCCGTAAAAAATAAAACGTTACAATACGGAAGAAACATCAAGGTATCTGAAGATGGAATGCATTTGTTTTCGGAAGTGACAGGTCATGTTTCCTTGACAGAAGGTAAAGTTTTCGTCTCTGACGTCTATGAAGTGCCGGCAGATGTCGATACTTCGACAGGCGATATTCACTATGCGGGAAGTGTCCATATCCGTGGTAATGTGCGCGGCGGCTTTGTTGTGACTTCACAAGGCGATATTGTGGTGGATGGCAGCGTTGAGGATGCAATGTTACAGGCAGAAGGCGACATTATCGTAAAATGCGGCATTCAGGGGATGCAGCGTGGTGTCCTGGAAGCAAAAGGAAATATCATTACAAAATATATCGAGAATGCAAAGGTATTTGCCGGCGGTTACATAGAAACAGGTTCTATTATATATAGTGAAGTTGGCGCTGGTGAAGATGTCATTGTTGCCGAAAAGAAAGGCTTTATCAATGGTGGCGTTGTACGTGCCGGTGGCAAGGTGGAAGCAAATAGTATTGGATCGGCGATGGGAGCGCATACAATCATTGAAGTAGGAATGCCCCCAGAGAAAAAAGAGCGATATAACCAATTGCAAGCGAATATAGCAGAAGCCAAAAAGACATTGGAAAAATATCAGCCGGTGATGGAGAAGTATGTGGCTTATGTGAAAAGTGGGCAGCCATTAGAGGCAAAGCACAAGACATACTTTACACAGATTCTGGCGGCAGTTAATGACGCAAAACAAAGACTGCAGCAAGATCAGGCGGAGTATGAGAGTTTACAACGTGATATGATGATGGGAACGCATGCAAAAGTGGTTGTGCGCAGAGATATTCATCCGGGAACCAGAGTCAGTATTTCTGATGTTTCTTATGAATTGCAGGAAAAACGTTCTTATTGTGTGTTGGAACGAAAAAACGGAGAGATCGTTATTAACAATATGTAAATGAAAGGGTGAAAGCTTATGTCTATACGACCAATTGATTTCAATGGTATGATACAAAATACACATGAAGTGGCATCGACAAAAGCCAATGAAGACAATAAAGCGAATTTACAACAGCAGAACGTGCAAGTGAATGTGATGCATGAGGAACAGACAGCCAGTTCTACCGTACAGCAGATGGAAGAATCACAGCAGCATGAGTACAATTACAAAGATGGTGATGGCGATGGCAGAGGATATGATGCCAAAGGCAGAAAGAAATCAAAGAAGAAAAAACAGCTAGATAACGATGGCGTGGTGCGAATCAAAACAGGACAACCATCGTTTGATATCAAAATATAAGGAGCGTTAAAGTGACTGGTTTACAAATAGCCATGATATTGATTGGCATAGTCTGTTTGATTGGAAGTTTTTTTGTTTCGGAAAAATTATCAAAAGCAGACTTGGAAGAAATGAAAAAAATGAGTGATGAAGAAATCAAAGTTATCATAGATAGCAAAATGCAAGAGGCAGCATCACAAATTGATGAGAGACTACAAGAAAAGGTTGATCTGGCGACAGCGCAGATGGAACGTAGCGGGGAAAAAGAGACAAACGAAAAGATTATGGCAATCAGCGAATATTCAGATACCGTGCTTAGTTCCATGAACAAATCACATGATGAGATTGTTTTTTTGTATGATATGTTGAATGAAAAACAAGAGCGTGTGACGGAGCTTATGAAAGAATTGACATTGATGCAGTCAGCTGTGGCTCAGATGGAAGAAACTCTGGACGACAAACTACTAAAAACCGGTGTTTCAATGGAAGAAGATGCAGAAGCATTACAACAGGAAAATACAGATGCCATAGAACCAAAACAAACATTGGAAGAGGCATTCCGTACCCAGGTTTCATCGAATGATGTGGAATCGGACGAAGAACCACAGCAGAATGAACAGATTTTGTCTCTATATCGCGAGGGGATGAGTGAAGTTGATATAGCAAAACAATTGGGCAGAGGATTAGGCGAAATCAAACTGGTCTTAGGTCTGTTTGGCGAGGAACAAAAACATGAAGTTTAAATATTATTTGCGAGGCGTTGGCATCGGTGTGATTGTCACAACGCTGCTTTTTACGATTGCCTTTGCTTTCTACAAGCCAACGCTTTCAGATGCGGAAATCATAAAAAAAGCACAAGCGCTTGGAATGGAAAAGGTAGAAGAGAAAAAGGAAACAACAGAACAAAAAAAAGAAGAGACCAATGCTGCATCTGAGGATGCGAAAGAAAATACAGCACCTGCAGAAGAGACAAAGAATGTAGATTTTACGATAGCATCCGGTGATTCCTCTGCGACGGTGGCACAACATTTACAAGAGGCAGGGCTTGTGGATAACGCCAAAGCGTTTGATATGTATTTGTCAGAACAGAATTTGGATAATTTTTTGTTGCCGGGAAGCTATCAGATACCGGAGGGAAGTACCTTTTTGGAAATCGGAGAACTTTTGACGACAAAACAGAACCCACAACAGTAAAAAAGTGTTGCAACGGCTTGTGCGCTGTGATATAATTAGCAACGGCTCAAAATTAATCACACATAAGGATTGATAGAGTGGTGCCTAAAATACAGGTCTTTTATCAAGATGAATTATGTGGAAGTAAATAACCAGGAGGTAAGAAAATGAGTGTTATTTCAATGAAACAGTTATTAGAGGCAGGTGTTCATTTCGGACATCAGACAAGAAGATGGAACCCTAAAATGGCTCCATACATCTACACAGAGAGAAATGGTATTTATATCATTGACTTACAGAAGTCTGTAGGTAAAGTAGATGAAGCTTACGATGCAGTATTTGATATTGCTGAGCAGGGTGGAACAATTCTTTTTGTTGGTACAAAGAAGCAGGCACAGGATGCAATCAAGCAGGAAGCTGAGCGTTGTGGAATGTACTATGTAAACGAGAGATGGCTTGGAGGTATGCTTACAAACTTCAAGACAATCGAAAGCAGAATTGCTAGATTAAAAGAAATCGAAGCAATGGAAGAAGATGGAACATTTGATGTTCTTCCTAAGAAGGAAGTAACAAACCTTAAAAAAGAATTAGAGAAGTTACAGAAGAATATTGGTGGTATCAAGGAAATGGGAAGAATCCCAGATGCTATCTTCGTAGTAGATCCTAAGAAGGAAAGAATCTGCGTACAGGAAGCTCATGCACTTGGTATTCCACTTATCGGTATTGCTGATACAAACTGTGATCCAGATGAACTTGATTATGTGATTCCAGGTAACGATGATGCAATCCGTGCTGTTAAGCTTATCGTTGGTAAGATGGCAGATGCAGTTATCGAAGCAAAGCAGGGAACTGTTGACGTAGATAACGTTGAAGAAGTAGAAGAAAACGAAGAAGCATAATTAAATTTATTTTTGGAGGACAAAACAATGGCTATTACAGCAGCTATGGTTAAGGAATTGCGCGAACTTACAGGCGCAGGTATGATGGATTGTAAGAAGGCACTTGGCGAGACTGATGGCGATATGGATGCTGCAGTTGAATTTCTTGCTAAGAAGGGTCTTGCAAAAGCTGAAAAGAAGGCTGGACGTATCGCAGCAGAAGGTATCGTATCACTTAAGGTATCTGACGATGCTAAGAAGGCAGTTGCAGTAGAAGTTAACTCTGAGACAGACTTCGTTGCAAAGAATGAAAAATTCCAGAATTATGTTGCAGATGTTGCTGCACAGGCAATGAACACAACAGCAACAGATATCGATGGATTCCTTGCTGAAACATGGGCACTTGATACAACAAAAACTGTAAATGAAGAACTTGCAAGCCAGATCGCTGTTATCGGTGAGAACTTGAAGATTCGTCGTTTTGCTCAGTTGGAAGAAAGCAATGGTTTTATCGCTGATTATGTTCATATGGGTGGTAAGATTGGTGTTCTTGTAGATGTTGAGACAGATGTTGTGAACGATGCTGTTAAGGAAATGGCTAGAAACCTTGCTATGCAGGTTGCAGCATTAAATCCTAAGTACACAGACAGATCTGAAGTAAGCGAAGAATATATCGCTCATGAGGAAGAAATTCTTCGTGCACAGATCGCTAACGATCCTAAGGAATCTCAGAAGCCTGAGAAGGTTATCGAAGGTATGATTAAGGGACGTATCAATAAGGAATTAAAAGAAGTTGTTCTTCTTGACCAGGTATACGTTAAGGCTGAAGATGGCAAGCAGATCGTTTCTAAGTATGTAGAAGAAGTTGCTAAGGCTAACAATGCTAACATTAAGATCAAAGGATTTGTTCGTTTTGAAACAGGCGAAGGAATCGAAAAGAAGGAAGAAGATTTTGCTGCAGAAGTTGCTGCACAGATGAATGCATAATCTTACAGTTCGCATAAGGATTTGAACCGTATTATTATCATGTAGATCAATGAAAAACCTTGAATTTCCTATGAAAATAGGATAATTCAAGGTTTTTTTTGCGTATATTTTTATGACATTATAGATTTCATAACTTATTTCTTATTTTTCGGTAATCTCTTGGCGAATATCCTTTCAGCTTGTGAAAAAGCCGGCTGAAATAAAGCTGGTTATCATATCCGACAATCTTAGAAATCTCATTGATGGAATAAGTTGTTGTTTCAAGTAACATCTGAGCATTGTTGATACGGATTCCCACAATGAATTGCATTGGTGTAGAACCGGTATATTTTTTGAAATTTCGGATAAACCAGCTGACACTCATGCCTCGTGAGGCAGCATAATCATCAATATTGATATTTTGATTGTAGTTTTCACTGAAAAAGGTAACAGCATTATCCATCTCATGATCAAGATATTCATTTTTTAATATGTGCTCTCTTGTCAGTTCCCGGTGGAAACTAATCAGAAGATGACGTAGCAAAAGGACAAGCATTTCCTCATAATTATCTTGACAGCGTTGGAGCTCGATAATGAT
>CAKRJY010000014.1 GCA_934352055.1 uncultured Lachnospiraceae bacterium
TTTTGTCTTCATGAGATATATACAAAAATATATGTTTTTTGTGTTATTTATCTCTTGACATCACACCGCTGGACTTTATTCTTCTCTTATCTTGCAGATTTACCTCTGGCTTCAAGATAAAACATGTATCTTATCCGGAGAAATTCGCCGCATCGCTTCCAGCAAATCCTCACCCGGCTCAAATAAGATCTTCATCTCATTTCCCATCTCAGGATCACGTATAATCATTGTATAATATGAAACTTGTGGATCGTGGGAAAGGCAATCATATGTTTGCATATGACGTCCAATATATGGCTGCACAGGCTCCGTCTTTGATGGTGCCACCACAACAATATCTTTCATTTCACAGGAAATCAGCTCCTGTCGCTTTGTTTTACGCTTGATTTTCGTAATTTCTAATTCACCATTCGTATATGTATAATCAAAATCCACCTTTGTATTCTGTATGACAAAATAACTGGCTACAATCATGGCAATCAGCGGTATCCCAAATACTTTATAATCAACAAAGACAAAATTAAATGCTACAAATAGTGTAATTCCTATCATAATCACATTATATATTTTTGTAATCGCCGGTGCCTTTCTATGTACGGATTTTTCAATATATACATCCTGATAAATCACTTTTTCTTCCTCCGCAAAATGATTGTCTCGTAAGTAGAAATTTTACCACTCCTACTGCCCAAAAGCAACTCACCTTCACCCAATTCAACATGCTGGTTCATCGCGGAATAGTTCTGTAAAATCACATAGTCATAGCCATCTTTGCTGCGTGTTGTAACTTCTACCCCTTCCGGAATATAAGAAATCGGCACTTTTACTCTGGATAACGCAACAATTCGTTTATACAAATCATCATAACAGCTTTGTTCCACATCTGCACCTATATAATATCCATAGCCCATACCGTAAGGCTGGAACGTCACAGCCGGCTGCCCCTGATAAAAATCAGTGCCATACGTCATCAGCACCCTCGCACTTGTTGCATCAATCAGCTGGCATAAATTTCTACTTTCGTATGAAATCTGTGTTGCAAAAATACTTCGATCCTCCGGCACCAGCTGGTTACTTTCTCCATCATACAGACCATCTATTTCTGTCTGACGGAGTCCGAGCAGATCGGTGAGTCCTGCCGGTGTCGCACCCAGATAACAACGATCATTTTCATCCACAATACCCGAATGATATGTTGTGATAAAAATGCCTCCCTGTGCCACGAAATTCCGTACCCTTTCCGCAAATCCATCGCGGTACATATATGTCATCGGCGCGGCTAAAATCTTATATCCCTTAAATTCATGTTCCATATTAATGACATCTACATTCAGACCCAGCTTACGAAAAGCACAATACGATTTTTGGACCGCCTCTTTATAATGCAGACCAATATTTCTCGGTCCCTGTGCATCTTCCATCGCCCAACGATTCTCAATATCATAAATGACAGCAACTTCTGATTTCACTGTACTTCCTACCATCTCGCGAAGCGCTTCCAGTTCCTCACCAACTTTTGTCACCTCACGGTATACCCGCGTATCTCTGCCGCCATAATGGTCAATCACAGCTCCATGAAATTTTTCCGATGCGCCTCTGCTCTGGCGAATTTGGAAATACAATACACTGTCAGACCCATGTGCAATTCCCTGCATCGATTGTGCGTCTAACATGCCCGGACGTTTTAATTTGCTGACTGCCTGCCAATTCGTACTGGATGGGCAGGATTCCATCACCAGATATGGCACATTTTTTAAGGAACGCATAAAATCATGCCAAAACCCATTATCCATCGCTGTTACGATATCTGACTGTCTATGCCAAGTCGGATATGTATCCCAGGATACAATGTCTACGAATTTAGCAAGCTCATGATAATTCAGCCCGCCATAGTTATACATCATATTGATTGTCGTCGGTATTTCCGAGCCTGTTTCACGAATGGCACGGATTTCCTCTGCAATAAAATCTCCCGTCTGTTCACTGACAAAGCGCTTCCAATCGAGATTCAATCCATGTAAAAAGGTTTCTCCCAAAGTAGACGGGCTCTCCACCTGATCAAAAGACTGGTAGGTATGACTCCAAAATGTTGTACACCATGCCTGATTCAGCGCATCGATTGTCTTGTATTTCTTTTTTACCCAGTTTCGAAATGCTTCCTGGCAAAGCGGACAATGACATTCTCCCCCCAATTCATTCGAAATATGCCATAAAATCACTTGCGAACGTTTTCCATAACGTTTTGCCAGTTCCTGATCTATCGCACGTACTTTTTCACGATAAACCGGGGATGTATAGCAATGATTGTGGCGATATCCATACAATGCTCTCGCACGTCTTTCATTTACACGAAGTACTTCCGGATATCGGTCTGCCAGCCACTTTGGTCTTGCGCCGGATGGTGTTGCAAGAATGACCGAAATCCCCGCTTCTTCCAATTGATCCATAATCTCGTCCAGCCAGCCAAAGTTGTATTTTCCTTCCTCTGGTTCTAACGTGGACCACGAAAAAACACCCAGAGTCACCGTATTGATGTGTGCGTCTTTCATCATTGCAATGTCTTCTTTTAAAATATCTGGTCGATCCAGCCATTGCTCCGGATTGTAATCTCCACCATATAAGATTTTATCCAACTCCATTTGCTCCTCCTTTGGTTTCCCCCTAAACCGTGTATCCAAAAACCGATAAAACAAATGCCCTCATCTTTCATGAGAGCATTTGTGAAAGACTCTTTCTTAATTATAACTTAGATACCACGGAAAGAGAATGTTAATGTTAACTTTTTGCTATTATCAATAAGGTATTCCGGATGCGTAAGTGCGCCCCATGTATCATCTCCAGCAACTCCCATTTGCTCTAATCCCACTCGGATAAATGTGTAGTGTACCGGCGGAAGTTCTGTCATGTGTAATGCATTATCCAACTCGTGTGGTGAATATGGTAATGCAGAAAAATGCAACTGATCTCCTTGTATCAAAAGACCTCTGCCATGTTCATCTGTGACCTTCGCATAACGGACACCGATTTTATTGCCGCACTCCTGCGGTACAAGATATTTTGCCATGTTATCTGCTACTTTGTTTTGATAAAGTCCCAGTTTTGCATGACATTTATCTACATACGTCTCCTCCGGTCCAAGACCATACCAAGTCAGATGATCATAATCTGCATCCATGGTAAACAACATACTATATTCCGGCAATTCTCCTACTTCTGCGGAAGGGTCCATTGTCATTTTTACTTTGACTTCTCCATCGCCATAAACACTGTATGCCACCTCACAATCCATCTGCGGTCTTACCGGCAAATGATATGTGTAGGTTACTGTAATATGATCTTCTGCTTCTTCCAAAGTACAATCTGTCGTTGCCCGTCCATGATTATATTTAAAGGTTGAAAACATGCTTGCAACTTTCCACTGACCTGCGCGGAACGGTAAAAGATTTGCCACATCATTATCTGTTAATGCACGCCAGAAATTAGGTTTTGGAATAGCCTTGAGCATTTCTACTCCACCATATCGATAGGATACAAGTCCCCCATGCAATATAGAAAACAATACTTCAAAATCTTCACCTTTGACACCAATATTATGCCAGCCTTTTGTAACGGTATATGGTTTTTGCGAGGTCTCCTGCGCTTCCATTTTACCGATAACTTCCTGTCCATACGCAATCTCATGGCCACGTTTTGCCCACAACGTATCTTCACGCAATACAAAAGATAAGGTTAGTACATATTCACCGGTAGCTGGTATTTCCATCTCCAACAAAACATTTTTCTTTTCCAACGGCTCTACATCGATGGTCAGAACCTGCTGTTCTACCAGTGTTCCTTCTTTTTCTAATGTAACAACCGCATCATAGACATTTGTGTTCGTAAACAAATTCTTATTATGAATGGTTGCCATGCATTGCTTGATCTCAATCGCTACCGGCTGATAATTATATTTTACTTCCTGCATCTTTGGTGATGGATCTCTGTCTTTTCCATAACAGATACCATTTCCACTAAAGTTATAGTCACATGGACGCTCACCAAAGTCACCGCCATAAGCTTGGAATTCCACGCCATAACGATCTTTTTTTGTCAATGATTGGTCGATATAATCCCAGATAAAACCACCTTGGAAAAGCGGCTCTTTTTCCATAAGGTCTGTGTATTTGTGCATTGCTCCACAGGAATTTCCCATGGCATGTGTATATTCACAAAGAATATATGGCTTTTTTCGATGTTCCTTTAAATATGCCTCAATGTCTGCTGCAGGTGTATACATGGTGCTGACCATATCCGTTGTTTCCGGATAACGTGGATCCCACCAGACGCCTTCATAATGAACCAGACGTGTGTCGTCCCAGCGGTGAAACGCCTTACTCATCTCGAGAATATCCTTTCCACCAAAGGATTCATTTCCACAGGACCAGATCACAATGGATGGATGATTTTTATCGCGTTCAAACATACTTTTTGCACGGTCTAAAATCATTTCCTGATACTCCGGTCTGTCTCCCGGAACAACAAAGTCGCGATCCACCAGTCCCATCTGATGCGCATTCCATGTACCATGTGTCTCCAGATTTGTCTCATCGATAACATAGATTCCATATGCATCACAAAGCCGGTACAATGCACTCTGATTTGGATAATGGCAGGTACGGATTGCATTGATGTTATGCTGCTTCATGGTAATGATATCTTTTAATATCTCTTTTTCCGTGATGCATCTGCCACTGTCTGCGCTAAATTCATGGCGGTTTACACCATAAAAGGCAATACGTTTGCCGTTGATATGCATCATTTGATTTTTCATCTCAAATTTACGGAAACCGACACGTTCTTTTACAATTTCCTGCAAAGTACCAGCCTGATTCTGCACACGAAGCGTCAAATCATAAAGATATGGATCCTCCGCGCTCCAAAGACATGGCTCTTTCACAGGCATTTCTATATGGTTATGTCCTTCTTCCAGCGCAACCGACATTACCATTTCTACATCATCATCTGACAGACAGACCTCGGCCTTTCCATCGGCATTTGTCTCTAGATCTAACTGTAATACCGCATCCTTATAATCCTGATCCAAAATCGTCTTTAGTTTCAGATCACAAATATGAACTTTTGGTATGGTATAAAGATATACATCCCGATAAATACCGGAGAATCGGAAGAAATCCTGATCTTCACACCAGCTTCCTGCGGTCCATTTATAAACCTGTACGGCAAGCTTGTTGATTCCTTTTACGAGATATGGTGTCAAATCAAACTCTGAAGGCGTAAAGCTATCCTCACTATATCCCACATAATGTCCATTGAGCCATACAGCCATGCCGCTTTCTACACCCTGAAAAGAGATAAAGACCGGACCTGATTCCATACTCTTTGGTACTTCAAAATATTTCACATAAGATCCCACCGGATTAAACTCTTCCGGTATCTCCCCCGGCAAAACGGCTTGTCGCCCATCCCATGGATACTGAGTATTTGCATATTGCGGTGCGTCATATCCTTCCATCTGGATATGTGCCGGTACCCTGATGTCATCCCACGTCTCGCAATCATAGTCGGCTTTTTCAAAGCCTTTGATTGCAGATGCTATATTTTTTGCATATGAAAATTTCCAGACACCATTTAATGATACTTTAAAATCGGCATCGTTTACCGATGCACTTTCTTCACTGCGATAATATGCATGATCGGAATGTGCCGGTAAACGATTTTCCATAAAAATTTCAGGATTTTTTATAATACTGTATCGAAATTCTGCCATATTTATATTACCTTCACTTTACTTTCATTAAATATTATGGCAGCATATCTGCCATTTATTATTTTACAGAACCTGTAATACCTTCTGCGAACTGCTTCTGCAATACAAAGAAGATAATCATTGTAGGGATGGAACAGAAAAGTACGCCCATCATAAGCATTCCATAGTCAACGGTATATCCACTTGCCAGGTTTGCAATCAACATTGGCATGGTCTGTGCTCTCGTATCTGCCATAACAACCTTTGGCCACAAATAAGAGTTCCATGCATTCATAAATGTAATAACCGCTGCTGCTGCATAGGTCGATTTCATAACCGGCATATACATACGGAAATAAATTTGAAACTCAGATAATCCATCCAGACGCGCTGCTTCCATAATATCAATCGGGAAGTTACGTGAATTCTGACGGAACATCATAATCAAAAACGGTGTTGAAATACTTGGTAAAATAAATGCCCACACGGTATTGAGTAACCCTGCAGATGAAATCATCTTGAAGAGCGGAATCATGGTTGCCACCTGCGGAATCATCATTGCAAGAAGCAGAATAGAGAACACTTTATCCTTGCCCTTATCATGATATAATTCAAAACCAAATCCTGCTAAAGAGCAGATAAACAAAGCAATGATCGTCTGTACAATGGCATAAAAGAATGAATTGCCAAGCGCACCCCACAGATCTGTCTGCGCTGTTAAATGCTGAAAATTTTCTAACGCATACGAGCCGAATGTAATCTTACCTCTTGCAACATCTACCGATTTGTTTGTCGCTGCTGCAATCATCCAATAGAGCGGAAATACCGAAATAAAGGACACGATAATCAGAAAAATATAAGTTGGTATCAATCTACGCTGAATCGCAGAACTGTTCTTTTTCTTAGTCACGATTATCACCTACTTTCATACTGATTGCAGAAAGGATTGCAACCAAAATAAAGATAAAGAATGACATGGCTGATGCATATCCAAATTTACCAACACCCTGCCCAAATGCATTATTGTAAATGTAATGCGACATGGTCATGGTCGAATAAGCCGGTCCACCCTGTGTCAGGTTTACAGATTCATCAAACAACTGTAACGTACCGTTGATTGACATAATCACTGTCATAACGATTGTCGGCATCAAAAGTGGTACCGTAATCTTCCAGAATGTCTTCCATCCGTTTGCACCATCAATCTTAGCTGCTTCGTATACGGAATATTCAATGTTCTGAAGACCTGCCAGATAAAATACCATGTTATAGCCGGTCCATCTCCAGATCAGTGCAATGATGATAATAGCTCTTGCACTTCCTGTATTTCCAAGGAAATTGTAATTGCTTTCAAAGATTCCAAGATTTACAAAAATCGTGTTAATCAAGCCATCCAATGCAAAAAGTGATTTAAAAATCAACGCATAAGATACCAGTGCTGTTGCGCATGGTAAAAATACCATCGTACGGAACAGTCCACGACATTTCAAATCACGGTTATTCAGCAGTTGGGCTAAAAGAATTGCCAGAACTAACATAACCGGAACTTCAATTGCAAGGTAAAGGAATGTATTTCCTACGGAACGTAAGAATGTACGGTCCGCAAACATTCTTGTATAGTTGTAAATAATAGGATCCGCCATCTTCTGGTTAACACCGGTTCCTGTTGTAAATGATGTGATGAATGCCTGAATCATTGGCCAAAAACTGAAAATTGCGATCATAATCGCTGCCGGAGCTAAAAAGAACCAGCCGGCTCTCTGCTGTTTGCCCTGTATGTTCAGACTCTTATGTTGCTTGCTCAAGTTCAGTCCCCCTTTTTTATTTCATTGAGGTTTTAAGGAAAACGGGGAGTCGAAAGATCCGATTCCCCGCTTTTCTAAATATAATGTATGGAATTACTCCTCCATTGCAAAATCGATATCATCCTGTGTCTGCTGGATTGCATCCTTAATAGATGATCCATTATGGATGTTTGTAATTGCTGCGGATAACTTCTCACGAAGTGTATAGTGGAAATCATTCTGCTCTACCGGCTTAACGTTTGCACCCATTTCTACAATCTTAGCGTAGATAGCCTGATCGTTGAAGTATGCAACACCTTCCTGATATACCTCTGATTTACCGGCTGAGATACATGTTGTGATAACACCACCATTACGAAGTGCATTGTCATATGTATCAATGGCACCTTCACCACCACCAAATGTATATGCTAAGAAGTCTTTTGCAAGATCTGTCTTTTTGCAGTTTGCTGTGATATAGAGTGATGATCCACCGTTAGAAGCATATCCTTCTTCACCGCCAAGTGTTGGCATAGAAGTGATTTCCCACTTACCTGAGTTCTCTTCTACCTTTTCGATGGTAGGGATAATCCAGTTACCATTCATAACACCTGCAACTTTATCCTTCTGGATATCGTTTGTGTAACCATCCCAGTCATTCTCAAGAAGCAATACGTTCTTTTCCTGCATTCTCTCGATTACATCTAAGATTTTCTCTAACTTGTCGTTACCAACTAAGTTTGCCTTACCATCCTTGAACTGTGAAACACCCTCTGCCTGAAGCATCATGTAAGGAAGGTCATTTCCGCTGCCGTCCATAGAAAGAAGGTATTTACCTGTCTTGTTGTAAACCTGCTCACCAATTTCAATGAACTTATCCCATGTAATTCCTGTGACATCATCCATGGTGTATCCACATTCCTGTAAAAGATCAACTCTGTATGCAAATACAACCGTTCCATTATCTACAGGAACACCGTAGTGCTTACCACCGATGGTTGAGAACGATAATTTTTCTTCACCGAAATCACTCCAGTCAATGTCTGCATCATTTACATCCTGCCATGCATCCGGGTAATTTGCCTGATACTGCTGAATGTAATGATCCTGGAATAATACGATATCTGGTAAGTTACTGTAATCACCAGCTTCTGCTGCAGTTGTTACTGCATTTTCAATATCCTTTGACTGTGACTGCTCAATGATTTCAATCTTAGCATCTGGATTCTTTTCCTTATATGCCTCTGCTGCTGCTTCAATTGCCGGAATGTTAAAGCTTGCATCCCATGCTGCAATTGTCAATGTGTTCTCATCATCTGAGGTATACATTGCAGCTGCACTGCTGTCATCTGAGCTTCCATCCTCTGATTTTGCATCACTGCTTCCCTTACTTCCGCATCCTACGAATGTCGACATTGCCAGTACCCCAACCAGCAATAAAGAAACGACTTTTTTCTTCATTGAAAAATCCTCCTTTAACTTATCATCGCTTATTTGGAGGTTCACATGAGTGAATGTTTTTTGAACCTCCGTTGCTTGAATTTAATTTTATTATAGCGAGTGAATTGATTATTTGTGATTAAATCCGTCCCTCTTTTTTGCATATTCGACCTTTTTGGAACTATTTTCATGCGCTCCGTTTCCCGTTTTGAACAATTTGTAGAAACGCCACCACTTTCTTTTTAGCACTTTTCACAAATATGCATTTTTTCACGCCTTGCAAAAAACAGCTCCCTTTTTTCAAAAAAAAGAAGGCTGGGAATTTATGCTTCCCAACCTTTTAATGCGCTGATATGATAATTTTTCAGGATACCTTCCTGATAGTTTTCTTTCTTCTTCCATTGTTTTGGACTATATCCTGTGAGCCTCTTAAAATTGCGATTAAACGTAGACTGCGTCTGATATCCCACACGATAGCTCAATTCTTCCATGGAAAGATCTTTTTTTGCCATCATGCCGCAAGCCTTATCCACACGCACCATATTTACATAATCCAGAGGTTTCATGTTCATCACCTCTTCAAAAACACGACGAAAATGACTTTCACTCAGCCCACTTGCCTCCGCAATATCCTCTACGCGCACCTGCTCCATATAATGCTGATCGACATATTCTAGTGCATCCCTGATATATTCATTCAGGCGATTTCCGTGTAATGCACGATCTCTTTCTTCTGCTATGCGCAGCATCTCTATGACAAAAGCATGCAGATAACCATGCACACTCTCCTCATAATAAATCGGTTTTTCACGATATTCGCGTATGATGTTTTGTATAATATCCGACATCACTCCATGATTTTGGCATGTTTTCATCGTACCACGATGATTGATAACACCAATAATACGCTCTGCCCGCATCGAATCCAGATGCATTTCTGTGCGGATAAACCGCTCAATGTCCAAAAATAGGTATTCCCACTTACATATATGACCTGGCACACTGTTTGTTGTATGCGGAATATTCGCCGGTATCACCGAAAATTCGCCACCATGGTAATGATATATGCGATCCTCAATAATAAGCTCCCCATCTCCGTGATAACAATACCCTATTTCCATGTAATTATGAAAATGCAGCATATCACGGATACCTACACCATACTCCTGCTCCCAGCCTTTACCAAGCAAGGGTAACACATAGGTATCTTCCGGTATTTCATAATAACGGTATTCGATTCTTTTTTTCTTTTTTGCCATTGTTATCCCTACTCCGACTTATCTCTTTTCGGTTTTCTCATACGCTCATAGGCGATATGAATATCACTTTCTGCCATTTGCTTCTTTAAAGCCTCTTCCTCCGCCTGATCTACTTCTTCCTGCAAGTGTTCCTCTGCTTCGTCAAAACGTGCCAGCGTATGATCCCATTCCTTTTGCGTATAAGCCTTACCACCAATCATAACAGCATCCGCCTCATCAATCTCACCCTTGACTTCCTTAATCTTTCTTTCCATCATAAGAGCATTTAAGATCAAAAACTGGTCTTTGGCATTAAACATGCCGATTGCATCGGACAACTGTCCCAAATTATCTTTATTAACAATCAGGTATCCTCCACCGGACAATTGGATATTTAAGCACTGAGACTTATCCGAGGTATCTCCCAGCTTCAATTGGTTCTGCTTGGTGTCTAGGTGGAAGATAACGCCATTGTAATCAATTTCTCCATCTTTTGCCAGATAATCATATGGTGCATGCCCTTCGCTCATATCTCGATTTGGCAGCTGAATGGTTTCTGCGAAACTGTCGTCCTGCCGCTTGGTATTCTTTAAATTCTGAATGTTTTGCGTGTTTCGGATGTCGTTGATCCCTATGTCCATACCTTCTCCTTTTTGCCAATTATAGTGTCGTTACATTCTATATCGGCAAAAAGCATGAAAAATGTAGTTTGCGATATCAACCTCATACTTTGCGGAATCTATTATATGATCAGATCCACATGATTGACAGTGCCTACCTCTCCACTGCTCTCCCGCAGGTAGATCCCTGTCTTTTTGATCTCGCCATTTAACTTGTGGTCGGCATCCTTTAAAGAAAACTGTGTATCCGCATTTCCAAGATATATGGCACCAACGTCGGCATCCTTTAGACGAATCAACCTGTCATTTCCCTCTTCATCTTTCGTCCAGATTTTTAACTGGGAGAAAACAGCATCATTTTCATCGATCCAGCCATTGCCATCCTCATCATAAGCTGCCAGATCCTTGAAGCCGTCTCCGCTCTTGGTTCCGAATAATTCGGATCCGTCATTTATCTTTCCATCACCGTTGCGGTCTAGTGCCAGAAATCCGCTGCCCTTGCCTGCAAAAGAAATCTCTTCTTCCTTACCATCCGCATTCAAATCAAAGAAGAATTTCTGATCAGATACACTGCCGATATCCGTATCCAGATTGATCATCAGCGGATCTGTCTTGATGTAAGACTCCACTTCCAGGCTGTTGATGCTTGCCGTAAATGCCCGCGACATGGACACTTCCATGTTAAAATTGATATCTCTTCCATCTGCCGTGCGCACAATCCCCGTCGTTGCAAACGTCGTAGATTCTGCCTCCGTATAAAAACCGGAAGTCGCCGTAATGCGTTGCCATATGGTACCACTGCCCGTCGTTCCGATGACAGGTAGTTCTGCTCCTGTATTGCTGCCATCGCTGTCGCTTGAACTCCAGGAATTTTCTGTATCCTGATTGCGGTAGAATGGAGATCGCAGATCCAATACATTGTTAGAATCCGAGACGGCAAGCCCAGAATCTATAAGGCTCTTACCCTGACGCAAAAGTTCAAACATCCGCTTGATCATCTCCAGTTTGATCTTGTACTGATCTGACATCTCCAAACGTCCGCTTCCATTCGTTCGATTTGTGTTCTTAGTCCGTTCCAGCATTTCCTTTGCGGAACGCTCCTCGTTTTCCTTACGCTTTTGTGCGGCTTCCTGCTCCTGCTGTTTTTTATATTCCAGCATACTAGTCCTATAATCTGCGCCGTCCATTTCCTTGGATTTTGTAAATATTGCCCCCACAAGATTTTTTGATGCTGCCGCTTCCATGGTCATAGACTGTTTGTAGGAAAATTTCGTTTCCTGATGGCTGGATGCCATCGCCACATCGCTGCTTGCTATCCTCATATTTTCGCACCACCTTTCCGCTCCTTCTCTCTATAACATACATATCGGCGGATGGTGTAATTTCATTAATCTAAGATTTTGTCATCATAGCCCCTTTAGATCAAGTTTATATACTGTATTTTCCAACCTTATAACTGTGTTTCCTTAAATCGTTTCATCATTTCGTTGGTCAGGCTGAACTCGCCCGGCTGCAAAACAATGTCCTCTCTTTGCACCCACTCGGCGTATTTTAATTCCCCAGAATCCATGGTGATTCTATCATCTCCATCCACATCACAGTAAAAACCAAGCAAAATATCATTGGCAGTTCCCCACGGCTGTGACTTATAGTAACGGATATTCTTTACCTTGATGCCCGCCTCCTCCATCACTTCTCTTTGCACAGTTTCTTCCATGGTTTCACCAATTTCTGTAAAACCGGCAATCAGAGCATTATACCGAAATCCTGTGCGATAACGCGTAATAAGCAACCGTTCTCCATTCGTCACGCCTACAATCACTGCCGGCATAATACGTGGATAAGCCGTATACTGACACGCAGGACAAACCATAGCTCTCTCTTTGTCCGAATGCTTCATTTCATGTCCGCACCTTCCACAAAATTTTGTATCCCGATACCAGTCTGCTAAATGCTTCGCCGTAATTGCTGCAAAAAGATAATCTTTTGGCCCAATGCCTTCTTTTCTAAGGCTCTTCTCATCGACATAAATATACGATCCTGTAATTTCTTCAACACCCAATGCGCAGGCAAGCAAAAAATATCTCACCGTATCAATTGCAAATAAATATCGATAGTCGGCTTCCTTCTTTCCGGTTATATCTTTCATTCGTGGAAAAACCAATTCATTTTCTTCCCACCGCTTTTCCTGTACTAAAATTTTACCATCTACAATGCAAAGTACGATATCTTCCTGCTCAATCTGTACATGTGGATTATAATGATTATTCAGTTTATGCGGATATATATCCTGTATCATCTATATGACCTCTATTTCCCAGTGTCGCTTTTATAACGGCTGGCTTAGATACTTTCTTCCTGTTTCGTATTCTGCCCCGAGCTTTTCATAAAAAGCAAGCGATGGCGTATTCCAATCCAAACAAGACCATTCCATCTCTGTATAGCCTTCTTCTTTTGCTCTCTTTGCAACAGCTTCAAAGAAAACTCTTCCCAGTCCACGCTTTCGATATGATTCCTTAATATAAAGATCTTCCAAATGTATATTTGCGTGTGCAGCAAAAGAGCCAAACACCGGATAATAAATCGCATATCCGATAATCGTATCTTCATATTCTAAAAATAATGCCGTCGCAACTTTTCGTTCAAAAAGCCAATATTCCAGTTCTTCCTTTGTTCCTGTCATATCCTGTGGACGTCTCTCGTACGTTGCCATCTCCTTGATTAATTCTTCCAATAAAGCAATGTCTTTTTTTTGTACTTCTCGTATTGTCATTTTTTCTCCTGTTATTCTATTTTATATTTCATGCTATATGATGCATAACTATATAATTTTAAAAATCTCAATCAAAAAAAGCCATGCCAGACCATAATATGTTATAACTGCAACCAAATCGTTGACTGTCGTAATCAATGGACCTGACGCTACTGCGGGATCTATTTTCACCTTGTGGAAAAGCAGGGGAACCAGCGTACCCACGAGGCTTGAAATAATAATTGCAACAAGTAAAGATATACCAACACATCCGGAAATAAGCAGTGCGGATACAAGACGATAGCCCTTAAATAGCGTTATGTATAAGCCCAGACAGACAAGCGCTAAAATACCTAACAATGATCCATTACAAAAGCCCACTCTCATTTCCTTACCTACCAGACGGAATTTATCTTTTCGGTCTAAGTTCTCATCCATCAAAACACGGATGGTTACCGCAAGTGACTGTGTACCAACATTTCCCGCCATATCCAGAATCAAAGACTGGAAACAGATTACCACCGGTAAAATTGCAACAACACCTTCAAACGCACCTACAACAGTAGATACGCCCATGCCAAGAAATAGTAGCACGATCAGCCACGGCAGACGCTTTTTTATACTCTCCTTTGTTGTCTCATTCAGATCTTCCTCTGCTGACAAACCAGCAAGTTTTGCATAATCTTCGCCCAATTCATCGTCGACTGCCTCGATGACATCCTGCGCCGTAATAATACCAACAATTCTCTTATCTTCATTTAATACCGGCAAGGAATCCTCTGCATAATCTTTGATTTTTTCAATGCTTTCCGAAATCTTTTCATGATCCATTAAATAAGGATATGCATAACTAATCAGACTATCCAGCGGCACATTTTCTCTTGCAATAATCAAATCTTTTAAATCAATTGCTCCACAAAAACGCTTACTATCATCAATGACATATAAGGTTGTAATATTGTCATTTTCCCCCGCCTGTTTTACCAACTCGTGCATTGCCTGGCGTATACTAAGATCTTTTCGGATGCGAATATAATTTGTTGTGATCAGACTACCCACTTCATCTTCATCATAGGAATTGATCAGACGGATATTTGTCTTTGTCTCATCGTCAATCATGGGGCGTAACTTGACTTTGACACTTTCATCAATGTCTTCCCATAAATCAACAGCATCATCTGCTTCCATTTCATTGATAATCTCTGCGAGTTTTTCAATCCCGATTTCTTCTACGTATATCGCCGGATTATCAATGTAAGAAATAATTTCTGCCATCCATTTGGCATCTAACGCGCTATATAGTAGGTTTCTTTCTGCACGATTCAAGCTCTCAAAACTTTGCGCAATATCATTATCATGATAATCTCTTAACTTTTCTCTCATTTCTTCCATAGAAGGAGAAAGTTTTATAATGTCTACAATTTTTTCTACAAAAACTGGTTCTTTTAAAATTTCTTTTCTCATCATAAGCCTCCTTTTACCCTAAAAAAGGGCATAAAAAATCCACCGTAACAAACAGTGTCACACACTTTTGTGCATTCGCTATGAACGATGGATTCAGACTTATATATGAAAAAATGGCGCGTTTATAGACACTTGGAATCATATCCAAGTCTATATCCATCGTTGTATGTACTTCGACTCGGACTATCACAACTGTCCATATCATTCGCCTCCTTTAAAAACCTATTTACGCGGTGATTATAGCACCTTATGTATGCAAGTTCAAGTTTTACCCCCTAGAACCGTACCTTAAACGTCGTTCCACCGGCTTTATTATCTTCGATTGTGACTTCTCCATCATGGACCCGTACAATCTCATGAACAAGTGCCAATCCCAGTCCTACTCCACCAAGTGCACGACTTCTGGATTTGTCGACACGGAAAAATGGATCAAACACACGCTCCTTTAATTCTTCCGGAATGCCATTTCCGGTATCCTCTACCCTGATACAAATATGCCCCTCTTTCTCTGTTGCCATCACCGTAACGGTTCCGTCCAAGCGATTGTATTTAATTGCATTTTCCACAAGGTTATATACTAACCGGTAAATCAGAATATCACTTCCCATCATACTTACCGGCTCACATGCTTGAACCAGCTGAATGTTTTTTTCCTGTGCAAGCGGCTCTAAGTCAGCAAGCACTTCCTCCACGAGTGCATCCAACGCAATTTCATCATCTCTTGCCACTGTTTGAAGTTCACTCATATCAAGCAATGTTTTTACCATCTTACTAAGACGTTCATTCTGCTCTGTAACCATCTGAATTGTCTGGGTTGCACACGCATCATTATCTGGGTGCTCAGAAGAATTATATACATCCAGTTGCACCTGCATAACAGCAAGTGGTGTACGCAGTTCATGTGCAGCATTGGCTGTAAACTGTCTTTGTGTTTCAAATGCCTCGGACAAACGCTTTAACATCTTATTATATGATACACTAAGCTGATTTAATTCCTTGACATCATTTTCTTCAATCTCGGAATCCGCCAGATTCTGTGCCTGTACTTCTTCTATTTTCTTTGAAAATTCATTGAGTGGTTTCAATGCGCGTCCGCAGATAAAATAGGTAACAATCCCACCAAACAAAGCCATCATCACCGAAAAGATAAGGCTTTTTCTTTTATAATCCGCCTTATTGTTATAAACCTGCACAGAAAAATTGCTTGCAAAATCATCCCAGGTATCGTCAGGAATACCAATAAAGATTTCATTTGGCCCTTCTTCATCGTCCTGACTCTGCGCATCCACTGCCTCCTGCAAAGAATCCATATAATAAACACCACTGCTATAAATATACATGGTAAGACATCCGCAGATCATGGCAATAAATAATGTAGTTATAATGGTAAGTCTCCATTGAAGCGACATTTTTTTCATTCCACAACTCCTATCTTATACCCTTCACCTACTTTGTTCACAATCGGGTCGTACCCAAGAACCGCTTTGAGTTTCTTCCGGAGTGATGACATATGTACACGAATGGAGCCACTAAAGCTGTCAACCGATGCATCCCATACATGTTCAATCAATTCCTCCTGGCTGACTGGTCTTCCTTGATTCAAAAGCAAATATTCTAAAATTCCATTTTCTTTTCGCGTCAAAGACACCAGTTCACCTTTTGCATATGCCGCACGTTCGCGCGTATTAAAGCGAATATCTCCACACTGCAGACAGACATCTTTTTGCACAAATTTTCGTCTGGTAAGGCTTCGTATTCTCGCTTCAAGTTCCTGCAGATGAAATGGTTTTTCCATATAATCGTTCGCCCCGGCATCAAGACCTTCCACTTTATCCGCAATCTGGCTTCTTGCAGATAAGATAAGAACCTTTGTTTCTTCATTTTTCTGCCGCAGCTCCTTTAAAATATCCATGCCATCCATTCCCGGCAAGTTCAGATCGAGGACAATCAGATCATACTCCTCTGTCAAAATATAATCCAACGCTTCATCCCCATCATAGCAGGTATCTACTTCATAACCACTATCATATAATACCTTTGCAATGGTATCGCACAAATCTTTCTCATCTTCTACAACTAATAATCTCAAAATATATTCTCCATTTTCTTAACAGAAATTTTACACCCTCTATTGTATAATTCAAAAGTCGACAGGTCAACAAGACCACACAAGAAAGAAAGGAGCTATAAAATCTTGAAAAGTAAAAGAATACCACAGTTCGCTTTACTCGGTGCCGGAATCCTCATGATTTGTTATGGTGCCATGCGAGGTGAAGCTGCTGTTGTGCTTGGTAAAGCAATAAAATTATGTTTGGAGTGTGTAGGAATTGGATAAGAAGAAAACTATAATATCAAAACAATTAGCCCGCTTTCGCGGATGGATTCAAGCCATTGCAACACTATTTACCAACATCCATATCCCAAATTTTTGGAAAGGTAAAATATATCAAGGCAATGGTAAAACCGTATGTGTACCAGGATTAAACTGTTACTCCTGCCCTGCAGCCTCTGGCGCCTGCCCTATTGGTGCATTTCAGGCTGTCGTCGGATCATCAAAATTTAAATTTTCCTATTATATCACCGGATTTTTCATTTTACTCGGTGTTACACTCGGAAGATTTATTTGTGGCTTCCTTTGCCCGTTTGGATGGTTCCAGGATTTACTTCATAAAATCCCGGGCAAGAAGTTTTCTACAGAAAAGCTGAAACCTTTGCGGTATCTCAAATATGTCATCCTGGTCGTTTTCGTTATCCTCCTTCCAATGTTAGTAACGAACGCGCTTGGCATGGGAGACCCGTTCTTCTGTAAGTATATATGCCCACAGGGTGTTTTAGAAGGAGCCATTCCTTTATCCCTTGGCAATGCCGCAATCCGGTCAGCACTTGGCAAGCTATTTTCATTTAAAAGCCTTATATTAATTACCGTTATCGTATTGAGCATTTTGTTTTACAGACCTTTCTGTAAATGGATTTGCCCACTGGGTGCTATTTATTCCTTATTCAATAAGATTTCCTTCCTCAGCATTCAGGTAGATGATGATAAATGTGTTGGCTGTAAACAATGTACAACAGCCTGCAAAATGGATGTAAATGTTTTAGAAAGCCCGAACCATGCGGAATGTATCCGCTGCGGCGCTTGTATAAAAGCATGTCCAAAAGATGCTATCCATTACCAGTTTATGGGAAAAGAAATGGGTAACCATAAGAAACAAGATAAACAATAAAAATTAAAATATAATATAACCAAAGGAGATTATTACTATGAAAACAAGAAGAAACATGATTGCAATCCTCACACTCTGTGCAGCTTTATCACTTACCGCCTGTGGTGGCAATAACGCCGGAAATAAAACAGCAGATGCTGATACCAAAACAGAGACAAATGCATCATCCAGCAGCTCAGACGACGAATTAAACAAATTGTATGAGCAGGAAAACCAGTTTTTCGCAGATCACAAAGAAGTATGGGACAAGGCTTTTCTCATGATGAAAAAGAGTTCTGCAGATCCAAGTGGAAATTACGCTGATTATTTAGCAGAAGTCATTGACTCCAACAAGGATTCCTTTACAGAAGATGAACTCAAAACCTTACATGAAGATATCGAAGCTATCCGTAAAATTGAAGAAAAAATCGCAAAATTAGAGAAAGAGTCGAGTGCTTCCTCTTCTAAGTCTGATAGTAAATCCGATGATGCCAGTCCTTTCCATGATTTTGCAGGAAAAGACTTAGATGGCAACGAAGTTGATGAAACACTCTTCTCTAAAAATGCTGTAACTGTATTAAACTTCTGGTTTACCGGATGTAAGCCTTGTGTAGCAGAGTTATCTAAGCTCAATGACTTAAATGAAGAAATCAAGTCTATGGGCGGCGAAGTTGTTGGTATCAACACAGAAACATTCGATGATAACGAAACTGCAATCGCAGAAGCAAAGAAGATTCTGAAGAAGCAGGGCGCTGCTTACCGCAACATTTCCATTGCTTCCGATTCTGATGCTGGTCAGTATGCTTCTACTATCATGGCTTTTCCTACCACGATTCTTGTAGATCGAAACGGAAACATTGTTGGAGAGCCTATGCTTGGAGGCATTGATAACAAGGAAAATTACGATAGCCTGATGAAACAGATTCAATCTGTTATCGACGCAGACAAAGCCTCAAAATAAAAAAATTCATTGACATACTGAAGCAATGTGAGTATTATGTATATTAATTTAATAAACGAAACCGTTGACGTGGAGATAACGGCAATGATGCCTTTACAGAGAGCCCATGTTGCTGAGAGTCGGGTGAGAAACAAGTTGTCAAATGGACCACTGAGGGTGCAGTGAAATGGAATATTTCCAGAGTATTCTGCAACGTGTTGGCATACGTCAGTTGCCGGGGATATGTTGGTATCCTGCTAAGCGCATGGGTCATACCGTGAATCAAGGTGGCACCGCGGATAGTGCTTGTATTATATTTGAATCTATTCGTCCTTGACAGAGTCTATATTTCTGTCAGGGACTTTTTCTTTTTATAAAGTTTCTTTGACGTGAAATATAAGTCTAAGAAGCTTTTTTCTTTTTTAGGAGGTAAATGAAATGATAATGCGCAGGTGGCGCGCTGTGCGCCTGATATGTAAAACCAGACAAATACTGTAACTTTAACAAAAAATATATTTATCTTTGGAGGAATTGACAATGAATTTTAATCATATTGAATTTGATACCTATTTTAAAAACTATCCTGACAATAATGGCTACTTCGGCAAGTATGGTGGTTCTTATATTCCACCGGAATTACAGACCGCAATGGACGAAATTAGTGACGCCTATCAGACCATATGTAAATCCCGAAAATTTATCAGTGAACTCCGCCGCATCCGCAAAGAGTTCCAAGGCAGACCAACTCCTATTTCCCACCTCGCAAGATTGTCGGA
The DNA here is from genome assembly GCA_934352055.1 of uncultured Lachnospiraceae bacterium. Classification (GTDB taxonomy): domain Bacteria; phylum Bacillota; class Clostridia; order Lachnospirales; family Lachnospiraceae; genus Pararoseburia. Next base: position 19,964 of record CAKRJY010000014.1, read on the forward strand.
TAAGATTGATACCGGTGTTCAGCTTTACGTAAAACGAGAGGATTTAAATCACACCGGTGCACACAAACTAAACCATTGTATGGGTGAAGCACTACTTGCCAAGTATATGGGAAAGAAAAAAGTAATCGCCGAAACCGGTGCCGGTCAACATGGTGTTGCTCTTGCAACAGCTGCTGCATATTTTGGATTGGAATGCGACATATATATGGGATCTGTCGATATAAAAAAGCAGGCTCCTAACGTAGCGAGAATGAAGATTCTTGGTGCAAGGGTGATTGAGGTCACAGATGGTCTTGCAACATTAAAAGAAGCTGTAGATGCTGCTTTTAACGCTTATTGCAATGAGTACAAAGATGCCATTTACTGTATTGGCTCCGTCGTCGGACCACATCCATTCCCAATGATGGTACGCGATTTCCAAAGTATTGTCGGCATTGAAGCAAGAGAGCAATTTCTCGACATGACAGGGGAACTCCCTGATGCCGTTATTGCCTGTGTAGGTGGTGGTTCTAACGCAATGGGCTTATTCTCTGGTTTCCTAAATGACCCTGTTGACATTTACGGTGTAGAACCTCTCGGCAGAGGCATCAAAATGGGCGATCACGCCGCAAGTCTGACTTACGGTGAAGAAGGCATTATGCATGGATTTAACAGCATTATGTTAAAAGATGAAAATGGCGATCCTGCTCCTGTATACTCTGTAGCCAGTGGTCTGGATTATCCATCCTGCGGTCCTGAACACGCCTTCCTGCACGATATCGGCAGAGTAAAATACGATGTGGTTTCTGATGATGAGACAATTGATGCCTTTTTTGAACTGTCCCGCATGGAAGGAATTATTCCTGCCATTGAAAGTTCTCATGCTGTTGCTTATGGTATAAAACTAGCAAAAACTATGGGAAAAGGTTCTCTGCTTATTAATCTTTCCGGCAGAGGTGATAAAGATATGGATTATATTATAGAAAAATATGGTATTAGATAATTCATTCATAAAGACGTATAAAAAGACCATACACCGCATGGTGTATGGTCTTGTATTTGGAATACTATATTATTTACGAATCTTATTCGCAAACGTAAGGCATAAGTGCTACGTGACGAGCTCTCTTGATTGCTACAGTTAAAGCTCTCTGATGCTTAGCGCAGTTACCTGTGATACGACGAGGAAGAATCTTACCTCTCTCTGAGATGTATCTCTTTAACTTTGCTGTATCCTTGTAATCAATCACGTTGTCCTTACCACAGAATACACAGACTTTCTTTCTTCTGTGCATTGGTCTTCTTCTTGAACCATCTGCTGTCTTATTGTAAGCCATGACGCTACCTCCTAATTAATACTAGTTGAATGGCAATTCTTCTTCAATGCCATCCGGAATGTTCATAAATCCATCCCCTGCGTTTGTATTCGGTGCCGGAGTTCCCATGTTACCGCCAAAACCATTGTTGGCCTGTGCACTTTTACTCTCTGCAAATTCTACACTGTTTGCAACGATTTCCATACCGTAAACCATCTGGCCATCTTTGTTCGTGTAGTTGTTATTACGCAACTCACCTTGAACTACGATCTTTGTACCTTTGCGAAGATACTTCTCAACAAATTCTGCCTGTTTGCCAAAGGAAACAAGGTTAAAGAAATCTGCCTCAGGCTGACCTTCCTGTTTAAAACGTCTATCTACGGCAATTGCATATCTTGCGATTGCTGTGTTATTTGCTCCACCGTAACGAACTTCAGGGTCTCTTGTCAATCGTCCCATCAGAATAATTGTATTCATACGATCTCCTTATCTACTATCTATGCCTCGTCTTTTCTGACGCATAAGAAACGAAGAACGTTATCCATGATACGAATGTTTTCTTCGATCTGAGCAGGTGCTTCAGCTTCAGCTTCGAACTGGATGAAGTAGTAGTAACCTTCGCTCATCTTCTGGATGTCGTAAGCTAACTTCTTCTTACCCCATTCTTCTACTTCACTGACAACGCCGCCGAAACGGGTAATGTAACCCTGAGCTTTCTCAACGACTGCTGCTCTCGCATCATCTTCGATCTTAGCATTAACTACGAGTGCTAATTCATACTTATTCATGCGATTTTACCTCCTTTTGGTCTTTTGGCCTTGCCTGTTGTGGCAAAGCAAGGATATTTTTATATATCACGAATTAAGATAATACCATGATTTTCGCCTATTTTCAAGTGTTTTCTTATTTTTTTACAAATTTTCCCGTTCCACTTTTTTGCAGGCTTTTGTTACCTTTGTCCGCGGCATCATCATCTGGTGTCCGCAGCCCAGACATTCCAGACGAAAATCTGCGCCTACACGAAGCAAACGAAACCGTTCACTTCCACAAGGATGTTTCTTTTTCATTGTGACAATGTCATTTACCTGAAAATCCCATTTTTGTTCCATTTCCCATGTTTCCTTTCGTGTGATTCGTATAAATCAAAAGGAGACACCCCATCTAGATGTCTCCTGAATAAATTGCGGGAATAGGATTTGAACCTATGACCTCCGGGTTATGAGCCCGGCGAGCTTCCAGACTGCTCCATCCCGCGTCAACATTATTATTATAGGCTTGTTATACCGGATTGTCAAATTCAGCCCTATATAAGCTTTTGCATAAGCATACATGTAATCGCTGCTACTACTCCACCAAGCAGCATCCCAACGATAATTTCTGGTATGGTATGCCCCATCTTTTCCCGCAGCGGCTTTTCATTCAATGGCTGCTTTCCTTCTGCCTGATCTCGCTTTGCAAGACGATTTAAGACTTGTGCCTCACGCCCTGTCTCCATACGTACCCCTGCTGCATCGTAAATCACAATAATGGCAAAGAACATAGCCATTACAAAAGGAAAGCCTCCTACGCCTTCTACGATAGCCGTAGACACAACAAGTCCTGTTACCGTTGCTGAATGAGAACTTGGCATACCACCACTTCCCGTCAGGCGTTCCACCGAGAAACCATTTTTCATTGTATCAAAAAGAACTTTTAAAAATTGTGCTACAAACCATGCTGCAGCCGTTGCAACCAGAATACGATTTGTAACCAGATCCATGATTATATTCATTTGTACGCTTCCTTATCTTCTATATTATTTATGCTTTTAAGTTTCCCTATATTACTACTATTTTCCTTTTTTGTACAGTTCCTATAACATTCGCCCAATCACAACACTTGCCATGATACCTGCTAACATAGCAATAAGCGCACCGGGAAGTGTCCATCTTGTCTTACGAATCTCAACACTCATAAAATAAACCGACATGGTATAAAAAATGGTCTCTGTACAGCTTCCCATCAAAGAGACAATCAATCCATTTGTACTATCCGGACCATATTCCTTAAAAATGTCAAGCACCAGGCCTGTTGCAGCAGATGAGGAAAACATTTTTGCAATGGCCGCCGGTAAAAGCACGGATGGAAAGAATTCATCCGGTATAAATTTTTGCAGCCAGATGCTAAGATCCGTCAAAAACCCTGAGGCACGTAATACGCCAACAGCACACAGCAGTCCAATCAATGTCGGCAGAATGCCAATGACCGTATGAAATCCCTCCTCTGCGCCAATCAAAAAATTCTCATATACATTTTGTTTTGCCAATAACGCATGTATAAGGATAACAAATAAAAAAATCGGTATGATGGCATCTGATATATATAGAAGAAACCGCATTATTTCGCCCTCTGCTTTCCACATGCTATTTTGCAAAATAGGATAGCAACACACGTACTGATCGTCGTTGCTAAAATTGCCGGACCTGTGATCCCAGACGGATTTGCCGACCCATACTGGCTCCGATACGCAATCATATTAACCGGTATCAATTGTAACGACGATATATTCAAAACCAGAAATGTACACATTTCCTGACTCGCAACACCTTCTTTTTCTTTGCTGATCCTTTTTAATTCCTGCATAGCACGAAGTCCCGCCGGTGTTGCCGCCCAGCCAAGGCCAAAAATATTTGCAATAAAGTTTGTCGCAATATACTCTTTTGCCTTTTCTTCCTGCTTCAAAGATGGAAACAGGAAGAAAAGAACCGGCTCCAGCCGTCGCGCAAGCGCCTGCAACAGACCGCTTTTTTGTGCAATATGCATCATTCCCATCCAAAAGCACATAACACCCATCAGGGTAATACAAAGAGAAACAGCTTCTTTTGCAGAGGACAGCACAGCTTCTGTAACAGCTGCCATCTCTCCCCGTAAGCCTCCATATACAATTCCAAGAAGCATCATTGACGCCCAAAGATAATTCATTATGACTCCATCTCTTTTTTTCATATGTATGATTTCTGATAAAAAACTATGCCTCTCATCATATATTTCTTAATAGTACATACACTGTAACTATGAAATTTCTCCGGAGGCATATATGGGAAAACGATTTTTATGTTTGATTCTTTCCATTGTAATTGCATGTGCAAGCATAGGCTGTAGCAAACAGGATTTGGGAAATGCCACGCTTTTTGACGCAGCAGACCAAAGCACTTCGTCCGCTTTTTCTGCCTTGACCACCGCCTGGTTTTGTCAATCGTTAGAAGATGACCCTCTCTCCTGCCATTTCACTTTACAGGATCCGTCTGTTTATCGTATTTCCTTTACAGAACCTTCCCTCTGTCATCTCACATTCGAAGACCATATGCGCACGCAAAAGAAGACAAACGATTTTTTGAAACAGTTAAAAGATATCAATCGCTCAGAACTGTCTCGTCGGGAACAACTCGTCTATGATGTATTATTGGAATATTACAATTTAGAGGAAAAAATGGAAGATTACTATTATTACCAAAATCTGCTATCACCCACTGCCGGTATCCCTTCCTCTCTTCCCATTCTTTTATCCGCTTATGATTTTCATACGAAGGAAGATATCATTTGCTATCTTTCTCTATTAGAAGATTTTGATATTTACTTTGGCCAACTCTTTGCCTATGCAACAGAACAGGCGAATCGACACCTGGCAGAAAACCGGGAATCGTTACAACAAACCATTGATTTTTGTACATCCTTTGCGACTTTTTCAGAAGATCATCTCCTGTTATCGTCCTTTGAAAAACGCATCCATGATTGCTCTTTTTTATCCGAAATTGAAAAAAACAGTTATATTTCCAAAAATAACGCCGTGATAACCAACGTCGTTTTACCATCATATTTGTCGTTATCAAACCAATTATCGTCTTTAATTGACAAGTCGGACACAAATGGAAGTCTTTACGCAAAAGAAAAGGGACGTTCATACTATGCCCTATTGGCAAGGCAAAATAGTGGAACTTCCGAAAGCCCATACACTCTTTTTCAGCAAATCTCCGCCAGACGTCAGAAAGACCTTTCACAAATGGCAGACCTTTTTTCGCACAATCCAGCACTTGCCTCTTCGATCTCTTCCTATGATTGTCCACTCAGCACACCGGAAGATATGATGGAGCATTTACAAAATGCCATTCAAAATGATTTTCCGTCCTGTGAACAAGTGACCGTTACCATTCAACAAATCGCACCTCAATTGCAAAAGACTAGTGCACCTGCCTACTACTTCATTGCACCTTTTGACTCCCATGGTCATCATTTTATTTTTTATAATCCAAATGCCAATATCGATCAGACCACATTATTTACCACCATGGCACACGAAGGCTTCCCGGGACATCTCTATCAGACTGCCATGTCCTATCAATATGGTTTAGAACCCGTACGTTGCCTGTTATCCTTCCCTGCTTATACGGAAGGCTGGGCAACCTATGCTGAATATCTTTCCTACCAATATGCGGGTTTACCAGAAGAAGTTGCTTCTGTCTTAGCCTGCAACGACCGCGTCGTGCTCAGCCTCTACGCCTCTGCAGATATCGGTATTCACTATTATGGATGGAATAAAGATATGCTTCTCGATTTTTTTAAAAATTATGGAATACATGACGAAAATGTCATTGATCAGATTTATCAGCTGATTGTAGAAGATCCCGCAAATTATTTAAAATATTATGTGGGCTATATGAATTTTGCATCCCTTGAGGAAGAATATCGGGATGCAAAAAAACATGATTTTTCATATATGGATTTTCATAAAAAAATATTACAGACCGGACCGGCTCCCTTTGCCATCTTAAAACAGCAGCTGTTAGACACACTATAATAATGCCTGGTAAATATCACGTTTACTGACACCACGGTCTTTTGCCACCGCTTTCATCGCATCCTTTTTTGTGTAATCCTGCTCTAAATAAAGTTGCATATGCTCCTCAATCGTAAGGTGTTCCCATCTGCTCTGTTCCTCACGGATGACTTCTTCTTTCGATTTGCCTGCAATCACCAAAACGTACTCACCACGCGGATCATGTTCCTTATAATATTCCAATGCTTCTGCCAGTGTTGTTTTCTTTTTCTCTTCGTATCGTTTTGTCAATTCGCGGCAAAGCGTTATGCTGCGATCCCCAAGTGCCAAAAAAAGTTCCTGCAGCGTAGCGCGCAAATGATGTGGTGCTTCATAAACAATCATTGTACGGGTTTCCTGCGCAAGCTCTTCTAAAACACGCGCACGTTCTTTTTTGTCTTTTGGTAAAAAAGCTTCAAAACTAAAACGTCTGCATGCCTGCCCAGAACTTGTCACCGCTGTGATACATGCTGCTGCACCGGGAACGGCATTGACTTCAATGCCCTCCTCGTAACACATAGCTACCAGTTCTTCTCCCGGATCTGATATCCCAGGTGTTCCCGCATCTGTAATCAGGGCAATATTTTTCCCTTCTTTTAACGCATGTAATAGCGTATGTGCTTTTTCAATCTTATTAAACTCATGATAACTCGTCATTGGCGTGTCAATTTCGAAATGATTTAAAAGCTTGATGGAATTACGGGTATCTTCTGCTGCAATCAAGTCCGCCTCTTTTAAAATACGGACACAACGATACGTCATATCTTCAAGATTTCCTATTGGAGTCGCACATAGATATAAGATGCCTGCCATATATCAACATTCCTTTCCCTTGTATACCTTTTTATCCACAAAACAACACATTAATAACCATAAATATCATAGATTTCCGATGTATATTCACCGGGACTTTTGTATACAATCAGTGGTTTTTCGACCGTAATTCTGGATTTTCCATCTCGCATACCCTCAATCAAAACCATATTCGGTTCTTTATCCACATATGGATATACCAACTGCATGCGTTTCGGTTCGATTTTATATTGACTCATCATCGATAAAATCTCAACCAGACGAAATGGCCGGTGTACATAATAGCACCTTCCACCCGGCCGAAGCAATTTTGCCGTCTGTGATATCACATCCTCCAAATTACATAATACTTCATGGCGCGCAATCGTCTTAGCATCGCCATCATTTTTGATACCATGTTGATCCGTCATATAAGGTGGATTACAGGTAATCACATCAAAAGAAGATGCACCAAATATGTTTGCTGCATCTTTAATATCTCCTGTCACAATGGAAACGCGCTCTTGTAAACCATTATACGCCACACTGCGCGATGCCATATCTGCACTTTCCGGCTGTATCTCCAATCCTGTAAAATGCTTTCCTTCTGTCTTTGCTTCTAAAAGAATCGGTATGATGCCTGTTCCTGTACCAAGATCCAACACCTGCTCATCGCGCTTTACTTTGGCAAATCCAGATAAAAGCACCGCATCCATACCAAAACAAAATCGCTTTGGATCCTGAATGATCTTATAACCATTCCGCTGTAGTTCATCCAGGCGCTCGCCCTCTCGCAATAACACTTCTGCCATTATTTGTTATCCTCAAGTTTTGCCAATTCTTTTAATTCTTCTTTTGTGACCTTCACATTTTTACGCTTTGCTTTGAATTTTAAATCTGCTACCTGATATTCGCGTTCTTCCTTGGTATCATTTTGCTCAATCAGTACTTTCACCCGCTGACGCAAAACACTTACGGATTTTACCTGACCACGGATGCCTTCTGGCGTTGTCACGGTATCTCCTATATTTGGAAGCTGACTGTTTAAGTACTCATATGTTTCCTGCTCATTTTTCAAACAGCACATAAGTCTTCCACAAACTCCGGAAATCTTTGTTGGATTCAATGATAAATTCTGCTCTTTTGCCATCTTAATCGATACCGGCACAAAGTCTGTCAAATAGCTGCTGCAGCAAAGTGGTCTTCCACAAATACCAATACCACCCATCATCTTGGTCTCATCGCGGACACCAATCTGGCGCAACTCAATTCGTGTACGAAAAACGGATGCCAGATCTTTTACCAGCTCACGGAAATCAATTCTTCCATCTGCCGTAAAATAGAACAATAATTTATTGTTATCAAACGTATATTCCGCGTCCACTAATTTCATATCTAATTTATGTTTTTTGATCTTTTCCTGGCAAACCTTAAATGCTTCTTTTTCTTTTTCTTTATTTTTTTCTGCCCGTTTGAAATCATCTTCTGTCGCAATACGCTGAACGGTCTTTAATGGTTGTACCACTTCATCATCCGGCACATCCTTCGGTTCTACAGCAACCGTTCCCATCTCAACGCCCCGCGCTGTCTCAACAACAACGTGATCACCTAACTTTAATTCTAAATTCTTTGGGCCAAAATAGTATACCTTACCTGCGGTGCGAAAACGCACACCAACAATTTTTATCATGCAATATTCTCCTTTATTGAAAGCAACATCAATTCTATCGCCAGATTATAATTCCCATTACACGCAATACGTCGTCTTGCGGTGCGTTGCGCCTGTATAATGGTATCCAGCCCATGATAAGAACATTCTGTCGCTAATCTTTTTATGATCATCTTTTCATCTTGAAAAGTAATCTTACTTTCATCGCCTGTCGCTTTATATAATAACACATCTCGAAACCAGATGTTCATCAAATCCAAATAATCCTGTATCTTTGGCTTATATGTTTCCAAATCTTTTACCGCCTGGGAAATATCGAAAATATCCATTTTCTCCATGCGGCGCATCAGAGATGTCATATGTGACTTCATTTCGTTAAATTCATCCGACGATGCTAATTTAATTGCCTTTCCCAGATTTCCTTGTGCAAACTGCGCACAAATATCGGCCTGATAATCCGGCATATTGTGATGTTCCATCAGTTCTTTTCGAATGATATCGGCAGCAATCGGCTTTAACTCTAACGTAACACAACGGGATAAAATCGTCGGTAGAAAACCAGCCGCATTTGTTGTCAGCAAAAACAGTATTGCATATTGTGGTGGTTCTTCTATCGTTTTCAAAAGCGCATTCTGCGCCGCTTTGTTCATCTTTTCTGCCTCATCCATAATATAAATCTTATATTCGCTTGCATAAGGCTTAATCACAATATCATTATTAATCTGTTGTCGGATATCCTCCACAGAAATCGTATTTGGCTTTTCATGCGAAACATAACGAATATCCGGATGATTGTGGCTTTGACACTGTTTACAGGAATGACACATCCCACAGGCATCTTTTCCTTGTTCCTGGCACAAAAGCGTCTCAGCAAATGCTTCTGCTAACATCATCTTACCTGCATCCTTCTCACCGCTGATAATATACGCATGTGACGTTTTTCCTAATGAAATCGCATTTTGCAAATGTTCTTTTATATCCTGTTGTCCTTTTATGTCTGCAAACTTCATTTCGCACTACTCCATTTTATGTGGAAATATCTAAAAGCAATCCCCGGATTTCATCTACTTTTCCAAGGATGGCAATATGGTCTTTTTCTTCTTTGACCAACTCTCCTGCCAATTCATCCAGATTTTTGTCCACTAATTTTACAAGCCCATATACGCGATGCCGACCTCTGCGATCCAGGAAATTCTCTCTGGAAAACTTGTGAGATCGGTTAACCACCTCATTCATAAAATCCTTAACCAGGCTACGATATTTCTTCATATCACGAATATCCATATGTTCCGAGATCTTTTTTCCTTGCTCGGTGATCTCATCCATCAATCCGGATAATTTTTCTTTTAACTCGGCATCATCAATAGCACTTGCCAATGTGAACTTAAATCCATCGTCTGTCGGCTTTGTCTGATTGACTTCCTGTGTCTGCGTTACGCCCGACACCTCATTTACCTTCATCTCCATAGGCTGTCTCCTCTAGACTTCCTCACTCATCATCACTTCGCGCATAAAACATACAATCTGTTCCTCTGTGCGCTCCAAATCTTCATTATAGAAGATGCGGTGAATACCTGCTTCCTGCAATTTCTCTTTGGAAAAATCAGAAGCATCTGCTAAAAAGCGGCGACACATCTCTTCGTATTTGGGATGCATCTGACAGCGTTCACGATCCAACGCCCGCTGCAGACGAATACCATCTTCTACTTCTATATATATCGGAAGAACCGCATCCTCGCTAAAGTAATCACGCAACTTTACAAAAGACGCAATCGTTCCAATCACAAGATAATTGTTATTTTCCAGATCAATATTTCCATCATCAACCGTAAAATAATCCCATATCCCATGACATGTGTGATAACTGCGGATTTCAATCACTTTTCCGGAAGCGAGCAGCGCATCCTTCTTCTCATGCGTACAAAAATGATACTCTGTACCATCCACCTCTCCCGCTCGGATCGGTCTTGTTGTATAGGAAACAATCTGTCGTAACTGCAGATCTTTTCGCTCTAAAATACGCTGATACAACGTATCCTTCCCTGTGGAACTTTTTCCTATGATACAAAAAATCTTACCCATATCTCTCATCCTGTTTCTTCTATATGTAAATCCATCATTAGGCTTACAGCTTAGTATAATATAGTCCTCATCAAATGACAATGAAAAGCCCCTGTTCCATCAGGCCTGTTATCGTCAAACCTTGTCTTTTTGCCTCGGTAAGAAGCAAAATCTGACGTTTCTCGATTTCCTCTCCCGGTACAATCAGTGGTACCCCTGGCGGATATATAGCAACCGGCGCAGCTGCAACTTTACCTTCTGCTTCGTTTAGCATGCATATTGTTTTGTCCCTGCGCATTGCTTCATAGTATGGCATAACCTGTTTTCCCTGATGATACAACGTCTGCCCTACACTGTTTTCTATGTGCTTTTCCCCTGCTTCTATAGAAGCGTCGATTTCGAAAAGCGCCTGTGTCAATCGCGCGAATCCTTCTTTCGTATCCATGACGCTGCTCATCGCAAGCCCATAGGAAAAAGAAGAAAGTTCTAAAACAATATGATACTTCTTTGCTAAAATCTCCTCTAACGCATGTCCGCTCAGATTCGTTCCTACCGTGGATATCACAATTTTTCCCGGATCCTGGTGTGAATAATGCAATACGCTGATATGTTTTAATGCCTTACATTTTTTGTAGAACGCATCCAAATATGCTGCATATGGGGCAAATGCCTCTTCCCCCTGCTCTAAAAAACGAATACATTGACAGATGGATGTCATTAAAACATACGATGGCGAACTTGTTTCAAAAACATCCAGGTACTGTGCAATATCTGTTTCTGATAAAAGAGAATGCTGGCTCAAATGCAGCACTGCCGTCTGTGTCAAAGCTGGCAGCGTTTTATGCAAACTCATAATGACAGCATCTGCGCCACTGTCTAACGGCGATTTTGGAAAATACGGATGAAATCCCAAATGTGCACCATGCGCCGCATCTACAATAACAGCCATGCCATGTTCATGTGCAAGTGCTACTATTTCATCCAAAGGTTCCATCATACCCTCATATGTTGGCGAAGTCACAACAATTGCCTGCGCCTGTGGATGTTCTGCAATGGCACGCTTATATTCCAAAAGCGGCGTTCCCAAAACAATACCATCCTTACTTACCTCAGGGTATGTATAAACCATCTCGCACTCACGCAGCCACGCTGCATGGTAAATACTCTTATGGGAATTACGCCCCATAATGATACAGCCTCTCTGTGAAACAGCAGAAAATACGGCTGTCAAATTACCACATGTCGATCCACCCACCAGAAGATAGCTTTTCTTTGCCCCATACAGCGCCGCCATGCGCTCCATAGCCTCTAGAATAACATCTTGTGGATCATGCAGATTATCAAATCCCGGTATCTCTGTAATATCAATGGTATATGGATTTTCCATTGCAATCGGTTGTCTTTTATGCCCCGGCATATGAAACGGATACATATCCGATGCTGCCAGCGCTTTTAATTGCTCATCTAACATTTTTCTTTTCTTTTTCCTTTTATCATCTTATAATAGAACCTACACAAACGCGCATTTGCGTATTCGGAGGTTAGTATGAGTCAGGCTCTTGTCATTTTATGCGGCGGTGACAGTTCTCGTATGGGAACAGACAAAGCACTGCTGCCATTCGGTGATGAATGCTTATTAGAATATATGGTACATAAATTTGCACCCCATTTTGACCGTATTTATCTGTCTGTAAACCAACGTGGCGATTACGGACATCTCGATTTGGATGTAACGGAAATCCCAGACATCTATCTCAATGCCGGTCCTATGGGTGCCATTCTTAGCGGTTTAACAATGATTATGGAAAACCGGGCTTTTTTCATAACGATCGACACCCCGTTTATACAGCCATCTCTGTGCAAGCATTTATTGGAAGCATCTGAAAATTATGATGCCTGCTCCCTTGCACTACGTGATTACTACATTGACACCATTGCATGCGTCTATTCCAAAGCCTGCATTCGGGCATTTGGCAAATCACTACTCTTAAATAACCGCACAAACAGTCAGATTCAGGCGAAATGTCATATAAACTATCTCCCGATTTCTGATGTTGCCCTTTGCTCAACCATGTCCTTTGAAGATCAGTTTTACCGTTTGAGCGACCGCGATTCCTATTATTATGCATTGTTTCACCAATTGCAGGATCTTAATAGCATCCGCCACTAATCGAAATATCTTTGCAGCTGTGGCATCCAGTCACCAAAAAAGATTTTGTCTTCTGTGATATTTTTCCAGATAGGCTCCAGGAAAGCACAAAGAACCGCATGGACTTCCTGCCAGGCAGGTTCTTTTCTTTTTTCTTTTCGAAGCAGTCTATTCCACTTCTTTTCCATATACCCATAGTCTCCATACTTCGACCAGACGTTCCAAAGCGATTCCTGCGTTTTTACATATTCCTTACAACACAAAATATATAAATGCTCCTGTACTTTACGCCCTTCCAATGGACATTTCGTAATAATTTCGTATAGTTTCAGATACGGTGTCATATCCTGGATCAACTCTAAGGGCTTTAATATCAGCAACAGCTGCTCTGCTGCAATCTGCTCCATAGGATAGCAGTATAATGTAATGGATTTATCGTTTTCTAAAAGCAGGCGCACCTTTTCCTCCATCGGAAAAATATGCTCCTGTGTACATTGCTGTAAATAGATACGAAACGGCACATACATCCCACAGACCTGCAAGCCCACACGCAAAACAATGGTTCCTTCTATAGAATCTTCCTCCAGATGTGTAATCCGCATTTCCTCTTCCTGGTACATATCATAAAGCCTATTTATCATATAAACCTTTTTTTCTGTAAAGGGCGCTTTCCCTGTATAACAATAACAAAGCTGATCCGACACTTTTTTGCGGTAAACATCCAGCCCTATCGCTTCACGGTTACATAACCAGAAATCTCTCGCCTTTACATCTGTTGCAAACAGCTGCGCTGTAAGTTCCAATACATAGGCGCTCAAAATATGAGAAAACGGTATATCCAGCTCGATACTTTTTGTCCTTATCCATGCATCACTTGTCATCGCATCCTCCTACAACCAGATACCGATCATATTTTGTACCTTCTTTAACACTTTTCGTTCCTTGGCATATTCCATCAGCGCGGCAACATCTTTATCATCATCATTTATATAGGTAAGAACCGCCTTTTTAAAATCATCACGTGACATCTTTTCCTGATACTTCAAACATTCACAAACCAGACGATCCTTCGTGTAAATCTGTATTGTTTCACCACCCATTTCCATTGTCGTTACCCCCATGGTTAAAACCTTAGGTTCACTGTAATAAGGCTGTAAATTCGGATAATCCATTTTAAAACGCGACTTTGAGACATTTTTGCTAATGGCAATGTGCCATGCAAATGGTCGCTGCGACAAATATTTATAATAATACAATGCAGACTCCATTGTGAGCACACCATCCGGAAACATATGCGCTATCATCTGCTCCTCGGATCCTTCATAATACTTCGATGTATAATACCCGCTTTTCACTCGTTTGAGATAGCCTTCCTCCATAAATTGCAGAATTCTCCGGTAATCGATTCCCAATGCTACAATATCCGATGTTTTGGCTAATCCCTGTTTTCTTTGTACTAATGCATCAATCCGTTCCAAATCATACGCTTTCTTTTCTTCCCGGCTTAGGTTTGTAAATTCCATTTTTCCCACTCCTTGACGTTACATTAGGTAATTTCCTACATACATATCCTTATTATAAGAACCTGCCTGGTTACTGTCAATTCTATCCACTTACTTTTACATTCATTGCTTTTTGTCTTTTTTCGTAATATTCTGTCTTGTATTCTTTTATTTTTTGTCGTATATTCTATTTAGACACTGATTTTTGTCGCATATCCATTATTTTGTCTTTGTGAACCAGACAAGCTTTGTGCGACAGCATTTTTATCACATAGAATAAGGAGAAGATACCATGGCAGAAAATGAACGTACTTTACGCAAAAACCCATCCCGCAAAGAATGTGAAGATATCATTCGTCGCATCCTTATGACAGAAATGTTGGAAAAAGGAAAAAACGAACACTTTAAAACCGCCGCTGATTTCATGAAATACTTTGAATCTCTCTACCCTGCCAGTGACAGTTTGACAAAACAGGTCCAGCGCGCCATCAAATCACTCGGTATGCCCAAGGATGCAAATGGCTATTTTATCATCAATAAAACAGCAGAACAACTAAATCAGGATCACGAACTCACTTTCATGCTCCAAAAGAGTCATGCACATATTACGTCTTTAGATAACTGTGAGACGCTCTTTTTGGCAACCGATAGCAATTATAAATCTTATTTGCTGCAACTACTTCAGGAATCGAAAACCTGTCAGGGCAAATATCTTACCATTTTGGACAGCACGAACGGCTTGCTTTTCTATACAAAAAATGCAACCCAATTACGCATCCTTCTAGAGAGCCTTATACATAAGCAGTAGAGTTGTCTGACAATAGCGAGGCGCACTTGCCGTTGTTACGCAATATATGTCCCAATATCAAATGTCTATAAAAGCAAAAACGACAATATATAAATCATATATTGTCGTTTTTTATATCATAGATATATTTATTTGTCGAATGCAGAACTATCTTGTCCGTTTTTTATGGTTATTACTACGATGAATCGTTTTTCCTGCCGTCGTCGTCTTTGTGCTCTGTTGTGGGCGACGCTGCGTTCTTACAGCAGGCGATCGTTTTGCTGCAGCTTTTCTTTTACGTCGTTTACCACGTCTGATTTTACGATATCTGCTCTTCTTTCTACGATCCTCATTCTTTCTATGATAATTCAAAAGAATCTGACCAGACATGGCATTGATAACAAGAAGTGCTAACAAAAGCAAACCTATGATACATACCACCAGCAAAATCGTTTTGAAATCAATACGAAAATACTTTACCTTCGATCCGCCCTGGTCTGCAGGAATATTATGGAACGGATATGTTGCCTTCGTATTTTTTTCATAAATCACATTAGCACCGCCTACTTGTTTCCCTGCATACGTATAAGAAATCTTCGCAACTGCATCAGAATCTTTATCTGCAGGTGTCACCGTTGCCTTTGCCTCAGAAAAGGATGCTGTATTTGGCAAAACCACAACACCATCTTTATCTACACGAATCAAGTCGATCTTATCACTCAGTGAACCAAGTGCTGCCTGGTTACTCATATCTGTCAGATTAACATGATCTGCCACCGGATAAATGGAGAAATTCTGAAAACAGTACTCAAACAAACTCTCCGTGTCATTATAATGCGCTGGATTGCTGCTATTTAAGATTACACATAACAATGTCATACCATTTTTCTCTGCGTAAGTAACAAGCGTATTTCCAGCTTCATCGGTATATCCTGTTTTACCACCCAATGCGTATTCATATAAATGACTGCTGCCTCGATGGTTACTAATCATACCATGTGTATTGTTGCAGCTATATGCCTCTTTTTTATTGTCCGCAGGAATCGTATATGCTCTTGTGCTGCTTATTTTACGAAATTCCGGATACTGATATGCTGCACGCGCAATCAAAGACATATCGCGGGCTGTCACATAATGATCCGAATCCGGCAAACCATTTGGATTTGCAAAATGTGTTCCCGTACAACCCAATTCCTTTGCTTTCGCATTCATCATGTTTACGAACTCGTCCATACTGCCACCGCCAACATGTTCACCAATAGCCCATGCACATTCATTGGCAGATTCCAGCATCATACCATACAGACAGTTCTCCATCGTCATTTTTTCACCGACTTCTCTGGCAATGTTAGAGGTATCTCCCTCATTTTTATAAACAGCCTCTTCCGAAAAGGTAACAACCTCATCCAGATCACAATTTTCCAGTGCCAGAAGTGCCGTCATTACTTTTGTAATACTCGCCGGATAATATGACGTATCCGCATCTTTTTCATAAAGGACGGTTCCTGTCTGCAGTTCTACAACGATAGCTGCACCAGACGAAACGCTGATATTATCCGGCCAATACTCTGCTGCCTGTACATTTACCGCACTCATCATCGATGATGCCACTGTAACAGCTCCCGCCAGACATAACGTTATCCATTTTTTTATTCTATTCATTTTGATCTCTTTTCTATACTTTCTTATATATATGGCTTTTTGCACATACATTATATAGTATAATCGCATCGTTTTTTCAACGCAACAGATTTCTACCACGAATTGTTTATTTTATGATATAATCCCTGTAGCAAACAATATTATACTTGAGATGGAGATTCTATATGAGATTAAGAAATATTCCGGGCGCAGATGAAGCCATTGCACAAAGTCCATATTGTATACAGGATGCCGCTGCATATGCTGGCAAATGGCATACCCTGTTTCCACAGGAAGCACCTTTACACATCGAAATCGGCATGGGAAAAGGTCAATTTATTATGGGTATGGCAAAAGCACATGGCGATATCAACTATATCGGTATTGAAAAATACACAAGTGTTCTTCTTCGCGCCGTTCAAAAAATGGAAGCCGAAGAGACACCGCTTGATACCCTTCGTTTCCTATGTTTTAATGCAGAAGACATCGCAGAGATTTTTGCTCCGGGCGAAGTTGACCGCATTTATTTAAACTTTAGTGATCCTTGGCCAAAAGACCGTCACGCAAAGCGACGTTTGACATCTTCTGCTTTTTTAGATCGATACGATCAGATTTTAGCAACAGGCGGTCACATTGAATTTAAGACCGACAATCGTGATTTATTTGATTTTTCTGTAGAAGAAATCAATGCATCCAGCACATGGCAAATCCAGGCTCTGACCTATGATTTGCATAACGATGCATCTATGAATGCGGGTAATATTATGACAGAATACGAAGAAAAATTTTCTTCAAAAGGCAATCCGATTTGTAAATTGATTTGTAACCGTATCAGCGATTAAACAAAACACGCCCAAATAGGCATATACCTATCTGGGCGTATTTTTATGCGTTCATATACGAATGAATTCTTTCTTCGTCCAAATGCTCTCCAATAACAATCACAACATCCTGCCCTGCAGCAATCGGGGAAAACGATATCGCATCCTTCGTCGCATTAATCTCCAGCCACGCGTTCTGATCATCCTGCAAAAATCCTTTTACGCGAAAAACATTGCCACACGCCGTATCTGCAAAAATTTGTGACACCACGTTCTGTAATGTTTTCCGGTCAAACGACTGGTTCATATAATAGAGCGACTGAAAGCCTTCTTCATCTTCTAAAAACCGTTTTTCATAGCTTTTCATTTGATATCCACATGTAGATATTTTCTCGAAATCTTGATCCACAAATTGCAACACACTTTTGCGCAATACATCGTCCGAAAACTGTCGTTTACAATGAATTTTCTCTAATGCCAGATTTAAATGTGCAATTGTCTGATTCATCTGCTCGTCTGTCGCCTCATCCGCATGCGAAAGCAGGATACAACCTGCATTTGCAGCTTCTGAAGCCAGCAAATAATCCGCAACTTCCGGCATATTTTCTTCCAGCTGCGCATCCACGATTGTGATTACATTTCCAATTTCATACCATTGATCCAATGGTTCTTCACGCAATACATCAAAAAACTCGTCCACATCATAAATGCCAGACGGCTCCACAAGCACGCAATCATAACCACACATACCCATGGCAATCAGTTTTGTCCGAAAACGACGCCGGTGACAATCTGCATCGCACCCACCCGCAATCATTTCGAGTTCACATTGCTCTCCTTCTAATTCCCGCAAAAGCATCATATCTACATTAATTGCACCGTAATCATTTTCCAAAATACCTATATGATTCCCCTGCGCCATCAGATATTTTGCATATTCCTTGATAAAGGTCGTCTTACCAGATCCAAGAAAACCGGTAATAAGATCAATTTTTACCATATTACTTCCTCCAACGCATTAAAATACTTCTTTTTTATGTTTGCCCCGGTAATACTTAAACAATACATAAAATACCATAAGTACGGCGCCCAAAACAAAGGATGTCGGATACGTCAGATACACGCCCATAACACCTTCAATCCGTGGTGTCATCGTCCATATCCAGACCATACGGAATAAACATAGAGAAATCAAAATAATTGCCATCGGTCCCATCGTATCTCCCGTTCCACGCAATGCTCCCGCAAGCGAGTGTATCACACCTAAAATACTGTAAAACGGTGCTAATGCCCAAATACACATCACACCGGACGTAATAACTTCCGGCTCTCTCGAGAATGCAGAGATAATCTGTGTATCAAAACCAAGCATGATTGCTGTCATCAGTAACGTATAGCACAGATTGATCACAAAAATCATAACAGCTCCACGAAACGCACGCTTGCGTTTTCCTGCACCAATATTTTGTCCCACAAACGTTGTCGCTGCCATGGAAAAACTCAAAATCGGCAAGATATTAAACCCATCCACCTTCATATACGCTGAAAATCCTGCAACAACATTCGTTCCATACGAATTAACACCTGCCTGTATTAAAAGGTTAGAAAAACTGATGACTGCATTCTGAATGGCCGCTGGCAATCCAATACGGATCACACGCATTGCCCAATACCGATCCAATGTGATTTCCCGGAATACCACGCGATACGGTGCATCAATCTTTGCCAGATAGCGAAATGCCAGAATGCAACTGATTGCCTGGCTAAACACCGTAGCAATGGCAGCACCTTCCACACCCATATGAAAACCACAGATTAATACAAAATCCAAAATAATATTAATCAGTGATGAAATCACCAGATATTCCAAGGACTTTGCAGAATTTCCTACCGCATTTAAAATAGCAGCGAGCATATTATAAAAGGTCATGAAAATCATGCCCATAAAATATATACGCAAATACAAAACAGCCTCCGGCATCATATCTTCCGGTGTTCCCATTGCACGCAATAATTGTGGACAAAAAGCAATGCCCACAACCGTCGAAATGACACCAAGTACGACAGCAATGCCAAGCATATTATGAATCACGTGATGTAATTCTTCATGGCTCTTCGCTCCATAAAACTGAGAAATTAAAATCCCGCCTCCGGCAGATGCTCCCAGACAAAACGCAATCAAAAAGAAGATTAACTGACCACTTGCTCCTACAGCAGCAAGCGCTGTCGCGCCTACATAATTCCCCACAACAAACGAATCCACGGTACTATACAACTGCTGCATAAAATTACCAAGAATCAATGGTATGGCATAAATAATAATTGATTTAAATATCTTTCCTTCTGTCATAATTTCCTACTCTAAATCTGTATATTCCAGTCCAATCTGCTTACGGATCTGGTCTAAAATGTGCATTACATCGGATGTCGCCTTGAGCGGCACCATTTTGCTTTCCAGTCTTCCCGCCCGGATATCCTCTGCCACAGCATCAAATTCATCCAAATAAGAATTGATACGCGGACCCGGTCCCTGAAAAACTTCCTTGTGTAAGAGATTCTTCTTGTAAGTCACCTTATTCATGGCATGGTAAAGGTATGCCTGGATCTTACCCTTTTCGCCCGCGATAGTCATCTTTTCAAATCCCTTCATATCCACGATGGAAGCAGAGATCTTGGCTGTCAGACCATTTTCAAAGGTCAGCAGAACGTCCTCTCCATAATCAATACCATTCTCAATTGTCCCGCTGCTCTCAATCTTTACCGGATACCCCCACAAACGATAGGCATAGGTGATCGGATAAATCGTGATATCTAAAAGTGCTCCGCCAGCTCTCTTTGGATCAGACACACGAGGTGCATATTTGACGGACTTCATATGATAGGTAAAGTCGGCATCCGTCACCTTTCCCAGCTTATCCTCCGTCAGCCATAATTTGACCTGATTAGCTGCCGGAGAAAACCAGGTCCACATGGCTTCTGCCAGATAGACGTTCTTTTCCCTTGCAAGCTCAATCAGGGCATCGGTCTCCTCCGCTGTGACCGTAAATGCCTTTTCACACAACACTGGCTTTCCCAGTTCCAGAGCCTCTTTGACATAACGGAAATGTGCATTATGGGGTGTCACGACATAGACACCCTCCACACCATCTGCTAAGATAGCTTCCTCGGCACTCTCATACGCTTTGCAATGAAACTCTTCTGCAAACGCCCTGGCATTATCCATATTTCTGGTATAACAGGACGCAATCTCATGTCTGCCACTGGCAAGCAACTGCCCTGCCACCTGATGCCCCAATTTCCCCGTTCCGATAAAACACCATCTAAACTTTTCCACGGAAAACCTCCTATTTTCTAAAATAATAAAGAAAAAAGTGCTGTTTCTATCAGCACCCCACCAAATATAAAATCCTCTCAATAAAATACGACTAATCCTGCCTGTTCATTCGACAAATCCTATTATAGCACTCCAAGAAGGCAAAAAAAAGCATTACATCATATAAGATTTTTGAACTTACCCGGTCTTTTTTGCATAAAATAAGAGAAAGCCCAAAGACTCTCTCTTATTATGAAATGCTGTTTTTATATACCCTATCTTTATCGTTATTTTCACTGCATGAAGATTAGCAAATGCTTTCGCAAATCTCTACACAGCCTGAATCACGATTTGAAAAAACTCTTTTGATTTAGCAGAATCTATTTCTGACCATAGTAAGCATTGGCGCCATGTTTACGATAGTAATGCTTGTTTTGTAATTCTATTGGCGCTGGTGCAACCTTCGGATTAATCATTTCGCAATTTGCTGCCATTCTTGCTACTTCTTCCAGAACAACGGCATTATGCACGGCTTCATGTGCATCCTTACCCCAGGTAAATGGCCCATGATTCTTACAGAGGACTGCAGGCGTTGCGATATAGTCGATACCTCTTGCCTCATATTCATCCGCAATTAAAATACCTGTATTCAATTCGTATGCTTCATCAATTTCCTGCTTTGTCAAATTACGAACGCACGGTACATCCTGGTAAATATAGTCTGCATGCGTTGTTCCATAACATGGAATACTTCTTCCCGCCTGCGCCCAAGAAGTCGCCCAGGTCGAATGGGTATGCACGATTCCTCCAATTTCAGGGAATCGATTGTAAAGAACCATATGTGTTGCTGTATCTGAAGATGGATTGTATTTTCCCTCTACTTTGTTTCCCTGCAAATCTACAACCACCATATCTTCTGGTGTCAGCTTGTCATATTCCACACCACTCGGCTTAATTACAAATAACCCGGCTTCTCTATCAATTCCACTGACATTTCCCCAGGTAAATGTTACCAACTCATATTTTGGCAAAAGCATATTTGCCTCATATACTTCCTGTTTTAATTGCTCTAACATAAAAATTCACCTCATACTATACTTATCACATATCTCTATCTTTGTCTTATAACTTTTCCACCGCAGTCTGCTC
Organism: uncultured Lachnospiraceae bacterium; assembly: GCA_934352055.1. Taxonomy (GTDB): domain Bacteria; phylum Bacillota; class Clostridia; order Lachnospirales; family Lachnospiraceae; genus Pararoseburia. The sequence goes on from CAKRJY010000014.1 coordinate 41,995, forward strand.
AACAGCAATCGCATTTTCAAATCGATTTGCATATGCTGCAAATCCTTCTACATCCTTTGGATCCGGATCCACAGAAGTTCCCACAGCACCTGCAAAGACATGATTTTCCAGATAATCAGCAAGCGATTCTCCTTCTGTCTTGTGAACAAGATATGCCGTCAAAAGTGCCATGCCCCAAGGACCACCTTCACCCGCTGTCTCCATAACAGAAACCGGTGTATTCAGCGCTGCTGCCAAATAATTCTGTGCCACACCCTTTGTTTTAAAAATACCGCCATGACCATAAATCGCATCAATTTCTACTTTTTCCTGCTGCAAAAGAAGATCCATACCTACTTTTAATGCACCGAAACTTGCGTATAAATGAGATCTCATAAAGTTTGCCAGATTAAAATGACTCTCTGGTGTACGCACAAACATCGGACGACCTTCTGTACAGTTCATAATATATTCACCTGACAAAAATCCATAAGAAAGAAGCCCTCCACAGTCTGGATCTGCCTCTAAAGACTTGCGGTAAAGTGTACCATACAACTCATCCCCTGCCACTTTTACACCAAAAGCATCTAAAACCTGACCACAAAGACCAACCCATGCGTTCAAGTCACTCGTACAGTTATTTGCATGCACCATAGCAACCAGACTTCCATCCGGCGTTGTCACCATATCAATCTGTGGATAGTACTTGCTAAGCTCTTTTTCCAAGACAATCATTGCAAATACAGATGTTCCGGCTGATACATTACCCGTGCGCTGTTTTACACTATTTGTGGCAGCCATACCTGTTCCGGCATCGCCTTCTGGCGGTGCTAATGGAATTCCCGCTTCCAATTCTCCACTTGGATCCAATAATTTCGCACCTTCCTCTGTCAAATATCCTGCAGATTCTCCTGCTATACGGATCTCTGGAAGAATGTCTGCCAAATGCCATGAGAAATGATGATCCGCAATCTGTCGGTCAAACTTTTCTACCATAACGGCATCATACTGCTTTGTCTTCGGATCAATAGGAAACATACCTGATGCATCCCCTACACCAAGCACTTTCTGACCTGTCATACGCCAGTGAATATATCCCGCCAACGTCGTAAAATAGGCAACATCCTTCACATGGTCTTCCCCATTTAAAATCGCCTGATACAAATGAGAAATACTCCAACGTTCCGGTATATTGTACGAAAACAACTGACTCAGTTGCTCTGCTGCAGGACCTGTTGTACTATTTCTCCAAGTGCGAAACGGAACAAGTAACTTACCTTCCTGATCAAATGCCAGATATCCATGCATCATTCCACTAAAACCGAGCGCTGCTACTTTTGTTAACTTTATGCCATACTTGTCTGCTACATCTTTTTTCAGATTCGCATAACTTTCCTGCAAACCTGTCCAGATTTCATCATCATGATAGGTCCAAAAACCACCTTCCAAACGGTTTTCCCATACATGATCTCCACTGGCAATCGGCTTGTGTTCATCATCAATCAATACCGCTTTGATTCTTGTTGAACCAAACTCAATTCCTAGGATTGCTTTCCCTGCAGCAATCCATTCCCCTACGTTTCCCATAAGTACCTCCTCAACCCATTCGTAACGATACGAATCTAAATCATCTAAATTTACATTAAGTATAGCATGGGAAATAGAATCTCACTATACGTTTATTAACTATTTTGGTTCACTTTTTTATCCTTATCTAGGGGAATTGTATTGCCGATATGGCATGAAAATCCTTCTTCTCCATTACACCCAGACTCACTTATAAATTTTTAAATATTCCCGAAATAAATATTCAATAACCACAAAAAAATCTACAAATGAGTTGTGCATTAAGTTGTCACCAATTGGAATTTCTGAGCTTACGGCATATAGCCGATAATCCGCTATTGCTGCAAGTTCATTGTTATGGAAGTTTGTTAATGAAATTATTTTAATATCTTTTAACTTCATCATTCTTACAATGTCTTCTATCTTTTTCATATCTCCTGATAAAGAAATAATAATGACCGTACTTCCCTTTTCTAATCCTTTTGCCAATAATCGGAATTCATCACTCGCACCCACATAATAGACATATTTGTTTATTTGCATAAATAATCTCTGAAATTCCATCGCACAATATCTTTGTGCCTGTCCGGTTCCATATACTAAAACTTGATTTGAGTCTTTGATCAATTGCGCTATTTCTCTCAATTGATTAGAGTTCTCTAAGTGCACGCATGTATTATTAAAATCTGCTTTTATATCTGGATATATTTCTTCGTCCACAACAGACTTTGGGCTTTCCCATTTTATATAGTTTTTGAATTCACTATATCCGGAAAAACCCAATTTCTGCGTCAAACGTAATATAGAACTTTTCGAAGTATCACATTGTGATGCCAATTGTTCTATACTCATCTTTTCAATGCCTTTTCCAATCTCTACAATACATTTTAAGCTATATAGATCTGCGTCACTTAGTGCTTTATAATTCTTATTAATTAAATCTACCAGCATAATTACCTCTTTTAATTTTTATTATACGCTATCATTTTAATGCAATATTATCATTTCACACAAACAATATCTATTTTGAGATAATTATATGTCTTGTTTTGAAACTGGACAAGCTGATTTTTTCATATGAGAGCTATTTTAATTCAGGCCAATACTCGCGATTTACTTCATAAAGATCGTCTAAAATCCTTTTTGCGACTGTAATACTTGGAACTGTTTTAGACAATGAAATCGCCTGCCATAATTTTTGATATGACCCCTCTTCCCAAGCATCAACAACTAATTTTTCCACTGCCACCTGTTCGTCCATTAAACCTTTCTGGAATGTTGGAATCGTACCGATAGATAGTGGTTCCGGTCCATTAGACGTTACAAGACACGGTACTTCTACCATGGCTGTCGGGTCAAAATTCTCAATAATTCCATTATTTTCAACAATCAAAAGCATTCTCGCGTAAGTATTGAATTTCAAAGCCGTCGCAAGATCAACAATGTAAGATGCGTGCTCATCCATCATCAATTCATCACCTTCAAAATCGCCTTTTTCTTTGATTTCACGACAAGCATGAAATACTTCTTTTTCTCTTGTATCCATTACCTGATTTGCCCTTGTATATTCAGGATCTGTATGTTCTACCACTGTATCCGGCATCAAATAATATTTCAAATATGTATTTGGTAATGTCTCCGGATCAATCGCATGGATATCTTTTGCCATCCGATATGTTTCGTTCCAGCTGTTATCTCCGTGTTGCTTTGCCTCTTCAATATCAGATTTTACTAAATATCCCTGTTCCTTCACATACTCACGTAATTGTGGCATCAAATCTTTTCCTGTTTTTGCGCAGCGCACATCACTCCACCAGCCAAAATGGTTCAATCCATAATAACGTGTCACAATATCCGAACGTTTTTCATACCCCAGAATCTCTACCATGTTATTTTCGATACTGATTGGCATGTCACAAATATTAAGGATTTTAGAATTTGGACGTAATCTTCTCGTTGCTTCTGCAACAATTGCAGCTGGATTTGAATAGTTTAATAACCATGCATTTGGAGAATATTTTTCCATATAATCAACTAATTCAATAACACCTCCAATAGAACGCATTCCATAAGCAATTCCTCCTGGACCACATGTTTCCTGTCCAACAACACCGTATTTCATCGGAATTTTTTCATCCAATTCACGCATTTTGTACTTTCCAACACGGATATGTGCCATAACAAAATCTACATCTGTAAATGCTGTCTGTGGATCTGTTGTTGCTATAAATTTTATATCCGGGCATTGCTTTTTAATAATAATCTCACATGCATCTGCAACAATCTTTTGTCTTTCCGCGTCGTTATCATAAAATTTAATCTGTCTTAGCGGAAATCGATCCAGATGCTCTAACAACATTAAAATGATTCCTGGTGTATAAGTACTTCCGCCACCTGCGATTACAATTGAGCTCTTTTCCATTTTAATCTCTCCTTTTTCTACTAGTTATAATTTTTATAATAATCTTTCGAATTCTCCACGAACGTTTTCTACGTCAAATCCGATAATAACCTGAATCGCTTTTCCTTTTCTTACGACTCCTTTCGCATCATATTTTTTAAATTCTTCATCTGACGCTAATATCTTTTCATCTTTTACCGTTAATCGTAATCTTGTCATACAATTTGCAACATCTACGATATTTTCTTTTCCACCTAATGCTTTTAAAATACCTTCTGCCATATTTTTAAATTTCTCTGCACCTTTACCAACAGAAGCATCTCCTTCATTCTTACTTTCCGTTACCACTTCGCGTCCTGGTGTTTTTATGTCAAATTTCTTAATTGCAAAATAAAATACTACAAAATAAATCACCATGAAAATCAGACCAATCACAATATGTGTAATAACTTCTTTTGAGTGATTCTGAAACATTGGCATCCAATTATATGTAACATAGTCAATCAGTCCGCCGCCCTGATATCCAACAACACCAAACATATATAATGTTGTTGACAACAATGCTGCTAAAATGGCACTTACTGCAAATAAAGCCGGAGAAATGAATAAGAATGCAAATTCAATTGGTTCTGTAATTCCACATAATACTGCTGGTATTGTTGCAGAAATCAACATTGCTGCAACTTTTTTTCTATTTTCAGGTTTTGCTGTCTTATACATTGCAAATGCTATTGCAGGCATTCCCCACACAGCACAGTTTCCATATAACGCAAACCCACCTGTTGGAAACAGCTCTTTTAATGGTTTTGTTGATGCTGCATACTCATTCACATGCGCAAGCCAATGTGTCCAATTTCCATCTGGAATAACTGCCGGTCCAAGATCAAATGGTGTCCACAGAAAATGATGTAATCCTGTTGGCAGTGTAATTCTCTCTAAGAAAGTAAACAGGAATACTCCCAGATTTCCTGATTTTGCCAATAAATCCTGTAACCCCAAAATTCCTTGCTGCACATTTGGCCAAACAAGACAAGTAAGAAATGCTACTGGAATCATTGTAATAAATCCTACGATAACAACTAACGCTGAGCCTTGGAAAGAACTGAGTACAGCTGGCAATTTCTTTTCATAGAAGCGATTATGAATCCATGCGACAATTGCTGCGATAAAAATTGCTCCTAACACACTCATATCAAGCGTCTTAATTCCGGCAATTGTTGTAAGACCGCTAACGCCTCCTACTTCTTGTGAGAAATCCACATGAAAAAGATTTTCTCCCCAAAATGTCAACATAGACTGTACAAAATAATTGAAAATGATATAAATCAAAAATGATTCCATCGCAGCTCTTCCCGATGCTTTCTTTGTTAACCCCAATGGCAAAGAAACTGCAAATAATAGTGGGAGTTGATTAAACAATGCATATCCGCCATCGTACATCATTGTCCAGAATTGATACCAAATCCCTTCATTCGCTGCTAATGCGCCCATAATATCTGCGTTTGTAAATACGGTAGACAAACCAACCATAATACCCGCAAATGGCATTAGCATGACTGGAGCCATCATTGCTCCACCGAATCTTTGTAACTTTTCCATCATACTAGTTTCCTCCTCTTAAATTTTTCTCTTACAAAGTTCATATATCGTTTATATCATATTTATTTTTTTTATAAATAGTTTCCATTGATTCTGGGATAACGATGTATTTATGATAAATTTCCCATTTTCTGGCATTTTTCCCAAACATTTTAAAAGGGCCAGTCCATCACGACTGCCCCTAAACTATTTCAACAAATCTCAAACTGTTATTAACAAAAAAAAGCGCCAAACCTAGACATTTCTAAGTCCGACACTCTTCAAATGCGCGATCAGGGGTTCGAACCCTGGACACCCTGATTAAGAGTCAGGTGCTCTGCCAGCTGAGCTAATCGCGCTTACCTATATCCGTCGTTCCTGACGACAAAAAATATATTACTACGATTTTACAAAAAAAGCAAGTACTTTTTTACAATTTTTTTATATTTCTTTTATTTTCTTTTTTCATATGAAAAGAGCCACTCTTTTCATCGGGTGGCTCTAGGATGATTCTTACATATTTGCAAATAAAGCAGCTATTTCGTCTGGCGATAACACCTTGTTTGGATCCGATAAATCCGGCATAGCCGGTTTATCGTCTGCTACTGGTGCATCCATCATAATCGGCTCTGGTTCCGGGATTGTATCCATATTTGGCAAATCACTTGTTTCTTCCTCATAATTTTCCAAATCTGGCAAATCCAACTCGTCTAACTCATCTATGCTTGGCAAATCGTCAACAGATGGTAAATCATCTATGTCAGGCAAATCATCTATGCTTGGCAAGTCATCCACAGATGGTAACTCATCCATACTAGGTAAATCACCCATCATAAGCGGTTCCTCCGTCTCCTGCGCTTCTTCTGCGATTTGCTCTGCTTCTTCCTCTGCTACCGGGCCTTCATCAATCATCGGTGCCTCTTCTTCAATCACTGGCTCATCCTGGCGCATTTGATCCGTATCCGACACTAAACTGGCAAGCATCGCATCGATCTCTGCCTGTGAAATTTCACCACTATTTGCAGGCATCTCCTCCACAGGTTGTACCTCTGGTTCTTCCATCACTGCCTCTTCTATAACCACTGGTTCTTCCGGCATTGGCTCATCCATTACCGGTGCATCATCAAACACTGGTTCTTTGATTGCAGGCTCTTCTGCAGTAGGTGTCTCCACCACAGGTGTTTCCTGTACAGCTTCCTGCGGCATACGCACCTGTTCTGCAGATGACATCTGATTTGGCTGCCCCTGTCTAAGTTCCAAATCACTGATTTCCTGCTTCATCTGTTCTAATGCCTGATGCAGTATATTAAACTGATCCTGCATACCTTTATTATTTGCCACAAGCTCTTCTCTTGTCTGCTGAAGCAATGTCTCCTGCTGGCGAAGCAACGCATCATTATTATCTGCCAGTTTTTCTTCAAATCCAAACACGCGCTGTATCAATTCATCATTGGCATTCATAAGAGCATCTGCATTTTCCTTACTTCTGGAAATGGTTACTTTAGCAACAGCCTTTTGTGCTGTAATAATATCCTCTGCTGGAAAATTTGTATTTTCTTCCAATTGATTCAATCGTTCATTCAACTCATCAAAATATTTTTTCTGTGCGAGATAAGATGCCTTTTGCGCTTTATAAATATCTGCATATTCCTGACGCTCATTTTCTTTATTCTTTTGGTTCAGCTCAATGATTGATAACACCAAAAAGAACAGAACTGCAACCATACAGATTGCAACGATCAATAAGACCGGAAAATTACCTCTGGCATGTATCATAAAATAAATCTCCAGTAGTAGAAATAATGCCTCTATCACACTGGCAAAAGCGATTGTAATTTTCTCTCTTCTCATGAATGTCCCCCGTTTTCCTCTTTTCAGACATAATTATACACTTAAAGACATTATACCTTGTCTTGTCCAACTTTCCAATAGAAAAAGCAGCAATGATTTCATCAAAATCAATGCTGCTTTCTTCATTACCTTTAGATTAGAAGTTAAACATCCTGCATTTTCTTAGATATTTGAAACAACACCGGTAATCAGACTCTTGAACTGTTCCGCTACACGATCCGCTGTCTCCTGCACTTCCTTATGATTCAACTGCTGTTTTGACAATCCAGCTGCAAGGATTGTGACGGGGTATTGTTCATAGGGTGATTTGAGAGCTTCGTCTGATGTGCTTAGAGGATAAAATTTTTCTTCTGTGAGGTATTCAAAGGATATTTCTCTTTGCCGCCGCCTGTTCCTGTCGCGCCATGCGTTGATAGC
>CAKRJY010000015.1 GCA_934352055.1 uncultured Lachnospiraceae bacterium
TAAGCTATGTAAAAGAAATTTTACATGCTTTTATCTAATATGTAAAAGCCTTTTGATAGACATTACTACTACGTTTGTTGTAGGAATAAACCCGTTTGATATGATATAGGGTGAATTTATGAAGAAACCAATGATAAAATCACCCTAAATTAAAAAAACTTATTGAATTTAGTGTGAAAATATGAGTGGTTGAAAAGCAGCTTCGAAAAATCGCATAATTAGTGCAATGAATGGGCAATTCCAATCGGGATTGCCCATTTTTAGAAGAAAGACGAAAAACCCTTGACCTGTACGCAGCGTATACGCTTATACTATCAACATGAATCATAAGGAGGTGCATCCGATGTTATTGAATGAAATTATAAATGAGGTTGGAATGACAAAGCGTGCAGTTAAGTATTATGAAGAAAAAGGATTGCTGTCAGTGGATAAAGATAACAATGGTTATCGTAACTATACTGCACAAGATGTTGAAACTTTAAAAAAGATTTCAGTATATAGAAAACTCGGTATTAGTATTAAAGACATACAGAGCCTTTTGGAAACTGGCGACAAAAGTATTCTTCTTCGTATTTATCAAGAAAAAGTGCAGGAAAAAATTTTAAAAGACTCAGAACTTGAAGCCTTGAAGCAATTTATAGATGATGGTGACGCGGACAAAGCAAATGAGGCACTTGATTATCAAACCGTTGAAAATGCAATTGAGTCTTTACTACCGGGAAAAGAATGGGGAGATTATTTTAAAAGTCATTTCAAACCATTTCTTAATGTAAGGTTAAGGACTCTGAAACAGAAGCAAGCCCTACAGAATATATTAGAATATTGCGATGAAACGACATTAAAAGTTCCTTTTATTATGGGAATAGGTGCGAAGATGATAGGTGGAATCGCACAAGAAACCAGAACCGCAGATGAGATGATAGCCTATTATCGTGATATGAGCGAAAGTGAATACGAAAGACTAAAAGAAAAAGTATGGAAGGGTGCTAAAATAAAAAACGGTATAATGAAATATCATCCGGCGTTTGTTGCACAGAGAAAAATGCAGAAAGAGTTACAAAATAAAGGCTATAACGATATATTCATTCCTAATTTGATGCTTCTGTCTCCAACGTATGCAGAATATAAGAAAGCGTTAGATAATGTGAACGACAGAATGTGTAGAGAACTTGGACTGTATTATGATAGCAATTACAACTTAGTTATTAAAAAAGATAATTCTAAGTAAAAGTTAAACTACCCTTTGAGAGAGAAAGAATCTTTTTTTTCAAAGGGCTTTTTGTTTATACAGATATTGCAACAACAACGGTAAGAAATCTTCAATTGCCAAACTCCCGCCTTTGGCCAAGTTGACCAGAAGATAAATCAGTTGTCAGAATGCGTACGTATCGGTATGATAGTTATGGGGAAAAAGATTAAAAGTATGACAAAATAAATTGTGGAAAGGATGGCATTGACATAGGATGAAAACAGCAATAGTATATGCATCGGTACATCACGGAAATACAAAGAAAATTGTAGATGAAATTGCGAAAAACGAAGAGGTGGATTTAATAGAGGCAACCCAGATAAAGGAAAAGAATTTATCAGAGTATGATTTGATAGGATTTGCTTCTGGTATTTATTTTGGAAAGTTCCATCAATCCGTACTGGATTTTGTTTCGGTAAATGAAATAGAAGACAAGAAAGTGTTTTTGATTTGTACATATGGTGGAAGTGAGGCATATAAATCAATTGAACCAATTATCAAAAGTAAGGGAGCAGAGATAATAGGAAGATTTTCTTGCAAGGGATATGACACATTTGGACCATTTAAGCTTATAGGTGGTGTCGCTAAGGGGCATCCGAATGATATGGATCTTGCTGCTGCAGTTGATTTTTTTGAAAATCTTCTGAAAAATACACAAGACAATTAGTTGGATTATAAAGCTATGAAACGAGGTAGTAGATATGGAAAAAGACCCGTTTAAGGAATATTTGAGAGAGTCTGAACCAGACCAAGTTTATAAGGGGTATGCTTGGAGTACGGCAATCGGACTTCAGGCGGTGGACGGACTCAAACCATCAAAATATTTGATTGATACCGCTATTCAGAATATTGAAGGCAAGATTACAATGAAAGAAGCGCAGAGTCTTATTGATAGTTACTATGAAGAAAAACCTGCACTTTTATCTGATGACGAACGTACAGAAGAAGCAGATAAAGTTTCTTCCCGTATTGCAGAAATTCTTTCCGAAACAGCATTTTCATTTTCGCCAAATGAGTATATTGCTATTCACCGCAAACTCTTCCAAGGTATCTATAAACACGCTGGAAAGATTAGAGATTACAATATTACAAAGAAAGAATGGGTGCTTGATGGAGCAACCGTTATGTATGGTAGTGCTTCTGAATTGCAATCCACGCTTGAATACGATTTTTCGCAGGAGAAAGATTTTAGTTATAAAGGGCTTTCCATGGACGAGATTATCCATCATCTTGCGGTATTCATTTCAAGGCTATGGCAAATCCATATCTTCGGGGAAGGCAATACGAGAACAACGGCAGTATTCTTCATTAAATATTTGAGGACACTTGGGTTCTCTGCAACTAATGATATTTTTGCGGAAAATGCGTGGTATTTCAGAAATGCACTTGTCCGTGCAAACTATACGAATCTGCAAAAAGGTATTCACGAAACAACGGAGTATCTGGAAGCATTTCTTAAAAATCTGCTTTTGAACGAGAAAAATGAGCTTCATAATCGAAATCTTCATATAAGTGGACTTTTGAATGAAGAAAAAGTGGACATTGAAGATGCAAAAGTGGACATTCAAGATCAAAAAGTGGATATTGAAAGTGTACTTTCTGAAAAAGGCAGTGATTTCTCAGTAAAAACGACGGAACATATCCACAAACTTTTTGAAAAGTTTGGATTTGATGAGGTGTTTGGAAGAAGCGCAGTTATGGAGCTTCTTGCGCTGAAGGGTTCAGGGGCTTCAAAACTTCTTTTCAATTTGGTACAGGCAGATATTATTGAACCGGTATCCGGTCATGGAAAAGGAAGATATAAATTTAAAAAATAATTTGGGCATTGTAGGATTTTCATTCATGTCGTATAGCTGCTGTCCCTAAGAAGATATCTGAGTAATGCAGGTAAAATTAACATTAAAAATACTTTTCTGACAAGTTTGCATGGTGGAATGTGTGCTTTCTCGGGCGTATAATATTAGTAGACGAAGAGGTGATGTAAGTGTTGGCAGATAACTTGATATTTCTTCGTAATATCAAAGGTCTGACGCAAGAACAGGTCGCAGAAGTGATAGGAATTTCCAGACAGTCCTATTCTAAATGGGAACAGGGAGAAACTTATCCTGATATTGATAAGTGTGACAAGCTGGCAAAATACTACGGTGTTACGATAGATTCGCTTGTTCATCAGGACAATAAAGTTGACGATATAAGGATTGCTCCTGCTCCGATAGGTAAGCATTTATGGGGGACAGTCACTATCGGTAGTAAAGGTCAGATTGTAATACCGAAAGCGGCAAGGGAAACATTTGAACTAAATGAAGGCGACAGATTAGTTGTTCTTGGAGATGATGCGGAAGGTATTGCTCTTGTTAAGGCAGATGTCTTTGAACAGCGAGTGCAAGAAGTATTAAAATTAAGTAGACAAATGACAAATGACAAATGAATGAAATGGGGTGCTTACAATGAAATGTCCTGAATGTGGTAAAGAAATGCGTAACGGATACTTGTTTTGCAGTAAAGATGGTGCTTTTAGCTTTGCAAATAAAGTACCGGGAGTGTTTGAAAATGCGAAAAATGCAGAGGGATTTGTGAAAATCACAGAGCTTAAACCAAGTCATAGAACAAGGGTAGCTGCTTCAATTTGTGAAGAGTGCAAAGTTGTTATTTTTAAGTATTAAGCAGTTATAATTTAATAAGAAAATTATGAGGTAGTCTTACAAAATCAAAAGTGCAGAGGGCACTACCTTTTTCCCGGTGCCTCTTGCAAAACAGAAAAAAGCGCAGTACAATATGGCCAGAAAGACCAATATCATCAGCTTTTGGAGAAATATGACCTTGTGCGTGATTATCCAGTTATTTGAATAAGCCATAAGCCGCAGAGATGCGGCTTTCCTAAGAGTCAATGGTTAGTTTTCTCTAACTACACAACCACTTTACACTACTGTATCACGAAGCTAATATTTACCGGAAAGTGAGGAGAGATATCCGAACATCTTTCGGGACGAGACGGCGGTGCGTCTTATTGATGAAATTGACTACGATTTTTCAAATGTAGAGAAAAAATCCCGTAGTCTGATGCAGCGTTTTGGCTCACTCGAGGTCGCTATGCGGCAGAATGACCTTGCCTTTGAGGTGCGAGATTATCTGAAAAACCATCCCAAAGCGGCAGTGGTCAATCTGGGCTGCGGTCTGGACTGCACCGGCAGAGTTTGCGACAACGGCAGCTGCAAAATTTATAATCTGGATTATCCCGATGTGATTGCCGTGCGGAATGAAATGCTGCCCGCTGGGGAGCGTGAGAAAAACATCCCTTGCGATTTGAATGATACCGAATGGTTTACAAAAATTGATGCTTCAAACGGCGCAGTCTTTTTCGCCTCTGGCGTGTTCTACTATTTTTTGACCGAGCAAGTCAAAGCAATGGTGCAAAAAATGGCAAATGCCTTTCCAGATGGTGTATTGGTATTTGACGCAGCGAATCGGATGGCGGTCAAGATGATTGCAAAGACATGGCTTAAGAGTGCGAAGATTCAAGATGTGGGTGCATATTTCGCGGTTTCAGATGCCCCCAAAGAGATCGGCGCATGGGACAGTCGCTTGCAGGTGACTAGCCGGGGGTATATGCTCGGTTACAACGATTTGAGGGACTCGTCTGTCAGCAGTTTTTTCCGCTTTCTTGCAAAAGTTGGTGACAATCAAATGAAAATGCAGATTGTGAAGATTCGATTTGAAGGCAGAAAATGAGTGAGGGAAAATGGGCAGAGGTGATTAGAAGAAACTAATTACCAAATTCCCATGATGTGTTGCATTCCCAGACTCACAATGGTAATGCCAACCCAGCAGCACCCACCAAGGATAAGTGGTTTTCCGCCAGATTTAATCAATTTTACAACATTGCTGTTAAGTCCGATCGCAGCCATAGCCATAATGATAAAGAATTTTGATAATTCTTTTAACGGAGCAAATACGTCCGCACTGACACCCAAGGTCATGCATACCGTAGTGATTACAGCTGCAATGATGAAGTATAAGATGAACATAGGAAATGCTCTTTTTAGACTGAACTTGTTTGATGGCAGGTCAGCATTGCCGGAATTTGCAGCAGATTTTGCACGGATCATAGACAAGATCAGAGTGATCGGAATAATTGCCAGTGTACGCGTAAGCTTTACAGTAACAGCTGTATTCAGTGTTTCACTTCCAAGATTCCACATGCTGTCCCAAGTAGAGGCGGCAGCGGTAACTGAAGAAGTATCGTTAATAGCGGTTCCAGCGAATAATCCGAAAGCTTCTCCACTTGTAGTGTCAAAGCCGAGTGCACTTCCGAGAACAGGGAAGAGTATAGCGGCAATCACATTAAAGAAAAAGATGACGGAGATTGCCTGTGCAACTTCAGTATCGTCTGCATCTATGACGGGCGCAGTGGCGGCAATTGCAGAACCTCCGCAGATGGATGAGCCGACGCCTACGAGAATCGAAGTATTGGATGGAACATTCATGATTTTGTGGAGCAACCATGCAATTATCAGGGAAGTGCTGATGGTACAGATGATGATGGGAAGGGATTGCTTTCCGGTCTGCAGGATAACACCAAGATTCATTCCAAATCCAAGCAGAACAACAGCTGTCTGTAAGATGATTTTAGAAGTCCATTTGATACCTGATTCGGCTTTCCCTTTATTGGCCCACACTAATGTGATGAGCATTCCGACAAGAATTGCAATGACGGGTCCTCCAACAACCGGGAAAGCTTTTCCAAGAAGCCAGGATGGAACTGCAATGACAAAGCACACTAGAATACCGATAAAATTTTTCTGAATAAAGTTCATGTTGATTTCCTCTTTCTTATTTTTTCCATCAGAAATTATAACACAGGCAAATAGAAAAAGATGGAAAAATTATAACTAATACTTGTTAGAACCAACTAACGGTAGTATAATGAATTAGACGGAACTAACAGAAAGTTTAACATACTAACGCAAAAGGAAGAACATAAGCATGGATACAAGAGAGAAAAGAAGCTCCAGAGAGGATTATCTGGAAGCTATACTGATTCGGACAAATCGTTATGGCGCTTGCCGTGTTACTGATGTGGCAGATCAGATGGGATATTCAAAGGCGAGTGTCAGTGTTGCGTTAAAGAAACTGGAGGAGGATGGTTGTATTGTTCGTGATGCATGGCGTGTGGTTTTAACAGATAAGGGGCAGGATATAGCACAGCATATATATGATCGCCATGAGTTTTTTACAGAATGGTTCAAAAAGATAGGAGTGAGCGAAGAAAACGCCGAAGGAGATGCCTGTAGGATAGAACATGTTCTGTCGGAGGAATGCTATGAGAAAATGCGAGTCTATTTGGAAAATGTGGAAGAAAATGTTAGCCATGTTTAACAAAGATTAACTAATACATTTTTCGACAGGAGAGTATAATAAATTCCATTAAAATATTTATAGAAAACGGAGGTATTATCTATGATTGATATTAAAAAACTTGGACTCTTTGCAGGAGGAGTACTTTTTGGTACAGCAGGAATCGCTATTCTTTCAAGCAAGGATGCAAAGAATGCATATACACACTGTACAGCCGCTGTTTTAAGAGGTAAGGACAGTGTTATGAAAACGGCTGCTACAGTAAAGGAAAATTGCGGTGATATCTACGAGGATGCAAAGGACATTAACGAGGTACGCTACGAGAAAGCAGCAGAGGAGAAAGTAGCAGCTGCAAGAGCAATTGTGGAAGAGTACGAACAGAAAGCAGAGGAAGAGGCATAAATATATGAGATGTGTTGTTTTACATGAGTCTCCTAGAAGGATACGAATGAAGACACCCCTTATACATATGTCTTACAGAGATGCGGATTTGTTGCAGTATTACATTGCAAGTCTGCCTGGGGTCAAAGAAGTGTCGGTTGACGAGAGAACAGGCAATGCGATCGTATACTTTAGAAAAGCATCTACGGATGATAAGGAGCGCCTGATGAAGGCGCTCTTAGCATATAATCCAGAGGACGAGGCGGTTACTTCACTTGTACCGGAGGAGACCGGGAGAGAGCTTAACAGAGAATACCAGGAAAAATTTATAATGCAGGTTTTAAAGCATAATTTGTACAAGCTTTTCCTGCCAGCACCGATTGCTATAGCAAGGACTGTAGTGAAAAGCGTGCCATTTCTTATAAAAGCGATAAAGGCTTTATGCAGTGGACATCTTAAGGTGGAGACGCTGGATGGTATTGCTATTGCGGCATCTATTATAAGAAGGGATTTTGAAACAGCATCATCCATTATGTTCCTTCTTGATACAGGTGAAATATTAGAGGAGTGGACAAGAAAGAAATCCATAGGTGATCTGGCAAGATCTATGTCACTTCAGGTGGATAAGGTATGGTTATGCACTAAGGATGGAGAGATACAGGTAAGCGTCAACACTGTTAAGAAGGGTGATCGTATTATACTTAGAAACTCAGACATTATTCCACTTGATGGTAAGGTGATAAGTGGTGAGATGACGGTGAACCAATCTACTATGACAGGTGAGTCCGAACCTGTTGTGAAAAAGGCAGGCAGCTATGTTTATGCAGGAACGGTAGTAGAAGAGGGCGAGTGCATCGTTGCGGTTGCAAAGGAATCTGGAAAGGGAAAGTACGATAAGATTGTGCAGATGATTGAGGAATCAGAGAAGCTTAAGTCAGACACGGAGGCAAAGGCATACCACCTGGCAGATTCTCTTGTACCGTACAGTCTGGCAGGCTTTGGACTTACCTATCTTTTTACCAGAAATGTGACCAAGGCATTATCTTTCCTTATGGTTGATTATTCATGTGCCATGAAGTTGTCTATGCCATTGTCTGTGCTCTCAGCAATCCGCGAGGCAAGAGAATATGGTATATCCATAAAGGGTGGTAAGTTCATGGAGGCTGTGGCAGAGGCGGACACTATCGTTTTCGACAAGACAGGCACCCTGACTTATGCGACACCAAAGCTGATGGAGATCATTACCTTCGGAGGCGAAAACCCTGATGAGATGCTTAGAGTGGCAGCTTGTCTAGAGGAACATTATCCGCATTCTGTGGCAAATGCGATAGTAGATGGTGCCAAAGAAAAGGGCTTAAGCCACGAGGAACTGCATTCAAAGGTTGAGTATATAGTAGCTCATGGTGTCAGCAGTTATATTGGAAAGAAAAAGGTTGTAATCGGAAGTTATCATTTTGTAATAGAGGATGAGCATTGCCTGATTCCGGCAGATGAAAAGGAAAAGCTTGACGCTATAAAACCAGAGTATTCGAGAATATATCTTGCGATAGATGGCATGCTTACAGCTGTGCTTTGCATTTTTGATCCAGTCAGGGATGAAGCTTCACTTGTGATGGATGAACTTCATAAGCTTGGTATCAAAAATATCTGTATGATGACCGGAGACAATCTAAAGACGGCCAGAGCGGTTGCAGAAAACATTGGAATTGACGAGTTTTACGCGGAGGTGCTGCCAGAGGATAAGGCGGCTTATGTCAGAAAGCAGAAGGAACTTGGACACAAGGTCGTCATGATCGGTGACGGAGTCAACGATTCTCCAGCACTTTCAGAGGCAGATGTAGGCGTTGCGATTGAAGCGGGAGCCGCAATTGCGAGAGAAATTGCAGATATTACAATTTCGACGGACAATCTTATGAGACTTGTAACTATGAGAAAAATCAGTGCTGCCCTTATGGAACGAATTCACAGTAACTATAGATTTGTTATAGGTTTTAACTCTACATTAATTGCTCTGGGATTAAGTGGTATTATGTCACCCTCAAGCTCTGCTCTCTTACACAATGGTTCAACCATCCTTACAGGCGTAAAGAGTATGACAAATCTTTTGGGTGAACAGGAATTATAATATGAACTTCATAGAGATTTTGGCTGAAGAGGACCGTGGGTCCTCTTCAAGCCGTTTATGGGGGAAAATTGATGGAAGGTAGATTATAGTGGATTGACAACATAGTATATATCGGGTACTATCAAATAACGCAATGCGTTATCTTGAAAGGATAGTTTAATCATGAGTAGAGGAAAAGAAGTAAAAGAGTTAAGAGAAAAAATGGGAATGAACAGACGCGAGTTCAGTGACTACTATGGTATTCCATATCGAACAGTTCAAGATTGGGAAGCCGAGAAAAGAGAGCTTCCAGATTATTTGTTGCGATTGTTGAAATACAGAGCGGAAATAGAGTGTCGAATCAAAAGTGATGATACTTAAAAGGGGGGGGATTGGTGGTTTGTTGGATAAGAAATTATTATTATATATAGTTCAAGATAAGATGATTTCTTGTCCAAGATCTAGTTCAAGGAAGGTTTATCAGATATCATAGTGTTCTTTGTATATTTTTTTATCATAAACATAACGCAATGCGACAAGTTAGAAGGAAGGTTATTTAGTGGATAAAAAAATAAGCGTAATATCAGATTTGGATGGAAATAAAATTGTTGTAATCAGTGATATTCGTTTTAAAGGAAAGAGGAATATCAATTGGGAAGAAGTAGAACAGTATTTAAAAGAATATATAGGAGATTGCTATGAAGTAGTTGAAACCTCGGATCAAGTCTATATTGGTTCGGATTTTCCAGGAGAATTAAAAGGATCTGAAGATACCAAAAGATTATATGGAGCGAATGCGAAAGCAAAGGCTAATGCTACCCAGGGAATTCCTATGCTTCTTCAATGTGCTACGAATAGACGATGGCAGGAAAACTTTAAAGGAAAGCATAATGTTGATGCAAAGTTTGGCTGGTATAGGTTTACGACAAGGTTTGCGCTTCCAGTATATAACAATGATACTGGAGATCTTGAACGATTTAATATATTCAGGATAGAAATGTTGATACGACATGCTGCAGACGGAAATTTATATCTGTATGATATGGTGAACATAAAAAAAGAAACGAGCACCCCGCTTGAGCAATAGCTGTACGGTAACAAACCCATTTCTTACTCTGATGATACATTGAAAGGCAAAGAATGTCAATAAAAAGAAATTTTTTCTCATCGTTTTGATCGGTTGTCTTTGCTATGCTTACTCACAGGAGATTTCGATGACAAACCCTTCCCCATAAGGTATAATACTAAGCAAAGTATTTTGTTTTGCGCGTTATGAGATGCGAGGGAGAGTTTGTAATGGATGCAAATGTAATCAATGAATTGCAAAATGGCTTAAGTGCTGCTTACATAGATGGTGCAGTTGCGGCAAATCTGGTGTACAAGCCAGCATTTGTGTCAAATAATCCAGAAGATGGGAAAAAGGTTATTTCGTCAGTTGAGGACGAGTTGCTACATTGCGAAGAATTTCAAATTAGTGTTGCATTTATCACGATGGGAGGTGTGACACCACTTCTTCAGACATTAAAAGAACTGGAAAAAAAGGGCGTTAAGGGGCAGATTCTTACAACCAATTATCTGAATTTTAGCGAGCCGAAAGCGCTTGAGAAACTTAATGGTTTAAAAAATATTACTTTGAAAATGTATGATGTGGAAGCGGCGGGAAATGGTTTTCATACAAAAGGTTACATTTTCAAAAAAGATGAGATTTACCGGATTATTATTGGAAGTTCGAATATGACAAGTGCGGCGTTGACGGTAAATAAGGAATGGAATACAAAACTGGTTTCTACGGAAAATGGTGAGGTGGCCGAGGAAATCGTAGAAGAATTCCACAATCTTTGGAATAGCGAATATGCTTTACTATATGAAGATTTTTACGAAGTTTATAAAGAACGCTATAATATCATAAAACACCAACGAGAAATTGCGAAAAGTGAAGAAATCCCGTCGTTGGAAAAATATAGATTAAAACCGAATTCTATGCAGCAGGGATTTATTGCAAATTTGCGTAAGATTCTAGAGGGGGGAGAAGAGAGAGCATTACTAATATCTGCGACTGGAACAGGAAAAACATATGCATCTGCTTTTGCAATGAGAGAATTGGGTTTTAAACGAGTGTTGTTTCTTGTTCATCGTGGACAATTGGCTAGACAGACCAAGAGATCTTATGAAAAAGTATTTGCAAAAACGGTTTCTATGGGATTAGTAGGAGCAGGATACCATGAATATAATGCGGATTATGTGTTTGCAACGGTGCAGACATTAAACCGAGATGAACACTTGCTTCAATATGAGAAAAATGCATTTGATTGTATCATTTTGGACGAAGCACACCATGTTTCTGCAGATACATATCAGAAGGTGATGAAACACTTTAAACCGAAATTATGGCTTGGAATGACGGCGACTCCAGATAAGCGAGATGATAATGTGGAAGGAAGAAATATATACGAACTTTTTAACTATCAGATTGCTTATGAAATTCGATTGCAGCAGGCGATGGAGGAAAATCTACTTTGCCCGTTCCATTATTTTGGTATAACAGATTTGGCAATTATTGGAGATCAGAAGGAAACAAACCGTGATTTTTCTATGCTTACGAGCGATGAAAGAGTGAAACATATTATCGAGCAGGCAGAATATTATGGATATAGTGGGGACAAGGTAAAAGGCCTGATTTTTTGTAGCAATATTAGAGAAACAGAGGAATTATCAGCGAAGTTTAACCAGATGATGAATACATCTTCGGGACGGAAATTCAGAACGATAGCGCTGAATGGTAGCGCATCGGAACAGGAACGACAGATAGCATTTGAGAGACTCGCAATGAATGAAGAAGATGCAACGGTTGAGATGGAACCGTTAGATTATATTTTTTCAGTTGAAATTCTAAACGAAGGCTGGGAATTTCCAGGCGGAAAGATAGAAGAGGGAGAAACCTCGCAAGAAGCATTGAAGCGTGAAATTATAGAGGAATTGGATACAGAAATAAAAGTAGGAGAATTGATTGATACGATTGCATATGATTATCCAGAATTTCATCTATCTATGGACTGCTTTTGGTGTGAAATTGTAGAGGGTGACCTTGTTTTGAAAGAGCATGAGGCGGCAAGAGGGCTGACAAAAAACCAGTTGGATGACGTTGCATGGCTGCCAGCAGATATTACATTGATTGAAAAGATTAGAAAGAATATGTAACGATTAAAGAGAATATATGCCGAAAAGGTAAAGGGAGTACGAAAGCTTAGCTTCACGTACTCCCTCTTTTTTACAATGCATAACTAACTAAAAGCTTTAAAGTATTCTCGACACCATCACGATGACTGCGTTCATAACCATGAGATGCGTAAACACCGGCACCAATGAGCCCATGTTTTACGTCGAACCCGGCACGTAACGTAGCTTCTACGTCAGAACCGTAATGTGGATATACATCTACTGCGTAGTCTGCATTCACTTTCTTGGCAGCTTCCATCAATCCCTTTACAACAGGATATGCATATGGACCGCCAGAATCCTTTGCGGCAATCGATACCTGATGCTCTGTGCAGGTGAGATTTTCACCTACGCAACCCATATCTACAGAGATTGCTTCGGTTACGCCTGCAGGAACGGAAGCGCATCCACCGTGGCCCACTTCTTCGAATACCGTAACGTGTACATAGATCGCACGTTTTGGTGTGATTTGCTTGTCCTTTATATATTTGGCAAATCCGAGTAAAATGCCAACAGACAATTTGTCATCTAAAAAGCGGCTTTTGATATAACCAGACTTGGTAATGCGTGTGTTTGGTTCAAAACATACGATATCTCCGATGCTGATGCCAAGCTTTTCTACATCTCCCTTGCTTGTGACGTTTTCATCCAAAACAACTTCACAGTTTTCAAATGTTCTTTTGATGTCGTCATATTCTCCGTTTACATGAATGGATGCATTTTCCAGTTGGAAAGTCCCTTCATAATCTCCGTCAAATTTGGTGATGATTCGCACATTTTCTGTCTCAGCGTTATTGGCATTCATTCCACCTAAAGGTGTTACCAGCAGACGACCACTTGATTTGATGGAAGCAACCATTGCACCAAGTGTATCAGTGTGAGCTTCCAGGAAAAGTCCATCTTCTTTGTCTTTTCCGCCAAGTTCTATCAGAACGCCACCTTTTCCGGTGATATGAGCATGAAATCCTAATGCTTCAAATTCGCTTTTTACCCAGGCAGCAGCATCTTCCGTGTATCCGGTTGGAGAATCGATGCCAAGAAGTGTAACTGTTTTATCCATTATAAAATCAGTATATTCTTTATAACTATTGTTTTCTGTCATGTGAAATCCTTCTTTCTATATACAATCATGCAAATAGTATAGCATAAAAAATACAAAAATTCTGGCAAAAAGGTTAATGATGTGTTAATAGTTTCGCCTTGGATTTTTAGAAAAATGAGAGTACAATCAACGGCATATAAGGTGGTGATTCTTCGGAGGGCGTGCCATAGATCAATAGATATGAAATCGAGAGAACTACGCTAGATACGTTAAGCGTTTTTCTCTCGATTTTTCTGTGCTTTATGTTATTTTATGGTAGAATTACAAAGTAGAAAATATAGAACAGAATGGAGCGTATTTATGACATATACATTGGCGAAAGATTTTTTTGTGGAAGATTATATTGGCGACAAAGAAGATGTATTGCGTAGCATCGAATTGCTGCAGATGGAGCTGGAGCATTTTGTGAATCTGCATGCGGATGAGGATTTGCAGGAGGCACCAGAGGATGTGCAAAATGAGTTGGGATATTTGCTGTACACATTGGGCAAGAGTTTTTATATCATTGAGGATTATGCGACAGCAGCGCAGTACTTTGAGATGGGGCTTGCATTTAATTTAGATGTCAGAGATGAGTATGTAATTGAGATGGTCAAAGGGTATGGATTGTCTTTGCTTAATAGTGATCAGGGAAGAGAGGGAATTGTACTTGAGGCGGTCTATGATGACTTTAATGCCTATGCAGATTTCTGTATGCTTATGGGACTTATTTATTTCGAACAGAAACAATACGAACAGGCAGTGATAGAATTTGCAAAAGCGACAAATGAAAAACCAGATGCGATTGAAGGAAGCAACAGCTATCTTTCTTGTTACTATGCTGGGCAGTGTCGTGAAAAGCAGCACCGTATGGATGAGGCAAAGGAGTTTTACAGAAAGGCTGGAAATTATGAGCCGGCAAAGGAGCGATTGGAGCGTATTGGATGATTCTTGTATATCATTGGAAAGCATATAATTATCGTGATATCCTTACAACGTTTGAACAGATGGGATATGAAATTTGTCTTGTAGAGCAAGAATTACAGAATTATGATATGGACGAGGCGTTTGCGGAGCACTTGGATACTTTGCTTGCGCAAGAAGAAACACAGTGGGAGTTCGTTTTTTCTGTTAATTATTTTGCATTGATTGCAGAGGTCTGTCATCAGAGACAGATTCCGTATGTTATGTGGAATTGTGACAGCCCAATGATTTCGATGTATCATAAATCCGTTTTTTACCCGACAAATTATCTGTTTCTCTTTGATCTGTCTTCCGTGGAAGAGTTTCGCGAGATGGGGGTAGACCATGCTTATCATTTGCCACTCGCAGTTTCAGTGGAGCGTCTGGATGCTATGTTAGGAAAAAGTGAAACTCAGACAGATGCGGATCGGGTGATGCAAAAGATTGCAAATGCACGCGGATTGGGGCAGCGGGATGAAATCAGTTTTGTGGGAAATCTTTACGATAAAAATTCCTACGACGCTTTGGAAATGACAATGCCAGATCATCTGCGCGGATATTTTGAAGCATTGATGGAGGCACAGCGCGATTTGTATGGTGTAAATATCATAGAGAGGATGCTGACACCGGATATATTGGAAGAACTGTCGGAGATTTATGATTTTCAACCATCCTCGGAGGATTCCTTATCTGATTTGGGATTGGTTTTTTCGGTAACTGCATTGGGATTTAAAATCGCACAATTGCAGCGTAAGAGTATTTTAATGAAACTATCGAAAAAACACACGGTTGGGCTGTACAGCAATAACACAACGCAGGATTTGTATCGTGTGAGCTATCGTGGTTCGGTGAATTACTGGGAAGAGATGCCATTTGTTTTTTCGAATTCGCCCATCAACTTGAATATGACAATTCCAAACATCAAAACGGGAATACCGCTTAGAAGTTTTGATGTTATGGGAGCAGGAGGTTTTTTGCTTAGCAACTATCAGATTGAATATCCCATGTTTTTTGAGCTGGATCGTGAAGTGGTCTGTTATTATTGCGAGGAGGATTTGCTGGAAAAGGCAGATTTTTATTTAAAACATGAAGAAGAACGTAAAAAAATCGCCCGACGTGGGTATGAGCGTGTAAAAACAGATCATACCTACATCGAGCGAATGAGGAAGATGTGTGACATTCTGAAAGAAGAGAATGTCTTATAGAGCCTGGTCAATGAGCATTCCGGCATAAGCACTTGGGGCATATGGTGCCACAAAGGTTTTGCCGGGATTTTTATATTCTACAATTACTTTGTTGATGTAGCGCATCGGATCAATAGAAATGCGGTTGACCTCACGTGACAACGCACCCTTAAACTGATTCAATGTGTTAAAATGCTCAGAAGCATCATTTCCTGAGATGGCAGCAGAAAATTGCGCCTGATTCAGCTGCAAATGCCCGTTTTCGTTAGAGGAAATGCCAGCGGCAGCAAGTGCATCAGAAAAATGATTGCTGATGGCAGAGACCTCGTTTGACAGGTGGTGGCTGCCATGTAATGTGGCATATTTGCTTCCTACATCATATAACTTATTGTATGCGCCCAGTAAATTGTCAATGCCTTCTGTGATGGCAGCGGTACTTGCCTGAAATCCGATATGGACTGGCTTACCTGCATCTGCGGAAGCCTGATGCATTGTCACTTCAAAAGAGCGATTGATGGTAAAGGTATTTGACAAAGACGAGTGCTCCTGTCCGTTCAAACGGAAAACAGAGTTGGTTGCAGGCGTCGTAATATGTGAAATACCAAGGGTATTGATTTCATTCCAGGAACTTCCGGACTGAATGGAGAAAATGGAAGTTTCATCTGCAGAAAGTCCGGTTTGTTTGGATTGAATGCTAAGCGCACTCTCGCCTCGATGGTTTAGCTTTACCTCTGCAAGCAGACCGATGTCTGATTGGTTGATCAGGCGGGCAATCTTGCTCTGAACGTCAAAGTTATTATCACCGGGATTGACATTGAACTGGAATTCGTAGGAATTCGTTGGCATGTCCAAATCAAAGGAATATGTCCCTTCTTCAAAGCTATAATCATTGCGGCGCAGATAATGACCTTCGTTGGTCTGTGGTCCGGCCAGAGAAATGACTTCCATATCAAAGTCGTTTTGTTCCTGGTCAGCATCATTTCCTACAAAATGTACAGAAATGGTATCTTCATCAGAGGATACTGCTACTTTTTTCTTGAGCATAGATGCAATATCATCTCCGTCATCGTTTAGCGCGGAAATGGCATTTTGCAGCTGGTGTGCATTTGCTTTGATGTCAATAGCGAATTCTTTAACATCCCCTGTCTGCGTAATCTTATATAGAGGGGATTCTTTGTTTAACTTTATGATGTTGTTGTAAAGTGAGCGCAATTCACTCTTCTTATGGGAATCATAACGAGAACCTGTGGCTTTGCCGTAGGTTGACAAAAGATAATTACATGCGGCGTCAATACGAGCCATAAGACATCCCCTCCTTTCTTCCTTGAAATACGCATCAGCTGGTGTGTTGGGATTCCAACGAAACACTCCTTGTTTCATGACCATCTGTACGCAGGGTATAAAAATCCATTTATTCATTTACATTATAGTACGTTTTGACAAAAATGTCATCCACAAAATATGGAAACTTCTTATTAAATAGGTGCCACATTCTGTGATGGCGAAAAAAGAAAAAAATAAGTTGACGGTGAAAAGCTTATATGGTATATTTGTTAGGCGACGGAAGTAGGTCTTTTTTTTATGCCTAAATTTCTGGCATAGAAAAACACAAGAAAAAATTAAGTGGAGGTGGAAGTTGTGCGCACGAAAATAACATTGGCATGCACAGAATGTCAGCAGCGTAACTACAATACGACAAAAGACAAGAAAACTCATCCAGATCGTATGGAAACGAGTAAGTACTGCAAGTTCTGTAAGAAACACACTTTACACAAAGAAACCAAGTAATTGGGGTAAAGGAGAGTTGATATGGCAGACACAGAAAAGAAAAGCATGTCCCAGCGTATTGCAGGCTTGAAGACAGAGTTCTCTAAGATCATCTGGCCAGATGGCTCGTCAGTTGGGAAGCAGACAGTAGCAGTTGTTGTTACGTCGGTTGTAGTTGCATTTATCATCGTAATCCTGGATTACGTGATTCAGTATGGCGTTGATTTTCTAGTGAATTTATAATGGAGGCAGAAGTATTATGGCAGAGGCACACTGGTATGTAGTTCATACCTACTCAGGTTATGAGAATAAAGTCAAAGCGAATATTGACAAGACCATCGAGAATCGTCATTTGGAAGATCAGATTATTGAGGTTCGTGTTCCTATGCAGGATGTCACAGAATTGAAAGATGGTGTTAGAAAAACATCTTCCAAGAAGATGTTCCCAGGATATGTTCTGATTAATATGATCATGAACGACGACACATGGTATGTGGTCAGAAATACCAGAGGCGTGACCGGGTTCGTAGGACCTGGAAGCAAGCCTGTACCACTTACAGATGCTGAAATGAGACCGCTGGGAATCAAGGCTGACAATGTGGTCGTTGACTTTGACGAAGGAGATATGGTTGCAGTCATCGGCGGTGTTTGGAAGGATACCGTTGGTGTTATTCAGGCAATGAATCACAATAAGCAGAGTGTGACGATCAATGTAGAACTGTTCGGTCGTGAGACACCGGTTGAAATCAGTTTTGCAGATGTTAAGAAAATGAATTAAGGAGGAACAATCCAATGGCAAAGAAAATCGAAGGATATATTAAGTTGCAGATTCCTGCTGGTAAAGCTACACCTGCACCACCAGTTGGTCCTGCACTTGGACAGCATGGTGTTAACATCGTAGAATTTACAAAGCAGTTTAACGCAAAAACAGCTGATATGGGAGATACAGTTGTACCTGTAATTATCACTGTTTACGCAGACAGAAGCTTTAGCTTCATCACAAAGACACCACCAGCAGCAGTATTAATTAAGAAGGCTGCTAAGATTCAGTCTGGTTCAGGTGAACCAAACAAGAAGAAGGTTGCTAAGATTACAAAGGCTCAGGTACAGGAAATCGCTGAGACAAAGCTTCCTGACTTGAATGCAGCAACAGTAGAAGCTGCTATGTCAATGATCGAAGGAACAGCACGCAGCATGGGTGTTGAGGTGACCGAATAGGCCGAAAGCAACTTAATGAGAGCGGGCGTAAGCACAGCTCGAATTTAGTGCGAGGTCGTTCTTTGAGATTAACGAGAGCGAGCGTAAGCGATGCTCGAGTTTAGCGAAAAGAACTTCCTTATTTACACGATTTGAAGCAAGTTGAAATAGTGGGAGGGACCTCTCCCGATAATACCACAGGAGGTAAATAGTAATGAAAAGAGGAAAGAAATACGTTGAGGCTGTAAAGTCATACGACAAGTCAGCTCAATTTGAAACAGCAGAAGCAATCGCTTTGGTTAAGAAGAATGCTACTGCTAAGTTTGATGAGACAATCGAAGCTCATATCAGAACTGGTTGTGACGGACGTCATGCAGAACAGCAGATCCGTGGCGCTGTAGTTTTACCACATGGTACTGGTAAAGATGTAAAGGTTTTAGTATTCGCTAAGGGTGCTAAGGCTGATGAAGCTACAGCAGCAGGCGCAGATTTCGTTGGAGCAGACGAGTTGATTCCAAGAATCCAGAACGATGGATGGTTGGATTTTGATGTTGTTGTTGCTACACCTGACATGATGGGTGTTGTAGGTCGTTTGGGACGTGTACTTGGACCTAAGGGCTTAATGCCAAACCCTAAGGCAGGAACAGTTACAATGGATGTAACAAAGGCTGTTAACGATATCAAGGCTGGTAAGATTGAGTATAGATTGGATAAGACCAATATTATCCATGTGCCAATTGGAAAAGCTTCCTTTACAGAGGAAAAATTAGCGGACAACTTCCAGACCCTTATGGATGCCATTAACAAGGCTAAGCCAAGCAGTCTTAAGGGCCAGTACATTAAGAGCATTTCTTTGGCTCCTACAATGGGACCTGGCGTTAAGGTAAATGTTGCAAAAGTTACACAGTAGTTATTGACATTCGTATAATACAATGATATAATGCGAAAGCATGTTGCCGAAGACAGTAGGTGCCGCAAGGCATAACGTATACAACCTACCGAGGACAGTCGATCGTTTTTATGACGATATGATTATGATTTTTTGAGCCTCTTTGTCTAGTGCAAAGGGGCTTTTGTTTTGCTGGTTGGCAAAGCATTAGATAAAATCTCCAAAGTCTAAGCAAGATGAAATAAAATAAGGAGGTACACGAAACGTGGCAAAAGTTGAATTAAAGCAGCCGATTATTGAAGAGATTTCAGCAAGCATCAAGGACGCACAGTCAGTTGTTGTTGTTGATTATCGTGGATTAACGGTAGCAGAAGACACACAGTTACGTAAGGAATTAAGAGAAGCAGGCGTTACTTACAAGGTATACAAGAACACAATGATGAACTTCGCTTTCAAGGGAACAGACTATGAAAGCCTTGCTCCAGTGTTAGAGGGACCTAGCGCAATTGCTATCTCAACAGAAGATGCAACAGCTCCTGCACGTATCCTTGCTAAGTTTGCAAAGACTGCACCTGCACTTGAAATCAAGGCTGGTGTTGTAGAAGGAACATTCTACGATGCAAACGGAATGAAGGCAGTAGCAGCCGTTCCATCAAGAGACGAATTACTGTCCAAGTTACTTGGAAGCTTACAGTCACCTATTACAAATCTGGCTAGAGTTCTTAACCAGATCGCAGAGCAGGGTGGCGAAGCAACGGAAGCTCCAGCAGCAGCTGAGAGCGAAGAAGCAGCTGACGAGCAGTAGGCGAAGTCAGAACTTCATAATAAGAAATGATATTGAATTAAAATTTTAAAAACGGAGGAAATTATCATGGCAAAGATGACAACAGAAGAATTTATCGAAGCTATCAAAGAGTTAAGCGTATTAGAGTTAAATGACTTAGTAAAGGCTTGTGAAGAAGAATTTGGCGTATCTGCAGCAGCAGGCGTTGTAGTAGCAGCAGCAGGCGGAGACGCAGCAGCAGCTGAAGAAAAGGACGAGTTCGACGTAGAACTTACAGAAGTAGGTCCTAACAAGGTTAAGGTTATCAAGGTTGTTCGTGAAGCAACTGGTCTTGGATTAAAGGAAGCTAAGGAATTAGTTGACGGAGCTCCAAAGCTTGTTAAGGAAGCAGCTGACAAGGCTACAGCAGAAGACATCAAGACTAAGTTAGAAGCAGAAGGCGCTAAGGTTACATTAAAGTAATTTTGCCTGACGAGACAAAAGTTTTGTAAGTAGAGACACCAGGGTTATTCGTAATCCTGGTGTTTTTTTATTGTGGCGATGAGGATAAAATATCGCTTTTGCTCGAATGGAAGCAAAAAAACTGTAATTTGTCAAGCGAAAAATAAAAAAAGTTCTTGCATCCTGGGGTGAATTGTTGTATAGTATAGGGTGCTTTATTGTGGTGCAATGGGATTTTTATGCCCGTTTTTCAATAGACTTAAAATAAAAACGAGAGGTGAAACGTCAATGGAGAAAAACAGAATACGTCCAGTTAAAGCTGGAAAAAGCATGCGTATGAGTTACTCGAGACAAAAAGAGGTATTGGAGATGCCTAACCTGATTGAGATCCAGAGAGATTCTTATCAGTGGTTCCTTGATGAGGGGTTAAAGGAAGTCTTTGCCGATATCTCTCCGATCGCAGATTACAGCGGTCAGCTCAGCTTGGAGTTTGTTGATTTTACATTATGCAAAGATGATGTAAAATATACAATTCCACAGTGCAAGGAAAGAGATGCGACATATGCTGCTCCTTTGAAGGTAAAGGTTCGTCTTTACAACAAAGAGACTGACGAGATCAATGAACATGAGATCTTTATGGGAGATCTTCCTTTGATGACGGAGACAGGTACATTCGTAATCAATGGTGCAGAACGTGTTATCGTCAGCCAGTTGGTTCGTTCCCCAGGAATCTATTATGCAATCGGACACGACAAGGTTGGTAAGGAGCTGTATTCTTGTACAGTAATTCCAAACCGTGGTGCATGGCTCGAGTATGAGACAGATTCTAATGACGTTTTCTATGTTCGTGTTGATAGAACCAGAAAAGTTCCGATTTCTGTATTGATTCGTGCATTGGGAGTTGGTACAAACCAGCAGATTATTGATTTGTTTGGTGAGGAACCAAAGCTTCTTGCTTCTTTTGCAAAGGATCCTGCTATTACAGAAAAGGAACCAAATGGTAGTTACGAAGGTGGTCTTCTTGAACTTTATCGTAAGATTCGTCCGGGTGAACCACTTACTGTTGAGAGTGCAGAAAGCTTAATCAGCGCCATGTTCTTTGATCCAAGACGTTATGATCTTGCAAAGGTTGGACGCTATAAATTCAATAAAAAACTTGCCTTACGTAATCGTATTAGCGGTAAAGTATTGGCAGAAGATGTTGTGGATGAGACAACAGGAGAAATTCTCGCTGAAGCTGGTAAGGTTGTAAATCGTGAATTAGCAGATGCAATCCAGAATGCAGCCGTTCCATATGTATGGGTTCAGGGAGAAGAAAGAAATGTCAAAGTTCTTTCAAATATGATGGTAGATATCAACGGTTATGTTGATTTTGATACAAAGGATCTTGGGGTAAACGAGCTCGTTTACTATCCGGTATTAGCACAGATTCTGGAAGAAAATGACACAGCAGAAGATATCGCTGATGCAATCAAGAAGAATATCCATGATCTGATTCCAAAGCATATTACCAGAGAAGATATTTTTGCATCCATCAACTACAACATGCATTTGGAATATGGTGTTGGTCATGAAGATGATATCGATCATTTGGGCAATCGTCGTATCCGTGCGGTTGGTGAATTGCTGCAGAACCAGTATCGTATCGGTCTTTCCCGTATGGAAAGAGTTGTACGTGAACGTATGACGACACAGGACTTGGAGGGTATTTCTCCACAAAGTCTGATTAATATTAAGCCTGTAACAGCAGCTGTGAAAGAATTCTTTGGTTCTTCTCAGTTGTCACAGTTCATGGATCAGAACAACCCTCTTGGTGAGTTGACGCATAAGAGACGTTTATCAGCACTTGGACCAGGTGGTTTGTCAAGAGATCGTGCCGGATTTGAGGTTCGAGATGTACACTATTCTCATTATGGAAGAATGTGTCCTATTGAGACTCCTGAAGGACCAAACATCGGTTTGATCAACTCTTTGGCTAGTTATGCTCGCATCAATGAGTATGGATTTATTGAGGCACCATATCGTAAGATTGATAAGACGGATCCAAAGAATCCACGTGTTACCGATGAAGTTGTTTATATGACAGCAGATGAAGAAGATAATTACCATGTAGCGCAGGCGAACGAAAAATTAGATGAGCAGGGATACTTTGTACGTAATTCTGTATCTGGTCGTTTCCTTGATGAGACACAGGAATATGATAAGAGCATGTTTGATTATATGGATGTGTCTCCTAAGATGGTATTCTCAGTCGCTACAGCATTGATTCCATTCTTGCAGAATGACGATGCTAACCGTGCGCTGATGGGATCCAACATGCAGCGTCAGGCAGTTCCACTTCTTACAACAGAAGCTCCTGTTGTTGGAACCGGTATGGAACCAAAGGCCGCAGTCGATTCAGGTGTCTGTGTTGTCGCAAAACACGCAGGTGTAGTGGAACGTTCTGAGTCTAATCGCATTATCATCCGTACAGAGGATGGTGAAAAGGATGAGTATATCCTTACAAAATTCTCTCGAAGCAACCAGTCTAACTGCTATAACCAGAGACCGATTGTGTTCAAGGGAGATCATGTAGAAAAGGGAGAAGTGATTGCAGATGGTCCTTCTACCGCACAGGGAGAACTTGCACTTGGAAAGAACCCATTGATTGGTTTTATGACATGGGAAGGTTACAACTACGAGGATGCGGTTCTTTTATCAGAAAGATTAGTACAGGATGATGTTTATACATCCATCCATATGGAAGAATACGAAGTAGAAGCACGTGATACCAAGTTAGGACCAGAAGAAATCACAAGAGATGTTCCTGGTGTTGGTGATGATGCACTCAAAGATTTGGACGAGAATGGTATCATCCGTATTGGTGCAGAAGTTCGTGCCGGAGATATTTTGGTTGGTAAAGTAACACCAAAGGGTGAAACAGAACTGACTGCTGAAGAAAGACTGCTTCGTGCAATCTTTGGTGAAAAAGCAAGAGAAGTACGTGATACCTCTTTGAAGGTGCCACATGGTGAATACGGTATTATTGTAGATGCTAAGGTATTTACACGTGAAAACGGTGATGAGTTATCACCAGGAGTAAACAAGGCGGTTCGTATCTATATCGCACAGAAGAGAAAGATTTCTGTTGGTGATAAGATGGCTGGTCGTCATGGTAACAAGGGTGTTGTTTCCCGCGTGCTTCCAGTAGAAGATATGCCATTCTTACCGAATGGTCGTCCTTTGGATATTGTTCTTAACCCATTGGGTGTACCTTCACGTATGAATATTGGTCAGGTGCTTGAGATTCACTTGAGTCTTGCTGCAAGAGCACTTGGATTTAACATCGAAACACCAGTATTTGATGGCGCAAAGGAAATTGATATTCAGGATACTTTGGAACTTTCCAACGACTATGTAAATATGGATTGGGATGCTTTCGAAGCAAAATATAAAGACCAGTTGTGTGAAGATGTTATGCAGTATTTATCTGATAACAGAGCACACAGAGAACTGTGGAAGGGTGTTAAGTTAGGCCGCGATGGTAAGGTTCAGCTGCGTGATGGTCGTACCGGTGAAGAATTCGATTCCCCAGTAACCATTGGACACATGCATTATCTGAAGCTGCACCACCTGGTAGACGATAAGATCCATGCACGTTCTACGGGTCCTTACTCACTCGTAACACAGCAGCCACTTGGTGGTAAAGCACAGTTCGGTGGACAGCGTTTCGGAGAAATGGAAGTTTGGGCACTCGAGGCTTATGGTGCTTCTTATACATTGCAGGAAATCCTGACAATGAAATCCGATGATGTTGTTGGACGTGTTAAGACATACGAAGCAATTATTAAGGGTGAAAATATCCCTGAACCGGGTATTCCGGAGTCATTCAAGGTACTCCTCAAGGAATTACAGTCTCTGGGTCTGGATGTCAAAGTCTTAGACGAAGACAGAAACGAAGTTCAGTTGATGGAAACCAGCGAATATGGCAATACAGATATCAATGCTATTATTGCCGGAGATAAGAATTTCGCATTTGAAAGCAACGAATCCTTTGCAAAGAGTGGATTCACAAAGCAGGAATTCGATGCAGACAGCGAAGAATTAGTTAACATTGAAGATGAAGAAGAACCGGATATCGATGTTTTTTCTGACGACTTCGATGGAGACGATCTTGGCGACGAATAGTAAGAAGGGAGATTAGCAATGCCAGAAGCAATGAATAA
Source organism: uncultured Lachnospiraceae bacterium (assembly GCA_934352055.1). Classification (GTDB taxonomy): domain Bacteria; phylum Bacillota; class Clostridia; order Lachnospirales; family Lachnospiraceae; genus Pararoseburia. The sequence goes on from CAKRJY010000015.1 coordinate 24,817, forward strand.
AGAAGCAACAAATCAGCCAATAGAATTTGATGCAATTCAGATTGGCTTGGCATCACCGGAAAAGATCAGAGAATGGTCTAGAGGCGAAGTGAAAAAGCCTGAGACAATCAACTACAGAACATTAAAACCAGAGAAGGATGGTTTGTTCTGTGAAAAGATCTTTGGACCGAGCAAGGACTGGGAATGTCATTGTGGAAAATATAAAAAGATTCGCTATAAAGGCGTAGTCTGCGACCGTTGTGGTGTTGAAATCACAAAGGCAAGTGTTCGTAGAGAGCGTATGGGACATATCGAACTGGCAGCTCCTGTATCTCATATTTGGTACTTCAAGGGTATCCCATCTCGTATGGGACTTATCCTTGACTTGTCACCAAGAACACTCGAAAAGGTGTTGTATTTTGCATCTTACATCGTACTTGATGCAGGAGAGACACCTCTTATGTACAAACAGGTATTGTCTGAGCAGGAATATCAGGATGCGAGAGAGCAGTACGGCTCTGGCTTTAAGGTAGGTATGGGTGCGGAAGCAATCCAGACACTGCTTCGCGATATTGATTTGGAAAAAGACGCTGCAGAGCTCAAAGCAGATCTCAAGACTGCTACAGGTCAGAAGCGTGCAAGAGTAATCAAGAGATTAGAGGTTGTAGAGGCATTCCGCGAGTCTGGTAATAAGCCAGAATGGATGATTATGACAGTTATCCCGGTAATTCCTCCAGATCTTCGCCCAATGGTACAGCTTGATGGTGGACGTTTTGCGACATCTGATTTGAACGATCTGTATCGTCGTATCATCAACCGAAACAATCGTTTGAGAAGATTGTTGGAATTAGGCGCACCAGATATCATCGTTCGTAACGAAAAGCGTATGTTACAGGAAGCTGTTGACGGATTGATTGATAATGGTAGAAGAGGCCGTCCGGTAACTGGACCTGGTAACAGAGCACTGAAGTCCCTTTCTGACATGTTAAAGGGTAAATCAGGACGTTTCCGTCAGAACTTGTTAGGAAAGCGTGTTGACTATTCAGGACGTTCCGTTATCGTCGTAGGACCAGAACTTAAGATTTATCAGTGTGGTTTGCCAAAAGAGATGGCAATCGAATTGTTTAAGCCATTCGTTATGAAAGAATTGGTTGCAAACGGAACTGCACATAATATTAAGAGTGCTAAGAAGATGGTAGAGAAGTTACAGACAGAAGTCTGGGATGTTCTTGAAGAAGTAATCAAAGAGCATCCGGTTATGTTAAACCGTGCTCCTACTCTGCATAGACTTGGTATCCAGGCATTTGAGCCAATCCTTGTAGAAGGTAAGGCAATCAAGTTACATCCACTTGTATGTACAGCATTTAATGCCGATTTCGATGGAGACCAGATGGCTGTGCATCTTCCACTTACAGCAGAAGCGCAGGCTGAGTGCCGCTTCATGTTATTGTCACCAAACAACTTGTTGAAGCCATCAGATGGTGGTCCTGTAGCCGTTCCTTCACAGGATATGGTACTTGGTATTTACTATCTGACCATGGATCGTTTGGCAGATCATTCTCAAGAAGAAGGTATTACAACTGTTTCTGACAAGGCATATACCGATGTAGAAGATATTAAGGCTGATATCGATGCAAATGCAATCGATATTGATGATATGATTCATTTTGAAGATGTAACAGATGGAAATCGTCATGTGATTTGTAAGCCGAGAGATATTTTGGGATATTACTTCCCAAGCGGAAATCAGGCATTGCTTGCATATGAAAACAAAGAGATTACATTGCATCAGGCTATTTATGTGCACAAGACAGTTACATTAGCAGATGGAACTGTTGTATCAGGTAATGTAAAGACTACATTGGGACGTTTGATCTTTAACGAGATCATTCCTCAGGATTTGGGATTTGTAGATCGTAGCAATCCAGAAAATGCACTTCGTTATGAAATTGAATTCCATGTAGGTAAAAAGGGACTGAAGCAGATTCTTGAAAAAGTTATCAATACACATGGAGCAACAAAGACTGCAGAAGTATTGGATGAAATCAAGGCAATGGGTTATAAATACTCTACAAGAGCTGCTATGACCGTTTCCATTTCCGATATGACCGTACCGCCACAGAAACCACAGATGATTGCGGATACAGAAAAGACGGTAGATCGTATTACAATGAAATATAAGAGAGGTCTTTTGACAGAAGAAGAACGTTACAGAGACGTTGTTGAAACTTGGAAAAAGACGGATGATGAGTTGACAGAGGCGCTGCTTTCCGGATTGGATAAGTATAACAACATCTTTATGATGGCTGATTCCGGAGCCCGTGGTTCTGATAAACAGATCAAACAGCTTGCCGGTATGCGTGGTTTGATGGCAGATACAACCGGTCGTACCATCGAACTTCCAATCAAGTCAAACTTCCGTGAAGGTCTGGACGTATTGGAGTACTTCATGTCAGCGCATGGAGCTCGAAAAGGTATGTCCGATACGGCTCTTCGTACCGCCGATTCCGGATATTTGACCAGACGTATGGTTGACGTATCTCAGGAACTGATCGTTCGCGAATCAGATTGTAATGCAGGTAAGAACCGTGAAATTCCAGGTACTTACATCACAGCATTCATGGATGGACGTGAAGAAATCGAAAGCTTGGAAGAACGTATTACAGGCAGATTTGCTTGTGAGACAATCTGCGATGCCGAGGGCAATGTGATTGTAAAAGCAAATCACATGATTACACCAAAGCGTGCGCATGATATTGTGACAATTGGTGTTGATGCAGAAGGCAAGGAAATCACAAAGGTTAAGATTCGTAACATTCTTACCTGCCGTTCACACGTTGGTGTTTGTGCTAAGTGTTATGGTGCTAACATGGCAACAGGTCAGGCAGTACAGGTTGGTGAAGCAATTGGTATTATTGCAGCACAGTCAATCGGTGAGCCTGGTACACAGCTTACCATGAGAACCTTCCATAGTGGTGGTGTAGCCGGAAACGATATTACACAAGGTCTTCCTCGTGTCGAAGAATTGTTTGAGGCAAGAAAGCCTAAGGGTCTTGCAATTATCACAGAATTTAGTGGTACAGCAGAGATCAAGGATACAAAGAAGAAGCGTGAAGTTATCGTTACCAATAGAGAAACCGGAGAAAGCAAAGCTTATTTGATTCCTTATGGTTCACGAATCAAGATTACGGACGGACAGGAACTTGAAGCAGGTGATGAACTTACCGAAGGTTCTATCAATCCACATGATCTGTTAAAGATCAAGGGCGTTCGTGCGGTTCAGGATTACATGCTGCAGGAAGTACAGCGCGTATATCGCTTACAGGGTGTAGAAATCAGTGATAAGCATATCGAAGTTATCGTTCGTCAGATGTTGAAGAAGATTCGCATCGAAAACAATGGTGACTCAGAATTCTTACCGGGAACACTTGTTGATGTTCTTGATTTTGAAGAGATGAATGAGAAGCTTGCAGAAGAAGGCAAGGAAGTAGCAGAAGGTAAGCAGGTGCTTCTTGGTATTACAAAGGCATCTCTTGCAACAAATTCATTCTTATCAGCAGCATCATTCCAGGAGACAACGAAGGTATTGACCGAAGCTGCAATCAAGGGCAAGATTGATCCATTGATTGGTCTGAAGGAAAATGTAATCCTTGGTAAGCTGATTCCAGCCGGAACAGGTATGAAACGTTATGGCGATATCAAGTTGAATACAGATTACAATGAGGAAATCGAAGAACAGACAGAGGATATCACAGAAGTTTATGAGGAATCATCTGATGTAGAAGCAGAAACAGAAGATACCGTTTCTATCGACTAAATCATTTTAAGAAAAAGGCATCTTAGGGTATAGAGCAAAAGTTTTATATCCTGGGATGCTTTTTCTGTAGAAAAATCCACTTGACAGATGACGAGAATGTTTATATAATATTTTAGCGTGCATAAAACTGTGCACACATATAAACTATACTACAGGAGGTGAAAATAATGCCAACATTTAACCAGTTAGTAAGAAAGGGACGTCAGACATCTGTAAAGAAGTCTACAGCACCAGCTCTTCAGAGAGGTTACAATTCTCTTAAGAAGAAGCCTACTGAGACATCTTCTCCACAGAAGCGTGGTGTTTGTACAGCTGTTAAGACTGCAACCCCTAAGAAACCTAACTCAGCGCTGAGAAAGATCGCCAGAGTTCGTCTTTCAAACGGAATCGAAGTAACAAGCTACATTCCAGGAGAAGGCCACAACTTGCAGGAGCATAGCGTTGTATTGATTCGTGGTGGTAGAGTAAAGGATTTACCTGGTACTCGTTATCACGTAATCAGAGGTACACTTGATACAGCAGGTGTAGCTAACAGAAAGCAGGGTCGTTCTAAGTATGGTGCTAAGAGACCAAAGGACGCTAAATAAGACCTAGCAAACAATTGTATTTTCACAAAGAAATATGGTTAGTGTTGAAATTTATTTTCATTTGTCAGAATAAATTTAGCACGAACACATAACATGTGAGTACCGTTGAATTAATCGAAAAAATAATATGATTAAGGAGGGAAGTAACGTGCCACGTAAAGGACATACTCAAAAAAGAGACGTTTTGGCGGATCCAATTTACAATAGCAAGGTAGTGACAAAGCTTGTCAATAACATCATGTTAGATGGTAAGAAGGGTGTTGCTCAGAAAATTGTATACGGCGCATTTGCCAAAGTAGAAGAAAAAGCAGGAAAGCCTGCTCTTGAGGTATTTGAAGAAGCCATGAATAATGTTATGCCTGTACTTGAGGTAAAGGCTAGACGTATTGGTGGTGCAACATATCAGGTACCAATCGAAGTAAGACCAGATCGTCGTCAGGCACTCGGACTTCGTTGGTTAACAATGTTCTCTCGTAAGAGAAGCGAAAAGACCATGGAAGAGAGACTTGCAAACGAGATCTTAGATGCAGCAAACAATACTGGTGCATCTGTTAAGAGAAAAGAAGACATGCACAAGATGGCAGAAGCAAACAAGGCTTTCGCACACTACAGATTCTAGTAGTTACCTATTACTTGTGTACAATAATATTAGGAGGAAAAAATCTTGGCTGGAAGACAATATCCACTGGATAGAACCAGAAATATTGGTATCATGGCTCATATCGATGCTGGTAAGACCACATTGACAGAGCGTATCCTTTATTATACTGGTGTAAACTACAAGATTGGTGAGACTCATGACGGTGCATCTACGATGGACTGGATGGAGCAGGAAAAAGAGCGTGGTATCACAATCACATCTGCTGCAACTACATGCCACTGGACACTTGAGGATCATCATAAGCCAAAGGCTGGTGCATTGGAGCATCGTATCAATATCATCGATACCCCGGGACACGTTGACTTTACTGTAGAAGTAGAGCGTTCACTTCGTGTACTGGATGGTGCCGTAGGTGTATTTGATGCTAAGGCCGGTGTTGAGCCACAGTCAGAAAACGTATGGCGTCAGGCTGACACTTACAACGTACCTCGTATGGCATTTATCAACAAGATGGATAAGATGGGTGCAGACTTTTTCATGTCAGTACAGACTATCATTGATCGTCTTGGAAAGAATGCAATCCCGGTACAGATCCCAATCGGAGCAGAGGATGACTTCAAGGGTCTGATCGATCTGTTCGAGATGGATGCTTACTATTACAATGACGACAAGGGTGAAGACATTGAAATCAAAGAGATTCCGGATGATCTGAAAGATCTTGCTGATGAATGGCACACCAACCTTGTTGAAAAGATCTGCGACCTTGATGATGACCTGATGATGATCTACTTAGAGGGTGAAGAACCATCTGTAGAAGAAATGAAGAAGGTTCTTCGTAAGGCTACGATCGCATGTGAAGCGGTACCTGTTTACTGTGGATCAGCATACAAGAACAAGGGTGTTCAGAAGTTATTGGACGGCGTTATCGAGTATATGCCGGCTCCAACAGACATTCCTGACATCAAGGGTACTGACTTAGAAGGCAATGAGATTACAAAGCCATCATCTGATGATGAGCCATTTGCTGCTCTTGCATTCAAGATCATGACAGACCCATTCGTAGGAAAACTTGCATTCTTCCGTGTTTACTCAGGAACATTGAACTCAGGTTCTTATATCCTGAATGCAACAAAGGATAAGAAGGAACGTGTTGGTCGTATCCTTCAGATGCACGCTAACAGCAGAACTGAGATTGACAAGGTTTACTCCGGAGATATCGCAGCAGCTGTTGGTCTTAAGATCACAACAACAGGTGATACAATCTGTGATGAACAGCATCCGGTTATTCTGGAGTCCATGGAATTCCCAGAGCCTGTTATTGAGTTGGCTATTGAGCCTAAGACAAAGAATGATCAGGGTAAGATGGGCGAAGCTCTTGCAAAACTTGCAGAAGAAGATCCTACTTTCCGTGCTCATACAAACCAGGAAACAGGACAGACAATCATCGCCGGAATGGGCGAACTTCACTTGGAAGTTATCGTAGATCGTCTGCTTCGTGAATTCAAGGTAGAAGCAAATGTTGGTGCACCTCAGGTAGCATACAAGGAAACAATCACCAAGCCTGTTGATATCGACAGCAAGTACGCTAAGCAGTCCGGTGGTCGTGGACAGTATGGTCACTGTAAGGTTAAGTTCGAGCCAATGGATCCAAACGGAGAAGAGACATTCAAGTTCGAATCTACCGTTGTTGGTGGTGCTATTCCTAAGGAATACATCCCGGCAGTTGGAGAAGGTATCGAAGAAGCAGCACAGGCTGGTATCTTAGCAGGATTCCCTGTAATCGGTATTTCTGCTAACGTATACGATGGTTCTTACCATGAAGTCGATTCTTCCGAAATGGCATTCCACATCGCTGGTTCTATGGCATTCAAGGATGCTATGAAGCAGGGTGGCGCAGTTCTTCTTGAGCCGATCATGAAGGTTGAAGTTACTATGCCGGAAGAATACATGGGTGATGTTATCGGAAGTCTGAACGCTAAGCGTGGTCAGATCGAAGGTATGGATGACCTCGGCGGCGGTAAGATCGTACGTGCATTTGTTCCGCTTTCAGAGATGTTCGGATACTCTACAGAACTTCGTTCTTCTACTCAGGGACGTGGAAATTATTCTATGTTCTTTGATAGATATGAGCCAGCTCCAAAGAGCGTTATGGACAAGGTGATGAGCGAGCACGCAAACTAATATTATTTCTTCGGAAATAGTTGAAAAAACCATCATTTCCATATATAATTGGAAATAGTTGAATTAAGAAATGACATCCGCTTGGGATGTAAATTTAAGGAGGAAATTAAAATGGCAAAGGCTAAATTTGACAGAAGCAAACCACATTGTAACATCGGTACAATCGGTCACGTTGACCACGGTAAAACAACTCTTACAGCAGCAATCACAAAGGTTCTTTCTGAAAGAGTAGAAGGAAACGCAAAGGTTGACTTCGAGAACATTGATAAGGCTCCAGAAGAGAGAGAAAGAGGTATCACAATCTCTACAGCTCACGTTGAGTATCAGACAGAGAAGAGACATTACGCACACGTTGACTGCCCAGGACATGCTGACTACGTTAAGAACATGATCACTGGTGCTGCTCAGATGGACGGCGCTATCCTTGTAGTAGCTGCTACTGACGGTGTTATGGCTCAGACAAAGGAGCACATCCTTCTTTCTCGTCAGGTAGGTGTACCTTACATCGTAGTATTCATGAACAAGTGCGATATGGTAGACGATGAAGAATTATTAGAGTTAGTAGAGATGGAAATCACAGAGCAGTTAGAGGAATATGACTTCACAGACTGCCCAATCGTTAAGGGTTCTGCTCTTAAGGCTCTTGAAGATCCAATGGGACCTTGGGGCGACAAGATCATGGAACTTATGGATACTGTTGATTCTTATATCCCAGATCCACAGCGTGATACAGACAAGCCATTCCTTATGCCTGTAGAAGACGTATTCACAATCACAGGTCGTGGTACTGTTGCAACTGGTAGAGTAGAGCGTGGAACACTTCACCTCAACGACGAAGTTGAAATCATCGGTATCAGAGAAGACGTTCAGAAGACAGTTATTACTGGTATCGAAATGTTCCGTAAGCTTCTTGATGAAGCTCAGGCTGGTGATAACATCGGTGCACTTCTTCGTGGTATTAACCGTGACCAGATCCAGAGAGGACAGGTTCTTGCTAAGCCAGGTTCTGTAACTTGCCATACAAAGTTTACAGCTCAGGTTTACGTTTTGACAAAGGATGAAGGTGGTCGTCATACTCCATTCTTCAACAACTATCGTCCACAGTTCTACTTCAGAACAACTGACGTAACTGGTGTATGTAACCTTCCAGAAGGAACAGAAATGTGTATGCCTGGAGATAACGTAGAGATGACAATCGAATTGATTCATCCAATCGCTATGGAGCAGGGTCTTACATTCGCTATCCGTGAAGGTGGACGTACTGTAGGATCAGGACGTGTTGCTACAATCATCGAGTAATCTTTGATAGTTCAATAAGCTAGTATTTATAAGGGTTTCGAGCATTAGCTCGGAACCCTTTTTGTGTGGTGAAAAAACAGCATAGCCAATAATGATGAAATCGTTCCAAAATGGCTCCATTATATCTTGAACTGGAATAGCGCAAAGAGTTTGTGATATAATTTGTTTACTAAAGTTAGCAACAAATCGAAATACCTTGTACTTTGTGGAGGGGATGTCATGAAAAGAAATATTCTTCTTTTATTTTTATCGTTATGTCTTGTGACTATTCCGGCCTGCGGAAAAACTACAGTTTTAGTAAATAAAGGTAATGAGAATGTTGATGAAGATCTTGAAATGATTTTCTCAAATGCTGAGTCGAATGAAGATGTTATTGTTACTGGCCCATTCGGAAGTATCACACTTACTTTACCTGATACATGGGAATCTGAAATATGTGATGTGGATAATACAAGTTTAATAAGTACTTCTTATGGAATTCATTTGAAGCCAACTGCAGAATCAGAAGGATTTGTTGAAGTCGGATATTGTGATAGTTTCGGAGTATGTGGAACAGGACTTGAGGAAAAGAAAGTCACAATAGCAGGCCATGAAGCTAACATAGGCTACTATGATGGTAATACAAACTGGAACTTTATTAGTTGGTTTGGAGAAGATAGTGAACTCCGAAACATTGTTGTGTTATGTAGTGCTGACTGGGGGGCAGACTATCTTGATGAGCTGATTAAAATCCTAGATTCCATCCTATATGATGTTTCTAATCAGGCTGGTGGAATTGGAGTATTTCGTCCTAGTAGTGAATTAGGGATTGATGATGGTTACCTGAATGTGTCAGCGAGAAATATTTCAAGTACTGGTGCAGACATTGTGTTCAGATACGATGTGAATGGTGGCAACGAGTCGGCTTCAAAGAATCCGCTTTATTATGGTGCATATTTGCCTATATCAAGAAAAGTTGGAGATGACTGGGTTGAAATTGAATATATTTCTGATGAAAATATTGGCTTTGATGATATAGCATATATTATTCAAGAAAATGAAGAAACCATTTACAAATATGACTGGGAATGGTTATATGGAGCACTTGAACCGGGTGAGTATCAGATTGCTATTAGTATTAGCAACGATGCTAATATATATGCATATTTCATATTAAGGTAAAAATTTCAAATAATGAGATAGACAATCGGAATATATAGGAGGTGAATCTGCATGAAATGTCCATATTGTGGTGATGAAATGATTAGAGGATACCTAATGAGTTCACGAGACATTACTTTTGCAGTTGATAATCTGGCAAAAGTTTTTCGTATTAAAAAATCGGACGATCTGGAATTGAGTAAAGGTTCGGGAGGAATCCCTCATTGTGAAGCTTATCGTTGTAGTAGTTGTAAGAAGATTTTGATGGATTATGCAAATAGATAAATCGTAAGTTAGAAAGGAGAAACACTATGGGATTATTTGGTAAAAGCAAAAAAGAGCGAGAAAAAGAGTATATGAACAGATTAGATGTTCCATTATGTTTAAAAGAAGACTTTGAATTGATTATTGATGATGTATTTACAATTATGGGGGGTGGAACAGTTGTCACAGGAAACATATCAACAGGAATGTGTAGAGAAGGAGAAAATGCGTGTGTTTATAAAACAAATGGAGGTGTATTAGAGACTATAATTACTAACATCGATATACATACAAAAGAACGAAAATCAAATGGTTGTGGATATAAAACAGAACATGTTGGACTTGGGTTAAGAGGAGTTTCTAAGGAACAATTAGAAAAAGGAGATAGAGTGATTGTAAAGAATGCCAATATGTATGGAATGTAATTACAAATTCAAGTTTGCAGAATCAAGAAAACTGGAATTTTACGCACTATTAACTTTTGGATATAAAGTGCCGATATTACAGATATAGAAACGGATTTCTGTATCAATTTT
>CAKRJY010000016.1 GCA_934352055.1 uncultured Lachnospiraceae bacterium
TTTGGTAAATCGTTGGTAAAAATCTACTGTAACATCCCCAAAACACTGTAAAATCAAGTATTTTTAATCAAGGTTAGTATATTGCCGTGGCAGATGAATAGTATTTTTATCATGTTCTTATATCTCCTTAAATTGTCATATTTCCTTATATTTAAAGGCTTTTTACAACTTTCATTTTTCTTGTAGTTTCTATATCTTTTTATAAATTCTCATGTTTTGGCAGTCAAAAGTTGTAAAATAAGTTGTAAAACTACCTCTATTTTACAACTTTACAACTTACCGATTGCAGACTTCTTTCATTTCTTTTTGAATATCATCAAAGTCCAAGTGCGTGTATGTATTCAGCGTGACACCTATATCTGAATGTCCCATAATCTTCTGCAATGTTTTAGGGTTCATTCCCGACTTTGCCATATTAGAACAAAAAGTATGTCGGCAAACATGAGGTGTGATTTTAGGTAATTCTTGTTTATATATTTTATTATACTTCTCGCAAATATGCTGAAAATATTTTTCCCAATGCAAAGCAACCATCGGCATATCATTTTTATCTAAATACAGAAAACCGCTTTTACCGTCTATCACAGGTTCTGATTTTAATTTTTTACGATTTTGAATAATCTTATGAAAACACGCTTTTACCTCATCAGTCATAGGCACAAGCCTTGTACCGCTGTCTGTCTTTGTGTCCTCAATGATATATTCCATGTTTCGCTTACGTTGCAACTGATGGTTGACATTGATAACACCTTTTTCTAAATCAATATCAGAAATCGTCAGTCCAACAAATTCAGAAATGCGAAGCCCTGTCTTAAATAGAATGTAAATCCCCTCATAATACTTACTAAAATGCTTATCCTGCTTCACAAACTCAAGAAAAGCTCTCTCCTGCTTTCTTGTAATGGCTTCTCTTGTTACGCTATCATTAACAACCACTGTTGCAAGCTGAAACTCAAAAGGGTTCTTTCGTATCAAATCATCATCAACAGCCATTTGAAATGCTGGTCTTACAACACCACGGATAGAGTGAATACTGCTATATCCTCTACCGTCTGCCTGTAATTTAATGAGCCAGCCTTTTGCGTCTGATAGTTTTACCTTGTCAATTCGTTTCTTTCCAAAGGCTTCTTTGGCAATGATATTGATAACAAATTTATAGTTTGCTTCTGTATTATGCCTTACGCCTGTTTTCTGTGAAATATATTTTTTCACAAGTTCCAAGACTGTCATATCTCCACCCGAAGAAACAATATCGTCTTCTAAATCTTTGTGTATCTGCTTCTCTTTATCCCGTAAAGGAATATCGTCTTTTGCTCCCTGTGGAACGGTATCAGTTTTTACCAGTTTCCAACTATACACATATTTCACATTCCCAGCATTATCTACATACTTATACATATATCTTCCGTCTTTACGTTGACTCTCTCCATTGCGTAAAACACGGTTTTTATTGTCCCGTCTTTTCTCGCTCATTTTCGCCCCTTTCCACTTCTGAAAGAGTCCCGATATGACTTGTTTTCATCATAACATATGCCAGCTCCTTTTTCACTAGATTGCGTCCAATTTATCAATGACCTGTTCAAACTGTCGGCGTTTAATCTGTATGCGATTACCATTCATAATAAGCCAGCCAGCGTCCTTGTTTTCCTCTGCTAATCGTCTTAACTTATTTTCTCCGATACGGAAATATTTTGACGCTTCTTCAATGGTAAGCGTGTATTTTTCCCATACAGGAATATCCCGTGCATTACTCATAAAACACCCCCTCGTTTTCGATTACGTCTGCTATACCCGTACACATCTGCTTCACAAGCATTTCCTGCTTTTCAGAGAGGTGAGTACATTCATCAATCGTTTTCATGTATTCTGAGCCTGTCAGTCTGTCGATTTCCTCTATCATCACAATGGACAACATGACCTGTCTTTCCAACCATTGCAGAGTACGTTCCATGTTGACAGGTATGGGATTCATTTCAAAAGGTAAACTATCATGGGAAATAAATATCTCCCACAACGGATAGTCAGGAAATTCTACGAAATCGGTAATGAGATAAAACACCAACCCATGAGGGTTATAGGTCAATAACAGTTCCTCAACTGCCTGTACCGCCTTTTTGTCACGCAGACGAATTTCAAAACGATTGATGATATCCGTACATTTCTTTTTCGTTGCCTGTTCCTTTTGCTTTTCATACAAGCAGAAATATTTCGTGCTTGCCTTTGAACCGATATAAAGTGTGCTTGCTAAATCACATTTTTTTCTGCTTAGTTTACCGCCTTGCACATTTTCATAGTTTTTACACCGACATTCCGCACCACCACTTTTATATTTTTCAGACAAGACGGGAATATCCAGCAGACCGCACATATCGTTGATTGCCAAATCAAAACGTCGGATAACACCACCACAGTCAAGACAACGGTTTAAGAATGAATACCAATCCCTGCTCTGTGCCTGTAAGACATATTCCATGTTGCGTGAGCCTGCTCCTTTTAATTCCAAGAATACGCCCACGTGTTCATCATCAGAAGCCATGACCTTGATTTCCCCGTAAGCGTAATGCTCCTTATAGCCATAATACCCATAGTCATAGTGGATAAAATAGTCTGCTTTTATTCCAAGCACCTTTCGGATAATTTCCAATGCGTCAGTCGTTGGAAAGCGGACAGACAGATAATCAATAAGCAGATAAAAAGGCTTATCACAGACATAGTAATTCAGACAACGCAGAATAATATTTTGTGTTTCCTTGCTGGCGTTGGCTTTTCCATTCTCAAAGCGATTGATACTATACCTTGATACATGGGTAAGACTTGCTAGTTCTCTTTGTGAAAGACCGCTGGCAAGACGTTTGTTCTTCATTTCAAGTGCAAATTCCAAATTGTCCATTGTATTCCTCCAATCCCACAATAGCCTTGAAATACCTGTAAACTGCCCTTCAAAAAGTGTGATATGCACTATCTTCTTAAAACTCCTTATTATTCCGTACAGCTTTGGGGTTGTATGGTTTTGACTTGTCTTTTGTAAAATAGTGCCCCCCTGTTAGATAACGGGGGCACAGATAAGGCTTGCAAGCTCACCAGCAGACAAAGCATTTCTTCCCCTTGACACAAATTGTCATGGCGGTAAGCCTAAAAGGCTTCCGCCACCGTGTCAGAAATACTTTGTCAGCAAGTTCTGTTTTTGCCATTTCTAACGAGTTCCATTTCAACCAATATTCACATCTACGGGTTTAATTAGATATATATTTCTTTTTGAATGTTTTTGTATTTCATCCTATTGTGCTTATTTATTTGCAAGAACATAGTAATTCTTATATGCTTATTTGTCAATATCTTTTTTTATCTTTACAAATTATATTAAGCATGATAGACTTACAGCAATGAAGATATAACGAGATATGGAGGGTTATGCAATGAAAATAAGCCATTTAGGAAATAATATACAAACCATAAGAAAATTTAGAGGAATGAAACAACAGGAGCTTGCGGACAAAATCGGTATCAATATGCAGAGCCTTTCCAAGATTGAAAGAGGATTAAATTATCCTGCTTATGAAACACTGGAAAAGATAATGGAAGTGTTAGACGTAACCCCAAATGAATTGTTGTCGGGAGAATGGAAGTATGTCAATCAATCGGAAAAAGAAGTCTGTAAGTTTTTAAAATCCGAAGAACGTCTAAATACAGAATTGAAGCATGGACACTATGATAACTTCTTTGACAGCGAGGAAGAATGGCAGGAATATGAAGTAAAAAAGCTACGGGAATATATTACCGACTACATTAACCGAAAGGACATCGAAGCGTCTGATCTTTATCCCATCAAAGAATTTATTCAACATTTGAAATTTCAAAAATTGTTAAATCGCTATGATGATTTATACAGTATGGATATGTTTGGAGAAAGCATAGAGGGACATAAGTATAAGACACCTTATCAAGCCGTGAAAATGATAAATCCAAACTCAAAAGAGGATATGGAACTGTTGTCAAAATTACCATGGGTAACAGGTAAATTTGATGATGACAAGTAATATTTCCCCCTCTTGCCATAAGATACAGAAAAGAAAAAGCCCAATCAAGAGTGCAAAGCACCACCTATGGTGGCAAAGCTCTTGACAGGGCTTTTTATTTTCTGTGGTGAGTAATCAAGAGAACGAAAGAACAGGTATGCTTTATTCTTGACATTATAATGTCATGTTTTATATGATGAATGAAAGGAAGTGAAAAACTATGCAGGAAAGCAGATTATTTAAAATTGTTTATTACTTAATTGAAAAAGGAAAATCAACAGCTCCAGAATTAGCCCAAAAATTTGAAGTATCAGTAAGAACAATTTATCGAGATATTGACGTTATTAGCAGTGCAGGTATTCCTATTTATGCTACACAAGGGAAAAACGGTGGAATTATCATTGATGAAAATTTCACCTTAGACAGGTCAATACTATCATCAAAAGAAAAAGAGCAGATATTAAGTGGTTTGCAGGCATTATTTGTCGCAAATAGCAATAATACAAATGAATTATTAACAAAATTAGGAGCACTTTTCCATATGAAAACAACGAACTGGATTGAAGTTGATTTTTCGGATTGGATACAAGGACAACCTGCACAAAACATTTTTAATGATATTAAAACTGCCATTTTGGATAAGTATATTATTTCTTTTGAATATTGTAGCAATAGAGAACACACTGTTTTCCGTTATATACAACCTCTAAAACTCATTTTTAAAAGTAAATCGTGGTATGTGTATGGATTTTGTATGCTTAGAAAAGACTACCGACTTTTTAAGCTCACAAGAATTGAACATCTTAACATTACAGAAGAACATTTCACACCACCCGATACTATTCCTTCGGTCGAGACATCTATAAAACAAGAAAACCTTATTACTGTAACTTTGAAGTTTGACAAGAAAATGGCATTTCGTATATATGATGAATTTCCACGGGACAGTATCATAGAACAAAATGATTTTTTATTTGTAACAACCTTATTACCAAACAGCAATATACTTTACTCATATATTCTTTCTTTTGGCGAATATGTAGAAATCATAGAACCACAAGAAATAAGGAAGAATATTCAATCTCAACTAAAAAAAATCCAAGAAAAATATCAAACATGACAGAGGTCGTCAAGTTATGTTTTGTATAATCTTCTTACCCAAGATAAGGAGAAGCAAATATGAAACATGAATGGAAAAAACACGAAAAGGATTTATACGGAGTAAAACAATCTCCACGCATAGTAGATATTCCTATGCAACAATTTATTATGATTAAGGGAAAAGGAAACCCGAACGACAAAGAATTTTCAGATAAAGTATCCGCTTTATATTCATTGGCTTATGGCATCAAAATGATGTATAAAAATACTAATTCTACCAATGAAATTAGCGATTATACAGTATATCCATTAGAGGCAATTTGGAACGATATAGGCGATACCCAGCAGTTAGATAAGAACCAGTTAGAATACACAATTATGATACGTCAGCCCGATGTTATTACAAAAGACATCGTTTTCAACGCATTAGAACGATTGAAAATCAAAAAGCCAAACAGTCTATATGAACAAATATTTTTCGACACAATGCAGGACGCAAAAAGTATAGAAGTTCTACATATAGGTGCATATGACGACGAACCTATATCTTTTCAAAAGATGAATCTACTTGCTGGAGAAAATGGTTTGGTTCGTTCTACCAATTACCATAGGGAAATTTACTTGAATAATGCTAATCGTGTTCTTAAAAGTAAGTTAAAAACAATTTTGCGTTATTGTGTCGAGTAACAACAAATATATAAATAAATCAAAGCGTCTTTCTTGAAAAAAGAATATTTTTGTCATGTCAATGCTCGTACAATATGTTATTTTGTATGGGCTTTTTTAATACTCACTTTTTCGTATTTCTAAAAGATATAGGCAGTATTTCTGTTTATATCTTTCAGCATATGCGGAGATAAGATTATGAACACATCTTCTTTCGAGCATATCGTTAGAATACAGTTTAATGCTTTGATGATGACTGTTATCAAATGCACAGTAAAAAGCAGAAACAGACAGTTCGCAAGACGTTCCAAGCATGAAATTTTATTCTGTGAATTATCAGATACGAAAAATCTTGAATGTGGAACTACTGATAAATATTCTTGTGATTACATTTCTTTTGAAGTCCTGAATTTCACAATGCAAATATCAAATGAGAAACTGGCTGTTGCTTTATATAAATTATCGAGTAAAGAGCGTGATGTAATTTTATTACACTATTTTCAAAACATAAGCGATCAAGAAATCGCAGAATTATATCATGTATCACGTTCTGCTGTTTATCGCAGAAGAAGTAACGGATTGAAGAAATTAAAGGTACTATTGAAAAAAAGGAATTGACCAATGAGAAAAGAATATGGCTATCCCACACTAGAAAAAATATATAAAGCGTCTGCCGGAAACGAAACTGCCATAAGAGAGATTTTAAAGTTTTATGACGCTTATATCTGTAAATTATGCTTGCGTCCATTTTACCACTCTGAAAGTGGTAAAATCACTATGCAGGTTGATGAAGAATTAAAAGGTCAAATTCATACAGAAATGATAAAAGCAATCTTGAAATTTGAAATCAGAGTGAAGTAATCATATTACATGAATGAAAAATGGGAGATACACAGATGTTGTGCGTCTCCCATTTAGTCATATCGGAACACTTTTCAAAAGTTGTAAAATCGTTGTAATGTGCTCTCCTATTGTGAGGAAAACCGCATAAAATAAGGAGATTTAGGCAAAAGAGAAACTCCTGCCGTGGCAAATAAAAAGCACTTTTATCATAATCTCTATATTCCTCCATAAGCCTCGAAAACGCTGATATTACGGGCTTTTTCGGACTTTCGGTTTTTCTTCAATTTTTCATAAGTCTCTATAAATCTATGTAACTACACCACCAAGTGGTGTAGTAAATGGTGTAGTAACCTTAGGCTGCTGCCACCATACTTGCTGTTTATCCAACAGCAAAACCCCTGTCTTTTTTCGCTTCAGGGGAATGGCGGAACTGTGAAATCTCCGCCATCTGCTCCGCAGCGTGTGCGTAGCTTGCGTGGGTGTAAACATTCAGTGTCACACCCGCATCTGAGTGACCCATCAGGTACTGAAGGTTTTTAATGTCCATGCCGTCGTTTGCATAGTTCGTGCAGAAGGTGTGCCGGAACACATGAGGGGTAATGTGCGGCAGAGGGCTGTCCGGATGAAGCTTCTTGTACTTCTTCATTGCCCAGCGCATCTCGTTTTCGATGTGTAATGCTACTTTCGGATTTCCGTTCTTGTCCAGCATGATGAAGCCGCTGTAACCATCTACCATAGGCTCTGCCTTGACCGTAGGGCGGCACTCCAGCATCTTTTTCAAAGAAGCATACACTGTTTCGTTCATCGGCAGAAAGCGGCGGCCGCTGCTTGTCTTGGTTTCCTCAACATAGTATTTTCCGCCACGCTCACGAATCAGCTGATGATCCACATGAATTCTACGATTTTTGAAATCCAGATCTTTTCTGGTCAGACCGCAGAACTCGCTGACTCTCATACCGGTTTCCAGAAGTACCACGAACTCATCGTAGTATTTGCAGTAGGTGTTGTCTTTCTCAATGAAATTCATCCAGATTCCCAAGTGTTCCTCGGTGAGTGCAGCTCTCGGCACCGTATCATTGACCACCACATCCGTCAACTTAAAGATGAACGGATTCTTTCTGACGGCATCCCCATCACACGCCATCTGAAATGCGGGTTTGATAACACCTCGTACACTGCTGATGGTGCTAAAACCTCTGCCATCCTTTTGCAGCTTCGCAAACCACTGTTTCGCATCCGATACTTTGACGGTGCTGATTTTGCGGCAGCCGAAATCTTCTTTCTTGACCAGATTCAAAACAAATTGATAGCCGACCTGGGTGTTGTAACGAACGCCTTTCTTCAAACTGATGTACTTTTCCAGCAGTTCAATGACCGTGATCTGTCCTGCTTCGTAGTCAATGCCAGCGTCAAGTTGCTTCTGAATTTCCTCCTCTTTCTGACGAAGCTCTTGCAGGGTAGGGGAATAAACACATTATCTTCTCCCTCGGCAATCTGTGTACCTGTACTGATAGATCCCGTCCTTTCTCTGGCTTTCTCCTGTTTTCAGGATACGGCCTTTATGATCTTTCCGTTTTTCGCTCAATTTCGATCTCCTTTCTTTCAAAAGGAGTCTCGATGTGACACCTATATTGTATCACACCAAGCCCTCTTTTTCTATTACGGATCTGTAGATATTAGATGGAAAACACCTGCTCGATGAATTTATCAAATAAGTGCTTTTTGATCAGTCGTTTATTGCCCACCCAAAGCACAAAATTGCAGTTCCTGTCGTTGGTAATCTCACGCAGCTTACCGGTTCCGATGCCGGAATACGCTGCCGCTTCTTCCAATGTCAAATTTGCTTTTTCCCAGATAGGAATTTCCTTCATACAATGCCTCCAATCTCTATCTCCAAGTGGCAAAGTGGCAGGCTTTTGGTTCTATAAAACCTTTGCCACTTCACAGAATGCCGGTTCACGATTTATTGCTTAAACCAGATCCACCAATCTTTTCCCTGACGCTCACTTGCGATTTTATCTCCCATAGAATTTCTTGCCAGACGCACTGTGCGTTCGGAAATTCCTCGTTCTTCTGCTTCTTTGTTGATCTCTGCGATGGAAACTTTTCTGCCCTCAGACAAAAACTGCTCGATCAACTTTGCCGCCTGTTCCTGTTTCAGCTCCGTCTTGCTCCCTTCGCCACCGGCGAGCAGATCCTCTGTGCTGATGTCATAGGCTCCAATCCAACGGAATCCTTTTTCATCGCCCAGAGAAAATGCCAAGGACTGCCCCGGCGGTGCCAGAGAACTTTTCTCATGGACGATCACTCGTGTGGTTGGGTCTGTCCTTACCTTGCCGATGAACAGCAGGCTTCTCACCACAGCGGTGATGTCAATAGAACCAAGTCCACGGTAGGTGCTTTGGCTGCCCGCTGCCTTATTCAGATGCCCGATCATCACAATGGCACAGTTGGTAGCCTGTGCCACATCGGCCAGTCTGCGGAAAATCGGGCGTACCTCATTGGCCCGGTTCATATCCACATTGGCTCCAAGAAAGGCCTGCAAGGGATCAATGATAACCAGACGGGCGTTGTTCTCTCTGATCGCATTTTCAATACGCTCATCTGCCAAGGTCAGCGGATTGTCGGCATCGTCGATAACCAGCACTCGCTCCAGATCTGCCTCAGCCGAAAGCAGCCTCGGCTTCACCGTATCCCCCAAACCGTCCTCAGCCGTCTGGAAAATCATATTGAATGGTTCAAAGGGCTCCATCTGGGGCAGAAACTTTCGATTGGTGCAGGCTGCCGCAAGCTGCATGGCAAAGAAGGTTTTTCCCTCACCGGGGTTGCCCTGAATGATCGTTAACTTTCCAAATGGGATGTACGGATACCAAAGCCATTCCACCTCTGTTTGCTGAACTTCGCTCATGCGAATCATGGGAACCACTTTCTTTTCTGATTCCCCACGCAGCATGATCCTTCGGGAAATATATTTTCCGTCAGGCAGCCTGTCCTTTTGCTTCAGAACTTCGTTCCAGTCTTTCTCGCAGGGGATCAAGCGAATAACCGTCATAGATTCGGGAATACTTTCTAACAGACGGTTTACGGCATCATTACCGGCTTTATCCGAGTCGGTGCAGATATAAACGGTTTCCATGTCCTTGCGTTCAGAAAGAAACCCTTCCAGCGCTTTCGCTCCCACACCGCCCAAGGACAAATAATTTCGCATTTTCCAATCATTAGGGTACAGCGCAATAAAGGACATCAGATCGATCGGTGCTTCAAACACAAGCAGACTTTTGCCATCGCTGCGATAAGCAAAATTGTGGGCCTTGTCCGAACCTTGTACATCCATACGGAAAGAACCGTCCGTCCCTTTGCAATGGGCATAACGGGGAATCCCTGTTTCATCCTTTCCCACAAACACAATGTTGTGGTGCTGGGCATCCTCATAAATCAGGCCTTCCTTGTAAAACTCCTGAACCAGTTCCTCCGGGATGTTTCGCTGACGGAGATATGCCATCGCTGCTGCAAAATATCGGTTTCTTGGCGGAAGCCTGAAATCTGCCGAAGGTGCAGCGGCTGCGCCGTTGTGTGCCGGTACTTCTCCAATCAGCAAAGACACTGCTTCCGGAAAAGTTTTTCCAAAGAACTCCATTACAAATTCGACGGGGTAGCCGCCTTTGCTCTGGCTATGGCGGAACCATTTGTTTCCCTTAATGGTCAAACTGTCATGCCGTTTCCATCGGTACTCGTTTCCGCTTTTTGTGACCTGTTCACCGTGTGAGCGTAAAAATTGTTCCAAATCGACCTGGTTGGCACGGTCGATCTGTTCTTGCGTATAACTCATACTCCACCTCCCGATTACAATGCAGTTTCTGTTTCTTTGGTTTTATTGGGATGCAGCATTTCAGGATGGGTTTCTCGCATCGCCTGATCTACATCGCCCTTAATCTGATACAGCATCGTCAGCTCCTTTTGCAGCAGCTTATATTCCTGATATTCAGCTTCTCGTTGTGCCGACAGTTCGGAAAATTCTTTCTGCCATGCATCCAGAGGAAAAGAATCTTTTTCAAAACCACTCTCTTTCAGTTTTCGCTTTACCATATAAAACCGGCGAAGCTCGCCTTCATGTTCCGACTTATACTTTTCCTTGGCTTTGGTAAAACGATATTTTTCTTTCTTCATTTCATCCAAAATCGGCTTTAACGCAGCATAGGTCTTTGCATCCTCCATCAGCTGCTGAAGTGCTTTCAGACGGGTCTGTTTCTGGTGCATGGAGGATTTTCTGCTTTCCACATTTTCGTTGACAGAAGAAAGATGTTTTTCAAAGTCACTGAGAGTTAGAACCCCTCGCTGTTTCAGATAATCGCACTCATTCATGAAACGCTTCAGGTTGTTTTTCTTCGCCTTGGCCTTCCCTCTGGCATACGTCATTGCGGTTTGATTGCACAGAGCATGAGCATCACTGAGCAGCTGAGCAAGGTAAACCTCCTGCGGTTCTTTCAGAATTTTCTTTGATTCCGCAAGCCATTCTTTCAGTGCCGCAAGGGTGGCTTGTATGTTGCGGATCATCCGGTTGGTGGCCTTGATCCAGCGGTTTAATTCGCCTTTTTCCGTGCGGATGCCTTTCTTCTCCATCTTGCGAATATGCGGCCCTTCGTGGACAGTCGGAATCAAATCCAGCCCCTGATCCACATAGGAACGATGATCGATGCGGCAGAGCAGCCCTTTTTCTTCCAATCTGGCATTAACCATATCCGCCCAGGCTTTACGCCATAAGTCTAGCGTTTCCGGCTTGCCCCAATTTGTGGTCGGAACAGCATCGAAAGCCCATGTGCCATCTTCTTTTTTGATGCGGTTGCCGTCCTTGTTCAAATGATAAACCCGGTGTTGTTTTGCTCCCCAGGTGCCGTCAGTGTTCAGCGGACGAATGGGAACCAGAACATGAAAATGTGGGTTGGGGATGCCGCCGTCTCCCCGGTCAGGTTGATGTACCGCAAGATCGCAAATCATGCCGTCAGAGACAAAGTATTTCTGTACAAATTCTCTTGCCAGTACAATGTTCTCCTCTAAAGAAAATTCATTTTGCAGAGCCATGTCAAAGCTGTAGGCAAGCTGTGCCCTGTAATGCTTTTCAATTTGCTCTACTTCATTCCAGAGGGTGTACCTGTCAGAAAATCTTTCAGGAGCATATTCCGGAAGCATGATTTCCGAAAGAATCACGCCGCCTTTCTTGGTGTAATCGTGGGTTTCTCCATCCCAGAGATTATGCAGTTTCTCACCGGCACGATAGGCTGCACTGGCGACAGCCGTGTGCCCCTCGCTGCGTTTGATCTGCTCTACATGGAAGTGATACAACGCCATTAGCAATCGCCTCCCGCCTTGTGGTTCTGCACAGCGGTGTCCACCAATTTCTGTACCGCAGGCAGTGCAAAAACCTGTTCCATCAGAGAGTAAAACTCTGCTCTTGTCAGGGAGTCTGCCTCTTTGGAAATGCTTTGGATGGCACCGCCCATATTGCAAAGATGGTGCGTGCGCTGGCGGTCGGCTTTCTTTTCCAGATGCCGCTTGCGATTTTCCAGAAGCTGAATTTTGTTTTCATACTGTTTTACCTTCAATCGTGCAGCATCTAATTCCGCCAAAGTTTTTTCTTTGTTCTCCATTTTTCTTTCACTCCTTGTCTTTTATTCATCCTTGCCAAAGCAAGGTATGTAAAAAGAAATAGGCGGCAGCCGCAAGAGTTATCTCTTGACCGGAATGCAATTCCGCAATATGTGAATGTGTTCAGACACAGGAGCATTTACCTTCGGAGAACGCACATACCGGAATGGAATAACCGGTATAGAAGTGCGCCCTTAGTTCCTAAGGGAAGGTGGCTTGCTTTAGCTTTGAGAAAAGTATAATGGATTTTGAAGCATAATTTTATTGCCTCGTAGGTAGAGTAAGTTCATTTTTACAGTGCCTTGTGCAGAGAAACTTCCACTGTAGTGTGCTCTCGACAAAATGATCAATTTACGATGAATAACTATTTTTAGGGCAAAAGAAAAGCACCCAACCGTTGAAGTTGGATGCTTCCTATCAATTACATTGAATTATTTTGTTTTTTGAAAACATACAGTTTTTATAAACGCCAAACCGAAGTCGAACAGATAATGTCTGCTTAGGAGATGAGCGTTGTTTCCTTATTAGGCGCTGCGTGACGTCTTTGTGCACTGTAGTAAGCATCACACTGGTCTTCGCCTGCTTTATTTTCATGGTGTTTAATCCACCATGTTTTTACTTTAGGTGCTGCCTTATAAATGCCATACTCTACAAGAATAACACCGCTGACAACAAATCCAATTTTTCCAACTTTATTCCACATAACTCGAAACTTCTCTGCTTCTAATGCAGCAACCGTTGCAGCTTCCTGTGCAGTTTTTTCTGTAGCCTGTTTTGCTAAAAAGTCCGCATTCGCCTGTGCTCTTGCTGCTGCTTGAGCAGCATACCTCGTAGCACGATCTGTAGCTATCTCATTATGTACTTCATTAATAAGGTCAGCAGACGCATCTAACGCTTCTTTGATAGAATCATCAAAGGTCCTTGTCGTCCAGTAGCGATTATAACAGGCATAACCACCTGTGCCACGATGAAAATCCTTTTCCACAGCATAAATCAATGCACAATCTAAGCTACACCTATGAACAGCTCGGAACGCTCCCCAGAAAAAGCAATATCAGAAAGCTTGCTGAAGCGCTGCATATCTCTGTGTCCTATCTTTTGGACGAATCTGAAACGGACAGCCAGAGCCATATAGATCAGGATATGTTTATTTTAGAGGTAAAGGAAAACTTCGGTTCAAAGGGAGCAAAAGAAGTTCAGGAAGTGCTGGGACGTGTAAATTCTCTGTTTGCCGGTGGAGAATTGGATGAGGACGCAAAAGATGTATTCTTCCAGGCGATTATATCAGTTTATATGGACTCTAAGAAAACAGCACGAGAAAAGTACACTCCGAAGAAATACGGAAAACATAAAGATAAAGAGTAAAATCCTCAAGTACAGAATATGTTTTCTGTGTGCGATTCGGAGGTGAAGCAAATGAAAACGGCAGAGCATATCATTGAAACTGTCGATAAGCTTGTGCGAAAATATCACACCAGAGACCCTTACGAGTTGTGTCAGCTGTTAGGTATCAAAATCCATTATTACGATTTACAGAAGAAATTGAAGGGCTTCTTTTATTACCAGTCCAGACAGAAGAATATCGTGATAGATCACAATGTGAACAGTATCCTGGAACGTATCTTAGTCGCACATGAATTAGGACACGCTGTCCTGCATACGAAAATCGCCATGATGCGCGGTTTTCAAGAAATGGAAGTATTTGATGATAGATCAATCGAAGAAAACGAAGCAAACTTCTTTGCGGCAGAGCTTCTGTTAGAAGATGAGGAAGTTCTGGAACGCCTTTCGGAACACACATTTTTTGAAACTGCTAAAATGCTTTATGTACCGGCAGCGTTATTAAATTACAAATTCAGCCTGCTCCATGAAAAAGGGGAACTGGTAAATTCGATGTATATTCGTAAAGCGGATTTCCTGAAGGGAGACCTTCACGCCTACGATAACGACATTGGTTGTGGCGATATATGAATATCAGTTTTTATTTCCTTGCAAAAAAGTCCACCAGTACGATGTGCAGTGCATCATGACTGGTGGACTTTTATTTGTCATCAGGAAGTCAAACAGGCTCATCGTCCAAGGTCAAAATCATCTTCCGTAAAATCATCTAGTCTGCCAACTGGATCAAATGCAATTTCTCTCCCGGTATACACCGTCTCCGCTCTTCTCGATGTTTAAATTTGAAAACTTGAAGAGACCAATTACTGGCAAGACTCGATTTTATAATAATGTCACGAACAACGCTTAACAAAATTGTCCTCCTCTCGTACTAAAAAGCAGCAAAACTTTTTGCTACCGCTAACAGTTCCTTAAATGAAGTTACAACATCCTCACAGTCGGATTCTGCCCCCCAGCTTATTCTTACCGAATTTTCAATTTTTTCAGTCGGTATGCCCATAGCAGTTAGAACATAGCTAGGTTCATATGACTTGGAATTACAAGCTGATCCGTTAGAAATGCCGCAATATTGCTTAGTAGAAAGCATTAATGCTTCAGATGACACTCCGTTGAAGCAAATATTTAAAGTGCTTGGTACGCAATAATTCTGATCTCCGTTAATTTCGCACTTAACTCCGGATGCGTTAAGTTCTTCTAATAAAGCATTTTTAATTGTTAAGCATTTTTCTTGATTCTGCTTATACTCTGATGCCACCAGTGCACACGCAGTACCAAGCCCTACAACCAAAGCAACTGGTATCGTCCCTGGACGAATACCTCGTTCTTGTTGTCCTCCATACATAATTCCTTTTACTGGTGGCAGTTTGTACCGTTTCTTGCGTAAAACCAGTGTTCCAACACCTTGTGGTCCGGCTATTTTATGTGCGCTCATTGAAAGCATGTCATATTTAATTGCTTTGAGTTCATCTACCAATTTACCAAAGCTCTGTGTCGCATCAATATGGAAGAATGTTTCTTTATCTGCCAAAAACTCGCCAATCTCTTTTATAGGTTGAATGATACCGGTCTCATTGTTCACATGCATAATACTTACTAGTACGGTATCCTCTCTTACTAATTCTGTAACCTCTTCAACAGATACTCGTCCATCAGCTTTCGGATTCACATAGGACACCTCGAAACCCTGCTGTTCTAGTGCTTTACAAGTTCCTAAAACAGATTTGTGTTCTACCGATGTTGTTATTATGTGCTTTTTCCCGGTCTTTTCCGCATACTCCCTTAAACCCTGAATCACAATATTGTTGCTCTCAGTAGCACCGCTAGTAAAGAACACCTCATCCTTATTGACACCAAGCAAAGACGCAACTTCAGATCTTGCAGTTTCAACTGCCCGTCTTGCATCATCGCCAAAAGTGTGTGTTCTGCTATCTGCATTTCCTGGCGTATTTCTATATATTTTTATCATCACTTCCAAGACACGCTCATCAATCGGTGCTGTTGAATTGAAATCTAAATATACTCCCAAAACTACACCTCCAGAACAAGATTTAACAAATCATCCAAGCTTTTGATAAAGTTTGTGCCCGATAGGTATGAAATGCCCCTCTCTAAATGCAACTTAAAATACTTAGAAACAGTTTCATCATCTGTAGGAAGATTTTTCTTTATGCACCAAGCTTTAATCAAAGCCTCATATAATTCGCTATACTCTCCGCCAAACGTATACCAGGACATTTCAACATTACTATCCGCAATAATAGGAATATCGGTAGGTATCGTATTTTCCTTCAATGAATAGCAAAGCGCCCAACGACATAGCACATTCCAATTTTTTATTCCAGTCTTTCCCTTCAACCTTGAAAGGCGGTCTTTTGACTGATTGGAAAGCTTAATTTGTTTTATTATCATATCAGTCACCTAAAAAATAGCCTTTCTTTATTTTTGAACACTTTAATTCGTCATCATATACCAAGGTGAATTCATCACCGACGGTATCCTTCATAATTTCGTAGTAATGCTTATCAATTTCTGAATCAGTAGACAAGATAATAGTCTGATCACTCGCATTCGGGAAATATGTCTTAATTAAAGCTACACGGTGTACGGAATCCATTCTTGATAATGGCGTATCTATAATCACTGGCAACTTCTTCTTAGAACAAAGTGCTAATGCCCAAAGAAGAGAAATAACCATCAGCTGTTTCTCGCCGGCAGATAAAGATTCTTTAGGAACAATCTGACTATCCGCATTTAGATAAACAAAATCCAGAGTAACAGCATCCATATCAATCCGACTAATCAAGTTCTTTTTGTTAGCCAACTGCTTATAGCATTTTGTCATTGTTTCTGCTAATGTTCCGATTTTTTTCTTTTGTAAACGGATTTTGTATTCAGCCAAGGCCTGAGTTGCATGATGTGCATATTTTAAGATTCTACCGTTATCATCATCACTTTCTAAGTTTGACAACATGTTTTCGACAAAGCGGTTATACTCCGAAGTTGCTCGCATAACATCGCCATTTAATCCAGTGCGCTGTTTTTGGGCTATCTCTAAAGAGGCCTCGTGTTCGATTATCTCTTGTTCAAGAGTTTTGATTTTTTTGTAGATCTTAGACAAAACTCTTTCATCTATATCCACACTTAGGTAGCTATCGATCTCGTCTATCTTGGCAATTCCTTTTTGGCAAGTTGCCATGTTTTGCAACATATTGCCCTGAGCATTCATTAACCCATTTCCAAGCAACGATGTTAATTGATAAAAGCTCTGATCCGAGATATCAAATACAATTTCTGTACTTTCCTCAGCAGCTTTATTTTCCACATAGGAAATAAAGTCCCTAACACTGTTGCTATCCCCGCCGTCGCTATATGTTTCAAACATAGAGTGAATCTTATCAACTGTGTAGCCAAGCAACTTTGTTTCATGCTCTTTGGCAGCTTGAATACTTATATCTTCAAGTAAATCTTTCACCAGCAAAAGTGGTAATTCGCTTGCAGCCACTCCAATTAAAGTTTCTTTTCCTTGTTCAACTTTTGCTACAAGTGCTGTTCTCTCGGTAAACAAATCTTGTCTCTGAACAACAATGTCTCCACCTTTTGAAGTGTAATCAACTTTTGCCTTTTCTAATTTTTTTCTGGCCTCTTCAATTTGTGCTGAAGTTTCGGCAATACGATCATCAATGATTTGCAGTGCAACTTCAGTCTGGTTTTTTCGTTCTCGAAGTATTTTCAATTCTTTTGTATGGACTTGATCATTAGATCTTTTTCCAACTCTATTTACAATTCGAGAAATATCATTATCCAAAAGATCCAAAACAGATATTCCTAGAAGAGCCTTAATTGACTCTTTCATCTGAGCGTTGGTATTTTCTACCGCCAATTCGGCAATTTTTTCTCCATCAAAGAAGAAAAAGCTGGACAATCCACTAGGGAGGATATTTTCAATAAACATCGCCCAGTTATCTGTTAAAAATGTATTGTCTTGTCCATCTTTTTTTACCTGAATTGTTTCTCGAGTTCTTTGTCCGTTTCCAGGCCAAGAACGCCTAATCAGGTATCTCTCATCTGTCTCATTTTCAAGCTTAAACTCTAACTCAACATATGTTTCCAAGCTGCCATCAGCAGTATTAACAAATGCTTTAAGATACTGTCCGTAACTTGAATATTTGCTTTCACTATACGCAAATGAATTTGCACCATACAAAGCAAGTAAGACGCCTTCCAAGAAAGTTGTCTTGCCTCTACCGTTCATACCTCCGATTAGAACAACAGGCTTTGAAGATTCAAATTCAAACACATTATTTCCGGCATACACGCCGAAATTATGGAATGTTAGTTTTGTTATTATCATTAGAATTCTTCTCCTGCGATTGCGGACTCTTCTTCTGAAACTTCTCCTTCAAACTCTTCAGCCTCACTTTGAATATGAGCAAAGAATTTATCATTGAATTTTCCGCCTAATTCTTTTTTTCTAGTAATACGATCTTCGTAATACCTTGTTGCATCTTCTTCATTCATATAAAATGTATGAGAAATGCACTTTTCTAAATCATCCAAAATACCTTTTCGTTGATTAAGGCTATTTGACTGATTTTCTATATCAATCATGCTATATAGCATTTCAAAGGTCAGTTCTTCTTCTGGAAATAAATCTTCACAAACCGACTTTAGTACATCCCATTCATCTTTTCTGAAAGCTTCTGAGCCTACCCATTCTGGATCCAAAAATTTTTTCCCTGTCACACCTTCAAAAATGGCTGGCAAAGAATCATCAAATTCGTGTTTGTCAAAGACCCATATACGACGAATTGCTCGCAATTCCTCCATTGTAATCAGAGAAACATTATCAAAACCTTCTGGTCCTTCTTGCTTGATTTCTTCTTGCATACGAAGCAATCTCTCTAACCAAGCCTCACGAACTTCCTTTTTGTAAGGTCCATGATGTAAACGACCAAAACTTCCTTGAAGAAAGCCACCCATTTTTCTAAAGCTTCGTCTTTCTCGGTCTTGTTCTTCATCGCCAAATTCATTTCGAAACTCAAGTAAAGGGGTCATCCAGGCTTTCTCTTCGTCATTTGCTATCATTGCTTCCATAGATTTGTCTTTTTCTACCATTGTACAAACCCAACAGCCAAATCTGCTTCTACCGCAACTTGGTAAATCTTTTTCTACCATCATCGGGCATTCATTGTCTGCCGTTGCACCTTTATACAAAGTAAGCAATTCCTGATTAGAGTATCCCCATGGATTTTTATATTGCATAAGGAATACCCACACATCATCATCTGTCCATTCAGCCAATGGTGCAAACACAAGTTCATTTACCATTGTAGGATTCGGACTCAACAACTCTCTAACTCGTTTCTTTTCATAATTTGCCATAGTCTTAGCACGATTAGCACTTTCCGCTTTTCGTGTGCCTAAAACCATAATTATTTCACCATGTTCAGCAATCTTATCTTTAACGAATTTATTTACAGGTTGTATTTTCAGCCTATCAGTACACCATCTAAATTTTTTTCTTGGAAATGGGTATCCTCGACCTAAAAGATTAACCCAAAATGTATTGTCATACTCTGGGGTTAATCTATGTGGTACGAAAGGCAATCCTTGTTCAGTTGCTGCGTCTTCCATTTTTTTCAAAGACTGTATTGCCCATTGTGCAACCACAGGAGACTCAACAAGAGTATCCGTATTTATAATATGAATTGTTTTTTTCCTATCTTCAGCTGGAAGTCCTTGAATTGCTAACCATACAAGCTGAAGTGTAGCTGTGCTGTCTTTACCGCCTGAGTAACCAATAACCCAAGGGATATCATCGACTTGGTAAAGGTCCCGGACAGTCTGCATCAATTTATTTACATCTACTCTATTTATCGACATTTAAAATCATCCGCCCATTCATTTATTTATACTCTGCAAAAATTTCTTTTCACGCATTGATTCATCATGATCAAGCGGAATGTTCAAACTAGTTTTAATAACATTCGCCGTCAAGATAATTGCCGCATCATTGTTTATCATTCTTCCATTTGCACGGATGGTTCTCAATTTCCACGACGGAGCACTTCGTTTCCAATCAATCTCTCGTAACAAACGCAAACGATCAGCCATATTTTCGTCTCTGTGAGTAAAGAAATAGTTTCCTATTCGTCCCAGTGATTGTATGACCACGGCTTGCGTAATGATATAGTTTTCTCGCAAATCAACTTTGCTAATTTCCTTGCTTTGAAGTTCATTCCACTGCGTCATATTATCCGCTACTAACATCCAAAACTCGGTCAAAAATTCTTGTGCTTCTTCAGAATTGTCTTTTTGAATTATTCTTTTATTTGCAGAGTAAAAAGTATTCAAAGTGAACAAATTTGAAGAGTATTTCCCTAAAATGTCCTTTTCCTTATCTGTATAAGTATTGATAAATGGAACTTTAGAAATAACCTCTCGTGTAATTACTGCCAAATCATCACGAGAATCATACAATTCTGCAATAGAGTTTGATGTTTTTACGGCATGTTTATTTAGATCCGTAAAAATCTGTTGGCTTCTTTCTAATCCTTTATCTCCAAAAAATACTACAGAAATCGTTTCATCCCCAAGTGATTCATCATTTGATAATGCTTCCAGAATAGCTGCTTTTCTATGCTGTCCATCGTTAATCAAAAAAACAGCATCCATGGAAACTTCCAAAACACCAATATCGGCGTTCTCTTTCGTAGAGATAAACTTGAAATCCCCATCAATAGATGCTGCCAGAGCAGAAAACACATAATCATCACGGTTATCCAAAATATACTTGCTGATAACTGGTATTCTTGTTGCATTTAATCGTCGTTGTGCCCTGTATTCAGGCAAAACATATTCATCATCTGAAGGAAATAATCTCGGAATCATCTTTAATGGAACCATTCCTATATAATATTCTCGTTTAGCTTGGATTCCTTTAACCACAGGAAAACGATATACAAAGTCCATAACAACCTCCCACACATAGCAAAACGCTATACTTAAGTAGACTACTTAAGTATAGCGTTTTGTTTGCGTTTTGTCAATGAATCATGTGCCTACCAATGGTTTTTACTCATTTGGAAACATTGACTTATAAAGCTCCCAAAATGCCTTATCATGAATGTATTTAGGCTTAGAATTTCCTATTTTCACAATACTGTAGTGCTTATTGAGTCCCTTAATATCATTATACAAAATTTGGCTATCAGAACTCTTAGCTTCTACCTGGAAGACAAATTCAACGTCAGAGCTTTTTAAATCAGCTACATTATGAACGACCCATGTCAGAATATACTTTGAATAGTCATCTTCGCCTGCGCCAAAATGCTTTAGGAACTGCGTAGACAGTATGGTGCCCACTCCAAACTCTCTTCCTTCTTTCAGTATTTTTTTCAATGCCGGGAATCCTTCGCTCATAAAGTTATCTGCTTCATCTACCAGAATCAACTTGGTAATTTGGCGATATTTATTATTGAGCTTACTTGAACCCGCTGCCTGCATTTGCGAATAGAACAAATCCAACGTAATCGCTACGATTAGACTTTGAATATCAGCATCATATCCCGACAAATCAATTACAACAACACCTTTCAATAAATCGAAAAGCGATTGTGTCTTGCTTGCGGCACTTTCAAAAACCTGAAACTGATAAAGCTTATCCATGGCTGCTGCCAACGAGTCATTCTTCTTTATATCCTCGTTGTTAGCATACAAGCTGTAAACCATATCAAAGGTCGGAGGAGAATTGTCCCATGTTGCCGAATTTGCCGGTATAATTCCTCGTGCAGCATAAGCATCAATAATACATTGAAATAGAGTATTCTGCTGTTTAGGTCCTAATGAGTACACCTTTGACAAGGTATCTTTAAAGGCATTTGCAGTATGTGTAGGAAGCAACGGCTTAAATACCTTTGATTTTGTAAGTGACAAAGGATTAAACGGAAGATGATATGGTTTCAATACCTTCGCATCTGTTGCCCTGATAAAGTCTTCTTTACTTTCGTTGTAATCTCCTTTGTAATCGAAAATTAGGATACCGATATCGTCACTTTCAAAGTTATCTTTTCGCTTCTGGTACAACTGCGTAATCATAGATTTCGTGAACTGTGTTTTACCAGTTCCCATAGTGCCAATTATACCAGTATTCGTATGAAAGATCTGTTCTGTATCATTTGGGCACCAATAAAGTGGTTCTCCATTGGTAATGTCTGTTCCAAACAACACCTGCATTCCTTCTTTAGATTCAACAATGGTATCTCTCGGTTCTGCTGCCTCTTCGTTTTTATTAAAGTCCTCTGATTCAGTCTGCTTATTGTCAGTACCATACTGTACAGGTTCCTCAGCAACCTTACTAACACTATCAGTTTTCATGTCACTAACTGGCATGTAAGTAATATTACTTGAGATTTCACCAGCATCTCCAGTTACATCTTCCGTAATATGCACTGATTCTGATTGATACTCTCTTTTTAATCGTTTAGGCAATTCCTTTGTTGCAAGATCAAGATCCTGTTCAATTTCCTTCGCCGACAAAACCATATAAGAAGATCCCAGTTTTTCAGGCATTTCAAGCAAGCATATTCCTTCAGCATCGAGTTCTCCAGACTTGTTTAAAACATTAGTCCCGAAAGAAACCACAGTACCTTTTCCAATAAAGTCATCCATTGCATTAGAAATGGTATATCTCTCATTCAATAGATTTTCTCTATATTCATCAAGAACGGCATCCCAATTTTCGTCAGGATAGATTTTATAAAGCTTTAGTTTTTCACAACAAACCAAAATCAATTGCATGAAAAAGTTTCGGGACAATTTACGTTCCAATGCATTACGATTTTCATCGGGCCAAAGTGCATCATGCAACCCCTTGTGAGTATTCTTTACTTGTTCCTTCGCCTTATCAATTACGGTTGGCTGATTAAGTCCAATTTTCACTTCAACTGGATGTAGATATATCTTGATGTTATCGTTTGGACCTTCAATACCAACCAGCAAAATATCATCACTTGTTGCTCGTTGTTCAAATCCTAGATTCTTCGCAGAGAGCATGCCATCTTTTTGTGACAAACCTGCACCACCAGATACTCTTAACATTTCCTCCAAAGAAATCGGAACCCATGTAATGTTCGGATGTTTGTAGTAAGCCATGCAAAGTTTTATAGCAGACAAAATACTCATTTTTTCTCTACTGAAGTAGCTATCCGCTGCACCTGTAAGCTTTTTGGCAGTTATTAAGCGAAGCATCCAACCACCATTAATTGCATTGAACAAACTAATAATACCGTTGATATTATCAATATTCGCTGTAACGCCTTTCTTTTGCAACTGGTCAGAAATGATTTCGTTGTACTGGTTTGATTTTTGCGTAACAGTGATGTCATCATATCCACTAGCAGATGTGTATTGGTCGCTATAATGAATAATCATCAATTCGTCATCAGTAGCACCTTTCTTTTGGAAGAATGACAAATCGACTTTAGGATCAACAAAAACAACCCAGTTAGAAGACTTGTAAATCTTACCCAGCTGTCCTTCTTGTCCCTGTTCAATTTCTGTGAAAATGCTGGAATTTGGTTCGTATGAGCTTCCAGAAAAAGCAACACGAAACATTGCATTATAATATGCTGCCATGCGAATCAACTGATTATTCTTTGCATTGGCGTACTTCGTTCCAAATCCAGTTTTATACCAATCGGCGTTTAATACGGATGGAGTCCCAGAGGTAATTCCACCTAACGAAATGCCTGTTGTAATTGCATCCATTCTACTTGCACCGGTATCTTCAGAAGATGCCATCTCATAAAATGTCAAATGTGCATACTCGTATTCGGTCTCATCAGGATTTTTATAGAAGCAACGGATTTTACTTGTCATAACTAATGCAAGTTCACTAGCGTCTTCAAGTTCTTTTGCTCCATAGCTATCTTTAATTGCTTGCTTCAATTTGTGCATATCTGCTAACAGTGAAAATTCATTATAACTTCCTTTTTTTGCATAGACTTTCACATCGAAGCTAAGCATATCATCATAATCAATGCCATCCTTAGCACTTTGAACATAGTATCTAATCAATCCTTGGAGAATCTCTCTACAGTCTCCCATGTTAATCAGATTAACACACAACAAACGATTTCCAATATCATCAAATAAAAAAGAAAAATGTTCTTTATACTGATTGATCTTATCGCATACCAATTTCTGAACAAAATTTCGTGCTCCTAAATATCTCCTGTTCGATGCAGGGGCATAATATCTCCATTCAGGGGAATGCTTTTGTTCAATGGCATGGTAAAGGTTCTTATCAGAGTCCTTAACAAAAGGTAGCAAATATAGCGCAGTGAGTTTCTCAACCAAATTTTCTCGAACTTCTCCTACTTGAGACTCATCAAGAAGCTTTAGCTGATATAATACGTTTAAAGGATGAAGAGGACTCATTTCTATCGTCCGTTCATCCGAATTTTTGATAACACACCCGATTAAAAGTGTCTGATTATCAACACTGGA
Organism: uncultured Lachnospiraceae bacterium; assembly: GCA_934352055.1. Lineage (GTDB taxonomy): Bacteria > Bacillota > Clostridia > Lachnospirales > Lachnospiraceae > Pararoseburia. The sequence goes on from CAKRJY010000016.1 coordinate 24,177, forward strand.
TAATGATTGCCCTTCCTTCAGCTGTTTGAAGTTGTCTTCTACAGCTGCCACATAATCACTAGCAGCGTTGTACAAAGCAGAATCTTTCTTGTAAAAGGCTAAACTTGGAACCGTTCTAAGTGTTTTTAACTCATTCAGCAATCTCAGATATGCATCATGTACATTAGCAGCGACATCCAATTTATACTCTTCTGCACCATCAATCGTTTCTCGAATCGCCAACCACTGCTTATCAACAAATAATTTTTCAGCTTCTATGGAAGACTTAAATGGATCTCTTGCAAAATACTCCTTAGTTCCAACAACTATTTTATTGCCAGCCCTATATTCCAAGCTTTTTTGCAACGAATGCTTCAACTTGAACGCAGAAATGCCAGTTAATTCAGTAGGTTTAGCAGGCTCATCTTGTATTTGGAGAGGTATCGCTATATTGCCTATCTTTAGCGAACAATCTAATGTTCCTGTATCAGAGTCGATTGCTTCTTCTCCGATCAAAACATTTAATGTTTTGTCATGATCAACTTCTAAAACCTTTCCTGGCTCCAATGCAACTTCTTTGACATCATGGTTAGGATTTATTAGTAAACTATCCTTTAATCCAAAAATCTGGATCTTGCCATTCTTAACATTTTTAGTCAATGAAAGGACATACGATGTCTGAATGTTCTCCAAATACGCTGGAAGAATGTTTAGCACACAAACCTTAAAGATATAGACAATTTTATTGTTTGTATCCTGTATCTTCACATAGGCAAAAGTGCATCCAGTTGGTTTTACTGTCAATAATACTTCTTTTGATGAAGTTGTAAATGTAGCTCCAACACATTCTTCTACCCAAGACGATTTTACGTATATGTTCGTATCAATCGAAATAGTTACTTCATCTTTTAAATCTGGATTGAAAATAAGAACATTTTTCCTGCGCTGCTTAGATTTTGTTTCGCCATCACATCTAACAAAAAGCAACGAATCTTCACCAAAGGTATACTCGATTGGGGCATTGTGATACGCACTTATTCCAGAATCTGCTATTTCAAGCGGGTTATCCAATTTTTTTCTCAACTTATCTTGAGATGCCTTAACTAAATCGTAAGTCAGATTTTCATGCCAAGGTAAAGATTTCTTTTTGCTCGCAGCAATCTGTTTTACAAGCTCTTTATCAAATTCATTGCCTAATTCATCTTGAATATTTCCATGTTTGTAAACTCTATTGATTTCCTCAAAGAATTTATGATTTTCGTCCAACCGGGCAATAATCTTCTTTGGGTCAACCATGTTTTTTATTGTAGGATCCGGCAATAGAGAAAAGCTTGGATAATCAGCATCAACAACATATCCTCTTCCTAAAACTGTTAGTAACTCTGAGTATTCAAACAGTGAAGATTTATCGCTGTATCTATCACCCTGTTTCCGTTTTAGCTCAACTTCTAACAAAGTTCGATCTGCAATCGACAACTGAGCTTTTGAGATATCATCTTTGATTTTCTCGATAATAGATTGAGCATGAAAAGGCATTCCCTTAGCCGCTAAATCTCCAGTACCACTGGTAATAGTGTCAATTGCAGAATGAGTAATCATCAAAATAGGAAATCTATTCTCTGTTAACTCTGCATTTCTCAATGTTGCTAAGAAATCATCCGTCATTCCATCTCTTTTGGCGGCAACAACAACTTGCATGTTCTCTGAGATTTTCAATGTGAATGTTGAATACACATCGCCATAAGAATAACTTCCTTGGATATTATTCTGACTGGTAACATTTCTCAGTGCATCGTCAACACCCACAACCATTTCTTCTGTGTCTAATTTTAAACAATAACGCTCACCCGATTGAAGAGCATCTCCCTTACTTTGGAAAAAGCATAGGGTATTGTTTGCAATATAATTATAAAATTCGTTTAACATATTTTGCATCCCCACTATCGCTCTTCTTTTCAATTAAGTTGAGCTTCTCGTAATAATCGGTTACTTGTTGTTTCGATATATCATCCAGAAAAACTCCACGTCTTTCGAACTCATCGAAAACATCTTTAAGTCGCATTTGTTCGTTATCTTTTATTGAAATCTTCGTTAAAAAGATAAGTGTTTCTTCCGACAAACTTAACATCAAACCGCTTCGCCCTCTACTTTTCAAATACTTATGACAAAAGCTTTCATATTTCCCTGCATAAGAATTATATGCTCTTGCTCGCACAGTGTTTTCAAACTGGCATTTTACACTTGCAAACAAGAATTTTAACGAGGCTAAAACTTGATCTTCATCGTTCTCCTTTTTCAGTTCACTCATTTCTGCACAATCAGTGATTGATTGACGATACAATGATGTCAAGTCATCAATAGTTTGTGCAATATCAATTTCCTTCTCTGGATTTTCATCTAAATACTTTCTCAAAGCAATATAATCAAATCGTTCAGAACCAGGTTCTGTATGGTTCAGGATCTCTAATGTAACAACATGAGCAAACATTTTCTCAACAGGATATTGCAATCTCTGCCATCCATCAGTAAAGCACTGTCTACTTTGGCTTGTCTTTTCCCAATCTAAGCAAAAATACAAGGGAATGTTTATTGATCTCTCACCATCTAAGAATCTATCCAATTGTAAACTTGTCTGTGCTGTATATGAAAAGAAATATAGTTCTAGAAGTGTAACCAAATACTCTCTCACCCTGTTTTGATTACCAAGAATGTACTTAAAATCACTTTCAAATACCTCGGTTAATGAAGTCACCACACCATAATATGGAATGTCATCAGTGTTTTTTTCATCCGAACTCTTCAAATGCTTCAAGACCAGTCGTTCAAATACATTTGAGGATGCCAACTCTCTCGTTTTAGCATTCGTAACCATTCTTTTCAAGTTGTCCTTATTTCCAAGAACATCAACTAAATAGTCGGCAACTTTCTCTTCACTTACTTCTTTGTGAGGTATGTGTGACAACATTTGCAAATTCAAAGGGCGTAACTGCTCATTTGAAGTAAAGAACAATTGCTTTACTGTTTCATAAAACAACTGCTCTTGTCCAGCTTCGATATCAGTTTCTTGCTTAAGTTCAGCAACCAACTCCGAGACAGCTATTTTATCAGGTTTCTTTCCTTCAATCTTACACAAAAATGTTCCTACCAGCTGAGATAAATCTTCAACCGGTACACTATTAGGCTGAGTAACAAATGGAAATAATTTAAATCTATTACCAGTTTTATGAATGAACTTTCTGTTAGAATCAAACATTTTTCCAGATTGGAACTCAGCAAGGCTCAAACTATATTCCATTATTTCACCACCTTAAATTCAAATCCAAAATCGTTTTCCTCAAAAACAATTTGATATTTTTTATCACCATCTTTTGGTATTATTGTTACTCGCTCTTCCTTATTCCCAAGCTCTATAAGTTGTTGAACAAAGCTTACAAAATCAGTGTGTCGATTTTTATCTTGCATTGTTGGACGATACCCAGCCTTCATATCCGAAATTAGTTCGTAAAGTGCAAAATCTATTTTTATGGTCACAGGCTTCGTGTTGTCTTGACCATCCTTTTTATACCTAAGGCTTATAATCGGAGAGAATCTCTGAATTTCCCCAGTGATTTTAGGTGCATCTTTGTTAATAGCCGCCTTTAACTTGAGTTCTTCTAAAATCCAATGGTGTTCATTGGATTCATCAATACAAATAAAGTCACCGCCAAATTCCCCATCCCAATTCAAAACAGCCTTTTTTGTTGACTCGTAAAGAGCAGCTAGTTTCTTCTCATTGCCACTATTTTGATCATATAGATAGGATAAATATTGTTCAAAGCGGATTTCTTTTTCGCTTCTATTTAGGTTATGCTCCATTGCTTTAAGGCGTGCAATAAACCTATAGATAATCTTCTTTAATTCAGGCTTTATTCCGCCAAGTTGAGAAACATTTGAAATTGTATTGAGAACAATATATGGTGTTCCCTTTGTTGTATCTTCAAATACTTTTTCTATATTGTCTAATGAATGGAACCTAGTCGCTTCCTCATCGGCAATAGCTGTTCTATTTCTAAGAACATCATGACTTCTCATCGCATTGATTAAAGGCGAAATATCTTCATATTCATCGAGCAACATAGGTGTTGTCCAACTAATGTAATCATTCAAATACTGTACATCCGATGTTCCAATAGATATCTTTTGTTTATCAAAATCCGGATGTACTATTAAATCATATAAAAGGTTCAATACCTCCCTAGTTGCAACAATCGTTTTATCTATTATGACCGCCTGGACAATTCTATGTATAAGAACCTGCTGATTCTTTGGATCTGACAAAAATTCAAAATTATGACGAACAGGGCAGCGTTGGCATAACTGACAATTTGTTTCCTCTTTTTTGTAAGACTGATAGAATGGATTATCATCATTCTGGCTAAAAACCTTTTCTAATAGCTTTTCCAAAAATACGGTTTGTATTCCATTTTCACTTAAAGAAAAAACCTGATAATCGGCGAAGCTGACATGCTGAAATACGCTCTTATCTTTATATCCGGTCTCTTGTGCATAGCTCGATAAAATTTTGTTTTCTTCAACATACTTGCGAAGCTTTGTAAAAGACTTTCCTTTTGCTGACTCAATGAAGTTATTCAATGTGCCCAAGTTAATGGCAATTATCATTTTTGATCCATCAGCATTATCGTAATGCTCGTCATCGAAATCTGTAAGCTTATCTGCCAATGTATCAATGGAAGTTAATGTTGGTTCACTACTTTCAGTTGCATCATTATATAGCTCATAGCCATCTAACAATCCTTCGGTATCAGAATTTTTCATATAAGAAATCAAGTGTGACTTACCATCGCCGGCACTTCCACATAGCAACACCAAACACTTACCTTGTTTTTCATTTACACTACGAAGTAACTTTCGCAGTTCAATTTCAACATGTCGCTCTACATGCAAATACTCTTTAAAATGGTTAAAAGCATTTGTATTTTCTACAGACTCAGCTGATGATTTACGCAGTTTACTAAGCTGCATTATAAATTCACATGCCATTGTATTCCCTCCATTTTATCTCTTGTATTTGCAATAAAATTCTTCTATCATCTGGTTGAATTTCATCGGTTCCTTTTTATATAAATCATATGCCTCATAAAAAATCTTGCTTACATTTGACAATCCTTCTTTTCCGTCTGTCACAACATAATGAATGCATCCTATTTGCATTGTCAACCCAGTAACATTTCTATACTTTTCATCTATTTGCACCCCTTTAACAGCTGCTCTATTTTTCATAATGGCAGAAAGTTCATTAAGCTTCTCAGTATCAACGCTTAATGTTGCTCCTGATTTGAAGTATAGATCATACAAGACAACCGCCTCTTCTAAATCCCACTTAACTTTTATCATTGCCACAATCCTCACTCGGTTTCTTTATATATTTTCCACTTTTAATTCGTGCATCGGCCGGCTTTTCTGCATCACTAGGTATCGCCCATGCAAATCCAATTCTCACGGTGCCTTCAATTCTATTTTCCGAACACAATACCTGAATACGCCTTCTTGAAACTCCCCATTTTTCAGCCATTTGGCTTATAGATAAGTATTCCATCTATTCCTCCACAGTATATCTATAATACGTCCATGATAACTATTCTATCAAAGCTAATTATAGTCCTACCTGCGAATAAAATCAATATGGTAAATCATTTATAAGCCTCTTAAATAAACCTTTTTCACTCTTCTGCAAGCAGTGTAAACCTGTACAGGTTCACTCATTTTCTCGATTTTCCCTTCGGTACAATCTTCGCAAATTTGCTTGTTGGGGAAGCATCCCCAATCCCCTTTGAACATCATCTGCCGATGATGGCTACACGATTTTCAATCGTTTCCAAAAGAACAGTGGAATAAAATTTTCCCATGGTTGAAAGCACCGAAGTCGAAAAGCAAAAAAATAGCCACGATCCGCACCCTTTGGGGGAGTGCAGACCGTGGCTTTTTGCTTTAACGGAAGTTCTTCTTTTCCTCTTTCTCTTGTTCTTTTTCTTGCTCTTTCTGTCTGTCGATATTCAGAATCGTTTCAACCGTCCGCTTGGCAATCAGCAATTCTTCTTTCTCTTTTCTGATCTGACGGTACTCCGCATAATCTTGTTTCTTCTGGACTGCCAGCTGATGAAATTCCTCATACAACGATTGCATAGACGGGAGCTTTGTAATCTGCAATTCATCAAAGGCTTGCTTCGCCGCTTTATGAATTGTGATTTCCTGACGGTGTTCCTCAAAGAATTTTTTTCTATATCCAGACTTGCGGTACTCGATATAGATTTGCCTTGTGTTGCGATAATTTTTGATGTGCTGCTGCAACGCCTGAACCTCAACCATTCGCTTCTCTGCGGCCTTGATAGAATCAGAAAGTGCATCTAACCGGGCAGACAGATTTTCAATATGAGCAGTCAGATCGTCGTAGTTGCCCAAGCCTTTTTCTTTCAGTAATGTGATTCTTGTTATACCTACACCTTTCATATCACCACGAGTTGTAGTACAAAAATATGGTGATTGCATTGCATAACACATATACCTATTATCTATGCCATAAGTAGGTTTTAGCAAAGCCACACTTGATAGCATACTGAATTCTTCATGCATTGTATTTATCGTAGCAATTCCAGAAGTCGCTCCATCTTTAATATAAAGAATATCTCCGAATTCCGGATTACAGCGAGAGAATATTTCTTTGTGTACTGCAGCAGTAACATAAGTAATATCCTCCAATATAATACCATTCAATTTGATATTTTTGGCTGTTATATATTTATATTCCCCTATCGGGTAATTATCTGGAGAATGATGTGTACCATCTGTAACTTTTGAGCATACAGTACCTAATCTTGCCCACGCCCACCCCTCCGGCAGTTCAAACGGTATTTCATCTTCAATGCATTTCACGCTGCCGTCAGCGAACTTCTCATAATGCAAATTATCCTCACCGGCAAAGATAACGGAATCATTTTTAATGTCTTTCTTTTTTAGTTTTCCATCCTTGACCATCTGTTGCTTCTGTTCACGGATTCTTTCCAAAAGAACCGATGCCGGCTCATCATTTGGATCCTGCGGAACAAGCTTACCCCGGATAGCAAGGTCAAGAATCTTTTGTTGTAATGCCTTGGTATCCATTATTCTTCCACCTCTCCAATTAACGCTTCCAGCTCTGCAACGGCTTTCGCTATGTTATTAGACTTTTCCTTGATCATATCAAGTAATTCCACCAGGGTATAATCTTCCGTTCCGGAATCCGCTTTCACCCATGTAATGTCTAAGCTTGTCTTATCACGAGCCAGAATATCCTCGATAGTAAATTTACGCCATCTGCCATTGGGATTTTCTTCGCTGTATGTTTCTTTGCGCTTGCTTAAATCACCATCAGCATAATGCCATTCGGGCTAATCCAGCCATGCAATGCCATAGGAACATTAGAAAGCTCTCTTAAATCTAAAAACCAGATACCGGATTTTGTTTTGAACTGCTCCAGATATGGTCTGCCGTTTGTTGCAAAAGTAAACGGAACCTTAAACTCTCCCCATGTACCAATCTGATATTCGGCATCCTCTTTACGGATATTTCTCGGATAATCTTTACCTTGATAATCAATCACAGAGGGAATATCTTTATGTTTAGCTTTTGCCTCGATAATGCCAACAAGTTTTGTCCCCACAAACAGTGCATAATCTGCGTAGCCTTTTTTGCTGACAGTAGAATCTGTTGGCCATTCAGCAATCGCCATGTTACGACCTTTCACAGGCCTTGTTCCCTTTGAATAGCGAATTTCCTGTGTATTGGCTTCCCAGCCAACTTGGCGCAGCTGTTCATCGATCATGTAGCGAGTTTCCGCCTCAGATTTCTGACGCTGACTTGCCATTTTGTTAGCCTGTTTCAAACGAATTTTCTTATCTATCTGCTCAGACCGTTCAGCACACGCAATAGCAGCCTTTGTAAGTTCTTCTTCTTTTTCTTCTTCCTGAGCTTTATTCAGAACAACAATCTTTTTTGTTTTCTCTTCTTCCTTTACAGGCATAACAAATTTCTGATGCTGGTAATTCCAGTCACCATAAGTTTGCATAAACCATTCGGACAAACTGTATGCCATCTGTAAGAAAACAGGGCAATCTGAGCTTTCAGAATAATTTTCATGAACAGCTTTATTTCTTACCTTACGAAGTGCGTGCAAAATATCAGTTAAATCTCTCGTTAAGAGACCTTCTGCAGATAAGACATTGATTTGATTCACTGCGGAATTATCATAGGGAACAGGAATTTTATCGTATGTAAACATCAAGTTTACGATTGTTTCTCCAATCATTCCCAGTTTCATCAAGCACGAGTTCGGATCTGTGTAACAATACTGTTCTTCCAAATTGCCAAAATTCGCCAAAACCGGGAACTCTGTTTCTAAGAATTTAAAATTGGAAGCCATTTAATACGTCCCCCTCTCGTTTATCATATGCTCTGATAATAAAATATTATCGGAATATAGTTGGTAAAAATTAAAATCCTATACGAACCCTAATATCATTTAACCATTCCAATGTCTCCAAAGTGTCAAATTGATACTTTGGAGACAGCGTTTGATACTTTGGAAATCAGCTACCTTAATACCCAATCCTAAAATAATCCAAATACGCTTTATACTTGTCCTGTGCGGTCAGACAGGTATCTGTCAGATAGCCTTTTTCGTTGTCCCATTCCTTCAATCCACGGTAATAAAACATCTTCAGATTGTCCTCAATGATAAACGGAACGATATTGTATTTCAGACACTCCTTAAACATGATCAATCTGCCCACACGCCCGTTGCCGTCCTGGAACGGATGGATCCGCTCAAACTTTACATGGAAGTCCAGAATATCTTCAAAGGTCTTTTCTTCCTTAGCGCTATATTCCATCAGCAAGACCTTCATTTTATCGGCAACTTCTTCTGGAAGGGCTGTATCCCTGCCGCCGACTTCATTCGGAAGTTTCTTATACTCGCCAACAACAAACCATTCTTTTCTGGAATCACTGGTGCCATTCTTCAAAACCAAGTGAAGTTCTTTGATGAACTTCTCCGTCAGAGCTGCTTTTGCATGATCAATAATCATGTCAAT
>CAKRJY010000017.1 GCA_934352055.1 uncultured Lachnospiraceae bacterium
AAGAAGGATTACGTTCTCTACTTTGGTCGCTTCTCTGAGGAAAAGGGCATCGGCACACTCATCAAGGTCTGCAAGGACCTGCCGGATGTTCAGTTCATTTTCGCCGGCACCGGTCCTCTGGAAGAGACAGTAAATGGTATTAAGAACATCAAGAACGTTGGTTTCCAGAAAGGCGAGGCACTGGAAAAGCTCATCCGTGAGGCACGGTTCTCCATTTACCCGTCCGAGTGGTATGAGAACTGCCCGTTCTCTGTGATGGAATCTCAGATGTACGGCACACCGGTGCTGGGAGCGAACATTGGTGGTATCCCGGAGCTGATTCAGGTTGGAAAGACCGGCGAGCTGTTCGAGAGCGGTAATGCCGAAGATCTGAAGAAGAAGATCGAGAAGCTCTGGGGTGATAAGAAGCTGTGTGCGGAGTACAGTGCGAACTGTAAGGACATCAGCTTCGATACCATTGATGAGTATTACGAGAAAATTATGAAGGTGTACCAGTAAGACTGGTATGTGAGGAGAAAACTTGTGGATACAAAAGCAGATCGATACGAGGGAATTGATGGCTTGAAGGCGTATGCCATCATTGGCATTGCGCTGATGCATGTCCTCGCAAATGGAGAATATGGGATAGGAGGATTTGTGTTTGAACGGCTAATACCATCTTTCACAAACCTCGTTTTCCTTTTTATGATGGTCAGCGGTTTTGGCATGTGCTGTGGCTATTACCAGAAAATTGTTAATCAAAAAATCAGCGTAGAGGATTTCTACAAGAAACGGTACATCAAAATCTGGCCGTATTTTGCATTGCTTTGTGCGTTGGATTTTGTGATTTCACCGAGCAAAGAATCACTATTTGAAGTCTTTGCAAACTTGACTTTGTGTCAGGGGCTTCTGCCGAATGCCAAGATTTCGGTTATTGGCGTGAGTTGGACACTGGCAGTCATTTTTGTGTTCTACATGCTGTTCCCGTTTTTCTGTTTCCTGATTGGAAACAAGAAGAGAGCGTGGGGTGTGGCAGTTGCAGCACTGGTGTTCAATTGGCTGTGTAGCAACTACTTCAATGATGGAAGAACGAACATCGTCTACGATGCAGTCTATTTCATCGCCGGCGGCCTGATCTTCCTCTATCGGAAGGAACTGGCCGAGTTCGTATCAAAGTACAAGGTCATCGCTGGAGTGATTCTTCTGGTTGTCTCAGTTACTTATTTTGCAGCAGGCAGTTCTACGTTCACGATGCTGTCCTTCTGTGTAGCAGCGCTAATCTATACCCTCGGTTGTAGAACGGGGGGGGTACTGGTCAATCCAGTCGCCAAGTTCCTCGGCGGTATCAGCTTCGAGATTTATCTGTGCCACATGGTAATTTATCGTGTGCTTGAGAAGCTACACCTTGTACATCTGTTTGGAAACGGTCTGCTGGCATATATCTTCACAGCCGTTGCAGTCATCTGTGGTTCGGTTGTGTTCTCGGTATGTGCAAAGTGGTTCTTAAATAAAATCGAAACATTCTTAAAAGAGAAAGTAAACAATAGGAGAGTTAATCATGTCTGAAGAAAAGAAGTTAAATGGTACTGTCATCGTCACTTACCGCTGCAACGCTCGTTGCTCTATGTGCAACCGTTATAAAGCACCTTCCAAGCCGGAAGAGGAAATCAGCATTGAAACCATCAAGAAACTGCCGAAGATGTATTTCACCAACATTACCGGTGGTGAGCCGTTCATCCGCACCGACCTGAAGGATATTGTGCGTGAGCTGTATAAGAAGTCTGACCGTATCGTTATTTCCACGAACGGTTTCTTCACCGACCGTATCGTTGATCTGTGCAAGGAGTTCCCGCAGATCGGTATCCGTATCTCTATCGAAGGTCTGGAGCAGACCAATAACGAGATCCGTGGTCTGCAGAATGGCTACCAGCGTGGTTACGGCACACTGAAGAAGCTGCGTGAAATGGGTATGAAGGATGTCGGCTTCGGCATGACTGTTCAGGACAAGAACGCTCCTGACCTAGTTCCTCTGTACAAGATTTCTGACGAGATGGGCATGGAGTTTGCAACTGCTTCTCTGCACAATAGCTTCTACTTCGTTGAGGCGAAGAACATCATCCATGACCGTCCGATGGTTGCTAAGAACTTCGAGAATCTGGTCAACGAACTGCTCCGCAGCAACAGCCCGAAGAAGTGGTTCCGTGCTTACTTTAACCACGGCCTGATCAACTACATCTACGGCCAGAAGCGTCTGCTGCCTTGCGACATGAGCTTCGATACCTTCTTCATCGACCCGTATGGTGATGTTATGCCTTGCAACGGTACCAAGGATAAGGAGGTCATGGGCAACCTGAACAATCAGACCTGGGATGAACTGTGGAACAGCCCGGAAGCAGAGAAGGTTCGTGCAAAGGTTCGCTGCTGCGATCGTGACTGCTGGATGATTGGTTCTGTCAGCCCGGCTATGCACAAGTATATCTGGAAGCCTGCTACTTGGGTTCTGGTTCATAAGTTCAAGGCTCTGTTCACTAAGCATCCGTACAGCATGTACGAACTGAAGATCTGCCGTGACTACCGTGATGGCAAAGTTACCAAAGAGGATCTGGACAAGTGCAGCACCTGCGATATGAACTGTGTGATCAACAACGGTCTGAGTGAAGCATCCAAAGAGCAGCTGAAGCATAAGACCGGCGAGGAAATCGTGGACGCTGATATCGCACAGCAGATGGAGACGAAGTAAAAGAAAAAGGAGAGGACAAATGGGAAAGAAGAAAAGAATTGAATGGGTGGACATAGTCAAGTATGTCTGCATCATAATGGTGATGCTTTCCCATCTTGAAACAAGAACAGAAGTTTGGAGAGCTTTTTATACACCTTTTTTCTTGACAGCATTCTTCTTTACGGCTGGGTATGTATATAAGCCAAAAGGTAATTTCAAAGGATTCATGTATAAAAAGTTTAGGCAGTTATTTATACCGTGGCTGTTTTTTAGTGTTTTTGACATTGTGCTTTCACAGATGATTTCGTTTAATGCACATGAGAGTTTGTTTGAAGAACTGAAGTGGAATTTTCTTCAAATCAGAGGACAAGGCGATTTGATCTGGTTTGTAGCGGCGCTGTTTGTAGCGTTTGTGCCATTTTATTTCTTTATTCAAAGGTATGAGGATGAAGCTGATAAAGTAAGGGGGGGGTACAGGAGCAAATGCATAATATCGATCATAGTCGCATGGCTCCTTTCGCTTGCTAGTGTCCTGTATACACGACTAGTTCCAGCAAATATGTTTCCATGGAATAGTACAGCGCTTCCCTGGCACTTGGAGTATATGTTTCAGGCTATGTTTTACATGGTTGCTGGTTATATGTTTCGACGTAATATGGAAACTGAGTTTGATAAGCGGAATACACAAAGGACGAGAATAGCGGCGCTAATTGTATATTTGCTTTTGGTGTTTATTCCGTTTTTTGGAAAAATAGAACTGCCGATGATAGCAGATATCCTGTATCGGTATCTTTTGTCGATTGTGGGAGTTATTGAATTAGTGGCAATAGCAAAAGTTGCTAGTACTAACAAATATATCAATTATGTGGGACAAAATACTTTAATTTATTTTGCTCTGCACGGAAAAGTGTATAGCATTATCCAGACGTTATTTAAAAGGTTTATGGCTTCTTTTTATGCAACTGTTTTGAACAACGTAGTAGCATCATCAGTATTTTGCTTGGGATTGTCACTTGTTCTGTCAGTGATTTTGATACTACCTGCATATGTCATAAATAGATGGTTCCCGTTCATTGTAGGGAGAAGTAAATGAGGATGAGTTAAATGAATGAAAAGGCAGCGGTAAAAACAAGAGAAAAATGGGTCGATGATGTAAAAGTCATTGCCTGTATATTTGTTGTGCTAGGTCATTTCTTCCAAAGCATGACGAAGGCGAATATTCTGCCTGAAAATGATTTATACCAGTGGTTTAACACAACAATTTACTACTTCCATGTACCGCTGTTCTTCATTTGTAGCGGATACTTGTATCAGAAATACAACAAGGTAAATAGTGTGGACAGTTGGCGCAAGAATGTGGCGAAAAAGGCCATGGCACTTGGTGTGCCGTATGTGACTTTTACGACTGCTGTATGGGTGCTGAAAAAGGTATTCTCAAGCAGTGTTAATGACCGGATTGGAGGTCTGGGTGATACATTGTTTTTTCACCCAACAGCACCGTACTGGTATTTGTATGCACTATTCTTTATCTTTCTTGTTACACCGACTTTTAGCAGTGTGAAAGCAGCTGCGGTGGGGCTGATTGTTGCATTGGCAGCAAAAGTCCTGATTTTAACTGGGGGGGGGTACAGCGTTTACGCTGTATCGACGGTTCTCTCAAACGAAATATGGTTTGTGATTGGCATGAGCATTTGTGTATTTAATATGCAGCTGAAGGGCAAAAGAGTGCAAGGAACGATATGCGGATTGCTATTTATGATTTTGAGTGTGGTGGTGTATATGGTGGAAAACCACAGCAAAATGGTTTCCTTTGCACTGGGGTTACTGGCATGTATAGCTGTAATCCTTCTGGTGGTGGATTCTGAGGAAAAGTTTGGTAGAGGTATGGATTTCCTTGCAAAGTATACGATGCCGATTTTCCTGATGCATACCTTATTTGCAGCACCGCTGAGATCTATCCTGATGAAGATCGGCATCGAAAACGCTGTGATTCATGTGGTGCTGGGACTTGGAATTAGCTTTGCAGGTCCGATTATGGCTGCTTGGGTCATGAAGAAAACAAAGTGGTTAGAGTTCTTCCTGTATCCGAATAAATTTGTGAAGATAAGAAATTGAGGAGTGAAAATATGAGCAGAGTTACTTTAGATAATAAAACCATTTTAGTCACAGGCGCGGCGGGCTTTATAGGATCCAACCTTGTGAAGCGAATCTATCAGGAAGCGCCTTCCGCTACGGTTATCGGCATCGACAACATGAATGCCTACTATGATGTAGCACTGAAAGAGTTCCGTCTGAACGAGCTGGCTAAGTATCCCACATTTACTTTTGTAAAAGGCAACATCGCTGATAAGGCACTGATCACCGAGCTGTTCGAGAAGTGCAAGCCGTCTGTGGTCGTTAACCTTGCGGCACAGGCTGGTGTGCGTTACTCCATCACCAACCCAGATGCTTATGTGGAATCCAACTTGGTCGGCTTCTTTAATATCCTCGAAGCCTGCCGTCATTGCGAGAGTCTGGAGCATCTGGTATATGCTTCTTCCTCCAGTGTTTACGGTTCCAACAAGAAGGTTCCGTACAGCACGGATGACAAGGTAGATAACCCGGTTTCTCTTTATGCAGCCACTAAGAAATCCAATGAGCTGATGGCTCATGCTTATTCTAAGCTGTATAACATCCCGTCCACAGGCCTGCGTTTCTTCACCGTATATGGTCCTGCAGGTCGTCCCGATATGGCTTACTTCGGCTTCACCAACAAATTGGTGAAGGGTGAAACCATCAAGATCTTCAATTACGGCAACTGCAAGCGTGACTTTACTTATGTGGATGACATCGTTGAGGGCGTTGTCCGTGTGATGAAGAAGGCACCGGACAAGAAGAACGGTGAAGATGGTCTGCCGATTCCGCCGTATGCAGTTTACAACATCGGCAATCAGAATCCGGAGAATCTGCTGGACTTTGTGCAGATTCTGAGTGAGGAGCTGGTTCGCGCAAAGGTTCTGCCGGAAGATTATGACTTCGAGGCACACAAGGAACTGGTTCCGATGCAGCCGGGTGATGTGCCTGTGACCTATGCAGATACCAGCGCACTGGAGCGTGACTTTGGTTACAAGCCGAGCACAAGTCTTCGGACTGGTTTGAGGAACTTCGCTGAGTGGTATGCTGAGTTTTATAAATAAGGAAAATAAATCAATGAAGTGTGTTGAGGTTTATAAGGAGTTATACCATCAGGAACCATTTGACATTGCGTTCTGCCCGTATCGTATCAGCCCTTTGGGGGCTCACATTGATCACCAATATGGCAAAATCAACGGTCTAGCAATCGATAAGGGCATCCACATGGCTTACCACCCGAAGCAGAACGGTGTTGTGGAATTGCAGTCGTTGAACTTCCCAAAGCGCGCCCAGTTCTTTGTAAGTGCAGTGCCAGAGGAAAAACAGGGCGACTGGGCAGACCATTTGCGTGGTGCCGCCAAGATGCTGGGGGAAAAGTACCGTCTGAAAGTCGGTCTGTCAGGCATTATCGAGGGAAGTCTACCTATTGGAGGCTTGTCCTCGTCTGCATCAGTCATTATTTGCTTCTTGTCTGCACTGTGCAAGGTCAACGGTATTCATCTTGAACCAATGGAGATGATTCTTACAGCAAAAGCAGCGGAGAACCAGTATGTTGGTGTTTCCTGTGGCAAGCTCGACCAGAGTTGCGAGGTGCTTTCAAAAAAAAATCACTTGCTCTACCTCGATACGAAAGATGATAGCTACGAACTGATCCCTACCAGCGAGAAGATGAAGCCTTACAAGGTGGCGATTTTCTTCTCTGGTCTGGAGCGATCCTTGAAAAATTCTAAGTACAACCTGCGGCAGGACGAGTGCAAAGCAGCAGCTTATGCGTTGATGGGCTATGCAGGGATGGACTATGACACCTTTGCAAATACCCGGCTGCGTGATGTGCCGTATGAGGTGTTCAAGAGTTATAAAGACAGATTGCCCGAACTGTGGTGCAGAAGAGCAGAGCACTATTACAGCGAGTTTTCCCGTGCTGAAAAGGGGGCAGAATTGTGGCGTAAAGGTGATTTGGAGGGCTACGGTCGGCTTGTTTTTGAGAGTGGCAAGTCCTCTATTTACAGTTATGAATGTGGCTGTGATGAGCTGAAAAAGCTGTATGAGATTATGGCTGACACCGATGGTATTTACGGTGGTCGGTTCTCCGGGGCGGGATTTAAAGGCTGCTGTATGGCGTTGATTGACCCAGATAAGGCAGAAGCTGTTGAAGTCAAAGTGGGTTCTGAGTATCTGAAGGCATTCCCGGCACTGGAAGGTAAGTATAGTTTCCACTTGTGTGAAAGTGCCGATGGTGTGGAACTATAAAAGGAGAAAACATAGATGAAATGCTTGATTTTAGCAGCAGGTTATGCCACACGGCTTTATCCGATTACTGAAAATTTCCCAAAGCCGCTTCTGAAGGTGGGAGAGAAGTCCATCCTTGATTGGCTGGTGGATGATTTAGTAGATACAACTGATATTGATGAATTCGTAGTGATTTCTAACCACAAGTTTGCACAGCATTTTGATAATTGGATGAACAAAAAAGTAAGAACTCGGCCATATGAGATTACGGTGATTGACGATGGCACTAGCACCAATGAGGGCAGGTTAGGGGCAGTTAAGGACATCCAGCTGGCAGTTGAAAAGTTGAACTTGGCGGATGACCTGCTAGTCATGGCTGGCGATAATGTCTTGGATTTCAGCCTTTCCAAATTTGTTGAGTTCGCTAAAGAGAAGAATACCTCCTGCGTAATGTGTCACGAGGAAAATGAGTTGAAAAAGCAGCAGAAGACGGCAATTATCACGGTGGATGAGGAAAACCTGATTACATCTTACGAAGAAAAGCCGAAGGAACCGAAAGGAAATCTGGCTGTTCCGCCGTTCTACTGCTACCGCACATGTGATGTGAAGCGTATTCAAGAAGCACTGGATAACGGCTGCGGCTATGATGCGCCGGGCAGCTTTGCGGCTTGGTTGAGCAAGCAGACCCCGTTGCACGCATTCCTCATGCCGGGTAAGCGGTATGACATTGGAGATATTAATAGCTACGAATATGTAAAAAGCGTGTTCGCAAAATAAAAAAACACAAATAGAGGAGAAAATAATCATGAGAGAATTTAAGGATTTGAAAATTGCTGTGGCCGGAACTGGCTACGTAGGTCTTTCCATTGCGACGCTGTTGAGCCAGCACCATAAGGTAACTGCTGTGGATATCGTTCCTGAGAAAGTAGAACTGATTAACAATAAAAAATCACCGATTCAGGATGAGTACATTGAAAAGTATCTGGCAGAGAAAGAACTGGATTTGACCGCAACTCTGGATGCTAAAGAAGCATACTCAGATGCTGATTTTGTGGTGATTGCGGCTCCTACAAATTACGATAGCAAGAAGAATTTTTTTGACACTTCTGCGGTTGAAGCAGTTATCAAGCTGGTCATCGAGTATAACCCGGAAGCCATCATGGTTATCAAGTCTACGATTCCTGTTGGCTTCACCGCGAGCGTCCGTGAGAAGTATCACTGCGACAACATCATTTTTAGCCCGGAATTTCTGCGTGAGAGCAAGGCTCTGTACGACAACCTTTATCCTTCCCGTATCATTGTCGGTACCGATGTGGAGAATGCTCGTCTGGTGAAGGCGGCACACACTTTTGCGGAGCTCCTGCAGGAAGGCGCAATCAAGGAGAATATCGATACACTGTTCATGGGTTTTACCGAGGCGGAGGCTGTTAAACTGTTCGCCAACACCTATCTGGCACTGCGTGTCAGCTACTTCAACGAACTGGATACCTATGCTGAGATGAAGGGGCTGAACACTCAGCAGATCATCAATGGTGTTTGCCTTGATCCTCGTATTGGCACTCATTATAATAATCCATCCTTCGGCTACGGTGGCTACTGCCTGCCCAAGGACACCAAGCAGCTGCTGGCAAACTATGCAGATGTGCCGGAAAACCTGATTGAAGCAATCGTGGAAAGTAATAGAACAAGAAAAGACTTCATTGCTGACAAAGTTCTTGAGATTGCTGGTGCCTATGGAGCAAACGATAGTTGGGATGAGAGCAAGGAAAAAGAAACAGTGGTCGGTGTATATCGCTTAACCATGAAGAGCAACAGCGACAATTTCCGCCAGAGCTCAATCCAAGGTGTCATGAAGCGTATCAAAGCTAAGGGTGCAACGGTCATCATTTATGAGCCGACCTTGAAGGACGGGGATACATTCTTTGGTAGCCGTGTTGTTAATGATTTAGAGGAGTTCAAAAAACAGAGCCAGGCTATCATCGCAAACCGCTATGACAGGTGTTTGGATGATGTGAAGGATAAGGTTTACACGAGAGATATTTTCCAGAGAGACTAAGGCAAAGTAATTTCTTGTGAAGGATGCAGAGATGAAGATACTGATTATTCGAAACTACCCGTCTTATATGGCGGTTAAGAACAATACATATAATATTCAAGAAGTTGGTTTGGCAAAGGCGTTAGTACGAAAAGGACACATTTGTGATATCGTTTTTTGGACAGATAAGAAAGAAGAAACAATAACGATACCGGTAGATGATGTCGGGAGCATTCATGTCTTTTATAGACATGGAATGACAATGCTAAAAAATACGGTATATAGAAATTGTGAAGATTTGTTTGAACAGTATGATGTCCTTCAACCGTGTGAATACAATCAGATGCAAGCGTGGATTTTAGCAAAAAAGTATCCTGAAAAAACTGTGATTTATCACGGCCCTTATTTTAGTACATTCAATAAACGTTACAACTTGATGTGTAAAGTGTTCGATTTGATTTTTCTTAAACGATATATTAAGCAACAGACCTCCTT
Source organism: uncultured Lachnospiraceae bacterium (assembly GCA_934352055.1). Lineage (GTDB taxonomy): Bacteria > Bacillota > Clostridia > Lachnospirales > Lachnospiraceae > Pararoseburia. Next base: position 9,570 of record CAKRJY010000017.1, read on the forward strand.
TATTGTTAAAAGTGAAATGGCAAAGGAATTTCTGGTAAGCAAAGGGATATCTTCACAAAATGTTAAAGTGGTAGGCGTTGGTATTGATGCTCAGATGCTGTCAAATGACAGAAAGAATTGTTCAGAACCACTGTATCGGGCAATGATTGATGACCATAGTAGTATGAAGCTGCTTTACATTGGACGATTTGAAGAGCGTAGAGACATTCCTTTTATAATTGATGTATTCCAAAAAGTTCTTGAGAAAAATGTGGACGCACGGCTGTACATGATTGGAACAGGAGATCCGGAGTATATAAAAAAAGCTTTTCTTTATATGGAGAACGCTGGAGTTCGAGATAAGGTGATTTGGCAGGAAAAGATGGAGCAGAAATATCTTTCTTGTATATACCAACATGCAGACTTTTTCTTGTTGCCAACGGAGTATGAGATTTTTGGAATGGTTCTTTTAGAGGCAATGTATTACGGAAATATCGTACTAACAACTCGAAATGGCGGTTCCAGCACATTAATTGAGCGCGAAGAAAATGGATTTGTTTTTGAAAAAAAAGATGCTTTACAGTGGGCAAATACAATTTTGAATGTTACGGAAGAAAAGAAAAAATTAATCCAAAAGGGTGCGGAAGAAACAATTTCAAATGGGTTTACATGGGATAAACTTTCAGAGGAGTTTCTAAATGTGTATAGAAAAAAATTGGAGAGATGAGAGTGGAAAGAATATGAAAGAAGTTATTATTGCTACCGGTACGCTTGGAGGAGGAGGAGCAGAGAGAGTTTTTTTAAATATTGCAAATGAAATGGCTGAACGCGGAATCCGTGTTAGAGTTCTTGTCACAGGTTCACGACCTGCGCAGAGCTATCCTCTAGCAGAAGGTATTGCAGTAGATAAAATTGCATCTAAGAAAAAAAACAAGGCGCTGAAAATATTTGATAAATATCTTCAGTTCAGAGAGTATTTTAAACACCATGAGAATAGTACGGTGATATCTTTTTTTCCTGATGTAAGTGCCTATTGTGTTCTGGCATCTGTTGGATTGCATAATAGAAATATTGTGTCAGAACGTAATGATCCAAACATAATTCCAAGAAAAAAATTCATGAAAAAAATCCGTAATACTGCATTTAGATATGCAGATTGCTGTGTGTTTCAAACCAGTGATGCAAAGAATTATTTTCCAAAGAGTGTACAAGAAAAAGGTATCATAATTGCAAATCCAATCAGTTCTGAAAAACTACCAGATCCTTGTGATTTAGGTGATCGAGAAAAACTTGTTTTAGCTGTTGGCCGTATTGTTCCGCAGAAAAATTTTTTGATGTTAATTAAGGCCTGGGAATTAATTGAAAATAAGTTCCCAGAATATGTGCTACATATTTACGGAGATAAAACATATAGAGATGGTGTGTTTGCTGAAGAACTTCAATTGTATATTGACAATCATAAATTACGGGGGAGAGTTTCTCTAAAGGGCTTTTCTAACAATATTTATGCAGTTATGAATCGTGCAGCGTTGTATGTTTCTTCTTCTGATTTTGAGGGTATGTCTAATACGATGCTGGAGGCAATGGCAATGGGAGTTCCGACAATTGCGACAGACTGTCCTATCGGAGGAGCGAAAGCAGTAATCCAAGATGGTAAAAATGGAATTTTGGTTCCAGTAGGTGATGTGAAACATATGGCAGCAGCAATAGAGAAGCTTCTTAGCAATCCAGAAGAATGTAAAGAATTATCCACTGAAGCCAAGAAGGTGCGCGTTAATATGTCAATTCAAAAGGTGTGTGATGACTGGATTAAGCTGCTCTAATTTTGAATAGAAAGGAGTACGCATTACTCAATGCGCGTGGTATAAAGATGAAACGAGTGATTATTTCAGGCGGTAATTTTGTAAATAAAGGCGCTGAAGCAATGCTATATGTGACTGCAAATGAGTGCTTTACTCGATTTGATGGGTGCATTTGCAGTGTGCAGTTAGCAGAAGGTTTTTTCGAAATAAGGTCATTGGAAGATTTGAATCGATTAGCTAATAGCAGTGTTAAGAAAATGCAATCTGGCGGCAAAATGAAAAAACTCATAGCAATGTTGGAAGAATACAAACGAGCAGATCTGATGCTGGATATCAGCGGATATGAACTGTGTTCAAAGTTGGGAAATTATCCGACGCTGCGCTACCTTTTTAAAATAGCACTGTGTAAATGGACTAAAACAGAAGCAGCTCTTATGCCACAATCGTTTGGTCCCTTTAGTTATGACGGAAAAATTAAATATATTATTCGGCTTTTGATAAGGAAGTATTTAAAATACCCATTAGTTTGTTTCGCTAGAGAGAAAAAAAGTGCGGAAGATTTGAAAAAAATTGCACCAAAAGCTAATGTGCAGATATCATCGGATCTTGTCTTACAAAATTCTCGGATTTTCGAAGCGGCTAAAGATTTTTTCCAAGATAGTAATATCAAGATTAAAAATGAAAGCGTTGGGCTCGTTGTAAATAGACGTCTATATGAACAGTATGATCACGACCGCATATTGTCGAAATATATAGTTATTGTGAACACGATACTAGAAAAAAAGAAGAATGTATATCTATTATGTCATGCTACCGATGATTTGAATATTTGTAACGAGATTAAGAAAGAGTTTAAGAATGAGCATAGAGTTGTTATATTGAATGAGGTGCTTTCTTGTTTTGCTTTTGAATCACTGGTAAAAAATTTTGACTATATAGTTGCTGCAAGATATCACTCTATTGTACATTCCTATAAGGAGTGTATCCCTTGTGTTGCATTGGGGTGGGCAGTTAAATATCAAGAGTTATTAGGTCTTATGGGACAAAGTAAATATGTTCTTGATGTTGGGGACGTAAGCGACATCGTAATAATTGAAACACTTGAAAGAATGGATAAAAATCATAAAGTGGAAGAAGAAACAATCAGGCAGAACTTGAATAAAGTGCAGAAGGAAAATTGCTTTGATGAATTGGAAAGGCGATTGAGGAAGAAAAAATGAGTAAAAGTATACAGCAAGTTGTTAATAGTGGACAATGCTGTTCATGTGGAATTTGTACTGGCGTTTGCCCTAAATCGGCAATTTCATTGGAAATGAAAAAAGGAATACCGACACCAAGAATACATGAAGAAAATTGCATTCAATGTGGTCTTTGTGTTGATGTTTGCCCGGGTAAATCAGGCATAGATGAAGAGGTATCTCTAAAATCAAATGAGGTGAAAACATATTGTATAGGCGATTATAAAGCCACAGAGATATGTCATACCACTAATGAGGTGTTGTTAAAAAAAGCGACATCTGGTGGAGTTATTTCAAGTATAATTTCCACACTACTCAGAGAAAAAAGTGTTTATGGATATGTAGCTGCCTTTGTTGTAAAGTCGAATAATTTTGAAACAATGGTCAAGACTGAAATATGCAAAGAATCTGAACAAGTAACAGGAAGTGAGAAATCTAGGTACATATCAGTTTCTCAAGAGGACGTTGTGCGATATATGCTTGCACATAGAGAAGAGAAGATAATTATTACGGGAACAAGTTGTGCAATTCAAGGAATATCTAATGTTATTCGAAAATTTCATTTAAAACGTGAAAATTATCTACTAATTGGTCTGTTTTGCGATAAACTAATGACCTATCATGTGTGGGACTATTTTAATAGCATTCATGATAACGAAGGAATTCTTACTGAATTGTATTTTAGAGATAAAGAAAAAAATGGGTGGCCCGGGGATTTAAAGCTGGTGCAGAAGAATACAACAGTAGTTTTACCAAAGAAAATGCGATCTCAGGTTAAGGATTTCTTTTGCCATCCGAGATGTATCTATTGTATTGATAAACTGAACCGCTATGCAGATATTTCAGTTGGAGATAATTACACAGGTGAAAATACTTACCCAATGGGAAGCAGCTGTGTAATTATTAGAAGTGATTGTGGAATGAAAGCATATCAATCAATAAAAGATACATGTGTCACCTATAATACAAGTATAAAAAAAATAGTTGATAGTCAAGAAGTCTTGAAAAGATTGGAGAATTATCGTTTCACAAGATTTAAATTCTCTAAGGAAAAATTTCAGAGTGCGAAGCTAGGACTTAAATATTATTACAAATTAATCAAAATAACGTTTGGAAATGAATTTTATGGAAAACAGAATGTAATAAAGTTTTTTATCAAACTTGAGGAAATAATTAAAAATGCATTTTGAAACTCAATTGAGAACTTGATTGTTTAGGGTAATATCACGGAATGTAAAGATTAAAAATGAAGAGCGTTTAGTCATTAATGTTCCGAAACTCCTGTGAATTTGCTCACGAGTAAATACTACATCAAACTGTTAGATACAAGCTTGCTAATAAATAATATTATATCAATCCAAGCAAGTTGGTTGTTATTGGAGTCTAGCCCGATATGTTTCTTAATGGCAGAGGTGCCTTGGATGGCATTTATTGAAATAATAAAACTTAGATTATTGTACAAATATGAAAGCAGTGCAGACTTTCAATCTGAGCATAGGTTTTAGGAGTGAGATTATATTATGGAGAGAAATGGTTTAAAAATATCAAAAAATAGGTTACTACTAAATTTGATATTTACATATATTATTTCATTAGGAATTTGGGACTCTTTGACTAATATTTTTATCCCTAACAATATTAGAATCGTATTATGTAGCCTTTCTTTGTTTGTGCTGCTTTTTATGACTAAATGGACGGAAAGAATGTCTCCATTGCCATGTGACATGTTATTTATTCTTTCTATTTTAGTTTACTGTATAAACAATTATTATATAGAGATAAATAATGGTTTTGGATATTTAAGATATTTCTTATTATTTGCATTGCTGTTTATTGGGAGAACAATCTATAATTTTCCCAATCGTATTGTAAAACTATATACCTACATGTCATTGATACATGTGTTTGCCACTATATGGCTGAAATTTGATGCCTATTCGTATAAAAACATTATTGTCAAAATGTTCGATGCTAAGAGACAATCGTTGCTTTTAGCTCATTATGCACATGGATGGATATCTGGACTAGCAAATCATTATTCGTCTAATGGAATGTACCTAGCGACTAGTATACTGCTATTGTTTTCGTACATATTATTTAGTGATTCAAATAGACGGAAAAAACAATTTAAGCTTTTGTTTTGCCTGGCATTTCTGGCCTTATTGTTTACAGGAAAACGTGCGCATATGATTTTTTCTGTAATGGCAATGCTACTTGTCTATTATATTTATTCGGCAAATAAAAAGCACGGAAGATTTTTTAAAATTCTTACAATTGTAATTGGCGTTATAGGCTTCTTTTATATTGGATATTCATTGTTTCCAAACCTGTTTTCATTTATAGGTAGATTTTATGAGACAGCAGAGGATGGAGATGTAACACAGGGTAGATTAACAACATGGACTGCTGTTATGAGCGTATTTAGAACAAGCCCTCTCTTTGGAATTGGATGGATGCGGTTTAGCACATTAGCAGAAGGCTTTGGCGTTACGTCAAACGCACATAATGTTTATATTCAATTATTATGTGAAACCGGAATTGTTGGCTTCACTGTCTTTGTTGCTATGTTTGTTAGCATGTTTGCAATATCAGTGTACCTGTTTTCTAAAATGAGAACTGGTCGATTTGAGTTGCCAGATGAAGAGCAAAAAAATATGGCATTTTCAATTGGCATGCAATTGTTCTTCTTGTTATATTGTTTTTCTGGAAATCCATTATATGATGCACCTATGTTTGTGCCATATTTTCTTTCTTTAGGAATAACGACATATTATTGGTGCTTAGTGCGAACATTGAATAATACGGAGGATATAACATGAAGATCTGTTTTTTAAGTTTGAATCTCTTTATGCATGGAGGAATACAGAGGATTATTCCGAATATTATTAATGGGATGACAAAAGAACATGAAATAACAATTGTAATGCCATATTCTAATAAAGATGATAATATTTTTGGGTTAAATAATGAAATTAAGATAAAAAATTTAAATGACTTCCCGAGACATAACAAGTATACATTGATAGGAGCATTTTCTTTAGCTGTTTGGAAAATAAATAAAAGAATCGGAATTCTTAACAATGAAATTGGTGCAGATATATTGTTGAAAACGTTATATGCAACGAAGCAAAAGAAAGGATTAATTCAATATTTTAATGATAATTCTTTTGATATAATTATTGCATTGACCGATTATTATTCGCTGCTTCTTGCAATGATAGCGCCAGAATTAAAAGCAAAAACTATTGGATGGCAGCATAACACTTATGAAAGCTATTTTTTGATGAAAAATCGAAATAGTTATGGGCAGGAAGTGCTGTTTAAAAAGATGATGAAGAATCTGAACCATCTTATAGTTCTGACAGATGCAGACAAAGTTAAATTTTCAGAGAGTTTTGGGGTTGAAACAAGTACATTATATAATCCGGTTTCATTTGATGTTTATAATAAAGAGCCTCGAAAAGAAAATCCGCTTATTTTTGTTGGAAGAATATATCGGTATCAGAAGGGAATAGACTATTTAATAGATATTGTAGATGAAATAAGAAAAAAAAAGGAAAATGTTAAAATCGTTTTGGTGGGAGATGGTCCTGACAAAAAGAACTTGGAAGAAAATGTAGAGAAAAGAAATCTTCAAGATTGCATAAAGTTTGTTGGAATGTCATCAGATGTGACGGAATACTATAAAAAAGCATCCGTGTTTTTGCATACATCAAGATATGAGGGGTTTGGCGTTGTTCTTGTTGAGGCTATGGCGTTTGGTATTCCTGTTGTTGCATTTCATAATAATGGACCAGATGAAATAATTTCGAACGGAAAAAACGGCTTCTTGATAGAAAAGTATGATATTACTTCGTTTGCAGAGCAGGTGATTAATCTGTTAGAGGACGATGGTCTATACCGATATATATCTTTAAATGCGAAAAAAAGAGCAGAGGATTTTTTACCGAAGAAGGTAACTGAAAGATTTGAAGAAATACTAACGAAAGTTTTGCTAGAAGAGGGAGTTGAGATGCAATGAGCATAGGAATTGTGACATACTATAATGCTATTAACGAGGGCGCATTTTTACAGGCATATTGTTTGAAGAATTTCATCGAGAGTTGTAGCACTTCTAAAGTGTATTTTGTTCCTAATAAAAGTGCGGACATTTTTAGCATACAAAAGAAGCAACTTCTGCAAACAAAGAATCCAAGATTGTTTTGGATGAATTTGAATAGGGTTATAGCCAATCGAGAAGCTCAAAAAGCATATTTACCAATTGGGACTATCAACAAAAACTATGATATTGTAGTTGTTGGTAGTGATGAAATGTGGAATGAAAAAAATAAGGCTTTTAATAAATATAACACTGCAGCATCGGTAAATGCAGGAACAAGAATATCCTATGCGGTGAGTATGGGGAATTTTGATGAAACTCTTTCCCGCGATAGTATAAAAGAAATTTCTAAATTTGTAGCAATCTCAGTTCGAGACTTAAATTCAAAGAAGATTTTAGAAGCAGCTGGGTTTACAAATGTGTCTGTTCATTTAGATCCAGTATTTTTATATCAGATACCATCTCAATTACCTAAAATCCGGAAAAGTTTTATAATGATATACGGCTCGATTTCTAATGAAACAACGGTAAGAAAGATAAAGGAATATGCACATAGAAATGGCTTTGTAACACTGTCGGTTGACATTTATAATAAATGGTGTGATGTAAACGTTGCTGCAAAAAATCCATTTCAATTTGTTGGTTATATAGACAAAGCAAACTTGATAATAACAAATATGTTCCATGGAACAATGTTATCTGTTGTACGTAATAAATCGTTTATTTCAATTCAAACGGAAAGACGAAAAAAGAAAATAGAATATGCATCAAAGAAATTAATGTTTACAGAAAGATGTGTTGATGAACAGTTTGATTGGGATATTGAAGATGTATTAAAAAATAAACTTGATTTTCAAATAATAAATAGTGTTATAGAGCAAGAAAAATGTTTTGTAAGAGAATATTTTGCGAGAATACTATTGAACAAGAGAGAATGAAAGGAAGTTTGGTATGCCGATTGAAAGCTTTATAATAAAACACAAGAATATGTTCGTCCGCGAAAACTCTAGAAGTGGGGGGATATTTACTGCTTTGACAGATATTATCCTTGACGAAAAAGGCGTTGTTTATGGCTGCCAACTTGATTCCGATTACGTTGCATATCATGGACGAAGTGAAACAATAGAAGGACGTGATCGATTTAGAGGGTCAAAATATATCCAGAGTGATTTGAAGGATACATTTAGACAGGTAAAAAAGGATCTTGTTGATGGAAGAACTGTCTTATTTTCAGGGACATCTTGCCAGATTGCGGGATTAAAAGCGTACTGTGCAAGTGTAAATACAGATAATTTGTATTGTATTGATATCATCTGCCATGGTGTTCCTTCACCCATGGTATGGAAAGATTATCTTATATATTGTGAAAAAAAATATGGTGGGAAAGTTACTGAGGTTGAATTTATTAATAAAAAAAGATTTGGGTGGAAAGCTCACAAAGAATCAGTTTGGATTAATGGAAAAGAGTATGATAACGTAATCTTCACTCATTTATTTAGAGATCACAATATTTTAAGACCGGCCTGCTATGAATGCCCATATAAATCAATAGAGCATCCTGGGGACATTACAATTGGTGATGCGTGGGGGATAGAGAAAGTCAATCCCGAGTTTAATGATAATAAAGGTGTTTCGTTGGTATTGATTAATTCAGATAAGGGAAAGCGTCTTTTGCAAAAAACATATAATGACATAGATAAAATTGAGATAAATGTGTGTGACTATATGCAAACTCCGTTAATTCGTCCATACGAAAAACCGTGTACCAGAGAAACGTTTTGGAAGCAGTATAAAAATAAGGGCTTCTCATATATTGTATCAAATTACGTTGAACTAAGTTGGTATAAAAAAATTATTCGTAAATTTTTGAAATATACAACGAGGAAAAAATATGAATGAGAAGAGTATAGTTAACAACCACAATCAGAAGAAAATTCCGATTTTATATACTAAAAAAAGTGATTGCTGCGGATGTTCTGCTTGCTATGCGATTTGTCCAGTGCAAGCTATACATATGGAATTTGATGCTGAGGGATTTTTGTATCCCTTAATCGATGAGCATAAATGTATTGGATGCTATCAATGTCTTAAAGTTTGTGCTTATAAAAAAGATAAAAAAAGCTAAATTAAAGAGGGGTTTAGATGAACAAAGAAGGTATTAAAAAGAACTATATTTACAATTTGACCTATCAAATACTTAATCTTATTTTGCCGTTAGTTACAACACCTTACATTTCAAAAGTATTAGGCCCAGGTAATATTGGTATTTATAGTTATACTTACTCATTTGTATCCACATTTGTTATGGTTGGATCCTTAGGTATAGCAACATACGGACAGCGTGAAATAGCATCTGTTAATGACGACAAGGAAGAGTATTCTCATAGATTTTGGGAAATACAAGTGGTAAAAATGTTGTCGGTTTCATTATCCATGCTGTTTTATCTTGTTTTTGCACTGTGTTATAAAGACTATAGAATTTATTTTTTAATTCAAATACCTTATTTTTTAGCGGCAATCTTTGATATCAGTTGGTTGTTTCAGGGAATTGAAAAGTTTAAGTATGTTGCACTCAGAAACATTTGTGTAAAATTGCTAAGTTTGGCGTTAATCTTTTTACTTGTAAAAACTAAAAATGATTTGGCAGTTTACATCATGCTACTTTGCATTTCACAATTTGCTGGAAATGTAACAATGTGGATGCATTTAAGAAAATATGTGTATGTGAGCAAAGTGGCAGTTCGTGATTTAAAGAAGCACATTAAACCTACATTTATATATTTTGTGCCAACAATTTCATATCAGATCCATTCTGTTCTTGATAAAGCCATGTTAGGTGTTCTTTATCAAGATAACGCAGAAAATGGTTATTATGAGCAAGCACATAAAATTGTAAATATGGCAACTATGGTAATTAGCTCATATAATATAGTAATGCGCTCTAGAATGACAGCACTTTTTGTGCAAAAAAAGAAAAAGGAATTTGAGGTGAATTTTAATAATTCATTGCATTTTATTTCGATGCTAGTTTTTCCGATGTCGTTTGGTATGGCAGGAATTGCAGCGAATCTTGTTCCGTGGTTTTTAGGAATAGAGTACGGAAAGGTGACCACATTACTGTTGATTTTTTGCCCGATGTTCATAATACAGGGATTAAGAACATGCATTGGGTATAATATTATTACTCCAACTGGTATGCAGAGCAAAGGAAATATCGTGCAAGTAACTTCTGCTATAACAAATGTGTTTTTGAATGCAATGCTTATTCCAAAATATGGTGCGATTGGTGCAACGGTTGCTTCGGTTGCAGCAGAAGGCGTTGTTTTGATTGGTTACTTACATTATACTAAAGAGTATGTACGATTGAAAAATGTTATATACGCAGGTTATAAATATTTAGCAGCTTCGCTCGTAATGTTTTTTGCATTAAGTGTTTTGTCTAATAAATTTGATGCTAATATTTTAGATACTTTTGGTTTAATTATGCTTGGGGGTATAATATATTTTGTGGTCTTATTGCTATTTCGCGATGAGTTCTTTGTTACAAAAATGCAACAGTGTATTGGTAGGATGCTAAAAAGAACTAGAAAATAATGTTGAAATTTAAGTGAAAATGATTGGTTTCCACAAAAAGAATGTTGTATAAAAGTCAATACTACCCACACGAGTTTAACGAAAGAGAGTAGACCTTGTTCAGAATGTTTTTGAAAATCGTTCGTTTGATAGAAGTGAATTAAACACATAGCTCAGAAAACAGTAATCGTCTATGATATCTGGACATTAAGATTTGCCTTTTTAAAATAAATGAATGAATACAGAGAGAGGAGAAAACGTGAAAACAACATTACTTATCATGGCGGCCGGTATTGGCAGCCGCTTCGGAACGGGTATTAAGCAGTTGGAGCCAGTGGATGCTTCTAATCATATCATCATGGACTACTCAATCCATGATGCGATTGAGGCTGGTTTCAACCATGTGGTATTTATCATTCGTAAGGATATCGAAAAGGAGTTTAAAGAGGTCATTGGTGAACGGATTGCCTCTATTTGTTCCTCACACAATGTAACCGTAGACTACGCTTTCCAGGATATCAACGACATCCCGGGAGCTCTGCCAGAAGGCCGTACAAAACCGTGGGGGACTGGCCAGGCCGTCCTTGCAGCGAAAAATGTGATTGATACTCCGTTCATTGTCATCAATGCAGATGATTACTATGGCAAGGAAGGCTTCAAGGCTGTCCATGAATATCTGGTGAATGGTGGTAAGTCCTGTATGGCAGGCTTTGTGCTGAAGAATACACTATCCGATAACGGCGGCGTGACTCGTGGCATCTGCAAGATGGACGAGCAGAATAATCTGACTGAGGTTGTGGAAACCAAGAATATCGTGAAGACCACAACTGGAGCAGAAGCAGGCGGCGTGGTTGTTGATGTAAATTCTCTGGTGTCTATGAACATGTGGGGCCTGACTCCAGATTTCCTGGATGTGCTGGAGGAAGGCTTTAAAGAGTTCTTCGAGAAGGAAGTACCGGGCAATCCTCTGAAAGCGGAGTATTTGATTCCGATCTTCATCGGTGAATTACTGGAGCAGGGCAAGATGTCTGTGAAGGTCCTGAAAACCAACGACACCTGGTACGGCATGACCTACCATGAGGATGTCGCAGCAGTAAAGGATAGCTTTAAAAAGATGCTGGAGAGCGGTGTGTACAAGGATAATCTGTTCAGTGATCTCTAAACAATGATGAAGGAAACTATTGATTTATTCGGGAAGATCCTCACAAACATCCTAACTGCACTATATGAGCCGTTTGGCTTTTCGCTTCTTCTTTCCTTTTTGGCTATGTTTTTCTATCTGTATGCGTATGAGCCTACCGCAGCCGGCAAAGGCTGGAAGAACGCCATAGTGACATGGTATCAGAAGTTCAAAGAGAGCGTGTTCTTTCGGAAGCTGTTCTTACTGGCTTTCGTGACATCGATGATCTTGTTCCGAACGTTGCTGAATCGGAACCTGTGGATGAATCCGTTGAGTGATGTCATGGGCGGCTGGGGTATCTGGGAGACGGTGAATGGCGAACAAAAGCTGACAACGGAGTGCATCGAAAACGTGATCATGATGGTGCCGTTTTCAGCAGTAGTGATGGGGATATTCGAAGAAAAGATTGGAAACAGCTTGAAGAAGATCCTATGGCAAAGCGGGAAGATAGCATTTTGCTTTTCGGTAAGCATTGAGATGCTGCAATTATTGCTTCGTTTGGGTACATTCCAGCTATCGGACATCTTCTACAACACAGTAGGTGGAGTAATCGGCGGTTTAGTGTATTACGTGGCAATGAAGACAAGAAAGCGTCTGTAAAACAGGATGAAATTGTGATATACTGGGAGCAGTAGCTCCCTATGCTGCTCGAAACTTTGCACACCTCTACGTGGTGGGCGGCAGGCAACACATGAGAATGTGGCGAAGAATGCAAAGGATGGATAAAGAGAGTAGGAGGCTTCTCTATGTGTGTTTATTTTGCAACCGACATAGACAGAATTAATAATGAATATATGCCCCGGTTAGATTTAGAAATCGGAAGATATATAAATTACTCAAAGCTGGAATCTATGCTTTCTACACAGACGCTCTTCTTTTGCAATGCTTCAAGGTTTGATGATGAATATGAGGGGGAAATTCCGCTAGAGTTTTTTGACGGCTGGGCACAACAATCAGAAGAAAATTATCGGAGACTTAATGAATTAAAATCCCATGTGTATGTGCCATATGTGACTTGTTGGACACCGTATAAAACTGGTAATACAAAAATGTGGAACGAATATGCTTCAGATAACGGAGTCTGTATAGTATCAACTGTAGGACAAATTTTTATGCTTTCAAGGATAAATGGCGCAAGAATGTATAAAGTTCATTATCTTGATGAAAATGAGCAAATGGGAAATATGGATGTGCCATTTTACATCCCACATGATGATGAACGAGCTAGATTTGGCCTGCCGAGTTCCGCACGTGTTTTTCATGCAATAAAAAAGCATGACTTTAAAGAAGAAAATGAAATTCGTTCAATTATATATAAAAACAGTCAAGAAGCAGGGCTACAAATTCCATTCAATTTTAAGGGATTTGTTTCCAGGGTGGTTCTAAATCCGAAATCAAATGATCATCAAAAAGAAGCAATTATCGAGCTGTTAAATCGTTATTCATATACAACTATTGTAGAAGAATAAAAATAATGTTACAGAATCGCATTCGAACAATTCGGAGGTAACAAAAATGCCCAGAACGAAAGGCAGCAAAAACCGTCCTAAAACCCATACCACCAAAGATTACGCATCCCAGATCGCAGAGAAGCAGGAATCTATCGTTTCCCTGACTGCAGAGATCGCATCCATCACCGCCAACATTGACACTTTGAAGGCTGATTTGAAAGCAAAAAAGGCTACTTTGAGGAAGGCCGAAAAAGAAGTGGCCACTCTGGAAGAAAAGAAAGCAAAGGCAGATGCTAAGGCTGCAGAGGAAGCAAAGAAAGCAGAGGCAGAATCTGTTCTGAAAAAGCTGCTTGCTGAAGGCATGAGTGCTGATGAAATCCTCGAAAAACTGAAATAACACGAAAAACCCGTGATGGACAGGCGTAACGCGCCGTTCATTACGGGTTTTAGGGTTATAAGAACATAAGTTCATCCGGCGGCAACATCAAACTGAAAATGTGCCGGAAGATTGAACTGTTTGATAAACGCGTGGTGCTGGGCGTGATAGTGCCTTAGATCGTATCCCAGATGATGCAGTTCCAGCAGTTTTACCAGCACCAGATTGAGGTGGATTCCCTTAGCAGCGGCAATCTGAGCAGCATCCAGCCCGCGCCTCGTCATTTGATAGACCTCATCACTGTCCAGCATCAGGTGGGATGTGAAAGCGTTATGCTCGTAAAGAAGAATGTGCCTATCCTTAATGGTCAGAAACTTGTTTAAGGTATGCAGGTCCATAAGCAGCTGATGCTCCAGATAATGCCCCAGCGCATAGCCGCACACCATCTGCTTTGTCTGTTTGTCCAGCTGGCGATTGATAAGAATCAATGGCCTATCAAAATAGAGCGAAAGTAAACCCAACATATCTTTAATGCGGGATGTTTCACTGATGTCCAGACTGCAACTGCGCGCGATTTGTTTAATGTTGCGAGTTCCGACATTTTGGACAAGTTCATTAGCAGCTTGGTGAATAAATGCAGAATCCATAATGTGATCTCCTTTCGGGGATGGCATAGTGAATGGAACAGTGATTTACAGGTTCATGATTCGTTCCTTTTCTCGTTTTTGTTCTCGATACTTAAAATAGGCTTTGTGCATTTCATACATGATGCCGTCCATATCCTGCGGGGTCAACTCTCCGCTGGCAAATAGCTCAGTAAGCTCAAATGCGAGATGCTGGGCTTCTATTTTGCCCTTTTTTCCGTAGGCTTCGGCGGCACGTTCGATAAATAAAGACTGATCCGGCTGTAAATAGGTCAAAGGTACATGGAATATATCGGCCATCTTTTCAAGCATTTCAATACTGCGAGGGTAGCGGCCATCACGCTCCCATCCGATGATCGTTCGTTTGTTGATACCCAGACATTGTGCCAATTCGTCCTGTGTTAAAGAATGTTTCTTTCGTAGATCGCGAACTTTCTCTCCAAATTTCATGTTTGCAACCTTTCTATGGCGTAGTTATCGTGCTGTAACAATGTGCAATGGAATTTGTAAATATTCAATCAGTAAGATGCAATGAATTTTCACGTTTTCCTCTTGACACGGCGATATGACTTGCTTATAATATATGCTATATTCTATCATCTTTTGGATTATTATACCGTAAAAATCGTAAATATGCAAGACGAAAAAGGTGAAAAAAGAGCGGAAGTTCAAAAGGTGAAGCCGAATAGAAGATAAGAAGAAACTTAAACCAACACAAAGGAGGCCGTGAAAAGATGAGCAACGGAGAACATGAAATCCGCACCCCAAAAGGGCTGCGGATCGGGAATCGCAGTGTCGTTGATGGAAAGAATATGCTCCAGATCAAGCGTGGTGGCTGTGAAGATTATATTTCCGCCGAATCTCTGGTGGAGTACATTCACGGTCTGCCTGTGAAGAACATTGAATTTGCCACGGCGGAGGATTGTAGGAAAGAAGCCTGAAGCAAAATGCATCGCAGGACGCTGAAAGCGCAGAGGTGGAATCTTAGGCGGCACGTAGTTAGCCGACCAGCTCCATCAGACGTTCTTTTGGGTCTACAATACAATATCTGTTTGTTAGAGCGATACCGTAGCAATATGTGATATAGGCCGGAACAGAATGAGCGAATGCAGCGCAGTAGTGCGCCTGCAAGTAGTTCATCCTGTTCCGGCCTTTTTATTTTCAAAATTTTTTGAAAAACTGTATTCCAAAACGGCTCTGCGGATTCCTATTAGTGTAGGGGCTTTCAAAATCTTTTGTGAAACGGCTTTTCTCTAGTTCTATAAGTGGGAAATAAACAAAATCTATATTCTAAAATTAGACAGTTCAACGAAATTTAAAAATCTGGTTGCCAAACATCCATTTTAGATTGTTATAGGTAGAGGGGAATGTTGGAAAAATGAATTTTCTTTGAATTTTCGGAAGACCCGGTTTAAAAACAGCCCTTAAAGTTTGTATAGGGTGTAAGGACTATCTTTCAAACAGACCTATTCACTGTTGGATTCACTTCTGAAAATCCCTAATTCCTTACAAAGTCACATTGCACCTTGAAAATCGCATGAGCCACCCCAGCAGGATACCTCCGGTACTGAATGCGCATTCTGCGCGTCTTACCGGAAAATACGCCGGAGAAAATCTGGCAGGAACGGGCTGGGACAGAGTGGACGGTAGTTAAGAGCAAGATTCGCCTTCGTATACGAAACCGCTCCTACGGGCGGTTTCTCCACGACGGCATCTTGATGGGGACTGTGCTCCCCATACCTTCACATCGTGCAAAATCACATGATTTTGCCTTTTGGTGGCCTGCTGCAGCAGGTCACAGCCGGAGTGCAGATGCACTGCCGGGAAAATCAAATTCTTGATTTTGGAAAGGAGACCCCATGCCACGAACGAAGAAAAAAGTGAAATCTATCGTAAAGACAAAAGTAATCTCCGCACGAGTTACAGAAACAGCACATGAACTTTTACACCGGCAGGCAGAAGATGCCGGAATGACCCTCTCTGAATTTGCAGCGCAGATGCTGATGAAAGGCCGCGTGAATACCTCGTATGTGTTCTATGTCCACCCGGACGAGATCGAAGCTATCACACGGGAGTTTGCCGCCATCGGGAACAACTTGAACCAGATCGCGGCGTTCTTCAATAGCGGCGGTATCCAGTCGCGCGCTATGCTTGAAAACATCAACCATGCGATTGCCTGCATTTTTGAAATGCGGAAGCAGGTCGCAGAAATGGCAGGAAAGAACTATGGCAATCTTAAAGCACATCGCAAGTAAGAGTTCCAACTATGGTGCTGCGCTGGAGTATTTGATTTTCAAGCATGACGAACTTCGGAAAACTCCGATCCTTGACCAGAACGGAAATCGTATCATGCGGGATGAGTTTTATCTGGACGGTCTGAATTGTGAAC
>CAKRJY010000018.1 GCA_934352055.1 uncultured Lachnospiraceae bacterium
GCTGGGCTAGCAGGATTCGAACCTGCGAATGCTGGAATCAAAATCCAGTGCCTTACCGCTTGGCGATAGCCCAACAACTTCATTATGTTGCCCTATCGCAACAAGGGTGGATAAAGGGATTCGAACCCTTGGCCTCCAGAGCCACAATCTGGCGCGCTAACCAACTGCGCTATACCCACCATGCGAGACAGTGATGACCAAAAGTCTTCCTTATCTCAAATGTGCTCGAAGGGATTCGAACCCCCGACCCACGGCTTAGAAGGCCGTTGCTCTATCCAGCTGAGCTACGAACACATACAAAAGAAAAGAGCGGGTGATGGGAATCGAACCCACGTATTCAGCTTGGAAGGCTGATGTTCTACCATTGAACTACACCCGCATACAAATCGGGGTGACAGGATTCGAACCTGCGACCCCCTGGTCCCAAACCAGGTGCTCTAGCCAAACTGAGCCACACCCCGATGTATTACTGCGTCGCTTTCTTTCCGTGACGCAAGTAATATTATATGGCAGACATATCTAAATGTCAACATCTTTTTTAAATTTTTTTAAAGTTTTTTTCAAACCACCGCAAGCCCTTATTTTATGCAGGTTTCACGGCTTTTTCCAACCACTATTTTTACATAAAAACCAAATTAAAATGTAAATCTCCTTGTGGATCGACATCAATAACAACATAAGACGGATGTCTTCCATCTTGTCTTGGATAAGAAATACTTCCCGGATTTACAATGGTAATATCATCTTCATATGTCAGTTCCGGAACATGGGTGTGTCCGTAAAAGACAACATCTGCCCCTTTTTCCTTTGCCGCTTCCACTAACATCTGTGTTCCATAATTGACATTATAATAATGTCCGTGTGTAAGCATTACCACATGACGCCCAAGGCTCATGACAATTTCCGCAGGCAGATTGCTTCCAAAATCACAATTTCCGCGAACAATTTCCAAAGGACATTCCGCAACAGCCTCAATATAATCCTCACCGCCTTCACCATCTCCTAAATGATAAATACGATCCGGCATCACTTTTTCTATTGCAATATCCAGATTATCATGTTTCCGATGTGTATCACTAACGACTAATATTCTCATACTTTACCAACTCTTCCTTCATCTTCCGCAGTGCATTTCCACGATGTGAAATAGCATTCTTCTGTTCACGTGACATTGCTGCTGTACTACATCCATACGCATCCACATAAAAAATCGGATCATATCCAAATCCATTCTCTCCCTGTGGTTCGTCTCCAATATAGCCTTCTATGGTACCTCTTACCACTTTTTCACTGCCATCCGGAAATACCGCTGCTACAGCGCACACAAAACGTGCTGTACGCTTCTCCTTTGGCACGCCTTCTAAACGCTCTAATAAATTTGCATTCTTTATATCATAGGAAGTATCTTCTCCCATATAGCGTGCAGAATAAATTCCCGGTTCCTTATTCAAATAATCAATTTCCAGGCCGGAATCATCCGCGAGAACAATCGCATCAATCTCATTTGCTATTGCTCTTGCTTTAATCAGCGCATTCTCTTCAAATGTAGTACCATCTTCTACAATATCGACTGCAACACCCGCTTCCTTCATAGACAATATCTCATAGCCCAAGTCCTGATAAATTTCGCGAATTTCTCTCATTTTATTTTGGTTTCCTGTCGCAAATACTAATTTTTTCATTTTCTATTCCTCCAATGTTGTTACAATAGCCTGATACAGTGCCTTCGCCGCCGCCTCCTGGTATGCATCACTATTTAACCGTTCCAGCTCCTCCTGATTGGTCAAAAAGCCGATCTCCGCCAGTGCCACGGGCATCTGTGCCATACGTATAATATAAATATCATCTCCAACTACAACGCCTTTACTTCCTGAGCCTAGAGATGCTAATAATGAATCCAAACACGTCTGTGCAAACCTTTTCGATGCACCTGTGCCATCTTCCATATGATACATAACCTCTGTACCATTGATTCCTGACATTCTTCCACTTGCCGTTGTATTGTTATGTATACTCAAAAACAGATCCGCCTGCAAGCGATTTGCCAGACCTACACGTTCTTCCAAAGTGACACTGCTGTCATCATCCCTTGTATAAAACACACCTATTTTATCATTTTGTTCAAAATATGGCATCATTTTCTTTACAATTGCCAGATCAATATCTTTTTCCTGTATTCCTTGTGCTGCTGCACCCGGATCTTTTCCACCATGTCCGGCATCAATCACCACAATGTAATCATAACGGTCTCTTGGCTGTACAAAACTCAGATAAATATAATCATCTTCGCGTATACTATCCGTAATATACACGTCATCCGTCGAAATGGATATGACTCCTTCGCCCCGCTCCACATCATACTTAATATCTTCTATATGATCACTGCTTCCAATCATCGGATAATCATAAAAATATGACTCCCGTATATCCGGAATGTAGATTCGCACGGTAGCACTAACTACATCCTCGTCAATAGTGACATCCTTTTGTGAAACTCCCGGCGGCAATTCCAAACGCAGCTGTCCCTTCATCGTATGCTCTTCTTTGCCTTCTGTCACAACAGCTGTTTCTGCTTTCATCAAGGCTAAGACAGACTCGCCTTTTTGCACCTGCGTTGTATACTGCAATTGCTTTTTTTGTGCCCAGACGTGAAAATCAGGAACGCCAAGCAACACACCGCAGACTATGACACAAAGCAGTGCCAATGTCATGGTCACTGCTTTTACTATCTTCTTCTCTATTTTCATCGTTTGCTCTTTCCCATCATCCTATGGTTGTTCCACCTTTTTTCCATATGCTTTCAGGCACAAATTACCTTTTGCTGTATCTTCTACACTCTCCCAATCCAGACCATTATTGCTAATATAGCCTTCTCCATCGGATATGGTCACATGTTTTGTCAACGCATCTTTTGCATACTCTATTGCCATCGGATGATTCATTCCCGGTGTTGACAATACAACCACAATGGCAAATTTTTCACCCTCCTTGACACTGTATGCATGGTCAAATGGAATCGTGTAATAGCCTGCATCCGCAAGCGTACCTCTTGCCACTTCCACACGGCTTGCAAGCGATGCTGTATTACGATAATCCGTCACAACATATAACTGATATGTTGTATTTTTTCCCAAAGCATAAAATCCTGCACTTTCGATTTGTTCATCTGCTTGTGCCTCATAGATATTCGCCGCATGAATTTTTTCTTTGTTATAGCCCACCTGGCCTACCCAGCCGCACAAATCCGACTGATAAATCGTATCATAGTTATCTGTATTCTCAGCACGCACATAGGAAACCGCCTGCTCGCCAATATTGGTATCGTAATACGACACATAAAATACGCCGTTTTCTCCAAACGTTGCTCCCCAGCTGTTTTGACAGATAAACGCGCCATCCCCCGGCACTTTTCCTGTAAAATTGGAAGCACTGTACTGGTCATCCCAGCCAATAATAACCACATCATGATTTGGCTTTTCGGTTCCCTTATAACAATATGCATTTTTTTTCTTATTATAATAAGAAGACTTACTCAGATTTGAAGTCGAAACCTTTGCATAAATAGAGGTTGACACCCCGCCATGCTGATATACAGCCCACTTGATTTCGTCAATATCATCACTGTTATAAAAATGTACTTCCTGCACATGTTTATCCACTGTCTTTGTCCCATCTTTATCCGGGCCCATCCATGACACAAGATATGACACCGCCATCATGTAATTTCCACCCAAAGAGCTGTCCACTTGATACGCATTGTGATCAATCATGCGATCCGTATCAAATGCTGTTTTTTCTTCCGGCAGCAACGTTGACTCTAGCGCCGATAAAGCAGCCTGCGCCCAACAGGTCGATGTATTTTTCTGATTACGCACAGCAGACACACGTTCCTTCTGTCTTAAATCGTATGATTTCGGTAAAGCTCCCTTTCGTACTTCTCCCGCGATTGTCGCCTGATAATTGACTTCATCATAACTGTATTCACAGCCAAATTCCCGACACAAATCCTGCAAAGATAAATACGCCTGACCTTCATGTAACTCCGGCATGACATCAAGTGCAATCGCTTTTTCTCCACGTTTTGCATCGATGCTATTAATATAAAATGTGTAATTTGTATCTCCATAATCCAGCGAAATCTTCTGGTTTTCATAAAGGGATGCACTGCAGCCAAAAAAGTCCTGCACGAAAGAAAGCGATGCCATCACCTGCATATGATCTCCTAGAATCACGCCATCTTTGACACCATACGTTTCTTCTCCTACGGTCAGCTGTATCAGCCCTTCTTCGTTAATGCTTCTGGCTTTGAGCGGATAAAAAACTTCATCCTGCAGCTGAGCACCACGAAAGGCGGTAACATCTGCATATTCATCATTCCATGTATTCAGTTTTGCTAAAAAAGTGACAAGTAATATTGCCGTGAGTATTACATACCGCTTGGAATATCTCATACATTATCCTTCTTCTTCGGCGGCTTCGGACCCATAAATTGATAAAAATAGGTACGAATCATGCCGTTATATAATTTTCGATTTTTATCGGCTTTGCGCCCGATGTAACGTTCTGCTTCCTCATAGGAAGTAATCATATAAAGTGACCACGCATCCAGATTTCGATATACTTCTCCGATGGTTGTATACAGCGCCGGAAGGTCTTTTTTCTCCTCTAAACGCTCACCATATGGCGGATTGGTAATGATAAAGCCATATTTTTTACTGTGCTTTAAATCTGCAACATCGCGCTGTTGAAAATGAATCAGTTTCTCTACGCCTGCCTGTTTTGCATTCGCTCTTGCGATTTTAATCATATCCGGATCCAGATCATAGCCTTGTAAGTCCGTCTCAACGTCGAGATCAACCATCTCCTGCGCTTCTTCCACCGTATCATACCACAATTGTTTTGGAATCACGTGTGTCCACGCTTCTGCCGTAAAAGAACGGTTCATTCCCGGTGCCATATTCGCTGCCATCATTGCTGCTTCGATCAAAAAAGTACCACTTCCACAGAACGGATCCACTAAAATACGATCTGCTCTCCATGGTGTCAGCATAATCAGCGCTGCTGCAAGTGTCTCTGAAATTGGTGCCTTGCTTGTCCAGGTCCTGTATCCACGCTTATGCAGTGGTTCCCCGGTTGTATCCAGTGCTACCGTCACCTCATCTTTTAATAGGAACACACGCACCGGAAAAGATGCGCCGTCTTCTTCAAACCAATCGGTATGATATGTCATTTTTAAACGGTCCACCATTGCTTTTTTACAGATGGATTGGATATCCGATGCACTAAAAAGCTTACTTTTTACAGAGGATGCCTTTTTCACCCAGAATTTTCCGTCCTGCGGAATCCATTTTTCCCAAGGTAATGCCTTCATATTTTCATACAATTCATCAAATGTCGTCGCATGAAATCTGCCAATCTGCACCATCACGCGCTCCGCTGTGCGTAAGAAAATATTGCTGCGACAAATAGCCTCTTCATCCCCCTCAAAAATCACTCTGCCATCTTCTACTTTGGTAATCTCATAACCCAGGTCATATATCTCTCTTTTTAACACTGCTTCCATGCCAAAATGACACGGTGCCACAAGTTGTATTGTTTCCATATAAATAGCCCTTTCCACGAACATAATAATAGATAATTACATATTATCTTTTGTAAAAAATTGTGTCAATGAATATCCATCAGATTCCTTGTCGTGACGCATTTTCCAGTTTTTTTCCACATTGATAAAATTTTATAGATTTTTTATAATTTTTTTGTTGCAATAAAAAATAACTCGTTATATAATGAGGCTTGTAAGAGGAAGTTTCCTTTTACACCCCTTATTAATTATTTATACTCCCCTCAAAAAAGACCGATTCATCGGTCTTTTTTACTTTTTATATTAGCAATAAAAAAGACGATCTACTTTCGTAAATCGCCTCGGTATCCCTATTTCTTATTCCACTATGCATATACGTCAATCTGTGAACCGATCATGCCATAACTTGTACCAATCATGTCCGCACCATATGATGTCGCCATCCCTGCAAAAGCGGATGCTATTTCGTTGTATGCCTCTTCCACACCATGCGCTGCTGCTACGGAAGACGTACTGCTCTGTCCACTGACTTGTGCATTCGGATATTGTACCGGATGTACGGTACCAAGTCCTGTCATGCCCTTGACTGCAGATGCTTCATAAACATCTGATGCCTGTGATTCATTGCTCAATGCGTACTGCTGCGGACGAACTGCCATATATGAACTTGTGCTCGTTGCACCCATGCGTCCAATTGATAATCCCATATATCTCCTCTTTGCTATAGTGGTAATGTGATTCAACAAATAGCTACATAGATTATTATAACAGAACTGTTCTAGAAAGCAACCATTATATCGCTTTTCTTTTGTCCAAAGATATACTATATTTATTCATAGATACCATGACTTTTCAAAGCAGATGAGGTGCAACACGATGCATATCCAGATTTTTACCATGACACATAAGCCATTTTCGGTTCCATCCGATCCTATGTATGTCCCGCTTCAGGTTGGACGTGCCCTTCACGATGATCTTGGCTATATCGGAGATGATACCGGGGATAATATATCCGCCTTAAACGGTTACTACAGCGAATTGACCGGCGTCTACTGGGTCTGGAAAAATGTCACAGACGCTGATTATGTTGGCATCTGCCACTACCGTCGTTATCTGCTAAACGACGCTGGTTTTGTCTTTACCCAAGGTGAACTCCAATCCTTACTGCAGGATTACGATATTCTTACTTCAAAGCGTCTGACTCTTAATTTTTCTTATGCATACGGTTTTGGAGAAAATCACAGTCCCGAAGATCTTGCTGTCGCAAGTGATGTCATTGCAGAACTCTATCCTGACTTTTATCCACTTTATGCCAGACGTTTGCAGGAAAACCATACTTATTTTGGCAATATGATGCTTTGTTCAAAGGTTTTATTTGATGAGTATTGCGCTTTTTTATTTCCGATCTTTCGTGCGATGCATCCTAGATTAACTTTGGATGACTATGATGATTATCACAAACGTCTCTACGGATTTATTTCAGAATTTCTTTTGATGGTCTGGTGTGAATATCGCCATTTGCGTGTAAAAGAATGCAAGGTTGGTCTGATTGGCGAAAAAAAAGAGACGAAAGAAACCATCGATCGTCTCCTAAACTATTTACACAAGAAAGATATTTCCGGCGCAAAAGCCTATTTTCTATCCGTAAAAGAAAAACGCCCTGATATTTTAATGGAAGCTTCTGACATTGACGGGCGTCTGCATCTATGCCTGCAAATCATCTCTACATGTGAGTACGAACTTGCCGCACAAAATCGGATTCAATTGCCTCTGAAACAATCCAGTAAATCGTTGTTTGCGTCCTTTTCACAGTTGAATCGTATTTCCACAATCTTATCTTCACCAACAGAAAGCACTCGATGTTTAAACTTAGAAGATATCGCGTTGCTTTCTACATACAGCGACGATGCCATAGCTATTAGTTTACAGCTCTATATCAGCGATGATGCGTTACGTCAGGAAAGGATACAGCAGCTCAATGCCCTGCTGCATCGCTCAATCCCCGTGCATTTCCTTGTCTAATGCACCAAAAACTTCTTGCAGAATAGAAATATATTCCTGATAGCATGCTGTATCCTCTAACTCTTTTACCACATCTGCCACTTCATGATAATACCAGTACTGTTCTCTTTCATCTTTCATGTTAAACTTGTTCCAGATCTGGCGACCATCCTTTTTGAAATCACGCAGACTAGCGCGCATGTTGGATAACTTGTCTGCTAGCATAATACACTTCACGAGACGGCTCGCATGACGTGTTTTCTCTAACTGCTCCTGTTTTCGTATTTTCCATGTCTCGCTTTTTGGTCTGTCCTCACGTTTATTCTCTGATTCATGTGCAACGTATGATGCAATCGCAGCACCAAAATCCTGCTCAATCTGTGCAATGGTTATCGGTGTATCTTCGACAACATCATGCAAGGCTGCTGCCGCGATCACTTCATTATCGCTTGTCATAGAAGCTACCAGCATCATCGTTTCCATCGGATGTGCAATATAGGGCACGTTGCTTCCCTTCCGCACAGCCCCCTTGTGTGCTCTCGCTGCATATTGAATCGCACGTTCAATGATTGCAAATTGTCTGGCATTTTCATCCTGCGGCAGATAATCCGGAAATTCGCCGGTAATCCCCGCCAGAATCAAGCCTGCTGTGCGCATTTGCATTTCCTGTGGCAAACGCTTTTCCTCCTGCATATCTTCCATATCATAATACCAGCACTCCGGCTCTTCGGTCATATTTCCAAATTGCGAAAATCCACCAAACAACGGGCAGTTCAGGCAATAGCAATATTCCCCTTTCATAACGGTTTGCAAGGCACGACAGTAATAGGTTCCATCCGCCTGTCGTTCTGCCACATGTGCGCTCAGTGCATAATGTAAATTTGTGTTTTTTTCCATTCTGCCGCCTTTCTTCCTATATGCTTTATACCAACAAGACTCCTATGATACCAAAATCTGGCAATCCATCAACTCTTCCATACACTCTAGATTTTCCTGCGAATGTTCCAATTCCCTGGAATATCGATAAGTAATCTCTACCATATCCGTAAAAGAAATTTGTTTCTTTTGCTCTAACCACTTAGCAAACCATAATTCACATATCAAATAGGCATTCACGACCGCTTCCTGTGCCAACGCATACACATATTCATCGTATACGGCGCCGCAAAAATAGGCGAACAAAAAATATACAACAATCTGTTCCATTTTTACGGAAAGATCCGATACGGACGCCACAAACTCCGCATGCAGCTTCTCATATGTCGCAGTCTCCTGTGTATACAACATTTGTTCCGCCTGCATCAGCCACACTCTCCAATCGTATGAAAGTGGCTCCATCTCGTATAAATTCCGATATAACATATGCATGTCTTCCATAGAAGAAAATGCTAAAATCCCGGTATTTACATCACAGACAGGATAGTCATCCTCCAGACAGTTCTCCCATCTTCCCTCATCCAGAGCCTGCTGCATCGCATATACACGGAGCAATCCCCTGTGACATCGCACAGGAAAAGGCACCTCACGTTCCTGCATAATCTTCATAAGTTCCTCTCGCATGGCAACCAGCTTTTCGTATAACAAGCCATGAAACTCTTCGTAAGGCTCTTCCACTTCGTCATCTTCCCACGTCTCCCACTGCATCGGTTCCTTTTGCTGTAGCAAAGACTTCGCTACTGCCGGACAGGAAATTGCAAGTGAGTACTCTCTGACATTTTCAAATTCTTCTGTATGACGCGGATAGGACTGGCAAGTCAGACAAAGACTCTCCTCTCCCAAATGACAATACATATCGCACAAATCATCGGCACGCAAGAATGCACAACGCGCCCTATCATCCTGCAAAAACACCTTTTCTTCCCAATCAATCCGTTTACGCAAGGTCTCACCATACGCGTCTGTCTCCTTGCGATAACGCTGCAGCGCTTCATCATCAATCTCAATCAGCCAGCCTGCACAACAGGTTGCAGGACATTTGTCTGCAATACATGAAAATGTATCATACCCTTTTATCTTTCGTCTTAACATCTAAATCTGCCCCTTCTTTGCTATAAATTTATTCTACAATTCTTTTTTCCTATTGACAATCCCAAGAAAAAGTCATATATTGATACTACGACAGGCGTAGCAACGTTAATCGAAGTATCGACTATCGTAGTAAATAACCATGTAACAATAGCAGAAAGGAGCGATCTATGCATGACAACCATTAGTAGTGATGTCATTCGTGGCTATAACGATACCATGATTTTATATCTGCTTTGGGATGAGCCATCCTATGGGTATGAGATTTCCAAACAGATTAAGGCAATGAGTGATGAGAAATATTGCATCAAGGAAACAACCCTTTACTCAGCCTTTACACGTATGGAAAAAAACGGTTATATTACCTCTTTTGACGGCAACAATCCCGACACAGGCAAGCGCCGCACCTATTATAGCATCACAGATGCCGGCAGAGCCTACTATCATGAGAAATGTGCCGAATGGCAATTAACCCAGGAAGTTGTTGAAAAATTTATCAAAAAATAAGGAGAATGATTATGGACGCTATAAAAAATTATTTAGAAACCATGTTTTTAAATCTTCCAAATACACCCGAAGTGCAAAAAGCCAAATATGAACTTGAACAAATGATGGAAGATAAATACAACGAACTCATTGCCAATGGCAAGACAGAAAACGAAGCCATTGGTACCGTCATTGCAGAATTTGGCAATTTGGATGAGCTTGCAGAAGACCTTGGCATTGATTCCTACATACATCATCAACAGACGTATGAGACAGGACGCATGCTCTCCCTGGATGAAATCAAAAATTTTTTGAAGGATTCCTCCCGTCATGCTTTTTTTACAGCGCTTGGCGTACTGCTTTGTATCGCTAGTCCCATCTGCGTTATCATCATGAGTGCACTTGGCGATTTAGGAACAGCCACAAATATGTTTGATGCTTGTGGAATCATTGGTCTTTTATGCTTTATTGCCGTTGCAGTGGCACTGTTTATCATATCGGGTATTTCCATGAATCGTTGGGGATTTTTAACACACGAACGTTGTTCTATGGATTTTGCTACAACAGAATATGTGCATGACCGGCGAAATATGTACCGCACAACACATGCCGCTTTACTGAGCGTTGGCATCATTTTCTGTATTCTGTGCGCGGTTCCAGCCATGCTTATGGATGCCCTGCATCTGCCATCTTTTATGGATGATATTTCCGGCGCAGCTGTACTTGCCATCGTTGCCATTGGTGTTTTTATGATTGTTTTAACCTCCATGAAAATGGGAAGTTTTAACACATTACTCAAGCTCAATGACAGCAGTTCCATTGGCGGACAGTATGTCGACTATCAGAAACAGGAAAACTACAGTAACAAGACCGTTGCAGCTTTCATGTCTGTCTACTGGCCTACCATTTCCTGCATTTACTTAGTATGGAGTTTTTTGAGCTTTGACTGGTATATCACCTGGATTATCTGGCCATTTGCCGCTATAATCCACAGCTTTCTCAAAAAAATCTGGTCAAATTAAGGAGGAATTATCATGCATAAAAAAAATCTATATCTTATTTTACTCACGATCATTACCATCGCCAGTGCCATCATCGGTATTTTGATTCATGTCATCATTCCTGCCGGAAGCTGGTTTGCTGATTTTGATGAGCACTATGATTCCGACGACTTTATTGCCGGCAGTACCACTTACGAGGAATTAGATGCTTTTCAAAGCATCGACTTCGACATAAATGTAGCCGACATTACGATTACAAATGGTGATACTTACAGCATTTCCTACCAAACCAGGAAAAAAGCGCTGATTCCTTCCTATGAAATCAAGGATGGCACCCTTTATGTAAAGCAGGCATCCGAAAAGACATTACATGGACTAACAAATAATGCTTCCTGTACGCTCATGATTACGGTGCCAAAAAATACCGTTCTCTCACAAATCACAGGAAAAAGTGCTGTTGGCGATTTTACCATGGAAAACACCAGTGCCATCCAGATGGATGTTTCCGTAAATGTTGGTGATACAGAGCTTACCGATGTTGTTTTACAGCAGGTAACCATTGGAAGTGATGTCGGAGATATCTCCTTAGAAGATGTAACGTTTGACATTGCAAACCTCACATCGAATGTCGGCGATGTTGATGTAACTTCGGCTCTTTCTCTGGATGACTTTCAGATGGATCTCTCCTGCGGTTTCGGAGAAATTGAAGTCAACGACAATAGTTACCATGAGAAATACCAGTCTAAGGCTGCTTCTGAAAAAAGCCTGACGGTTTCCACCGGAACCGGTGATATCGATATTTCCTATTAAAAAACAGGAGCGTTCCTCTGCTATAAAAAGGAACGCTCCTGTTATTCTTATTCTTCCCAGAAGTTTACCGGTTCGTATTCCTGCAATTTTGCTAAGAATCCTTTTTCTCCCAACATCTCCTGAATACGATCTAAGACAGCCTCATCTCTGGCATATACGGTATGATAATGATATCCGGATGTCACATTCATCAGCTGGCTTGATTTACCACTTTTCAAATCTGCTATATATTTATCAATATCATAGCGGGAATGGATATTTAATTCCCCACGGATCACGCCATACGTCTTATGATACACAAAAACATCTTTTACCCAGCCACCTAAGTCAATGATTGTCTGTAACTCTTCTGCTGTTTGTTCTTCTGTATGAATAACCTTAAAAACGCGTAGTGTCTCCTGATTTTTATCTATGACATAACCCCGGTTTGTAGAATGAATGCGTATATCTTTTGCCCGAAGCAAGGCCACGTCCTGCACAATCACCTGACGACTGACATCAAGCATTTTTGCCAGCTTCACGCCGGAAACCGGTGTCGTGCTTGACTGCAGGATATGAATAATTTGATTTCTACGTTCTTCTCCACTCAACTTTTTTTACCTCACTCGTTTATAGGGTGCAGATTTTTTAATGAAATATCCATAATTGGTGCAGAATGTGTCAACGCGCCGCTAGAAACATAGTCCACGCCAAGTCCGGATAATTTTGCAAGATTCTCTTCTGTCATATTTCCACTGACTTCTACTTCTGCTTTACCATCGATGATTTCCATTGCCTTTGCCATGGTATCATGATCCATATTGTCTAACATGATAATATCTGCACCAGCTTCCACTGCCTCTTTTACCATGTCAAGTGTCTCTACCTCAACTTCAATCTTACGTACAAATGGCGCATATTCCTTTGCGCGTGCAATCGCTTCTTTTACACCACCTGCTGCACCGATATGATTGTCTTTTAAAAGCACACCATCTGTCAGATTGTAACGGTGATTGTTTCCTCCACCAATGCGAACTGCATATTTTTCAAAAATACGGTTGTTTGGGGTGGTTTTTCTTGTATCTAATAGCTTGATGCCTGTTCCTTCGAGCATTCCTGCAATCTGGTGTGTATATGTTGCTACACCACTCATACGCTGCAAATAATTCAATGCTGTACGCTCGCCGCAAAGAAGCACACGGATGTCTCCTGTCACCTTTGCCATATGATCTCCTGCTTTTACTGCATCACCATCTTTTGCAAACAATTCAACTTTTGTGGTCGGATCCAACATCTCAAAGACACGGCTAAAAATCTGCAATCCGCAAATAATTCCATCCTGCTTGCAAATCAAATCCACTTCTCCTAATTGTGGTTCCGGCATCACACTGTTTGTACTTACATCTTCGCTTGTAATATCCTCCTGTAATGCACTTCTGATATATGGGTCAACATTTAATGTCATTGTAACCTGATCAAACATATTTTTTCTCCTTTATCATTTTTTCTATATATCCGGTGCGTTTGCACCTTTTTTAAGGGTTTGCCTGCACTGCTTTTTGTACCAATGCCTGATACTCTTTTTCTAACGCTTCTCTATCACGATACTTCGCCAGATCAAGGCTTTCTATCGCTTCTTTTGCAGCGCTTTTTTCTATCGTATCCTTATGACTGGTAATATCTGCTGCTGCACGTTTTGCAAAAACAAGGCTTTCCAATAAGGAATTGCTTGCCAGACGATTCTTTCCATGCACACCATTGCATGCGGTTTCTCCCACTGCGTAGAGCCCTTCCATGCTGGTTTTACTCTCATGGTTGACTTTGATGCCTCCCATAAAATAATGCTGTGCCGGCACAACCGGAATACATTCTTTGTGCACATCATATCCCATCTGGCGACAGTGCTCGATGATGTTTGGGAAATGAGAATCCAGCTCTTCCGCAGGAATTTCCCGCAAATCCTCCCATACATAATCTGTGCCATCTTTTTCCATCTGCTTATGAATTTCCGCGGTCAAAAGGTCTCTTGGCAAAAGTTCATTGACAAAACGTTTGCCGTGCTTATCATATAATTTTGCACCTTCTCCACGCACCGATTCGGAAATGAGAAAACTGCGCTGTTCCTTCTCTTTTGTATAAAACGTGGTCGGATGAATCTGCACATATGTGATATCTTTTAGCTCCACACCATGTTTGATGGCCATGGCAATTCCATCTCCGGTCAAATGTCTAAAATTGGTCGAATGACGATACACTCCACCAACACCACCGGTAGCAAGGACCACCTGCTCTGCTTCCACTTTTTCTATACGACCATCTTGCATACGAAGAACACCACCGTAACATACGCCATCACGGCTAATAATATCCACAAGTGTCGTATATTCCATGATCGTGATATTATCGCGTTTTCTTGCTTCTTCTAACAAATGGCTTGTGATTTCTTTTCCGGTGACATCTTCGTGAAAAACGATACGCTTCGCACTATGCGCCCCTTCTCTCGTATAGAGTAGATTGCCATCTGCATCCTTTTTAAAATCTGCGCCCCAACCAATCAGATCTTTTAATACATCCTGTGAGGAACGAATCATGATTTCCACCGATTTGCGGTCATTTTCATAATGACCTGCTGCCATGGTATCTTCAAAATAGGCATCATAGTCGTCTTCATTTGTCAAAACGCACATACCGCCCTGTGCAAGATAGGAATCATTGCTCTCGGCATCTGACTTGGTTACGATTAAAATCTGCTTTTCTTTTGGCAGATTCAGTGCAAGATAAAGGCCGGAACAGCCACATCCTGCAACTAATACATCTGTTTTCATTTTCTTAAATCTCCAAACATTACTGTCCTAATTCCAACATTTTTTGCAAAGGCTTCATTGCTGCCTGCGCCAGATCCTGTGCTACAAACACCTCATTTGTGTCATTGGTAAGCACATCCAAAACCTTCTCTAATGTTACTTTTTTCATATTGACACAAATCTGCTGATCTTTTACGGTGTATAACTTCTTGCCCGGTGCCTGCTTTTTAATTTCTGCAAAAACACCATCTACCGTTCCTATGATAAATTCATCATGATTTGTATTCACTACATAATCAATGATACCTGCTGTACTTCCAATATAATCTGCGTGTGCAAGCACATTCTGTGTACACTCCGGATGAACTGCAAACAAAGCGTTCGGATGCTTTTCTTTTGCCTCCATTAACTTTTCTTCCGTAATTGCCACATGACGTGGGCAACAACCTGCATTCAAAATAATATTCTTCTCTGGCACCTGTTCTGCCACATAAGAACCCAGATTTCGATCCGGTATAAAGA
Organism: uncultured Lachnospiraceae bacterium; assembly: GCA_934352055.1. Taxonomy (GTDB): domain Bacteria; phylum Bacillota; class Clostridia; order Lachnospirales; family Lachnospiraceae; genus Pararoseburia. Next base: position 15,210 of record CAKRJY010000018.1, read on the forward strand.
ATATATTTTTATTTGGCAAGTTTCTTACAATCTTTACTGCATTTGATGAAGTCACACATACATCTGCCATGGTCTTTAATTCCGCTGTAGAATTGATATAGCATACAACAGCCACATCGTCATATGTTTCTTTGACTTTCAATATTTCTTCCTTTGTAGCCATATGTGCCATCGGACAATCGGCTGCTGCATCCGGCATAAAGACGCGCTTATCCGGATTTAAAATCTTAGCGCTCTCCCCCATGAACTCTACACCACAAAAGATGATACGCTCTGCATCTGTCTTCGTTGCGATTTTACTCAAATAAAAAGAATCGCCGATGTAATCTGCTATATCCTGCACTTCCTCATCCACATAATAATGGGCAAGAATAACGGCATTCTTTTCTTCCTTTAATTTTATAATATCTTCTACAATTGACATAATAACTCCTTTGTGCTTGTTTATACTTTTCGAAGTATACCACAGTACTTGTCAGGTGACAAGACACATGTTAATACATCTAAAAATATGTGCATAAAAAATAGTCGTCCTGTGCTCGTAAAAGTCTACAAAACGACTACTCTTATCATAACATATGCATTAAGTTTTTGCTGGAAATACAGGATACATGTCCTCAGTTAATCTGCAATTCCAGAGTCCGGTCAAATAAGACCGCTGCCAAAAACGGCAGACAGCCATATAATATGTAAACATAGCGGACTTCCCCGTTCAGTGGCACCGCCACAAAAAGTGTCCAGACCACCGTCAGTGGCAGCACATACAGATTGCCCCAATCACGTTTTCTTCGCAACTGTAGCAGCAAAAAGACCACGCAGACCCACCATGCCGTCGATGGATGCAGGAAATATTTCATAACTGCATTTTCCTGCATAAAAAGCAGATATGCATTGATCATCCGATTGACCTTTGGCAGCAAAATGATATTTGCTACCCCAAGATCATTTTCATAAACGACATGATGATAATCAGAATAGCCCCTCCAGCCCCAATAGCCATCAGTCATTTTGACCCATGCCGTAAAATAGGTATCCGGGTAACGCAATCCCACCGACAACCACAATTTCAGATATGTCATCTTGTGCTCTTTTAAATAAGCATCCCTGCCCCAGAACTGAATCTGTCCCTTGATCTCATCCGCACGCCAAGGATTGTAATTGTCGTGGATAAACTCAGAGAAGGTCTGTCCTGTCATATGAGAAACCTCCGGACACAGTGCATCTATTGCCTTTCTTTCTTCTTTTGACAGATTCTTATCCTCTGCAATCACACGCGAGATCTGCTGGATAGGAATAGAAAACTTTTCAGATTCATAGCCCGGTTCGATTTCCGGGAACAAACGCTGCCCTACCACTAAGACCACAGAAATTGCCACCACGCTTCCCATGACAGATAAACGAATGCTTTCGCCTCCCTTTTTGTGTCCCAGTAAAAAGATTAGAAACAAAAGACCAACCGCCACCAGTCCATTGCTTCGCAGAAGCGCTACCCCAAGTCCACCGATCAGCATATGCCAGACATCTACTCGTTTTGATCCTGCAAATCGCACACAGGACAGGCGGTAAGATGCCACAACAAAAATGACCCCACAAACGGTAAAAAGCGTATCTTTATTGACATAAGCGGCAAAGAAAAGATGATAGGGGAACAGTAGGAAATAGCCCAGTATAATTCCCAGATATCTCTGCCTGCTCCCAGTCTGTTGCAAAGTTTTTAAAAGATATGACACCATATAGGAAAAGACCATGACCTGTGCCGCGGTAAAAAAGAATACCCCCAGGGTCAGATCTCCGCCAAAACATTCTGCCATCTTTACGCCCAGGGTCAGCCAGATGGTGTGATAGATCGGATGGTGATCACTATAATTTCCGGTCATGACCTGGGTCAACTGGTTGATGGAGTCATACTGCAAGCCACCCGGGAAGCGGCAAAAGAGCAGGTAGTTCATCTGTAGCAGAAAAACTGCCAGAAATCCTATCCGACTCCACCAGAGATCCTGCTGCATGTCCTTCTTTTTCTTCCATAAGATAAGGAACATGCACAGACTGACTTCCATAATGAGTCGGACCAAACAACGTATCCCTGTTAGGTCAAAAAGAGATCCATAATACAAATAGGGCAGATATCCCAGATAATGTATGGAAAGAAGCAGCATGCTGTATCTGCCACAAGTCGCCAAAATTCCATCCGCGCGCACATGCTTCTCTAATTTTTTGCACAAGAGTATGAGACTCAGACTTCCACAGGCAGCCATGGCAAGCCCCAGAAAAGTGATGCCATAGTCTCTTTTTGCCATATCAAAGGCGGACACGGCAGATTGTTCCTGTAAAAGGAAAGAAACAAGCCAGAATGCACTTGTACCAATCAGTACCTTATCCGCAGTCGTAACCGTTTTTTTCTCTCCCTGCTCCCACTGCGGCAATTTTTCTCTTAACCAGATACCGATGTCCACAAAACCCATGCCGGCAAGTCCAAGATCCAGTGCCAGCGGCAGTGACAGGCGCAGGGTAAGAACCAGTGCCCATGCAAGGATGATCAGACTTTCCCCTTTCTTAGGCATCAGCAAATGCACGGCATCCAAAAGCAGGCGGGCAAAGAAAAGTGCCGGCAAAAACCAGAGAAGACCGATCGCCGCAACTTCTTTTCCCATAACCATGATATCCGATCCACTCGCCATCACAAGGGTAGTTAGCCGATCCAGAACAAAATCCTTGGTATATGCCCCATCAAACTGTCCGCCCACCAGATAGGTCCATACACTCATCATAAGAAATAAAATAAGTGCCGGAAGCAGCAGGCGTTTTGCTGACTTTTTGACGCCACTTCTCCACTCCTGTCCGTTTTTTGACAGGGTCATGGTCATACCGCTGCATACGAAAAAAAGAGGCATATGAAAGGAATAGATCAAGTCCTTTTGCCAGCCCAAAGATATGGTATGCCCCACGATCATAAGTAGGATGCCGATCCCCTTTGCCATATCCAGATAATTCATGCGATTTTTCTTCATTCCGTCCCCCTGCTCATCTTACTTATGTTACAATGATGGTATTTATCTTTACTGCCCTCATTTTTTTCAAAGATCGGATGGTATCTCCACATTTTTACAAAACTTCTTCTATATGAAAAATACCGATGCCGACTATGTCATCGGCACCGGTGGAAAATATTTCACTTATTATGTACAGATAGCGCAGATTGTCTGGATCTGCACCTTACTGCTTTGTTTCTATCATGCCTTTCTTTGTCCTCTGCGCCACTACTTCAAAATATCAGAAACCACCTTGTGTGGGATCTCAAAACTAGGGCAGCCCATAGACATTGGTTCGACATCACCTTCGTTAAAGCAGATCCTCATCATCGTCATCATGATCCCCGTCATTATCAAACATAGATTCACGGTTGATCACGCGTTTTTCTACACGATTCTGTTCTACTAATTCTGACAGACGTTCTTTGACCTCTGCCGCATTTTTGACACTGACGATTTCAAAGTTCGCCATGCTTTTATCTGCGGAACATACCTGAATGGTACCTACGCCAAAAATCTTCTGTCCCAGTGTGCGTGTCAGTTTCACATCCAAAATACGATACAAGCGCACTTCATCCTCGACCGTCGTAAAAAATCCGGTCTGCACAAACAGACGATCCTTCGTCAACATATATTTTGTAAAACTCAGTGGCAGTCCAAATAAAGTTCTCTTGCGGTCACTCCAAATTACATCTCTCTCAGCCATACCTTCTCCTTTACTCTCCAATCATAGCCCCAAAGCCTCGGTTTCGTGGCATATCTTTACTCCTAGTATACGTTTCCTTGCCTTGCTGCGCAAGTAAGAATTTTACACCATCTGCACCAGCCAGACATTGCTCCTCACCATAAAATAGCCAATAATGACCTTGATCAGCTCCGTTGCCTGTACAAAGAAATAGATGCTGACAATACCAAGTCCTGTAAAATGTGCGAGTACAAATGCCACCGGCACAACAACCGCCCAGGTAAAGACAGAATCAAATAAGAAAGTAACAAATGTCTTTCCACCGGAACGCAGCGTAAAATAGGATGCATGCGAGAACGAACAGAATGGCATAATCAGTGCTGATACTGCAATAAAGCTTGTTGCCAATGTCTTAATATCTGCAGATGTGTTATAAATCCGTGGGAATAATCCACCTATCACAAACATCACAGCAGCTACAATCATACAACAGAAAACACTAAATGCAATCATCTTGTTATCTGCATCTTTTGCCTCTTCCAATTCTCCGGCGCCGAGATATTGACCAACAATAATGCTTATGCAGCCACCCAACTGGATATAAACAATATTGAACAGATTCGTGATGGTGGATGCAATATTGACCGCTGCTACCACGGAAAGTCCTCGAATGGAATAACACTGGTTAACGGTTGTCATGCCGGCAGCCCAAAGAACCTCATTTAAAATCAAAGGCATTCCCTTGATTAAAATTGCCTTGAGTTCTGCACCGGGAATACCAAAACCAAGATATGCATTTTCCAAATAACGATTTTTATTTTTATGCGTATGCGCCCAGATAATTACAATAGCAGCTTCAATGTAACGCGCAATAACCGTTGCCAGCGCTGCTCCAATCACACCTAATTTCGGGAATGGTCCAATACCAAAAATCAACAACAAATCTAACACCGCATTCGTTCCAACCGCTACAAAACTCGCAATCATTGGAATCACAGTCTGCCCCGTTTCTTTGATATTAGTCGCATATGACTGGTTGACGGCAAACGGAATCAATCCGACCATCATCACCGTAATATATTGCATTCCATAGTGTAATGCCACATCTGTCGCACCATTTCCGGCGGTATCGGTCAGATACAAGGAAATCAGATCACTTCCTTTTGTGATAAACAACCCAATGGTTGCAAACGTTACCAAAAGCGTCGCATACAATTTAAAACGGAAGGAATACATATGTCCCTTATGATCGCCCTTGCCAAAATATTGTGCACCAAAAATGCTTGCTGCTGACGCGGCTCCAAAAATCGCAAGATTATATACAAAAATCAATTGATTTACAATGGCTACACCTGACATCTGCTCTGTGCCAAGCTGGCCTACCATGATATTATCTAAAAAGCTCACCAGATTTGTAATCGCATTTTGCACAATCATCGGCAATGCCAAATACAGATATCGTCTATAAAACGCCCCGGTTCCGATATATTTTTTCTTAATTCTCTCTATCAAAATGTACCTCTTTCTCTTTACTGCACCGCAATCTTTGATGCTAGTTCTTCCAAATACTCCCAACGTTCCATTTTTTCTTCCAATTGCAGTTCAACTTTTTTCTTTGTTTCTAACAGCTCACCCAATTTTACGGAATTCGTCGCATTGGCTGCCATGTCCTCATCTAATTTTTCCAGTTCTTCTTCCAGAGCTGCAATGTCATCCTCAATACTTTCGTATTCGCGCTGTTCCTTATATGTAAATTTCAGCTTCTTACTCTGTTCTTTTTGCATTTTATAAGCTTCGGCACCGGATAAGTTTGTGGTATCATCCCCGACACACTGATTCTTTGTAGATCCTGTATCTTTTAATTCCATCAAATTCTCTTTGCCATACGTCTCATAATATTCCTGGTAACTTCCATTAAACAGAGAAATCTTACCTGCACCCTCAAATACCAGCATATGATCCACCACACGATCCAGAAAATAACGATCGTGTGAAACGGTAATCAAAATACCCGGGAAATTGTCCAGGTAATCCTCTAATATACAAAGCGTCGAAATATCAAGATCATTCGTCGGCTCATCCAAAATCAAAACATTTGGTGCTCCCATTAAAATCTTTGCCAAATAAAGACGTCTTTTCTCACCACCAGACAGCTTTTCTATTGGCTGATACTGCAACGAACCTACAAATAAAAATTTTTCCAACATCTGCGATGCTGAAATATAGCTGTCTTCTGTTCGAATATATTCTGCAGTATCTTTGATATAATCAATCACACGCTGCGCTGGATCCATATCTTTTGCTTCCTGCGCATAATATCCAATATGAACGGTTTCGCCAATTTCAATACATCCCTGATCCGGTCGCAATTCTCCCATAATCATTTTCAACAGTGTTGTCTTGCCGCATCCATTAGGACCTAATATACCAATGCGATCTTTTTTCAAAAAGTTATAGGTAAAATCAGCAATCAGTGGTTGTCCATCAAAGGCGATAGAAACATGATTCATTTCGATTGTCTTGTTTCCCAAGCGTGTTGCCAGGCTACCAATCTCAACTTCGGCATCTATCTGCACTTTTTCCTCATCCCGAAGCATCTCATATCGCTTAATATGCGCTTTTTGCTTCGTTGAGCGGGCTCTTGCCCCACGCTGCATCCATGCAATTTCTTTGCGCAAAATGTTTTGATGCTTTGCCTGCGTAGATAACGCCATCTCTTCACGCTCAGCTTTTAATGCAAGGAATCCTTCATAATTTGTTTTGTATGAATATAATTTCCCTTTATCCAGTTCCACAATACGATTACACACCAAATCCAAAAAGTACCTGTCATGCGTAATCATAATAAGGGTTCCCCGGTAGCTTTTTAGCCAGCCTTCGAGCCACTCTGTCATATTATGATCCAAATGGTTCGTCGGCTCGTCCAAAATCAGAATCTCATTTTTAGAAATCAGTACGGCTGCTAATGCCAACTTCTTCTTTTGTCCTCCGGACAAATGGTCTATCGGCTGCTGAAAATCCATAAATCCCAGACGATTAAGAATGGTCTTCGCTTCTCCTTCGATTCCGTACACATCCTCAAAGACATGTTGCTGCGAATGAACGCCGTGCATCTGGTTTTGTCCCATAACATATTCTAAAATAGTCTGTCCTGGGGCGAATTCCGGATTCTGTGGCAGATAATTGATTACCACATGATTTCCCTTGGTATACTCTCCGGAATCACCTTCTTCGATACCTGCTATAATGCGCAGTAAGGTCGATTTTCCCGTACCATTGATGCCAATGATGCCGACCTTTTCGCCTTCTTCGACACTAAAATCTATATCATCAAATAATATTTTATCGGTATATGCTTTTGTAAGATTCTTTATTGTAAGTAAATTCATGTTTCTCTTCCTATACTTGCGACTATCGTTTTTCTTCCAAACCTTCCTGGTCTGGTCTTTGATCTATTGCCAGATACATGGTCACTATAACCATGATATTCCCAACATACGTGCCTACTTAGAATACCACAATTTTTCCAAAGAAACCACTGGCAAACAGACTTGTGCATTCTTTTCTTTGAACTTTGCATAAAATAGGTTATGATACTCTTATGAGTGAATATTATAAATTTTTTCAAAACAAACAATGTGAATATTTTCCGTGCCATAAAGGCATTCCTGAAGATGACTTCAATTGTCTTTTTTGTTATTGTCCTCTCTATGTACTGGGAAAATCCTGCGGCGGGAATTGTGAATTCTTAGAAAATGGCGTAAAATCCTGCATGAACTGCGGTTTTCCACATCATCGCAACAACTACGACAAAATTACCGGTCGTTTCCAGGAAATTGCATCCCTGGTAAAAAAAGAACCACAGGAGGATAGTTCTGATGAAATGTAAATTAAAGCCTCGGTTAACGGCGGCTGACTGGAAAAATTTCTGCGACCGTTTTCATTTTTCTTCTACCGAATTGCCAGTAATCCAAGCCATTTATAAAGCACTTTTACCTTTAGTAGATGCCTACGCCTATTATTCTTTGGATCAGGATATTACAGAAATATCTGCACCACATTATGCCTATGGATTTGTTACGCTAGGAAGCGGCGTTGACGAGTTTTCTGAGCTATATCTGAATCATGAGCAGCTCCAAGAGGCATATATGGTAGATTGTATCAGTCTGGAATTACTCTCCAAAGCATACGAGGAATTTGCCCATATTGTTGAGCAAGACAGTGCGCTCTATCTCTCACAGTTATCATTCCTAGGGGATACTTACTCCCTTGCCTTGCTTCCACAAATTTATGAAAAGCTTATGCCGGATACCATTTGTTTAACCGAAGGTCATATGCTCAAGCCTCTCAAAACGGCAACCTTAATCCTTCATTTAGACATAAAAAAACATGCATCTCTTGCACACCTATGCAATTCCTGTGATGCATGTAAAAATTATTCCTGCCCTACAAGAAAATCTTCCACATCTTCCATCCCACGTACTTATGGGGCTATGCAGATTTTTCATAACTAGAATCTACACATGATGATTTTAGACAAGAAAAAACCGCAAACCCTTGTAAATAAAGGATTCACGGTTAATTCGTTAGACGTGCGTGAGAGGATTCGAACCCCCGACACCTTGGTCCGTAGCCAAGTGCTCTATCCAGCTGAGCTACACACACATATTATTTGTTGCTCACACAACATATTTTATTATACATTTTTTTCTTTAAATGTCAAGAAAAAAATGAACTGCCGCAGACCGGAATCGAACCGGTACGATGTCGCCACCACAGGATTTTAAGTCCTGCGCGTCTGCCAGTTCCGCCACTGCGGCCTGTTATGAGCACTTAACGAGAACAAGCGTAGTGCCGTTCGAGTTTGGTAGTCAAGTGCTATACTATATGACACATGATGGTTCAAATCATATGACATATATAATGGGACCTACAGGGCTCGAACCTGTGACCCTCTGCTTGTAAGGCAGATGCTCTCCCAGCTGAGCTAAGATCCCAGAACGACCCAAGCGGGACTCGAACCCGCGACCTCCGCCGTGACAGGGCGGCGCTCTAACCAACTGAGCCATTGGGCCTTATATCATTTATCGAATATTTATAAACCTTTAACTTTGGAGTGGACCTTCGGGGACTCGAACCCAGGACCGACCGGTTATGAGCCGGTTGCTCTAACCAACTGAGCTAAAGGTCCA
>CAKRJY010000019.1 GCA_934352055.1 uncultured Lachnospiraceae bacterium
GGTATAGTCGATACCCAGTATGCCAAATGCACTTGTACTGATGGTAAAGGTTGTATCATCCACACGTTCAAAGTCAGAACTCGCATCGTACCAGACAAGGTTATCGAATTTATACACGTCATCATTAATCACATCGGCCTCTGCCATCTTACCGGTAGAAGTAGCCACATTATCATCAATAACTTCTTTGACCGTTTCAAAGTAGATTTCCTGTCCAGCATCGTTCGGGTGGACACCATCACTTGTCAAGTCATCATAGGCTTTGCCAGAATTGTTGAAAGCTGCAATCGTATCTGCTACGGGGATAGAGTAGTGTTCACAGATGCTCTGGATCGTAGTCATCTTCTCGGTATAGGTTCGCTGAGAAGATTCCAGGATGGAAATGATAGAACAATCCGGGTATTTGCTTCTGATGGCTCGGATGATGGACTCGTAGTTCGTAGAAAAGCCATCTGTTCCATCATTCTGACCGTAGCAGATAATCGCCAAGTCATAATCTTTTTCGTCGTTCAAAGCCATTGTGCGAACATAACCTGCATAGGAAGCATTGCCACCCATGGAGACATTGGTAAAGAATACTCTGTTGTTATAGATTTTCTTTATATTATTCTGAAGAAGAGTGCACCAGCCCTTTTCGCCCTGTCCATTTGCTGCAATCGAATCACCTACGACTAGCACATTCACATCAAAGCCATCTGCTAACTTCTGATAGAAACTGTCTTCTGCTTCTTTCTGCTTCAAAGCTTCCTGCTTTTCTTGTTCCTCTTGGTATAGTTTTTTGCTAAGTTCTTGAAGTTCTGCAGATTTCTTATCCTCTTCAACCTTATCCATCCACAAAAAAGCACCCAGCAATGCTGCCAATATAACAATTACTATTCCGTATATTCGATTTTTCCGGGAGCTACTGCTGTACCCCCCCCCGCTTCTATGATGCATATTTGACGACTCCTTTTATATTTTTATGCCTTATATCCCTTTTTGCAGATTACATTGACCACTTCATCAACATACTTTTGGCAAGTAGCCATGCATACTGCATGGCTATAATCTTAGAGATTTTCTTCCAAAATATCAGCAATCCTCTCACAGGCGTACCCATCACCATACGGATTGCTTGCTTTGCTCATTGCATCATATTCATCCTTATCTGACAATAAGCGGCTAAACTCCTTGTAAATGGTCTCTTCTTCCGTTCCAACAAGTTTTAATGTGCCTGCTGCAATGCCCTCCGGGCGTTCTGTGGTATCACGCATGACCAGAACAGGCTTGCCAAGAGAAGGTGCTTCTTCCTGAATTCCGCCAGAATCTGTCAGAATCAGGTAGCTACGGCTCAAGAAGTTGTGGAAGTCCAGTACATCCAGCGGTTCAATAATGTGAATGCGGTCGTCATTTCCCAGATATTCATTCGCAATTTCCCTCACAACTGGATTCATATGAATCGGATAAATTGCTTTAACATCCGGATGCTCGTCCATAACGCGGCGGATGGCTTTGAACATATGCCGCATAGGTTCACCAAGATTTTCACGACGATGTGCCGTAATCATAATAAGACGGCTTCCCTTTGCCCATTCCAGTTCTGGGTGTGTATAGCTTTCTCGAACCGTTGTCTTGAGAGCATCAATAGCAGTATTACCGGTAACATAGATACTATCAGGGTTCTTTCCTTCTTTCAGTAGATTTTGCTTGGAAAGTTCTGTGGGTGCAAAATTGAACTGGCTGATAATAGAAACTGCTTGGCGATTAAATTCTTCGGGATAAGGGCTATAGATATTGTATGTACGAAGCCCAGCTTCCACATGACCAACCGGAATCTGCAAATAAAAACAAGCCAAAGCTGTTACAAAGGTTGTTGATGTATCGCCGTGTACTAATACAACATCAGGCTTTTCCTTTTCTAAAACTTCCTTGATGCGATTTAAAATATTTGTTGTTACATCAAACAACGTCTGTTTATCCTTCATGATAGATAAATCGTAGTCTGGGGTGACATCAAATGCTTCAAGAACCATGTCCAGCATTTGGCGATGCTGGCCAGTTACACAAACAATGGTCTGAAGATTCTTTCGCTTCTTCAATTCATTGACAAGTGGGCACATCTTAATTGCTTCTGGTCTTGTTCCAAAAACCAACATTACTTTTCGCATTTTAATTTCCTTTCTCTAAATAGCTTCGCTTCTAATTGAGCATGAATCCACACTTTTGAGCCAATAACCGTGAGGACAAACGATACCAGTGCAATCCATACAGCATTCACTTTATTATCCAAAACAATGTGATTTACTGCAAACAGATATTTTATAATTACCGCATGTATCAGAAAAGCATATGGACTCAAATCACCAAGCATATGCAACAAATGATTTGACATCATTTTGTTGTAGAACGTCTTATCTGCTGCCGTTTCCCAAACAATCAAGCAAGATGTAAGTACAAACAGGAGAGAATATTTAACATATTCTTGTCCAAGGATAGTTTTTCCTGTACTGTAGCAGAAAAAACTCACAATCAAAATTATAGGAACAGCCGCTTGTATTAGAATGTCTGTCACTTTTACATTCTTTTCGCAATGCTCCATGAAAATTGATCCAAGGCAGCAACCAATAGTAAAGTCTATCAGTCTTGATACAGGGAAATAATAAGTAATCCACTGCATTGAAAAAGGCTCGCTTTTAATAGGTGCACCAAAGTAATAGGCAAAGACAGAAAAGCAAAGCTCTATTCCAAATAAACACACAAAAAATCTTTTTTTATTTTGAGTCTTCTTCAACACCTTTACAATCAGTGGAAAGCAGATATATGTAAACAGACATACACATAAATACCATGAAACACCATTGAGCGTTTCATAATACAAACTATTTGGTATCCATATTTGTAGCAAAAGTATATGAAGGGCCGTAATTAGGAATAACGGCTGCCCCCCCCATTTAAAATACTATATATCAAACACAAAATCATCGTAACAATGTGAAGAGGATATAGTTTTTTTATCTTTTGCCACCCAAATACTATTGGAGATGGATACTTAAAGTCTTGACGCGGCATATAATTATACGTCATCAAAAAGCCTGACAAAACAAAGAAAATAGAGACACCCCAAGCTCCCAGATATCCACAATTAAAAACGCGAGAATGACTTATAAAAATTGCCAAAAATGCTATTGCTCGCAGTCCCTGCAAGCTTTCAATTCGTTTACTTCTTTTCTGCATAGCTCCTCATTTCCTGTGCTTCAACATTTTCATCAAAAAGATAAATGCGCCCGGACGTATCATCACAGACAAGCACAAATATACCAAAATTCCCACAATAACCTGAATAGCAATCAAAACAAGATTCGGCAATGATAGTCTTCCAATCATTAATACTGCAACTGCCATAGTACATGACATTAATAATGCAGGCAGCAAATCTGTAATTTGTTCTTTAATACTATACTGTAAAATTTTAATATTGGGTACAAACGCCATTACCAGTGCCGTTACCCCTGCAAGAACAGAAGAAAACGCAATAGCAACCGTTCCATGTCTTAAACTGATGACAAGAAAAATAATCTCCGCTGCCTTTCTTGCAAATTCAAGGCGAAGCGGTGTCACGCTATCGCCAATAGCTTTATATGCTTGCGCCGTAGACAACTGAGCCGGTTGACACATATAGCTAAATGCAAACATTTGCAGAAATGGCACACAAGGGAGCCACTTTTCTGTTAACAAAATTTCCACCAGTGGAGTAGCAACGCATGCAAGACCGACCATCATCGGAAAAATCAAATAACTGGATATTTGAATCGACATCCGAACCATCTTCAAAATTTTATGCCGGTCATCCTGTTCATTTGCATATACAGGAAGTAGTACAGATTGAATCGTTCCGTTGATGCTTTCCATGATTGCTTGTGGAAACTGTTTTCCACGATTGAAAAAGCCCAAATCTTCTGATGAATACATTCTTCCAATAATTACACTACGAAGATTCAAAAAAAGTGTTACGAGAAGGTTGGATCCGAGTATTCGTGAACCAAATGGAATGAGTTCTTTAATACTCATCATTGAAAATTCACCTTTGGGCCACCAATGTGTCAACAAAAATATAGAAATGCAGGAAAATATTTGCGCCGACAATTGCTGTGCAACCAAAGCCCACGGGCCAAATCCGCGGTATGCCATTGCGATGCCGATCATCGCCGCAGCTACCGTTGAAATAAGACTGCTGGCACTTAGTACTTTGAATCTAAGATCCTTCGTTACAAATGCGATCTGTACCGAATTAACTGCAGCAGGAATCATCATAAGTGCCATGACTCGAATGATTTTTGCAAATGACGGCATTCCATAGAATGTTTCAAGTCCCGGTGCTGTTAGAAACAAAATAAAATACAGTACCCCTGCGACACCAAGAGAAAAGAGCATAACACTAAAAAAATCATTTCCTGTCGCATCCTTTTTCTGAATCAAGGCTGTATTAAATCCGCCTTGAACGAATGTGTTTGCCAATGAGACAAACACTGTAATCAAAGCAACCATGCCATAGTCTTCTGGTGTAAGCAACCGCGCCAGAAGAAGGGTAACGATGAAACTAGCCCCCTGAACACTAAGTCTTTCAATAAACTTCCAGCTGAATGCGGATACTACTTTTTCTTTATTCTGGTTCACTTCTTCCCTCCTACACCATTCAACTTTCGCACTATTTTGTATGCCTTATATTTAACTTCAAACGGAATATGCTTCTTTATCCAAATTGAGATTGGTTCTCTCCTTTTGGGTGCATACTTATCACTTAGTTCAATAACACTTTCACCCTTCTCATAATCCGCAAAAAAACTTTCTCGATCCGGATTTCCTGATGTTGAACGGACCAGAAGAGGATTATTCCTTGCAATATTATCCAGACTGCACGGCAACAGCGTCATGAACTCAGGCAGTCTTTCGTATACACTTCGGCCTTTTTCAGTATTTACTACAATTGTTGAACGTCCACGATTATCTTTTTGATCCGGAAAGCTTCTTATGAAATTGTTAAAATCAGCAATCGTCAAATCTCCCCATCGTTCTAAATTTCTAAAATGGCAGTTTTCGCCGCAACAGTCACGAAGGCACAATTGATTTAAAAACAAACGATTGTAGGGATCTTCAACTTCAGCTTCTACCGAGCCGTCGAAATATTCAACGATGCTACGATGCCTTTCATAGTTCCCCCATTTTTTCTTTTTTGTTCGGAAGGTATAGGAGATTATTTTCTTCCCTGTCTGTTTTTCTTTTTCACTCAAATAATCAGAAAAAACCGTTGGGCTTCCCACCCCATGACAGATCAAATCAATGCATAACAAATTTTCATAATCTTTTTTTAACAAGCATTTAAGACCGGCAACTTGACACGGAGTTCCCGAAAATACTACCGCTTTTCCTTCGATTATATCCTGCTTGATTTCAGAAAAGCAGTTTTTCAAATCACTCTGAACATATTTTGATTTATGAAATTCTCGAATTTCCGGATATTCTTTTCCTTTATGCTCAACATACAGTTGATTGAATGCTGCCCCATATACTTTTACGAGCCTTCCTGAATTCATTTCAGCGAACCCATCACAGATGCTCTTAAATGCGCCGCCGGATGCACTCTGTTCCCAATCATTTTGATTTTTGCAAATTGCTGCCGCAGCAAGCTGGTTAGTTCTCCCTTCTGCAGTATCGGAACCTTTTTTCAATATAGGACAGACACTCTCACATGCGCCACAATGGATACATTTACTTGTATCGGCACAAGGATATAAGAAACCTTCCTCATCCCTCTTCATAGATATACACTGTGTGGGACAAATTGTCTTGCACGCTGTGCATCCTGTACAGTTTTCCTTGTCCGTTGTAAAATATAACATTATGATATCCTCTGCACGTTCTGAGTCAGCATTTTATTTAACAGGGCCCTCGATCGTGTCCTTTCTCTCTGTAATCTATTGTTAACAGTTTCCCAATTGACTGATTCACACATTGTCTTGGCTGTTTTCATCACACGGCTCTCTAATTCAAAACTCTCTATAATATTGTAAATCCGTGAATTTTGACAAATCACATCATCACTCTTAAATCTCTCCAAAACATAAAAATCTTTGTTCATGTTTATAGACAACGCCATCCCATGGAAAGAATCAGTCACAACGAATTCCGATTTGTCTATGTAGCCAAGAAACTCCCTTGGCCCAACATGCCGCATATGCATCCATCCGTCCCTTTTATCTTCGGGCTGATCTGACATGCAAAGTACCTTCAGTCCACTATTCTTTGCTAATTCATCAATCCATGCACGATGTTCTGAATTATTGCCAAGTAAATAGCAAAATAAGTATCTGCTTTTTGGTATCTGATATAATCTTTCAATCTTTTTCCAATCGGCTTGTTCTACTAAGAACGTAGGATCCAAAACCCAGTCAATTTCCTTTTGAAGCATACTTTTCAAAAGTGCTGCTCCTTGCTTCTCTCGCACTGTGATTTTATTGAAACGCTGCAAGTTTTCTCTATATAGTTGCTGTAACTCAGCAGGAATTTGGGGTAATCCAATGCTTGATGCGTACGAACACTTCGGAATGGAATCACTTGCAAAATCCAACAAATATGCTGTATCTAGCACATTAGGAGCCCATATCTGATCGCTGCCGCACAAAAGCATTTTGTACCAGCTATTACATTCTGTTAGTTCATCTTTTGCGAGTAGTGGGGACTGCTTGATAAAGTGAGATTGAAAGTAATAAGACTGTACCCTGATTCTCGAAGGAATAGTTCCAGGCAACATAGCATCAATCGTACCAGTGATATCTTTACTTAGCTTTCGTAATCCGGATTGACTTGTATTGCGTCTATAATTTATAAATTCGCAAGAATAACCCATATCTTCAATAATTTTATACAGCGCATAGGCTTGTAGGTTACTCCCAACATTCGTGTAATAATGCCATGTTATGATTCCAACATCGCACCTCAAAGTATCACTTAACTGTTTCATTTTCCAACCCCTGTATCAGTTTTATCCAGCGTTCTCGCCATTTTTCGTAAGAGAAAGCCTCTGTAACAGTTTCTCTTGCATTGCATGACAATTTCTTTCTCAATTCTTCATTTTCAATAAGTTTTAATAATGCATCAGCAAGCTCATCACTATCGGGTGAAATCATTAATCCATTAAAGCCGTCCAGAATGATATTTGTCATTCCTCCAACATTGGTTGCAATTACCGCACAGCCGGTGGCCATTGCTTCTAACAGGGACAAAGATGTTCCTTCTGATCCACGTGTTGGCACAACAGCGATATCATGCTTCTGATGAATCGAAAGACTTTCATCAGGTTTATAGCTTGTAAAGGTTACTCCACTAAATTCCTGTAACTGCTCTTGCATCCATTTCTTTTCTGGACCTTCTCCTGCAATTGTAACAGAAACATCCGGATGCATCCTTTTAATTTTCTTAATTGCGTTTGTGAAAATTCGTGTACCTCTATATTCTACAAGTCGTCTTGCAAAAATAATGGAAATTCTATTTTCTTCACGCTCAGTTTTTCCAGGTATTTTCGAGAAATTAGGAATGACATGCAACCTCGCATCAATGTGGGCAACTTGAGTTCTATACCAGTTAACAAAATTATAATCCACACAGACAATATCGCTGCAATAACTAAACCTCTTATGTTTTACTAGTGCACGCAATGCACCTTTCAAAGCATACTTTATATTTTTTATCATTCCTGTTTTTTTCAATTTTGTTATATCAAACGCAATTCCATGCTGGATTGCAATTACTTTTTTGAACTTGCTTTTCACTACTAACATGTCTGTAGCAAAAATCAAAATATCATTTTCGTAATCTGGTTCTTGTTTTGCGATATATTCAAGTTGACCCTTACAATTTTTTGCTCCACCCACACCGCATACATGCAAATTTTCTATATATTCATCAAAATCTTCATTTGCGTTCTGATACACAGTCACTTTATATCCCAACGACTCAAATACTTCATAAAGACATCTTATATAAGTCTCTACACCTCCAATCAATACCGTATTTTTATCTTTAGCAAATCTACTATATAATATGTATACATTCATAATTATAAATCTCCTACATAAAACATCTCAGCTGTTCTTCTTTGTTTGTATTTTCATTCATTCAACATTTTGCAATGCGTTTTTCTGACTAATCATCCACACCAGAAAAATGATAGGAATGAACTTGTAATGTCCAAATGGTAGTCCAGAATAGACATTTTGAAAAATAGCTATTAAGGCATAGTATTGTGCAAATCTCACTGCCGAATCAGACTCGTTCTTCAATATCAATTTCACCGGGATAAGTAATGCCACATACAGGAAAAAGACTCCCCCCATAACTCCAAAATCCGAAAACGCTTCCAAGTATGGGAAATCTATATCTTTATAGGCATATCCTTTTCCAAAAATAATTTCAAGTAGAGAGAACCTGTTCTGCATTTCGTATATCAGTGCATTTCTACTCGAATTGCGTCCTGCACCCGAATTATATAAGCCATCAGCCTTTCCTAAATATCCTAAAACGCTGTTTTTTATCAACCCCCAAAAATCAGAAATTGCCGTAGAAACAGCCGGAATTCTATTTAAAATTACGATCATAGCAACAAACAAAATGATTGCTGTCATAATAATTTTAAATAATTGCTTTACATTCACTTTCTTCTCTATCCTATAAAAATGAAGTATCAGCACAACCACAAATGAAATTAGTACTCCTTTCCTCGTGCATAAATACACATCAATTATTGAAAAGATAACGAATATATATCCAAGAACCTTTTCAACTATACTCAATGGCTTATAACATAAGAAAAAGACCAAAAAGCCAAATGCAATAACGGATAGCGTTAATCTATCAGATCCATTAGAAAGACGCATTATGGTAGTGAACTGTCTCAATCCGTTTGATGCCACCCAACATAACAGTGTTGCTCCTATTCCTAATAGCCACCATCCCAAACGTACAAACGTTTCACCATCAAATGAATCACCGCTATTCCAATTCATCAGCATTAAAAAAGCAATGCAAAACCAAGTATATGCTGTTCCTGTCAGAGAATTAAACAATGCTGCGCCAGACCATGTTGCATACAATAAAACAAACAATTGATAAATTAGAATAACGAACATTTTTTTGTCCATAACAAAAAAATTCTTCTGTTCTCTACCGAATGGAACAAGTAAAAGAAGGCCTATCACAAACACTAAGTTTGTTGTGTTAAACGTTATAGATAATACCTCCATAAGAAGTCTTGATAGTTGAGTTCCAAACAAACATATTATTATTCCAAATTCTAATGCATGTCCATTTTTAGATCTAAGATTCATAACTTCACTTTCTCGCTTTCAATTGCATAGCCCGCGATTGCTTTATATGAGAATTTTTCCTTTCCTATTTCTGTTGCAACTCTTCGCATCTTATTACATGCCTCTGGCGATTCGATCAAATCACAAATCTTTTTCTCTATTTCTTTAACGCTGTCTTCCTTAAAAAATACTACATTACCACCACAGTCAACATGTGTAGTGCCTTCCCAATATTTACAAATCATTGGCTTTCCTTGCCCCACAACTTGTTCCCAATAAACAGAATGTCTTCCTGGAAACACTACTAAATCAGCAATAGCAAAATAGTCGTATGATTGCTGCGTATTAGCCCAACTCACATATCTCATCTTATTTTTATCTAATAGCGCATCAAATTTGTCTCGTATCTTATCCGAAACGGGGCCAAAAATAAGTAATTTGACATTATCCTTCTTAATATTATTAATTGCTTCCATTAATAATAGAGTCTGCGTCTTCCATTCATCAATTTTTCCACCTGTAACGATCAAGAAATCGTCTTCAGTAATGCCTAGTTCATTTCTTACTCTTTGTTGATTTGCTAAAGTTCCTGCTCGTTCTACTTCTTCATCATCTGCTCCCATAACAAGAAGTTCACATTTTTCATTAGGGAGCTTGTATATATATCTTAAGAAATCAACTCTGGCTGGAAGCACGCCATAGAATTTAGTCGTATATGGTTCAATCATTTGTGCCATATACCGCCATACGATTTTATAGAACGTAACTGCCAACTTACTTCTTGCGCTATTTGAAAAATCTGCATGATTATCTGTGAAAATCTTTACTGGATGAGTCTTTGCATACTTAACAATTTTATCAATATCAAAGAATTGCAAGTTATGAACAAAAATAACTTCTGGAGCAATTTCCTCTATACCTTCATAAAAGCCCAAAAAACGCTTATATCGGTAAAATACATCCTTATCGCCCTTAATTGGTAGCCGATTAACACAGATATTATCTGCATTTACATAAGCATTATCACCAATATGTTTTTCAATTTTTCCGCCTTTGCTCCATTCCCACTGTGAGGCTATCAAATGCACTTCATGCCCTGCCTTAGCCTGATACTTTGTCAACATATTTTCCTGATAATTAAAGCCATCTGTATATGGCCCTGTAACGCAAATGTGCAAAATTCTCATGACTGCTTCCTCTAAATAATCCTTTATATTCTTTTCAGAAACACAGCTCGAATATGATTAATATAATTCTGCTGTGAATAATCTTCTTTACTTTTGTTTCTATTCACTATACTGCTCTTTTTAATTTTGGCATTATCACTATCAAGCAATTTATCATATGCATTTTTTACAGTATAGGTGTTATCCATCACAATCCCGTTCACACCATCTTCCACAATATCCGGAATACCAGCATGATCTGTGGTAATGATAAACATTCCATTGCCCATTGCTTCTAGAATACTAATAGGCTGACCTTCATTCGGATATCTAGTAGGCAGTGCAAAGATATAACATTCCTTTAACAACTTCCGCTTTGCTTCTCCACCTACGATGCCGTGATATGTAACATAATCTTCCAGCTTATTGTCCCTTACATAGCTTTCAAAGTATTCTTTTTCGCTGTCCTCAAAAAACTTTCCTGCAAAGTCAAAATGGAATCGTTTCTCTCCACCTGCGTCCACACGTTCTTTTTCTGCTTTCGCCATTTCCAGAACAAAAGGATAGCCTTTACTTCTGATAAAATTGCTCAACCACAGGACATGAAGGACCTTCTTATTCTCTAAAGCAGCCAGCTTTTCTTCTATTTCTTGATCTGTGAGAAGATACTGGTCATCGACGCAGTTTTCCACAACAAAGATTTTGTCATCGTCAATCATTCCCTCAAAAATCTTCTTGAGAGACTTTGACAGAACAATTGCTCCAACGAGTTTTTTGATTGCCCTATAATTTGCTTTTCGCTGCCAGCTAGCCATATCGTTATCTACCAGCTGACGGTAATACCCACCGTGCAGATGAATCAAACATCTCTTATGCTGAAGTCCTAGCAACTTGAAGATCACTAAATCTCTTAAGTTACCGCCTTTTGTTTGACTGATAGTAAAATAGAACAAATCCGCTTTACACTTACCAATCTTCAGCAAATTCTTCAAAAAGTTTTGGTTGTTAGTAATATCTACTTTTTCAAATTCAAATTTTCCATCCAATTTCACAGCAGAGTTGAGTTCTGAATTATACAGTGTCTCAACCGCTTTGGATAATCCATGCATCGGAGGTGGAAACTGTGCAATAAAACATACTTTATTTTTTTTCATTTTTAATCATCAAACTGCGGTTACCCACAATCACTCTCCAGACATTTGGTATTTCTATGTTTATAAATCTAGCTAAATAGCTCAATGTAAAAATTATAAGTACTGGAACAGTTATATATGCCACCAGACCAACTACTATGTTTTTCCCTAGAGCAAGAAACATCAATTTTTCAATCGCACTTACAATGGAAAAATGAGTGCAATAAATAAACATCGAAGCTCCCCAAAACCACTTCTCAGTCGTTTCTTTTCTGCTAAAAATTGAAAACAACGCAACTGCTGTAAGGAACCGTGCAATATATAAAACGCTCCCTGTTGTTCCTTCATGCAGAACATACGAAACTATTAACAGTATTGTAGCCACAAATAATATTATTTTCTCGTGTTCTATTACGAATTTGCTTCCGTATTTTCTCAGGTACCCCCCCCCATAAAAAACGGCGTCCACGCAGTAATAGATTGATATCCATAGCCCCCAAATGCGTTCCAGAGTATCAACATTGATATAACAACTAATGCCACTCCTTTATAGTTGAGTGCCCAATTTAGAACTATCCCTAAAATGCATAAACAAAACAGAACTCTTAAAAACCACAACGGTGCATAATTTGACATAATTATATCTTGAATCATATTTCTTGAATCAAGTCTAACTGGTTTCATGTTCATCCTTGTTGATATTGCTGGAATATGCGTAATAACTGCAAAATAAAGCCAATTCAAAAAACTCCAAATAAAATAAGGAACAACTATCGAGCTTACTCTCTTTTTTACTTTTACAGCATAATCATTTAGGCTATTAAAGGCACTGAAGTACAGAAATCCAGAAATAAAGAAGAAAATTGGAACTGCAACTTCCGTCATGTGCGTTATGGAATCTATTAATTTGTAAATAAATAGGTCTGCAGTACTTGTTAGTGCAATTTCTTGTGTGCCCAAACCGTTAAGCGGGTCAGAATGTCTCAACACAATCAAACAGCAACAAATAAACTGCAGTTCTGCTATTCCTGTAATCCTCTTTTTTATCTCCATTTTCCTCACAACCTCTTAATAACCCTCGCCGGATTTCCTGCAATCACACAGTTGTCCTCAAACTCACCACATACCACTGCACCGGCGCCGACAACGCAACCATCACCCAGCACTGTGCCCTTCAGAATTATGCTGTTGCACCCGATGAAGCAGTTCTTACCAATCTTAATTTCTCGACTCGGCACCAGGTCACTGTCACCACCATTTTCATCTCGCAGCAGTTTGTTTCTTGCCTCTGCCTCGATGGGGTGGAAGTCGTTGTCCAGAATCTTGCAGTTACCACCGATGCAGGTGTTCTCACCAATTGTGATCTTCTTTCGGGCGTAGATTGTTGCTCCACTTATCCCGACATTGTCTCCAATTTCAATCTCTGCTCCCGGAGCACGAGTCACAATAATTGTCCGGCTGTAAAGGCCAACCAGATTACTCAGAAAGCTGCTTTTGATCGTGACGTTCTCACCGATTTTCAGCTTGGCACCGCCCTTGTTAAAGATAATCGGCACGCCCTTCAGCAAGAGGTTCTTTCCATATTCAACTTTTGTCATCTTCATAACCAGCTTGAACCAGTTACTGTTCATACCTCTCGCCTCCTTTACAGCTTCAGAATTTCTTCGGCATACTTTCTCACCGACACGTTTCTGGTCAGGTTCTTCTCCAGATTCTCACGGCCTCTGGCTCCCATTGCCTTCAACTCGCTATCTCCAGCATTCTCAATGAACCAGCGGATGTTCTCTTCGACCTTATCATACTCACCCGGCTCACAGCAAAGACCGCCATGTGTATCTTCAATCAGACACCGAACCTCGGAACCCGCTTCGAGGACCCCTAATATCGGCTTCGAAGCGGCCATTATGCCGTATGCCTTAGATGGGCAGCTCACACCTTTAATGCCTTTCGCATTCACACACCAGTGAACATTGCCGGCGTTCAAAGAGTAGATAAGGTCAGCCTTATCCTGATACGGAATGAAAGTCACATTGTCCATGTGATGCTGCTTTACATAAAGCACCAACTTGTCCAGCACTGAGCCTGCACCAACAAATGCGAATACGACCTCTCGGCCATCGGCAGTCTTAGTGCCCGGTTTGATTCTCTCCACAACCTTGATTAGATTCTCAAGGTCATAGTACAGACCGATGTTGCCAGAGTACATGATGACGAATTTGCCATCAAGATCGTACTTCTTCTTGAAAGCCAGAACCCTCTCGTTATTCTCATCCAACGGATAAATCTCGTTCTCATCGATCCAGTTGTTGATCATAACGGTCTTGGGAACCTTTTTGCCCTTGAAACGGTTCTCTACCGTCTCCACCAGATCGCGACCGACTGTGATCACAAGGTCGCTGCGTTTGCAGCTAAACTTGTCGAACCACATCATGGCATCGGTAATAAACTTGCTCTTGGTGTAACCAACCGCCAATACCTGTTCCGGGTTGAAATCTTGAATATTGTAGATGTACTTAGCGTGCTTTACCCACTTACCCCAAACACCCAGCAGACCGCCAAGGATCGGAGGCTGAGAGATGGAGAACACATAGTCCATCTTGCCGACCTTAAAGGTCGCGCCCATTGCTCCAAAGAAATAGGAAACAATATTCTTGACACGGCTCTTCTTGTTGGTCTTGCTGAACTCCGGCACCCGGATTCTCAGCACCTTCACGCCGTTAATTTCTTCTTCGTAATATTTCTGTGTCTTATATTTATCTTCAATGGTTCCTAAATAGCTGGGAACCACACAAATTACCGTAATATCAAACTTGTCCAACATGCCTTCTGCGAGTTCACGGAGAATCTGGCCTGTGGATGCAGTATCAGGTATGTAGTAATGTGCATAAATCAGCAGTTTCTTTTTTGCCATCCTGCATCTCCCCTCTGTGTACTTCTCTACTCACACTATTAGTCACGCTGGAAAATATCGCGTGTGTAAACCTTATCCTTCACATCATCCAGGCACTTATCGTAACGGTTTGCGATGATGGCGTTGCTCATTTCCTTGAACTTAGCCAGATCATTGACTACAACAGAACCAAAGAAGGTATCACCGTCTTTCAGGGTCGGCTCGTAGATGATAACAGTTGCACCCTTGGCCTTAATACGCTTCATAACACCCTGGATAGAACTCTGACGGAAGTTATCGCTGTTACTCTTCATAGTCAAACGGTACACACCGATGGTCACAGATTTTTCCTGTTCCTTGTCGTACTCGTTATCCTCGTCATAGCCGTAGTAACCAGCCAACTTCAGGACACGGTCGGCGATGAAGTCTTTACGAGTGCGGTTACTCTCGACAATTGCTTCGATCAAGTTCTCCGGCACATCTGCATAGTTCGCCAGCAACTGCTTGGTATCTTTCGGCAGGCAGTATCCGCCGTAGCCGAAGGACGGATTGTTGTAGTGGCTGCCGATACGAGGATCAAGGCAGACACCATTGATGATCTGCTGAGTGTTCAGACCTTTGCTCTCTGCATAGGTGTCCAGTTCATTGAAGTAAGCCACGCGCAGTGCCAGATAGGTATTGGCAAACAGCTTAACAGCCTCTGCCTCAGTGAAGCCCATGAACAAAGTGTCGATATTCTCCTTGATAGCACCTTCCTGCAACAGACCAGCGAACTCGTGTGCAGCTTCGACCAACCGCTCATCGTTCAGATCAGTGCCGACAATGATACGAGAAGGATACAGATTGTCATACAGTGCCTTGGACTCACGCAGGAACTCCGGGCTGAAGATGATGTTCTTGCTGTTGAACTTCACTCTTACACTTGCAGTGTAGCCAACCGGAATCGTGGACTTGATGACCATGATAGCGTTCGGATTGTACTCCATGACCAGCTTGATCACAGCCTCGACTGCGCTCGTGTCGAAATGCTGCGTGTGGCTGTCGTAGTTTGTAGGGGCCGCAATTACAACAAAGTCCGCATCAGAGTATGCAGCCTTTGCATCCAATGTTGCGGTCAGGTTCAAATCTTTCTCAGCCAGATATTTTTCGATATAGTCATCCTGAATCGGGGACTTGCGGTTGTTGATCATGTCCACCTTCTCCGGGATAATATCCACAGCAGTCACCTGATGGTGCTGGGAGAGCAATGTGGCAATCGACAAGCCAACATAGCCCCCTGATGTCAAGATAGGGGCGAAAAAATTTTAAGAAAAAATCGCAAAAAAATAAGCCCTACAAGGCTTTCAGTCAGTTCTGAACCGACCTGAGCCTTGTAGGGCTTTACTCGCTATTCTATTTTCAATAGGTGCTTATCGAATCCAATTCATCAATTTTCTTACGCCGCTTATCACACTGGCATAATCAATTTCTGCTGCATACGAGTATTTCTTCTGATATGCTCTCCATAGCACTTGAAGCTGTTCATCTGCTTCTATAATTTTGATAATCTCCTCTGCCTGCTCCTGCAAGTTATCCGTTCCTCGCTTTTTGCAAGTTGCTGCAAAAGCATCTTTCAACACAGCCTTATTGACTTTATCTTCGTATGTATCGAGCAGCATCCGTATATCGTAAAAATCCCTCATTCGGGTGTTTAAGATGCCCCTCGCCAAAACCGTCTGCAACTTCTCGGCTAATATAGTTTCCAAATTATACGACCATAGACTGATAGAACGATCTTCCAACAAGAGGTCATAATTGAACTCGATTGCTCGTGGGGTAATCACGTCGCCCGTGGAAATATCAATTTTCAAGGGCGTAATCAATCTTCCCACATTGGCGTTCATGGTAACGCGGATTCCCGGATACTCCATTTCATCCATGATATTGGAAACGTCTTTAACCTCAAAAGAAACACCATCGTCAAGGTCAATATCTTTGACCTGATTGACAACTCGCAGAGCATCTTCCGCAGACAGATTTAGATTCTTCATGCTAGTGTCAATGTCCATCGTGGAACGGTGCGCAACACCAATCATTGCCGTAACCAGTATTCCGCCTTTGATAATGAAGTTATCCCGATATTCTGATTGTGCCAGTCTTTCCAGAAAACGCTCCATCATATAGATTCGCATGAGTGTCCTTGCGTCTGCATTGTTCTGTTTTGCAACGCTCTTGATACGCCCTTTTATCTGTTCAGGTGTAAATCCCATTTACAGTAGTACCTCCATATAATTTCGGACAATTTTATCCACCCGGAATAGTTTCGCATACTTCATCAATTTATTAAGGTCTTTATCTTTTCTCCCGACATACGCTTTTAATACTGCATTGAAATCCTGTACTTCTATGGAACTTCTACTCCGCACCAAGTCGCAAATTGTCCGTTCTAAATCGTACATGGGAATCTCATTTCCCTGATTGCTTTTTACGGTTCGCTTGCCAACATCAAGAAGTTCTTTTTTTACTGTATAAACCTTATAGCCATCCTCTTTCAAGCGGTGAGCATTATATCCACTATAAATCGTGAGCGTATGAACAAGCGGTTCCCGATCTGTCAGTCCATAATAGTAGAACGCTTCATCATGAGAAAATACTCCCATTGGGCAGCGGCGGTGCAGTATTTCTAATTCGTCAATCCAAGTATCTTTTGCTGCGTATACGCCATGTCCGACTTGTTCGTATTCATTGGCCTTTACATATTTATAAAATTCAAATTTCGTTAAACCTACTTTTGTTGCAAGCTGCGGCGTTAAAATCTCATGTGTCTGAGCCAAATTGTTCATGTTCATTATAAGCGTCACCTCACCTTCGTGCTTATATTGTATTCCAAATAAGCATGAAAGTCAACGCAAATTTTCTTTTGTGCTTATTTCATTTGTAATATTAGCACATTCATCCGTTCATCCTTACTTGATGCGCCCTATTCAACGTGCTATACTTAAACTATGAAAATCAATCAAAGGAAGTGCATTTGTCATGAGCAAGCGACTTGTTGCTTACTTCTCCGCCAGCGGCGTTACCGCAAAGGTTGCTGAAAATCTGGCCGATGCTATCGGTGCAGACATTTTTGAGATTCAGCCGGAGGTTCCGTACACCAAGGCCGATCTGAACTGGATGGACAAGAAATCCCGCAGCACCATCGAAATGAGCGATTCTACCTCTCGCCCTGCCATCGCCACCAAGCGCGATAACATGGACGAATACGACACTATCTTTGTCGGATTCCCTATCTGGTGGTATATTGCTCCGACGATCATCAATACATTTCTGGAAAGCTATGATTTGAGGGGTAAAACAATCATCCCCTTTGCCACATCTGGCGGTAGCGACATGGGTAAGACCAATGAAAAACTTGCGTCGAGCTGCCCCGGTGCCAAACTCCTGCACGGCAAGGTATTCAATGCCTACTCCAGCAAAGCTGACTTGTCCGCATGGGTAGAAGCCCTCAGCCTCTAATAGACACATTCCTGCGGAATGAAATACCCGCCTGGTCGAGAAGATTTTCTGAATCCTCTCACCCAGACGGGTATTCTTTTTCTTATGCCACTTCTTCCATCCAACTATGCGCCATACTTTTCCATCGCTCTCCGAATCACATCCTCACAGTTGAACTCTATTTTCATCGTTTGATCGTCATACAGATAAACCATGCTCACAAAAGCATCCACACATTCTTTTGTCAGCCCGCCGATGTATGTTTTCTCACTGGCCTGTTTTGTCAGAGCGCGGATTTCTTCATCCAGTTCATCGGCACACTCCTGTTCTTCCTTTTCTGTCCGTATGCTATCCTGCAATGCAGCCAGTTTTTCCGAAA
>CAKRJY010000020.1 GCA_934352055.1 uncultured Lachnospiraceae bacterium
CTAGACATAAAAATATGCTCCTCATATGATAGATTTTTGGATATTTCCATTGTCTACCATATGGGGAGCATATCAAATAAGGGGTTTTTAAGATTTTTAGAATTAAAAATCAGACTGCGAAATTTGCCTGAAAAAGTGCATAAAACCTTGGTATTTTTATAGTCGGATAGACAGAAATATTGAGATTGGGTCGATTATACAGAAGTGTTTACTTGTGATTTTCGAAAAATAAACGCAGTAATATGGAGCAAACGGAAGATGGTCCTAAAAGAAAGCAAACCAAGTGCGGCTCTAAAAAGCATAATTAACACAGTTAGTTGATGAAAATTAGATGAATTTTTGTGTTCTATGTTACTTGATAATATAGAAGAAAAGAGTGATATATGGTAGTGCCAAAATAGTAACGGAGGTATTATCTTTATGCTTTATTTAAAAACATCAGGTAAAAACGGAATAATCAGTCTTCATCCTTTGAACCCAGATGAAATGTATTATAAATGTGAAGTATGCGGGAATTTTTATGGCATTGATAATTTATCAGACTTTTCATTTGGGGATGATGTGTTTTTGAAAGACTACATATGTCCACAATGTGAAGCAGAGCTTGAAGAAGATTATGAGCTTGAGCAAGAGAAAGAATTTCAATCCAGAATTGAAAAGGCGCTTAAAATGAATAATCTGATAAAATAGCCTACTTTCGCAAGAGGACAGCGTGAATGATTACGAACAAGAATAGGCTGTAAAACTATTGGAAAATAGGACTATTACTGATTATGTATGAAATAGCCTAATAATATCATGTGGAGAGTGTGGTTCTGTTGACTAAGCTACAGAACTGATAGTGCGATAATGCTTGAAATATAAGGCGTTTCCGAGAGGTGGGAGTTCTTTTCCGGCTCTCGGACTTTTTTGTTTTCAGAGGTTGCTGTTCCGAAGAAAACAAGAGTTGAATTGACAAGATGATTATGTGTAGAGTTGAGTAGATAAGTGTATTGATTGGCTTGGCTCAGGGGTATTAATATGCAAAAATTCAATCGCACAAACGAATTTGATTTTGCGTTCACGAAATTCAATAGACTTTTGCGTAATTTTTTGGTATAATGTTTTGTTGAGAAGTTTGCACTTCGAAAAAACGGAAATTACGGATATTCGAGTGTGCAAATAAGAATGAAAATGAGGTCAAAATATGGAGGTAAAGCGAATGCGTTTTAGCTACAATAAATTGTGGAAATTATTAATAGACCGAGGAATAAACAAAAAGACCTTGCGTGAGATGAGTGGTATCAGTGCTACGTCTGTTGCTAAACTTGGAAAAGGTGGCAATGTTAATACAGATGTATTGCTTAGGATATGCGATGCACTTAATTGTGATGTTGGGGACATCATGGAATTTGTTAGAGAAGATAAATTTGATGAACAGGAACGAAAGGATGCACATACCAATGGGTAATATAGATACATCCGTGGCAGAGGTTGAAAAATGTAGTGCCGTAGATGAGGCATTAAGCCTTTTCTATTTATATATACAAGAGACATACTCGTCTGAAGAAGTTGAATTAATTAGTAACGAGTTAAAGGATATTGCCAGACGAGAGAACTTTATGTGTAATAAGTTTGATTCAACCAAGCGTACATACACACAGGTTCAAGACGCTCTTTCCAAGATTAATGAAAAACAGAGTATAAGAAGAAGCAAGGGCGTATATTACACTCCAAATGATGTGGTGCGATTCATTCTTACAAATAGCATTAAAGCTTCATTTGGGAAACTCACGACAGCTAATATTAGTGATATGAGCCTGGATAATATACCATATCGTTCATTTTGCTGTGATAAAACCGTATTTGACCCAACGTGCGGCGCGGGAGAATATTTGCTTACAGCACTAGAAATGAAGATTGATTTGTTAAAGAAAAAGACAAATATTACGAAGGGGCTCGTGCGAAAAACAGTTTCTACTATTCATGGCAACGATGTAAATGTTGAATCAATCATTATTACAGAATTGAGGTTGCTACTATTTATTATAGAGGCTTGCGGTGTAGGTTATTGTACAGGACTTGGTAATATAATGAACAGACGTTTTACATCGTTTGATTTTATTGCGGACGAAGCTGCGTTTGAGGATAAATATAATATCGTGGTGGGCAACCCACCTTACGTAGAGGATTCAAAGTCAGGTCTTGAACTTAGCAATAGGTACGGAAACATATATGCCAATATCTTACTAAATGCAGCTAAGAAACTCGAAAAGAATGGTGCTATTGGCTTTATTATTCCGCTTTCCTACATATCTACTCCGAGGATGAAAAAACTTAGAGATGAATTAGGTTTGCTGGTTTCTGAACAGTATATTTTGAGTTTTGCAGATAGACCGGATTGTTTATTTGATTCGGTGCATCAGAAATTGTGCATTTTGATTGGCAAAGATAAAAAGTCGGAAAAGTCCGTTTATACTGGAAATTATCAATATTGGTATAAGAAAGAACGTGCCACCCTTTTTACAGACATTCAAATGGTTAAGAATAAGCACGAAAATGCAGATTTTATTCCTAAGTTGGGAACTGAGCTGGATATCGTCATATACAAAAAGATTACGGACACAAGAAAAATGCAGTCTGTTTATAATATATCGAGAAATGGAACGGAGTTTGTATACTTAAATCGCCGTGAAGCATTTTGGATGAAGGCTTACAGAGAAAAGGTGGATGACCCAGAATATAAGGTGTTCAGTTTCAAAAATCCGATAGAGGCAGATTTTTGTTACTGTCTGATCAACTCGTCCTTGTTTTGGTGGTACTGGATTAGCGTGTCTGACTGTTGGCACGTTAGTAAAGATTTAAACGGTTTCATGATGCCGATGAAGGTAAATATGACTGGAGCTACAGAATTGGCACAAGGCTTGAGACAGAGATTAGAAGAAACAAAAGTGTATGTAGGTACAAAACAAACGCAGTATGAATACAAACATAGAGAGTGTTTGGAGGAGATTCGTGCAATAGATGATTTTATAAATGCTGCGTATGGATTAACTGAAGCCGAAAGCAACTATATTAAGAATTTTGCTATTAGGTACAGGACGAGCGGAGGAATTGACGCAGATGAAAATAATTGATTTATTTGCGGGGGGTGGCGGCTTGTCTCTCGGCTTTATCCAGGCAGGATTTAGCGTAGAGAAGGCAGTAGAATATGATCCTGTAATTGCAGACACATATCAGCGTAACCATCCGGAAGTTGATGTGATTGTTGATGACATAAAAAATATAGACACTTCTGATGTGTTCGTCGGAACGATGGCTGATGTTATTATTGGAGGTCCGCCGTGTCAAGGGTTCTCTATGGCAGGTGCAAGAATTAGACAAGGGTTTATTGATGACCCTCGAAATTACCTTTTCAAACATTATTTTAATGTTGTTAAAACGGTTATGCCTAAAGTTTTTGTTATGGAAAATGTAAAAGGCATATCTACAATGCAAGGCGGAAAAATTTTTGAAGAAATCAAAAGAATTTTTCAAGACCCTGAAGCACTTAACGGAAAACCATATCGTATATATCACAGGGTAATCAATGCTGCGGACTTTGGAGTTCCTCAACGAAGAGAAAGAATGATTATATTAGGAACTCTTGTTGACGAAGCGGATATTGATACTTTGTGGGAGAAAACCGTAAATGAAATAAAAAAAGAGTATCCCTCTTATTTTGATGAAGTAACGGTCTGGGATGCGATAGGCAATCTGTCGATGACAAGCGAAGATGGTGTTGTTGAGAATCCATTACCAGAAACAGCTTACGAAAAGTATTTGTCTGCCGACACGCAAACAATTACAAATCACACGCGGTCACGTCATTCAAAAGTTGCAATAGAAAGAATGAGTCAAATTAAGAATGGAGAAAATTTTACGGCATTGAATGAACAGATTAACTCCGTGCATAGTGGCTCATACGGTAGGTTGTGTTGGAATGAACAAGCATCAACAATTACCACGAGGTTTGATACTCCGGCGGGTGGTCGTTTTATCCATCCAGATGAAGACCGTACACTGACGCCAAGAGAGGCGGCACGAATTCAAAGTTTTCCTGATAGTTATGTTTTTTATGGAGACAAGCGTTCGATAAGTCGCCAGATTGGCAATGCAGTTCCACCAAAGGTATCATACTTTCTGGCAAGATTGGTTAGGAATATCTTGGATGTTGAAAATAGCGAGAATATTGGAGAGTGATTTATATGGAGAACTTGTTGTTCACAGGTAATCCAGCGACGGGCAAAACTTTTCTGGCCAGAGCCGCCGCATATTATCTGTGTTATGAAAAAATGAATATAGATAGCCTCCAATCAAAGGACATCTATAGGGACTTGGATAAAATTGAGGATTTTATAGACAGCGATAGATGTGAGTTTATCCAGGTTCATCCGAATATGACCTACGAGGATATTGTATATGGGATTGATGTTAAAGCAGCTGGAACAATGACCGTGAATTATGTGGAGAAACGCATAAAAAAACTTTCTGACAGAGCTGGAACTACAGAAGAACTTTACGCGATAATCTTTGATGATATTTCAAGAATCGATGCGGGTGCATTGCTTGGAAATCTGATTTATGCTATGGAGTTCAGAAATGAAGCTGTTCTCCTTTCGGATGGATCCGTTTTGTGTGTCCCAGATAATGTTATTATCATTTTAACCGAGTGCGGAAATTTCCATGCAGGACATCTTGATTATGCGTTGAGAAGAAGAATGGACTATGTTGCAGAGTTAAAATCAGATCGGGATGTACTTGAAAGATACTATGATACTGTTAATGCGAATGCTGGACGTATAATCATCGACATATTCGATAGCATAAAGAAATTTATTATTGCAAATGCAACCCCTGGTATCACGGATGTTGTAGATAAATATATGCCTGGGCACGGTATGTTTATGGTAGAACGCACGGGAACGGCTTATTTTGTACTTGATAAATTTAAGCAAAAAATGATATATCAGATTTTCCCGTTTATTAATAACCTTTCGTCTTTGGGAATTTTGCGTGGAAATATCGAAGTATATGAGAAGGCACTTGAATCAAGGCTAAATGTTGGGATATCCGGTTTGAATCGCATATCAGATATTAGAAAAATCATGGTTAATTCAGGCGAACGTGTTGAACCATATTCGTTGGAAGATACCGTAAGGTATTATGAAAAGGACATTATCTCTAACCATTGTTCTGACTATAAGGGGATTTTGGAAAGCGTTATAGATGCAATTGTGTTGAATGGTGTTTTTCCATGCGATATAGCCACAGACTCACTTTTATTCAATATAGAGGTTGCATCTGTACCAAGCAAATCTGTTCCGGTTGCGTATGCCTCATATTTGGTTAAAATGAACGATGCCCCAAGTTTTTACTATGAAACGGCAGTTAAGGGTAAAGATAGGAGAAATCCCCATGCCTATTATTCGACTCGTCCCGGAAATGTAGGAAGATGGGCGGAGCGTTCGGATGTTGCAGCGTATGAGATATCCTACACAGACGGTTCTCCGAGTGATACATACCTTCCATTGAATGGGTTGAGATTGCATACATTTACAGTCAACAATGTTTGCAAGGATAATAATCCTGCAGAAATATATGGTGCCGTATACAGATTGTTGTTGTACTATTTGAAACTTTATGAAATGAACATTTCCTTGGTTAAGGGTCATAGTGAATCTTATGGTGACTTGGATTCGTTAATCCAGTTGGAAATAAAATATCTCGAAGCTCTGCATGCAGGATTAAAGAATGTTAATGCAGCAACACAGACTGAACGAGAGAAAGCACGAATTGCCTATTTCGGATCGAGAATGTTGAATTTGCACACATTATGGAGTCGGCAAGGAACCCAGATTCGGGTAGACAAGGAAAAATTTGATGCGTTGGTTTCGGGAACAGCGGTATTTGATACTGATGCATATGAAGACATTTTTAACGTCACGAATGATGCGGTAAAAATCATAGAGATAAAAGGAGTTGTAAAAATGACTGACTTAAAAGACTATCAACAAATCATGGAAAATATAGGTGTTCGCCAGATGATATTCCAAGGCCCTCCTGGCACTTCAAAAACTTTTGAAAGCAAGAAATTTGTGTTAAAGCAATTAAATCCTGAATCCGATGCATTAGCAGTTCGTTTTGTCAGTCAGGAAGATATTTCTGTTGCATTGGATGAATATAAGCTGAATGAGAGCGACTATGCCAATCCTTCAGCTTCATCCAAATTATCAACTGGTGGTTGGGATTTGGTTCAGTTTCATCCGTCATATGGATACGAAGATTTTATCCGAGGCATTGAAGTAAAAGCAGATGGAGGGCTTCCGTCTTACAATAGCGTTAACCGAATTTTGGGTAAAATTGCTGAGTTCGCTAAAATTGCAGAAAAAGCTAATCCCGCTGAACCACCGAAATTTTACCTTGTTATTGATGAGATAAACAGAGCTAATATTGCCACGGTTTTTGGTGAGCTGATTTATGGTCTGGAATACCGTGATAGCAAGGTTTCTACCCCTTACGAAGTAGAAGACAAAGTTAGCAACCCGGCAGCAAGGACAAAAGATATTGTTCTTGGCAAGAATTTATTTATTATTGGCACCATGAACACTGCTGATAAATCTATCGACTCAATTGATTATGCTATTCGTAGACGTTTTCTTTTTGTTGATAGTCCGGCAGATAGGAATGTGGTTATTAGCTGTTACCAGAATGCTTCGGAAAATGACGATGAAAATTCTATTGAATTGTTGTTCTTCGATGCTGTGCAGGCCATATTTGATAATGAAAGCTACTTCAATGACGAGTATCAGAAAAGCGATGTGCGTCTCGGACATACATACTTCCTTCGCAAGCACAAGGTTGGTTATGAAGAAGATTTTGTGGAGCGTTTTGTTTTCCAGATCGTCCCTATCCTCAGAGAATATGTGAAAGATGGTATTTTGGATACTATTGAGGATTTGATTGCTATAGAACATACTCCTTCCGAAATTAGAGATGCCACAGATCGTGGTGAACGAGTACGCTTTATTAGTGATAACATCATGCTGTATGTGAAAGAATTCGGAAACATGACCCGAGCAGGAAAGCGTATTGATAACGAATATGTTGGAACTTTTGTTGAAGAAGTGAGGACAAAGATAGGATACTGATTAGGAAGGTGATGTTGTGGCACGTGATGTAATAATACACCAAATAAATGACTGGTCTGCACTAGATAGCAGAGATGATGTATGGTCTAAAATTGACCTGTCAACGCCAGAACTAAATTTTGGAATTCATAAATTTCAAGGCCGTCTGTGGAGTAGTGGCTATGTTGGTGTTGGTAGGCTTCATGATAAGAATGGACGGTATCTTCAGTCCGCTGGAAAAGAGCATATTGTTGTAGTAACTTCACAGTATGGTATGGAACCTTGGCATATGCTTGAAACAGTAATGACTGATGATGAGTATGATGATTATATTGCTGAAATGGATGCGGATGGAAGGTCTTTATTCCATGTATTCTATGACCAGCCGCTTATTAAGCTGTCTCAAGATATAGAACAGGACGGAGAACTCTTATATGCGTTAAGTTTTATAACTTCTTGCTATGGCCTATGTAAAAAAGGTTTGAAGAAAACAATGTTCCATCAAGAAGAAAACTACTCTTCAAAGGTCAGAGGAAAGATTGAAATAAAAAAGAATATACGGATGAATACCTGCAAGGGCAGAAATGATAGGTTCTATTGTAAATTTATTGATTTCACGGAGGATAATATTGAGAATAGAATATTGAAGGCAACTCTGCTAAAATGCAAAGAAATTATAGGAAGGCGCTTTCCTGATACATCCGAAGTTTCAAAACGAGTAGCTTATTGCATGAATTCATTCCGTCGGGTTCAGACTGTTCGTATCAAAACCAGTGATTTTAATAGTGCAGATGCATCGGGATTGTATATGTATTACAAACCTCTGTTGCAACAAGCAAAATGTATCTTTGGTCAAAAATACTATGCTTATAAAACAGAGGAAGGTCAATCGGTTGCAAAAAGTGTGTTTACAATTCCATATATGATTAATATGGAGGCTCTATTTGAGTTTTATACTCGTATAGTTCTCAAACGAACGATAGACCAAAGTAAATATTCGATGGACCGCTATTCGAAAAGGTTGTTTATTCAAAAGGATGTTAGTGATATTTCAGAGGTTGAGAGGGGCATACATCTGATGCCGTACTGTATTCCAGATATCATCATTCGAGAGAATGAAACACAAAATCCAGTTGCGGTTATAGATGCAAAATATAAGCCGAACACTAGAAGTGTCAGAGCCGATACACACCAGTTACTTTCATATGTTCTCTTAACAGGTGTGAAAAAATGTGGTTTTGCATTTCCAGGTTCTGAGAGCAGAACCAAGATAATGCGTTCAACTGAAACAGCAGCATTACCTTTGGCGGTAGATTCTGTTGATTATTATGAACTGATTTTTGGTAATGACGCTGATAACGCAGCAGATGTTTTGACTGCAATATTACCGTGAGAGGAACTGCGATGAAGTATTATACCGTATATCGTGAGGATACTGAAGAAATAATTGCATTCGGAAATGCTGTGCAATGTGCGAAAATTCTTGGCCTAAAGAATGCACGACAATTTCATGCTTTTGTTTCAAAAACAAGGTCTGGTTTACGAAATCATTATAAAGTAGTAGTCGAAGAAGCTAATATGGATGAAGAGTAAAACATAAGACGTAGATGGATACATCATAATATCCACCAAGGAGGGTAGAGTTATGGCAGCACATCGTTCATTTGCTGAATACGTAAAAAAGAGATTTGATAATAATTTCTGGGCGGCTGCCGAAAGCTACCTGGAGGCAAACTTTGATTCCTTGGGTATTGAACTGAGGAGAATCCATCGTGCCGGAGAGACAGAAATTTCCGATGTTAAGGTAGAACACGTGTGGGTTGAGGATAAACCGGACATGGAGATACATTTCGATGTGGCCGTGTCTATTTGGTTTGAAACTCATGAGGGCGATTACCATTACGATGAAAATATCGTATGGATGATGGCTCATTGTCGCGGTGATCTGGATAAAAACCTTGATGATTTTGAAATTTTGAAGGTGTCGAAATATAACGGAAAAAGTCGATTGAAGAATCCGATGGATGACTCGCTTGTGCCTATTATTCCGTATGAAGAATTGGAAGACGTGGCTACCGACTTTTTGCGTGATATTTTTCCGGAGGCGTTGAACATCCCAATGAGAGGTCAGGCTCCCGTATGGGTTGACCCTACGGTGCTTGCTAACAAAATGGAACTGACCATTAAGAGCCAGTGCATCCGAAAGGACTCCTCCGTGTTTGGTCAGATATATTTTGATGACACAGATACGGAAATGTATGATGCCACCGCAGATGCTGATGTACTTACACATATCAAAGGCAAAACGATAGTAGTGGACCCGCAGATGTACCTACTTCGTAACCTTGGCTCAATCAACAACACCATTGTTCATGAGTGTGTTCATTGGCATAAACACAGAAAAGCCTTTAAATTAGAGAAGCTTTTCAATGCTGATGCTTCACATATAAGCTGTGAGGTGTTGGGGGAGGCAGATTCCAGGATTTCCATAAAATCAACACAGTATATGGAAAGGCAAGCTAATCAACTTGCTCCAAGAATTCAGATGCCGAAAGAGCCATTCACTATAAAGGCAAAAGAATACATAGCCTATTTCATGAAGCAGACCAACGCAAAGCACACGGTCGATGTCATGGAAATGGTAATCGGTGCATTAGAGCAGGACTTCGGTGTCTCAAGGCAAGCCGCAAAAATTCGTTTAGTTGAACTTGGCTTTGAAGAAGCTATCGGAACATTCAACTATGTTGATGACCACTATGTAAAACCTCACGGTTTCCGTAAGGGTGCAATTAAGATAAATCAGACATTTACTTTGAGCACCCAAGACGCTGCCGTTCAGCGTTTTGTGAATTTGGAACTCCGTGAAAAAACAGCAAACGGCGATTATCTCTTCGTAGATAACCATTATGTATATAATGCTCCGCTTTATGTGGGTTACGGAGAAGACGGCAACCTTGAATTGACTGATTATGCTCGTGTGCATATGGATGAATGCTGTCTTGTCTTCGATATGGCTATCACAAGCAAAGTGGAGTCTACTTGCCACACAGCGTGTTTCCTTAACCGTGAGTCGAGTGATGTCACCTTTGATATCACATTCCATAACGGATATCAGAATGCACCACAAGAAAGACAGGTTGCAATGAGGAAAAAGCAACAGGCTGAATGGCTTGAAATCCGCAGGCAGATGACGGATGACCTGGAACAGTGTATGGAGTTGCTGCTGAAATGGCGTAATATGAAATACACCGATCTGGGTGACTTGATTGAAAGAAACCCTAAAACAATAAGCCGTATTGTTAAGGGAGAGACGGCCCCGAATTTGAACACCGCCGTGTTAATTTGTTTCGGAATGAACCTCCCTCCTGTTATCAGTGATAAGTTATTGGATGTTTTGGATTGTAAGCTGAAACCTATGAATCCGGAGCATCAATGGATTAGTGAAGCTCTGCACATGAAGTATCCGGAGCCGTTATGGGCGGTCAGAGATTATCTGAGGCAGTATGATGTAGAACTTTAAAATTTTTTGTAAAAAAACGGACATGACGTGTCCGGTAATTATCTTGGCCTGGAAGAATTTCTTTCGGGTCTTTTTTTGTATATGAAATTATAATATCAACTCCTCATTTGTATTTAAATGCAAATGTAAATATTCTATTGCAAGTATTGACAATAAGTGCAAAAGTGCTATGATAATATCGTAGAAATGCGAAATGGAGGTACCATATGTCAAAAAAAAGAAAACTCACTGACATGAAAATCAATGAAATCGATGATAAAGATGTAATCAGAGGTTTTATTGCAACGGCAAGTATGGGTCTTTCTCATAAAGACGAGATATTGGAAAAGTACCAACTTGTGGAGCAAAAGATAGATGACTACAACTCCAGGTTGGGAGAACTTGAGGATGCAACGCAGAGATGGGAAAGAATAAGCGAGTCTGCAGATTCTAAAGAGGCATACGCTCTTTCTGAGGAATATGGAACAGAAGAGGACATTCTTGCTCGATATAAAACATTGGAAAAGGAACGCAACCAGTGGGCAAGCTACCTTACGGAGTTAGAGACCTTAATTGGAGAGTACAAAAATTTCAATAAAACACTTTGTTTCTCTAATATCCGCGAATTACTTAGACAAAACTCAGATGTTAAAATCGGCCAGATTGAGAAGGAGGCGGGTATCCGTTTGGGTTATATGTCCCGTCTCGAAAAAGAAGGTAACACTGCTGAACCGAGCATGGAATTCATTGTTACTGCAGCAAAACTGCTCAAGGTTAGCATTGATACCCTTATTACGGTTGACCTTACGGGTCTTACGCCTACAGAGCAATACATCGTCAGTTTCTTTGATAAATTAAAAGCAGACACGCTTAAGGACAAGTTGGATTGGAATAGAGAAACCGCTTTCAATCTTAATAGAATGGAGGCAGACATCAATGGTTGGGTTTATCATCCACTATTTGCCGAAGAGACATTTTATGAGGAAACTGAGTGTGAATACCCAGAGGAAGTAACACGTATTGTTTTTAATTCTAAGACGTTTGGTCCTCACACATATATTTGCGGTGATTGCTTCAATCTGAGATTGAAAAATGGTACAACGCTTTACCTTATGGACATTGAAAAAAGTGTTCACAGGACGGGTGACATGACCGCTTATGCAAAGGAAGCGTGGATGTCTGTTCCTCATAAAGGTTGTCAGCTATTGGTTGCATCGAAGGATGATACACCCGTTGCACCACTTCTTGAGGTGTTGTTTTCAATAGTGAAGGAACGAATGGAGCATCCGAAGGTAAACAAAGATGTTATGTACGCCATTGATTCTTTTATGAAAGATGATATTGAAGATGACGACACTGATGAGTGTCCATTTTAAGAGGGGTGTGCTAATGGTAAAAAAAGTACCAATCAGAAATCTCCGTAGTGACAAACAGGTGCCTCCCCGCTTTTGTGATGTTGTCATTGACAACGGTAAGGTTTTTCTTGAAAAGAAAACTGATAAAAACAAATATGAAAAAATTCTCTGGGAAGATGTGGTCTACCAGGTTGAGGTGGCAAAAGCCTCAAATCAGTAAGTGATAGGAACTACCGCGAACTGCCCCGAATTATGATATCGTGGAGCTAAAGCCGGAGTTATCTACAAAGCCTTTATAGGCAAAGTAGGTAACTCCGGCTTTTTTGTGTTTTATGGCAGTTTTCAGCGGACACGGCGTGTCCATCACGGGAAAAATTTCCGGTGTACACTATAAATAAAAACACCTGACACTGAGACAGGTACACAGAAATGCGTATCCATCTAAGTGCCAGAGGCACTTAAAAAATAATATCACAAGGCCTGATTAGCTATAAGGGCATTGGGATACAGATATCGGTATCAATCACAGGACAACCTGTGAAAGGTGCGATAGAAGTACCCTTATTTCCTTATGCTCTTTTTCAGGCAATTCATGGGTCGGTACTTCTATAAGCACCGACCCTATTTGTTTCCTATGCCCTTCTGCAAGAACCAGGCAGAAAGGCAGGAACTTTATGAAAATCAAGATTCGTTACGAGAACGAGTATCAGACACTTGAAGTCGAAAACATGGAATTGGAGAAATGGTTAAATATCTCCATTTCAGAAGAAGAAAGTCAGGAAGACTACGAAAAGAGAATCCAAGATGTAATCGAAGAGAAATTTAACAGACCCGATTACAACAGTTGGCACAAGCATGACCGTCATACTGGCAACGCTTATATGAAGAGCAAGGACGGGACAGTTGAGGTCAACACAGAAGAGGCAATTATGTTCAGAGCAGCTGATAAGTCAGCCTTTAACATTTCTATTGATGGCGTACATAACCAACTTGAATACGAAGAATGCTGTGAAACATTGAGAAGACTTCTTAAACCTGCAGTAGCAGATATGGTTATTGCCATCGCACTAGACGGATACACCGTTGGCGAGTATGCGACCTTAATCGATGAGGATGCCAACAATGTCAGTCATCGTTACAGACGTGCAATCAACAAATTAAAAAAGTTTTTTCAAAAACGTCCTTTTAACCCTTCTCCCAAGGCTACCAGGTAGGAGGGTGACACCTCCGAGAAATTAATTTAAGGAGGTAATTCGCATGGAATTACAAGTATTTAACAGCACAGAGTTTGGCTCTGTAAGAACAGCAACTGTAAACGGTGAGGTTATGTTTGTCGGCAAGGATGTAGCGGACATTCTCGGGTACCAGAACGGTAGTCGAGATATTAATCGTCATGTAGATGAAGAGGACAGACATAAGGTTATGCTCTTTGATGGTAATCAGGATAAGGAAACCATCATCATAAATGAGTCTGGTCTTTACAGTCTTATCCTTTCAAGCAAGATGCCTAATGCGAAGAAGTTCAAGCATTGGGTAACGGCAGAAGTTCTTCCGGCTATCCGTAAGCATGGAATGTATGCCATCGATGAGATTTTGGAAAATCCCGATCTTGCGATTGCAGCACTTACACAGCTTAAAGAAGAGCGTGAGAGAAGAAAACATCTTGAATGTCAGATGCTTATTCAGCGTCAGCAGATTGCAGAGATGCAGCCAAAGGCAAGCTACTATGACCTTATTTTACAGAACAAGAACACAGTTCCTATTACACAGATTGCAAAGGACTACGGTATGAGCGGCCGCAAGTTTAATGAACTTCTTCATGAACTGGGGGTTCAGTACAAGTTCAGAAAGACATGGCTTTTATATCAGCAGTATGCAGAATGCGGATACACACAATCACGTACCTATGCAATCGATGAGAATAGAAGTGTTATGCATACCTATTGGACACAGAAGGGCAGACTTTTCCTTTATGACCTTCTGAAGAGCGAAGGCATCTTACCAGTCAGGAGGATTAAAAGATATGGGCATTGATAAGTTTAATCATGAGGGTTATTCCGACCCGACTACATATGAGGCTCTTACCAAAAAGATAACGGGAGCAGCTCCGCCGAGTGCGGAACTCGCTCCCGTTATCTAATATCATCAAGGAGGCGGTCAAATGTCTGATAACTGGGTGGTACAGAATTTAGAGAACGCCCTAAACACTTGGAATGAGAAATTAGCCGAGATATGGCAGCTCATTACCCAATCCCCAGAGAACTTTAAGGGCGGCACGATATGGAATGTCATCGTGGATATTCACGGTGCGGTACAGGCTATCGGACTTGCCCTGCTCGTGCTGTTCTTTGTTGTGGGTGTGATGCGTACCTGCGGAAATTTTGCAGAAGTCAAGCGACCAGAGCAGGCGTTGAAGCTGTTTATCCGCTTTGCCATTGCCAAAGGTGCAGTGACCTATGGATTAGAACTGATGATGGCACTGTTTAAGATTGTGCAGGGTATGATTTCCACGATTATGAATGCCGCAGGATTTGGCTCGGCACAGCAGACGGTGTTGCCGCAGGAAATCGTGACAGCCGTTGAAGACTGCGGATTTTTTGAGAGTATCCCGCTATGGGCGGTCACGCTGATAGGCGGACTGTTTATTACGGTGCTGTCATTCATAATGATTATGTCGGTATACGGCAGGTTTTTCAAGCTGTATATCTATACTGCCATTGCACAAGTACCCCTTTCCGCTTTTGCGGGAAAGCCGAGCCAGAACGTTGGCAAGAGCTTCATTAAGAGCTATGCCGCCGTGTGTCTTGAAGGTGCAGTTATCGTGCTTGCCTGCATTATCTTTTCACTATTTGCTTCTTCTCCGCCTGTGGTCAATCCCGATGCGGCGGCGGTTACAATGGTATGGAGCTATATCGGGGAGCTTGTGTTCAATATGCTCGTCCTTGTCGGTGCGGTCAAAATGGCAGACCGTGTTGTAAGAGAAATGATGGGCTTGTAAATGTAAATTTTTCTATATCTGTTGACTTCATTGTATGAAATGAGTATAATATGGTTAGAATATTACTATCGCAACTGTTTTAAGGAGGTGCAAATATGAATATTCGTCCATCAGCAGCAATCCGCCAGAACTACAACGAGATTGCAGATATGTGTCGTAAAACGGCAGAGCCAATATTCCTTACAAAGAATGGTGAAGGAGATTTGGTTGTTATGGATATTGAAACTTATAACCGTCGGGAAAAAATGCTGAAGCTAAGAGAAGAACTGCTTGCTGTCGAAGAAGACAGAATAGCAGGAAGAAACGGCTGCACTCTTGATGAGCTTGATGCTTACCTTGACGACGTAATCGCAGAGGTATAAGCCTATGTCAGATAAAAAATATAAAGTCATTGTTTCCGACAGGGCAAAGCGTATGTTGGGAACACATATTCGTTTTATGGCACAGGTTAATAAAGATGCTGCCAAAACGAAAAAGCAAGAGCTTATGGAAGCAATGCGTTCTTTAGAACGTATGCCGCAGCGTTTTCCGTTTTTTGAAGAAGCGTATATACCGACGAATAAATATCATAAGATGTTTGTTGCAAAGTGGTATCTTGTTCTTTACCAAATCCAAGATGATACGGTTTATGTGGATTATATCCTTGACTGCCGTAAAGATTACAGTTGGCTTATCCGTTAAAACAGAATATCAAATACACAAATCGTCACTTCACAGCAGGTGGCGATTTTTTTTGTACTCAAAAAGGAGGTGCTAAGATTGGAAGCAAAGATAAATAAGGAAATCCGTAATTATACGGAGAGTATGTTTTTTGGACTGTCCCTCAGACAGTTCATTTTTTTCTGTCCTTGCCTGCGGCGTGGCGGTGGGTTTGTATTTCCTTCTCCGTCCACGGTTTGGTAGGGAACCCCTCAGTTGGGTTTGTATCTTAGGTGCGTTCCCCTTTGCGGCAATGGGATTTATCAAATACAATGGTATGACCGCAGAGCAGTTTGTCTGGGCGTGGATTAAATCGGAATTTCTGATGCTGAAAAAGCTGATGTACAGGATAAGTATGTAACCGTATCTGTCTGCAAGAAGAATATCGAGGAAGCCCGAAACTACTTCGCCCGTGTGGGTGCTGACCTTATCGCCCACTTTAGCCGTCTGGGGTCGAAGTGTGTGGAACTGGACGCAGGCGACAGGCTGCGT
The DNA here is from genome assembly GCA_934352055.1 of uncultured Lachnospiraceae bacterium. Classification (GTDB taxonomy): domain Bacteria; phylum Bacillota; class Clostridia; order Lachnospirales; family Lachnospiraceae; genus Pararoseburia. The sequence goes on from CAKRJY010000020.1 coordinate 16,192, forward strand.
ATCTTCCACGATTTCTACCGTACAGGAGAAGAAACAGCGTTCCACTTCGATATTACCCAGACGATGCGGAAAGGTCACGATTTCAAGGATTTTATCTGCCCTGATACCTTTGAATTTGAGAGCAACTACTTCAGAATATCCGAGAGTAAGTACTGAAATGCAGGTGGACGGATATAGCCTTGAACAGACAATGAATGGACGGAGAGAAAAAGCACGACAAGGTGGGTGGAATGGTGGATTTGCACCATACGGATATTATCTGAAAGACAATCAGCTCTTGATAGAAGAAACGGAAGCTGAAGCAATCAGAATTATATTTGATAAATTTGCTAATTCTGACATAGGACTTGGCGGAGTAGCAAAATATCTTAATCTTCAAGGTATAAAGAAGATACCCCGTCAGAATGGCACATTGGAAACTTGGAGCAGTCATTTTATACGGTTGATATTAGACAATCCTGTTTATTGTGGAAAGATTGCTTGATGGATTGTATGATACGATTGTCGAGTTGGAAGAACGAATTGAAGATGCAAAGCTGAGAAAAAGTTCTATCGAAATGGAAACAATCACTCTGGACAATATTTACAAGCTTATGCTGAATTTCGGAAAGCTCTATGATATAATAAGTGACGAGGAAAAGAAAAGCCTTATTACTTATCTCATAAAAGAAATTCAGATATATCCAAATGGGGAGTCAGAGCAGCCTTTGAAGTCAATAGAGTTTAAATTTCCAATATATCGGGATGGTCAAGAGGTAAGGCGGCTCTTGTGGGAAAAAGGTAATACCGTTGAGACGGTAGTACTGCTTTCCCACAAAAAGCCAGACGGACATATCAACGTAAAAGTTGAGTTTGGCGATGGTGAGGGAAAAGTTCCGCTTGATAATATTGCTAAAAGAGCCGAAGAATACAAGCCCAAGGAACGAGTGACCTACAAAATGATAAAGGAGTACATAGAAGCTAAATA
>CAKRJY010000021.1 GCA_934352055.1 uncultured Lachnospiraceae bacterium
CTGGACGAGTACCCCGAATACATCACCAAGGAGCAGCTGTACAAAATCTGCAAGGTGTCCAAGAAAACCGCACAGAAATACTTGGAAAGCGGATTGATTCCAAGCGTCTGCACGGGAAAGAAAACCCGAAAGTATTCCATCAAGATTATGGATGTTGTTGACTTTCTCTACTTCCGTGACGAAAATCCGCTTCTGTGCAAAATGAAGATTGGCGCGGAAAGAATGTCTGGACGCTGCCACTCTGAATCGACGATCAGGCTGCTGGAAAAAACCCTGAGCCGTGTTCTTGAAGAATATCCTGATGTTCTGGAGATTCCGCAGGTGATGGAAATCACGGGCTACAAGCACCAGACGATTCTCAACTGGTGCAATAAGAACAAGGTGGAGCATTTCCTGATTCGGATGCGCTGCATGATTCCCAAGACTAGTCTGATGGAGTATCTGGCGGCAGACGGGTTTCATGCTATCAATGCTGAATCAAAGGCGTACATCCTTGTGCGTAACAGAAAGTGAATAGCGGATAATGAAGCGCTCACAGGCTGTGGGCGTTTTTTGATAAAGTGAAAAATCTCGACTTTTTAATTTAATCGAAGATTCCTTTGCCACGGCAACATTTTTTGAATTTTTTCCCGCTGCCGCAAGGACAAGGCGCATTCAACCCAATTTTTTGAGTATGCCGTGTCATGTATTTTCCCTCTCTCCATGCTATAGCTATTTTCCCAATTTTTTCATGGTGAAATTGTACCCATATTGAGTGTGGTAGCCCTCCATTCTGTAGCGTTGTTTCTCCAGTTAAATTGTAATCTACAAAAGCAACAAAATTCAAATTATTGGGGAACAATCCTTTATCCATTCTGGCATCTCTACGATACATAGTTATATATAACGCATCCGCTTCCATAGCGCCGTTTTTTCTGTGAATTGTAGGTGAATCGACGTTTCGAATTTTTTTGAGCCATTCAATACTTTCTTTAATAATATCGATAATTGTTTCTCTACGATCTATATCACCAATATATAGCTTACATCTAAGTCTTTTCCTATCCGAGAGGCTTGCATCTTCAATCTGATTAATTTTATATGCATCACATTGATAATTTGGAAATCGAAAATGTTTTATTTCCTGTAAATCGATATGCTCTGTGGATGGAACAAATATCACAGCATCACTACGAATAACCTCAGCTGCAACATCAAATATTTCTCGATTTTGATTTATCATATCAAGAATCTGTTGATTACTAAAACGCAACCAGCTTGTTGCTAACCGTTCTCCGCTAAATGATATGTAATATTTTTGATAGTTGCTATACACAGAATAAATTATTATAGCTAAGTAAATAGAGTTTTGAATCAGAAAGTCCCTTCCAGTTTCTGTAACCCAAAATTCCGCGTTAAGCTGCGTGCTTGATGGAGACTCGCTAATGTATCGGCATCGAATAACTGGGATACTTAACTCCATGCCTAATAGACTAAAGGCTGCAAATGTTTTGGATGATCTGTCAATATCCACCATGTTCCAGTTTGAATTTAGAAATACAGAAATTCCCAATACTATGGCACTCGCGGTATCATATACATCATTGATAATGTCATCAAACTCATACGCTGTGATTGTACATGATGTACTTTTTCTGTTCTCTGTATAATGAAAAACAATCCTTTGACCATCTTCTTCAAAAACGATTCCGCCGTGATTTATTGCATTTCGAATATTTATATTTACAGACTTGGTAAGCTTACTAAATCCTTTCTTATTCAGCATATCACATAAAGGATTTAATTTGTATGTTGATGCGTAGTCTTTATCTGTTATTTGATTGAGGATAAGAGCAATAAAACGATATAAATTTGTGAGACAGCCTTCTACAATTGAAACATATGTTGGAATACGAAACTGCCGATTTTTCATTGCCGGGCTATCATTAAGTCCAGCTAAATCATTTATTACATTCGTGACTTGAATGTAAGCACTGTAACCAGATAGAAAAAATTCAAGTATTTGATCATTGATTGACAAGAATGAAAACCTTTTAGCGATGTCTTGCAATACAGATTCGGTTTGGTTGAATACCTGTCTATTCCAATAACAACACGGTTCAGAATTTATGATATCATTCATAATACAGAGGAGTTCATGTTTACATGAGGGAATACTCATTGAAAGTTCTTTGTTTACTTTTTGCAGAATACTTTGCGATTCATCTTTATTGTAATAGCAACATTTAGCTTCTAATAAGTTCATTTTTGTCTCCTTTATTATGCTTTAATGTACCGTGTCAACCGTCCCATGCCAATTCGTTTTACAGAGCCGGTTTTGACCATTGTGCCGAGAACGGCTTCTATGGTCGTAGGGCTGACATCGGGAAGAATTTTGCAAATGTCTGCTTTTGACAGAGGTGTTAAGCTATTCAGAACAGTAGCTTCCACGCGAGCTTTCTTCGTAATCTTCTTACCATGTATCACTGCAAACCTCTTATCCAATTCCTTATAGCACATATAGAGTGTGGACAAGAAGTTTCCGATAAAGGGAAAGTAGGAGTTCTCGTTGTTCTCCCATCCTGCCGAAGATTGCCGCAGTGCTTCATAATAATATGCCTTATAGTTGTTAATTTGTTCTTCGAAGGAAACATATTTTCCGGCATCAAAGCCGTTTTTATATAGCAGCAGCAGCGAAAGCAGACGGGACATTCTACCGTTGCCGTCCCTGAACGGATGGATACAAAGAAAATCCAAAATTACACAAGGAATTAAAAGGAGTTGATTGATATTTGCGTCATTTCGAGCATCCAAATAGGCGAGTTCCAGTTGCTCCATTGCTTTCGGTGTTTCACTTGCAGACGTAGGACGAAAACGAACACGCCTATTTCCATCTGCGTCGATTTCTAAAATCACATTATCATCCGTCTTATACTGCCCGCCGTACTCATAACCGGCAAAACTCATCATCATTTCGTGTAGCCGCAGAATATCGCTTTGCCGGAAGTCAATATGCTCATAGCCCAAGTGGATTTCATTCAAAGCATCTCTATACCCTGCAATCTCTGCTTCATTGTGATTCAGCGGCGCGCTGTTCTGGTTGACAATGGCGGCGATGCGCTCGTCGCTGGTTACGATGCCTTCAATGGCATTAGAGCTTTTGATGGACTGTACTTTTGCAACTGCTTCAAGCTCCGTAAAAACTTGCGCATATTCATCTTTACGCACGCCCGCCATCGTTTTCAAAGCGGTAATGTTGGAAGTAAGGTTTACAAGGTTTGCCGGAAGCAGACCGTTGCTCAAAAAAGAGTAATCAAATTTTCTCATACAGCACCATCCTTTCTGCACATGATTATAGTGTTTTATATGCAGAAAAGCAAGAAGCCATTCCATTTATCTGCATATATTTTTAGAAATATATGCAGATAATGATACTGGATAAGGAGGACGAGTTATAAACACCAGACAATTCTCAACTGCAAATAAGAACAAGGTGGAACATTTCCTGATTCGGATGCGCTGCATGATTCCCAAAACAAGCCTGATGGAGTATCTGGCAGCAGACGGGTTTCACGCTATCAACGCCGAATCAAAGGCGCACATCCTTGTACGAAACAGAAAGTGAATAGTGAATGATGAAGCGCTCACATCTTGTGGGCGTTTTTTAGATAAAGCGGCAGATAGAGTGTCTGCTTTGATTGGGGCTGAATCTATTTCCCGACAAATAAAAGAATTCGTGCCTACAGAAAGGGTATTCGTGCCAGAAAGAAAAAAAGGAAAAAAAATCTGCTATGATAGAAAGCACAAAGAAATGAGAGATAGAATCAAAGAGGTGTCATCCGAATGGCTCGGAAATCTAGCAGAAAAGGTTGTGATTCCAGTGGCTTAAAAAAAACGTGGTATAAAAAATAATCCTTGTAAACATCGCCGGGCAAGGCTCACACAGCCGGAAGGCTGTGCAGGTTCACAAGGATTATAGATAGCATACCACAATAAAGGAGATAAATCAATGAAAACAAAAAAGAAAAAATAAGGAGGCACATTTATGAAGAAGTTTATGGCACTCGTTATGGCAGCGGGGCTTATGACGGCGATGGTTGGCAATGCGTATGCCGCAGACGTTGGAACCCCTTATGCGTTTGAATTTAGAGCTCAATGCAAAGATTCGTCCACATACACGGATGCAAAAGATGCGTATCAAAAGAACGTCAATAATTCCTCGATCTATGTTAAGCACTGGGTTTTGGGTGGATCGGACAGCTATACGAATCATTTCAGAGGACGGAAAATCGCATCGGATGGTGCAGACAGGGTAAATTGTGGCGCTAAGTGGTGCACAGTAAATATGAATGTGCCCATTCAGAGTAACAGCATTACCTATGGTAAATTGGCTAAATATTCAGTTTCCGGGCGCGGAAATACAAACCATTATGATTACGACGGCGTAAGCTCCGTTGATCTGCACGGATATATGTATCTGTAACCTGTTCAGGGCAAGAGAGAGCAATCTCTCTTGCTCATTTTTAGAAGGAGCAAGAGAATGTATAAGACAATCGCTGCTATAATATTACTTTGCATCGCACTATGGATAATTGGAATGTTTGGATCGGTACGAGCAGAGTGTATCAGTATAAATGAACTCCAAACAGAAGCAAATATCGAGTGGAAAAAAGATTATGTTGACCGATATGGAAGAACAGTTAGCGTAGATGTAACGCCAATCATTCCTCAAGTAGATAAAGTGCCGATTCAGATTGTGGAAAATCAGATTCTACCTGTAGAAAATGTCTTAAACATTTATTCTCAATCAATGATACAGGAAGAAAGAGACGAGGAATCTATCGTACTGAATTATTTGAATCAAGAAAGAAGTGAAAGGGGAGCCGTATATATTTGTCAAAAAGGCGGAAAGCTGGTTTTATTCGAATACGATGATCTGAATACAAAAATAAAAAAGACAACGACAAAATTGGAAAGCTTCAGTGGAATTCAATATTGTTCAAATGAAGTCGAGCGGTTATATCCATATTTTGACGGATATGATTTTACAGTTCAAGACAGTATAGATTATGCCAATCAAGAATTGGGGGAATTTTTCCCGGATTATGACTTGAATTTAGATATAACATGGGTGACAATCGTACCTAATACACGTCCATGCTATTATTGCAAATTGAGACAAAATGTTGATGGAATTCCTATTTTAATGGGTGCTGGAGATATAACGTATGGCACTGACGAAAAAGAAATGGGATTCAAATTCCCGAAAAGCTGGAAAACAAAAGGAGAAGAGTACTGGGGATGCTTTAGACCGCCGATATGGGATTTTATTGCGTATGTCGATGGCGGATATAAAATACAATTTCGACCGCTGAAAAAGGTTGCTTCGGTGGTCGATGATGTGCCACTGTGTACGCTTGAGGATGTTATATCAAGCGTCGAAAAGCAAATTGAAAAGGGCAATATCCGCAATGTTTATGAGATGAGATTTGGATATTGCTGTTATCTTGATGAAAACGAACAAATCGTATTATATCCTGTGTGGCAAGTCGAGTGCGATTACTTCTTTAATCCTAAAGAAGAACAAAAGCATTATGCAGAAATGAAAGATACACAAATAACGCTAGGATTGGATTATCATACGATGATTGTAAATGCTCAGACAGGAGAGTTCATGAATCCGGTTGAGTTGAAAGATAATCTGTTAAAATGTCCCGATATCATTACTTGGGACGACATTGCGAAATGAGAAAACGCAAAATGAGGAGCTGTTGCAGCGATGTTCTGCCAGTTCCTTTTTCATTGGCTGCATAAATCGTCAGCCTGTCCAACTCTAAAGACAGCATAGGCAAAATAAATTAGGTTGGCGGTCTTTCTGCATATAATTATATCTGGGTATATGCAGAAACATGAGCCTCTTTTTCGGTTACTGCACATATCTCCGCAAAAACATGTGCAGAAAGCATCAAAGATATCAATAGTTTTTACTGTTATTCAAGAAAAACTTTCTAATTTCAATGACTTTTTCGATACGATCCACGCTGACAGCATGGACTACCGAGTTATGATAAACCTTAAAGGACAATTCTGATCGCGAGATAAGAAAATTCAATTTCTGCAACTTGGGGAGGCTCCGACAACGAGCGTCCTTTTTGTATTCATCGGAAAGGAGAAAACATGGATACGCAAATTATCAGTCTGGCAAACCAGAAGGGCGGCGTAGGAAAGACGACGACCTGCGCCAATTTGGGCATTGGTTTGGCGAGAGAAGGAAAGCGCGTGCTGCTGGTGGACTGCGATCCGCAAGCCAGCCTCACGCTCAGTTTGGGATGGAGGAAGCCGGAAACCCTGCCGGTGACGCTGGCTACGCTCATGGGCAGAATTCTTCAGGAACAGCCCGTTCATGCCGAAGAAGCGATTCTGCATCATGCGGAAGGGGTGGACCTGATTCCCGGCAACATTGCCTTGTCCGGCGTGGAAGCGTCGCTGGATACACGGCAGAATGTGCTGAAACGGGTGCTGGACGATTGCAGAAAAAACTACTCCCATGTGCTGCTGGATTGTATGCCGTCGCTGGGTATGATGACGATCAACGCACTGGCAGCGGCGGACAGCGTGCTGATTCCGACCATACCGCATTATTTGTCGGTGGATGGACTGGGCAAGCTGATGGAAAGCATCGGCAGGATGCGCCGGGGATTGAACAGAGGGCTACGGGTTGAAGGTATCCTCATTACAATGGCAAGTCGGACGACGTATGCCCGTGAAATCAGCGAATTGCTTCGGACACAGTACGGAACAAAGATTAAGGTGTTTGATACGGTGATCCCGCACTCCATCAGAGCGGCGGAGTGCAGCGCCGAAGGGAAAAGCATCTTCGCGTATGATCCGAAGGGCAAGGTCGCGCAGGCGTACAGCGCGCTGACGAAAGAGGTGATTCAGCATGAAAAGCAGCGCCAGAAACATCGAACTGAAATCGGTCGATGATCTTTTTGCAACGGAGGAAATTCGAGAAGATGCTCAACGGGAAAAGGTACAGAATATCCCTTTAGGAGAGTTGCATCCGTTCAAGAATCATCCCTTCAAGGTTAAGGACGATGCGGCGATGAAGGACACAGTGGACAGCGTGCGCGAGTATGGCGTGCTTGTTCCCGCGATTGCGCGTCCTGACCCTGTCGGCGGCTATGAGCTGATCGCTGGTCACAGGCGGCATCATGCTTCCGAACTGGCAGGCAAGGAAACCATGCCGGTCATCATTCGTGATCTTGACGACGATGCTGCTACAATTATCATGGTGGATAGCAATTTGCAGCGTGAGGAACTGCTGCCGAGTGAACGGGCTTTTGCTTATAAAATGAAGCTCGAAGCACTCAAACATCAAGGCGCACGGACAGATTTAACTTCTGTCCAACTTGGACAGAAGTTGAGTGCTAGAGATCAAGTGGCAAAAGCTGCTGGAGAAAGTGCGATTCAAATTCAACGATTTATTCGTCTAACAGAACTGATTCCTGAACTCCTAGACATGGTAGATGAACATAAAATTGCGCTTAACCCTGCTGTTGAGTTATCCCATTTGAAAAAGGAGGAGCAGACGCTTCTGCTTGAAGCGATGGATAGCGAACAGGCAACGCCGTCACTTTCTCAGGCACAACGATTAAAGAAATTCAGCCAGCAGAAGATGCTTTCCCTTGACGTGATACGGGCGGTCATGAGCGAAGAAAAGAAAACCGACCTTGATCGGGTGACGCTGAAAAATGAAACGCTGCGCAGGTATTTCCCGAAATCCTATACGCCCAAGCAAATGGAAGATACCATCATCAAGCTGCTGGAAGGCTGGTGTAAAAAGCGGCAGCTTTCGCAGGAACGATGATGAATCATAAGTGCTTGCGAAATCATAAGCAACGTGATAAAATAAACTTGAAATAGAGCATGGACGAATGAAACGATGGCTTAAAGGAGAGAAAAACATGTCCATTCAGGATACGGCAACCAAACAGTATGTTTCGGAAGCAGAGGTGTTTGCGGACGCTTTTAACTACCTGATTTATGATGGCGAACAGGTCATTAAGCCGGAACAACTGACCGATATGGATACAACGCAGTACGTGATTCCATATCATGAAGATGAAAAAGGCAAGCCGGAAGCAACACAAAAATACCGCGATACGCTCAAAACGCTGGCGGTCAAGACGGATGATCGGTACACCTATCTCGTGCTGGGAATAGAGAATCAGAGCCATGTGCATTATGCCATGCCGGTTCGTAACATGCTGTACGATGCCATGCAGCTCGAAAAGCAGGTGCGTGATCTGGCAAGTCAGCATCGTAAGGAAGGAAAAACCGGCACGTCGGAAGAATATCTTTCTGGTATGAGGGAAGAGGATCGGCTGTCCCCCGTGATTACGCTGGTCATTAACTTTGGCGGAAAGAAATGGGATGCGCCGCTCAGCCTGCGCGAGATGTATGGAGAGCAGCCGGAAAAGGTTCTTCCGTTTATTCAGGACTATCGGGTTTTCATGATTGACCCGATGGAGATGAGCGACAATGACCTTCAGAAGCTGAACAGCAGTCTGCGTGAGGTGCTGGCGTATATCAAATACCAGCGGGATAAGGCACAGATGGAAAAGCTGCTGAATGAGGATTCTAAGTTCAGCTGTCTGGAAACAAATGCGGCTCTGGTTATCAATGCTATGACAAACGCAGGAATTACGATTGACCCGAACAAGGAGGCTGTAAATATGTGTGAAGCGATTCGGCAGATGGTTGATGAAGGAATCATGCTGGGCGAAAAGCGCGGTGAAGAACGCGGCGAAAAGCGCGGTGAAGAACGTGGCGAGAAGCGCGGTGAAATGCAGAAGGCACTGGATATTGCGCGGCGTATGCTTGAGAAAAACTACCCTATGGAGCAGGTTGTTGATCTAACGATGCTGACAAAACAGGAAGTTGAAGAATTGAGCAGAACGATCAAGCAGTAATCCTCAGCAGGAAAAGTGAAAATATTCTGCAAGGCGTTTACCGAAAGGCGAACGCCTTTTTCTATACCCACGAGAAGGGAGGTGAAGCAAAATGACCGTAGTCTTTCGAGTTGTCAAAACCAAAAACTACACGATGATGTCCAATCAGCATTTGAAGGATAAACGCCTGACGCTCAAAGCAAAAGGGCTGATGTCGGTGATGCTGTCCCTGCCGGAGAACTGGGATTATACGCTGCGGGGGCTGTCGGCAATCAGCAAAGAGGGCGTGGACGCGATCAGCGAAGCCGTCAAGGAGTTGGAGCGTTCGGGCTATGTGATCCGAAATCGAAAACGGGACGAGCGCGGACGGCTGAGTGGGACGGAGTACCTGATCTACGAGGACTGCCACATGAACAGCCAGCCCGCGCCGAACGCGCCTGAGCCGGAAAAACCAAAACAGGAAAATCCAAGATTGGAGAATCCGGTTCAGGAAAAGCCTGTGCAGGAGAATCCAAAGCAGGAAAATCCCGCACAATTAAATACGAATAGATCAAACACGAATTCAGAAAAAACGTATCCACCAAATACCCAAGGAGAAAATCCTTATCCATCAATCCATCCCAAAGAAAGGCAGGAAGACGTTGCGGCGATTCGGGACAGCGTGCGGTCGCAGATCGGGTATAGTTGCCTTGTCACGCCGTATAACCGGGATCGGATGGATGAGATTGTCGAGCTGATGGTGGAAATCCTCTGCACCGGCAGGAAAGCGATCACGATTTCCGGGGCGGAGTACCCCGCCGAACTGGTTAAGGAGCGGATGCGCAAGATCAACAGTATGCACATCGAGTACATCTTCGGATGCCTTGAGCAGAACGCGAGCCGCGTCCGCAACATCAAGAAATATCTGCTGACCACGCTGTTCAACGCGCCCGCGACGATGGGCAATTATTACGACGCGCAGGTGCGATACGACCAGCGAAAGCGGCAGGAAGATTATGAAAACTGGCTGGACGAGCTTTAGAAAGGAGTGGTGTCCATGAAAAACTATTTTCAATTCGCCTGCGAGCTTGAACCCATCGACCGATTCCCAGGCTGCATGAGCAAAGACGACCTGCTTGAGAACCTGCTGCGGCAGGACACGCAAGCAGGTTTTCTTTTGCCCGAAAAGCGGCCGGAAACCGCGCTGCGAGTGATGCAGCTGGAGCAGGAAGCCGAGCAGCGGACGTGCGAGATCAGCGGCGGCTGGTTTCCCAGACGGGTGCTGTTCTTCGCTGTGCCGCCGGTGGACGGGAAGGCCTGCCAGCTCTGCGCGCTGACGCAGATTGAATCGGGCAAATGCTACCTGTTCACGCCGGACTGTACGCCGATTCTGGTCTACGTTATACAGGGCAGGAAGCTGTACTGCCTGTGAGAGAGGGGGAACATCATGAAGAACAAACGCCCGGATTCGCCCTCGATTTTCCTTGCGGCGGCAATGGCTATGGCGGGCGCGGCGATGCTGCTCTGCCCGCTGATTGGACAAAACACCGAAATGAATCAGAGCGCGACGGAGTACGACGACCTGCGCGTTCAGCTCAAAAGCGAGGAGCAGGCAGCGGACGTGCCGGAAAGGGCGAACGGAAGCGCCCTTCGCCGGATGTTGGATGCGGTGGGCTTTCCAAGCGAAACGCAAGCGCCGCTCGAATTGCCCGAACAGGATGAATCCCCGCCTGAGATTGAAACCGGGACGGGCGCAGACCTTGCAGCGTGTCTGGCGCAGAACGGCGACTTCATCGCATGGATCAAAATTCCCGGCACGAACGTGGATTACCCCGTCGTTTGGACAGACGACGCAGAGTATTATCTGCATCACACGTTCAGTGGAAAGCAGGGCGCAGCGGGAACGCTGTTTTCGCTGATGAAAACGGATTACAGCATCCCCAGCCGGAACATCGCCATTTACGGGCATCACCTCAAATCCACCGGCGAGAAGATGTTCACATCGCTTATGCGGTACAAGGACGCGGATTTCTACGCCGGACACGAAACCGTGCTGCTCGACACGCTGTATGAAAGCGGCGCATACCGCATTTTCGCCGTGTTGAATTTTCACAGCGGAGAATGGGACGCTTCGCAGGCGGATTTTGAAAGTGACGCGGCGTTTCAGAAATTTATCCAGTACGCAAAGAGAAACGCGCTGTACGACACGGGCGTGACGGTCGATGCGGAGGATTCCATCCTCACGCTGATTACCTGTGACCGAAGCTATGGCGGCAAAGCTGGACGGTTTGCAGTCATGGCGGTGCTTGAAAAAAGCAGGAGGAGCTTATGAAACACAAATTCAAGCGTCTTTTGTCTTTGCTGCTGTCGCTGACGATGCTGACGGCGGCGCTGCCCATGTCGGTATGGGCGGAAGAAACGGGATTTGCCCAAGCGACCGGCGCGGAAGCAGAGCTTCCGAATGAGTCGGAAGAAACAGCCGCGCCGGAACTGCCGAGCGAACCGCCGGAAGCAACGGCAGAGCCTGAGCTTCCAAGTGAGCCAACGAATACTCCGGCAGAAAACGAACTGCTAGAGAATACGACAGAGCCGACTCCACAGGCTACGGAAGAACCCCTGCCAACGCCTGAACCCGAAGCGGCGTATCAGGCGGGCATGTTCGTTCTCGTCACGGAAAGCACGCGCGTGTTTTCGGATGTGGACGAGACGGCGGATGCGGAGTATGGCGAGCTGTACGACGGCAGTTTTGTCCGCACCGCAAACGTCCGGGTGGAAGAAGTCCGGCAGGACGGCATGGGGCGAACATGGCTGCTGGTGCGCTATCTGTACGGCGAGGAAGAACCTGATGGAGAGATGGCATGGACGGACACGGCGACGGTCTGGGTGATGGCGGAGGAAACCCAGCCGTCCGATGCGGCAGATTATGACGTGACGGCTTACGCCTTCCCGTTTACGCCGGTGGAGCTGTACGCGGCGAATAACCCGCCGAGATTGCAGACGCTCAGCGGCAACACGGGCGAGTTTTACGCGGGGCAGACGGTATACGCCTATTCCATGCATGACGACGTGCAGATTGCGTCGCTCAAAAACTATGGCGCGATTTACGCGACAAGGCATTATATCAACGAGCATGTGGTCTATTGCCTTGAACATACGATGAACAGCCCCGGCATCCGAAATAACCCGGAAGGTCCGTACAAGGTCGTCGATCTGGCGCAGTACGGGCAGACGGCAGGCTACTCCGGCATCATATACGGCGAAAAGACGATGCACGCCATCGGCTGGGTGCTGCGGCACACGTTCCCCTACATGGGGCTTGACCGTTACGAGGACGAATGCCTTGAATGGTCGAGAGCGGCAGGGCAGTTTGCCATCCGGGAAGTAATCAAGCAGCTGGAAGGTTCGCAGTACGTCCGCGATTACTGGCACATGGACGAGTTCTACCGCGCGACGGGACAAGCGCCGAAGGAATATCTCGAATATGCGCGCTGGCTGGCGGCAAACGCCCTGACCTATGCGCAAATGACCGGCGAAATCACGGTGTCGAATGTGTCCGTATCCGTCGC
>CAKRJY010000022.1 GCA_934352055.1 uncultured Lachnospiraceae bacterium
ATACGCAGCCGGATGCATTGGATAAACTGGGCGTATTCAAAACTGATATGAAAAAGAAGCAGTTTTTGAATCGTCTGCAGGGCGAAATTGCAAAGAGAGGTGTCATTGATGTACTTCGTAATGGAGTGAAGGTGTACCCTGCAAACCTGATTATGTTCTATCTTACTCCTACAGAAAATAACGCTAAGGCAAAAGAAATGTACGAGAAGAACATTTTTAGCGTAACACGCCAGCTGATGTATTCGAATGACTCTACAAGACTAGCATTGGATATGTGCGTATTTATCAATGGACTTCCAGTTATCACTTTTGAGTTGAAGAATCGGCTTACGAAACAGAATGTTGATGACGCTGTTCAACAGTACAAGGATGATCGTGATCCGCGAGAGTTGTTATTCCAGTTCAAGCGTTGCATGGTGCATTTTGCTGTAGATGATGCACGTGTTAAGTTCTGTACAAAATTGGATGGAAAGAATAGTTGGTTCCTGCCTTTTGATAAGGGATATAACGATGGAGCAGGTAATCCTCCGAATCCGGATGGCCTTATGACTGATTATCTTTGGAAGAAGATTCTTACTAAGGATAAGCTTAGTCGCATCATTGAAAATTATGCACAGGTTGTTATCGAAGAAGATCCTGAAACCAAGAAAAAATCAGTAAAGCAGATTTTTCCTCGTTATCATCAGTTGGATTGTGTAGAAAAACTACTTGCAGACGTTAAAGCTAATGGTGTGGGAAAGAGATATCTGATTCAGCATAGTGCAGGATCCGGAAAATCTAATTCAATAGCATGGTTGGCGCATCAGCTTATTGGCCTCGAAAAAGATGGACATCCAATGATTGATTCTGTACTTGTTGTCACTGACCGCCGCATCCTTGATAAGCAGATTCGAGACAATATCAAGCAGTTCATGCAGGTAGCTAATACGGTTGCATGGGCAGAACATTCAGGAGATCTAAGAAAAGCTATCCAAGCTGGCAAGAGAATTATTATCACTACAGTGGAAAAGTTCCCATATGTCGTTCCTGATATAGGTGCAGCACATAAGACGAATCATTTTGCTGTTATCATTGATGAGGCTCATTCCGGCCAAAATGGACGGAACTCTGCACAGATGAACTTGGCTCTTTCAGGCCTTGCTTCGGAAGATGAAATGGATAATGAAGATAAAATAAACGCTATGATGGAGGGGCGTAAATTGCTTCCGAATGCCAGTTATTTTGCATTTACAGCAACTCCAAAGAACAAGACATTGGAAACTTTTGGCACACTTGTTGTTGATGAAAATGGTAATCCTGTTTTGAACGAAGATGGAGAAGCACAGCACAGACCATTCCACTCGTACACAATGAAACAGGCAATTCAAGAAGGCTTTATTCTTGATGTGCTGAAATATTACACACCAATTTCAAGTTACTATAAGTTGATGAAGACGGTGCAGGATGATCCGATGTTTGATAAGAAACGTGCTCAGAAAAAGCTACGTGCTTTTGTCGAAAGTGATAGCTATACTATCTCACAGAAAGCAGAAATGATGGTTGAACATTTTCACGAGCAGGTTATTTCAAAGGGGAAGATCGGTGGACAAGCCCGTGCTATGGTTGTAACATCGAGTATTCCTCGTTGTATAGAATATTACTATGCAATTAATAAATGCCTTTCAGCCAGACACAGTCCTTATAAGACAATAGTTGCTTTCTCTGGAGAGCATAAATATCAAGATCAAGAACCTGCGTTGACATCTGCCGGATTAAACGGTTTTCCAGATGCGAAGATTCCAAAGATGCTTAAGACAGATCCATACCGAATGCTTATTGTTGCTGATATGTTCCAGACTGGTTTCGATGAGCCTCTGTTACATACGATGTACGTAGATAAGATGCTTTATGATATTAAGGCTGTTCAGACATTGTCTAGGTTGAATAGATGTCATCCGCAGAAACATGATACTTTCGTGCTGGATTTTGCAAACAGTCCTGACATGATAGAGAAGTCTTTCTCTAGATATTATAGAACAACATTGCTTTCTGGTGAAACTGACCCTAATAAGCTGTATGATTTGATAGCGACAATGGAAGAATATCAGGTTTATTCAGAGGAAAATGTAGAACAGCTGGTAAATCTGTATCTTGATGGTGCAGAAAGAGATAAACTGGACCCTATCCTCGATGCATGTGCTGCAATATATAAGAACTTGGATACAGAAGAGCAGATTAAGTTCAAGAGCTCTGCAAAGGCGTTTTGTCGAACCTATGGCTTTCTTGGGGCAATTCTTCCATATGGAAATGCCGAATGGGAACGCTTATCTATTTTCTTGAATCTGCTTATTCCGAAACTTCCGTCACCACGCGATGATGATTTTTCGGAGGGAATTTTAGATGTTATTGATCTTGATAGCTATAGGCTGGAGGCACAAGAGTCAATGTCAATTAAGTTGGCAGATGAAGATGCAGAGGTCGCACCTGTTCCAGCAGGGAAAAGTGGTCATATCGTAAATCCGGAAATGGACCTGCTTTCAATTATTCTAAGTGACTTTAACGATATGTTTGGGAATATTGACTGGAAAGAACCTGACAACGTTAGACGCCAGATTGTAGCAATTCCGGACATGGTGGCAAAAGATGAACGCTATCAAAATGCAATGAAAAATTCTGATAAACAAAATGCTCGTATGGAAAGTGAACGAGCCTTGCAGCAGGTCATCTTCTCGGTGATGGCCGACAATATGGAGCTATTCAAACAATTTCAGGACAATCCGTCCTTTAAGAAATGGCTCTCAGATATGGTATTCAATATGACCTATGACCCAAAGAGTGGTTCAAAGGTTATTGAATACCCACAAGTTGAAACAAATGCAAGTATGGCAGCTGAGTCACCTACACCATACGGAGCAGAAAAAGAATAATGAAGGAGGCGCAGCATGAGCGATAATTTATCTAAAACTGTACACGGAGATTTTGATGCGGTATTTTGTGAAGTAACACAATCAAGTCCGGTATCGTGGATAACGCAGGGTGAGCTGCGCCTTTTTCACTTGAATATACGCAATAATAAATTTAATCCGGAAGAGATGAAGAAGCTCCTTTATAGAAATATTGGAGATTATGTGTTTTCTCGTGCCAAAATTGAGCATTTTAAAGTAAACGGGGACGCATATGCAATTGTATCGCAGGCATTGAGAGTGCTTCGGAAGAATGGTGGAGCAGACATAAAGGGTACAGGCTCCGAGCTGGGAGAACTGTTACTATATTCATTTTTAGAGGAAAAACTAAAGGCACCTAAGTTAATGAGCCGGGTGGAGTTATCTACTGACGCTAAGCAGTATGCAAGTTCATGTGATGGAATCCATCTGCTGACAAGTGGTGTATCCGGGGTGCCATATCATCAGGTAGTATTTGGAGCTTCAAGTATTGTTGGAGATCTAACATATGCAATTGATGCGGCCTTTGAGAGCATTGTCGAGATAGAAAAGAACGAAGATAAAGAATTGCATATGGTTGACAATGTCATTTTCGACAGACTCCTAAATGATGACGAAGTTGAACTTGCTAAACAGATTTTTATTCCTTCGCCTAATCCAACGGTCAATTATAATACTTCATATGGTATTTTCTTGGGTTATACAATTGGCTTGGACCCGAATCAATATAGTATCGCAGAGTTTCCAGGAATAGTTGAGGAAAAAATGCAGGAGGATATTCGACGTAATATTGACTATATTCTCCAGAAAATCAGTGACAATAATTTAAATTTGCATTCATTCTATTTCTATGTTCTGCCTTTTAATGATGGTGAAACGGATAAGAAGGATATCATGGAAGCGGTATTGAAAGGAGATGTTGACCTATGAACGATAAGAAAACATTAGGTGAAGCTATATTTGTCGACATCGAAAGCAATGCCTACTTAAATGAACTTCATGAGAATATCCTGTTTAATTACGCATTAAAGCTTTTTCAGATTCAAGGTAGGCAAAGAGAATATAATCTGAAGGATGCACTCAGATTTGCAGATTTACTGTCAAAATCTACTCATCCGACCAATAGCGATAGTCATAAGATGTGGGCTCAGGAGTTAATTATTCTTTTAAATGAGTTGCACCCAGATGATGCATTGGTAAAGCTATACGCCGGTTCTGTTTTTTCGAGTGCTGGCAATCATCAAGGCTTGCAGATTATCAACTCTGAATATCAGGATATTAATGTGTTTGAAAAGATATTTGAACAGTTCAGAAATGATTATTTGACGATTCCAGCAGCACCGGAAATGAAATTTTTCAGTGCTCAAAAAGAAGCATATGATCATTTGACAGATCCATGTTTTAGTTATTCTGGTCCAACATCAATGGGAAAGTCTTTTATAATGAGAATGTTTATCAAAGACGAAATTCTGCATGGAGCGAAAAAAAACTATGCGCTTATAGTGCCGACCAAAGCACTAATCAATGAAGTCCGGTCTAAAATAATTAACGATCTGGAAGATAACCTTAAACGGTGTAATTATAGAGTTGTAACTGCCGCAAGCGACATCGCACTGGAAGAAAATCATAATTTTATTTTTGTACTTACTCCAGAGCGTTTGCTTTATTTGCTAATTAGCAATCCGTCATTGGAAGTGGATTATCTATTTGTTGATGAAGCACATAAACTTTCAGGAAAAAATAGCAGAGGTCCATTCTACTATAAAGTAGTTGATATGCTGTTGCATAAGGAGAAGAAACCTCATTTTATTTTTGCATCACCGAATATTCCTAATCCACAGGTTTATTTACGATTAATGAATGAAGCCATTGAAAGCAGTGATGAGAGTAAACTGGCTACTACATATTCTCCGGTTGTGCAGATAAAGTTTCTTATGGATCTTATCAATAATAATATTTCGGTCTATAACGAGCGAACAAATCATCGTATTCAGATTGCTGCTATAAAAAAGTCAGATGTCACTCTTAATGATATGCTGTTATTGTTTGAAGGAAAAAATCTACGATTACCGCCAGAGGAGCGCAGTCAAACTATTGTATATTACAATGGTCGTGCAAAGGCAATAGCTGCAGCAAGGAGCTTTGCTGATTCAAGAGGTATTCTTGATAAGAATGATCCGGAACTAGATTCACTTTCAAAAGATATTATGCAGGAAGTGCACGGAGATTATTATCTCGCCAGTATGATAAAGAAGGGTGTAGCTTATCATATTGGGTATTTGCCTGCTTCCATACGTACACGTATAGAAGATTTGTTTCAAAAGGGAAATATCACCATAATGTTTTGCACAAGCACACTTCTTGAGGGTGTTAATTTACCTGCAGATAATCTTTTTATTACAGATAATAAAATTTTTAGAAGAAAAATGAATCCGGTGGATTTTAGGAACTTGATTGGTCGAGTTGGTCGTATCAGCTATAACCTATATGGAAATGTATTTTTCGTCTCAGATGAAAAGTCTGTATCATCGGAAAGCTATATTGAGATGCTTCAAGAGCCGATACCGGAACAAGAACTGTCAATTGAAAGCAATCCGCAAGCTCTCAAACGAGTAGAAAAGAAGTATATTGCAGAAATCCTTAAGAGTGGTAGCTCGGAAATTCCAAAGCGCAGAGAGGACCAGTCAGAAGAATCCTATGTAATGATGCGCAAGTTTGGCCTTATTCTTTTAAGAGATATTATGGAAGAACGTGATAGCCTTGTACATAGGGAGTTTTCAGATTTCCTAACAGTAGAGGATGAGCAACAGATTAGAGAAAAGTTCAATAGTTCACCTACATTGCCGGATGATGATATTAATACTTCTGTAGACCAGACCAAGAGGCTGATTATAGCCATTAAGAACGGGTTGGAATATCCGTCTTCTAAAAATGGCTTCAAATATGATGACATAATTGACTTTTTCAACAAGCTCTCAAAAATATTTGACTGGCCTATTTACGAGAAATCGACACTTGGAAATGAATCAAAGAGAAAATGGTATGCAGTAATACTGTCGCAATGGATGGAAGGCTCTGGACTGAGTTACATCATGCAGAGAGCAATTGATTATCATAAGCAACATCCGGAGAATTTTTGGGTGTCAGCATACCAGCCACCAACTATTTATAATGATAACTCGAAGGAACACAGGAATGTAGTGTTTGCTGATACGCTAGAGGCTATTGAAAATATTGTGCTTTTTAGTATTTCAAATTATTTTCTGAGGTTTTCTAACGAATATAAAAAGATTCATGGTGTCGATGAATTTGATAATAACTGGTATGAATATGTCGAGTTTGGAACCACAAATCCATTAACGATTTTGTTGCAGCGAAATGGCTTTTCAAGAGAGTCAGCAACTTTTATCAAAAAACATAAAGACGAGTATGTGGCCCATGATGGAAGCACTGATGAGTTAAGACTACGCTTATCTTTGTTGGATTGTGGAAACACGAGTGTGATGACAGAAGCAGCAAGTATTAGGTTTAATGCTCCGAAACTGTTTCTGGAGGAGGATGCCTAATGAAGAAAATTGAAGGTTCGCCTAAGAATCTAAAACAATTATTACAGAATACAAAATATTCTATTCACTATTATCAGCGTGAATATATGTGGCAGCGTAAGCACATAGAAGAATTGATCGATGACCTTACATCAGAATTCTTGGAATATTATAAAACAGATGATCCAAGACAAGCTGTAGCTGATTATGGCGCATATTTCATGGGCTCCATTGTTCTGGCAGGAAGAGAAAATGCGATTATTGATGGTCAGCAAAGATTTTCGTCTTTGACACTATTGCTGATGTATCTTAATAACAGATTAAAGACTATCGGCCAGAGTTATAACATGATTGAGACTATGATTTTCTCAGAATCCTTCGGTACTAAGTCTTTCAACATCAATGTTGATGACCGTCAGGATTGTATGAATGCAATTTTCAACGATACTGATTTTGATACTACCGGTGCCGGAGAGTCTGTAAAGAACCTTTATGGTCGATATCAGGATATTCAGGATGTTTTTCCTGCTGATATTACAGATGATATGTTATTGCATTTCTGTGATTGGGTTGCGGAGAAAGTATTCTTTATTGAGATTGTTGCAACAACTGAGCAAGATGCTCATAAAGTATTTGTTACTATGAACGACCGTGGTTTGAGCCTTACATCTACAGAAATGTTAAAGGGCTATATTCTTTCGGAAATTAAATCCGATTCTTCTCGTGAAAAGATGAATGGTATTTGGAAAGATAAAGTTCTTACATTAAAGAAAGATGACGACAAGGGCGATGAGACATTTATTAAAGCTTGGCTTAGAGCACACTACGCGGAAACAATCCGTGAGACAAAAGCCGGTGCTGTAAATAAGGACTTTGATATCATCGGTGGTTCCTTCCACAAGTGGGTACGAGATGAACGTGATAAACTAGGTCTTAATGACTCTGATGATTTCGAGTTGTTCATAAAGAAATTTGCAAGATTCGCAGAGGTTTATGAGCGTATCCGTCAGGCAGAAACAACGTTCGCTGAAGAAACAAAGTATGTATATTACAATTCGCAAGTTAACTTCACATTACAGCCACAGCTATTATTAGCACCTGTATGTTATGAAGATTCATGGCCAGTTATTATTGAGAAGATTAATCTGGTAGCAAGATTTATTGATGTTTTGATTGTATCCAGAGTAACGAATTACCGCTCTGTTGATTACAGCACAATTAAAAACTTTGTTTTCAATGTTACTAAGGATATCCGCATGACAGACATACCTACATTGAAACAGAAATTAGAACAGCAGTATATCAACCTTGCATTTGACCCGGCAGCAGCATTAAGTGATTTAAGACTGAACAGTTTTACTAAGAAATATATCAAGAATATCCTTGCGCGTATTACTGGATATATTGAAGAACAGACTGGTGTTGCCTCAAATTACTGTAATTACATGAATACTCAAACAAAGAATCCGTTTGAGATTGAGCATATTATTACAGACCATTATGAATGGTTTACGGCAGAGTATTCTGACCAAGATGATTTTAGACGTTGGAGAAATAGCATCGGTGCTTTATTACTTCTTCACAAGAGCATCAATGCAAGCTTAAATGATGCAAAATATGATTATAAGCTTAAGAAGTATTGCTCTAACGAAGGCAATATCTACACGGAATCACTTGGTGAATTAGCGTACCAGAATAACCCTAAATTCAAGAAATTTATTGCTGATAATTCTCTCGGATTTAAAGCTTATGCATCATTTGGTAAGAATGAGATTACTGAGAGAATTGCTGTTCTCGTTGATTTGGTAAAACTTGTTTGGAATGATGACATGTTTATATAATCCGGAGAAAGGAGAAAGTTTTCATGGTGTTTAATACTTTTATAAAATGCCAAGTTTGTGGATGTATTACTAGAGTGCGTTTACAAGTTGGCTGGCAAGAGGAACATCCGATAGAAGTAACATGCGGTAAATGTGGAACTTCCTTGTCAGGTAAAGTGAAAATAGGGCAAGACTGTCCGGGTTTAAATTTCTCCTTTGATAATGCTGATGATGCTCAGGACGAGAACGCGGATTATGTTGTTGAATGCTCAGGTGAGTTTCCAACAGCAAAACAAGCAGAAGCAGCCGACTTAGAGGGCTTGGTAGTAACACCGTTTATTCGATATATGAAGTGTATGAAGACAGATGACTCTTATGAAGAATTTGTACAAGCTGTATCCCAATTAAATGCAACCGCTAAAAAGTGGAAGAACTACAAAAGAATTCTTACCTTAGCGAAAAATAATAGCAAGTATCTAACCCAAGAGATTCAAAAGGAATTTTCCGGTCAGTTCTTTCAATGTCGAGATGAATCGGAAACATTGAGAGCTGTTCACATGATTGAGGTACATGGTCTTTATTCGGCGTTAAGAAAAGATGTCCTTAATGATCCTTCATTTAGTGCAGGAATATTGAAAATGGATTCAGTACAAATGAAGAACTTAATTGAGTTTCTTAATTCTCATGATGGGTTCCGCATTGAAGAATTACAGGAGCTTGTCTATAAGGTCTACGATGAGTTTATGACAGTATATCAAAGACTTATACCTGCACTAGCTATACAATACTGCAAAGAGAACTCTTTTGATTTTGAACATGAAGGTTCTACAACAAGTAGTTTTGATAGCGTAAAACAGTTCTATTTGGATGCTTATGAGGCATTGGGCAATTTGTTGGTTATACCTGTAGCACTCAATAATATTAAATACAGGTCTGATATAAATGCTATGAATCCGATTGAGAAGAATGTAAATTCTTTGGAGGACTATATTAAACTCACAAAAGCATCAAGATATCATTTCTGTTTGGATTCTGAAGTTTACACAGGCTTTTTGAAAACACTCGTGAATGCGAAATTGAGAAATGCTATCGGTCATAATGATGTTGAATACAATTCAGTAGACCAGCTGATAACGTATATTCCTAATCCGAAAGACAGAACAAAAAAGAAGACAGAATACCTTCTTCAGTTTGAAAATGAAGCTATGCATATGTTTCAAGCTATATTGGGTATCTCTGAATATTTGTATCGTCTGAGGGAACTTGAACTTATGTATGATGGAAAAATTCCTATTATGCTTCAGGAAAGAGTAAAATGGCCGAAGAAGATAGGCCGCAATGAATTGTGTCCGTGTGGAAGCGGTAAGAAGTATAAGCGTTGTCATGGGCGATGAGAGTATGTAGAAATTAGTTTATTATAGAGTAATTTGTTGGGGAAGGAGGCCTCCTATTTGAAAAAGAAAAAAGACGAAATTACTATCCGTTCCAGCGCTGCAGAATACTTAACCTATGTTGCCTCTATCGGTGATCAGCAGGACAGCATTGAGATGCGCTATGAGGATGAGAATATATGGCTGACACAAAAAATGATGGCCACATTGTATGATGTGGATGTTCGTACGATCAATGAGCATATTAAGAAGATTTATTCCGACTCGGAGCTTGAGGAAGATTCAACTATCCGGAATTTCCGGATAGTTCAAACCGAAGGTTCCCGTCAGGTGACTCGTGATACAAAGCATTATAATCTTCAAATGATTATTGCGGTTGGATTCAAGGTTAATAATGAGCGAGCAGTGCAGTTTCGTAAGTGGGCCAATGGCATCGTGAAGGATTACACCATCAAAGGCTGGGTCATGGATGATGAACGTCTGAAAAATGGTGGATCCGTACTTACAGTAGAATATTTTGACCGTTTGCTTGAGCAGATTCGTGAGATTCGTTTGTCTGAGCGTAGATTTTATCAGAAGATAACAGACATCTATGCTACAGCTCTTGATTATGACCGAACAGCAAAAACAACAAAGCAGTTCTTTGCAAAGGTTCAAAACAAGATGCATTATGCAGTTCATGGACATACAGCAGCGGAGTTGATTTATGAGCGTGCAGATGCAGAGAAGCCACATATGGGATTAACTACTTGGGCAGCAGCACCGGAAGGTAAGATTGTAAAAAGCGATGTGAGCATTGCGAAGAATTATCTTTCAGAGAAAGAAATGCGTTCACTGGAGCGTATTGTATCTGCTTATCTGGATTTGGCAGAGGATCGTGCGGAACGTCATATTCCAATGACAATGGAAGACTGGTCAAAGCGTTTGGATTTATTCCTGATGGCAGATGACAGAGAGGTTCTTCAGAATGCAGGCAAAATCACTGCTGAGATTGCAAAGGCAAAAGCTGGGACTGAATTTGAAAAATACCGCGTGATTCAGGACAGATTATTTATGTCTGACTTTGATAAGTACATGCTGGAACTGGAAGAGAATGCGAAGAAGTAGTAGCATCGCTATTAAAATTTTCAGCTTGCCAAGGTCGAGTGCATGGAAGTTGGGTCATCAGTTGGGGCGAAAAATAGAAGTTGACCTGTTCTCTGTACGAAGAACGGACAAGGTGGAGACGATGGCAGTTCTTCGTTAAATTTGACTTTTATGTTGGAATCACTATAGTAGTAGAAACGAATAAAAAAGTTGAACTTTTTCCGTGGACGGGCGAGGTTCAGACTTTGATATGGATAGCGAGTTGTATTAATACTTTTTTGCTACAGAATTGGTTGATATGTTTCCGCAAACAAACGGAGATATTTTGTTACAGTCTACATTAGTCCGGATATATTCCCGAAAACTGACATCAGTCAGGACGTATCGTGCCACGTGGAGACAGTTGTTCTTTTGTCCCAACTGAAACAAAAGCCGGATGATTACATTAATGTCACGATTGAACTTGATGATGTGGATAT
>CAKRJY010000023.1 GCA_934352055.1 uncultured Lachnospiraceae bacterium
TATCAAAAAAGAATCAATATTAAATCATGATTCTGAACATTCGCATAAAAATCTTGTTCAACTGTTAGAATTAAAATTAAATGTTTATGAAACAAAAGAAACTAAAAAACTTGATGATAAAGATAATCCTATGAATCGAATTAACCATATGTGTTCAGCACTTAGAAAGTTTCTAGATTCTCATCCAGGTTTTAATAGGGATGAATTACAAGACTATCTAAACTTGTTTGTATTTATAATGAGTGAACCAAAAGATAAGTTGGAAAAAGTGAATTTGCTGTTAGAAATGGCCTTTAAAACACAGAAAGTAGTGAAATTTAGAGAATATTATAAAAAGAAAACCTAAGAAACCCTTTATTCATCGCATTTCTTAGGTCCACTGTGCAAATTAGTTATTTAAATGATTAATCGATAAGAAGGTGGAGAAAGCAGATTTAACTAGATTGACTAATCTATGCCAGCGACATATGCCTAATTGTCAAAAGATAAAACTATATAGATGGAATCTTTGATAAAGATTTGCGATTGCCTGAATTGTCAGATTGGTGGTATTGTTGGATTAAGTGAAGAAAAAAATGAGATGATGGATGTGTTTAACGAGTATACAAGAGTAAAAGATTATGCAATCATTCAGTTTATATGAAGTGGTTATCAATGCTAGTCTTTAAATGGTTCTGATATAGATTTTGATAAAAGAGCTT
Organism: uncultured Lachnospiraceae bacterium; assembly: GCA_934352055.1. Classification (GTDB taxonomy): domain Bacteria; phylum Bacillota; class Clostridia; order Lachnospirales; family Lachnospiraceae; genus Pararoseburia. The sequence goes on from CAKRJY010000023.1 coordinate 702, forward strand.
TTGTCAATAGATTTAAACTGGCACTTGTACAATTAAATGAAAAAATTTTTTCGGATGAGAAAATTACAGCGGAATTAAAAGCGAAAATATCTAGTTAGTTGGTTGTTTGGCGTCAGAGAGTCGAGGTGTAAAATGGTTTATTTGTTAAGAAATTATGTTGAAATGTCATATTTGTTTATGAAAAATCAATGTGATATAGATTATTTCTATTATCGCTTTGAACTTAGCAAGTATGAATATAAAAATGATTTAATAGCTCTTAAGGATATGGCAGAATCCTATGGTGTTAAAATCGAAGCTGATGAATATAAAATAAAACTATTTATAATAGATAGAGATAAACATGAAAAATATTATAAACAATTTTTTTCTTTTTATTACGCAAACAGATATAACTTTAATAATAACGAATTGATTCTTTATTTAATTACTGCAAATGAATTGCTAAGTAATGAATATTTAAACGTTGATGAGTTTGCTTTAAGGGTAGGATGCTCTAAGAGTAATCTTAGAAGTCCAATAAAAACAGCAAGAGAAATGCTTAATAAATATGATATAGAAACTTTGCATAGACCACATTATGGATTATATACAAAAGGTGATGAATTTAACAAAAGAAGGTGTATTGCGAATATTAATTATAAGCTTATGCCTGGTTTATTTGATTTAGGAGAAGAATGGAATAATCTTAGACAAGTGGATTACGATTATGTTTATCAAAAGTTTTCTAAACTATGCCGATTAAGAAATATTACATTAACTGCAGAACATTATAAAAATATTTGTTATTATATTTCAATAACTGAAAAAAGATATAGGAAATATTCAATAAAAAGTATTGATGTTGAGAGTAATATTCTCAGCAAAATTGAATTTAACCCTCAATTAAAAAGTTTCTGTAATGAGATTTGTAATGCTTTTGATATGAAGTTAGATGATGTTGAAAAGAAAGCGTTAATGGTAATTCTATTCATTTATAATGCTGATAGAAATAGTTTGTTAAATTATGCAGATGAATTGTATCACGAAGAAATCGCTGAATTATTTAAAATAATTACAAGCAATTTAGAAAAAGAATACCACCTTACGATCCGAAGTAACCTTTATATAAGTGCAATTTTAGAAGAATTGAGTTTTTTAATTATTAAACATCATACGGGTGAGTTAAAAATAATAAAAGAAAAGATTTTAAGTGCTAATGCTACAATTTATTCATATCCTCTTTGTTATTATATAAATGTTATGATGGCTAAGGTTATTGGTAATTATTATGGGGAAAGTGTTAGCTTATCGGTAACAGAAAATTTAACAGATATTATTTATTACTATATAGAGGGGCTAGAATACAACTTTTCGAAAGCTAATATTTTAGTTACAAGTAGATTTAGTAGATATTCTGCAAAATTGATAAAGGATAAGTTATATAAAGACCTGGATGATAATTATGTTGCTAATATTGACACATGTGAATGTGTTGATTTATTAAATAATACCAAGTTTTACGATGATAATTATGACTTAATCATAGCGGATGTCAATATTAGAAATAGTAATAAAAGTATAAAGTTTTCGGATGTAAATAGTTCAATGGTAAAACTAGATTCGTATTTAAGGTTACATCGTAATCTATGCAGAGAACTTTCTACAGAAAATGATATAAAAGTATTAGTTAAAGATATCGACGTAAATAACATTGAGGTGTTAGACATGAAACATATAAATGTGAATATTGAATTTTTATATGTTTTAAAAAAATCATTAGTTATCGTTAATTCTAGTGATGATGAATGCATTATAAAAGTTGGAAATTTTAGTAAAAGTATAATGATTAATGGAAATAAAGCTAATAATTATATAATTTTAAAATGTAATATAAACGAGAGAAATATTAGAATAGTAAACACTTTATTACACGAGATTGTTTTCGACACAATGTTTGCTGAAGCTATTAGATGTAATCCGGGAATAGAGATACTAAATGAACAAATAAATATGGTAATGAAATAAAAGACTATTAGTGGCTATTAGGTAATTAGTTGCTAATAGTCTTTTTAGTTGCAATTAATTTTGCGATTACATAAAAAAATTTTGCAATAAGTAAAAGCGCTTACATTTTATAATTAAAATATCAAAAAAATAAAGAAAGGAAGGGGAATATGGGGTTAGTACATTTTAGTTTTAGAAGTTGGTGCTTGAATATGAATACAGATATTGAAGTAATATTACCATCAATAAAACAAGGGACTGATGCTGAAGAGTATTACAGGAGTGGTAAAAAATATCCAGTACTATGGTTACTTCATGGAACGTTAGGCAACTACACAGATTATCTAAGGAGAACAAATATTGAGTTGTATGCTACCGAGAATGATTTAATTGTAGTAATGCCAACAGCGTTGAATTCAAATTATTCAAATTGGGATAAAGTTGAGCCTAAATTTATGATGTTTGATTACATAACAAAAGAATTAATGCCAATGATTTACGGTTGGTTTCCAGCGAGTGATAAAAGAGAAGATAATTTTATAGCTGGTTTATCAATGGGCGCTAGAGGTACAAGTAAATTTGGATTTAATTATCCAGAAAAATTTGCGGGTGTTGCTTGTATGTCAGGTGTTCCTTCAGATATTAGAAAAATTTTAAGAGAAGGTGATGAAAATAGGTTCTACAAACGCGAATTTATGACAGTACAACAAGCTGGTGGAGAAGAAGCTTTCTTCAATAGCTATGAAAATATTTGGGATAAAGTTCCTGAAGTTGCCAAGATGGAAAATCCACCAAAATTCTATTTCTGCTGTGGAACAAATGATGGTGTTTATCCAAATTATTTGCATTTTAAAAAGTATGCTCAAAGCGTAGGGCTTGATGCAACTTTTCATGAAATGGAAGGGTATGCTCATGAATGGCGCTTTTGGGAAATTGAATTACAAAACATTTTGGCTTTCTTCGGATTTAATAAAAAGAAAACATCACAATCAAAGATCCCTGCAGAGAAGATAATGGATGGAACATTAGTATAAAGGAAAAATAATATGATCGTACAAATTAGAATAGATGACAGATTAATCCATGGTCAGGTTGCTATGGTTTGGTCAAAAGAATTAAATACTCCAAGAATCATTGTTGCTAATAATGATGCTGCTGCAAACGAAACTGTAAAAATGACATTAAAAATGGCTACACCTACAGGAATTAAGACAATTGTAAAAGACTTAGATGGAGCAATTGAGTTAATTAATGATCCAAGAAGCAAAGATATGAGAATCTTTGGGTTAACTAAGAATGTTCGTGATGCTTTATATTTAGTTAAATCATGTGGAGATAACATTAAAGAAGTAAATTTGGCAAATACTGGTCAATTTACTGGTGAAAATGAACCGAAAACAAGATTGCCAGGGGGCAGAGTTTCTTTAACAGAAATAGAAATGGAAGCTGCTAAAGAAATGGTGACAATCTTGGGAGACAGATTCTTCCACTTATTAATCCCTTCTAGTGGGAAAGAAACTGTTTCAAGTTTATTAAAAGCAATCAATTAATAGATAGGAGGTATGTAATTTTTATGTCTAATTTAACAATTGCTATTCTAGCTTCTGTTGCATATTTCGTTACATATGCTGGAAACTGGCTATTTGGTCAGTGTATGCTAGAAAGACCTATTATTGTAGGTACTGTAACAGGTCTATTATTTGGGGATATTACAACAGGTATTATCCTTGGTGGTGCATTAGAAGCTATTTACATGGGTGCAGTTAATATTGGTGGTGCTACTAGTGCTGAACCAGTATCTGCTACAGTTATGGCTGTTGCATTTGCTATTACTTCAGGTTTAGATACAGAAGCGGCAATTGCTCTAGCAGTTCCTGTAGGATTAGTATTTAACTCGATGTTCATTATTTTCTTGATGGCATCAAATTTATTCCAACCTTGGTATCAAAAAGTTTGTGATAAAGGTGATACAAAGGGTATGACATGGTTAATTTTAGTATCTTGGTTTATCCAATATTTGATTAGAACAGTAATTATCTTTGCATTAGTCTTCTTAGGTGCAAACGTAGTTCAAACATTTATGACTAATTTACCAGCTGGTATTATGAGAGGTTTAGGCACTGCCGCAAACATGTTAGGTGCAGTTGGTATGGCTGTATTAATGAAGATGTTAGTTAATACCGAAAACGTTGGTTACTTATTTGTTGGTTTCATTTTAGCAAAATATTTCAATTTACCTGCAATTGTTGTTGCTATTATTGCAGTAGTAGTTGCGTTAACAATTGGTTTCAATGATAAAAAAGTATTAGATTTAAAAAATATGGTTAAAAATGGTAGCGGCGTAGCTGCTATATCAGAAGAGGAGGATTTCTTGAATGACTAGTATGTTTAAGAGTGTCTCAAAAGAAGACAAAAAGATGTTAAATAGAATTTTCTGGAGATCATTTATGGTATTCGCTGCACCATGTGGTGTTGCTTATAGACAAGCTCCTGGATTTACATTTTCAATCGTTCCAGCAATTGATAGATATTATCCTGAACAAGAGAAAAAAGCTGAATGTATGTTAAGACATATGACTCCATATAATATTACTCAAGCAGTAGGTACATTTGCTATGGGGTTAGCTGCATCAATGGAAAAAGAAAACGCCGCAAATTATGGAAGTTATGATGCTTCGGCTATTCCGGCTATTAAGACATCTTTAATGGGTCCATTATCTGGTATTGGTGATGCTCTATTCTGGGGTATAGTAAGAACTATTTCTGCTTCAGTTGGTATTTCTTTGGCTGCAACTGGTTCTGTTATGGGACCAATTCTATTCTTCGTTTTATACAATATCCCAAATGTTTTGTGCCGTTATTATATGACATATCTAGGTTATACATTGGGTGAAACATTCTTAAAAGATGCATATCAATCAGGATTTGTTTCTATTTTAACTAAATGTGCTGGTATCGTTGGTATGGCGATGGTTGGCTTCATGATTGTTTCAACAGTAAAAATGTCATTAGCTTTAACTATGACCGTTCCTGGTGCTGAGCCAATTTTAGTTCAAACTTATATCGATCAAATCATGCAAGGTATATTACCTATTGGCTTAACATTTGGTTGCTACTTTGCATTAAAGAAAAATATGAACCAAAATACATTAGTATTCGTAGTAATGGCTATTGGTTTTGTATTAGGGTTCTTAGGAATTTGTTAATTAAATTTAGGAACAGCAGAAATGCTGTTCCTAAATTTAATATAGATTGGAGATATATGGGAAATAAGAATAACGAAAAATTATGGACTAGTAAGTTTATTTTAATACTAGCGATAAATGCTTTAAATGGTTTAGCTTTATATATTTCTAATCCTATAATGACTAGATATTTGGTGGCCAGAGGCGTTGAATTTGAGTACACTGGGATTATATCAAGCCTATTATCATGGGTTGCAATGTTTTTTAGACCATTTTCAGGAGCAATGAGTGATAACATGAATAAGAAAAAATTGTTGATTTTTTCTTATTTAGCTACTGGCTTGTGTCTAATAATGTATTCGATGATAAAATCTGTACCTCTGATAATAGTAATCAGAATAGTACATGGTGTTGCTTTTGCAGTAAGTGGAACAATTTCAATGTCATTTGCTACTTCATTTGTACCTAAATCAAGAACTGCTGAGGGAATTAGTTATTTAGGAATTGCCACTATTATTGGTAGTATGTTAGGACCGCAAATTGGAACAACTATTTTCAATGCTTTAGGTGTAAATTCAGTATTTCATATTTCTAGTGTTTTTTGTATAGCATGTCTTATACTTATTAATTTTGTTAAATATGAAAAGCCTAAAACAGAACCTAATATAAGTACAAAATTAAAATTAGAAAACTTTTTTGCTAAAGAGTTATTAATATATGTACTATTAATAGCAATTTTAACTTTAGGGAATGGTATTATTTCATACTATTTGGTCGATTTTGGAGATGCTAGAGGTATTGCTAATATATCATTATTCTTTACTGTTTATTCAGTAGTATTGCTTTGTAGTAAGCCTTTTATTGGAAAAACACAAGATAAAAAAGGTATAAAGACAATTTTATATCCAGCATTTATCGTATATATGTCAGGTATTGTTATTCTTGCTAAATCATACACTTTATTACCTGTTTTATTTGCTGCAGTTTGTAAGGCTATGGGGCAAGGAAATGGGACACCGGCAATTCAAGCTGAATCAATTAAGAAAATAGATTCAACTCGATCTGGAGTTGCTTTATCTACATGTTTTATTGGTCAAGATATTGGTAACGCATTAGGGCCAATATTTGCTAGCGCAATGATTAATACCATAGGATATGAAAATATGTTTTTAACATACGCAGGAGTACTATTAATTGGATTTATTATTTATTTTGTTTATAACAAAACGTCAAAATTGGAGGTAACAAATAATGAAAAATAATCAATCTCAAAATATGCATTTTTTAAATTTTGATCCTATCTTTCCAAAGAATCAAGCTATAAATAATTATAATAACGATTTAAAAGAAGGTAAAACATCACCTTTACAATTTAAACCGGAAAAATATATGAGAATGATCCATTATGGTGGAAATGATGAATTATTTGAAGTTGAAAGTGGTGCGGTTTATAACGAAGATGGAACAGTTACAGTAAGTTATTTTGCTCCTAATGCTAAATTAGTCCAAATTAAATATCGCTTACATAATTATAAATATTCAAGTCCAAAATATCGTAAAGATAGAAAGTTTTATAGTAAAGACTATACTGTAGAAGACATGGAATTGGGTGAAGATGGATATTGGAGAAAAACAATTAATCCAGGGGTTGGATATCATTCAATTTTCTATATTGTAGATGGACAAGTTCAAATTAATAAACAAGGTCCATATGTATTTGATGATGATGGCATTAGAAATATTGTTGATATTCCAGATGATGAAGATACTCAAATTCATGATGTACCTCACGGATCAATTACAAGAGAAATCTATTTTTCTAAAGAAACAAATAGATATAGATGTTGCTGGATATATACACCTGCATCTTATGCTAATAGTAATAAAGAATATCCAGTGTTATTTATTCAACATGGTGGATCTCAAGATGAAACTAGTTGGTTTGCGGCCGGTAAATTAGATATGATTTTAGATAATTTAGTTGCTAAAGGGGAAGCAGAGGAAATGATAGTTGTTTGTAACAATGGCTATGTATATAAAGAAGGAAATAACGGAATGGTTAGCGAAGGTAGATTAGATAATGTTATTATCGGTGATTGCTTACCATTTATTGAATCTAAATATCGAATAATTAAAGATAGAAATCATAGAGCAGTTGCTGGGTTATCTATGGGGGGAGGCCATGCTAGAAGACTTGGCTTAGGGCATCCTGATGTATTTGCTAATGTTGGTATGTTTTCATCTGGAGAATGTTTTCCTACTGTCACTGATGATATGGATTTTACAGAATTATTTTCAGATGCCGATAAATTTAATAATTACATGGATAAAGTAGTTGTCGCATGTGGAGATGCTGACCCAAGATATGATCAAACATATGAACAGGTTAAAGAATACCAAGATAAAGGATTTAACATTGAATTCTTAGCATATCAAGGACAACATGAATGGAATGTTTGGAGATATTGTGCAAAAGATTTTGTTAAGAATATTTTTAAATAGAGGATTAAGCTATGTCTTTTGAACATGGAAAAAATACAATAGTTAAAACGGATAAAGGTTTATTAAGAGGTTTTAAATATAATGATGTATACCATTATTATGGTATTAAATATGCTGATGCTGACAGGTTTATGCCACCTAGAGAAGTAGAAGCTTGGGAAGGTGTAAAGGAAGCTACAAACTTTGGGTATATATGTCCAAACGTTCAATATAATAGAATAGGTAATAATGTTAAGAATCTTCATAGATTTTGGCCTGAAAGTGAAGATTGTCAATATTTAAATGTGTGGACAAAAAATATCAATAATGATGCGAAGAAGCCTGTGTTAGTTTGGTTTCATGGTGGTGGATTCTTTGATGGCTCTAGTTTAGAGCATGCTACTTATGACGGATATAGTTTGTGTGATTATGGAGATGTTGTAATTGTTACTTTAAATCATCGATTAAATGTGTTTGGATACCTAGATTTGTCAGATTATGGCGAAGAATACAAAAGAAGTAAAAATGTTGGAAATTTAGATTTGATTGCAGCTTTACAATGGGTTAATAAAAATATTGAGAATTTTGGTGGAGATAAAGATAATGTAACT
>CAKRJY010000024.1 GCA_934352055.1 uncultured Lachnospiraceae bacterium
GGAAAACGGAGATAACTGGAATTTGTAAATTTAGAAGAAATTACAAAAGCCGGAGCCATCTTTGCAAAAGCTGCCCTATCAGCGGGATGTGCACCGAGAATTCCAAGTGTGAAAAAACAGTACTGCATCATATCCGGCAGGGCTATGTGGAGATGCAGAGCATATTCGGTATACGCCGGTGTAATCGCATACATGCAGTACAGCATCTCTGTGGAGAACCAGCCCTACCCTGTACTCTGCACCTTATCTCCGGACGGCTGCACTACCCATGTTCCCGACTTCCCAAAAATCACTACCCAAGCAGCCACACTGGAAGCCGCCCTGCTCGAAGTCAAATAGCAAATCCAAAAAGCCTTGCGTCAATATAAGCACCCGCCCATTCCCACCAAGCAGGAACAAATCGTAGTGCCAACCAACAGCGTACTGGTACTGGTCAAGGCAGGCTGACCACACAAACCGCTCCTATATTTACCTGCCAACTCCGCAAAATTTATCCACAAAAGGCGCCCGGGCGGTTGAAAATTTCAGCCGTCCGGGCGCAGTCGCTTTATCGTTTTGGGGTCAAAGTTACCAGCTCGTTACCACTTTTGCCACAATATAGAAAAAAGCTCGTTGAAACTTGTCGTTTCAATGAGCTTTTGTTGGTTGCGGGGACAGGACTTGAACCTGCGACCTCCGGGTTATGAGAAATCTAAAAATCGTGCGTTACAGTGATGTTTTGTTGGGTTTGGTGGTATTGTGTACCAAGGCTCAGAACGGGTTTTGTCCCATGTGTACAAAAGAGTGCTGCATGGTGCTGACCCGTCCCAAACCTTTTTGGGGGCAGTTTTGGGGGCAAATCTGTGAGACGGATTCTCACACGCACCGCTCAAATAAATGCGCAGCTTTGGTCTCATTGAGAAATTGAGACAACTGACCTTACTAGGTTCTCACGCAGGAAAAGTCACACGAACCAACATACAATTTTTACCCTTGTTTCGGGGAATCCCACAGGTAATTCCGATTTCTTCTTTCTGCGTGAAAGTACGAACAGTTGCTTGAAGACTGTCTTCGTTTTTACCTACCAACCCTCATTGGGGTGTGGTGTAGCATGTTGGATTTTGACAATTCACATGTTTCTTACAGATTTTTCTTAAGATATTCGCTCTCGCAAAGGACATCGCGCCAGGCCGCTGTTCCGGTGAGGGTAGCAACAAAGATGCGGTCATTGTCATCCATATGCGCAAGCAGTTTATCACGCACCTGTGCGCAACTCTCACCTGTTTTAATAAACCATGTGGATTCGGTGATACGTGCCCATACGTCATAAGACCTAATTTCCTTATAGAGCTCATCATAGTTCCGCCCCGGAGAGCGGAGATCATACTCGATAATCATTGAAGTCATACAGGTACCTCCTTATCTAAGGCGGGTAATGCGACCGCAGTGCGGGCATTTGCAGGGGTTGGTCAGCGGAATAACTCGTCTTCCGCAACGACAGATATAGTAGGTATACTTGATTTTCATGTTCGTATTCTCCTCAAAATAAAGAATTTATCATAATAAAAGAGAAAGAGCTCGTAATTACCTTTCTGTCGACAAATCTCATTTTAGAGTACGATTTGTATATCTCATTACCTCTTGCACATAGTCACCCAATCTGCTACAATAGCAGTGTCACCTAGACTAGGGTGCAGATTGTATGCACTTTTGTCAACCGAGGGATGCCGTGACTTCTTGGCATCCTTTTCTTTTTTCTCCTTTATTTTCAAAGTACAAAGTGTTTGCCTTTAGCGGATAATGTCCAGTAGATTATAGTAATAGAACGTCCGATTCCTGACCATGTCATTAGGATACAGGATCTTACTCTCGACCAGCGCGTTTAAATAACGAGTAGCTGTTGCAGAGGGTATGCTTGTAAGAGCTGTAACCGTACTAGCGTTAATAACCGGGTACTTATATAGGAGATTTATCAGATCAACAACTTTATTGCTCTTGATGATTTTCTTGGCTTGTTCCAAATCATTCTCATAAAGCTCATTGATTCGATCAACCATTTCGATATACTTACTACATTGCCGGTCAACTGCTTTTAAGAAAAAGTCTATCCACGAACTCCAGTCGTTTTTGTTCCGAATTCCGTTCAACAAGTTATAGTACTTAAACTTATCTCGTTCCAATGCTTCACTAATAAAGAAACAGGGAAGAGAAATCTGGTTATGCTTGTAGAGGAATAGCGGAATCAAGATTCGTCCAACGCGTCCATTTCCATCCATAAAGGGATGGATTGTTTCGAATTGAGCATGCATGATGGCAGCTCGAACTAACGGACGAACAGTGTCTTCGGCGTTGTTAAAGTACTCAACAAAGTTTTCCAACAGACCATCTACATTTTGCGCCAATGGTGGCACATAAGATATCAGCTTGCCTCGACCGAGGTAGTTTTGCTCTGTCCTAATCTCCCCCGGAATTGTCGATTTGTTTCTGCGAACATTACCACTCATAAGTATTTGGTGAAGACGCTTAATGAAATCCACAGAAAAGGGATGCCTTTTAAGATAGAGATATCCTTCTTCGGCAGCTCGAACATAGTTGCGTACCTCTGACATGTTCTTATCTTTCTCGCTAGGATTAACCTGATCAACCAGCACACCGTCAAGCGTGGCCTGCGTTCCCTCCATCAACGAAGATGCCCACGCCTCTCTCTGCTGCAGAGTGGGGAGAAACCAGTTTTGATCAAGCTTACTGCTTGCAAGCTTGGTTTTGTAAACCTCCAATCGCGCCGTTGCGTCGATTAAAGCTTCCATGTAAACAGAAGGATCCAAATCTTCCTTGCGAAGTGGTAGGCACCTAGCCTCAAAAGCCTCCATAACATCCCTCCTATGTATTCGGTATATCGGAATAAGAATCAAAAGTCAATGATTTTGATTCTTATTTTTGATCAATTTGATTTTTGAGTCATTTTTGTCAATGCCATACTATGCTCTCATTTTGAAAGTATATTGTTCAATCATGTAGAAATAAGACAGGCGTCCTAAACGAGTCTCTGTTTTATTTTTGATTACGAAAGCTGGACACGAGCCCTCAATCTCCGTGGCACGAGAGGTCTAGTGCTTATTCATTATACTGTTAATTTTTTGCTTTTTGATGTTGCGTACCAAGGTTCGCAATAGATTTTTCCCCACATGTATAAAATAGTGCTATGCATTGCCAACATATTTTTCCCCCTGGATGCGAATCAGCGAGACCGATTCGCACCAGCACTGCTCAATAGCCTCCCCGCACACCGCCCCTGTCGCCGCGAGAAACGCCCCTGTTTGGGCGCGTTCGCATCCTATCGGCGCGGTAGCCGTCCAGCCAAATACCGCCCTAAATTTCCCGCTTTCCGGGGATTTTTTTACCACAAAGACATTTTACCTAGACTGGATTTCCCTGTACAGGTAAATCCAACACAAATAAGTACTAAATAAATAAAATACTAAGATACTATCGTATCCTATCCGTAAAACACAAAAAGTAGGATTTTTCCCACTGTGGTTTTGCTGCGATTCGTACAACTTAACACCAGAGAGTACAACTTACGATTGCCTTGATGCTTTGGGCGTAGTATAATTTAATCACTGACAAACATCGGCTCCACAACAAAATCATATCGGCAGGTGATACCGTGAATCTGAATGACTTACTCTTGGAGGGGTCCTCCGTTGACTACAAAGAGGCGCTGGAAACAAAGAAACCGCGCAGTTGGCTGAAATCCATTTCTGCATTTGCCAACAGCTTTGGCGGGCATATCGTGTTTGGTGTCCGCGATAATCCGCGTGAAGTATGCGGTTTAGATAATCCGCAGGAAGTCATCAGCAAAATCACGGAGCTAATCAAGGCGCGCATCGACCCGACGCCCCGGTATCAGCTTCACGCCTTTGCCGAAGACGATAAAATCTGCATCGACTTAGAAATTCAAAACGGCCCTGCCTATCCGTATTATTACCGTTTCGAGGGTGTCTGCGTCGCTTACATCCGCAATGGTGATCAGGCGGAGGAAGCCTCCCGTCAGCAGTTAAGCGCCTTGATTTTGAAGGGCATGAATAAGACCTTCGATGCCCTGCCGTCGCCTTATCACATGGGAGATGTCAGCTTTACGCTGTTGGCTGCTACCTTCAAGAACGCTCTTAAAGAAGATTTCCACCCCGACAAGGATTTGTTTTCTACCACCCTTGTCACCGAGGACGGTCAAGTCACAAACGGCGGCCTGCTGTTATGCGACCAAGGCGTGCTGCCGCAGTCGCGTATATTTTGTACCCGCTGGAAAGGTACGCACAAGGGCAACATCGATGCTGATGCACTGGACGACAAGGAATATCAGGGTGCCAGCCTAATTTCTCTGCTGCAAAACGCGGAGGACTTCATCCGCAACAACAGCAAAAATCCGTGGAGCATCCGCGGCATGACCCGCGAAGAACGCAGTGACTACCCCTACAAGGCTGTCCGCGAGGTACTGGTGAATGCGCTGATTCACCGCGATTATCAGGTGCTTGGCTCGGAAATACACATCGAAATGTTCGATGACCGTATGGAGATTTCCTCACCAGGCGGCATGGCCAATGGACGCCGCATCCAAGACATGGACCTGCGGCACATTCCTTCCATGCGGCGCAATCAGGTGATTTCGGATGTGTTCTCCCGCCTGCACTACATGGAGCGGCGCGGCAGCGGCATTGACCGCATTATGACCTCCTACGCCGAGTGTGCGCAAAAACCTGTTTTCTACTCTGACAGCACGTTCTTCCTTGTGACGCTGCCCAATCGAAGCGTGGCAGCACCTGCGCAGCTATCTATGGAATCCGAAAACGTGGAAACCTCCACACAAAACATGGAAACTACCGCTCAAAACGTGGAAACTTCTCCGCAAAATGTGGAAACCTCCGCATTTTCTACTCCTATTGAAAAGCTGGAGCGCGACCTATCCAAGTTGCGGATGCAGTCATCTACAAAGGAAAAGGTTCTGGAATTGTTCCAGCGCTATGGGTATGAATATGAATTTCGCACGAGTCATGTTGCGGATGTATTCCATGTCAAAAACAGTCGCGCCAATCTTGTAATTCGGGAGCTGACTGCCGCCGGGATTCTTGAATCATCCCATTACGGCATGTACTGTTTTCGCAAGAAAGTCTAAGATTCAATAAGCAGATTCGTCCATGTGTGCTCTGTAGAACTTTATGTTATATTGGTCGTTGCATAGACTAAATTAAAATCCGAAGCACAAAAAACAGAGTCACTGTCGGCTCTCTGCAGTCGGCAGTGACTCTGTTTTCTTTTTACAGGAAAGTTTTACGAGAAGGAGAACTGCGAAGCTTATTTCATAACTTCTTCAACGCTGACCTTGCGGTTCTCGCGCAGAGAAAGGGTAGCTGCGTCCGCGGTGGCGATAGCTGCACGGGCAGCTTCACCGGTCATCAGCGGCTTGAACTCATCCGGGATGGGATCACCGTGCATCACACCATTGAAGAACTCCATCTCTGCGTTCATGATGCTGTTCAGCCACATCGGCGGCTTTTTGCCGGGATGGCCGTACTGGATAGCGCCATCCATCTCGGTGCTGTGGTAGATGCGGGTACGGTCATCATCGATTTCCTTGTTCGCGTGGACGCAGTAATGCTCTTCGGTACCATCGGCCAGCTTGACCGTCATGCCGACATTGCACATATCGATGCGAATGGCGCCCTTGGTGCCCTGAATCAGGACGTAATGCTCAGGCCAGTGGAAGGCTGAACCATACTCGACGATGGCGTAGGTGTTGTTGCCGAACTCCAGATTCAGGAACAGCATATCGTCCTCATCGCCAAACTCAGGGCCGGAGTGGGCAACATTGCCGCCGGTCATGGTAACACGGGTTGCGGGTCCCATGATGAACTGGATGCAGTCTAGCTCATGGATGTGGTGATACAGATGGCCGCCGGACTTGGAGCGGATCTTCTTCCAGCTGATAGAGGGCTGCGGCTCCTCCCAGCCGTTACGGGCGGAGTGGGCATACAGCACCTTGCCGATGCGGCCTTCCTGAATGAACTTTTTGGCAAGACGGACGCCGTGGAAGAAGTTCATGACGTGACCGGCCATAAAGACCACATTATTTTCCTTGCAGGTGTTGACCATCTCATCGCAGTCTGCATAAGAAAGGGCAATGGGCTTCTCGCAGAAAACGTTCTTATGGTTGCGGGCAGCTTCCAGCACCGGTTCCTTGTGCAGATAGTTGGGGGTTGCCACGATAACGGCGTCCACATCCGGACGGGCGCAGATGCTTTCCAGACTGGACTCATTGTCGCAGCCAAGTTCGGCGGCGATGGCAGCGCCGTTTTCGGGATCATAGACGGCAACGATCTTTGCCCCCTCTTTAGTTTTCATGATACGACCCAGTTCAGCGCCAAAGTAGCCTGTACCTACGATTGCATAACCTACGGTTTTCATACTGTAAAACTCCTTTTATACTTGTGTTGTTTTTACTTGACAGCGCCGTCGGACAGGCCGCCGGCCATCTTATTTTGGATAAAGCAGAAGAAGATGATGGAGGGAACGACCACGATAGCGCAGGCAGCCATCAGGGCGCCCCAGTTCAGGATATCGGCCCCCTCCAAGGTCTTAACGGCAACTGAGATCGTAGTTTTGTCGGAACTGCTCATCAAAATCATGGAGTAGAGGTATTCATTCCATGCATTGATAAAAACATAGATCGCAGTGGCAACGATGCCGGGCGAAACCAGCGGCAGCACGATCCGGACAAAGACCTGCAGCTTGTTGGCGCCATCAATGCGGGCTGCTTCCTCAATACCGATGGGTACAGTCTTGAAGAAGCCGACCAGCATCCATACGGCGTAAGGAACGCTGAATGAAAGGTAAACCAGCATCAGGCCGATACGGGTATTGGTCAGGTTCAGCTTGGCCATGACCATGGCATACGGGATGACCAGCATGATGGAGGGGAACATATAGGTAGTGACCAAGATCTTGGTCATTACATTGCCCAGCTTTGGGAAGAAACGGACTACACCGTAGGCTGCCAGCGAGGAAATGATGATGGCTACCACCGTGGTGCTGCCTGCAATGATAAGGCTGTTGCGAATATTGACGGTGAATTTCAGGGTGAACAGGACCGTTTTAAAATTTGCCAGTGTCCATTGGATAGGCCAGATCTTTGTGGGGTTGTTCAGCATCTCGCTGCTGCTTTTAAAGGCAGAAACCAGCAGCCACAGCAGTGGGAACACAGCCACGATTGACAGAAGGATCAAATAGACATTGGAAACTATATCGCCGAAGCGTCTTCCTTTTTTCATGCCTGATCCTCCTTTTCCCAATGTGTGATAACTGCAAAATAGATAAGGCAAACTGCAATAAGGAATGCAAGCAGAATGATCGATGCTGCAGATGCGCGGCCAACAAGCTTGTTCGTCCAGCCAAGGTCATAGATGTACAACGGCATCGTGGTTGTCATACTGGCCGGACCACCGGCAGTGGTCATGAAAATGATATCGAAGTTGTTGAACACCCAGATGGTGCGCAGCACGACCAGCAGGCCGACAACGACTTTGATGTGCGGTACGGTAATGTGGATAAAGGACTGCCAGGAACTTGCACCATCGATCAGGGCGGCTTCGTACTGATCCTGCGGCACGGTCTGCAAAGCAGCGTAGACATTGACCATGATCATGGGGGCACCGAACCAGATGTTAATGAACACCAGCGTGGGCAGCACCAGTTTAGGGTCGCTCAGGAATTGCAGCATCCCATCGGACAAGCCCAGCTTCATCAGCATAGTGGGGATATAACCCTGAATGCCGTTGAGCATCCATTTCCATACCAGTGCGATAGCAATGGAGGGAAACGCCCAAGGGATGATCATACAGATGCGGTAGATGGGGCGTGCTATGGGATTGCGGATGCGGTTCAGAGCCAGTGCGGCAGAGAAACCGATCAGGATCTGACCGGTGAGGCTGAAGAAAGTCCAGACCAGTGTCGTTAAGAACGCTTTGCCGAATGCAGGATCCGTAAAGATTTTTATGTAGTTGTCGATCCCTTTGAATGCGTATGTTGGCTTTATCAAGGTCTTGTTGGTAAAGCTGTACAGCAAGGTCGAGCACAGCGGGTATACCAGCAGACAGAGAACAACCAGCATAGCAGGGGCCACAAACAGCCAGCGCGTAAGGTTACGGTCCTTTTTCGCCGGTCCGGATTGTGGAGTGCGCGTAATTTCTTTCAATATAGTATCCTCCCGGTCATTTTTTCCACAAAGAAAGCGGGGAGGGTGGGTCCTCCCCGCCTAACGTGAAGCTATCAGCTGATCATCGTATCAAAAATGTCGTTGAGTTTATCCTCCGCAGCTTTGGCAGCCGTTTCCACATCGGTGCCGTTGGTGATGATATCTTGGAACATTTCCTCGATAACACCCTGAGAGGTCAGGTAGCTGGCCTGTGCGCTGGGGCCGTGCTCAAAGCCGATGGCATGGCCTTCATCAACGGCAGTCTGGATCACATCCACGCAGTCGGAGTATTCCTTGATGGTGTCATCGTTCAGGTAATCGGAGTTGGTGGCGATGTCCTTCAGAGCAGGCAGCATGCCAACGGGGACGGAGTGAATGAATTCAACGTAGTTGTCCGTATCATACAGGTACTCGATAAAGGCCTTGCAGATTTCGGGGTGTTTGGCGTTCTTCCAGACGACCAGAGGAATGTGGGAGGCTTCGGCGCTGTAGATGGGGTCGCTGTCGGTTATGCGGGGCAGCGGAGCGCAGCGGACATACTGGGCGATCTCCGGGGTGTTGTTCTGCACACCACCGATCATGAAGCCGGAGTTGAAGTCAAAGGCAGTCTTGCCCTGATAGAACAGCGTAGCGTGATCGTTGACAGTGTAGTTGATGGTCTCGGCGGGAGAGCAGTTCTTGTAGACTTTCAGCCAGAAGTTGATGCCGTCGATGGCTTCCTTGCTGGTCAGGTT
>CAKRJY010000025.1 GCA_934352055.1 uncultured Lachnospiraceae bacterium
GACTGCAAAATTTTCGGTAATGTTAATTCTCCAACCTGCACATCGATTTTTATTGTTCTCCATATTACAACGGTTATCATGATAGTCATTAAAAGAATGAATACTCGTAAAATATTCTTTCTTCTGCGATTGCTGTATCTTCTCTTGTTCACTTTTCTCCCACGCTTTCATTATCAAAATATTTCTACTTTTAATATAATTAACAATCAAAGCGACAAAAAAGTTAGTATCTGAACTTATTTTTCTGCAAAAGCTTTATCTGCAAAATTGTAATTTTCTGTGATATTTGTGTCATTTTTGACTTGTTATCCAGATATTTCACAGACACACTGACCTTGAGGCTGTCGCCGTCTTTTGTAAAACAGGATTTACCAGTTCTGAAAATACATAGTCGCAGCAAACAGGCGTCAGTGTCGGATTTTGGGTATAAAAAAGCAGTCAATCATAAATGAAAGACTGCTTTAAATCATATCCTTTATTGCTTTGTGTGAAGGTTTAACTGATTGTCTATGTCCCGTCCGGCATACATTACTCTAAGTATTGTTACAATCTTTTTATCGCTATCTGGAATATACAGTACCACATAATTGTCTACTTGTAATACACGAAGTCCACGACTTTTCCACGGTTCTTTTTCATATTTTCGATAACGCTCTGGCATCGTGTCCAGACTTAGTATCTGTTCTTCCAGACGGTCAAGTTGCCCGCTTGCATTTTCCTGCGATTGTAATTCAAAAGCAATGTATTCAAAAATCTCTCTCAAATCACTGTCAGCCTGTTCGGATACTTCTACTTCATATATCATAAGCCATAATCCTTGCGAATGTCAGTAAAGGCTTTCTTCGCATTTTTTGTCCGTCCAGCCTGCATATCCGCATATCCCTTCTCCAACTCTTCATTGAACTCTGCTTCTGATAATGTGCTGATATCAACCGGTCTGGCAGATGGTATTTTTACTTCAAATGGAAGTCCTCTCTGTAAGATAATCTGTTTATAAAACATATTGATAGCACTGGAAGCAGGGATACCAAGTGTAGACAGGATACTTTCTGCTTTTTCTTTGACATCTGGTTCTATCCTTGCATATAAGTTTGCTGATTTTGTAGCCATATAAACCATCTCCTTTCGTGAGTAGTGTTTACATCTATCTTTATTATATGCGAATGTCAGCACATTAGCAATACACTTTCTTTCATTCTACAACTGCATTTCTTACTTCTTCCACCCACTCCACACTATGGCAGCAAAACAGTTCTTCATGCTGCATATTGTGCCTCCTGATATCCGGATTTTTAAAATAAGTAAAATATCGCTTTTCGTATTTTTCACCCATCTTTGTTGCGTAAAACAAATGGATGGTGGTTCCCGGCACATCAATTCCATGCTGGACTTGCGTGACCAGATCAGAATAGAACTGATTATAAATACTCTGTTTTGTAATCCATGGATTCCCTCCCTTGTCAATACCAAACATATCAAAAAATCCATCAATCAGTTCTTTCTTTGATTTATCTGCTTTATTTATTTTCTTTTGCATGAATTTAGGCAATTTACCCGTGTGAACCATTTTATACATAATCGGCACAACTATAGATGACTGGATTCGTGCCATCAATGGACCTGCCTCATCCATATCACTGCTTCCAATAATCCCGTGATCTATATGAATTCTTTTCCGTTGAATCAGAAGGGATACAAAACTTCCTCCAAGGGAGCACCCGTACGCTGCTTTTATTCTTCCGCCATAGTTTTTCCTGATTTCCTGTTCAATTTTTTCACATTCATCTTCCATCGAATGAAATTCTGTTTTCTCATTTGGATCAAATCCATCATAAGAAACTATGACCGTATAAAAATAAGAATGTAACCCATCCAATACATGATCAAAGCTGCTATAAAGACAACAGGTACCTGGAAATAAAAATATTACAGGTTTATGATTGTCTCCACTTTCATAAAATTTCATAGTTCTTGATCTCCTTTAAACTATTCTTACAACGCAATATATCCTCACACCTTTGCAGATTTCAAATAATTCTACTTTGGGTTTTGCCTTTCCATTGTATCAAGTGCATCGTTTTCAAAAAACAATCATTACTTCTTTAAAAATGAAAATAGTCCTTTCTTTTCGTATGGCTCTGTTTTGATATCTCCTGCTGTATAACCAGTAGTATCAATGGCTGTACGGAGAAGATTCTCGTCCAGTGGCTCCTTAGAAAGAATCACCGTCTCGCCCTTAGAATGGGAAGATGACACCTTTTCCACCAAAAATGTTTGCCGGATTGTATCATTGATATGTGCTTCGCACATAGAACATGCCATACCTTTTACTTTCACTGTTGTTTGAATCATTGCAACTTCTCCTTTCATTGTCTTACATTAATTTCCATTGCATGATAGTCTGCGCTTACATTCGTTAGTGTTTTCTAACCATCATCTTTAAAAAAACCGTATGAAAACAAAACTGTAATTTCACACGGTTTCTTTTCTTATGCATTCAGTATATCACTTTTAACCCGTTTATCAACCAGATTTTGGTTGTCCGTTAGCATCATTTTTTGACTAAAAGTTTACGACTTCCTCATATTTATGTTATGAATGTTCGATTTCATGTATGAGATTGACCATTTCAATAGCACCAACTGCACAATCATATCCTTTATTTCCAGCTTTTGTACCAGCTCGTTCAATGGCCTGTTCAATATTATCTGTTGTAAGTACACCAAACATTACTGGAATACCTGTTTCCAAAGAAATAGAAGCGATTCCTTTTGACACCTCGTTACAGACATAATCATAATGACTTGTCGAACCACGAATCACGGCTCCCAAGCAGATCACAACATCATATTTACCACTCTTTGCCATTTTTGAAGCAATAAGTGGTATTTCAAACGCACCAGGAACCCATGCCACATGAATATCTTCTTCCTGTACATCATGACGGCGCAGCCCATCCATAGCACCACCTAGTAACTTTGCAGTAATAAATTCATTGAATCTCGCTGCAACAATACCAACCCTTATG
This sequence comes from uncultured Lachnospiraceae bacterium, assembly GCA_934352055.1. Taxonomy (GTDB): domain Bacteria; phylum Bacillota; class Clostridia; order Lachnospirales; family Lachnospiraceae; genus Pararoseburia. Next base: position 3,029 of record CAKRJY010000025.1, read on the forward strand.
TTTTTTGATACTAATTTTCCTTCAAATTCTCTCATCTTTCATTCTCCTCTATTATTCTTAATAATTTAAAATATGTCCCATTCTTGCCTGTTTCGTCTTTAAGTAAAACAGATCATGTACCGTAGCATGCATCTGTATAGGAACTCGCTTTGTAATTTCAATGCCAAATTCCGCAAGTTGATATATTTTGTCTGGATTATTTGTCAATAAACGCATACTATGAACGCCCAAATCCTGTAAAATCTGCGCACCTATATAATATTCTCTTTCATCGCCTAAAAAACCGAGCGCTAAATTTGCATCTAAAGTATCCATCCCTTGCTCTTGCAATTCATATGCACGTAATTTGTTAATCAGACCTATCCCTCGACCTTCCTGACGCATATAAAGCAAAATACCTCGGCCTTCCTTTTCAATCTGCGTCATGGCTGCAGCAAACTGTTGTCCACAATCACATCGTAAAGACCCAAATGTATCCCCCGTCAGACATTCCGAATGAACACGACACAGAACATCTTTGCCCTCTCCAATATCTCCCTTAACAAGAGCAACATGATGTTCTCCATTTAACTTGTTAACAAATCCATATGCTCTGAACTCACCATATTGGGTCGGCATTTTGACCTCTGTCACCCGATCCACCAATTTTTCATGACATTTGCGATAATTTTGTAAATCTTTGATGGTAATGAACTTGATTCCAAATGTTTCTGACAAACCAAACAGTTCATCCGTACGCATCATTGTTCCATCTTCTCTCATAATTTCACAACACAGACCACATTCTTTTAACCCCGCAAGGCGACACAAATCCACTACAGCTTCCGTATGTCCCCCTCGTTCTAAAACACCATTTTTCTTTGCTAGTAACGGGAACATATGCCCAGGTCGACGAAAATCCTCTGGCTTAACATTTTCATCAACGCAAGCCATTGCTGTGATGGATCGCTCTGCCGCTGAAATCCCAGTACTTGTCGTCACATGGTCAATAGACACCGTAAAGGCTGTCTCATGATTATCTGTATTTGTTGCTACCATCTGCGGGATTTTTAATTTTTCTACATACTGTTCCGACATTGGCATACAAATGAGGCCTTTTCCATATGTTGCCATAAAGTTGATATTTTCTGTCGTCGCAAATTCTGCTGCACAAATAAAATCTCCTTCATTCTCCCGCTCTGGATCATCCGTCACCAAAATAATTTTTCCCTTTCTCAAATCCTCTAATGCTTCTTCAATGGTATTAAATTCTTTCATGCTATGCCCTCCTAATACCCATATTTTTCTAAAAATGCTTTTGTTATGTTTGTATGTTGTGATTGTTTTGTCTGTGCAGCAACAAACTTTTCCACATATTTTCCAATAATATCTGTTTCCAGATTGACGCAATCCCCTGTTTTACGTTCTGCCAAAATTGTTTGCTGAACGGTATGCGGAATCGTCGAAACCAAGAATGAATCCTCCTGTACTTTTGCAACGGTCAAACTTATGCCATCCATTGTAATGGATCCTTTTTCCACGATATAGCGCATAACATTTGTATCTGTTTTTATGGTAAACCAGATCGCATTATCATCTTTTTTTATGCCACATATGGTTCCGGTTCCGTCAACATGTCCGGAAACAATATGTCCACCAAACCTTCCATCCGCAGCCATGGCTCGTTCTAAATTCACATGACTTCCTCGGACAAGTCTGGCTAAAGATGATCGATTTAACGTTTCATGCATAACATCTGCAGTAAACGAATTCTCCTTCCTGCTGGTAACGGTCAAACAAATACCATTCACTGCAATACTATCGCCAATGCTTGTATTTTCTAACACACGGTTTGCCATAATATCTAAAACAGCCGAATGTTCTCCCCTTCGAATTTGCCTTATCGTTCCAACTTCCTCAACAATACCCGTAAACATCTTGCTCCACCTCACTCTCAATTAAGAAGTCATCCCCTAGCGAAATAACATGGCTATTTTTTAACCGAATAGCCTCGGATGGAATCTCTATTCCTTCACCTTCGATGGCAGTCTTTGCATCTTTTCCTCCAAACAATTTTGGTGCAACATATGCTTGGACTTTTTGTACAATACCATCAGATATTGCCGCCCAATTTAAAGTTCCACCACCTTCCAGCAAAATACTGTCAATCTTTTTTTCACCAAGCAATTTCATAAGATGTTGTAAGTCTACATGCCCCTTTTTTTCGCGAACCTGCAAAATCTGACAACCTGCTTTTTTATAGATATACGCTCTCTTTTGATCCTGACAACATGTCGCCAAAATCGTAGGTATTTGATTTGCTGTCTGGATAACCTGGGCTGTCACAGGTGTTTGCAGCGATGTATCGCAAATGATACGAATTGGATTTTCTCCCCCTTCCACTCTGCAAGTAAGCAATGGATCATCTGCTAATACAGTTCCTGCGCCTACCATAATCGCTGTATACCGATGCCTTTGCCAAGCCACATGTTGTCTCGCTGTCTCTTTGGTAATCCACTTAGACGCACCCGTCTTTGTTGCTATTTTTCCATCCATTGTCATCGCATACTTCATCACTACAAAAGGCCTTTTTGTTTGTATAAAATGGAAAAACACTTCATTTAAACGCCTGCATTCTTCCGATAAGACATGTTCTGTAACAGCAATGCCATGTTCTTTTAAAATCTTTATCCCCTTTCCCCGGACAAGAGGATTGGGATCTTCCGAACCAATCACCACGCGCTTAATTCCTGCCTCTATAATGGCATCCACGCAAGGTGGCTGTTTTCCCTGATGACAACATGGTTCCAATGTCACATACATAACCGCCCCTGTTGGATCTTCTACACATTGCGCCAACGCATTTCGCTCCGCGTGTGCCTCTCCATATTTTTGATGCCAGCCTTCCCCAATAATTTTTTCATCTTTTACAATCACTGCTCCCACCATGGGATTCGGCGCTGTAAACCCACAGCCTTTTTCTGCAAGCTGCAGAGCAATTTTCATATAATCGCTGTCTTTCAATTCCCTCACCTCGATATAAAAAAAGTCCTGAATCTAACATTCAGGACATAAAATCATACGGAAAAAATTCACATATAAAAAGCTCTGGAATAAATCATATTCCAGAGCAGTTATACGCAAAATAAACCATATATATTATCTTCTTTCATCCAGACTATACTGTCGGCTTCGGAATCACACCGAATCATGCCTAACGGCTCGTGGGCTATACCACCGGTAGGGAATCACACCCTGCCCTGAAGATTCTATTCAATTTACAATCGTAAGTATAGACATCTCTTTTTCTAATGTCAATGCATTTTCCAAATCTTTTACTAATATTCTAATTTTTCAGTCAAAAATCTTGTTTACTGCGACATTTTATCCTTCCAGAACGTTATTCATGTATTCCATCTTTTCTTCCGCCTGGTAGATTAATTTGCTGCATTCCAACAATTCTCCAGTAAAGTCTACACCAATATCCTGGTAAAGCGACTTATACTTGATATCGTGCTCCAGACTTGCCCACATATCCATCGCTTCGGTACGAATCTGCACCTCAACCGGTACGAACTGCTTCTTATTCATAAAGTAAACCGGAACACGAATAATCATGTGTAAACTACGATACCCATTCTTTTTCGGATTCGCAATGTAGTCCTTCATTTCCATGATATGTACATCATCCTGCGCCATCAAACGATCTCTAATGAGATATACATCCTTGATATATGGACATACCACGCGTACACCGGCAATATCATAAATATTATTGCACGCTACATTCAATGATAAATCCAGATTCTTCTTTTCCAGCTTGCCCACAATACTCTTCATGGATTTCAGTCTTGTATCTATATGATGAATCGGGCAACGCAATCCTCGGTATTTAAACTCGTCTTTAATGATATTCATCCTGGTTTCTGTAACATTCATCGCAGCATTGTACATGCGAAGAATCGGATCCATCGTGTGCATAAATTCTTCATGAATATCTGCCATATGACGCATATCTTCCCCTGTCGATATCGTCGAAGTCATCAACTCATAGACTTCAATCTGCTCCTGCACACCATCCACCGTCTGATACGCCGTCGAAACCTTCTCTTGTTCATATTCCAACTGTGTCTCAGCTAGATTACTGTCCACAGTTTCCTCTGCTTCTTTGCTCATATTCTTTTTCCCCGTCTCCCTGTTCTTCTCCATTTTTTGTTGTTTTGTATCTGTCCCCATATTGACAGATTTGATTGTTTGCTTACGTACTGCATTTGCTGTACCTGACATACGATCAACCCCCTAACTTACTTCTTCATTATATCCAATTTGCGGAAAAAGAGGGTGAAATTGCTATTAACTTTTTATTAAATATAATTTATAATTGCACAGCTTCGACAGTTCTTCAGATGATGTTCGCCTGAGGCAGATATGACTGCAAAACGCATCCGAATAACTGTCGAAGCCGTACAAATTCACGAAACCTTTGTCGACTTTCCATTGATTTTTCAGACAATTTTGAATATAATGTGAGTATAAACGAAGGGAGGTAATGCATATGTACCCAGTAATAACGATTAGTAGAGAATTTGGTAGCGGTGGTCATAGCATCGGTAAGAAAGTTGCCGCCAAACTCGGTATACCATTTTATGATGGAGAAATCGTAACTCGTGTTGCAGAAGAAAGTGGTTATGCCAAGGAATTGATTGAAGATCAAGGCGAATACTCTACCTCTGCAAATAGATGGTTTGATATTTCCGCTGCTAGTGCCATGTATTTTCAAAGTCCACAAGACGAAATTTTCATTGCACAAAAGCGCGTTATTCTAGATTGTGCTGCTGCAGGTCCATGTGTCATCGTTGGACGCTGTGCCGATTATATTCTGCGCAGAGAAGATGTTAAATGCTTAAATGTCTTTATTCATTCTGATATGAAGCATCGTACCGAACGCATCTTAGAGCGCTACGGTGAAATCGAAAATGTTGGCATTGAAAAACGCCTTGCCAAGAAAGACAAGCAACGTAAGACTTACTACAAGTATTACACAGACCAGCAATGGGGTAATTACCGCAATTATGATGTTGCTCTCGATAGCGGTCAGTTAGGTGAAGATACCTGCGTAGATATTATCTGCGAACTATACAACAAAAAATAACATGAATGATCGAGTAGAAGGCGGTGACTAACCGCCGTCCTCTCACACCCCCGTGCGTATCGTTCGGTACACGGCGGTTTCAATAGTTGACGTGCACAGACTGATAGGCTGTGGCTAAATCATAAAAGCCACTGTTT
>CAKRJY010000026.1 GCA_934352055.1 uncultured Lachnospiraceae bacterium
GTGTATAACGGATGCTTGATAGAATCCAAGATTGCTGGTAGTTATGATATCCCTATGTTTACACTAACAGATAGAGATATTTTAACATCAGAAGAATATTTTCAGATTTTTGGTGTTTGAGTTTATAAAAAACAGGACTTTTGAAAGAGTTTCAGAGAGATCTGAGGCTCTTTCTTTATGTAAAGGAGAGGAACAATGCCAATGACATGGAATGCAAAATTAAGAAAGATCATAGAGGATGGTCTTGGTGAGGGATTAAAACCCAAGGCAATTGCTGAAAAGCATGGGCTTAGAGTAGAGGTTATCTACACTTATATTCATAGACATGGATTAGCCTATGGATATAAAGGATCAGAAATGAGAAAGAAAAAAGAGAATAAGAAAGAAAATACACCAGCATCCAAAAGAGAAATTCATTGTTGTCGATGCGGGTATGCACCAGAGCATCGTAACTGTGGGAAGTGCTGGTATTACTATATTTATAACGGATTTGTTAGGAGAGATTAAAATGTATTTTTTGTTACTTATAGTTTGGCTTATAGGATTCGTAAGATGTTGGGGAGTTATAAAAGATTCCAGCACACCATCGGGAGAAATTACTGATTATGTGATAGTTGCAATAGTGGCAGGTTTATGGCCGCTGTTGTTCGTTCTTACGTTGATTGATGTAATTATAAATGACGTGTTCAAATGACAGAAAGGGACAGAAATGATGATTAAAATTGTATTAATAATGTGGGTGTTAGATTTTATAAATACATGGATTGCGAGGTTATATGTCAAAGGAAGTTCATTAGAAGATCAAGCTCGTATCGCATTTAAACTATATACAAAAACAGAATCGACCTGGTTCACTGCTGTTGGACTTTTTAAAGCAGCCAAATGGGTTATTAGTGTCATTATAGTTATATGGCTGATTATCGAATATTTATAGGGGGTTAATGTAATGGGATTAGCATTTAAATGTGACAGATGTGGAGAGTATTATGACCAGCCTGTGTACGATAAAGGAAGAGTCATTGTTGAATGTACCGTAGATAAATATGGTACTATTGATCGGCATGAAACAGAGACGCTATTGTGCTCCAAGTGTATGGAAGCATTTAAAAAATTCAAAACCGATTTAGAGATAGAATATAGACCGACAGTGAATGAAATTCTAACCGAGGTTGAGCAAATGGCAATTTCTGAGCGGTTGTCGCTTGGTAAAGCCATGGCATTTAAAGAGATTTTGCCGAGCGTATATCGGAGGGTACTTGTAGAAAAGAGAAATAAGGAGGTAAATTATCATGAAAAATAAAGAGAAATATATGGATAAGATTATGTTACGTGCGTGTGTGAGAAATTCGACATTTGGGGTCACAATTAATCAAGAAATTTTTACATGCTGCGGTAATAATATAGATGATTGTAAAAAATGTATTTTTAGTGGTAGTGGTGAGATATGTGAACAGTTACGGCGGCAGTGGCTTGAGGAAGAATGGTATGAGCTACCTCAGTTATCAAAAGAAGAAAAAACATTACTTGATATGTTACATCCAAGATGGATTGCTATGGCAAGGAATGCTGATAATTCCCTTTGTTTGTATGAGTTGCAGGACGCTTATCGTTTAAAAAAAGTAGATGGTAATTGGGACTTAAATGATAATACCGATTGTTATGTTGGATTATTAAATTATTTGTTAGATGGTTCATATTTCCAAATGGTCAAATGGGAAGACAAGAAACCTTGGTTGATTTCAGATTTGAAAGCATTGAAAGTGAGGGATGATGTATGAGAAAAACGTTAATCGTTATTGTGATACTTATATTCTGTATTAGTTGTTTAACCGGATGTGATTCTTCTGAATATTCGAGAGTTTTACAGGAAAATAAAAATGAAATGTCTATGTTTAGAAGAGTTGAACGAGCAGGTCAATGGGATATTGTATACGATACTGAAACTAAGGTTATGTATTCATCACACGGACGTGGCTTAATCCCTTTGTTCGAAGCTGATGGTTCATTGAAAAAGTGGAAAGGTCAATAGTGACTTGTGATCAGAAAAGGAGGAATACGTTATGCACGAATCAAGCGATAAAATGGTAAATCATCCAGATCATTATAAAGGAGCCATGGGAGTGGAAACAATGGACTTCATTCATGAAATCTGTAGAAACATTTACATAGGTGGTGAAATTTCAGAATGGACAAATTACGAACAGTATATACTTGTCTTTGATCTCGGACAGGTGATTAAGTATATATGCCGGTATGAGAGAAAGAATGGTGCACAGGATATTGATAAAGCTATTTGGTATATGCAGGATTTTATGGATATTGCTTGGAAAGTTGAGAATAAAGAACTACCTAATCCAAAAAATATATCATATAATAACATTAATGATACAGTAGAAGAATATATCAGATCAGCAGAGGGAAAAACTGTATCACTGTGGCTGACAGCGCTGGTCGGACCACAGCCAGAAAACCCATTACCAGAATACATGCTGCGACGAGATATTTTAGCACTATGCTGGATACTGAGTAAGGATTGTCGAGCACTTAGACCAGCTGTCTCTATACAGTATATGCTTAGATGTTTACATATTAATGTAAGGGAGAGGGAACGGGAGAATGCAGAGACAAGAAATTGACATAAAGGTAAACGGGTCTGGTGTAAAAGATCCAACAGCCAGCAAAGCAATCAATAAGGTAGATAAAGAACAGGAGCGCTTTCATGCGTTCCTTAATTTATTGTTTACCTTTTGTGAACTGTCTGGGTATCACATTGAGGAACGAATTGTGGTAAAGGATTTGAAGACCGGGAGGGTGTGGAGATGAATAAAGTAGGTGTATCTACTGCCACAGAATTATTTGCAATGACAGGGTTATATATCGTCAGACAGATGTATGCATGGGCTGATGAAAAAGGCATAGATATTGGTATCGAGACTAATATCAAAGGCAATAGTGCAATAATCCATATGCGAACAAAATACACTGGTAAAGAGATTATGAAAGTAGTTGGAATAGATATGCTCAAATATGCAGTAGATCCGGTGAAGTTTATGGAACAGATCTTGGATGAAATGCTGGAGAAGCTTAATAAGGAATCTATAACTGCGCTATAAAAACACTTCCTATTATGCAACAGAAATACATATTTTAGGAGGATAAAAAAATGGATAATGGTTACATGCATCACGAGTATTATATGAAGGATATGTTCAAGACGGCAGTAAAAGTAGGAGCTGGATTAAAACTTGGTTGGTATTTAGCAAAATGTGTAATTGTAGCGGTAGATAGTATTAGTACAATGTACATAAAAAAAATGGCAGGTGAGGGTGACAATTTAGCTAAAACATGCTGTGAATTAGTAGACATACAGTATACTACAAAGAGTGATTCGAAAGGCATTTCACACGGAATAGGATTTCATGTTGAATAGTACATAGAGACTTGGTTATATTTAGCTGAGTCTCTTTTGCTTTATGTGAAAGGAGAAAACACATGGGTAACAGAGCGATTATCAAAGGTAAAGGAACTAATATTGGTGTTTATGTTCACTGGAATGGCGGATATGATTCTGTTCGGGGATTTACTGAATATTGCAAGCTGAAGGGTTACAGGAGCCCTGAGGAAGACAGCTATGGTATTGCTCGATTATGTCAGGTTATTGGAAATTTCTTTGGTGGTACTACATCAGTTGGAATACAGCAGATGCCCGGCACCGAACGTATGAATATTAATAAAGCAAAGAAATATTGGGGCTTAGATAATGGCATATACGAAATAAAGAACTGGAACATTGTAGCACACTGGGATGAATCTGGGATAATAAAAACAGAGGATGAAAGCCATGAGGGGTATGATCTGACTGATATGTTAATAGCCATTGACGAGCATATGCCGGTTTCTGAACAGCTTGGAAAAGATTATATTACTGCGGATATCGTTCCGGTGTCGGAACTTAGAATAGGAGATATGGTATATGACCTGAATTACAGCGGTAAAGTTCAAATATGTACCGTTATTGGTTTTGGCGAAAAGGACCAATGGTGTAATGGACATGCAGTTGAAGGAGTTCCGTATACTGACAAGTACGGTGGAACTGGTAAAAATATTAATGAATATTTATTGGATGAGTTTGTGAGGAAGGTGCGAGAGGAATGATAAATAATTTAAAAGATGTATTGGCTTTATTTGGTGGACTCGTCATAATTACATTATTTTTAAGTTTTCTCGTATTAACAGCTGTGAAAATACGTGATTTAATAGCAGAATACCGAGATACTAAAAAATACGAATACATAATAGCGCATCGATTCGATGATCCACCATTGGCTAAATGTTACTGCATTGATTGCCAGTATTGCTACGGTGAGCCTACTAGATCTGGGTCTGGTGTATATTGCAGTTTGTTTAACAGTGGAATAGTCATTCAAGATAATAGCTTCTGTTATAGAGCGATACCTAAAAGGAGGGTAAAGGAAAAATGAGTTATACGACCATTGCAAATCAAAGAGCAACAAAATAGTCATATTTTCACGCGAAATTTACAAAGGCTATTATGAGGAAAATAGTGTGATTTTCTTGGGTAAAACCAGGATTTCACGCTATTTTTCTTTGATTTTTGGGCGGAAATCAGTCAGAAATGCTCAAAAATTTAGCATAAATTCATGTAAAAAATAAAGAAAAGGAGAAGAAAAATCATGAAAAATGCAACAAAATTCAACAAAAAAGAGGTATTTATCGGAGCTGTTTCAGGGGCTATTGCAGCAGTAGCTGGGACTATTTTTAGTCATATTTTGACTAAAAAAGGAGCAAAAAATGACATTGAAATAGTAGAAAATGAGAATGAATTCAAACCTGATGAGAGCAAATATGTCAAGGGTTTTGATGCTTCAGCAGGTGAAGATATGTCTGGAAACACGGTTGAATCTGAGGAAAATTAGACGAGGAATTTTCGGTAAAATGGATCAGGAAAGATGCTGTGAAAATGAGGGGAGAATCGACGGAAAATGGCGGTTCGATAATCACAAAATTTTACTCATTTCCAAGCACCAAAATTCTGGTCAGTTCTCTCAGAAAAACTGGGCTTTGGGTCAGTTTTGGTCATAAATAATTGACCAAATTATGTGTTCGAAAGTGCTTCTTGGTCAATTTTGGTCAGAAAAACTGGCCATTTGGTCAGTTTTGAAAATAAAACTGGCCACGAAAAAACCCAGTATTTATGCGGGTTTGCGGGTTTTCTGGTCAGTTTCCCAGTTTTTTTCTTTAATTAATGTGATTTAAAAAATTAATATATTATATAAATATGGAAAAATAATTGACCAATTGACCAGAACGCTATTTTTCATCGATTTTTCGTCCCTACGATGCACCTTGATTTTTGACAAATTCTAGGTGTAAAATGAAAGCAAAAACGGAGGGTTTTTACATGAGTATAATGGATGGAATGTACGATGAAAATTGGATCGAATCAGATGACGATGAAACGATGGACGATAAAATAGAGAAGATTCGTGGCACAATTGATAAGGGTGATTGTTTATGGTGTAATAGCCGGAATGGAATGAAATATTATCCAGAAGGATATTTTCTTTGTGATCGATGCAATATGATGTGCGAAGAAGATACCTATTACATGTGGTATCTCGGATATGATGTTTCTGCTACTGACGGAGATACCGAGTACATATTATAGTAAACAATTATATTTACGTGTGTACAGGCACGCGAAATTTACACACTCTTTTATGAAGAGAAAGGCAATGTCCATTTGATTTGGATATTTTTACCTTTCTCTTCTTTTTGTGCTCATTTTTAAGAAAAGGAGTATGAGATGTTAGAGAATAGATTCAAGACTAAGCTTATATCAGAAATCAAAGAACGATTTCCAGGAGCAAAAGTCTTTCATCTAAATCCAAATGAATGTCAGGGAGCCCCAGACCTTTTGATTTTGCATCAGAATAAATGGGCTGCCTTGGAAGGTAAGAAAAGTGCTACAGCTTCTCATCGTCCCAATCAGGACTATTGGATAAATGAATATAATCACATGTCATTTGCAAGATTTATTTATCCTGAGAACAAGGAGGAAATTTTAGATGAACTTCAAAACTTATTCTTATCTTGAGGGTAAACATTCAGCACTCAGTCCAAGTTCTTATATTTGGATGCACAAGAACGAGGACGAATTCATTCAGACATATAAAAACATGAAAGCAAAAGAGAAAGGAACCAAGCTTCACAATATCGCAAAAGAGCTTATTGAAGAAGGAATCAAACTTCCAAAATCGCAAAAGACCCTTAACCGTTATGTGAATGATGCCATTGGGTTCCGCATGAAACCTGAGGTTAAGCTTAGATATTCAGATCGTGCATTTGGAACAGCAGATGCTATACGATTTGATAAAAACTTTCTCAGAATACATGATTTAAAGACTGGTATTACCCCAACACATATTGAGCAGCTTTATGGTTATGAAGCATATTTCTGCCTTAACTACAATATCAAACCAGGTGATATTGAATCCGAATTACGGATCTATCAGAATGATGAAATTCAGATTGAAAAACCTGGACCGGATATAATCCTTCTGATTATGGATAAGATTATTCGATTTGACAAAATTATGGCTGATATTGATGACGAGGAGGCGTAAAGATATGTATTTCGATGAAATAGAAAAACCAGACCCAGAGTTGCTTAATATTGTAAAAGATATATTTGAAGCAGAATTATACGAAGGAACCATTGAAGAATATGAACTTCTTCATTATGGAGTAAAAAGACGTTCTGGTAGATACCCATGGGGGTCTGGTGATAGCCCTTACCAGCACAGCGGAGATTTCCTAGCCAGAGTAGAATCAGACCAGAAACGAGGACTTAGTGAACGTGAGATTGCAAATGCTCTCGAGATGAGCACTAAGGAACTTCGTATGGCTCGTTCTATTGCTATCGAGCAACGTAGATCAGAACTGGTGAATCAGGCTGAGAATTACAGAAAGCATGGCGACAGTTTACAGACTATTGCTAAGAAAATGGGTTATGCAAATGACTCATCTGTAAGATCACTTCTGAACGAAAAGAGCAAAGCCAGAATGAATCAGGCTAAAGAAACAGCTGAATTTCTAAAGAAACGACTTGAAAAAGATCATCTCCTGGATGTTGGTTCTGGCGTAGAATATCAGTTAAATATTTCAAGAACAAAACTGGATGAAGCTCTCTATCGGTTGCAGCTTGATGGATATCACGTTTATGGTCGAATGGTTCCACAGGCTACAAACCCAGGAAAGAATACCATTATTAAAGTACTCACAACTCCGGAAGTTAAGAACTCAGAAATATATTCTCGACTGAGTGATATTAAATCTGTAGAAGATTATATTAGCCGTGATGATGGAAAGACATTCGAAAAGAAGTTTGTTTATCCGGCATCCATGGACAGTAAACGTCTGCAAGTTCGATATGCCGAAGATGGTGGCATTGATAAAGACGGAGTTATTGAACTTCGAAGAGGAGTAAAAGATCTGGATCTTGGGGGATCACATTACGCTCAGGTACGAATCATGGTAGACGGTACACATTACCTTAAAGGGATGGCCGTCTATTCCGATAATATGCCTGATGGGGTAGATGTGATGTTCAATACAAATAAGAAAAAAGGTACACCGATGTGCGGACCTAAGAACGACACTGTTCTGAAACCTATTAAGAATGATCCTGAAAATCCGTTTGGATCACTTATTAAAGAGAAAGGTGGACAGAGTCGATATATGGATGGTGACGGTAAATCAAAACTGTCATTAATCAATAAACGAGCTGAAGAAGGTGACTGGGGAGAATGGTCAGATAAATTACCTTCTCAGTTCTTATCCAAGCAGAATATATCTTTGGTAAAGAAACAGCTTGGATTGTCTGTAGCTAATAAACAGGCGGAGTATGATGATATTATGCAG
>CAKRJY010000027.1 GCA_934352055.1 uncultured Lachnospiraceae bacterium
TGGCTGCCGAGATCACCATAAGGCTTATTACAGGTAGAGCATACTGCTTTGTTCTGGCAAGTGGCTGTGCCACCGGAATGGGCAGCTTCCTCAGCGTGGGCACGACAGCAGGCATACTCTTTCCAGTGTTTGCTGTCGTTTGATTTCCAATCATTATTTAAGATGCCGCTGTGGTTGTCAGGGTCTTTGTCGCCGATTTCAAACGTATCCGCACCTTTTGCGCCACAGACGCAGGACATATAGTAAGTCGTCCCAGATTGGCAGGTCGCAGAGGATTTCTCATACGCTTTTGTTTTAACTTGCTGGTCGTAGGTATGCGCAGCAATATCCTCTTTTCCTTTGCAGATGGAACACTCATGCCAATGAGAGAAAGAATCTGAACTCCAAGTTTGGGTCAAGTTATGCTTACACACTACGAGGTTAGCGGTGCTGCTATATTTGCTGATCGCACTGACAGGAATGCTGTCGTTCTCGTAGCTGAATTTTTCCGGAGCGGCATAGTTTTTGTAACCCGAAGCTATGAGAACATAGTTAGAAGCATCCGGCGTCTTTTCCGTCGTCACACCGATTGGATTGCTGCCGGTCAGTTCACCCGCAATAGTGATATATTTGTTGGTTGGCAGATAGACGTTGTTGTCTGCGCCCGCTTTTTTATTGCCATTGATGTCCAAGTTACCGGAAATGTTGAATGCTCCGCCCTTAAAATACACGCCGCCGCCCGTGCCGTTCGTGCCTGTCGCGGTGTTTCCGGTGATGCTGCCGCCGTTCATTGTAAGCGCGCCTTTACTCTCGAAATAAATACCGCCGCCATAACGGGTTGCAGTATTACCGGAGATGCGCGCCGATTCGGAAATGGTCATATTATAACTAGAAGAACTATAGTAACATAAACCGCCGCCATCTCTGCCCGCCGTATTGTTTTCAATCACGCTGTTGCCGGATATGATGAATCCGTTGATGTTCGTCCAGATGCCGCCGCCATTGCTGTCCGCTGTGTTATTACTGATGGTGCCGCCGTATATATTCATAGTACCGCCCACAACCGTCACGCCGCCGGCGTCTGTTACGGATTGATTATCACTGATGATACCGCCGTACATCGTAAATGTGCCACTGCTATGCGCGCATACACCACCACCGCCGTAGTTAGAATAGGTATTTTCCTCATGGTTATCGCTGATGGTGCCGCCATACATTTTAAAAGTGCCGTTTTGTATCTCCACACCTGCACCACCAGCCCCCGAGCGTGGATCATCGGCATGATTGCCGCTGATCGTTCCGCCGTACATGGAAAATGTGGCGGCAGCGGGGTCTGACCCGCCAACCCGCACTCCTTTTCCTTTTGCACCGGTCGAGTGAGTGATCGTGCCGCCGCCTTTGCAGTCACAAAGTATGAACTGCGCACCATTGTCGACATTGATGACCTGACTCATCCCCTGATAATCGTCGGAACTTGTTACGGAGCTTTTCAGTTCTCTTCCATTCAGACAGAGATAGAGCGTGTAGCCTGCTTTTACTATAAGGCGATTGTTTCGTGTCGCATTACTCGACAGATAGACATAGGCGGTCTTGGTATCCTCATCGTATGTAATCTCGTCTGTTCCATTCCACGCTGTCCATACGACAGCTTCACACGTGCCCGTGTGGTCGCCAATATCGGCATGCGCTGCACCGCAGATGGGGTGGCTGTGTGCTGATGTATCCGCTGCCAGCGTAGGTGTAGGCAGCAGCCCCATCACAAGAGAGGCTGCAATAGGGATCGCTAATAATCGTTTCCAAAGCTTCATTGTTTCTTCACTCCTTCTCCTTTAATGTTTAACTGATGGCTGCTGTGTCAGACTTGACAGCAACCGATGTTTTTTTATAATGGTAGTATCACTATAACCCGTTCACCCATGAACGAAGCAAGTGTTTTTTAGGAGGTACCGGATGGAAACAGATACAAAGAGCCTCTTTCAGATCACGGAGGCAGCGCACGCCTGTGGCGTTTCCCGCAGCACATTGATACGCATGGAGGAAAAGGGGCTGCTCGCGCCTGCCTATGTCGCGCCGGAGAGCGGGCGGCGGTACTACGATAACCACAACATCGCGCGCGTTTTACAGATCGAAAAATTCAAATCCATGGGACTGGGCGCACAGGAGATCGCGGACTATTTTGTCAGGGGCGGCGAGGTGTCGGGGCTGCTCGCGGTGTTGGAGGAACGCCTGCAGGAGCTTTTACAAGGTGTGGAGGAGCTGCGGCTGCGGGCGGGGGATCATAGCGGTATGTCGGTGCAGCTGACATCACTCCACGCCGTGACCTGCTGTATGAAGAAGTGTATGGGACGTACGGTGGAAGAAAAGTATGCCGCCATGTATGGGTTTTACAGCGAGTGTATCAGAAAGGGCTGTGTGCTTTCTGATGAGCCGATATTCGTGGTACAGGAGCGGAACGATTATCTGGAGGGCTATATCGGAGAGAAGCCCTATCCCTACTGGGTCTGCGTACCGGTTCGGAAGGAACAGGCACCGGAGGACGCAGTCGTGCTGCCGGCATGCCGTGTGCTGTCCGTGTTGTATTACGGTGAATATGACGAAGGCGTAGATGAAGCATGGCTGACGCTGGGACGCGAAGTGAAGGAGCGGGGACTGACACCTACAGGTCTGCCGCGTGTGCTGGGGATCGTTGCGCCCTATACGGGGCGGGAGATCGAAGCACGGCGCTACTGTTCGCGGATTGTCCTGCCCGTGAGTGACTGATCCGGATTTTTTCTATCAAGACGCTTTTGCCAATACATATATGTGGCTTTTGGCATTCCAGTATATGAGAGAAGGTCTTTTAATTTGAACTGTCTTCGGAGGCTACTGATGATTCTTGCCGTTCTCTCATTTTTGCTTCGTCCTCTAAACGCAGTCTCCTCAGTTCTTTTAAAAACGCATTCTCGATTCTTAGTTTAAGAAGTTCATCTTCTAGTTCTTTTACATGCTCTGCACTTGTATCAACAGAAGATTCTTCAACGGGTTTGTTTTGTGTATTGTCATCAGATGTGTTCAATGTTTTCTTTCGTCCTTTTTTACGTGGTCTCAGCGCATCAGAACCCGCCACTCGAAAGCGATTAACCCAATTGACAATCATTGACGGATTAGTAATTCCTTCTTGTAGAGCCAAATCTTGATACGAGATTTCACTTGATAAATATAACTCTACAACAGAAAGCTTCTTTTCGAAAGAGTAGTTTTCTTTTTTTCGAGAACGTTTTAATCCTTCGTCTCCAAATTCTTTATACGCAGCAAGCCATTTCCTGAGCTGAGAATTTGATCCAAGCCCATACTTTGTAGAAAGATACTGTGTGCCACCTTCTCCATTTATGTATTCTAGAACTACTTTTTTCTTGAATTCAAAAGAATATTTAGCCATAAAAATACCGACCTCCAATCGTTAGATTTTTAGGTCTAACTTTTGGGGGTCAGTACATTTATCATGTATGCAGAGCCTTTTATCTCATCTGCTTTAGCTTTAGCTGCTTTCACAATAGCAAGTTCAGGATCATTCTTTTTAGGACGACCCTTGTCACATGGATTATCTGTTTTGACCTGTTTATATTCGCTGTAGGCATCATGCCAGATATCTTTTCTGACTTCATCGAGAACTGTCATAGCCCACTCGACTACGTGAAAGGAATCAACACAACGGGCGCAGTCAGGAGTGTATTCATTTACACACTCTGTGATCCATTTGGCACCATCACCTGTAACAACCTTGATGCTGGATAGCTGCTCTGGAGTAAGCTGTTTATAAAACTTTTCAAGAACGGATTTGCCATGGCCTTCCGATGCCCATACCACTGTGTTGGTATCGTGATTAACGATTTCTGTAATGTACTTGTGACCCTTTTTGTAACTGGTTTCGTCAATGCCGATATTAACCAGACCATCAAGTCTTCTTGAGCGCTCCGGTTCTAAATCATGAAGAGCACGATTGACACAGCGGCCTACAGTTTCCTAGTCCACTCTCATGAAGTATGATGTGGTACTTCTTGGAAGATAGGATGCAAACCATGCAACGGTAAGGTCGAAATCCTTGGTAAATCTATTACCTGGATATGCCCATGGAACTTCGGCAACATATACCCCATGTTCAAGGCAGATGATACGATGCGTCTGGTATTCAACTTCGACCAGAATACCACCCCAGTCCAGCCCCCCTCCAAGTGGTTGGTCTGCTGGAATGTTTGTCATAAGCAGGACATGACTTGTGACAGAAAGGGCAGTCATTCTCATGCCATTTATTAGGTCTGACTTTGATACGGATGTGTTTCACGCCATCCTCATCAGAGTAAAGATTAAAATTTTCTATCAAGAGAATAAAGAATTGACAAAATTTTGTGGGGCGGGGTAGAATAATGGTAAAAAATTCCAAAACATAACGCATTGGTGCCTTTCGCAGAAAGAAGAAAAATAAACATGAAAAAGAGAATGAACTTGGGAAAAAAGTTAGTAACAATGTTAGTGTCTGTAGGCTTTTTTGCAGTTTTGATTACAGTCTTGAATTTAATGGCATTACAAGCTATTCGAGGAAAGAATAATGTGCTTATAGAACAGTTTGAACAATATGAAGAAGCAGTGGAAAATAATGATACCGCGGTTTTGGAAACAGCAAAAGGAGAAGTGGCAGAAGCCATCAGACATATCAACTACAGAATAAATGGAAGCATCATTTTTGATTTTGCACTTGTGGTAGCTGATATTATTGTAATCGTACTTCTTTCGATTGTTATTAATAAGTCCATTGTTCGTCCAGCAAAAAGAGCAAAGAATGATTTGGATGATATCATTTTAGGTATAGAATCAGGACAGGGTAATCTTACGTTAAGAGTATTTGATGAAACCAGTGATGAAATTGGTCAGCTTGCAAATGGTGTCAACCATTTTATTGAAACATTACAAAATCTTATGATAAAGATTAAGAGTGTATCAAAAGATATGACAGAATCTTCCTATCTTGTACAAAATGAGGCGGAATCTTCAAATATGAGTGCATCCAATGTGAGTGCAACATCGGAAGAACTTGCAGCATCTATGGAAGAGGTATCTGCTTCTCTATATGATTTAGCCCAAGGATGTAATAATCTGCTAGAGAAAATGGCAGGCATGAATGAGGATGCCAAGAACTCTGCAATGAAGTTGCATGAAGTGAAGCTTACTGCAGAAAATAGCTATAAAGAAGCGATTGCATCAAAAGAAAAAACAGTAGAAACATTTGATGGCATTCAAAAGGATGTCGCGGAGGCAGTAGAAGCATCTAAGTCTGTAAATGAAATTGCAAAACTGACAGAAAATATCTTAAATATCGCAGCACAGACAAATCTTCTAGCACTTAATGCATCGATTGAAGCAGCAAGAGCAGGGGAAGCAGGCAGGGGCTTTGCCGTTGTTGCAGATGAAATCAGACAGCTTGCAGATAGTTCACGTGAGACAGCAAACAATATTCAGGAAATCAGTGGAAAAGTTATTGAGGCAGTAAACAATCTGTCTGGAAATGCAACGGAAATGATTCGTTTTGTAGATGAAAAGGTAGCACTTGATTATGACAACTTTGTAAAAATTATTGGAAATTATGATGCTGATTCTGATCAGGCAAGTAATACATTTAACGAGTTTGCAGTTAAGTCAAAAGATAGCTTAGGTACAATGAATGATATGAATGAGGGTATCAATAACATTTCTATAGCGATTGAAGAATCTGCAAAAGGTGTTACAAACGTAGCACAAGAGATATCACAACTTGTAACAGCAATTTCAGCAATTACAGTGCAGGCGGACGAAAATAAGAACCTTTCGGAAGATTTATCGGATGAAGTAGCAAAATTTGAAAAAGTTTAACTAACAGATTTTTATTATGAGAAAAACTGTATTAGGTAAATAACCCGCACTAACTAAAAATGAATGCCAGAATAAGCACAAAGGCATAGCCCCATTACGGGTTCTATGCCTTTGCGTTTTCCGGAAGCAGCATCCGGTCGTCGATATAGTAATCACAGGAAATCTTCCGGCTGTTGTGCCCATAGAATTCGATGATTTCTGGAAGGTTGTCATTGACAGCATCAAATTCAAGGTTTTGTTCTCGGCACCATTCGACAGCTTCCGACAGGGCATCACCGGCACGGCAGGTCCAGAGAATGAGCTTGTTGCCATTGCGTTTCCATTCCTGGAGATATTCGATCAGTGCCTGGTTGGGCTGACCGAGCTCTGGCCATTTGCTGTAACATAGGGTACCGTCAAAATCAACAGCGATGGTCTGGAAATCCAACTGTTTCTTATTGTTCATTCGGCTCATCTCCTTTAGAGGGAGTCTGCTGAACACCAGGATGATAGCAGAACAGGCTTGTTACCGGTTTGTGAAAAAAATCTGCAATTCTCATGGCGTATAGCAGAGAAGGAATATGCTGTTTTGACTCGATATTGGCAATGGTTTTCAGGCTGATGCCGGTTGCTGATGCAAGTTCTTTCTGGGTAATGCCAAGATCTGCCCTGGCTTCAACAAGTCTGCAAGTAATTGTGTCTGTCACAGTGTTTATGTCTATATCCATATCAGTATTCATATATATGCACCTCCAAATTCAGAATTATTCATGTCTGTTACGTTATAATAATCCTACAGTTTTAAGTGTCCCCAAAAAAGGACTTATGAAAGAACACGACCGAATATTTTGAAGGAACTGTTCTCTGTAACCGGAATCGGATCATATTTTTTATTCAGTGATATGAGGTAGGTTCCAAGTCTGTTATTCTGAAATTTCTTCACATATGCATTTCCATCAAGATAGAAGATACCTATTTCGCCATCATCAAGGCATGCTGTCTGTTCAATCCAGATGAGATCTTTATTATGGTATTTAGGTTCCATACTGTCACCATCTACATATACGCCAAACGTGGCAGCCTCCGGAATGTCAGGAGAGGAGAATATCTCATATTCGTCACCATCAAGAAAAGAGCCGGTACCAGCGGAAACGGTATTGTAAGCATTGAAAGACTTCTGGGATTATTGTGAAGAGAGGCAGAGGGAAGAACGTATAATAGCAGATATGAAAATTAAGAATGAAAATAAGGATTAAGAAGTCTGTGTTTTGGAAAAATTATGTGGTAAAATATATATACGAGAAGTCTGTAAATCGATATTTGTGGAGGTAAAGAGTGTATGAAAAAGGAACTGCGTATTCTGGTTATTTTAATTGCTGTATTATTGGTAGGAACAGTAGGTTACTATTTCATGCCAAAGAAATTCGGTAAGAATGTAAATCCTTCTGAGGTAGACCA
>CAKRJY010000028.1 GCA_934352055.1 uncultured Lachnospiraceae bacterium
GAAATATAACCTAACAGAAAAAAATAAAGATTTGATGAAGATTTATTCCCGTATGGAATAAACCATCAATTGAATATTATTATCAGAACTCGGCTTTCCTTCTCCCATTCAAAAGCAGACCGCCCGGCGTTTTATGAGGAACGCCTGGCGGTCTGTTTTTCTTTATGCTTTTATAAAATTATGCCTGTAACTGTGCGACGATCTTTGCGATCGGTGCTGTACTCTCTACCATACCATGGATCTTGTTGCGCTCGATCCAGAGTCTTGGATGCACATGCAGGATCTCCTTACCCAAAGCAGAAATCTTAGCCGTCTGTGCAGCCTTGTCTTCTGCTGACATAGTAACGCCTGCTGCATTCAACTGGTGTACTTCTTCTGCAAAGGATACAATGCGGAGAAGATTTTCCAATTCCTCCTGCAAAAGTTTTGCCTTGTCTCCTACTAATTCTATCTCTGTCACACGCTTTTTCAGATCTTCAATGCTTGCCATAGCTCCGGCATAATCAAAGTCTTTGCGCTGCTCCCAAATAGCATCGATCATCGGTGCTGCAGATGGTGCAAATGCCTGAATACTCCGGATTGCCTGTTCTAAGGCATATGGAAGTACGCCGTCCGGCAGGATACCCATGGAAAGTGTCATGCTGGCAATAGTCATATTGGCCATCGGGAACTCCTCATAGTGACATAAGCGTCCCATATCCAATAAAATCTGCGCTGTCTTTTCTGCCTTATCACAGAATACAAAGCGGTTCAGATATGCACAGACTTCTTCCTCTGCGACATCCAACTGTCCCCAGTTATAAGATGCGGCATATGCCATCGGTCCATCATTAACCGGTTCATATTCCAGATGTCCGCCATCCCCCCATGCGGTAACAAGTACGCCTTCGCCCTCATAGTCGATCGCTGCCTTTGCCGCATTGCGAAGGTTTTCTTTCATGTTGTCGGTACGTCCGCTCAGGGTTGTCCATGCAGATGTTCCCGGGCAGGTGATAAATGGTACACCCAGTTCATGCAGGGATTTTGCATGCTCCTCAAATGGGGTAAATGCCTCAT
This sequence comes from uncultured Lachnospiraceae bacterium, assembly GCA_934352055.1. Classification (GTDB taxonomy): domain Bacteria; phylum Bacillota; class Clostridia; order Lachnospirales; family Lachnospiraceae; genus Pararoseburia. Next base: position 1,057 of record CAKRJY010000028.1, read on the forward strand.
AGCCCCAATCCAATACGGTGATGCCCTCCGGCAGTTCCTTAAAGGTCTCCGGGTGATTTGCTAAAATATCGCCCCACATATACATATGTTTGCCGCGCTCTGCTACCTTTGCATGCAGTCTCTTTAAGTAATCCATGTAAAGATATGCTTCGCCTTTTTCCTCGGCAAGCGCCTTATTCTTACCCTTTCCAAGGTCAAACGGCTCATCCAGGTTCACGTTGAACTTATCGGAATGGAAGCATGGCATCATGTCATCCATCATAGAAGTAACCAGTTCCAGACTTTCCGGGTTCATAGCATCCAATGTACCTGGCGGCATCTTATTGCCCATGAATTCCATGCCCTGATCCGGGTCTGTCTCGGACAAATGCTTGAACTCATCGCGTGCCAGCCATGCATACATATGACCTAAACTATTCTGGTTTGGTACCAATTCAATACCCCTTTGCTCGCAGTAAGTATCTAAGTAACGCACTTCCTTGCCCGTGATTGGTGTTGCATCCTTCCAGGTATTCGGATAAGAAGGATAAGCAAAGGAAAATCCCTCTACATATAATTGCACCTGATTGTATTTCATGGCAGCCAGACGATCCACCTGACGGCAAAGATCTTCTAAGGTTGGAACCTTGCCACGGCTGATGTCGATCATATAGCCTCTGACGGCAAGTGCCGGTGCATCCTCGATCTGACAACATGGGATGCTTTCGCCTAAGATCTGTCCCAATGTCACAAGTGCGTAATATGCGCCACTTCTGTCCGCATATGCGACTGTAATGCCATCTTCTGTGACATTCAAGCGATAGGCTTCTTTTCCAAGCCCTGCATCCTCTGTGAAAGTAAGAATGCCATCATCTGCTACGACTGCCTGACATCTGAGTGCCTCCGCCATGACTTCTTCCAAAGAAGCAAGTGCCTCCGGAAGTGCCACGGTAAGCGGATAGGTCACAGCAAAGTTGCCGCCAGTCTCTTCTACTTTGTTTGGTTTTGGGAAAATTGTCAAACTCATATGTAAACCTCCTTTTACCTTCCCAATCTTACATATTGTTTCAATTACTCTGTAATTCCTTTACGTTTCTTTAACTCTGCCTGGATTGCCGGCAATTCTTTCTCCAAGTTGAACTTGCGCAGTGCCAGTGCACCGATCACATACAAAACGCCCGGCAAAATGGTATAAACAAAGATGATCGACATATTTGCTGATGCAGTCTGTACTGCCTGTGTGCCGTCATAACCGCCAAGTGCTGTTACCAGACCCAGAAGTCCACTGGCAAGACCTATACCAACCTTACCACAGAAACCGGTTACACAGGTATAGATACCTTCTCCTCTGTGTCCGCTCTTGTACTCGCCGTAATCCATACAGGCGATAATGGCATTGGAACAAAGGATGTAGATCGGCATATAAGAAACAGCACCAAGCACGGATCCCAAGGTAAGCAGTGGAATACTTGTCGGGCTTACAAGCGGAATAAATCTACCGATCGCACCAAGCACCAATCCCAGAGCCATCAGATTACGCAGACCCATTTTCTTGGAAAGTGCAGGGAATGCTGCGATCGTAATCGGTCCTACAATAGCAACTGCTGCAACGATCGTCATTTTCTGGATATCGCCAATCACATATTTAAAATAATAGGTCTGTGTATTTGTCATCAAAGTCTGTGCAATGTTTGTCAGTAATAATGCCAATGTAAAAAACATTAGATAATTATTAGTAAAGATCATCTTTACACTCTCTTTTACGGTCAGTTTTTCCTGGTCTTTCTTTTCGGTCTCGGCATCATTGATCTCCGGGATCAGGAAAATACGGATGGCGCAAAGTACAATAGACGGCAAGCAAATGCCAAGTGCCATAGACTGCCAATTTGCCTGATCTGTGCCTGCATTCTGGATCAGTGTCGGGAACAAGATGGAAAGTACAATTGCCACCAAAGCTGCTAACAATCCGCATGCAGAAGTAAGTGAAATCTGATCGTCTGTCTTATCTACGGCACGCGCCAGATAAACCGTTCCTGCACATGAATAGAGCGTCTGGAATACAGAATAAGTCAGCAGGTAAATGATAAACAAAAGTGCTGCCTTTCCCGCTGTTCCTACATCCGGAATAAAGAAGAACAAAAGTGCACTGATACAAAACAGTACATTTGCCACATCATAAGGCCTTGCCTTTCCGATCTTGGTGTGAGTTCTGTCAATGATAAATCCTGCAATGATGTCCGTAAATCCATCAAAAATCTTGGATACCAGAAGCAATGCTCCTACCAGTCCGGCACTCAAGCCTAAGACATCTGTTGCAAAAAATGTAATGTAACCCAAGAGGGCTGTAACTGCTGCAACACCGATACCCGGTGATGCCCATACCGCATAAAAGAGCGGTGATCTTTTTCCTTTCTTGTTGTAAAGTTTAACCATTCTTATCCTCTCCTTTTCATTCGTCGAATTATGATGGTTAAATTATACGACAGCCTTTCCTCTGTTTTGTTTGTTTTTGCACCAATATACATTTTATTGTACGTTTTTGCATCATATGATAAAATATGTCTATCCCGACATCCAAAATATGATATTTGAAATTTGCCTAAGAAAAGAGTTTAGCATTTATGAAACAATATACCAGACCCGGACTTACCTTTCGCGGCGAATCCGCACAACTAATGGCACAGTGTAAGGAATATTCCCTGTCTGCCACCTATATTGAGCCCAACATCCATGACTTAGTCACCAAGATCATGAATATGACCATGAGCAATCAGGTCATCGTCTCTTATGCCGATGCCATCAAGGCTGGTCTGGTCAACGCGACCATTTCACAGGAAGATGGGGATCCTCCCTTCCAAGTGCAAAAACACGATGGCTTTGAGATCATATTTGTTGCGAACGGTTCCTTTTTGGAGACGGTGGGCGAGAAAGCCTATCGCATGGAAGAATTCGACGCCATCCTCATGAACCCCAACTGCATGAGCATGATCACGGGCGCTGATAACCTGATCGCCATCGCTATCACGATCTCCCGCGCCTATCTGGAGCAGCATGATCTTTTAAAAGAACTGAAATGTCTTTCCCACAGAAGCCGTTTTGACAAAGATTTTACGGATGCGGAATATGCGCTTTTCCGCACAAAAGACAATGCGATCATAAATGAAAAGCCTGTGGAATCCGACGGTATTTCCACCCAGCGAAAAGAAGATGTCAAGACTCTGTTCTATCGGTTACATGATGAAATGCGAAAAAAGGCCGTAGGCTATGATTATATCGTTCCGGGTCTTTTGAAACGGCTTTTGGACAGCCTTTGCAACGCCAATCTCTATGATGTTACCACCGTGCACGAGACCCAGTTTGCTGACGCAAAGCTTGCCGAACAGATCAAGGCTTATCTGGAGCAGACGCCGATGCGCCTGACCGTAGAAGAACTGACAGAGGTCTTTCATTATAGTAGGAACTATCTGTCAAAGATCTTTCTCGCCCATGCCAACAGAACGATCAAGGACTACAATCGGGAAATCTGTATGAAGGAAGCCAAACGCCTCCTACAAGAAACTGACCTGTCTGTGTCTGCCGTGGCTGAACGGGTCGGCTACATGAGCCGCTCGCAGTTTTATGCCTGTTTTAAGGAATATTACGGATGTCTGCCGACAGAAATATAGGGTAGGAAAACATAGTTTTTTCCTACCCTATTACTTATCACTTATTTTATTCCATCTCCAGTACCAGTGGCGTATGATCCTGTCTGGCACCTGAATCCAGCATCTCGGATCGTCGGATCCGATCCTTGATCCGGTCGCTGACTAAGAAATAATCGATTCTCCAGCCGGAGTTGTTGATCTTGCTGGTCTTGACCCTCTGCGCCCACCAGGAGTAGACCTTCTCCACATCTCCATGCAGATAACGGAAAGAATCTACAAAACCTTTGGCAAGCAGGTTGGAAAAGCCCTCTCGCTCCTCATCCGTAAAACCTGCGGACATATGGTTGCCATCCGGATTCGCCAGGTCGATCTCCTCATGTGCCACATTAAAATCGCCACAGGCAATGACCGGTTTCTTTTGATCCAGCCCGCTCAGATAATCTGCATAACAGACATCCCATTTTTGCCTATCCACAAGGCGTTTCAAGCCATCCCCCGCATTCGGTGTATAGACATTTACAAAATAAAAGTCCTCAAATTCCAGACAAAGAAGCCTGCCCTCAGCATCCATGGTATCCGGTGCGCCGATCGCCGGTGTGCTCATCTGCGCCTGCAAGGACTTTTTGTATAAAACCATAGTGCCCGCGTAGCCCTTTCTGGCTGGCGGTACGGAACTGACCCATTCCACCTGATAGTCCGGGAAATAGGAAGCCAGTGCTTCCTTGTGCTTGTCCGTCATCCCAGTCGCCGGAAGTTTGGTCTCCTGAATCGCGATCACGTCCGCGTCTTCCTCTTTTATCGTATCTAACACAGCGCGAGAGAGTTCTGCCCTCGCCGATGCCGATGTCAAAGCTGCATTTAAGGAATCAATATTCCATGAAATAAATTTTGTCATAAACTGTCCTTTCCTTCCCGGAGCCGGTCATTATTGTATCTCTTCCATCTTGCTGTTGATGCTATCCTCGCTGGCAGCCATAGCCTCTAAAGTCATGGATGCATCTTGTTTCTGATTCCCTTGCTGTTGACACTCTTTTCAATGTCATCATCGTATTCTTTGATCGCATCTTCCGTCAATGGCTCGATCAGAAGATCTTTAGCAAGTGACTTTTCTTTATGCTTTGCCTCATAAAAGTAGCCGATCACACTAAAGACAAGGGCTCCGACAAAATTAACTATGAGGTCTTTCATGGTGTCAATGATCCCGATATCCAAATAGCCGCCATCAACCACATAAGTATCCCCATTTTTTGTTTCTATGATGGTCTTGGTAATGTCATAGATCCGCACCGGGGTCTGGGTTTTGCTTTCATCCAAAGTCACGGAACCGATGTTTGAGACAATGAAATCTTTTTGCATATCCAACAGAAATATCTGGTCAAAACTAAATTCGATAAACTCCCAGATGACACCTACCGTCATGGAAAAGCAAAAAGCGACGATCGCCAAATAAAAAGGTGACAACTGCATAGATTTGCTGCCGCGGTTTAGGATGTTGAAAAGGGAAAAACCGATCGCCGCGCACAGGAAACCATTGATGGTATGTAACATGGTGTCCCAGCCCGGGATTGCCGTATAATATTTGTTGACTTCCCCCAAAATCTCCGCCGAATAGATGAATACATAAATGATCATCTGGAATACCGGCGGGATCTCTACCTTCAGAAGCTGCTCAAAGAGGGATGGCAGGAGAAACAAGACCAGAGAAAGAATACATATCGCCAGACTCTCGTAGTTTCTCGTAAATACACAACGTATAGCGGTCAAGATGACCAGCGCTCTCAGCACAGAGTATGTGATAAACTGCTTTTTGTTCAAGGCAATTCTCGCTTTCAAACGTTTGATGAATTTTCTCATTTGTATGCTCCTTTGGACTTTCTAACTACCTCTTGAATTTATATTTTCCCTTCCCATGACCGGATACCGGTTCAATAATATCCGCACGCACCAATTTGGAAAGAGGTCTTGCTTTTTTCATATCAATGCACCTTCTTTGCCAATCGATGATAGTATTATACCATTTTCAGAAATATCTTTCTCTATTTTTTCTTTCTTATATTCCTCTACAACCTCATTTAAATGTTCAACCAAAATATCTTCCATAGATTCATACGCATTGTATCTGTGCCATCTGTTATGGTTTCAACTCTACTCATAGTCTTAAATATTTGCAGACCAGATATTTTTCACAGAACAAATGATGTCATTCTTCCTCTGTTCATGCTTGGTATTGTTCCTGTTCTTGCATATTTATTTTATTTTCTAATACCTGCAGTGTTGTAGGTCCACTTGTTTTCTTCATATTTTTTATTAATTGGAAACTCATATTTCCGTGTATCGCTAGCCAAACCTCAACCTCCTTGTGCTTAGAGTATATGAAGTTTTAGCTTTATCTTGTAGTTTGCGAATATCCGCATAAATAGAAAAAGCCCTTTGAGAAAAGGATTTCTCCTCTCTCAAAAGGCAAGTTGGCAAACTTGAATTTGGAACGTGCTTTATAAATTTTTTCCGATCCCCTCAAGTTCGTTCATGGAATCCTTGTTTTTTTCAAGTTCA
>CAKRJY010000029.1 GCA_934352055.1 uncultured Lachnospiraceae bacterium
TCCATGGTCATTGACAAAAATAACCTGCATGACTTCAATACAGCCATTTTTATCCGCTTTTTTATGAAAGCGTGTATCGCAGTCATGCTGTTAAGCAAGACTTTTGACATTGTAATGGCGGTATTTGATGTGGGAAGCCACATCGTTAATTCTGCCGCCGCAGCAATCAGTGGGGAAACCAGTATTGATGTTTCCAGTACGCTGCAGACGATGTTCAACGAGCAGTTTTCGGAGATGAGCATAGGCGAGCTGTTAGGACTTGGAATGGAGACCATGATCGTCAGTTTATGTATGAAAATCATGTCAGTCCTGATCACCGTCATTCTTTATGGGCGAATGATTGAAATATATCTTTATGTATCAGTAGCACCCGTTCCCTGTGCAACCGTAACCAACCGGGAATGGGGAACGATTGGAACTAATTATTTTAAGGGACTTTGTGCATTGGCATTTCAGGGATTCTTTATGATGGTGTGCGTCGCAATCTATGCGGTGCTGGTGGCAGGTGTGGCAGTATCCGACAACCTGCATACGGCACTCTGGTCGGTGGCGGCATATACCGTGATTTTATGTTTTTCCCTGTTTAAGACAGGTTCGCTGTCAAAATCTATCTGGAATGCGCACTAAGGGAGGAACGACATGGCAATATCCGTGCAGGTGCCAAAGGATTTGTCCGGTATCAAGACAAAAGTGGCACTGAATTTAACAAAGAGACAGATCATCTGTTTCAGTGGTGCGGCAGTAGCCGGGATACCCTTGTATTTTTTAACCAAGGGACTGATCGGAACATCAGCCGCATCACTTCTTATGATGGGAGCAATGCTTCCATTCTTCTTTTTTGCGATGTATGAGAAAAACGGGTTTCCGGCGGAGAAGATTTTGTATTTTATGCTCCGGCAGAAGATACTCACACCGGGCATAAGACCATACCGGTCAGAGAACTTATACAAGCAGTTGGAAGAAAAAGAAAAATTACGAAGGGAGGTTCGTTATCTTGAAGAAAAAGCAAAAGGCAGAACCGGAAAGCCGCAGAAAAAGCAGTTATAAGGGCAATAGCAGGAATAACAGTAAAAGCGGTGGTCTTACCTTTTCAGAAAAGAAGCGTCTTATACAGTTGAAACATATTTTATCGGGAAAGAGCAATGAGAAAGAAAAGCCGACTACCGCACAAAGGACGATCACTTTTGAAAAGATGTTCCGGGACGGTATCTGTCAGGTCAGCCACCGTTATTATACAAAGATGGTGGAATTTTTTGATATAAACTATTCGCTTCTGGAAGTGGATGAGCAGGCGGATATACTGGCACAGTACAGTAAGCTCATCAATTATTTTGATCCGTCTGTGAGGTTTGAACTGGTGCTTTTCAACAGGCAGGTCAACGAACAGATGCTTACAGAACAGTTTGACATTCCGTGGCAGGAGGATGATTTTAACGATATTCGTGAAGAATATACGGAAATGTTAAAGAAGCAGGCGGCAAAGGGAAACAATGGTATTATCAAATCAAAATATCTGATTTTTGGTGTAGAAAGCAACGGCTACAAGGAAGCCAAGAGCCGCCTTAACAACATTGAAAAAGATGTCATACGAAACTTAAACAACATAGGAACCCTTGCGAGGGGACTGGACGGAAAGGAAAGACTGCGTATCCTGCATGAATATTTTAACCAGGATACCATGGAGCCTTTCCGTTTTTCATTTAAGGATCTGGCAGAATCCGGTAAGTCGGTCAAGGACTATATTGCACCGCCGGGATTTGATTTCCGCTATCCGAACCGCTTCAAGTCGGGAAATATGTATGGCTGCGTATCCTATCTGGATATTATCGCACCGAAATTTACAGACGAGTTGATCAAGCAGCTTCTTGATATTGATGCCAACCTTACGATTTCCATGCACATGCAGACGGAAGATCCGGTAAAGGCAATCAAGAAGTTAAAAGCGGTCATTTCCAATATCCAGAAAATGAAGATCGAGGAACAGAAAAAGGCAGTCCGCAGTGGGTATGACATGGATATTTTACCGACGGACATTGTGACCTATGAAAAGGACACGCTGGAATTTCTGGATGACCTGAATACGAGCAACCAGAAGATGATCAACATGACATTTCTTATTACCTGCTATGGCAGAACCAAGCGGGAATTGGAGAGCTTAATGCAGAGGGTGTCCGGTATCATTCAGCAGGCAAACTGTGATTTACGCTGTTTGCAGTATTTACAGGAGCAGGGCCTTATGGCATCTGCGCCGATTGGCTGCAATGAGACCGGAATTGAGCGTACCCTTTCCACAAAGAGTACCGCAATCTTAGTACCATTCTGCACGCAGGAGTTATTTATGCCTGCACCGGCAATCTATTACGGATTAAATGCACTCAGCAACAACATGATTATGGCAGACCGCAAAAGGCTCCGTACACCAAACGGAGTTATCTTAGGTACTCCCGGAAGTGGTAAGAGTTTTAGTGCAAAGCGTGAGATTTTAAGCTGTTTTCTTATCACAAAGGACGATATTATCATCTGCGATCCGGAGGGAGAGTATTTTGCTCTTGTGGCAGCACTACATGGACAGGTGGTAAAACTTGCCACCAATTCCAAAGACTATCTGAACCCTATGGATATTCAGTTGAGCCATAAGGGGGATAAGGAAGCGTTAAAGCTGAAATCCGATTTTATTATTACTCTGTGTGACCTGATTGCAGGCGGCAAGGATGGATTGCAGAACGATGAAAAAGGTATCATCGACGAGTGTATCCGTCATATTTATGATAAGTATTTTGAAAATCCGGTGCCGGAAAATATGCCGCTGCTGGAAGATTTATATGATGCCCTGTTAGCACACAAAAATCCAAAGGCGGAGCGTATCGCAAACAGCCTTGTGCTGTATGTGCATGGTTCCCAGAATTACTTCAACCACCATACCAATGTGGACAGCGGCAACCGTATCATGTGCTTTGACATCAGAGACTTGGGAAATCAGTTAAAGGAACTTGGAATGTTGATCGTGCAGGATGCGGTTTGGAACAGGGTATCGCAGAACAGGGAGCGAAAGCTTGCTACCCGTTATTACTGTGATGAGTTCCACCTTCTTCTGAAGGAGAAGCAGACAGCTATTTATTCCGTGGAAATCTGGAAGCGATTTAGAAAATGGGGTGGTATTCCGACAGGTTTGACGCAGAATGTGGGCGATTTTCTTCGTTCTGAGGAGATTGAGGGTATTTTGGGAAATAGTGATTTTGTGTATCTGTTAAACCAGAATGCCAAGGATCAGGCAATCTTAGCGGATAAACTGGGACTTTCTGATAAACAGCTTTCCTATGTTACCAATTCCGAGCCGGGAAGTGGTCTGATACTGTTTGATAACGTGGTAATCCCGTTCGTGGATAAATACCCGACAGACACAAAGACTTACAAGATCATGAATACTAAGCCGGAGGAATCGATGCAGAAGGAGGACGCAGTATAAATGGCGGAAAAGAGACAGAAGAAGCAGGCGGCAAAGGCATTTGAAAAAGAGGCATTTTCCAAAGACAAGGAAGTGACTGGAGCAAAACATACAGAACACAGGCAGGATAACACCTTTTCAGAAGAAAATCATTTTCATGCCAATGAGAAGCCTGTGAGCAATCTGCCAAGGGATGCGAACTATGGCAGTCATACAAGAAAAGAAGGCGATAAAAGGAAGCATTATTGTCAACAGAAGCAGGACACTTCTGGTCACAATGTCCAGAAGTCGGAAGCCGAAGCGGAAAAGGCATTCTTAAAGGAAAACAGCTTCATGCAGGAGGATCAATCAGAAGAATTTGACACGGGTTCTGACAGTACGATGGAAAATGAGGTTCATGTCAGGGACACCTACCAACGGTCTGAGGAAAAAGGAAAATATCACAAAGGGCGTGTGCAGAGAGAACACGCACACAGAGAGCGTGCGAAGTCAGAAAATACAAAGCAGTCCGATTATGGAGATTTCCAGACAAAGGATGCCACATTTTCGCAGGGGCAGGCGGAAAAATTTACCGACAAAAAAGTACAGAAGGCTTTTGATAAGTCAGAAAAGAACCGCCGGAAGTTACAGAAGGCAAAGGACAAGATGCCGAAAAAGCGGCAGTATGAGATGAAGCGTGTCTTTGATGAACAGACCGGAAAAGCAAAATATGTGGTTGTCCCTGTGGATGTGGAGAAGCCATTTAAGCAGGATAGTCTTGGAAAGACTGCGGTTCATAAACTGCAAACCGAAAATATGTATTTTGTGCATCGTAAGATTGCAGAAACAGAAAAGGACAATTCTGCGGTGGAGGGCGCACACAAGACGGAACAGCGTGCCGAGGATATTTACCATTATATGAAATACCACAGAAAGAGCAAGGCACAGAGAAAGCGTGACCGCTTAGAGCGATTGCAGAAAAAGCAGGTCACAGCAGATATGAAGCTGGAGTATGAGAAATTCATCAGTGAAAATCCACATCTAAAGGGCAACAGTCCAAAGAAACAGTTACAAAGGCAGCTACAGAAACAGCGCATCAAGCGTGAGTATGCCAAGGCAAGGCGGGCAGGAGCAGAAGCCAAGACTGCAAAGGAAACATTTACAAAGACAGCCAATGCTGCAACCGGGATTGCAAAGAAGTTACAGGAAATTGCCACGAAAAATAAAACACTGATTATCACAGTGGGTATTTTTGCACTTCTGCTCATTATGATCATGTCGGCACTATCAAGCTGCGGTTCCATGTTTACCGGAACTGTGACAACAACGATGGCAAGCACATATCTTAGCCTTCCGGCAGAGATTGATGAAGCAGATTTATCTTTTACAGAAAAGGAAATGGAACTGCAAAATAAGATTGACCGGATTGAAACTGATTATCCGGGATATGATGAATACGATTATAACCTTGGTGCAATCGGGCATGATCCGTACACACTGATCAGTTATCTTTCCGCAGTCCATACGGAATTTACTGCCGCAGGAATAGAGAGTGAGATTCAGGAATTATTTGATGCCATGTATTCACTCACTACCGAGGAAGTAGAGGAAACACGGACAAGGACAGTCACAAAGACCGGAACCAGAATAGTAACAAATCCGGACGGGACTACCCGTACCGAGGAATACGAGTATGAGGAGGAAGAAGAATATACCGTAACAATTCTTCGTGTCACACTTACGGTCACACCGCTTGAGAGCATTGTAGCCGGACGCATGGACAGCGAACAGACGGAAATTTTTGGAGCCTATACGGAGACAAAAGGCGGCTTGCAGGTCTTTGCTTCTCCGATTGATTATTACTGGTATTACTATATCAGCAGTTATTATGGCTACCGGAAAAATCCAAACACAGGAGACGAGGAGATTCACAGGGGTGTGGATATAGCAGTACCGACTGGAACCATGGTACATGCAGCACATGACGGAACGGTTATGGAAGCGGCTTACGATTCCTATTATGGGAATTATGTGGTGATTACGGACAGTAAGGGATATACCACAAAATATGCCCACATGGACAGCTTAAATGTGTCCGCAGGACAGAGTGTCAAAAAGGGTGACGATATAGGCAAAAGCGGAAATACAGGAAGCAGTACCGGAAGCCACCTTCATATCGAATGTTTGTATAACGGGGAGTATTATAACCCGTTATTTTACTTTGAAGCAGGAGAGCAGACCATTTATGGGGAAACACCGGGCGGCACCGGAGGAGGAACCGGCAATGTGATACCACCGGAATCTTATGATGATGCAACCGTACAGACGCTTATGCGTGAAGCAAACAGGTATCTGGGAATGCCATACACCTTTGGAGGAACAGCTCCGGCAAGTTTTGACTGTTCAGGCTTTGTATGTTGGGTATTTACAAACAGCGGCGTACATAACCTGCCAAGAACCACCGCACAGGGCATTTATGACCAGTGTACTCCGGTATCAGCGGCAGACGCAAAGGCAGGGGATATTATCTTTTTTACCGGAACTTATAATGCGGGACGTCCGGTTACACACGTTGGCATTTACTGCGGAAACGGTACGATGGTGCATTGTGGCGATCCAATCCAGTACACCTCAATCAATACCTCTTACTGGCAGAGCCATTTTTATGGTTTTGGAAGATTGAATTAGCGAAGGGAGGAATTATTTTTGTCAGTAGAGCGAATCAATTCACAGCTTAAAAAGGTCAGGGAGCAGATAGCACAGCTACAGGCAAAGGAAAAAGACCTTGCAGAGCAGAAACAGATGGCGGAGGATGCCGAAGCCATGAAGATCATACGAAAATATAAAATCTCATCCGAGCGATTGCAGATGCTTAATAAGCTCAATGAGGATGAAGTTAGAAATTTATTACAGAAACGGGAACAGGAAAAGGAGGATTCGACCAATGAAAATGAAGAAGTTATCCGTTAAGGCACTAATGTCCCTGATACTGTCGGCAATACTTTTTTGTATGCCGGTCGGGGCATTTTTTGCAAACAGGGCAAATACTGTGGAGGTTCATGCGGAGGATACAGCAGAGCAGAAAACAGAAAGTGCGGCAGAGGAAAGCAGTGCAGAAAGCACAGCGTCCGGTAATGATAACAAGGACAGTTCCGGTAGTGGAGAAAATCACACAGAGCAGTCCACAGAGAATACAACGGAAAATTCCACAGAAGGCACAAGTGAGGAGACACAGCCTGCCGCAAAATGCACCTGCAAGGAAAAATGCAGTCAGTATGCAGTAGATGAAGATTGTGAGGTGTGTGCAAAGGATTACAAGGAATGTGCTTATATCAATCCAAGTGTAAAAATCACAATCAATACACCGTCTGGATGGCATAATGATACCACGAAAGTAACGGTCAAGGTAGAAGATACGGTAGTGTCCGGCAATTTTACCATTCAGAAAGTACAGGCGAAAGTCGGACAGAATGGAAGCTGGACGGATATTACCGAGGATATGTACATAGAGATTTCAGAGAACAGCACCATTTATGTGCAGGTCACAGACCAGAAGGGCAAGCCCTACGAGAAAAACCGTTATATCAAGTGTTTTGATTTTACCAAGCCTACCTTAAATGCGGCAGTCAGCGACGGTCTTTTGAGCATTCAGGCACATGATACGGATTCCGGTATCAAGGC
>CAKRJY010000030.1 GCA_934352055.1 uncultured Lachnospiraceae bacterium
TGGCTGCCGAGATCACCATAAGGCTTATTACAGGTAGAGCATACTGCTTTGTTCTGGCAAGTGGCTGTGCCACCGGAATGGGCAGCTTCCTCAGCGTGGGCACGACAGCAGGCATACTCTTTCCAGTGTTTGCTGTCGTTTGATTTCCAATCATTATTTAAGATGCCGCTGTGGTTGTCAGGGTCTTTGTCGCCGATTTCAAACGTATCCGCACCTTTTGCGCCACAGACGCAGGACATATAGTAAGTCGTCCCAGATTGGCAGGTCGCAGAGGATTTCTCATACGCTTTTGTTTTAACTTGCTGGTCGTAGGTATGCGCAGCAATATCCTCTTTTCCTTTGCAGATGGAACACTCATGCCAATGAGAGAAAGAATCTGAACTCCAAGTTTGGGTCAAGTTATGCTTACACACTACGAGGTTAGCGGTGCTGCTATATTTGCTGATCGCACTGACAGGAATGCTGTCGTTCTCGTAGCTGAATTTTTCCGGAGCGGCATAGTTTTTGTAACCCGAAGCTATGAGAACATAGTTAGAAGCATCCGGCGTCTTTTCCGTCGTCACACCGATTGGATTGCTGCCGGTCAGTTCACCCGCAATAGTGATATATTTGTTGGTTGGCAGATAGACGTTGTTGTCTGCGCCCGCTTTTTTATTGCCATTGATGTCCAAGTTACCGGAAATGTTGAATGCTCCGCCCTTAAAATACACGCCGCCGCCCGTGCCGTTCGTGCCTGTCGCGGTGTTTCCGGTGATGCTGCCGCCGTTCATTGTAAGCGCGCCTTTACTCTCGAAATAAATACCGCCGCCATAACGGGTTGCAGTATTACCGGAGATGCGCGCCGATTCGGAAATGGTCATATTATAACTAGAAGAACTATAGTAACATAAACCGCCGCCATCTCTGCCCGCCGTATTGTTTTCAATCACGCTGTTGCCGGATATGATGAATCCGTTGATGTTCGTCCAGATGCCGCCGCCATTGCTGTCCGCTGTGTTATTACTGATGGTGCCGCCGTATATATTCATAGTACCGCCCACAACCGTCACGCCGCCGGCGTCTGTTACGGATTGATTATCACTGATGATACCGCCGTACATCGTAAATGTGCCACTGCTATGCGCGCATACACCACCACCGCCGTAGTTAGAATAGGTATTTTCCTCATGGTTATCGCTGATGGTGCCGCCATACATTTTAAAAGTGCCGTTTTGTATCTCCACACCTGCACCACCAGCCCCCGAGCGTGGATCATCGGCATGATTGCCGCTGATCGTTCCGCCGTACATGGAAAATGTGGCGGCAGCGGGGTCTGACCCGCCAACCCGCACTCCTTTTCCTTTTGCACCGGTCGAGTGAGTGATCGTGCCGCCGCCTTTGCAGTCACAAAGTATGAACTGCGCACCATTGTCGACATTGATGACCTGACTCATCCCCTGATAATCGTCGGAACTTGTTACGGAGCTTTTCAGTTCTCTTCCATTCAGACAGAGATAGAGCGTGTAGCCTGCTTTTACTATAAGGCGATTGTTTCGTGTCGCATTACTCGACAGATAGACATAGGCGGTCTTGGTATCCTCATCGTATGTAATCTCGTCTGTTCCATTCCACGCTGTCCATACGACAGCTTCACACGTGCCCGTGTGGTCGCCAATATCGGCATGCGCTGCACCGCAGATGGGGTGGCTGTGTGCTGATGTATCCGCTGCCAGCGTAGGTGTAGGCAGCAGCCCCATCACAAGAGAGGCTGCAATAGGGATCGCTAATAATCGTTTCCAAAGCTTCATTGTTTCTTCACTCCTTCTCCTTTAATGTTTAACTGATGGCTGCTGTGTCAGACTTGACAGCAACCGATGTTTTTTTATAATGGTAGTATCACTATAACCCGTTCACCCATGAACGAAGCAAGTGTTTTTTAGGAGGTACCGGATGGAAACAGATACAAAGAGCCTCTTTCAGATCACGGAGGCAGCGCACGCCTGTGGCGTTTCCCGCAGCACATTGATACGCATGGAGGAAAAGGGGCTGCTCGCGCCTGCCTATGTCGCGCCGGAGAGCGGGCGGCGGTACTACGATAACCACAACATCGCGCGCGTTTTACAGATCGAAAAATTCAAATCCATGGGACTGGGCGCACAGGAGATCGCGGACTATTTTGTCAGGGGCGGCGAGGTGTCGGGGCTGCTCGCGGTGTTGGAGGAACGCCTGCAGGAGCTTTTACAAGGTGTGGAGGAGCTGCGGCTGCGGGCGGGGGATCATAGCGGTATGTCGGTGCAGCTGACATCACTCCACGCCGTGACCTGCTGTATGAAGAAGTGTATGGGACGTACGGTGGAAGAAAAGTATGCCGCCATGTATGGGTTTTACAGCGAGTGTATCAGAAAGGGCTGTGTGCTTTCTGATGAGCCGATATTCGTGGTACAGGAGCGGAACGATTATCTGGAGGGCTATATCGGAGAGAAGCCCTATCCCTACTGGGTCTGCGTACCGGTTCGGAAGGAACAGGCACCGGAGGACGCAGTCGTGCTGCCGGCATGCCGTGTGCTGTCCGTGTTGTATTACGGTGAATATGACGAAGGCGTAGATGAAGCATGGCTGACGCTGGGACGCGAAGTGAAGGAGCGGGGACTGACACCTACAGGTCTGCCGCGTGTGCTGGGGATCGTTGCGCCCTATACGGGGCGGGAGATCGAAGCACGGCGCTACTGTTCGCGGATTGTCCTGCCCGTGAGTGACTGATCCGGATTTTTTCTATCAAGACGCTTTTGCCAATACATATATGTGGCTTTTGGCATTCCAGTATATGAGAGAAGGTCTTTTAATTTGAACTGTCTTCGGAGGCTACTGATGATTCTTGCCGTTCTCTCATTTTTGCTTCGTCCTCTAAACGCAGTCTCCTCAGTTCTTTTAAAAACGCATTCTCGATTCTTAGTTTAAGAAGTTCATCTTCTAGTTCTTTTACATGCTCTGCACTTGTATCAACAGAAGATTCTTCAACGGGTTTGTTTTGTGTATTGTCATCAGATGTGTTCAATGTTTTCTTTCGTCCTTTTTTACGTGGTCTCAGCGCATCAGAACCCGCCACTCGAAAGCGATTAACCCAATTGACAATCATTGACGGATTAGTAATTCCTTCTTGTAGAGCCAAATCTTGATACGAGATTTCACTTGATAAATATAACTCTACAACAGAAAGCTTCTTTTCGAAAGAGTAGTTTTCTTTTTTTCGAGAACGTTTTAATCCTTCGTCTCCAAATTCTTTATACGCAGCAAGCCATTTCCTGAGCTGAGAATTTGATCCAAGCCCATACTTTGTAGAAAGATACTGTGTGCCACCTTCTCCATTTATGTATTCTAGAACTACTTTTTTCTTGAATTCAAAAGAATATTTAGCCATAAAAATACCGACCTCCAATCGTTAGATTTTTAGGTCTAACTTTTGGGGGTCAGTACATTTATCATGTATGCAGAGCCTTTTATCTCATCTGCTTTAGCTTTAGCTGCTTTCACAATAGCAAGTTCAGGATCATTCTTTTTAGGACGACCCTTGTCACATGGATTATCTGTTTTGACCTGTTTATATTCGCTGTAGGCATCATGCCAGATATCTTTTCTGACTTCATCGAGAACTGTCATAGCCCACTCGACTACGTGAAAGGAATCAACACAACGGGCGCAGTCAGGAGTGTATTCATTTACACACTCTGTGATCCATTTGGCACCATCACCTGTAACAACCTTGATGCTGGATAGCTGCTCTGGAGTAAGCTGTTTATAAAACTTTTCAAGAACGGATTTGCCATGGCCTTCCGATGCCCATACCACTGTGTTGGTATCGTGATTAACGATTTCTGTAATGTACTTGTGACCCTTTTTGTAACTGGTTTCGTCAATGCCGATATTAACCAGACCATCAAGTCTTCTTGAGCGCTCCGGTTCTAAATCATGAAGAGCACGATTGACACAGCGGCCTACAGTTTCCTAGTCCACTCTCATGAAGTATGATGTGGTACTTCTTGGAAGATAGGATGCAAACCATGCAACGGTAAGGTCGAAATCCTTGGTAAATCTATTACCTGGATATGCCCATGGAACTTCGGCAACATATACCCCATGTTCAAGGCAGATGATACGATGCGTCTGGTATTCAACTTCGACCAGAATACCACCCCAGTCCAGCCCCCCTCCAAGTGGTTGGTCTGCTGGAATGTTTGTCATAAGCAGGACATGACTTGTGACAGAAAGGGCAGTCATTCTCATGCCATTTATTAGGTCTGACTTTGATACGGATGTGTTTCACGCCATCCTCATCAGAGTAAAGATTAAAATTTTCTATCAAGAGAATAAAGAATTGACAAAATTTTGTGGGGCGGGGTAGAATAATGGTAAAAAATTCCAAAACATAACGCATTGGTGCCTTTCGCAGAAAGAAGAAAAATAAACATGAAAAAGAGAATGAACTTGGGAAAAAAGTTAGTAACAATGTTAGTGTCTGTAGGCTTTTTTGCAGTTTTGATTACAGTCTTGAATTTAATGGCATTACAAGCTATTCGAGGAAAGAATAATGTGCTTATAGAACAGTTTGAACAATATGAAGAAGCAGTGGAAAATAATGATACCGCGGTTTTGGAAACAGCAAAAGGAGAAGTGGCAGAAGCCATCAGACATATCAACTACAGAATAAATGGAAGCATCATTTTTGATTTTGCACTTGTGGTAGCTGATATTATTGTAATCGTACTTCTTTCGATTGTTATTAATAAGTCCATTGTTCGTCCAGCAAAAAGAGCAAAGAATGATTTGGATGATATCATTTTAGGTATAGAATCAGGACAGGGTAATCTTACGTTAAGAGTATTTGATGAAACCAGTGATGAAATTGGTCAGCTTGCAAATGGTGTCAACCATTTTATTGAAACATTACAAAATCTTATGATAAAGATTAAGAGTGTATCAAAAGATATGACAGAATCTTCCTATCTTGTACAAAATGAGGCGGAATCTTCAAATATGAGTGCATCCAATGTGAGTGCAACATCGGAAGAACTTGCAGCATCTATGGAAGAGGTATCTGCTTCTCTATATGATTTAGCCCAAGGATGTAATAATCTGCTAGAGAAAATGGCAGGCATGAATGAGGATGCCAAGAACTCTGCAATGAAGTTGCATGAAGTGAAGCTTACTGCAGAAAATAGCTATAAAGAAGCGATTGCATCAAAAGAAAAAACAGTAGAAACATTTGATGGCATTCAAAAGGATGTCGCGGAGGCAGTAGAAGCATCTAAGTCTGTAAATGAAATTGCAAAACTGACAGAAAATATCTTAAATATCGCAGCACAGACAAATCTTCTAGCACTTAATGCATCGATTGAAGCAGCAAGAGCAGGGGAAGCAGGCAGGGGCTTTGCCGTTGTTGCAGATGAAATCAGACAGCTTGCAGATAGTTCACGTGAGACAGCAAACAATATTCAGGAAATCAGTGGAAAAGTTATTGAGGCAGTAAACAATCTGTCTGGAAATGCAACGGAAATGATTCGTTTTGTAGATGAAAAGGTAGCACTTGATTATGACAACTTTGTAAAAATTATTGGAAATTATGATGCTGATTCTGATCAGGCAAGTAATACATTTAACGAGTTTGCAGTTAAGTCAAAAGATAGCTTAGGTACAATGAATGATATGAATGAGGGTATCAATAACATTTCTATAGCGATTGAAGAATCTGCAAAAGGTGTTACAAACGTAGCACAAGAGATATCACAACTTGTAACAGCAATTTCAGCAATTACAGTGCAGGCGGACGAAAATAAGAACCTTTCGGAAGATTTATCGGATGAAGTAGCAAAATTTGAAAAAGTTTAACTAACAGATTTTTATTATGAGAAAAACTGTATTAGGTAAATACCCCGCACTAACTAAAAATGAATGCCAGAATAAGCACAAAGGCATAGCCCCATTACGGGTTCTATGCCTTTACGTTTTCCGGAAGCAGCATCCGGTCATCAATATAGTAGTCGCAGGATATCTTGCGGCTGTTGTGTCCGTAGAATTCTATGATTTCCGGAAGGTTGTCATTGCGTTTCCATTCCTGGAGATATTCAATCAGTGCCTGGTTGGGCTGGCCCAGCTCCGGCCATTTGCTGTAGCAGAGAGTGCCATCAAAATCAACAGCGATTGTCTGGAAATCTAACATTTTTTTATTATTCATTCAGATCACGTATAATCCAATTATCCTCTTTTGAGGGTAATGGATTATTCTCCTTTCTCCCAATCTCTTGGGTTTTATTGAA
>CAKRJY010000031.1 GCA_934352055.1 uncultured Lachnospiraceae bacterium
GCTATCAGCCTTGCCATAATTGTATTGATAATTGCATTCATACCTATGCAGGAATTCAGCTTCGAAACTATTGCAATCATATGATGATAAAACAGGGACAGGAAGAACCGACAGGGCAGGCAAAGATCACCCCGGCGTTTAATCTGCCCTGCGATTATGTGATTCATACGGTTGGTCCGATTGTACGGGGAAAGCTGACAAAGGAACATGAACGTTTACTGATATCCTGCTATGAATCGTGTCTTAGGATAGCGGATGAGAATGAAGTAAAGAGTATTGCTTTTTGTTGTATTTCAACCGGTGTATTTATGTTTCCAAATAAAAGAGCTGCTGAACTTGCAGTACAGACAGTAAAGCAATATAAAGAAAAGACAAAATCAAAGATAAAGGTGATATTTAATGTTTTTAAAGAGGAAGATGAACGACTCTACAAACAGTTACTCGGATAAGATATTACAGATAAAAGAAAAAATCAGGCAGGCAGATGCTGTTATCATAGGGGCAGGTGCAGGACTTTCCACATCTGCAGGATTTGTATATACCGGAGAAAGATTTGAAAAATATTTTTCGGATTTCAGAAAGAAATATGGATTTACTGATATGTATTCAGGCGGCTTCTATCCATATAAAACATTGGAAAAACACTGGGGATACTGGTGCAGATATATCTATATTAATCGATATATGGATGCACCAAAACCGGTATATCAGAACCTGTATGATCTGGTGAAAGAGAAGGATTATTTTGTACTGACGACAAATGTGGATCATTGTTTCCAGAAGGCCGGTTTTGATAAAAACAGAATCTTTTATACACAGGGAGATTATGGCCTGTTTCAATGTAGTGAGCCTTGCCATAAGGAAACCTATGACAATGAAGAAATTATTAAAAAAATGATACTAAGTCAAGGATTTCAGATAAAAGACGGAGAACTGCAAAAACCGGAAGACGGAGAAATAAAGCTTACGATTCCGACGAGTCTGATTCCATATTGCCCGCATTGCGGCAAGCCAATGAGTATGAATCTCAGATCGGATCAGACATTTGTGGAAGATGACGGATGGCACCAGGCAGCAGAACGGTACGAGAAATTTAAACAGGATCACAAAAAACAGAAAATAGTATTTATGGAACTTGGAGTGGGTTATAATACTCCTGGGATTATAAAATATCCTTTTTGGCAGATGACAAATACTTTACCACAGGCAAGTTATATATGTTTGAATCAAGGGAAAGCATATATCCCAGAAGATATAATGAAGCAATCATTATATATAAATGAAGATATTGGTAAGGTATTGCTGCAGCTGAAATAACAAAGGATAATGAAACGGAGTTAGAAGCTATGGAAAAAACAATGCAGACATACACATATGTCTCCAAAGGAAACTTTGCATTAAGAGAAAAACCAAGACCAGTTCTTATGCATGAAAGAGATGCTATTGTAAAAGTGACACTGGCAAGTATTTGTTCTAGTGATTTGCACATTAAGCATGGAAGTGTTCCTCGTGCTGTGCCTGGAATAACGGTTGGTCACGAAATGGTAGGTATTGTGGAGGAAGTTGGCGATGCCGTAACGCATGTAAAGCCAGGAGACCGTGTTACCGTCAATGTGGAGACTTTTTGTGGAGAATGTTTTTTCTGTAAGAATGGTTATGTGAATAATTGTACGGACAAAAACGGTGGTTGGGCGCTGGGATGTCGTATTGATGGTGGTCAGGCAGAATATGTGCGCGTACCATTTGCAGACCAGGGATTAAATAAGATTCCGGAAAATGTCACAGACCGACAGGCTTTATTTGTAGGAGATGTGCTTGCAACAGGATATTGGGCAACCCGCATTTCTGAGATTACAGAGGATGATACGGTGTTAATCATTGGAGCCGGACCGACAGGTATTTGTACTTTACTTTGCGTGATGTTAAAAAAACCAAAGCATATTATTGTATGTGAAAAAGATGAAACTCGTATACAGTTTATCCAGGAGCATTATAAAGAAGTGTTAACTGTTGCGCCGGAAGAATGTAAAGATTTTGTGCAGAAAAACAGCGATCATGGTGGAGCAGATGTGGTTCTTGAAGTTGCAGGGGCAGAATCTACATTTCGTCTGGCATGGGAATGTGCGAGACCAAATGCAATTGTCACCATTGTTGCTTTGTATAATGAAGCACAGACATTACCACTGCCGGATATGTATGGAAAGAATCTCACATTTAAAACAGGTGGTGTTGATGGGTGTGATTGCGAAGAGACATTAAAACTGATTGCAGAAGGAAAAATCAATACAGAGCCATTGATTACACATACCTATCCACTCAGCCGAATCGAAGAAGCATATGATCTTTTTGAGAATAAGAAAGATGGCGTCATAAAAGTAGCAGTAGAATGTTAGAAGGAGATGCGAAAAATATACGATAGAAATAGAAAATAAATGGAATAAAAACATTGTGAAAAAGAGTTGCATGTAGCGTATAATGGACATGTGGCTCTTTTTGTATATTTAAAATATAAAATAATGCACAAAAAAGTATGATACAAACTGTGAACAGTGAATGAATCGTAAATAAAAATGAAAAAATGGGACATCTGTCCTATAAATAAAAAAGACATATGTCATAATGGGATATATCAGATTTCGTACGATAAGGGACAAAGATAAAAGTACAATAACAAAGAAATCAAAGAAAGGTGGTACGATTGTGAAAAATTACTCAGAAGATCCAAGCAGACAATATCATATTCAGGTTGCAAAAGGTGAAGTCGGACGTTATGTGATTATGCCGGGAGATCCAAAGCGCTGTGCAAAAATAGCGGAATATTTTGATGATCCGGTTTTGATTGCAGATAACAGAGAGTACATCACATATACAGGAACATTAGATGGTGTCAAAGTCAGCGTGACTTCTACAGGTATCGGTGGACCATCAGCATCTATCGCCATGGAAGAATTATACAGATGTGGAGCAGATACATTTGTCAGAATTGGAACCTGCGGTGGTATGCAGACAGAAGTAAAAAGTGGTGATGTTGTAATTGCGACAGGTGCAATTCGCATGGAAGGTACATCCAAAGAATATGCACCAATTGAATATCCAGCAGTAGCGGATCTTGATGTTACAAATGCATTGGTTGCAGCTGCAAAAGAGAAGAATTTTACACATCACACAGGTGTTGTACAGTGTAAGGATGCTTTTTATGGACAGCATGAACCGGAGAAGATGCCGGTAGGCTATGAACTTATAAACAAATGGGAAGCATGGAAGATGTTAGGATGTCTTGCTTCAGAAATGGAATCTGCCGCTATGTTTATTGCAGCGTCTAAGTTGAGAGCCAGAGCAGGTTCTTGTTTCCTTGTTGTTGCAAATCAGGAAAGAGAAAAATTAGGATTGGAAAATCCAGTGGTTCACGATACGGATATGGCAATCCAGGTGGCCGTTGGTGCTCTTCGTAACTTAATCAAAGCAGATCAGGAAAATAACAAATAAGAATAGAATGGAGAATATGTAATGGATATAAAAGAAATATTAAAGCATGTCGATCATACACTTCTTTTACAAGGCTCTACCTGGGAAGAAATCAAACAGATTTGTGATGATGCAATGAAATATGAGACAGCATCTGTATGTATTCCACCATGTTATGTAAGACAGGCAGCAGAATATATGGGTGATCGGATGGCTGTTTGTACCGTTATTGGTTTCCCGAATGGAAATATGACAACGGAAACAAAAGCATTTGAAACAAAGGATGCACTGGAAAATGGTGCTTCCGAAATCGATATGGTAATCAATATCGGATGGCTGAAGGATAAAAAATATGATCTCGTTGAGAATGAAATCAGAAAGTTAAAGGAAATCTGCGGAGATAAGATTCTCAAGGTTATTATTGAAACATGCTTCCTGACTGACGAAGAAAAGATTAAGATGTGTGAAATTGTAACAAATGCAGGAGCAGATTATATTAAGACATCTACAGGATTTGGCGGAGCAGGAGCAACATTTGACGATATCAAATTGTTTGCTGAGCATATTGGACCAAATGTAAAAATGAAGGCAGCTGGTGGAATTTCTTCGATCAGTGATGCGGAGACATTCCTTAATCTTGGAGCAGATCGTCTTGGAACAAGCCGCATTGTTAAAATCGTAAAAAACGAAGAAGCAACAGGATATTAAAGAAAAAGAGGTGTCTGTTATGGAACAGATTTACATTGAAAAATTGATTGAGACCGCCATTGCGCAGTTGGATTATTCTTATGCGCCATATTCCAATTTTAAGGTAGGAGCGGCACTTCTTACAAAAAATGGAGATATCTATACGGGATGTAATATTGAAAACGCCGCTTATACGCCAACAAACTGTGCAGAGAGAACAGCTTTTTTTAAGGCAGTAAGTGAAGGTGTCCGTGATTTTCAGGCAATTTGTATTGTCGGTGGTAAAGATGGTGTTTTGACGGAGTATGCGGCACCGTGTGGTGTATGTCGTCAGGTTATGATGGAATTTTGTAACCCAAAAACATTCCAGATTATTCTTGCAATTGATAAAGAACGATATGATATTTACACATTAGAAGAGTTGTTGCCTCAGGGATTTGGTCCATCAAATCTTGCTTAGATGAGACAAAAGGAATAGAAAGACGAGGTAGACGGAAATGAAGAAATATAACAGAATTTTTGTGATTGTTCTGGATTCTCTGGGAATTGGAGCTATGCCGGATTCGGATAAATTTGGAGATGTTGGTGTGGATACATTTGGACATATTCTAAATAAGATGGGAACGCTTGCCATCCCGAATATGGCAAAACTTGGAATGCTCAATCTTCATACCGGTGGCGATATGAAAGCTGTGGCAGAGCCAATGGGTCGTTATGCACGTTTAGGCGAAGCGAGCAATGGAAAAGACACAATGACCGGTCATTGGGAAATGATGGGTATTAAGACAGAAAAGCCATTTAAGACATTTACGGATCATGGTTTTCCACCAGAACTTATTGCAGAACTAGAGAAAAAATGTGGAAAAAAAGTAATCGGAAATAAAAGTGCAAGCGGAACAGAAATCATTGAAGAACTAGGTGAAGAAGAAATAAAAAATGGTTCTATGATTGTATATACTTCTGCAGACTCTGTACTTCAGATTTGTGGAAATGAAGAAACGTTTGATTTACAAAATCTGTATCGTTGCTGTGAAATTGCAAGAGAGATTACATTAAAGGATGAGTGGAGAGTCGGAAGAGTCATTGCCAGACCGTACGTGGGTAAAAAGAAAGGTGAATTTAAACGTACCAGTAATCGCCACGATTATGCATTAAAACCTACGGGACCTACAGTGTTAAATGCGTTAAAAGATAATGGACTTGATGTCATCGGTGTTGGAAAAATAAACGATATCTTCTGTGGAGAGGGAATAACAGAGACGTATCATTCAACAAGTTCAGTTAATGGTATGGAACAAACAATTGAAATCTGCCAGAAAGATTTTGAAGGTTTTTGCTTTGTTAACCTGGTCGATTTTGACGCATTGTGGGGACACAGAAGAAACGTAGAAGGTTATGCCCGTGAAATCGAAAAGTTTGACCAGAAATTAGGAGAACTTTTAGAAGTACTTAGAGAGGATGATCTTTTGATTTTGACAGCAGACCATGGAAATGATCCGACTTATACCGGAACAGACCACACACGCGAATACGTGCCATTTATTGCTTATGCAAAAGGCATGGAAAATGGCGGAGCACTGGATGCAGAGAATACATTTGCCATCATTGGTGCTTCAGTGGCAGAGAATTTTGGCGTTAAAATGCCGGAAGGAACCATTGGCCACTCTATTTTGCAGAAGATATAAGTAGGGGTAAATAACGACAGATAAAGGACATGTTTTGCGTAAGATAGCCAGTTATACACATTCCCACAATGCCGACTACTACGGAATCCCTCTCATTCCTATCTTACCTAAAGGTA
>CAKRJY010000032.1 GCA_934352055.1 uncultured Lachnospiraceae bacterium
ATCGAGCTGGGCGTATCCCGCATCGGCTCCACGGCAAGCGTAAGCATTGTAGAAGAACTGAAACACAGGTTATAAAAGCGCCGGGGATGGCCGGAACGGTCTGAACTGCATAAAACAATAAGCACCACTAAGTTTAGCTTGGTGGTGCTTATTGCTTTATTGACATTCTTTATTGGTTTTATAACATAAGTTTTACTCTCTGGCAAGAAGTTGTACGCAAACCAACTCTACACCATCCTAGCACACCGCCCCTGTCACCGCGAGAAACGCCCCTGTTTGGGCGCGTCTACACTGCATCGGCAATGGGTGCCAACTGATCCAACCGCGTCCCAAAGCGCCCCTTCTCGGGGTGCTTTATCTTTGCCTGAGCGGCTTCATGAAAGCTCGTTTATTTTCGGCTTGTGTTGCAAACCAAGTACACAACCTGATGATCCTGTGCGATTTTGTCGAGCATTTCCAGCGCGCGTTTCGTATGCTCATCATCCAGATTTACAAAGGGATCATCCAAGATCAAAAACGGTTTCTCATCGCCAAAGAGGGCATCCACAAGCGACAGACGCATACACAGCATAATGCAATCTATCGTTCCCGCACTGAAACTGCCGACTTCACGGGCAGCGCCTTTCTCGTCGATATACAGATGCAAATCCCTGTCGACCATAACATCGCCAAGTTGATCCCCCATCAGCGTGTTGGCGTAGCTCTCGAACCCGCGCTCTACCCGTCCAACATAGCTATTGGCAAGGTTATCCTTAGCCTGACTCAGCAGGGCAAGCGTTTGATCGGCGAGTGCGCATTTCCTTTCGTCCTCTTCCTGTTCATTTTGCAACCGTGCCATGCGATCCTCCCAAGCAGGGATGTTTTCAACAGACCGGCGAATACGGTCACGCTCTTGACGCAAATCTCGCAGTTCCGCTTCAATACCATCAATCATATTTTGAAGTTGCTTTTCAGATTCCTGCAAAATTTCTGGATCAGCAAGATCATTGTCAGCATCGACAACATCAGCTTCAACGCCGGGATTTTCTTCCAGGAACGCGTTCAGGTTGCGCTGTGCCTCGCCAAGTGCCTTCTTAGTAGCCTCCCTGCTCCGAATATCATCATCGGCATAATCGATAAGATTCTCGGGGGTGTCGTCCGAAAGCTGATATTTCTGCAGGAAGTTCTGAACCGCAGCATTTGCCTGATTTTTCCGCGATGTTGCGTTTTCAATTTCTTGTGTGTAGTGGGTGACGCGTTCCGATGCCTCTTTGTAACGGTCAAAGCGTTTGCGGAGATTCTGGAGACAGGTATCATACGGCAAGGCTTGATCCAGGGCTTTGTAGGTGAGCAGGATCTTGCAAATCGAGGCTTTTAACGCATCAGCACGTTCCTGATATTTTGCGTTGCCATCCAGCATGGCTTTCTTTTTCGCCTGGAGTTCGTTATACGCCGTGACCTCGCTGCTTAATGTGCGAATTCCCTGGCGCAGATCCTTTGGCAGTTCAATCGGATAGTACCTATGCAGAACAGGAATAATTTTGGAACGGTCGTCCTCAATCCTTGCTTTCAAATCATCACGCTTTGCGGATACCGTCCGGGCTTCTTCTGTCAACCTCTGATATTTGCTAAGGCTATCACGCAATCTTTTTACGAAATCATCCCGGTATGTATCGTGGGGATAGTACCGTTCAAACATTGCTTGAATTTCTTCATTTTTTGCCTGAATCTTTGCATCGATCTCTCGAAGCTCGTCCTCTGCTGCAAGCTTTTTTTCGTGCAAATCGGCGTAAGCTTTGCTGTCGATGCGCAGTTGTACCAGCTTGTTATCCGGGTCGGCAGCATCATCATAAAAACGCAACAGGAAATCATTAAGAGCGTGCTGCAGGGTGTACAACTCTTGATTTTCTTCATCCGAAATAGCACTGGCGGTAATAACGGAGGCGCTGCTCCGCGTCTGGTTGTTGACAATGGACTTGGTGTGCAGCCAAAATGCTGTGAGCAATGCTACAAACCCGGCAACCAGAAGAATGATGCCGGGGATCGAGAGCTGCATCACAAAGCAGATAATGCCGAAAACCAACAGCGCCGCACCGGCTCCTCCACAAACCAAAGGGGCTTTAGAGGGTGCCGAAGGTTCTTGTGGAAGATTCTGCTGTATAATCGTGGTCTGTGTGTTTTTCTTAGCCGTCAGTTCTGCAATTCGGCGGCTGTCGGCTTGTTTGCTCTGGATTTCTTCCTCAGCAGGGACACCCGCAGCAAAGGTGCGTTTCAACGCCTCATATTGCTTTTGCTCATTGTCAGGGAAAGTGTGCGCAGAGCGGCTTTGAATCAGCACATCGCGATCATGGAGAGTCTGTTCACAATCGCTTAGTGTGCTGTCATCCGGGATGCCGCTTCTGAACAGTTCCTGAAGCTGCGCAAGATATTTTTGATTTTCCGCTGATACGGATAGTTCCGCATATTGACGCTGTGCATCGCTGAGGTCATCGGCAGCTGTCATACAGGTTTGCAGCTCTGCTTCTGTTGGGATTCCAGCGGCAAACTGCTTGGACAAGACATCCAGCCGTTCAAGCTCCTCCGGCAGCATCTGGGCGGTCATCTTGGCAGAAACTTCTCCAAGTTCCTTACAATCTCGGTCGCATTGTTCAATATCTGCAGCAACCTGTTCGGTATTTGCAAACCAGTGCTGTTCGCCTTCGGTGATTTCCTTGTCGGCATCGCTGAGCTTCAGTGCCTGAAGTCGTTGACCTTCCTGTTGTATAATGCTCAGGTTCTCCCGCTGTTCCTTGATTTCCTCGGCAGTAGGGTAACCGACCGGATATCCTTCGTCCATTTCCTGAAGATACTGCTGCTTCTTCTCGACTTCCAAGCGCAGGCTATTCAGCTGCTTCTGATTGGCTATACGGACCTTCTGATCCGACGCCAAACGAATCTTTTCTCGCAGATTATTTACAGCATCCGTTTTGATAGCTTTTTCACCATTCAAGCGATCAATGCTTTCCACAACCTCCTGCAATCCCGGTCGCAGCTGTTCTGCTTTATATTTATCACTTTCAAGCCTAAGACGTTCCCGTATTATTTCGTTGATAGCGCCGCCCTCGCCTCGATAAGCACGGAATTTTGTGCGATAATCGCGCAACTTTTTTTCTGCTGTGTCGTAGTTGCGGAGGTCATTGGTGTCATCGACCAGATTACTAAGCTTTGTCCGGATAGAAGTAGTTGCCTGCATATCGTTGGCAGACAGCTGCGGAACATAGGTGCTGCGCGCAAAGGAGTCCGCATCCAGCTGAAACAATTCCTCGCCGAGCTTTTCTGAAAAACGGGTACTTGGGCGCCGATTGGTCAAATCCAACAGCGAGAATGTGTCTTTAGCGGCAGTCTTGCCAAAGTAACGCGTAACGCGGTAACTGACATCCAGCACTTCAAACTCCAAGTAGCCGCCGTATTTCCCGCCCTGCCAGGGGTCGTACCGTTTGCGTTCATTTTCTACGATATTACGGGCACCCGTGCGGGGAAAGCCATAGAACATCGCTTTAATAAAGGCGGCAAAGGTACTTTTGCCGAATCCGTTACTTTGACAAATGGTGGTCAGCCCCTCGGCAAAGCTGAAGTCAAAGTCGGAGAGTACGCCAAAGTTTTCAATATGGCATCGAATCAGTTTCATAGCGTGATCTCCTCCCCCATCAGTGCCTGCATGCCGGTGCGGATGATTGCCGCTTTATCTTCCTCGCTGGCATCTGAATCCAATACCAAACGGATAAATTCACCCTTGAGCGAAATGTCATGTTTGTAGTCCTCCGGGTTTATCGCCAGATGTGTTTGATCCTTTACTTTAACAAAGAAGAAATCTCTTTTTACAAGATTCTGCAGGTACGATACCGCAAGATTTGCAGTGGGATCTACCCCGCCGGAAAGAAGGAACTCAACCATGTCCTCTGACGGGATGCCCTGTGCAACGACCTTCATTTTCTGACCGATTTCGGAGTTCTTGGTCAAGCCGCTGATATCAACCGGAATACGGTGCAGCTGCCGACAGCTAAACGGTACAAATTCATGTTGCAAATGACCGGACTCTACGGTGAGCAAGACAAAGCCTTTCGGGCCACATTCATCAAAACCGCGCCCTTCCAAGCATCCCGAATAGCAATAGATGCCTTCCCTATCCAACGGCTGTTCCGAATAGGTGTGAATATGCCCCAATGCCAGATAGTTAATTCCCTTGTTTTTTAGCAGAGACAGGTTTATCTCATCTACAGCGGAGGAAAAACCCACCTGCCCGTGCAGTGTGACAATGTTTACAATGCCGTTTTTATGCGGGATATTCAGATAGAGTGAATGTGCATTGGCTTCACAAATTTCGATGCCGGCGATGGCTACGCCGTCATATTCGTAGGTGGTCCATTCTTTACTGAAAAGCTTCAAGTTGGTCGGTATATCGTGGTCGGCAAATGCGTGGGTTGTGTCATCATGGTTGCCGGTAAGATACAGATAATCAACATTTGGTGTGCGCCGCACAGCGTCAAGGATTTCGTCTATTGTCCGAACCTTGACGCGTTCACCATCAAACATATCTCCCGCCAGAATGACCGCGCGAACATCGTTTTTTGCAGCATACTCTGTCAGTCTAAGAAATGAGTGGATGATTTCGGTGTTTCTGGTCGATGCCTGTTCCTCCGTCATGTGGGTTTCCATCGGAGAATCCAGATGCAGGTCAGCACAATGGATAATCTTTGTCAATGATTTCAACTCCTGTCTGCAAGAACATTGGCCGGAACTTATCGCTATGATCTTGTCTTGATTATACTGTATTTTAACTGTAAAATCTACTGTATAATGCAAAAAAGTATCTGATTTGCCGTACCAACTCGATTTATAGAGCAATTTTTGTTGGCAAACGAATTTAAACGAACTTTTCCGGAAAACAACCGCGCTGTTTGTGACTGTTTCCTTACTGAGTTCTGCACAGAGAAAACCCATAAACGAACGATTGTTCTTCGTTCCACAACACAATTTCTAATTGCAGCGTGAATCAGAACTGATTCACTTTTTCGAGTCAAGATTTTTGGATGAATCAAATGTGATTCACTTTGAGAGCTTGGCTTGATTTAGATGGCTTTTCGCTACTGTGGGCAAAGTGGATCAATTATTGATCCACTCCGACGAGTTAAATATTTTCAGTGAATCAACGGTCGATTTCCTCTGGGGATATACGGATTTGTATGGGCATCGAGTTTGATTGTCACCGTTTTGGGGGGTAGACATGTTTTGCTAGCATAGCGTTTGGATATCCACAAACGCATTTCTGGGGTGTACCCCAGCCCCCCGGCAGCGTCCTTGCGTGACGATAGTGACGCAGATGACGCTTATGACGCTGTTTTGAGGATATCCCTATACCATATCCCGGATTCAGCGTCATTAGCGTCATCTGCGTCATTCTGATTTTGCGTTTCTCGTAATATCATTATTTTTGTTTCGAGCAGTAGTAAACTGCAAGCGTCATTTCACTATAAGCGTGACGGTGGTGACGGTCTTTCTTGCATACCCCTACCCATATCCCATAAACATCGTCACTACCGTCACCATCGTCACTAAAACAGGCAAGCCGTTTTAATCTGCGGCTTGCCTGTTTTATTTTGAGTAATGTGGCAGGTTTTTTGCCCCGTTACCTGTTAAAATGGATTTAGATATTTTGTAAAAGTGCAAGGGTTTTTAGCACAATGGGTGATATGCTGGTTTTGAAGTGTATTTGGGTATTTAGTCAGATGTGAAATCTTTAAAATATTTTTTCTTTGCGACATATTTGACCGTTTCTC
>CAKRJY010000033.1 GCA_934352055.1 uncultured Lachnospiraceae bacterium
TGTTCCATACGGAGCAACGGTTTCTACAACACGATATTTGCCAAGGTAAAGCTGTTTGCTTGTAGCTGTGCCTTTTTTGTCTGTGGTAATGGTATCAACAAACGTATCCTTTTTATATCGAACCGTTCCGTCAGGTGTTGTAATATCCTCATCAGCATAGGTTTCAAAGACAGCACCCGACAAACCGCTTACAGAATATTCAGGCTGATATATGGTCGTAAGTGCAATATCATTTCCGTTTTCATCTGTATACCCGCCACCAATTGCCGTTACATTTGAAAAAATCTCGCCTGTTTTTTCTACGGTAATTGTACCTTTCTGCGGTGTGTTTTTCTTCTCGGCTTTTACGATTGTAACGCCGTTTTCTTCGCTTATCTTTTCTGCTGTAATGTCAAAATATACAGGTGTACTGTCGAGGATATATCCGTAGGGAGCCTGCACTTCAACGACTGAATAACCTTTGCCGTAGGGCAGAGTTTCGGGTGTGATTAGATAACCATCACTGTTCGTGTAGAAAGTATCAATCTCTGTAACAGTCGGATAGGTGTACTTCATTGTTACGAGCTTACCGTCAGGATTATAAATCTGAAAGCCTGCGCCAGCATACGGAATCTGTTTGCCTGTTTCAGAATCAACCTTTACAATCTTTACATAGCTTTCAAGTGAAGAGTTGTTTATGAGATATTTATAGGTTTTGCCATCCTCGTTTACAAAGACATCAAAATCGGCTATAAACTCCGTACCGTTCCAGCCTTTGGTCTGATGAACAGTGTATGTGCCGTAAGGCAAATCCTTTGTTTCCGCAAAGCCGTACTCGTCACATATAAGATTATCTCTTTCGGATTCTGTTGCTTTTGCATAGCTTCCCGATGATTTCAGATACACCTGAAATTCTGCACATTTTTCGGGTGTTTCAATTTTCGTACTGCCGTCATCAGTGTGCTTGATAATGGAGATTTTGCCCTTTAAAATATCCTCTGTAACGCCCATTGAAATGCTGTTGTTTTCAATGGTGTATTTCTTTGCTTCTGCGCCGATATGATACTCGGTTTCGTCAAGCAGATAACCCTCGCTTGGCTCAATTTCTTTCAGAGTCCAGTTATCTCCGCAAACATAATATGAAGTTTTAAAACTGCCATTCTTGTCTGTGGTGTATTTGTCAACCAACTTGCCGTTATTGTAGATACCGTAAACTGCTCCTGCGAGTGTTGCATCACCCTGTGCAGACTTTGTTTCAGCGTCTGTTTTTGTAACAGTAAGATTCCACTTTTTAAGCACATTTTTAAAGGTCACCGTTGCAGTTTTACCGCTTTCAACCTTAACGGTCTGCGATTTCTGGGTTTCGTACTTACTGTCTGTAATTTCGGTAACGGTGTAACTTCCGGGAAAAAGGTCAGTTAATTCAAATTCGCCCTTTGAGTTTGTCTTAACTGTCTTACTGTAACCATCGCCTTTTACGGTAAACTCAATATTTGCAACATTGCCGTCCTCGGAGGTTTTAATAAGCTTGAGATTACCTGAACTTGTCTTGACCTTGAAATATGCTCTTATCGGGTCAGCGTCATTTTCAACACCGCTGATTACATCCTGCAAAGTAGCATCTCCATAGGGAACAAGCACAGTTTTGCCGACATCGGGCATTGATTTTGCAGAGTTGAATGTTACTGCATCATTGACTGGCAAAGTTGAAGTTAAGGTCAGCTTGTTACCGGATTTTGAAACGGAAATTCCGCTTGTGGTTTTGAAATCGAAATCTGAAAGAATACTGTTGCTGTCGGTTAAGGTTAAAGTATATTTTCCGTCCGAGTATTTCATTTCATAGGGTTCAGCCTTTGAAGCGATTGCACTTGCAAAACTCGGAACGGTTGAATAATTTGCAAGACTTTTTGAGATTGCATTGTAAACCGACTTAACTCCGGGATTTGCACCGCCTGCACATATGCCGTCAATGAACTTTGTATTTGTGCATTTATAGCCTTCGCTTGTAGAACGGCATCCTGAAACAAACTCCCATACAATCAGCTGTGTTGCCACCCATTTCTGATCCTCTGTTCCGCTTAAGCTTTTTCCTGAACCGGGTTTGCCGTAGAGCAGAGCGAGGTTGATTGCTTTCTGCTTTGCAGAGCCTAAATTCTTCCAAACGGTTGAACCGTCCTCGGTCAGCGTATTGCCCGAATAGAGAGTGTGACCGGGTTCAATGCAGTAGGCTTCCTTGCCGTCTGCAAAAATCTTGCACAGCTCCTCACCGGGAGTACCGACTGTGTAGCCGTCGCTGACCGTTGTCTGCTGAAATTTGATTATGTTTCCTGTACTGCCATAACAAAAATCAAAGGTGATTGTCACCTTATCACCGCTTGCCGCACTTACGGGGAGTGCGAACATTGTTCCGAATATTACGGCAACCGCAAGCAAAAGTGCTGTTATTCTTGTGAATTTCTTATTTCTGATTAACTTAGTCATTATAAAAATCCTTTCATAAAAAATATGGGGCAAGATTTTACCCTTGCCCCGATTGACGTCTTATTCTGTTTTAAATACAATCATAATTTCATCGCCTGCCCATCATTGAAATCTTCATCTATATCATCGGACTGCTCACTGCCGTCTGTGATATTTACATATTCGCCGATAATGTTCAGCGCTTCGCAGTAACTTTCCGAACTCGTAACACGACTGCACATTTCCTTTGCCTCGTCAGCCATACCGTTTTGTTTGAGAGTGTGACTTGCAATACCCATCAGATTAAATATGTTGGAATCACAGCCTATTAATGCACAGTCGGGTTTGAGCTTTTCTGCTTTGTTCTGTTCAGGTTCAAAACCGCCGAGCCTGTTATCCACATAATCGGACAGCCAAGTTCCGGCAAAGGCGGTGTATGACTGTAATCTCCACATTGCAAGCTTGCCGATATCAAGGTGGACTTCTTCAAATGGATAAAGAATACAGGTAACGCCGTCATTTTGAAATACAGAGACATTCTCAAACTTTGTATCATCAAGGAGTATTCCTTTGTCCGTGAGCATTTTATTGATGCCGTCCATCCATTCTTTAATTTCACCTCCACAGCCCTGCAGGATGAGTCCTTCCTTGCCGTTCATACGGCGGAGGTCTGAGAGTGTTATACTATTGATTTTCATTGTCATCTTCCTTTCATAAAAATAAGCACCCACAATGAAGTGAGTGCCTTGCTTAATCGTCTGCTCAACAGTAGACTACATATATTTTGTTGTTTTCTGCGATTACATTGAATGATAAGTCGCTTGGAGTAATGCCACTGCTTTGGAAGTAGTAGGCTACATACTCAACATCACCATAGCAATCTGCTGTCAGGCTTTGCGTATCATCATAATATGATGCGTTTGTGGGCGAGAACCAGCTTGCGTTGCCTGTGTTCAGTGAGAAATCGTATTTCATTCCAAGCTGCTGACCGTAGGCTATGCAGGCACTCACCGCATACTGAACATCAACAGTTTTTGCTTTGGTAGGCGGTTGCGTCGGTTTTTGCGTTGACTTTTCTGTCGGCTTTTCTGTAGGCTTCTGCACAGGCTTTTGAGTAGAATTTTCAGTTTCTTTTTTAGCAGTCGATTCTGATTCAGACGGATTACTATTCACTGTATTCTTGCTGTTGTTCTGAACCTCGGATTGTGTTTTCTGAATCGGATTCGTTGCCGAAACAACCGCCGAATTTTGCCCACTATCGGCTTTTTCTTCGGTTTTGGTATTCTGTTCCGAAGGCTCTGTTTCTTTTGAAACTGTGGCTTTTTCGGTGCTTGTGGTTTCGGTTGTTTTTTCTGTTGTTATTGCAGAAATTTCCGTAGATACAGAAACATCCGCAGCCTTTGAAACTACGGATGTCTTAATATCGTTATTTACTTTTTCTCCCGTTGTACAAGCTGTGAATGTTCCTGCCATTAATATTATGATTATCATTATTGCGATTTTCTTTTTCATATGCTCATCGCTCCTTTCAAGCAACAAGTATATCCAAAGAATTCGAAATGTCCAGAAATTTTTGAATACCAACTGATAATCATTTCTTTTTAGCAGAAGCAAACGGTAAACTAACATTCTGTTTTTCTGCCCACAACAGAGAAAGGTGAATAAGCGCATCTCTCTGTTCTTCTTCGGACAGGCTGTCGAGGAAATCTTCAAGGGTGTAATTTTCCTCGAATTCTTCTTCAAGGTACTGGCAGTTGTCGCAGAGTTTTTCTCTCCTGACAACAACCGAGCCGTCATCCTGTTGGATGAATGATAAAACATCGTTGTATCTGAATCCGATTCGCTGACGGATTTCATAGGAGATTGTAATCCTTCCTTTTTTTCCGAGAACTCTGTAAATTTTAAGCACTACTCGTCCTCGCTTTCCGCAAGCTCTGCTCTGCACTCATCGCAGATACAGTTGCTACAATTACACTTGTCATCAAAATTTTCGCAATCATCATCGCACCTCTCAATCAGAATTGCACCTTCCACAGCTGAAATCTGCACAGCACAGTCGGATGTGATTCCTGATACAATAAGTGCGTCAAGCGGTATGCTTACATAAATTCTATTTTCCATTGTTAATAATACACTCCTTCAAAATTTGTTCTAAATCAATTTGTTGTTCGGTGGTTAAATCAAGCAGGCTCAACTGCAACGGCTTGTTTCTCTGCCTTTCATACATATCGTAGTTGCTGATTAGCAGTTCAGGGAATTGTTCGCCTGCGTTTATTCGCTGTTTCATATTGTGAAGTCTTGTAAAATCAAAGAAAGAACAACCGTTGTACAAATTGCGTATTTGCTTACAATCATTGTATGACACAAGCCATTTGCCTTTTGCTTTTGCAAGTGCGTTTTTCAGCCTTATATGGTCATTCCAAGTGAATCCGCACTGATACACATACTCGCTTGAATAGTAAGGCGGATCGCAGTAGAAAAAGGCATTTTCTCTGTCATAATGCTTTATCAGGACTTTGAAATCCTGATTTTCAATCACAGTATTTTCAAGCCGTTTTCCGACTTGCTCTATCAGTTGGAAAAGGCTCATTACTGAAAAAGGCTGACAGGCAAATGATTTTCCGCCACTTGAATAACTGTATCGTAAAAGTTTAAG
>CAKRJY010000034.1 GCA_934352055.1 uncultured Lachnospiraceae bacterium
CGTGAAGGTGGCTCTATTCATCTGTAATGGTGGCTCTGAATCCCCGTGCAGATGGTTCTATGTCACCGGAATATACAGAGTGCTGGCTTTGCCAATCGGATCTGGTATCTGACAGGCTTTTTTACGCAGACGGGAAACGGCATTATAAAAGCAACTTGGAGAAATACCTTGTGTTTCACACCATGCAGCGTCTGTTAATCCGCTTTTCCTGCATTCAGTTACCAACTCCATCCAGTCATCCAAGGAACGCCTTGGTGAACGTTTATCACTCATAATGAAACCTCCAAATGTAGTAAATTTCTACTTTCTATCAAAGAAGTGTAGTAAAAATCTATCTTCTATCATTATGAGCTGGGAAACAGAGAATATCTAGTTACCCAAAAACTAAGCACTTACTTTTTTTGCATTCTATAATCGAAAAAGCAGGCAATGAAAAGTCACAAAACCTCTTCATCCACCTGCTTTTCACCTATACTCTCACCACTACCACTTCCACAACATCTGGATGTTCAACCACCCACATACCACAAAATACCACCTGTTTTGTGACTTTCTCATGCTAGGAGACAAAATATTCCTCTGTATTGCTCAGAATAATCTCTTTATAAAAATTTAATAGTGTAGGCACCTTTTATCGAATTTTCTTTCCAAGCCTTTTTCTACAAATACTGCATAATTAATTCCTGCAATTTTTTCAAATTTTCAAATAATTTTGGAATTCCATTCGCAATTGTCATTGCTGATTTTAACAATGTAAGGCAGTTTTTTAATCTTGATTCCCTTGGATTTTCTTTTTCTAATTCTTCTTTACTCATCTCAACGATATCTATAATTTCTTTTGCTTTTTCTTCCTCTAAATTACCAATCTGATTCATAATCTCTTTCACTATATCGTGTAATTTATTTTCTGCCATCCCATTATTTTGCTGTGCATAAATAACAGCGTTATCTTTTCCAAAATTAATCTGAACTCCATTTATTATAGTATGGTTATTCTCTCTTTCGCTCATATCTTGTACCTCATTTTTTTCATATCCATCTTTTATCATCGGAATACTATTTTCTATCTTTTTAGTTTCTTCATAAAAATAGAGTGCCCTCTTATCTTCCATTTCATATGCTTTATCCAAATATGTTTCCATAATTTCTTTTTTATTGAGCAAATACCCAGCTTTTCCCATTAATACGTATAAGTATTGACGTGATGAAACATTTTCTTCTTCCATATATTGCATCAATGCTCTTTCACCTAAATCAAGCACTTCCTTAGGCTTGTCTATAATTAACGCTTCCATAACATTTATATATGTACTTACATCACATTTTTTCTCTTCCGTCTTTAATATACTATACGCCTGTAATGCATATTGCGTATTTTGTTCAACAATCGCCAATCCTGCTAATGTATTACAGTACCTATCCGGATGAAATTCTTTCCGAAATATCTTCAGTGCTTTTTTATAAAATACATCTGCTACATCCCATAATTGTTTTTCACTTTTATAAATATTACCTAAGACTAAAAGCACATTTGCAATTGCGTAATTAGGTTCTTCATATATAGCATATTTTCCTATTAATGCTTGAAAAGCATAGTTATTTGCATTAATCCAATCTTTATTTAACACAAGTGCATTTGCATAATTCGTATAGGTAGTAAATCTCCAAGGACTTTTCGGACTCACTTTACTTTCATTATATTTCTTTATTGTTTCTTTATATTTTTCTATACTGCCTGAAACATCACCAACATCTAAATGTAATCTGGCATAATCCGAATATAAATTGGCAATCTGATACGTCTCTTCTTCTGAAATATCATCAATATCACACAACGCCTCCTTCATCTTTCTAAAAGCAGTTTTATAATCCTTCTTATGTGCATAATCCATAGCAACAGTTTTCTTTATAATCATATGTTTCAATACATATTGAGCATCTCTCTCTCCATTTATTGAATCAATCAATTTTTCTGCACAGATTGCCTCTTGCAGAGCATTTTCCATATCTGCTTCCATACTTAATATTTTTGAATAATTATTATGTAATTCAGATAACAGCAATTTATCCTTCTCACTATCTTCATCATATACATTTACTATAATATCTAAAAGTTCTTTCGCCTGTTCATATTTCCCGTTTTCTTTAAAAGACAACGCTGCTTCTTTCAAAAATAGATGTTTACAAAACTTAATGTTATTTTTCATAATACTAATCACACTGTACGCATACTCAGCATATTTCAAAGTTGCCTTAACATCTTTTTCTGATCCAGTCTTACTGTCTTTTTCTATGCTGTCCAACATTAGTATGCATTCTTCATATGAAAATTCATTATATTTATATATACTTTCACATACAATTTCATGCATTATGATTCCTTCTTGTGTCTGTTTAATCCATCCTCTGAGGTCTAAAGTTATCAACACATCTTTGCATTCTGCCGCTATATATTTCGTAATATCTTTATATGAAATTATCGATAAGGGAGGCAAAAGACTCATAATCTTTATAAACTCAGCTTCCTGCCCATTCAATTCTGATAATTGATACACCTTACTAAGTTGTTCTGCCAATTGTTCGTTTACATCTCTTCCATTCCAATCGGAATCTGCCGATAAATCTATATTTTCTATACGATAGTCCTTTGATTCCAATTCCTGCAAAAAATCTGTTATTTTTTCATTCTTATAACTAATTGCCCGTGCAATCAGTTCTATTGCCAGCGGATATCCCTGAGACAGTTTTACGATTTCATTTATACCTCTTTTATCACGATAAGTTAATTCTTCCTTTCTTTTATAATTTTTATAAAATAAATTCTCTCCCTCTTCGGAATTCATAATATCTACATATTCTTTCCCAACACTAGTCATGTTGCATCTTGTAGTAATAAGTAAATCTACCGGAAGTTTTCTTATCTCATCTAATTCCGCAGGATCTATTCTATTAAAATTATCTATAATAAACAAAGTATGCGTATCCTGCAAGTTCGTTACACATTCAATAATTTTATTATATCGTTCTTTTTCTGATGAATGCTCTCCAAAATGAAAATATGACACAAATAAATTATTTACCAACGAAGTCTGCCAATTGTCCTTATAAGTAATCCAGGCTAGATGATCATACTCATGTTTTGCTAATTCATATATTCTCTTTGCTGTTGTTGTCTTTCCAATTCCACCGACACCATTTAAAAGTAATATTCGTTCTCTTTTGATTCGATCAATTATCGCTTTTTCTCTTCCTCTACTTACATAATGTGTATATGGTACCGGATCCGGTGACATCATTTTGGGTATTTCTTCAACGACAACTTCATTTCTTATCTGCATCGCACTGATCTTTGCATTCCCATATCCCACATTCAACTGATAAGTATGCTTCCCATTCTGTATAAATTTTTCTTTCATTGCTCTCCTTTTTAGAAATATCGTGATTTCCATACACCAGCCATAATACCACGCAATCACTAAAAATTTAATAGTGTCAGGCACCTTTTACTTTCCATGCTTTTTTTAACTATTAGGAAGATATTATTCTGCATGGCGTCCTTTCGAAATTCCACGTGCATATTCCTTCATTAAAGAATTAAAATTTAATTCCTTTCCATCCTTTTTACCAAACCAATCCCCTATATAACTTGCAAACATATATAATCTATTATTATTCGACCCACACACTTTCATTAAATCAGAAACTTTCCTGTACTTATTATATAATAAAAGATTGCTTATTGACATAACAAAGCACTTTTACTTTTCACTTCGCTAAAGCAATTCATTCAATTTAAAACTGGCTCTTGCCAGTTTTTAACGTTCATACTTTATTTCAAGTCTCCTTTTACTTCACGTTTATGGACGAAGTCTCTTTACAAGAGTCCGAAACTCCTGTTCAGTATCCACAAAATGATACGGAGCATACTCGCCATACGCTGTTGGTCTACTGATTGTTACAAGCTGTACTCCCTTGTATCCAACAGCTCTGTTCAATTCTCTTTTTAATTCTACCAGATGCTTTCCATGAGTCGTTTTTAAAGCAACACAACCATGTCCATCACGACCTTTTGCTATTAGATAACACATTATTCAGTACCTCCTTAAATTCCTGCTTGTTTCGAATCAATCCACTTTTGTATTTTTCACGTATTACTTTTCCTGTTACTAGCGGATAATTTTTCTTATATATGTAATCGTGAAGCTAATTATTTAACTGTCTATCATACAACGTATTAAACTGAATTTCTATGGGATAATATCTCCCACTTTTTTGATAATACACATGAACACCTCTGTATCCATCATCTATAGCTTTTCCTTCACCATATCAGCAACCCGGAACTGAGGAGATTTCTCTTCCAATATTACATCATAATTATTACAAAGAGCACGAAATCCCAAAATATCATTGAAAACTTTCCTTGTTTGATGATCTGGATAATAGCGGTCATATTTCAGAAGAATGGAATCCAAACTTTTGATTCTGTAATCTAACGCTATATCTGAAAGAATATCTTGTTCATCCAGCCACTCAGTCATCATAACTAGCTCTACAATCAACAAATCCTTATCAAAATAATGCAAATTCTTCTTCAATGGAATTCCCAACTATAACTCAAATGACAACTTATTCAAAATTTCCATTGATAAGCCATTCATTTTCTAAATTTAAAATGCTATTTAATTTTTCGCCCTTTCTGCTGTTTTACAGTATTAAAGTCCTCTTTTCAATTTAAAACTGGCTTCCACCAGTTTTAAACGTTCATACTTTATTCATTTATTTGTTACTTCTTAGACATGAGATCTGCCCCCATATAGCTGCATATAGCTCATCCTTTTACATATCTTTAAAATAATCCTGGCTCATTCTCAATCAAATCTTCTGCCAGATATTTTGCATCCATATTTTCTATTCCATAACTGTCATTTGAAATTTGTTCAGCCAACTTACTGGAATAATA
>CAKRJY010000035.1 GCA_934352055.1 uncultured Lachnospiraceae bacterium
ACGAAAAGCTGAAAAGCTACACCATCAGCAGCGTACCGCAGAAGATCAAAAACATCATGGAATTGCTGAAACTGGAATCATCGTGCATTTTCTTTAAAGAATCCGCCTGTGGTTGAAGTTCCTCTTGGATGATTTTTTCTATATCGTCACGCTGTGTTTCAAGCTGTTTGAGTTGTGCTGCGATATCTTCTTTTTCGGCAAGAAGCTCTTTTTCTGTTTCAACAAGACCATTCATTTGGCTAGTAATCCTATGTAATTCTGCTTGAGCGGATTTTATATAGGACTTTTTGTTTTTGACAGGAATGGTTCCGTCACAAAATGGACAGATGGTATTGTGTGCGACATTTTTCATTTCTACCTCTCCGTTAACGATAAAAGAGAGGCGTTTTATGTCTGAAACATACTGACCTCGAAGGGTAGCATATACTGTGGTAAATGTGGGGATCTTTTCAGAAGAGTTGCGTGGAAAGCCAGGGGTGCATCTTATAACAAATGGAGATGTGCCAGCCGAATTGAGAAGGGACCGAAAAAAGGCTGTGATGCTGAGGCAATCAGCGAATCAGAAATTCAAAAAGCAGTTATGAGGGCCATTAATAAGACTCTTGGAGGAAGAGAAGAATTTTTGGTGCAGCTGCAGCATAATATCGAAGATGTGCTGAATGGTGATTCTACGGCAACGCTTGAGTACATAGATCAAAGGATGGCGGAATTGCAGGAAAAGCTTGTGATGTGCGTAAACAAAAATGCAGAGTATGATGTTATAGCAAAGGAAATAGATGCCTTGAGAGAAAAGAAGGCGGCAGTTGTAACAAAGGATGCTGAACAGGAAATGCTCAGAAAACGAATTAATGAAATGCGACATTTTCTTCAAACACAAACAAGCAGAATTACAGAATATGATGAGCAACTGGTCAGAAGGCTTATTGAAAAAATCACAGTTTATGATGATAAGCTAATTTTTGAATTTAAATCCGGCATGACTATTGAACTCAAGAGATAATTGAATAAGAACTACGATGCGGACACCTTGCAGAAATGCAGGGTGTTTTTTTCGTTCATAGAAAATTTACAGAGTAAAACCGTGCCAGGATTGAATTCATCAAC
Organism: uncultured Lachnospiraceae bacterium; assembly: GCA_934352055.1. Classification (GTDB taxonomy): domain Bacteria; phylum Bacillota; class Clostridia; order Lachnospirales; family Lachnospiraceae; genus Pararoseburia. The sequence goes on from CAKRJY010000035.1 coordinate 1,105, forward strand.
CAAATGGTTTATAATGTAGTAAGTGAGGTGCGTTTTAGACATGGAGGATAACGATGAAGACATCCGATATGATTAAAGAATTATGTAATAAAAAGAATATAAGCCTTTCAGAACTTGCCAGACGGATAGGTCAGACTCCACAGAACTTTGGTAAGAAACTGAAACGAGATACTGTGACTCTTGAGGAGTTGAAGCTGATAGCTGATGTCATGGGTGTTACTTTTGAGCAATCATTTATCTTCCCGGATGGAGAACAGATAAAAACAAGTAACGAATAGGCGGTGAGTAGCATGGATACTGTGGATTTGATTATTAAATCATCAACAGAATTTTATAATGATTTGAAGGTTGATGAAAATGGTCGATATCGTTCTTGGGAACACTGCTATTCACATTTCATAAAAGCACGAGGGAGCCAAGAGATTGATTATGATTATTTGAGTTTGCAATTGGCCTTTTATTTGGCAAGTTGGGGAATGTATCGTGGTTCCTCCTTTTTATTGCAAAAGGATTATAAAATACATATTCCGGTAGTGAAAGAACTGTTAAGTGAGAAGTATGATGTGCTGGCTGGAATTGAGTGTGTTAGCTTTAGGGAAAAAAGCAATCAACAATTACTTCTAGATATAAATTCGTTTTTAGGGCAGTATTACGATAAAATCAGACGAGAAGTAAAAGAGCAAGAATTAAAAAATCAATTGTCCTTTACACTAATCACAAAAATACTTATGGGAACTCTTGGCTGTGTTCCTGCATACGATAGATATTTTATAGCGGGCATTAAAAATCAGAAGGTCGCAACCGGTAATTACAACTTGAAATCCATTATGCAGCTTGTCGATTTTTACGAAAAAAATTCTGTTCGACTTGAACCAGTTAGAGAGAAAATGGAAGTTGAAGGTATGCCATATCCACAGATGAAGATGATTGATATGGGATTTTGGCAGGTTGGTTTGGAGTTGGATACAAATAAGGGGGTACTGACAGCTCACTAGGAGGTAGAAACATGGAATATACACCAATGGAAAAGGATGTTCTTGCTATGATGCAGAGAACTGATTTTAAGAATATATCAAAAGGTGATGTGATTAGTTTTGCATCAAAGATAGGCGAACTTCGTCCTGAAGTGGCTAAAGAAGTGCTTGCACAGTTTCCTGAATTTGTTGGATTAATGAAATCTTCATTAACTGAATACAAGGGGATGCTTGATACAATTGTAAGTAGCGATGATGCAAGTATTAAGGAATATTACGGTGTAGCAAACAAAGAAATGGATCAGGCTGCAGATAGTAGAAAACAATTTTATGCTTTTGTAAAACAAGTGCAAGCTGATTGCAGTAAACTTCTCGATAATCCCAACCTTCCTCCTGAGATGATGATTGAGATATTAAACAGAGAGGCTGAACTTGTAAAAGTGGCGAATGAAAAAGATACAGAGATTCGTCAGCAAGAAAAAGAAATCGAAGACAAGGTAAATAAAAAGGACTCTGAAAAGAGAGAGTTCAACTGGAAACTTGTCGGAGGTATCAGCTTTGCTTTGATGACTGTAGCTGGAATTAGTGCAGGGGTTCTTGGCGGAAAATTCGATCTTAAGTTTCCTAAAAAAAGCTAATCGTGAACTAAAAGGTGATTGAATACTGAAACTTGGAGGTGCTGACATGAGAGTGTTGGATTTGGATATGGATTATTTCATGACAGAAATAGCTAACACACCATTTTCTTGTAAGGAAAGACTTGCTGAAGAGGATTATGGAAATTCAGTATGGTCTGTAGAAGAAGTTCGACAATTCTTAGAGCAAAATTTAGGATTGTCAAAAACACACAAAATACCGGGAAGAATTGTAAGTGGGCATAATGAATCACTATTCTTTTGGGAAGAACTTATTAATAGCAAAAAGCTTTCAGATTCCTTTGATGTTGTTCATGTTGATTCTCATGCTGAATTAGGCTTGGGAGATGCATCATGGAGTTTTTTGCAAAGTGAGTTTCTTACACTTCCGATTGATTCAAGAAGAAAAATAAGCGAGTATGAATTTTGCGATAAAATAAAAAGAATTAGTATAGGTGACTATTTGCTTTGGGCAGTTGCCTATAGAATGGTTTCATCTATTACATATTGTGCAAATCCTCATGGTGACAAGAACGATTATGTACTTGACACGTTAAAGGATTTTCATGAAGAGTACATTTGGGATAAACCTATAAAAAATTATATACAGTTAAAGTATAATAAAACCATGGAAATGCCTGATTATGATTCGCCTGACGCATATAAGAAAAAATATCTCGAGGGTGCAATAAAAGATCCAGAAGTGGAACTGTTAATAATTCCAACGATTAAGGATGTGAAATTTGACGGAAACTTTGATTATGCAGTTATGGCACAATCGCCCAACTACACCCCGGCAAGTGCAGATTTCATACTGGATATTTTTAGAGAATATATCGAAGAAATATAATAGCTGCTAATTTGCCTATACAAATTATAAGGCAATTCAAGGTTATCACAGGCTCGAAACCCTAGATTTTAAGGAAAAAGTGCGTTCCACCATTCCCTTGTACAATAGGGGTTGAGTATGTTTTTCGTTGAACAACCGAGCCATGTTGAGACGGTTGTACTGCTTTCCCACAAAAAGCCAGACGGACATATCAACGTAAAAGTTGAGTTTGGCGAGGGTGAGGGAAAAGTTCCACTTGATAATATTGCTAAAAGAGCGGAAAGCTATAAGCCCAAAGAACGAGTGACCTACAAAATGATAAAGGAGTACATAGAAGCTAAATACGGCTTCAAAGTACATACCGCATATATCGCAGAGGTAAAGAGAGATTTAGGCTTGCC
>CAKRJY010000036.1 GCA_934352055.1 uncultured Lachnospiraceae bacterium
GCGACAGAGAATCTTCCGTTTGCGAACGGCGACTACATTTTTGTTCCGGGCGCAAAAAAGATGATTGCGGAAAAACTCCCTGGCGTAAAAGCCTACGCAGTCCGCGCCGACGGCACAACCGCCGAGTTCGACCTTGCGACCGGCGACATGACCGACGACGAGCGGAAGATTATTCAGGCAGGATGTCTGATTAACTTTTACAGGGGATAAGAGATAAGGGGAAAATGGCTCTTCTTTTAAAGGAGAGCCATTTGTGTGTGTGGGATTGACTAGGAGAATTTTTATGCGGAAATATTGGAATGTAATAGCTGTTTTCGTTGGATTTTTTATTCTTGCAGTTTTTTCATCTTGTGCCACAGCTTCAATGGCAGATGACTCAACTTTGTTAGGAAGAATATTTTCTGTTGAATCTGATAAATGGCAAATCCGTCTTTATAGTTCACTTTTAAATGAAACAGTGACTATATCAAGTAAAGACACTGATTCCGGCTTTACGAGTTGGAAATGTCAAGATTCTATTTATGGCGGAAAAACTTTAGCGGAATTCGGATATTTCAGCATAAACGGAACGACTTTCGGCTTTGTTCTTTACAATGGCGGAAATGAAGGTGAAGCTACAAGTTATAAAAGAACAGGTTTGAATCTTAGATGGGACTGGGGAGAAAATGGACAATACTCGTTTGTGTTAGAGCCTGACAACACTGGATTGTATTACGATTTTACTGGTGTCCCTGCTGGAGAATCCACAAAGCCAAAAAGCATTTATAAAGCATACAAGAGATAGGGGGGGGGAAAGAAACAGGCTCTTCCTCGGCGGAGGAGCCTGTTTCTTTATGCTTTAAAAAGTTAGCAGGTGAAGCAAACTTCTGCACCTGTTAGAAATTTTTACTCTTTAGAAAGACGTGAGACTCCGATTATAAAAACTGCCGGAATCAGCTTGTCATATTCTCGTGGATATATGAGAGACGTGAGCAAAGGAAGTGCAAGAATTGCCGTGAAAATCCAGCCGAATGTTGCGCCGAAAAGAATTTTTACCCAGTGCTGCATTGCGGCGTTTGCCGCAAAACTTAGACCGCGACCTGCAATCGCTTTTACAACAAGATTCGCAACTTGCGCTACTAATATATGAAAATTAAAGCCCATCACTGCTCTAGCTGCTGTCAGACCTCCCTGAAAAATTGCGGCTCCGGCTTGTGCCGCTTTCCCAGCTGAAATTCCTTTTGCCCTTAAAAGCTGCTCGACCTGTTTGGTGAATGCTTTCCGCTCGTCTTCGCCCATGTTTGTTATCATCGAATTTAAAAGATTTTCCGCAATCCATCCTTCTCTTTGAACTGCGCCTTCATAAGTTTTGCTGTCACTTGAAAAAATTGGTTTTGAAACATGAAAAGCTTTTACAAGAACTTCCTTGATTGCCATGTCGAGCATTTTTCCGTAATTACCATATTTTCCAGATACTACATCGACAATTCCAGCTCCCTGTTGAAAAGCGTAAGTCATTTCATCCGCAACCCATTTTGGCGTTACAGATTTCCCATAGGATGAAAGTTCCTGTTGTGAATTCCAAATGCTTCCGGCTTCTTTTTCTGCTTTTTTTCCATATTCAAGAATAACCTTTAGCATGCCTTTTTCTTCATCTGACATATTTGAAACTACAGACTCAATGCAGTCGATAACTTCCATAAACAACTCCTTTTTTTCTAATCGCGGAAACGAGCATGGCGATGTTTTCGCGATTAGGGCATATTAGTCAATATGCCCTAAAGGTATACCTTTAGGGCGGAATTTTTTTTGTACAAGAAACAATGGTGAGCGGCAAGGCAAAAACTGTCTATACGGCGGATAATCTGGAAAAACTAAGTGAAGAGTGAATGTTATAAAATACCGAAATAGAACTTTCTTGCCTTAACATAATTACAATGAGCAATTGTTAAAACATGTTACAATGCTCCAAGAAGGTGCAAAATGTCTTATGATGTTGTAATTGAACATGTGAAGGCTCTTCCAGAACAGTTGCTTACATCGGTTTCGGCTTTTATAGTCGTCTTTTTATGGAGCAACTATTGAAACAAGACAGCATTTTTTTTATTGTCAGCGATGACTATATTGATTATCTGCTTAAAATTGAAAATCATGTAATGAAAAACAAGCCGGAAGTAAAGAACATACCGTAGAAAATATGTCGGAATCCTTACAGAAATAAATGGGTTCAAATATTTCGTTCCTATGTCCTCGCCTAAAAATAAAGATTATAAAAACGGAAAAATCAGGAAAAACAGTCTTACGACAATATATATGAAAAGCAAGTGCAAGTTATATGGAACGCTCCGTTTTAACTGCATGATTCCTGTTCCTGAGTCGGAGCTTTTAGAATACAGAATCAATGATGAAGGTGACTTCAACTATAGAATGCTTATGCTTTCTGAATACAACTTCTGTAAAGAAAACCGTGAAAAAATAGAAAAGACTGCAAAAAATCTTTATGCAAAGAAATGTAGTTGCGATGATAATTTATTTCCGCTTGGAAAAATTGTAGTTGACTTTAAGAAAGTTGAGAAGGCTTGCATTAACTATAGAAAGTGATTTTTTTTGGCGAAATCTTAGTTTTTAAGCTTAAAAAAAATATACCCAGTCCGCCAGGCAAATAAAGTAACTATATTTAGAAATATAGTTACTTTATTCGGGTAACTTAGTTACTTTATTTCCTTAATGATATATGAATACTATTGTAGTATTGAAAATTGCCCGAGCAGACGGTTGTCTCCCAAGTCTTATTGATTATGGGAGGCTTTTTTTTATTTTCGGTGCGTAAAACGCACTTTCGCGCCCGCTTTGCTCTCTGTAAAATACTGCTATATCAACTTTTTAAGGGATTTATTTTATGAAGAAAATGTTATGTACAATTGCTATGTGCGTTGCATTGGTAAGCGGAGCGTTTGCACAGGAGGCTGAAGCCTCTGCAAGTAAAAAAGGCGGTTTTGACTATCACAACATCAAAATCGAGGCGGCTGTTCGACCTAAGTGGAGATACCACAAAGTCCGGGCATTTCCTTTCATTTTATATAACACATTGGTGTCATGCCGTCAAATTCCAGCCAAAATCCCAACATTGAAAATATGATTCTTTAAATCTATAATCAGAGCATGAATACTTTTTATGGAATTCTGATTC
>CAKRJY010000037.1 GCA_934352055.1 uncultured Lachnospiraceae bacterium
ACATATGGCTGTGAAATTGGCAGGCGAAAAAATATATGGTAAATCTGAGACCGGAAAAGGTGCTCTTTACAACCACAAAGTTTTTTGTTCTGACATGACATTTGATGCAACAGTAAACCCAGTGGTTTACGAAGGTGGTATCCCGGTATTTATTGATACGGAATATGATACATGGAACATGGATCCGGCAGCACTGGAAAAAGCTTTTGAACTTTATCCGGAGGTAAAAGTAGTTGTCGTTGCACATCTCTACGGAACACCGGGCAAAGTAGAAGAGTTGAAAGCAATCTGCGACAGACATGGAGCTGTGATTGTTGAAGATGCCGCAGAATCCCTTGGTGCCACTTATAAGGGCGTGCAGACAGGAACATTCGGAACATTTAATGCAATTTCTTTTAATGGAAATAAGATCATCACCGGTTCATCAGGTGGTATGTTCCTGACAGATGATGAAGAAGCAGCCAATAAGGTTCGCAAATGGTCTACCCAGGCAAGGGAGAATGCACCATGGTATCAGCATGAAGAACTGGGTTACAACTACCGTATGAGTAATGTGATTGCCGGTGTTGTAAGAAACCAGTATCCGCATCTGGAGGAGCATATTGCGGCGAAGAAAGCAATTTATGAAAGATACAAAGAGGGACTGAAAGGTCTTCCGGTCAGCATGAACCCGTTTGATGAGGAAAACAGTGAGCCAAACTTCTGGCTGTCCTGCATGCTCATTGATAAAGATGCCATGTGTAAACAGGTAAGGGGAGAGCAGGAGCCATTATATGTGCCTGAAACTGATAAAAGCTGTCCAACAGAGATTCTGGATGCAATAGCAGGAATCAATGCAGAGGGACGTCCTATCTGGAAACCAATGCATATGCAGCCAATTTACCGTATGAACGGATTTGTGACAAGAGAAGGAAATGGACGTGCAAAAACCAACGCCTATATTTCCGGAGGGGCTGTGGGAAAAGATGGCAGACCGCTGGATGTGGGAATGGACATCTTCCACAGAGGATTATGCCTGCCAAGTGATAACAAAATGACACCGGAGCAGCAGGACAGAATTATTGAAGTGATCAGAGATTGTTTTGAATGATAGTAAGGGGAAAGTGTTGTGTCTAAGAAAAAAACAATAGCATTTCTTGCAGGAGGAACTGCTCTTGTAGCAGGAATCACTGCACATGTGTTGCGCAAAAAGGCAGAAAAGACTACATATAAGGCTGAGTTAATAGAGCCAGTTCAGCCACGTAAGATGGGATTTTATGAGAAGTATGTGAAACGTGGACTGGATGTGGCGTGTGCTTCAGCTGCCATTATCTGTTTTAGCCCACTTTATATTGGTGTTGCACTGCTTGTGAAGTTTAAACTTGGTTCTCCAGTTATATTTACTCAGGATAGACCGGGATTGGTAGATAAAGACGGTAGAGAAACAGTATTCAAAATGTACAAGTTCCGAACAATGACTGATGAAAGAGATGAAAATGGTGAGTTACTTCCAGATGATGTCAGACTGACAAAATTTGGCGCCTGGCTGAGAAAAACCAGCCTTGATGAGCTTGCGGAGGCATTTAATATTTTAAATGGAACAATGAGTGTTATAGGTCCAAGACCACAATTGGTTCGTGATATGACCTTTATGACAAAAGAGCAGAGAATGCGTCATACCGCAAAACCAGGACTTTCCGGACTTGCACAGGTAAATGGAAGAAATGCCATAACATGGGAAGATAAGCTGGAATGGGATCAGAAATATATTAAAAAAGTTGGATTCAAGGAAGATGTCAGAATCATTCTTGAGACGGTTAAAAAAGCGTTTATTAAGCAAGAGGGGATTTCACAGGATAATATGGCAACAGCGGAGGACTTTGGGGATTATCTTTTAAAAAATAAAAAAATAACTTCTGAAGAATACGATAAAAAACAAATAGAGGCTAAGCAAATTTTAAATAAAAATGACGGAATACTGAGAGAAGAAGACATGGTTTCGATTATTATGCCCTCTTACAATACCGCTTCATATATAAAAGAATCAATACAGTCAGTTTTAAATCAGACTTATACGAATTGGGAATTGATTATTGTAGATGATTGTTCAACTGATGAAACAGATGAAGTACTTAATACAATCACAGATTCTCGAATCAAATATTTTAAAAATAAAGAGAACTCTGGAGCTGCAATAAGCCGGAACAAAGCATTACGAGAGGCCAGAGGACAATGGGTTGCTTTTCTTGATTCGGATGATCTTTGGATGCCTAATAAACTCGAAAAACAAATTAATTTTATGAAGAAAAATGGATATACGTTTTCCTACACGAATTATGAAGAAATTGATATGGCGAGTAATAAAACAGGTATAAAGGTAACGGGACCCAAAAAAATCACAAAGATGGGGATGTATAATTATTGTTGGCCTGGATGTCTTACAGTAATGTATGATGCTAATGAAATTGGATTGATTCAGATTGAAGATATTAAAAAAAATAATGATTATGCCATGTGGTTAAAAGTTTGCAAAAAAGCTAATTGCTACTTATTGGATGAAGTATTAGCACAATATAGAAAAGGACGTGCAGGAAGTGTAAGTACACATAGTATTAGAACAATGATTGGCTGGCACTATATGCTTTATCATGAAGCAGAAAAAATGGGTAAATTAGAGAGTCTATTTAATACGGGAAGAAATTTGTTATTTGGTTTTTATAAAAAGAAAAAATATGTAAGATAAAGGATATATATATATATGATAAAAGGATGGAAATATTATAATCATGCTTTGATTTCAACATGTGCGCCACATGAAGTACCAGATTTGTCAGTTATAAAGGATGGCAGTGTGTGGAAAAAACTGGGGGGGGCAAAGCTGTTTTGGCGCGATGGACATCGGAATATGACAATGATGCTTATAC
>CAKRJY010000038.1 GCA_934352055.1 uncultured Lachnospiraceae bacterium
GCGCGCCGCATAAGCCATTGTTATTGCTATACGTATTAGCGGGATACCTGAATGGACATCCGCGCCTTTTCGATTATTGTAGTGGAACAGTCTACGAGGATGCAGTTCGAAGTGAGTAAGTAAAGGTTGCTGGAAACGATCAATGCCGCCATACAATGATTTTTTAGGATCAACAATGAGTAATAAAAACTACGAAAGTCACCGCAAAGCGATTGTTAGTAAAGGTATACCACCCGCTCTATTAAATAGGCTCACCAATTCGGATGTTCAGGTGATCAATACCTTCTTAACACGAGTGAGCAAACTGGAACTATCTCAACAAGAGAAAGACTGGATCATAAAAATCATCTCTATGGTTTAGACAATTTCAGCCTTGTAGCCTTTCAAGGGTTTTGTGTGGGTACAAACATTATCGAATCGGGATATAGCCGCAGCTGTAGCTGTATCCACATCAGTAAGTTGATGTAGGTTGACTTAGGTTGAGCGAAAAATAGCGAAAAGCCTTGTGTGGCGCGGATTTCAGTCATAAAAAAACGTCCGTTGATGTCTATTGATGTTCCGATGGTGCGAAGGTGCGAAGGTGCGAAGGTGCGAAGGCCGGACTCAAACATGTGACTTAACCTCATGATTTAAAATTGTTAATAATAAACAATATCATCTTATACCAACACAGATACCAACACGAAAAATCACTGGTTTTCGGCATCGAACCAGGACAATCAGCTCCTGATTGAGATACCGAGCTCTGTTACTCGTCATCTTCCTCGACAGGCTTCATTGCATCAAGTAGTACTCGCACCATCGCGATAGAACCAATCCGGATAAAAGCATCTTCTCCATCTATATCTGTTAACTGATATCGCTCACTTGATGCCGGATAATTGTGTCGATTTGCAGCAGTGAACTCTTTCGTACAGCCAGAATGCGGCGGATGCTGGTTGAGCAGATAACGTCCGTATTCTCGTTGACCACTTCCGGACGGTAGGCTGTGATATCAGACATAATCGATATTCCTTTTTGCAGATAAATGAAAATGCCAGCCCTGTTCAGGCTGGCGTCAGTGGAATGAAGTCTGGTGAGTAAGACTCACCGGTTCTGTTGCAGAAGCTGCAGTTGGCGCAGGGTATGGATATCTTCCCTAGCCTGTTCAATGCAGGGCAGCAGTGCTGCCGAATCCGTTTTATCCTCATTGTTGTCAAAGATAATCCCCGATTCGCAGTCGATATTGTCCTGCAGCCACGCAATCAGAATATCCAGCGCTGTTTCCGTGGTTAATGATTTCATGTTGTTTCTGGTTACCAGTCGAAAGTGGGTAAACCCGGCAGGCATTCAGCGTTGGCATCCAGATGAATGAGACTGACGCCATAACGTCGGGTAAGTGTGACAACCAGACGACGGAACGTTTTTGACAGGCCCAGGCGCTTAAGCCGCAGAACCGGGTACGACCACGCATCAGTACGTAACAGATAACCGGTACCTGTAAAATGAATCCATTCTGATTCACCAACGTCCCTGGTCTGGTGTGACAGCGAGTACAACCAGGCGTTGTCCGTTTCCGTGATATGTGCGGTACTGCAGCGTATGCCGGCAAGGGTTGCAAATGGCGGAGGTGTGCAGGTTGACTGTTGGTCGGATTCCTCCACCACACGGAGTGAATAACCGTTTTCAGCGACGTTATTAATCAGTTCAGTGAGATTAACACCATCGACGTCAACGACAATGCGCCCCATGTTCAGTGCCTGCACGTTAACGCTGTCAGCTTCCAGCGTCAGGGCCAGTTTCATCGTTTCGCCTCCTGATACTTACCCAGGGTAATGTTATTTACCGTTCGGTAATTGTCGCGGGTCATCAGGCCAGTCGCCCGGCGAGCCCGGAGGATATCGATGCTGTTTATTAACTGAGAGCGGGTACAGGCACTGAATTCCGGCTGGTCGGTACGCACCAGTGCGTATTTTTCAACAAGAAAGTTCACTGCATCGCACAGTGAAATGCCGGCCTCAATATGCTGCTCAATCACACGTTCATCAGCGAACGGAGTGTCATTCAGCGTGAGGCCGTAGTGCTGGTCCAGCAGTCGGGTGAGCAGTGTCTGCCAGATTTCAACAGGAGACGGGCGAGAACTGGCCGCCTGCCCGGGTAATACAGGTAATGTTTTCATACTGAAGATTTTCCTGATATGCAGATATAAAAATGGAAAAGTGGCGTGGTGAAAACACCAGGCCGTAGCAGAAGGCTATTCTGGAGAGTTAATTTTTCATTTCGGGCGTCGGATAAACAGCCAGATAAACGTAACCACAGGAGCCGAGGGTGTCGGCTTCACAGGTCAGCCCCTTCGCATACAGTGTCACGGTATGCTGATGGCGGGGATTCAGTTCACCGCTGGTGAGCATGAGCTCCAGTTGTTTCATCAGCAGCGGAAAGGCCTGGTCCAGATGGTACGCATCCGCGTCGCTGAACCGGCCTCTGATACCGGCGCGGTCGGCAAGATAATGCAACCGGTTACCCTCCTGCACCAGACAGGCCCCGAAACAGGGCGTCACGGTGCAGGGCAGCCCCCACCAGGGGTGGCTGTTGTTGTCATCGGGATGAGTTGTCCCGGAGAGTGTGTCTGACACGATAAAGTCCTCACAGAAAATCGGTTAAGAACGGTCCGGTAATGGCGATAATTCTGCTCATCAGAATGCCCTTACTGACTCAGTTCAGAGTGACGCTCATCAGCCGGACATACGGGCCAAAACTGTCCTTACGGCGTTCAGCAAACACGGCCAGCACACCGGGAAT
>CAKRJY010000039.1 GCA_934352055.1 uncultured Lachnospiraceae bacterium
GCCGTCCAGCAGGCGGGTAAAAACTACCAGACCTTCAGCGGCTTGCACAACGGCGATACCGGCAGCGTAAAGTTCATCGTGGAGACGGCGGAGATCAAGAAGTAAACAGGGTAAAAAAAACAGAGGGCGGCACCTGAAATGTACCGAACCCGAAAATCACTACTTGAAAATAAAGGGGAGATGCCTATAAGAAAAGCAACGGAATTTTGCAAACTAGCAATAAAAAATCACTACCCAATGTAGAATTGAGTAGTGATACTTGGCGCAGGCGGTGGGATTCGAACCCACGGAACTCTTTCGAGTTCAACTGATTTCGAGTTAATCTTTGAAAAGACAATGTGGTGATATCTAAGGTCAATATAGGCTGGTTTGTCCGCTGATTTTGGACGATATGTGTAGAGAAAATGCCGCCTAGCAGTCAAAAAACAATGTAGGTACGAAAAGAAGCGAAATCGCCCGTTTTGGGGCAAAAATGACGGCTTTTTGGGAGAAATGCAAGATAAGATGCAAGATAACCCCTGCCCAAAAAGCCGGATAATGGTGCAGGTTTGCGGACACGAATGAGAAAAATGCAAGAAACAGAAAAATGAAGTAGTGATTTTTAGGGTTCCACTTTACAAACAAGGAGAACCCGAAATGAAGAAAGCAACAGTAAGCAAAGACCCTTTGGCAGAAAAGATTGAAGAAATCCTAACGCACTATCCTGACCCGATGAGCCGCAACGATTTTCGCATCGTTTGCCATATCGGAACGCGCACTTCGCTTTATCTCCTGCAAAGCGGGCTTGTTCCCTGCAAAAACAGCGGAAAGAAAACGCGATGCTATAAAATTGCCAAGAGAGATGTTGCCGAGTATCTCTACCGCCGAGAGTCCGACCCGATGCACTACACTCCGCCCAGCGGGTGGTATTATAACTATCCAAAGCACAAGAAACCTGCCGCATCGTTAGAGCGCAAATTGAACTATAAGGGTGAGGAGCGGCTGCTGGCCAAGGAATGGTATGAGCAGCAGTTAGCAAATTACCCGGATGTACTGACCGTTGCGCAAGTCTGCGAGGTGATAGGCTACCAACGCCACACAATTCTGAAATGGTGCAGCAAGGGCTTGCTGAAAACCATCTTGCAGACACCCAAGTACATGATTCCCAAAGTATGGCTTCTGGAATTTGTAACATCCGATTCTTTCAACGAGATCAGCCGAAAATGTGGAAAACACTATGCCGCCATCAAGGAAATCAGCAGCTCACGCAAAGCCAGATAAGATGACTATTCGACCTCATGTGAATGCTAACACTTTAAGACTGCTTCAATCGGCCTGATATGGTTCCCGTTTCAATTTTCCAGTCACTGACTGGAAATTGGATATCTGAGATATACAAGCCCCAAAATCTAGTTAGACAAATCGCCCAAAGCATATTCAGCTTTTACGCAGAACTCAATTTTCCAGACAGTGTCTGGAAAATTAGATAGCCAAATACAACAGGCTTATATTTTATAAATCAGCATATTATGGTCAAAGCTGTCAAACAGGGGTATCCACGTTCAAAAGAGAAAGACCCAAAGTTGGGCGCAAAGAATAAGAAACAGAACAGAAATAATTGAAATAGAATATAATTGGTGCAAGACTAACATTCGGGGAAATGTCAACATTTTAATTTGTTGACATTTCCCCGAAATCACGATATAGTAATAGTAGAAACCAGCATAGGAGGGATACTGTATGCCGAGCGATTACCAACAGCAAATAAAAGAAATTTTTGGTACATCCGATTTGGATAAGCTGCGAGAACTTGCAAAGACACTAAAAATCGGTAATTCCAACCCTCGCAATGCGGGCCGTAAGGCGCAGCTTACCCCCGACCAGACCGTAGAGATTTTGGAACTGCATAGAAAAGGCATCGGCAACACCGAGATTGCGAAACAGTTCGGTGTGTCGCGCCAGACCATATACAAGTATATCTATAATGCTGAGCATTTCAGCGCGAACCCGGATTTCACCATGCGGATGAACTTTATGAATGGTCAGCAGCTATGTACGGTCATCGACATCGATTTCAAGCACGAAGTTGTCCGCATGAAGAACTACACCGACCGAATCCCTTTGCGGGCGTTTGGTGTTGTAGAAAATCCGTCCTGGGCAGATTTCGAGGAATTCTTGAAAGAAAGATGCCTGCCCGCCAGCCGAGCCGGTTTGAAAGGCATCCTCCGGGAGATGGATATTCCTTTCTATGATCCGCTGCTGATTATTGAAAAGACCAATGGGCGCATGGCTGGGGACAACCAGTGGGTGCAGATGATCCGTAATGCCGCTGCGTAAGGAGGAAACTATGGAAACAATTGATTTAAGCAAATTTGAACCACAAGAAACGCTGAACCATACTTCCAAGGGAAATCAGTTAAAATGAAAATGCGGTGGATATAATGTGGCTATCGAACGTCAAAATAGTAAATAATTGTCTTTCGAATTAGGAAATACGTTTTTGTCGGACGGAATTCAAGAATGTTCTTAAACTGGACTGGGCGGAGGAAGTGGTGGTGAGGGAGATTGTGTATGCAGAATAAACTCTAATAGGACTAGAACTGTATAAAAAGCTGATATTTTAAATTTTATTCTCGATTTTTGAAAAACATCTGCAAATATTGAAATTAAGATTTGACTTTCCGCCCAGAATAGAGTACACTGGATTCAGAAAATCATCTGGGAGGAATTGCGATGCTGCTTCAATTT
>CAKRJY010000040.1 GCA_934352055.1 uncultured Lachnospiraceae bacterium
TTTATCATTATACTAGCATCTAACCGCATCTATGTCAAACATATATTCTGTTTTCAATCATCCCTACAAATCCGAATCTGTCGGATTCCTTTAATGATAAAAATACAAATTCCAGACTATCCATTATGTAATGAAGTCGTAAAGTTATCCCGTAAATCAAGCAGATTCATTACTAGTTTCACCATTACATCTTTCTCATCCGGCTTTGATTCAGCAATCATTAATGTTATTGCTACCAAGGTTCCTTCACTAAGTCTCTTAGTACCATCTCGGAATAAAGTGTTATTCTTATCCAAAAATTCTAAGAACAGAGATGCCGCTATTCTTTTACACCCATCCGCATAAGGATGATCCTTAATCATAAAATACAATAGATTTGCGGCTTTTTCTTCTACAGATGGATATGCATCTTGTCCAAAAGCACTTTGATACACTGCTGCTATTATGCCAGCCACTTTTCCATTTTCTTTTTCTACACCAAACACATCCGTATTAAACGAATCTTGCATCTTTCCAACCATTTGAACACATTCTTCATAAGTAATGCGATAAATAGGCTTATTCCCAGCCGGCTTACATAATTCCTGGTGATCATATTGATCAAGCAGAAGTAATGCATCTGTGTATTCATTTACAGCTCGAAGCACATCATTTTCCTCAATATCAAGTGCATCAGCAAGCATTCTAGTTTGTATATCCACCGTCTTTTCAAGTGCTTGGAGACGCTTCTCATTGATAGCATAGCCTTTCATAATATATTGTTTGAGTATATTATTTGCCCATTTTCTAAATGCTATACCTCTTTTTGAATTAACTCGATAACCTACGGACAAAATCATATCCAAATTATATATCTTAGGTTTTCTTCCTCCTGTACTTTTATCGGAAAAACCGATAGAAGTCTCATCTAGTTCTCCAGACATTATAATATTATTAATATGTTCACTCAACGTAGCCTGCTTTACACCAAATAATTCACCCATCTGTTTTTGAGTCAACCAAACCGTCTCCTCTTCAGTATTAATCTGAACTTCTATGTTCACATCGCCATCTGTAAATATTACGATTTCATTATTCAACCAATAATCACCCTGTCTTTCCTTGTCTTTCGCATTGCAACTATCCGAAAACTGGAATTGTATCTTTATTCTAAGCTATATATTTTTGATGAGATGTTTTGACATTATTTTGATTCACCATTGCATACTGCATAGTTGTATCTATTTGTGAATGCCCCAGTAATCTTTGCACCTGTTCAATTGGCATTCCTTTATCAATTGCTCTTGTTGCCATTGTCCTACGAAACTTGTGGGGATGAACCCTTTCGATATTTAAGCCTCTTCCAATATTTCGCAACCGTATCTCCACACCACTTATTTTCAATCGCTCATATGGCGCATCCAACGTTACAAACAGAGCCTCATTATAATCCGTTCTACTTTCAAGATACTGCTTTAAATGAACTTTCGTTTTTGCATCAAAATATACTCTTCGTTCTTTGTCTCCTTTTCCGTAAACAACGCATTCTCTGCCTTCAAAATTAATATCTTCTATATTTAGATTTACCAATTCTCCTACCCTGATTCCCGTCGAATACAACAGATCAATCATTGCTAAATCTCTTTTTTCCTTACAATTATCACGCAATTTTTCTATCTCTTCATCCGTGATTGTATGCTTAACCGTCTTTTTCGTTTTAATCTTGTGTATCCTTTTCATTGGACTCTTTAAGATATAATCTTCCTCTTCCAGCCATGAGAAAAAACTTGAAATATTTCTACGCACATTATCAATTGTAACATTGGAACAATTATTGCGCTTTTGATAGCTTGACAAATATTCTCTCATTTCCTCAGTCGTAATCTTTCGAACATTTTTCTCTGTATGCGATAATAAATGTTCAACTGTCACTCTATAGTAATTAATCGTTCTTTCTGAACATCCCTCAATTCTCTTTGCTGACAGAAACATATTTAAAAAATCTTCATTCTTTATGGCTACTTTTGACACTTTATTTTCTGCAAATGTTTTAATAATAACCTCCTGTAGTTTTTTCATTTGAGTGATTGATAAGTACTCTGACATTTCATTTAGCACTATTACAATTTTTTCTTCCATGTTGGTTTCTCCTTTTCCGATACCAACATCCTACAGCCATATTTTATATGATTAAACATGTTCTACTAGAGCCAGTTCTGTTCTATTGTCTGCTCCAACTGCGTAAACATATCATAATATTTTTCTTTTGTTTGATTGATAATATCCATTGCAATCGCTTGATTATATGCATACGTCACATTATTTCTCGACGCAAGAGCATCCAACCATACCTGCAATTTCTACATTTCCATATGGTTCTTGATAAGAAAAAATGTCTTTCAAATTAGCTAATGATGCTTTAAAGTCTCCTCGTGCTCTTGACCCAAAAAGGATGACTTTTTCAACACTATTTTGTTTTGCTAATTGAATAATTTCCTGTAATACAATTTCCTTTATTCCTGTCTCCACAGAGACTCTATTTGTGTCCATATACGCTCCTATATCGTCTTAATGATTACCCAAAATACTCCTGCATCAAACTGTCAAACAACTGCTGCGCTTCATTTAGTGCTTTTTGAACAGCAACTTTTGATTTGTCGACTTGTTCAACAAATCTGACATATTCTTTCTGCGAACATATATCTGGTATTTTAACAAGC
>CAKRJY010000041.1 GCA_934352055.1 uncultured Lachnospiraceae bacterium
TGGATAATCACGTCTTGCAAGTCTTGCGGTTCTTGACTTCATTTTGTTGATCAGCTCCGTCAATTTTATATCTGGGGCATAGTCAAACAGAATATGAATATGATCTGGCTCACCATTCATTTCACGAATGATGATATTTTCATTCTCCATAGTTTCACGAATCAATGAATATACATACTCTTTGACAACTCCCTGCAATACTGGCTTACGATATTTTGTAACCAGTACGAGATGCGCTGACAGTAAGAAACAGCTATGGTTGTTAGTGTAATATGGCTTGTCTGTAACTTTTTTAAACATTGAAATTCTCCTTACGACTGATACTATTATATGCTATAATATAAGTGTAATCAACAGAAAGGAGGCGAATTACGACCTATGTATAGAACGGACAGAATTTATGTAAGTAAACAACATGAAATGTTTCCGTATTTTGATGGACTT
The DNA here is from genome assembly GCA_934352055.1 of uncultured Lachnospiraceae bacterium. Classification (GTDB taxonomy): domain Bacteria; phylum Bacillota; class Clostridia; order Lachnospirales; family Lachnospiraceae; genus Pararoseburia. The sequence goes on from CAKRJY010000041.1 coordinate 445, forward strand.
GCTCATAAAGCAAAGAATCTTTATAACGCTTCATTGTTCAGAATCCGTAATGCTTTTACAGCACACGATAAGACGAATGTGACATCTAACGAAAAAGAAGTTCTTGATGAATTAGCACTTCTTAAGGGTCAGAAGACTTATCGTGTTCTTGGATATGGAGTATTACAGAGACTGATGAGAGTTACTCAGAATCCAGACTTCTTTGCAGGTTTGCCTATGCAATCTGCTCAGGCAACTGTGAAACATGCCTGTTCTGATTTCCAAAACTGGTTATCCGCGTTGAAAAAGTACAAGCAGAATCCTGCTTTGTTTACTGGAAAGCCACGCATGCCTGGGTACTGTAAGGGTGATATTACTACTCTTACTTTAACGAATCAGGATGCTGTTATTTATGGTGATGAGCTGAAACTGCCTAAGACTAAACAAAGACTCCGGATACGTAAAAGACATAGCGCAAGACTGCAGGAAGTAAAAGTCTGTCCTGTGTCAGGCGGTTATGATATTCTGCTTGTGTATCAGGTTAAAGAACCATCAGCAGAAACTGGCACACATTCTGCAGCAGTTGACTTTGGAGTAGATAACACAATGGCAGTTGTAGCAGATACGGGCAAAAGTATTCTTTTTAAAGGCAGATTCATCAAATCGGTCAATCAGTATTTCATGAAGAAAAAAGCTGAACGCATCAGTCTGATGAGCAGAGGAAAAGAAACAACAGAACGTGTGTGGTCAAAGTATCTTGACAGACTTTCTGCATACAGAACCAGCTACATCAGAGACTGTTTCCATAAAATGAGCAAGAAGCTGCTTGTCTGGTGTCAGCGTAATGACATTGGTTATCTTGTGCTGGGTTCTAATACTTTCTGGAAACAAAACAGCAGCATCGGTACAGTGAACAATCAGAACTTTATTAGCATTCCTTTTGAAATGCTGAAATCCATGATTGAATTGAAAGCATGTGAGTATGGCGTAACTGTTGTCAGAAATGAAGAGTCATATACAAGTAAAGCAAGTTTCTTAGATAGTGATGATATCCCAGTTTACGTAGAAGGTGATGAAACGAAACATCGCTTTTCTGGAAAACGTATTCAAAGAGGCTTATATCGTTCATCAGATGGAACCGTATTGAATGCGGATATCAATGGTGCTGCAAATATTTTAAGAAAAGCAGGCTGTGATACATCATCAGTAATATTAACAAATCTGTTAAATCCAGAAGTTTTTGCATTTGCAGATTTAAACAGGTAACTGCGTAAAAACAGTAGAGGTCGAGTGAGCCGACCATTGCGAAACCATAGTGATAACCGTAAGGTTATGTAACTACAGGCCGCAAGAATCAAAATCCCTATGGTAATACCCTTCTTTGTATGAGAAGAGTACATCACAGGGATACCACATCGGAACTACGTATCAGGTGTGGTAGTTCATTACAGCTTTATTTGAAGAAGGGTATACCATAACTTGAGAAATAGTTGAAAAACTACATCCTATTTCATCACGATCAACAAGATTTATATCTTTATCTTTACCCATTTCGACTTTTCCATTTAAAGAGATAATTAATGGATAATTGTCATTCATCTTCAACGTTTTCAATTCTAATAATCTCATATTTATCAACCTACTTTCTTTAAGGCAATCTGCCTTAATCTTCTAATTTAATATTCAAATAAGTTAGATTTTACGCATCATTTCTGCTAGAAGAGTACTTTAATAACATATATATCATCTATCAAATGTACTTGTTTCCAGTGGAACCAACTTTCATATTTACAAATACACTCCTCCAAAGTCTCAGCAATTACAAAATCATTTATATCAACTTTATTCAACTTAAATAGCTTTTGTATTTCCGCTATATGATCTCTTAACCATTTGTATTCATTCACGATTTTTTTTACATCTTTTTCTTTCCATGCAATCACAGTCTCATCATCTGTTAAACCTTGCCAATTATTATTTTTATAAAACAATGTCCTCAGCTCATCTCCAGTTTGTGTGTTAAAAATATATACATAGTACTCACCATTGCATTTTGGATTTCTTTGAATACAACTTTGCCATTGCTTATCCATTGTGTCACTCCTTTCAACATGGCAACACTGCCATGTTTTTTATTTGCAAGAATCAATCATCTCATACTCTACTGTCCAAGTTTCAGGATATGCAACTTCAATTGAAGCAATATAATCCTCCGTCTTTCCATAGCCTGGAAGTTTTTCAAGACAATTTTCTGGCATAAG
>CAKRJY010000042.1 GCA_934352055.1 uncultured Lachnospiraceae bacterium
AAAGAACTGGGGTCTGGTAGATATGTTTGGCGGTGGCTTTTTCACTACGATGTTAAAACATTCCAAAATGGATCAGGCGAAACGGAATATGGAACAGGCAAAGTATGATCTTCGTAGTTTCAGCAGAGAATTGAACGATGTAAATATGGCATGTAACCTGAATATCAATACTGGAGATTTTCTTTCTTTTGCGGATTATTTTTTTGATGGATTTGTTGTGGACTGGGTGGTCCAGGATCGGATCAATAATGCAAAAAGACAGGTAGAAGAAGCAATTCGAAGAACAGAAAGTATAGTCAGTCAATTGCAGCGTATGTAAGGTAAAGGCAATGAATCAGAAATGGTCCATTGCCTTTCGTGCAGTATAGATTATTTTAATTTTTCTTTCTCAGCTTTTAAGAGTTCAATATTAAGTCCCTGTTCTCCGGCTGTCTTATCTACCCAAAGATTTAAAGAGTCTATGGCTAAAGATATTTCATCAAGTTTTTTACTAATATAAGCAAAATCTTTCATTTCATCATCGCTGATCTTACCGTCGCGGGCAATTTGGATCAGGCGACCGGTAAGAGGATTGATTTCATTTAAACTGGCAATTGTCTCCAAAATGATATTTGACAAATCGGTCACTTCTATTTCTGGAACATAACGATGACCAATTTCGCATTTGTGAGAGCAGTAATAATTGCAAAGATCTGGTCTTTTATAGGCATCTGCCATTTGGAGGATATCATAAGGCGTAGGTTCTTGGGTTTCATATTCAAATTTTTCAATTTTTGAATCAGAGACAGCTTCCATTTTTTCGCTGGCCTCTGCTCTTGTAAGTCCTGCCGCTTCTCGGCAAAGCTGGTAAATAGTTTTGTTTTCTCTGGTGGATTGTTTGCCCATGAGAATTTCCTCCCTCGTATATCGCTAAGCATGAGGATTACCTGTCTTCCAGGCTACATGCTGCGCGGTTATTATATATATTTTTTATTATACTTTATTTATAAACTAACAACAAGTAATAGCTGTTATAATGTCTATAGACGACTCAGAGAATGTCGCCTGTTATGCGACTTCAAAAAGAGAAAAGTGTGTTATTCTAAGATATAAGAATAAAGAATCAGGAGAAGAATGATATGAATAAAAAAGGATATAGCAGACCAGGATTATTTGGTTCGATAAACCATTATGATGCAAATGGAAAGAAGGTAGGTGAGAGTCGTCCGGGATTTTTGGGCAGTATGAATGATTATGATGCTAATGGTAATAAAATCGGACATAGTTCTCCGTCTTTTTTAGGAGGCATGAACCACTACGATAATAATGGTCACAAAGTAGGCGAGAGCCGTCCGGGATTCTTTGGCAGTATGAAACATTATGATAACAAGGGGAATAAGCAGGGACATAGTGAGCCAGGATTGTTTGGTGGATTTAATCATTACGATAAATAAGAATTGTAAAGGCGTTACAGATATGGCGGATCAGAAGCTGATTGATGAAGTAGGAAGATACATAGACAAATATTATGAACCAGTGAAGGATGATATCAAAATGGATCAAGAAATGAAATCCATTTTTGATAAGATCACAAAATTCCGACAAAAGAGAGCCAAAGAGAAGGCTTTGCAGGAAGAGGAAAGCAGTCTGGTAGAAGAATCATTACCGGAAGAATTTGATGTTTCAACAATGCAGAAGACAAAGTTCAAAAAAGGTATGTCTTCTACTATGTCAGTGAACAGAAATATTGATAGTCTGATGAATCAGCTGGAGGAAACATTTTCGCAGAGATTGCTCCGTATGATTGATGAGCGTGGCATGACAGATTCAGAAGCATATGCAAAAGCGTATGTGGATCGACGACATTTTTCAAAAATCCGGAAAGATATCAATTATGTTCCAAATAAAAAAACAGTACTGGCATTCACGATAGCCTTGGAATTGTCATTAGATGAAGCAAAGGATTTACTGGCAAGCGCTGGTTTTGCATTATCCAGAAGCTCAAAAACAGATATTATCGTGGCATATTTCTTACAGAATAAGATTTATAATATGTTTGAAATCAATGATGTGCTGGATGCGTATGGACAACCAGTGTTTTGAATGAATATCGCTTATTTAAAATATTTTGGTGCAATGTCACCTGACAGGCGACCAACCCAGTTGGTTCTGTAGATAAAATGTGATTAACAACAA
>CAKRJY010000043.1 GCA_934352055.1 uncultured Lachnospiraceae bacterium
TCTCTTTACATTACCAGCATCAATAATTGGCCTAGTAGCGTAAGTATTTTTAATGGATAAAGGTTCTCCACAATTTGGACAATAACGATCAGCGTCACTGCAAGCTTGACCACAGTTAGGACAATATTTCATAGTCCATCCCTCCTTTTGTAAAAATATAGCACGCATAAATAGTGAACTACTCGGCAACAAGTTACCGAGTTTCTTGCTTCAACCACTACGGCTAGATAACACATAAGTATTGGCAAGTCTTACACAGTGTCCACAAGCGTATCAGTTCGGACAGTTCCTGCCCTACTGTAAGTATTTATTTGAAGGATCTATGCTGATGCTAGCAGTCTAAGTCCTTCATTTTTTATGTTGATAGCTGCGTTGTAATCTCTATCTATCTCTAAACCACAACTACATTTATATATTCTATCCGCTAGAGTTATTTTTTTCTGATTTCCACAACAACTGCATAATTGTGAGGATGGATACCATTTGTCTACCTTGATAAAGTATTTGCCTCTATCAGAAAGCTTATACTCAAGCATATTTAGAAATAATCCATAACCATTATCTAATGTTGCTTTTCCATTGCCAAAACCTTTATTAGACATAGCCTTCATATCAAGACTTTCTACACATACTGCGTCTACTTGATTGGCTATCTCAGTAGATAGTTTGTGTAGATTGTCTATTCTCTGATTTGCGATATGTCTATGGATTTTATTTACTTTCTTTAGTTGTTTAAGATAATTATTCGATTTAGATTGATTCTTTTTAGAACCAACTTTACGAGATAGTTTGCGTTGTTCTTTAGCAAGTTTTTCATGTGACTCTCTGTAATATTTATGGTTACTTCCAATATTTCCATTAGAATCCATATATAAACCATCAGACTTGTAATCTAAACCTATTACATTATTAGATTTAGCAACTTGAGTAATATTTTTCTCAAATTCAAACAATACAGAAATATAAAAAGTCCCATCACTCTCTTGAGATACAGTAGCTGACTTGATTGTCCAATCAGCTTCTGGTTTTCTATGAATAACTGCTTTTACTTTACCAATCTTGGGAAGTTTTATTGTATTACCAATAATAGCTACTGTACCTTTCTGATTATTGGTAGTATATGATTTTCTGCTATGTTTCGCTGATTTAAATTTAGGAAAACCATTACGTTTCTTACGCTTCTTATCGAAGAAAGCTTTGTAAGATGATTGGAGATTCATTTGTACATTAGCAAGAGCCAGTGAATCAACCTCTTTCAAAAATGTATAGTCTTTCTTATACTGTGCGGGTGTAGTCAAGAGAATTTTACCTGTAGATCTATAATAAGCAATCTTGTCAGAAAGCATAAGATTCCATACCTTGCGACAGCAGCCAAAAGTTTTCACAAACATAACAGCTTGTTCATCTGAAGGATATACTCTGTACTTAATTGCTTTATTCATAACTGACAGTTCTTTTGCCTTTCAATATATTTGAGAATATTTTCTTCAGAAGTAGAACCAATGGTTTCACATAAATATGATTCATTCCATAGCTGTCCTTTCCAGAGAATCGTTCTTAATTCAAGAAATTCCTTGAGTAGAGTGTTTCCACTAATTCCTTGCATATAGCATAACATATCTAGGAAATAAAATCTTATTTACATCATTTTCATACAGCACATATAGATATTTTTTTGAGTAAAGAAATCAGGCTTTCATCTCGGATACAAGTAACTGAGAATTCCCGCCTACATTCTTAAAATTAGTGAGTAATTATTAATATTTAGTTATCTTTTTCAGGTAGGTAAAAAATCTGTTCTCCATCTTTAGAGAGCATATAGTTACCACGT
>CAKRJY010000044.1 GCA_934352055.1 uncultured Lachnospiraceae bacterium
ATGTAAAGACACTGTTTGCGATGAACGGAAGCCGAGGCATGGGATTTAATAGAGACATTGTGGAATGTAAAGTAAGGTGGAATATTTTATCCCGCACTTTCGCTATTTGATTTAATAGAGACATTGTGGAATGTAAAGAAGAGCTGAATGTCCATGCCGCAATCAACCTGATAGATTTAATAGAGACATTGTGGAATGTAAAGTTTTTTGAATCTGCGATTCTTCAACGACTTCTCCGTCTGGATTTAATAGAGACATTGTGGAATGTAAAGGTCATCATCGACTCAGGAATGTGCATCGCACCTGCGATTTAATAGAGACATTGTGGAATGTAAAGGATTCCTGTTTCCGCCGTTCGGACAATGATGTAGCAGATTTAATAGAGACATTGTGGAATGTAAAGCAATCCGTCGAAGTACGTAGAAGAGAAATGGGCGGACGGATTTAATAGAGACATTGTGGAATGTAAAGTTTTATAATTTGCCCGCACCGTTGCAATGTTGCTGGGATTTAATAGAGACATTGTGGAATGTAAAGCTTTTTTATTTTTGTGTTCCTCTCTTTGATGATTTAGATTTAATAGAGACATTGTGGAATGTAAAGAAGACTGGAATCGTTAGTAAATGAATGGAGGATGTGATTTAATAGAGACATTGTGGAATGTAAAGACTGGTATTACACAGCAGGTGGAAGATATGATGAGAGATTTAATAGAGACATTGTGGAATGTAAAGATGGATGGCGGCGAAAGATTCTGGGTGTTCAATCTGGATTTAATAGAGACATTGTGGAATGTAAAGGTCGCATCGACGCAGATTTCAATTTCCGGCCATTCGATTTAATAGAGACATTGTGGAATGTAAAGAAGGCACGACGAGAAAGACCTTGACTTTTGTGAAAGCGATTTAATAGAAACATCGTGGAATGTAAAGATGGCTGTAGCTCCACGCTCATACATGATACCTAAGATTTAATAGAAACATCGTGGAATGTAAAGTATTTGTCACTTGGCTGGTATCAAATGGCGACAAGATTTAATAGAAACATCGTGGAATGTAAAGTTAGTTGTTTACATTTTCTAATTGCCCTCCTTTGCGATTTAATAGAGACATTGTGGAATGTAAAGACAGGAAACGGGAAGACATTATGCAGTGTCAAATTTGATTTAATAGAGACATTGTGGAATGTAAAGATAGAGCACTAAATATAGCAGTCACGTCCCGCAAGGGACGTGTGAGTAGAAATTCTGCAATAAGGTTTGCAGCGTGATTTTTATTAGGGAGTTGTGAGTTAAAAAGAGGTAAACAAATATGTCAGAATTAATAATCGTGCTACTTCTGTGGTATTGTGTATACAGATTAAACAAAAAGGATTATGAGAAAAAATATAATAAGAAATTAAAGTTCCGCGATACACTGAATCCGAGAAATTGGAAAAAATTGCACTGATTAAAAATGAAATATAGTCGTTTGACAAAATGGTTCTGATGGTACAGAAGAAAAGACGCGCTTATTCGAGCCTATGAAACTTTTTCTGTAAAATAACCTAAGTAAGGTCCTTCTATGATACAATAAATATCATTAGGAGGGCCT
>CAKRJY010000045.1 GCA_934352055.1 uncultured Lachnospiraceae bacterium
CTCCGTCACCACATCTCTCTTCTGTCCGGTTCCCCCTTCTTTTTCACCGCGCAGCGAGCAGGCACGGTACTCATAGTGGGTCTCACTGCCGTTTGCCTTACATTTTGTCAGAAGATAGCTCTGATTGGTGGAAACTCGCTGGGAAGCGATTCCCGCTCCGGAGGTATTCATCAGCCGTTCCACGGTCCGGTAGGTATAGGTTTCCCGGCTTCCATCGACGGTTGCCGCCGTAAGCACAAAGCCGTTTAACACATCTCCGTGATGCGGCGTGTATGTCTTTTCTTCCGTTTCATAAGTAATCGTTTTCTTGGTTACGCCACCTGCCGCTTCTTTTCCCTGCACGGTAACGGTTTTCAGCACTTTATCATCGCCCTCACCCTCGTAATGAAATACAATCTTTCGTCCGACAGAATCGGTAATGGCTGCCAGATGAATGGCATCGGTGTATGTATAGGTAATGGCATTGTCATGGGTGTCTTTTTGCAGCACAACAACACCGTCTTCGTTAAAATAGGTGCGAAGTCCGGTTTTATCACGAAGCAGGTAGGTACAGGAAATGCCATCCACGGTCTGCTTAAAATCCTCCAGTTTCAAATCTTCGTAAGAGTAGCCACTCAGTCCTTGGATTGCGTAAGTTTTTGCTGCCGCATCGGCGCTCGTTTCAATCCCAATCACACCAGCACTTCCATAGTGAAGATACGCGGGATTTTTTCCCCAGCCCTCTTCTTCTGCCAGTGTTACGGTTTCAATCCACGGAAGGTCATAGCGCCATCCGCTGGCAATCCCGTATACGTCATGCCCTTCCCGGCTGACAATCTTCGTCCGCTGGGTTTTGGTTTCAATCGCATCCTCCCCATCCTGTTTTACATTGCGGTGAGCCTCACCCACTTCATAAGAAACTAAGAGGTCTTTTAACGCTTTTTTATGTTTGGATAACAGGGCACGGTTGACAAGGATTTTGTGCTCTTTTTTGTCCTGTGTCCGGTATTTAACCCATACCGTGTCGATTTCGAGTTTGTCTAAATATTCGACGGTTGCATGTCCGAGATTGGCTTCGTTGCTGTCATAATAGCGGTTGAGCTCCAAGTCCATCCCGCCGGTTCCTTCTAAGGAAAGGTCGGTACGGGAAAGCATGAGCCGTCCGCTTGCCGTATCAACACCGTCCGGACTCTCTGCCTCTAACGGGGAACCGGCAAGATAGTTCTCATAGACGCCACGGAAAGTATCTCCATAGGCTGCCTCCACTGCTGTCTGATAAGTTTCTCCGGCAGCTTTGCTGATGGTACTGCAGGAGAAAACTGCCACGCCACACAAAACTGCTGTTGTAATTCCGTGAATCACTGCTCTTAAGTCTCTCATAAATTTAAACTCCTCTTCTTCCTGTTATGTCTTTTTTATTTCGGAACCTCGGTCGTTTCTGCCGCCTGCAGCTCCTCTTTCTTTACTACATCGGACCACTTCCGATTGTCCGAGGCTTTTCCTTTTGCCCGAATCAACTCCATCGCTTTTTTTCCGGTCTGTAC